>JAUIGN010000064.1 GCA_030430075.1 bacterium
ACGCCCACGGATCCAACGCGTCAACGCACACGGTTGGCAGGAAGCCAACCAAACAACGCCGCAGGATGCGGCTCAGCACCGAGTTGACGTTCGACAGCAGCGCGAGTAAATGCGATTAAGTTCAACGGCATGTGTCACCAGTGGCTTCAATGGGGCCGCGTTCATCTGAACGCGGAAAGTACCGCGGCGGTGGAGGCGCGGGCGGCTATTGAGACGCTTCAATGGGGCCGCGTTCATCTGAACGCGGAAAGTCCATACGCTCTCATGCAGTTCCGCGGGTGCGGGTTCGCTTCAATGGGGCCGCGTTCATCTGAACGCGGAAAGGAGAAGTCGACCGGCCCGGCGATCTTTCTAAAGTCGCTTCAATGGGGCCGCGTTCATCTGAACGCGGAAAGGAAATTGCTGCAAGCAAGGGCAGGAAAAAGGGATTGCTTCAATGGGGCCGCGTTCATCTGAACGCGGAAAGGGGCCCTTTGGGCTGGGCTGATTTTAGCGGCTTGGGATGCCGCCTTGCGAGCGGTTGGGGGATAATTCTTGTGTGCATCGTAGCTCGACCTGCGTTTCTGTGGGTAACTCGTCTGATAGCAAATGGTTAGGCATCTGCGAGCGGCTGCGGGGTTTCTTGGGGCACCAGGCCGCTCGCGGGGCAGTTCACCAAGCTTGGACATGACGTCAGGCCTCGACCGTTGGCATCACCGTCAGCGAGTCACAAAGGCGGGGTAAGTCACCAATTCGCCGCTCACCACCCGTGCCAGGAGGCGGGTTTGTATCTCGAGTAGCCGCCGATAGCTGACTCGATAATCGAACAGCGGATGCGTAACGAGCTGATCCATCCGCTGCTCATACGCTCGAAAAAAAGCCCGTCGTCCTCGTGTCGTCAGCGCAACACCGTTCCCCGCCTCAATGAAATGCTCGGGACTGACCATGCGGTTGTTGATCGCCGTAATCACCGCGGAATCTGCCAGCAGTGGACGAAAGGGCTCCATCAAGTCGAGGGCCAGGGCCGGTCGACCAGGCCGCGGCTGGTGATAGAACCCCAGGTACGGATCCAAGCCGACGGCAGCCGCCGTTACCGTTAAGTCCTTGGCTACCAGGGCATAAGCCAGTGACAGCAAGGCGTTCACCGGATCCCGGGGTGGCCGGCGGTTCCGTTTGCGAAAGTTGAAATCAAATCGGGGCGGTTGCCCTAGGGCAGCGCCGGGATCGAGCGGCTCGTCCCCCGGCTTGAGCATCCCGGCGAAGTGTTGAAAGTAAATCCGCGCTGCTGTCCCTTCAATTCCCAACAAGGACTCCGCACACTCAACCCGCTTGGCCTTGTGCGACAGACGCTTCAGTTCGACGATTGCCTCCCGAGGCGGTGCGGCATGATTTCTCATCAACAACACACGCTGGTTGCGAATCTTTCCGATGACCAGCGCTTTGGCGATCCGCAAGCACTCCACGCGATCGTCGGCCAGGCGAAACTGACGTCGCCGGAGCAAGATGTTCTTCAGCCCAGTTCCTTGCAGCATGCCCTGAAAATAACCCCGCTGCGAGTGCAACACGAGCGGTATATTCAGCTCCAGCAACGTCTGCATTGCCTGCGTCGAAAGCTGAATGTTGCCGAACAGGTTCACCTGGTTGATCTCGCGCAAGCGAACCTGCTGAATGACCTTGCCTTGCTGCTTGACCTGCAGCACCTCGGACTTCCGACCGACCACCAATCCCTGCGTGTTTAAGTAGAGCGGGCGCAGGTCATCGCGGGGTGTCGCCGGCAGACGGACTTGCGCAGATTGGTGGCCCTCGCTGTCTCGCGCCCGGCAGCAGTTCGTCTCGTCAGGAAGACAGATCGCGACTAACGAGCATTTGGGACACTTGGGACTATTGACCAGTGGGAGCGGCGGCTGCCCGGCGTCCACCACCTGGCGAGCCAAAGCAACGGCCTCGCGGGTTTGCTCGATTAGCCGATCATCGATCACGACGGTGACGCGTTGCCGCGTCGAGTTGAAGTACAAGACACCTTGTTCGCATTGGTAGCCGTTTTCGCGGAGCACGAGCGCCTGCAGGCACAACTGAACCTGCTCCGGGCGCCACGCCTCCAGCGTGCCGTCGGCGGCTCGGCGCGGGCGGCCTCGCTTGTAGTCAACAGGCGTTGCCTGCGCGCCTTCCGCCTCGATCAAGTCCAGCTTGGCGACAACGCCCAGCGTGTCACTGGCCAAGGTGACGCTGCGGGCATGCAGCCTGGCCGCCTCCGGCTCGTGCGGCGCCCGGTCTTCTCGCGATTCCTGATGATCTCCGTCGGACGGGGAGGCAGGTCTTGGCGCCCCGGCGGCGGGGGCGCCAAGCGAGTCACCGTCCCTGGTCGGGGCACTGGTACCGTCCGAATCGCTGAATAACAACCGCTGTTGGGCAGCGACCGGCGCCTCCTTGCTGCGGCTGCGTTCCGGCAGCGCCGGCAGGGCATCCGTGCATGCGTCGACCCGCTGATGCACGCCATCGCCATCCGTCGTTTCGGCATTGTGCTCGAACTGACCCTCGACATGCATCAGGTAGAACAGCCGGGGACAATAGACCAGTTCGTTGACCATCCGAGCGGGAAGGTAGCGGTCCTCCCGTACGCCGTCCGTGCAGTTCAGGCGATCGCTTGGCGAGGTAGACGGTTGAATCATCGGGGCGCTCCTACGTTGCAGATCATTGGACGTAGCCCGCTCCGGCACGATCCGCGCCGGATGCGTGGCGAAAAGCCGGTTCAGATAATCAGGCAAGGGCTGGCGATCGATACGTAGGGCTGGCCCAGCGCCTCGATCACCCGTTCGCCACGCCCGGCGGCTGGCCCGAGGTCGACGAACAGCACCTGATCTTCGGCCGCATTAATGGTCTCTTTGAGCTGGGCTTTGAGCTTGAGCAAATCGACCTGATGCAACTGACACTCGAAAACCGAGTACTGCAAGTGGTCGCCCCAGTTCCGCATTGTCTTGAAGACGCACCGCAATCGCTTTGCGTCGCGGATGTCGTAGGTCACCAGATAGATCTTTCGCATGACTAGACCCTTTCTCGAAGACGATCGGTTCGAGCCATCCATGATCGTGTGGCCGGCACTCCATGGACGCCGGCCTTACGTATTCCGGCAGCCCCTGCTGCCGTAGCGGGGCAATGCGGGTTCTTCACGGAGCGGTGAGATGGGAGAGTTCGCGTGGCACGGGCCTTGACGTTCCGGGAAGAAGGTGTCGTGGAATCGGTGACTGGCGGTCATCAATGCGTGCGGACACGCTACGGGTCCGTGGAAGCGAGATGCGATCGCGGAGCGAAAGAATCTCTGTTGTTCATCTGCTGCCGAAAGCAACGACCACAACGGTTCGGCGCTGGCCCCGGCATAGCATACGACGGCGCAGCGCTACCGAGGTGCGCGACGTGTTTGATGACACTTGGTTCCAGAACGCCGGACCGCAATACGTCATGCACAGCATGACCTACGGAACCTGATTGCAATACGTCATGCACAGCATGACCTACGGAACCGGGAGATTGCCCCGTGACGGCAGGCAAGAGGTACCGCACAGCCCGCCCCTCTTGCCTGCCCTGTTCACGCAGCCGCCCCGTAGTTTGGTGAATTGCCAAAGAGCAGGCGTCTGGATTCAGCCGCACATTGAATACCGCAACCCGAAGCCGGCACATCACAGTGATCGCGCTGGTGTAAAATTTCTAAACTTTCCTGTTGTAATGCGCTGCGACTGAAAAACCGCAGCAACTCCCAGCGGCTCAAGTCGTTGTCGCCATTGCGCGTGAACGGCGTCGGATTCCGATACGCTCGGTGGCGTAAGCATGGGAGACTGCAGCAGGCTTCTCGCGATATCAACCTGCAGCGGCACGCGCCATATCGGCCAGGTGAACCGAACTCCCTGCCGACGTCGTTGGACAAAGCTGGTCGTCTCGAGTCGACCTCTCATCGGCGCGGTGGCGAAGAGTGGCAGCGATTCAATGGCCAGCCGGTTCGCGCCTCGCATCGTGGTATTCGGGTCCTTGCTGGGGTTCCGCCATCGTAATGCGTATCGGCGATCGTCGGCCGGGTCCCAACGAAGATTCAGACCGCGCCCTGGATCGTCGTAATTCCAGGTCTCGAACAGCGCCTTGTGAAGATGTGCCCCGTTCGTTGCTCGAACGATATCGCACATGAACTGGATGAAGTGCTGATGGCCTGCCCCGCTCATCGTACGGAATGCCGTATCTTCAATTTGGGAGTCGAGCTCTCCATCGCCGGTCATCATGTCACATCCGAAAGCTGCGAGAAAATCGGCTGGGACTCTTGCCGTTACCACATCAGTGCAGTCCTCGTCCCCGAGTTCAAGGGCGCTCTGGCTGAGAAACCGAAGACGTCGACCGCTGATCGTCAAATCCGGCCCGATCTGCTCGAACAGCCTGACGGCATCGGGCTCGGCGAGTTGCCGGGCAAGGAGTTCGACAACGGCGTCCTGATCACATTCGACCGGCAGGCCAGTCAAGACCGGACACCAAACGCCCCTTTGGATATCCCAATGCATCCGGACCCCATTGCGTGGCAGGCTGAGTGTGAGCACGCGCAAGGTGCCCAGGGCGGCCATAAACGCTAGTGGATTCGAGCCATCGAGACCAGGAAGTGAAACACTTTGCGTCATGACGATTCCTCCGAAGTAGTCACGTGCTTCCCAACGACGCGATTTGGATTAGCGCTGGCGTCCTGGTCGGCCAGTCGCAGAATGGCTTCCAGGTAGGCCACCCCCCACCATCCAAACCGTCTGGTTGTTGCCCAATACCGCTCGGCGATTCCACTGTCAAGGCGTTCGGGGCGGTGGCTGCCGCGCCAATCACACGAGAGCTTGATCGGCCCGGCTGCGGTTTCGAATTGCACATCGACCGGCTGCTCGTCGTTGCAAACCGGTGCGAACGGGCGCGCGTAACCGTGATGACTGGCGATCAGGTGCAAGACGAGCTGCCTGTCGCAATCATCATCGGCTTGGTCGGCCTCCTCCAAAGCACGCTCGGCAAGCTGTACCGACAGGAATTCATGCCTGAACCCAGGTGGGAGACCGGCCCGTTTCCTGACGGCCTGCCAGTCCCTGCGGCTGGAAGTCGCCCCGGTGGATTTTGCCCACAGATGGGGCTGCGAATAGGCTGCTTGGAGATCACGACGCATCAGCATCGCCTGAAAGCGGGGATCGCACTTTCCCCAATCGTGCATCCGGGCTGCCCTTCGCAACGATGCCAGGCATGTTCCGGTGTCAATGAATTGTGCAATTTCGACGACTCGCTTCTCGACGTCTGCCAGGTGGTCCGCGAGCGCAACTCGCCCGTCGAGCGTGTCGCACAATCCGTCGATACCATCGTCGTCCACAATTTCCGTCGCGGCTGCGGCCGCACCGCGTTGGAAGGAAGTGAGAACGATTCCCTCCTGTGCAATTTTGCCATCGTAGCCAGAGTACCTGTCAAGCGAGAATCCTCCTGCCACCGTTTGCCGGAGGACATCGCGTAACTCGTAACATTCGCTCTCGTCACACATTTCCAGGACGAGCTTACGGACGTCACGCAGCGAGAGGGGCGAAGACTCATCCTGACAGAAGGCCATGAGGGCCGCTCCGGCACTCGAATCCGGCAACGCGCGCAGGCGTGCCGGAAACAGCCGGAGAACGCGACGTCGCCGCGAGGCAAGACACGCCTCTTCGGCGACGTCAACCACCGCGTTAACTTGGTCAACCGCCCTATCCTGGTCGACCGCTGTGTCGCTGGACGGTGCGGGCAGGTGCCCCGCGTCGGCACCAGGAAGAAAGCCGAGTTCGTTCCAGCCGCCCGCCGACACAGGCAGGACGATGGTGTCCCCCGGGCGAATGTCATGGATATGGGTGAGCAGTTGGCTGGCTTCCCCGCCACGCCAGACTAAAGGCTGGCGGGAGGCGGTGATCTCGTTGACGGAAGGGTCCGTTGGTTCGGTTGCCGCCGCTGGGACGTCTGACGTGCTGTCCTCTTTGGGTTCCTGTTGCACCAACCAGGTCTTCATGCGACTAATCGGCACCGGCATGCACTCGAGCGACGATGGGGGGCAGAGACTAACTGCTTGAATCCAGGCAGCCGCCTTGCAGGAGTCGTCCCAATCGGATTGCGGAAGATCTTCTCGCCAGCACACCTGAACGTCCGGATTGGCCCGTTGTGCTCCGTGCAACCAAAGTGAGACATCCGGATCCGGCCAGGGTGCAGGGGCCGTTTGGCAAAGTAAATCGAGATGCGCCGGAAGCAGCGTCGGTGCGTCGGGGCTGGAGGTGTTCAGCCGGGCCAGCGCCTCGTCGTCTCCAAGTCGCGTGACGACAGCATCCATCGCGGCGATTCCGAAATCGAGCTGACGCACAGCGTCGTTGCCCTCGCCAACCTGCCACAACGCATTCCAGGTCCGCGCAAGTGCGTTGCCGTAGACAGGGTCGTCATGCTTGCCGGTGGAATCCAGGGCGTCAAGTTGCTGATCCGTCTTGCGACTTTGCTCTTGAATCACGACGATCCCACGAGCGTCGATCGATCTGGCGGTGCGATTCAGCCGCCCGAAGCGCTGCCTCAACGCATCCAATGGAGCCGCCTCGGTCACCATCGCGTCAAAGTCCAGGTCGGCCCCCACCTCGATACATTGAGTCGCAACGACGACCAACGGAATTGACGGACGCGACTCTTGTGACTCGCATGCGATCATCTTTCGCAAACGGTCCGCCTGCTTGTTTCGATCAATGGCGCGCATCCGCCCGATCATCATTTCGACCTGTGCCGGACCGGCAAGCTCCTGGCGGAGGCGACCGTAAACCTCTTTGGCGGTTGCAATCCGATTGACAACGACGGCGACCGCGGTCCGTTCGCTGGACAGTAGCTCGGTCGCCGCAGACACCAGTTCCCCCGCAAACGCGCTCACCGCGCGCTTGCCCTTCGCTTTTGCTGCTACCCGCAGTTCGGCCGGCTTCGGGGTATGCAAGCGTCTTCCCAGGAAAGAATGTCGGTCGGACCGCTCTGCCGATGTCAATTCGAACCGCTGTTCTCCGGACACCGAGCCGGCAGGTGTGGCCGTCATCTCTACGGAAATCGATGGCGGGCCAAACGACTCCCGTTGCCAAGGCTTCGCTTGAAACCGGCGTATCGCACTCAGCGTTTGAGAAAACGCCTTCGAGCAGTGTGCTTCGTCGAGCAAGATCAGGCTATCGCAAGCCACGAGTGCTGCATGGATGGGCCGTGCCGACTCCGTGACACCGTAACCGCGGAAGAGCAATCTCGAACCAACCTGGTCGACTGTACTGGTAACCAACAAAGGCTGATTGGGCGACCTTGCCCATGAGGTGTCACGGTAGACTCCGCCACGCAATTGGCAGGCGATAAGTGGAGTTGCCCTGTTCCCGGAGATCGTCGCAAGTCGCTCCGCAACACGGGCGAGGACGGAATCGCGGCGGCCCGCCAGAGCCTCCGCCAGGTTCTCCTGGATGTACCTGGCTCGCCGGAAGGCGTCGTCGACAACAATCCGCCGATCGACGACGAGAAACGTCCGTAGCGGTGCCGTTCGCAATTCGGGAGGTCGATCCGCCTGGAAGGCCAATGCGAACGATGCCATCTCCAGGCATGACGTCTTGCCCGCTCCGGTCGGCAGGTCGATCACGGCGGGCCAGTCTCCGCGACACGCGAGTTCGGCCAGCCGAACCTGCCAATCCATGGGCGGGTACTTGTGAATGGCCTCGAAAAACGCAGGAAAATCGCTCGTCTCAAGTTCACCCACGGTCCGTCCCCCTCGTCTCAAATGGCTTGCAGAGACCATAGCCGAAGTATCGACCCGCCCCGAGAATCACTGGTCCCTGCACGGGCTCGGTAAACGAAATGCATGCGTGAACCATGTACCGCGCCCCAGTGCCGTTCTTGTCCGGGTAGGCTGGGAACCCGCCTCCTTGAGGTCGTGCCCTGGGGACTCCCCGCAAAAAGGCATTGTGGTTGATTGCGATATCATTTGGTTTCGGCAAGCCGATCCGCGCGCATGCCGCGGTGACAATGTCACTGACTTCCTCCAACCACCGACCTCGCATATCACGTTTGGCCTTTGGGTAGCGGTCAAGTACGATCGGCGTAGCGGTTGCCCACAGACGTGAGGGCGTGGCAACGGTCCAAGTCTCTGACCGAAGTGCAATCGGCGCCGCCGATCTCGTTTCGGGACGCAACGTGACTTCCCCCAGTTTCCCGAGTCGTAATACGACCGGACGGTCCTCGCCCGTGAGCGGGTCATGAAGTAGTCGGCCAAGCAGCTTACCTCGCTCAGGCAACGGCACACTGCGGGGAAACGCCAGAGCCATCCCGAGCAAATGACCATCGGCGTACGGGGCGTCAACGTATGGCAGAGGCAGGATCGCCAGATGTGCTGACTCTGACGGCGAGCCGTCGGGGGCATGGCCGCTAACCCACTCGGGGATCTCATCTTCGCAGCCAAATTGCGAGAGAATTGCCCGCCGTAGCGCGTACGACGTGCGGAGGGTTGTCTCAGAACTCAACACGGGGCCATCGTGTTGGGCAAGCACCAAGAGATGGTCGTCAAATTCGGTCCGCACCAAGGTCTCACCCGACCGGCCGGCGCACCGATACACGGTTGTCAGGCGAGATTCCGGCCGCTGCGTCCGCGGAGTCACACCGCTAAAGCGTGCATCGAGCTCTTCCTTGAGTCTCTTTTTGGCCTTTCCTTTCGCAGCCGCAACCTGCCCGCTCAGTTCTGCATGAGCTGCAATCGCGTCTTCGTTGTAGGCCGCCTCGAGCCGAGCCAGCGCTCCGGGAAAGACGCGCCGCATCGGCTTGCCTCCGGTTGCGGTCTCGACCGCCTCCCAGACATCCAGAGAACCCGCCTCAAGGTTCGAGGCGTCGTCGATTAGCCACGCCTGAACCATCGAACTGGAGTGCCCGAGTCGTGAGACATTGCCCAGAATCGTAGCCAGTGCTGCCCGATATGTCTCGCACTGGTCTTCCCCATCCCAAACGTAGTAGATGCAATCCGCTTTCGGAACCACGGTCGGAAACGTCCTGGGCTGTCGCGATCTGAAATTCCCCAGCGATTCTGCTCCCTTTCCATCGTTCACCGGAACGAACGTGGTCACAACCGAGCGTATCGACGCGGCGGATGCCAGCAGGCGCGGGGGCGGAAGCCGTTCAAACCATTCGAGGGCTGCCCGTTGTTCCTGGTTGCCTTTCGTCTCGAAGTAGGTCGCCGCCATCGCCATGAACAGCCGCATTGGGTGCGGTGGCCACTCGGGAGACTCGCGGTCGCTGGGGTCGGTCGCGACACACGTGCCTGTCAAGAAATGAACGCCAATAGCCCACATCTGCCTAGCCCTCCGTTTCGCGGGTCGCAGCCAACTGCTGGCTTCGCTGCAACAGTTCCACGAACTTCTCCGATGGCTTCAACTCGATCGGATCGGTGCGCCAGGGAAGTCCGGCCTTGGTCGCGGCGTCGATCGCCCCATCCAGTAATCCGATGGCCTCATCGACCGACAACGTGAAGCACACAGGTTCTTCACCCGGCGTGCCAAGCAACTCCCATCGAACTGGCTCGGTGGGCCACAACAGACAGCGGCTACGCAGATCGTAGCCGGCTTCCGCAGCCAAGGTCGCCGCACACAGGCCCAATGCGGCAAGCACCGTCCGTGCCGCATCATCCACTTCAACCGACAGGTCGCCTTCAACCGGAAAGCGCAGTCGCCGGAGCCCGGGAAGTGAGATGACGGTCGTTTGAAGGGCGTAGCGAATCGTCACCCCACCTGCGGCAATGTCTGGTGGAATGTTTCCGTGATTGATTTCCGAAGGAGAAACGGCCCCCTTCACCTTCTTGCCTGATGCGTTTTCCCAGCTTCCATCTTTCGCCTTGACGACTTGAGCACCGGCACGAATCTCGAGCGGATCAATTCTGCTCGAAGTTCGAACGCCGATGCGGGCATCATAGCCAATGACCTCGGACGTGATTGCGCGTGCGAACTTGGCACCGAGGCCTCCCTTCGGGCCTGTCGAATCCCACATGCCAAACAGGAGGGCGGTCGGACACACATCGAACAGCGGTGTCGCGTTCGCGAGGCTCACCTGGTCAATTCGCCGACCGATCTCCGAGGCCCGAAACGCCTCACCATCGAGTGTGCTGTCTCGTAGGATCGCGTCGGCAACGCGATGCGGCACCTGCAAGCTGCTAATGCGCCCGACCTGATCGATCAGGTCTTCTGCACGAAAGTCTACGACCAGCAGTGGGATTGAGATCTGCTGGCGATCAACGGCCGCCTGCAATGCGTCTTCCATCCGATTTGCTTGCGATTGGACGGAATCGAGCAAGACGCATTTGACCGCAGCCCCTGTCTCCGGGTCGAATCGTTCCTCCTCGGCGTACTTGGAATCGAGGTAGGTGGGCGGGAAGACTTTGTCGCCCTCGCCGCCAGCGGGCTGCAGCGTGGTACGCGAACGAATTGCCGCGCCATGCCTTACCTGGTCCGTCAAATCCGAAAGTTTCATTACTGCTCTCCTATGGGAACGGGTCATCATTGGTTTCCTCGACGAAGCGAAGGGGGGCTGCCGTTGCATCACACGACAATTCGTCATCCGATTCGTAGAGGCGAATGCTCCTTATTTCATTGATGCTGCGATGGCTGGACGCGATGAGCCGGTGAATTGCCGCTCGCTCGATTCGTGTAGCCATGCAGCGCAGCTTGCAGTTCACGACACAGCTCACGGCGCAATTCCTCCGGCTCCAAAACCTCCGCGTGCCGTCCAAATCCTAGCACCCAGGCCTTGAGCTCTTTTGTACCGGAGAGCGTCAAGTGGACGAGAACGCTGCCGTCGCGTTGCGGATCGCATTGCTGGCTGTCATGCCATTGTGACTCCTGCACGTAGCGAGCCACCTCGGCCGAGAAACGGATCGCGACCTTGACGTCGCCCGTCCCGTGATAGATCCCCAGCGAACCCTGCAAATACTGGGCTGCGTCAAAATCGGGTCGCCGAGTGAACGGCATCGAGTCAACTTGCGCCGACTCGATCCGGTTGACCTTCCAGGTACGAAACGCATTATCTTCCGGCTTGTAACCCAACAGGTAAAGCGTGTCGCGATAGCGGGCCAGGCCGTAGGGATGCACGTCATACGTAACCGGTTCGGTCGACCGCTGCGACTGGTAGGTAATGAAGACGACCTTGTGATCTTCAATGCCGATCAACAAATTATCGATCGTCTCGGCGTGCGGCGCGTAGTTGCTGGCCCCGAAGCTGGTCTCGTGAAACGCCGCTGCAACGCGATCCAAGTATTTCAACGCCGGACGACCCAAGGTGGCCTCGATCTTGCGAAAGGCCGAGTCCGCCGCGGTCCAGACAAACGTGCCGGCCAGCGGCTGCAAGTAGCGCCGACCAAGGTACAGAGCCAAGGCCTCGTCAAAGGCAAAACTCAATCCCGGCACACGCGCTCCGGCCGGAATACGATACGACTTACTGCCGGACGCCCCGCGGACATCCTCCACTGGGAAGCCGGCGTCACGAAACACGGCAATGTCGCGGCGAATCGTCTTGGCGTTAACCTCCAGCTCCGCCGCCAATTCGGCAATCGTCCAGCCCGTCTGAGAGACACACAGCTTCTTCAACAGAATCCATTGCCGAACGAGTTGTGGCGAGCCTGTCGTCATGACGCCCAAAGGAAGAACAAGAAAACAAGAAACACGGTTCGGCAGCATCGTAACCGTTGAGTTGGACAGATCATGTCCAACACTCGCCAGAAATACTGCCCTTGCTTGCAACGAATCACAAGCAACTTTCGCCACTTCAGGCAGTGCCGACGTGCGGGAAGCAACGGATGTCACGTTCCCGCACGGTGCCTGACTGCACTTCGTCATGCACAGCATGACCTACAGAACCGCGAATGAACGCCCGCCGCACAACGCGTTGATGCCGAGCAACGCATCATACCAATTTAGGGGGGGCACGCAAATTTACGCTCGGCAGGAACCGAGGGCTGATCGGGTCAGTCGGGCAGCCGGTCGCTCGGCTGTAGCAAGCGTGGGTCGCTGGTGACGGTTTCCGGATACTTGATTCCGCACCCGGTGTTCAGCACGACCACCCGCTCGTCGGGACCGAGCCAGCCGTCGGCGAGCAGCTTCTGCGTCGCCGCCATGCAGGCGGCACCCTCAGGGCAGACGAACGTCCCTTCGGTCGTCGCCAACAGCGACTCCGCCGCCAACGTCGCTTCATCGGTAACCGCCACGGCACAACCGTCGGTCTTGTAGACGGCGTCGAGCACCAGGAAGTCGCCGATCGCTTTGGGAACGGTGATCCCGAAGGCACACGTGTGGGCGTTTTCCCAGAACTCGGATTCCGCCGCCCGTTGCTGCCAGGCACGCACAATCGGGGCACAGCCGGTTGCTTGAACTGCGACGAGCCGCGGCAACTCGCCACTGACCCATCCCATCTCCCGCAATTCGCACAACGCCTTGTAGATGCCGATCAGGCCGACGCCGCCGCCGGTCGGATACAACACGACATCGGGCATCTCCCATCCGAACTGTTCGGCGAGCTCCAACCCCATCGTCTTCTTGCCTTCAATCCGGTACGGCTCCTTGAGGGTGCTCGCGTCGTACCAGCCGCGTTCGCCGATCGCCTGTCCCACGATCTTGCCCGCGTCGCTGATGAGCCCATCCACGAGGAAGAGTCGAGCCCCCGCGATCGCGCATTCGCTGCGAGGAATGGCGGGGGCGTCCTTCGGCATCACGATCACCGCTGCGATTCCCGCCTTCGCGCAATAGAGGGCCCACGCACCGCCGGCGTTGCCGTTGGTCGGCATGGCCAGCGTCGTTACACCCAGTTCCTTGGCGCGAGATACCCCGACCGCCGCACCGCGCGCTTTGAAGCTGCCGGAAGGGATGATCCCTTCGTCCTTCAAGTAGAGATGCGACATGCCGATCCGCGTTCCCAGACGCTCCAACTTCAACAGCGGTGTCATTCCCTCGCCCAAGCTGACGATGTTCTCCTCGGCGATGACCGGCAGCAGTTCGCGGTATCGCCAAAGATCGGGCGGGCGAGCGGCGACGTCCGACTTGCTCATCCTGGCGGCGACCGCCGCGAGGTCGTATTTGACGAGCAACGGGCTACCACAAGAACAGAGCTGATGCGGCTGCTCGGTGTCGTACTTCGTAAGACATTTGGGACATTCCAGGTGGCTGGCGAACACTAACGGGTCTCCGTGTTGGTGCTGATGCGACGGCACGACGCGGGGCAACTCGCTGAATTGCGGTCGCGTATAACCTAACGTGGCAGGGCTACATCCCAAGAGGGAGCGTGGCAAATTCTGGTTCGCTCCCGCTGGTCGCTCCCGAGAAATCCGCGCACCGTGCGCCTGGCACAAGCTAAGACTCTACCACGTCTCCGGGCTGGCCGCCGCCCCTGCCGGCGCGGCCGATTCCCGTGGTTCGTGCAATGATGGGCCAGTGCCGGCTGGGCGGTGCCTCCGCCGGGGCGGAAGGTCTTGCGCCCGGTCGTTCAGGAAGCGGTCGGGTCACTCGCCCCCGGCCTGCGCGCCGTCACCACGCTGCAATCCGTCAACGCCAACACGATTGCAGAAGTCTCCCAAGGTTTCGCCCTCGCGGTGGTCTCGCTTGTAGGAACGCAGGAGCGGCTGAAGTTCCTGCACCACCTGGCTCGCCGGGACCAGATCCTTGTACGGCACGTTCAAACGGGTTCCGATCAAGTTGCCGCCGACGAAGATCATGTACTTCCCCTCGCCCGACTTCCCATCAACGCTGCGGCCGACAAGACCAATGTCCGCATTGTACGGCCGAGCACATCCGTTGGGGCAACCGGTCACCCGCACGGTAAACTCGCGGTCCGCCAGACCGAGCCGAGCGACCTCCGCTTCCAATTCCGTGACGAGCACCGGCATCACGCGTTCACTCTCGGTGATCGCCAGACCGCATGTCGGCAAGGCGGGGCAGGCGAAGGCGAAACGACGAACATTGCTGATCCGGTCAACGGTCGCGACGCCGTGTTCGGCCAGCACTTGATCGACCTCGGGCCGCTGTGATTCGCTCAGATCACAGAGCAGAATATTCTGTTGGGCGGTCAGTCGCACAGGGGATCCGAAACGGGTGAAGATCTCGCGGAGCGCGGTCTTGAGCCGGACGTCGCCTTCGTCCTTGACCCGGCCGTTCTCGATCGGAACGCCCACAAACCAGTTGCCGTCACCTTGTGCGTGCCAGCCCAGGTGGTCGTGATGCCGCGTCACATCAGCCGGATGTGGCTCCGCCAAGGGCCGCGGTACGGTCTGCGGGCCGACACCGCAAATGGACTCGGCCTGCGCCAGGTATTCCTCGACCTTCGCCTTGAACCTGGCCAGGCCCCAGTCATGAATCAGGTACTTCATGCGAGCTTGCCGGCGATTCGCCCGGTTGCCGAAATCCCGCTGGACCAACACGATCGCGGTAACGACGGGTAGAACGTGCTCCGGCCGCACAAAAGCCATCCGCCTCGCCAGGGCTGGGAAGCAGCGATCGTCGCTTGGCGTCGTCCCCAGGCCGCCGCCCACCAGCACGTTGAAGCCGGAAAGCGAGTCGCCGTCCGTGACCGCCAGCAGCCCGACATCCTGCGCATAGACGTCGACGCAGTTATCGTCACAAAGCGCCATCCCGACCTTGAACTTGCGGGGCAGATAGGTGTTCCCGTAAATCGGTTCGACATCGGCCGACTCCGGCGCGGCGGCGACCCGCTGCCGGTCGCCCGTCACCGGGTCCTGGACCCAGATCTCATGATAGGCCCTTGTCCGCGGGCGAAGATGGTCGGCAATCGCATCCGTGTGCCGCTGCAGTTCGTCACGGATCGAATTGTGCCGCCACGGCGCCGGGCAGCAAACCACATTTCGCGATACGTCGCCGCAAGCGGATTGCGTGGAAAGCTTGATCTCGTTGATCCGTCGGATAGTGGCCCACAGGTTGGACTTGACGACACCGTGCAACTGAATCCCTTGGCGAGTCGTAATTCGCAAGGTCCCGTCACCAAACTCGTCGGCGATCTCCAGTTCACCCAGAAACTGGTCGGCAGTCATCTTGCCGCCCGGAATCCGGTTGCGAACCATGAACATGTATTCCTTGCCGAGCCCCTGACGGCGCCGTTCCTTGCGCGAATCGCGATTGTCCTGCTGGTAGGTGCCATGGAACTTCAGCAACTTGGTCGTCGCGTCGCTAACGTGATCCGATGCACTGGCCAGTTCTTCGACGATCGATCCGCGCAGGCCGGCACTCGCCTCCTTGATGGTTTCGACCTTGGACTTGTTTTCCGCGTTTCCAGCCATTCCGTTTTTCACATTCCCTGTGGTTCACATTGATTGACTTGTTCGCTGTCGCGAGGAGACTCGTCACTGTCGCGTGGGGACGCTGTGCGTCCGCCCGCCAGCCGCTTGCAACGCGCCCGTCCCCTGTGTCCCACGGTACCCCCGACCGGCAAGACAACCAAGACCGCGCGGGCCGCATCCCCGTCGCATGCCGCGCCGGTACCGAACCAATGCTGGGGTACCGGCCGGCAGGCAGCGCCAACGAAGCAAGCGCAAGATAGCACGATGACCGCCGGTCGCCCAGGCCGACATGCTGCTCGAAAGGGCGATCGGGACCACCGGCAGCCAGGCACACCGTCACCCAGGCGAACGGGGGCACGGGGGCACGGGGGCACGGGATACCAGAGAGTGCGTCGCCGGCCGCGTCCACCAACTCGGCCGACGACGCCTGTTGCCCTACCTGCTTCCTTCGCAGTTCATTCGATCGGCACGATGTAACTGATCGCACCGATCGGTTCGCCTTCCTTCGCGTCAGCATAGTGTTCGTGGCACATGACACATTTCTTCATCACCACGGGCACGGGCGTGACGGTTCGCAACTGGGGCTTGCCATCGATGCGCACGACCTTCTCGTGCAACTTCGCGCCCGCCTTGAGCCGCTTGATCGCCTCCCGTTCGAAATCGTCCCTGGCCACGTTCTCTTCATCGTATGGCTGGCCCGTCGCATCGATCAATCGGATCTTGTTGTCGCTCGACTTGGAAATATTGTCGAACAGCAGCACCGCGGCACTGCCCGCGGCAAAGTCCGACTCGTCATGAACGTACTTGCTGGTGATCAGTACGACTGTCTGTTTGAAAATATTGTCCAGGTTTTTCGTTATCTTGCGAGAACGTTCAACCGCCGCCTTGTCGACCTTTGTCGCAGCTTCCTTCTCTGCGGCATGGACCCGTTGTTGGTCGCTGAATGCCGTGACGGAAACCATGGCCAGCGTCGCGGCCGCACCGAGTGTGATCATCAACGGTTTCTTCATTGCTACTCCTAGGAAAATAAGGGTGAAGACCTGCGTGGTGGGTATCGTTCTGTCGAGGATGGTCCCGTCGAGCTTTGGGCCGCTGGCAGTGGTGGGGCTGGGTTGGGTCGGCTTGCCGACAAGTGGGTTGTGAAACGGGCACTACGAGGGTCGACGATGGCGGGCCGGCTGTTCTGGTGAGGCTGCTTCGATGCTTCCTTGGGCGGCCGCTTCGCAGCAAACAGGCTAAATACGTATTTGTTATGCGTATTTTGTAACGAACAGCGGACCGGATGTCAATTGTTCGTGTTGAGCAACCCGGCACCCGACCGTTGCATTCGCGCCCCGTCACGGCTGGAGTGCGGCGTCCAACGTCCGACGATCAGGAAGTGCCAAAAGCCGTTTCGCCTCAGAGAAGGGCGTGCTGTGCGTGCCGATTCGCCGCGGGTAAACCGGAGCCGGCCGGCTGGTGGACCGCCGTGTGATCGAGGAGGTGACTGATGTGGTGACTGATGTGGCGACTGAGGCACAGTATGGTTGATTACTTGCTTCCTGGGCGTCTAAGATCGGTGGGAATTGGAGACCTTCGGTCGGCGGTTTCGGCGGGGTCAGAGACCCGCGCCGAGCAGGTGGCCCGTGCCGAACACTTGGACCCGTGCCGAGCAGCTGGGCCCGCGCCGAGCAGGTGGGCCCGTGCCGAGCACTTGGACCCGGGCCGTGCAGGTGGACCCGCGCCGAGGAGGTGGACCCGTGCCGAGCACTTGGACCCGCGCCGAATACTTGGACCCGGGCCGAGCAGGCGGGTCGGAAAAAAGCGTCGAGCGGGAGGACAAAGATCGATGAGCAGCAGCAGCGTTAATTCGTGTTTTCGTGTCGCCCTGACTGCCGACTTCTATGATGCCGATGGCCATCCGAAGTTTGACGACCTGGGCCTGGGCGTGTTCGCCGACCGTCAACACATTGCGGTCACGCCGCTTGCCGAACATCGCTCGGAGTTGACGGCCGACCAGATCACCGGCTGCGCGGGTGTCGTGGTGTTGACGCCACGGGTAACGGCCGAATCATTATCGAACAGCCATGATTTGTTGGCCATCGGCCGGTTCGGTGTCGGTTACGACTCGGTCGATGTCGAGGCCTGCACGCAGCACGACGTTCTGGCGATGATCACCGCCGGCGCCGTCGATCGGCCGGTGGCGGAAGCAACGATTGGATGGATGATCGCCCTGACACACCACATGCTGGTCAAAGACCGGCTGGTGCGCACCGGGCGCTGGGATGAGCGGACCAACTACATGGGCTGCGAGCTTCGCGAACGAACGCTGGGAATTATCGGACTGGGCGGAATCGGTCGCAAGCTGATCTCTCTCTTACAGGGTTTCGGCATGCGGCCTCCCTTGGCGTTCGACCCGTTTGTCCCCGGCTCCGTGCTGCAGGAACTGGGCGTACGCGGTGTTTCGCTGGATGAGCTGTTGAGGTCGGCGGATTTTGTCTCGATCCACTGCCCGCTCAATGACCAGACACGCGGTCTGATCGGGGCTGCAGAGATCGCAACGATGAAACCGCAGGCCTACCTCTTGAACACGGCGCGAGGCGGCATCGTCGATGAGGATGCCCTCTTCACGGCGCTACAGGCCAGGCAGATTGCCGGCGCGGCACTCGATTGTTTCGAACAGGAACCGGTGACGGAGCCTCATCGCTTCGGCGAGTTGGACAACGTGATCCTCGCTCCGCATGCCGTTGCCTGGACCGGCGAATTATTTCGCGACATCGGCCGGACAGCGTGCCAGAGCATGCTGGACTTGTCCGAGGGAAGACGGGCTGCCGGCGTGCTGAATCCGGAACTCTTTGCCCGCGCCTCGTTTCGGGAAAAGTGGTCACGGGTGACCGGGATTGATGAATCGGCGCTGGCATGAACACCCAGAATGCAGGATGCCGACAAGGTGAATCGCGAACGCCAGGAGGGAATGCAGCAAGATAGCCAGCCGGGCATGCCGTGCGTGCCGCCGCGCGCCCCGCCAGATCGAGTCCAATCGCCAAACGGGCCGCCATGCTAAGGGTGAGGAAGCGTCATGCCGAGCATGACCTACGGGTATGCAGGAAAATTTAGGCGAGGATTACGTTGGCCTGCCAACGCCGCCGTCTCCTGACCGCTCACCAAACGGTTCCTACCCGGCCTCGGCCAATGCCGGCTCGCTCCTGGTGCGGTAGAGAAACGCATCCGAGGTCAGCAGTGACGTCAACAAGGCCTTGAAGCTGCCACCATTTTCCTTATACGCACGATAGGCGGCTTGCAGCACGGGCGCGTCGTTGAGATTCTCGTTTCGCCCCATCCAGAACCGAAACGCGTAGCGCACAAAGACCTGCTCGGTCCGTTCGCTGGCGGCCAGCTTGCGAATCAATTCGACGGCGTCGGCAACTTCGCCGTCCAGTGACGGGTCGCCGGAATCGATGATCTCACCCGAAGTATCGACCGCCTGATTGAGTTCCGTTTCGCGGTACAGCCCGGCGTGGTTGAACATCTCGAACGGCAGACCGAGCGGATCCATTTTCTTGTGACAGGTCCAGCAATAGGATTCCCGCGTCACGCGCATTCGTTCGCGGAGCGTGTGTTGGGGTTCGTCCGGCAACATCGCATCCACGGTAATTGGCACGTCGGGAATTCCTCCGCCCAGCAACCGCTCGCGGATCCAGCGGCCGCGCCGGATGGCGTGATTGTCCATGGCATCGGAGTGTGACACGAGCCAGCTGGGGTGCGTCAGGATGCCCAGGCGTTGATCGGCGGGAACCGTGGCCAAAATCCGCTCTGGTTTCATCGACCCGTTACCGAAACTGCGGCGACTCACTCGAGCGTAGACCCTGGGCCCTTTGAGGTCGGTCTCTTCCACGCGGTGGTTGACATTCGCCGGTTTCTTCTTCTTCGGTTTCGGCGGTTTCTTACCCGGGTTGGCCTTGATCCAGGCCGCCCGTTCTGCCGCTTCCTTCTCGGCAAGTTCTGCGGCCGCCTTCCTCGCCGCGGCCGTGGCAGCGGCGGTCTCTGCCTGAGATCGCCGCTTGCCGAAGTAGACATTGTCCGCCTTGGTGGCGACGACCTTGTCCGACGTCAACAATTGCCGGACCACGTCTTTGTCCTCCTGCAGAATCAGCTCGACCAGCCGATCGGTGCTCGCCGTGGCGTCAAACATGGCCCGATAATGGGCCTGCCCCCGCGCGCTGGCCCCGGTATCGGCGAGCGCCTTGGAGTCCTTACAAATGTAACCGGCGAGGTCGTAGTCGAAGTAGTCGCGAAAGAACTGCAGCAGACGAGGTTTGCGGATGCTGTCGTCCGCGAGCATCCGTTCGACCTCGCGGCGGACATCCGACCGGGTCCGCATCCGCCCCTCGACGACCGCCTGCCGCAGTTCAGCGTCCGGCTTGATGTAGCGAAGTGCGTGATTGACGGCCAAGCCGAGTTCCCAATCCTGCAGCATGACGCGTCCGAATCGATCCGGCTCACCAGCTTCCGCCAGTTCCGGCCGGAACAGCGCGTCGCGATCGAGGAAGATCGACGACAGTCCAAGGACGGCCCCGTCCTCCTTGCCCAGCTTGTCGACCGACTGCTTGACGATCGCCAGATAGTCGTCGGATTCGCGCTTCGTGGGCGGCCGAAACGTCAACGCCTCGAAAAGGTAATCGACGGCTGCGCGGAGGCGCGACTCCGTGACTTCCTCGTCGTTCATCAGGTCGTAGACGGGCGTCAAAGGCCGTTTGACTTTCGTGCTGTAAACAATGCTGGTGGGAAGGCCGCGCAGGTCGCCCTTCATCTTGTCGGCGATCGACTGCGGATCGTCGGTAATCTGGTAGGGCTGCGCGATGCTCAACGGCCCATAGGCCATGTAGCGAATCACATCCTCCGCGACGCCCAAGATCTGCGTCGCTTCGGCACTGTTGACCGTGTAGAAATCGGGGTAGTTCTCCAGACCGTGGTCGCGAGCCGTCGAGAGGACGGCCGGCAGGCTCTTCACCGCCGTGGCATAGGCGACCGTCCCGCCCTGCCATTTGATAATGCGATCGGTCCCAAAATACAGTTTCAGCTCACCACCATGGTTGGTGGGGACGGTATCGCCGTGCGTGCGGAGGCCAGGCTTTCGAGGATCATAAGGCGGCTCGGTGTTGATCAGTTCATTCAGCCGCGTCATGTGCTCCTGGGGTGTCACCCGCCAAATGCGTGCCGGTGACGACGTGGGAATCAATTCGATGCCGTCGGGCAGCGGCCCGAAGAGCAACGCATGGTCGACGAAGTTGCCCTTGCTGGGATCCAGGTGGGCACGAAAGCCGCCCTTGCCGCGCATCGCCCGAGTGAGCTCGCCAACGATCCAATCGGAAAACTGCAGACGAGCGACGACTGCGGGCTGCGCCATGTCCGGAGGTGGCATCTCTCCCAGGGTCACCTGCGCCCAGACTCGCCGCCAAGTCCCCGCATTGACTTCGTCAACCGGTCCGAGGTCGTGGAGCGAGAGTTCGCCCTCCGGTTCCAACTCGCCATGGCAATCCAGACAATGGCCGGCCAGAAACTCCTGGGCAAAGCTGGCAAAGTCCTTGTTGATCTTCTGCCCGGGACGATACGTCTCGCCAGGTATGCGCGATGCCCAGCCTAAAGCCAGGAGGATGCCCAGGGTCAAAGCGACCTTGTTCATACCAACAGTTCCTTGAGCGGCCCCGTGTTGGTGTCGAATTTCCTGGCCAGTTTCTCGTTCATGTTGAAGTGGTCACACGGCACGCCGCTGGCCCGCAGCAACGTGGAGTACAGGGCGTTGATCGGCCGCTTGCCATCGAGCTGGGTAAAACAGCCGGTTTTGAATGCGCCGTCGAAGTTGCCCAGCAGCATGACCGGCCAGTTCGCACCGTTGGTGTGCTGCTTATCGGCGTTGTTGCTGGTGTAGACGATCAGCGTGTGGTCCATCATCGTGCCGCTACCTTCCGGCACGCTTTCCAACGCTTCCATGATCCGGACCAGCATCCGGCTGTTGTATTGCCGAATCTTGATCCAGATCGGGTTTCCTGCCTGCTCCATGTGCCCCAGGTTATGTCCCTGTTGCTCGACTCCCAGCCCCTTCCAGGCGCCGAAGATCTCGCCACGACCCGAGCCGATGGTCAGCGTGTTGGTGATGCCGGACGTGAGCGCGGAGATTCCCAGGTCCAACAAGACGTCGTGCCAGTCCGTTTCATGTGCCGGGTTGGTGTAACGTTCGTCGACGGGTGGCGCGAATTTGCGAAGGTGATCGGCGACCGTGTCGAGCCGATCGCGGAGCCCATTGACGTCCTTGAATCCTTGCACAAACTGCCCGTAGCGCTGCCGTTCGCCCGTAGGCAGGGAATTCCCCTTGGCTGCGGCGAGCTGTTCGATCTGAGTCAGCACGCTCGAGCGGGCTTCATGCTGGCGGCGAATGTCGCCCGTAGAGATCCCCCCGTACAGCATCTGGTACAACTGGTTCGGGTCGGAATACATGAAGATCGGCTGGCCGGCACCACTGGCCGACAACGTCGCGATCGTCGGCTTCGTGGTCATGTTCTCAATCGAGTCCATGCCGATGCAAAGATGGGGCAACAGGGTCGGCGGCAGTACCTTGCTAAGTTCGTAATCAATGGTGGCCGCGCTGGGAGGGACGCCGTCCCCACCCCGGTAGCCGCCCAGGGCTCCGAAAAACGCACTATGTGACGGGCTGGTGTGGAGGCCGTGCAGGCCGTTGATGATGTGCAGCCGCTCCTTGTACGGCTCAAGCGCCTGGATCGGCTCGGGAAGCGTCGCCTTGGCCAGCGACTGGCTGCGATCCATCCCCTCTGGAATGCAGGTTTTCGGATCGAAGCCCTGATTTTGCATAAAAAAGATCACCCGCTTTCGCGTTGTATTTGCGGCCGGCGAGGCGAGCAGGTTCTGAGAAACGAGCGGGAGTCCGAATGCAGCTCCGGCACCGGCTGCCATTCCTTGAAGCACTCTTCTGCGGTTGAGCATCGTTGATCTTTCAGCGAGGTTGACGATGGTTCTGATCGAGTCACACGGCAGGTTCCAAGCCGACCGCCGGACGAACGTCCCGCCGATTGCGTGAAATGTCGCCGCCGTCGGCCGAACGGTAAAACCGGCAAATCGGGCGTAGCGACCAAGTCCCGCGAATCGCGCAACGAAGTGGCGAGGTCTGCTGGTAGATGCTTGAAACCGGCCATTTATTGTAGCCATCCCGGAAAATCGCAGCAACGGAATCGGTTTCAGAAGCAAGGCATCGCGATGCCCCCCCGTGTTGGGGTGCGCTATTGAGGCCGCCCGGTCGAGTCTGGATCATTCATCAGCCGTTGGACGGTAGCCCCGGTTTCGTTGATTGCAGAGCGAACCGGCCGCGAATGCGTTCTGGCTGACGTGCGCTGCACGAGGGATCTGTGGGAGGGAAACGCAGAATGTCATGCACAGCATGACCTACGGGAGGCTACGGGAGGCGGGGGAGTTGGCTCGGGAACCTACTTGAATTGCCGTCGCTAGATTCGGCGTCGTAGTGGAGGAATTGGAGACCTTCGGTCTGCGGTTTCGGCGGGGTCGGAGACCCGCGCCGAACAGGGGTCGGAGACCCGCGCCGAACAAGGTTGGAGGTACGCGCCGAACAAGGTTGGAGACCCGCGCCGAACAAGGTTGGAGGTACGCGCCGAACAGGGGTCGGAGGCATGGGCAGACGTTGCCCGCGACTATTTCAAGCCGCGTTGCCGCGGATTGGCGCCTGCGACGATATCGAGCACCTCCTGCGTGGTCGCTTCACTACGGCAAGCGGACAATTGGCGGCGGACGGTTTCCGCGGTCTCTTCCAGCCATTGCCGAGCAGACTCGGCGGCCAGCAACCGCATTCCGTGTTCGGAGGCGAGTGAATCCAGCAGCAGTTCGTGCAGCGTGGTGTAGAGGAATTCGCGGACGGCCACGGCCGCCAGGCGGCGGTACGATTGATAGTTCGTGGGGCGGAGCGGATCCGCGGGGCGCGCCGGCCGGATCGGTAGAACGCACGTGACCATGGGAGAGAACCGGCCCGCGCCCTCGAACCGCGCCGACACGACAAACAGGCTGCCAAAGTCCTTCCGCAAGAAGTCGTCAAGCATGTCCTGGGCAAGTTGGAGGAGCAGGCCGGGCAAACCGTCGACGCTGGCCGGCGCCGGGTACTGGCGTTTCGGTTGCATTCGCTGCCTGGCCAGCGCGGCCCTCGGTCGCCGCCCCACGCAGTACAGCGGGCCGGCAACCTGCTCTTGGAATTCGGCAACCGCCGTCTGCACCAGTCGAGTATTGTAGTCCCCGCACAATCCCAAATCGGAGACCACCAGGAGCAGGCCTGGCGGGGCGGTCACGTCCATGACCTGATTGACACCAACTTCGGCCAGCCCTTTCTCGATCTCCTCTCGGTAAACGCGAGCGGCCGGTAGATTCCGGCGACTAAGGCGAAAATGATGCGCCGACAGGGATCGCATCGCAGAGACCGCATCGTCCAAGGTCTCCAGCGTGTTGAGCCGTCGATGCAGGAGTTGCTCGCGCTTCACGACGCCTCCTCCAAAAATCGCGGCCGCAGACGAGCCGCCAAATCGGCCAGCGGAATTTGCCAATTGTCGGCCAGCAGTTCACCGCTGGAAATCTGGTCAACTAATTCTGGTTTCTCCATCCTGGCCGTCCGGCATAATGACTCGACGAACGGTCGCACCTGCTTTCTGGGTAGCCACGCCAACCAATCTTCATCGACCGCGGTGAGCCCCACGGATTGCTCGAAGAGATCCCGGTGACGCAGTTGCCCCTGCCGCAGCAACTCCCGCAAGCGATCTCCGCGGCGAATCGTGTCTTGCATGCCGACGTCCATTTCCAGACCGACACGATTGAGCGACTCGAGCGCTTCAAACCGGGACAGGAGAATCTTGAGGTTCTTGGCGGCCTTGCGCATCCGGGGGCTTTGAGCGACGCCGCCGATCCGTGAAACGCTGCGTCCAATGTCAATCGCCGGCCGTTGGTTCCGCTCGAAGCGGCCCGCATCAAGGTAGATCTGGCCGTCCGTGATGGAGATCAAATTAGTCGGGATATACGACGAGATGTCACCGTCGGTCGTCTCAATCAGGGGAAACGCCGTCACCGAACCGCCGCCCCGTTCGCTGCACCGTGCACTGGCCCGTTCGAGCAGTTCGGCGTGGATGTAAAAGATGTCTCCGGGAAAGGCTTCCCGCCCCGGCGGGCGGTCCAGCAGCAGCGCCAACTCGCGATACGCATCGGCGTGTTTGGTGAGATCATCGTAGACCACCAACGCGTGCTGGCCGGCGTCCCGAAAAGACTCGGCAACCGACTGCCCGGCATAGGGAGCCAGGTATTGCATGCCTGGCGAAGTGGACGCATCCGCGGCAATGATGGCGGTGTTCTCCAGGCAGCCGGCTTCCTCCAGGGTTCGCCGCAAGGTGATGACCCGCGACATCGGCTGTCCGATGATCACGTAGACGCACGCCACGTCGCCGCGCCGCTGCGACGCCACGAAGTCGACCGCCAGCGCCGTCTTGCCGACGTTACGATCGCCAATAATCAACTCTCGCTGGCCGCGACCGATTGGGATCGCCGCGTCAATCGCCATGACACCGGTCCAGAGCGTTTCGTCGACCGACTTGCGGTCAACAATGCCCGGTGCAGGGCGAAAGAGGGGCAGTGAGGGATGACGCGGCAGCGTCGGTCCCTCGTCCAGCGGATTTCCGAGCGGATCAAGAATGCGGCCCAACGTGGCGGGACCGACCGGCAACTCGGGCAGACGCCGTTCGCCCCGCACACCGTCACCCTCGCGGACGCGATCGCTGCGCGACAAGAGGATGACTCCGGTACACGCCTCGGCCAGATCGTAGGCCATTCCCAACGCGTCCGAGTCGAATTGCAGCAACTCTTCGAAGCCGACGTCATCCAGGCCGGCCACATGGGCCACACCGTCCCCCACGCGACGCACGACGCCGCGTGGCTTCAAGCCGCGAGTCAAGTCGAGCCGTTCCGCCGCTCGGCCCAGACTCTGCTCAATGATGTAAGCGGTCTTATCCACTGTCGGCTTCCTCACGCATGACGGCGTCCATTTCCGCGGACAGGGAACGTTCGGCGAACTTGGCCAGACCGGCCAGCGACGCATCGATCAAGCCATGGGCCGTCGAGACGCGTAGTCCACCGCCCAGCGCCGGTGCAACGCGGAAGTCGGCTGTCGCAGCCGACTCACCGAGCGCCGCATCGATCATCTGCCGGAGTTCGCCGTCCAGCGGCACCGCCGTTTCAACCGAGACCGGGGCGAGCGTTTCAGAGCCGAACGTTTGCAGTTCGACACAGGCTGCCTTCATCAGCGCCCGTTCAAGGTCCGGACCGTCCATCTGCCGCAAGAAGCGCTGCACGGTGCCGTGGGTTGCGGTCGCAACCGCCGCGGCGATCTTCGCCATTTGCGACCGCTCGATGTGCAAGGCGTCCCGCCGCAGCGCCGACCGCTCACGCTCCGCTCGGTCACGCGCCTCCGAGAGGATCTGTGCTGCTTCGCGCTGCGCGGTCTCACGCGAATTGGTCCGCATCGAGTCAAGCTCCGCGGCCAGCGACTCCCGTTGCGACTCGATTTCCTGCCGGCCACGTTCGGCCTCCGCCAGCGCCTGGGCCGCGTCCTCTTCCAGTTTCCGCACCTTGGCCTGTTGATCCGCCAGTGCTTTGCGCACCGGCTTGAAGAACAGCCACGCCAGCACGGCTGCCAGGGCCACAAAGTTGGCAATCTCGAACAAGAAAGTCCACAAGCTGTCGTTCACGGCGTCTACGATCCGGTAGTGAACGGATTGGCAAAGATCAAGATCAGGGCGATCACCAGGCAAAAGATGGCCGTCGATTCGACCATCGCCAGGCTCACGAACAAGGTCCGCGTGATCGAACCGGATTCGTCCGGCTGGCGGGCGAGCGCATCCATGGCAGACACACCGATCCGGCTTTCGCCGAATGCCGCACCCACCGCACCGATCGCCATGGTGGCAGCCGCGGCGATGATCGAGACCATCGCAAGAATCGTTTCGTCTGTCATCCTTCCTCCCCGGCGCCGATCGCGGCACCAATAAAGACCGTGGAAAGTACGGCAAAGATGTAGGCTTGCAGAAGTCCAATCAGCAAGTCGAGTGCCATAAACGGCATCGGTACGAGAAAACCGGCCAGGGCGACCAGCAAACCGACGACCAGATGGCCTGACATGATGTTTCCGAACAGGCGCATCGCCAGCGCCACCGTACGCGATACCTCGGATACCAAATGCAATGGAAAGAGGATCGGATTGGGCGAAAAATAATGCTTCACATAACCCCACGGACCGCGTGCCCGGATGCCGGCGAGCGGCACCGCCAGGAAGACCACGATGGCCAACGCCGAAGTCGTTGCCAGACTGGCCGTCGCGGGATGTACCCCCGGTAGCTGCCCGGAAAGGTTGCACGCGCAGATAAACAGGAACAAGCTGCCCGTCAGCGACGCCACCGCCGGCTCCGAACGACCAATGATTTCCTCGACGGTTCGATCGAGCCACTGGACGGCGAGCCTGGCGAGCGCCGCCGCCATGGACTCCGGCCGGTTGACAACCGCGAAGCGAAACCAGACGCCGGCCAGCACCAGTACGACCGAGACTCCCAGCGACGCGACCATGGTTTCGGTCACCGGGAACGGCCCCAGATCAATCAGCTTTGGATCACCAAACACACGGGGATTCACGGAGCGGGCCTCCTTTGGCTGGTCCGCCGCCGTCGTGTCGACAGGAACGCGACGGCGGCGAAGTACCCCAAGGCCCAGCCCGCGGCGGCCGGAAGGATGCCGCCGAGGATCGCGGAGGCGACCAGGGCGAGACCAACGACGACCAGCCGCACCAGCCCCAACAAGGCACTCATCACGGAGGGGCGGCTGGCTGACCGCCAGACCCCCGCCGCGTGCAGGACGCCGATCGCCGCACCAAACACCATCCAAACTGCGGATAACCAGGTCATCATGCTCGTCCCCTCAACGCATGCCAGGCCGTGTAGCTGCCGACCGCCGCACCGGCGGTCAGCAGCATCAGCGTAAACTGCACGCCGGTCCCGAAACGCGCATCCAGGTAGCGGCCCGCCAACGCGCCTCCGACCGTGGTCAGGGCAATCGGCCAGCCGACCATTCCCAGCACGCCCAGCGACTGCCAGAACGCGCGGTTTCCTGTCTCGCGGCGGGCGTGCCGGGAAAAATCACGCTGCACCGCGCGCCGCATGTCGTTTCGGTGATGGTTGGTGGAACGGTCGTTCATCGTACGTCTTTGACTTGCCTTACCTGTTCCCGTTGACCTTGACGCAGCTCGTGCAAAATACTGCTCTGCAGCCGCCCGAGTGTTTCTCGGGCCTCCATCTCTAAACTGGGTTGGGCCAGCTTCGCATCCAGATCCGAGATCACTTCCCCTTCGTCGTCACCGCGAACGGCCAGCGGAGTGAGCAGGTTGGCGACCCTGCCGTCGCAACGTAACAGGCCGCCCGCCGTCCCCACAAACTGATACGTGTCACCCACGCGCACGAGAACCAGGCCAGGTTCGACGGCCAGAACCAGCGGTTCCACGCGAGCTCGCAATCCAACCTGCCCTGATTCCACAGGAACCCTCAGGGAGGAAACCTGCGTCTCCAGCACGACCTCTCGCGGCGTGTGCACGATCAGCTTCAAGGAACGGTTGCTCATGGTTGCCTGGCCTCTTCCAGGGCCCCGATCATGAACAGCGCGTCCTCGGGTAGCGCGTCGCACTCGCCTGCCAGGATCGCGGCCACGCCGTCCACCGTTTCCTCCGGGTCGACACGCCGGCCCTCCATCCCCGTGAACGACTCGGCAACGAAAAACGGCTGCGTGAGAAAGTTGCGCAACCGCCGCGCCCGGCCGACGAGCTGGCGGTCTTCCGCGGAGAGTTCGTCCATGCCCAACATCGAGATCAGATCTTGAAGTTCGTCAAACCGCCCTAACACGCGGCGGGCCTCTTGGGCGACGTCGTAGTGCCGCGGCCCCACGACGGCTGCGTCGAGCGCCTTGGAAGAGGACCGCAGCGGGTCAACGGCCGGGTAGATTCCTTCGGCAGCGACGTCGCGGGAGAGAACCAACGCACTGTCCATGTGCCAGAAGGCGTGCGTGATGGCCGGATCCGAGTAATCGTCGGCGGGCACATAGACCGCCTGCACCGATACCATTCCGCCATGACGCGTGGCGGTAATGCGCTCTTCCAAGGCGGCGATGTCGGCCGGCAACGTCGGTTGATATCCGACCCGCGACGGCAGACGTCCCAGCAGCCCGGAGACCTCCATCCCGGCCTGCACGTGCCGGTAGACGTTGTCCACGACAAACATGACATCCCGCCGCTTGCGGTCCCGAAAGTACTCGGCCACCGAAAGGGCCGCCTGCCCAACCAGAAACCGGGCGCCCGGCGGTTCCTTCATCTGCCCGAAGACCATCACGGTCCGGTCCATGAACCCCCGCTGCGAAAGCTCCTGCCAGAGCTCCAGCCCTTCACGGGAACGTTCGCCAATCCCGGCAAACACCGCCACCCCCTGCAATCCCTCGACAGCATTGTGGATAAACTCCGTCAGCACGACCGTCTTACCCACTCCGGCGCCCCCGAAGACCGCGACCCGCCCGCCGGAAGTGAACGGACAGAACATGTCGATCACCTTGATGCCCGTGGGGTACATGTCACCCGCCGGACGCCGCTCGGAAGGGAGTGGAGGCGGCCGATGAATGGGCCAACGCTCGCCGGTTTCCAATGGCGGGCCGCCATCGAGGGGCTCGCCGCGCAGGTCAATCACGCGGCCCAGCAACGGATCGCCTACCGGAACGGTAAGGGGTCGCCCATCACTGTGAATCGGGCAGCCGCGCCGCAAGCCGCGGGTCGGATCGACCGCGATGGCGCGCACCGTCGAGTCGCCAAGATGAGAATGCACGAACGCGGCGAGCGGTCCGGTATCCGGCGAATTGCAGTGCAGCCGCATCCCAATTCCAGGCACCCCGGCGGCGAAGCGCGCATCGAGAACCGTGCCGCGAATGGCGGTGACGACTCCGACCATTGACGACGAATCACCTGTCGCTTCTTCCATCGCGCGATTCCATCCACCCCAATTCTTCAACGCACCCCAACGTCGGCTTTCGTTCCCCAAGCATCGAAGACAATCGGTGCAAGTGGGATGCCAATTCAGTCGGTTTACCTTCCCGCCGGAACATCTCCACCGGCCGACCGATGCAACGTGGGGTCAGCCCGCCCGGCGAGGTTGTGACTGGGAGTCGAGTTCCTAGCGGCAACCGTCTGGAGAGAGAGCCTCAGCACGTCGGTGACAGGCAAGCCAACGTCGATCGCCGGGGACGATGCGCCCGACATGAGCGAAGGTGTGCGGATCAGCACGTCTCCGTTGGTGAAGACGACGTAGCTTGACTGGTCCGTTCGCGATGATTGCTCGGCCCCGACAGCGTCCAAGCAGCATCCTATCAGCGTCGATACAGCGTCTCTTCGGTTTCTCTGCCGCATCGACCCTGCGCCTAATCGGCGACTTCCAGGTCCGCCAGGTAGATGGCGGTGATCGTCTTTCCCGATTCATCTTTCTCGTGGCTGGAATACCACGACACCAGGCCGCGCGTCGGGCTGAGCTCCACAAAGCCGGGATACGAGTTGTCGCCGCCGCTGGGCAACACGGCGATCTCCTGCAAGTTTCCTTCGTTGAACCAGTAAAGTGCCGTGCGCGGCTGTGGGCCGGTGTTCTGTCGCCCGCCCACGACGTACCGCTCGCCCCATTTGGCCAGCAGGGGGCCTCCGATGTATCGATCAAGGTCGGTGCGTTCCCACGTGGAATACGGCGGTTTCGCTCGGCACCATTGCGACCGGTCATTGGTGCAGCGGGCGACCGCCGACACGCTCCCGTCGGACTCGAACAGAAACGCCGTCTCGTTGCCGAGCGTCGTTTGAAACAGGGACCGCGTGCGCCAGACGAGCCCGTCATCACTTTCGAGCAACGCCGATTCGACATCCGACCGCTCGCTCCGCGACGTCTCCACAAACGCTCGCTTGCGGCGACCGCACAGGTAGGCCGTACCGTCATGCGCTGCCGCCCGCCAGATGTAGTGCCCGTACGTCCCTTCCAGCATCGTCGGCTCGCTCCATGTCGTGCCGTCGTTGCTCCAGCAGGCATACCCCAGATGCTTGTTGTATTCGTAGACCTGGGGCGACGCCTCGCCGCAGTACCAGGTACCTGTGTAGACAAACAGCTTGTCCCGGAAAATCAAAAAGTGCGGATCGCGGGTATCACGCTTCGCCACACGAAACCGGTGCACCGGCTCCCACTTCCGGCCGTCCTCGCTGGCCAGGATGATGATCGACGACGTCGGATGGACGCCGTGGCCCTGCGGACAACTGCGAAACGCCAGATAGAATCGGTCGCGAAAACGGATCAGGTCGGTAAACGCGTTGTGCTCGCCGTTATCAAACACGCGGCGCACGTGCGTCACTCGGACGTGAGGAGTTCCCGATTCCGGGACGCCGGCGGCTTTTCCCGCACGGGAGGTATCCTGGGCACAAACCGCGCCGACCGTCCACATTCCGGCCAAGACCCAGAAAACGGCCAGAACAGCGGTCGGAACGCGAAAGCCACGACGTTCGTGGATGTCGCCTTGCGTCCCGAAAAGTTTTGCCCCTCCCGTGGCACGACGAGAGGCCCCATGGTTCCGGCGTTCCGAAATGCGCGCGTGCTGGTTCATTGGCGAAGTCTCCGGCCCGGTTCTGACAGGTTCAACCGCAGGATGCCAGGCGGATGCCTCGCCGGTTGATGATCTGACTTGGCATCCGCAACGATGCGGTAGCCCGTTATACCACACGTGTGGCTGGCGTGTTCCACGATCGAGGCCCGGCTGCGGCCTGTGCAGCATGCGGTGATGTGCCGGGCACCGCATGAGGCTCGCCGCGGTCCGCAAGTCATCCTGCGCCCGGCGTACGGTGGACAGCGACGACGAGCAGCGGGCCGCGTCACGCGGGGATCTCTGCAGTCGTCGCTTCGAACGGCTCGCGCCGGACAACCTCGACGGTCTCGACGCAGGCCGTCAGAGGATGCTCCGGCAACACGTCTTTGCGGAGAAAGCCGAGCACGACGTCACACGTCTCGTGGGACATCACGACTTCGATCCGTACTTTCGAGTTGGATGGAACGTCACCAGGCGCGGATTCAAGGCCTCCTCCCCCGCGGCACGGCGACGACACGAAGCCGGAGGCGCCCCGCTCGACAAACTGCGCTTCCAACCACTCCTCGATGCCCTCGTCCGCAATCACCGTCAGTCGGCGCATCGTGGTGAGCACTCGTTTCCGCGCCGCGTGGGCATTGTCGGCCAACGGCTGGAGTGTCTCGAGCCCGCGGACCTCGAACGTGAGCCCTTCCTGCTCGAAGTCGCGTTCCATCTCTTCCAGCTTTTCCATGACGCTGTGGTCGATCAGCTTGGTCTCGGAAACGTCGACAATCAGGTTCCGCCGCTGAACCAGCCCGATTTGCTCGATCTGTCGCCGGAAGGGAATCCAGTTGCTGAAGACGGCAGATTCCCGAGCGAGAATCAGGCTGGTGCCTCCATCAATCTCCTGGACTTCGATGTACGGTTTGAACAACGACTTGATGGGCACGCCGTTGGCCACATGGATCACCATCTTCAAGATGATCCCAGCGGCAACGCCGATCAGGAGGTCCGTGGCCAGCACGACCAGCAACGTTGTCACAAAGATGGCAAGTTGCTCTTTACCGATCTGGTAAACGTGAATGAACTCGGTCGGATGGGCCAGGCGATAGCCCGTGTAGACCAGCATTCCCGCCAGGGCAGCCAGGGGAATTTCGTGCAGAATCGTGGGAATCAGGGCGACACAGAGGAGCAAAAAGACGCCGTGCCACATGTCGGCAAACCGGGTGCGGGCACCGTTATCAATGTTCGCCTTCGACCGCACGATCTCGGAAATCATGGGGAGTCCGCCGACCAGCGACGCACAGAGGTTGCCGACACCGACCGCCAGCACATCTCGGTTCATGCTGGTCTTGCGTTTCCACGGATCGAGCAGGTCGACGGCCTTCGCGCTGAGCAGCGACTCGAGGCTGCCGATGATGAAAAACATCATGGCCCATTTCCAGGCCTTGAACTGTTTCAGGGCCGCGAAATCAGGTGCCGTGATGTCGTCAAACATGCCGAACACGCGCTCGGGCATCTTCACCAGGTATTGCTCGCCCAGTTGATACTGGTGCCCCTGCAGCGTGTACGAGTGTTCGTGCAGGAGGTCAAAGCCTAGCCCCATGGGGACGGTCACGAGCAACACGATCATCGGTGACGGAATCATCTTCAGGATGCCGACCTTCCTGCCGGCCAGCGGCCACAAGAACATGATCAGGATGCTGACGATACCGATGGCGGCAATCGCCGGATTCGCTTCGACCACGTAGTGGGGTATCTCGCGAAGCATCTCGAGCGGTTCGCCGCCGGCGGAAACGCCGAGTGCCACGGGGAACTGCTTGATGATGATGATGACGCCGATCGCGGCCAGCATGCCGTGCACGGCAGAGATCGGAAAGAACTCACCCAGAATTCCGCCGCGAAACAGCCCGAAGAGGATCTGCAGAATTGCCGCCGCCACGCCGACGGCGAGTGCCGCCTGGTAAGCCGCCAGGTCGGCATCTGTCCAGCCACCGGTCATCCCGTCGCCGCCAAAATCCTCGATGCAGCCGATCGCAATCACGATCAGGCCGGCTGCCGGCCCCTTGATCGTCAACTCGCTGTTGCTGACAAACGTGGTGAGAATCGCGCCGATGATCGCCGTGAAGATACCGGCGATCGGCGGATAGCCGCACGCCAGTGAGATTCCCAGGCACAACGGCAGCGCGATCAGGAAAACCAGCAGGCCGGAGACGATATCGTACTTGAAGTACTTGATGAAACCGGCGCCGTTACCGCGTGGAACGTCGCTGGGAACTTCGCTAGAGCTCATGGTGTGACTCGCTACGTGCTGCGGCGGCCGGCCCGTCCTTACGTGACGAGACGGCACCCAGGGGATGTTCGGAAACGTGTGGCTCTGTGCTGATGCGGCGATGGTCGAGTACCGCGCGGGCCGCGTGGTAGCGCGATTGCACGCCGGGCTGCGGCATCAACCCGCCGCCAATAATCAAGACGACCATGACCAGGATGGTGGCACGTTCGGCAGGCCGGCACTCCATGGCGACCGTCGACGCGTGCCGCGTGCCGGTGAACACATGAAAGTAGGCCTTGATAACGGCGACACCGTTCAGCGCGGCGGCGGCGACCAACGCCAGGCCGACCAGTGGATAGACCTCAACGGCACCTTCGACCAGCAGTTCCGTGCCGATGAAGCCGACCGTGCCGGGGAAGCCGATCGACGCCAGGCCGGTCAAGAGAAACATGGCCGCCAGGAACGGTGTATGTTCGTAGAGGCCGTGAAAGTTGTCGAGCGTCAGGCGTCCGGTGCGTGCTTCCACACTTCGCAACGCCAGGCCGAAGCCGAGCAGCGAGATGCCCACCGAAAGCCAGACACACAGTGCCCCGGCCAGGCCGATCGGTGTCGCCATCTCCAGACCCACGAGCACGAGCGACGAATGACTGAGGAACAGGTAACAAAAGAAGCGGCGCGAGTCGCGTTGCACTAAGGCCATGCCGGCCGCATAGACGGCGGTCGCCAGCGAGAGGACCGCGATGCTCTGCAGGGCCCAGGAGGGGGCGATCGGAAACACCAGGCGCATCACGGCATAGGCGCCGGTCATCGGTGTGACAAACAGCAGGGCCGTACCGAACGTCGCCTTTTCAAACAGGTCCGTCATCCAGCAGTGCAACGGGCAGACGCCGCTCCGCAACAGCGCGCCGGCCGTCAGCAGGCAACCCGCGACAATCGGCGGGTTGGCCGCATGCGCTGCCGGGCCGGCAAGCGCTTGGCCCAAAACGAGCAAAGTCACGAACAATCCCATGTGAAACAGATAGACGCGGGTCGACTGCCCACGTTGACGAAGTTCCAGCCAGGGCGGGATGGTCGCGGCGGCGAGCAAGGCGATGATCAGCCAGGGGTGACGGCAGGCGAGTGTGGCGAGCAAAATCGATTCTGAGACCAGCGTCCAATGGAAGGAAAAGCGGTTGCTTTTCGTGCGGAGTGTCGTCATCACGGTTGCCAGATAGAGCAGTGCGCCCAGCGGCAACAGCGGTGCGCTCAGTTCGTCAATCACAAACACGTCGCGGTGGAATACCGTGTGGAGAAGATCCCAGTGGTCGTGCGCTTCAAACGAGCCGAGCGTGGCAAAGTCGAGCCACTCGCCGATCGCGCAGACCAGCGTGACTCCGCACACCAGCGTGCACAGGGTTCGCGCCCGATCGCGGTCTTTCAGCAGGGCAATCCAGGCCGCTCCCACCAGCGGAATCAGGACCGACAGTTCCAGCCACGGCAAATGCAGTTCCGGCATCAGGCCACGTCCTCCAATGAGTCGCCGTAGGGCGAGAGCCGGTCCGATTCACGCGACGGCCCGCCGGAGAGCAGATTCGTCCAGCGTCGCTCCATGGCATCGCACCATCGAAAGGCCAATGTGAAGGGACGCACGATCCAGTCGTCGAGCGTGGCGTCGAGATAGCCGCGGTGCAAGGCGAACCGGTAGAGCGCCAGCCGAAACCCGGTGGCGGTTCGCGGCTGGTTCACATCGTCTCCCGTGAGATGCTGACCGACGGCATCCTCCAGCATCTGGTGGTCCTTGAGGACCGAGGGAGCCCGCAGCAATTGCAGCGTTCGCAGGCAGGCGTGACCAATCATGTGAATCAAGGCGATGTACCGCAGCCCGAGCCCGATTTCGATCGTGATGATGCCGACTTGCGTCAGCGAGGCGAAGGCGAGCGCGTTCTTCACGTCGCTTTGCACGCGCGACGCCAGCGTTCCCAGGATGGCCGAGACCAGTCCCAGGATGATGACGAGAATCCGCAGCGAGAACGACACATCCAACAACGGGCTGACGCGCAGCAAGAGATAGGTTCCCAAGTGGACGGACAAGGCACCGTAGAACACGGCGCTCGATGGAGTCGGGCCCTCCATGGCACGGGGCAACCAACCAGAGAAGGGAACCATGCCCGACTTGCCGGCGGCGGCCAGCAACAACAGCGATCCAACCGCCAAGGCAGACCAGGGGTCGATCGCCGCGACACCGCCCGGCCACGGTCCGGATCCCATCAGGCCATCAAAATCACCGGCCCCGGTCAGGTGATGCATCGTTAGCGCGGCCACCAGGAAGGCGGCGTCCGCCAGCCGATAGGTCGTCCAAACACGATGCCCGTTGCGAACGGGCCCCGGACGCTCGTGGAAGTAAGCCACCAGCAGCGCGGAGGAAAGCCCGACCAGTTCCCAACCGAAGAACAGCGTCTCGATCGTCCCCGCCAGGGCAGAGACAACCATGCCGAGCAGAAACAAGGCGTATAGCAGAAAGAAACGGCTGTAGCCGCGTTCCCGGTGCAGATAGACCGCAGCGAACGCCCCCACGGTGCCGCAGAGCACAAACGAGAGGATGACGAACGGCACCGAGAGCCGATCGAAGACAAACTTGAGGTGAAAGTGGAAGTGCTCCTGTTCGATGAAGACCCAATTGCCCAGTTCGATCGGCACATGGCGCGACCCGCAGGCGAGCATCAAACAGAGCATGGCCACCGAGGTCAGCAGCCCGACGACGACCGCGGCCTTGGTGAGCTGGGCCTGCACGCCTTCCGAAAGCTTGAGGCCGGCCAGCAACGGCACTCCCAGGGCCACAAGCAGGACGGCGGGACTGGCGACCACCACCAGCCCCAGCATCTGAGAAACGGACTCCAGCGTCACGGCGACACCTCCGTTTCGGCAATTGAGAAAAACGGGAGATGGTCCCGCCGGCCTGCATAGCATTCCAGCGAGGACGCGGTCTGGGGCAGCTCGTCCTTCCCCCCCGCAGGCGTCTCGAACGGCTCGAAGCGACCGTCGCGCAGGACCTGGATCTGCGATGTCTCCGGATCGATCACCGCCAGGTGCGACCAGCCACCACGGCACAGACGGGCGATCCCCTCGTTGCGATCCAGAATGGACAACATCGCGGCCGGCGTCGTTTCGATCAGGAACAGGATCCTCAGCGGCTCGTGAATCTCCACCATCTGCTCGTACAGTCCGGTGCGGAGGTCGCTGGACGTTCCCTCCATCACGCCCAGCAGCGAGACGATGTTGTGCGGCAGCTTCGACCCCGATCCGTACCGTTTGTAATCCACGCACGAGAAGTAGTATTCGAGATTGATCCCGGCGCACACGGGGATCGCCGCCGCCAGAATGCGATCGAGGATCGAATGCTGGTCGTCGTCCTGGGCGGGATCGTACGAGGTCAAGAAGGCGCGACGATCGAGAAACAGCCCTCGCGACCAGTCGCGGCGTCCCACCACGCACAGGGCGTTGGTGGCATGATTATATTCGGGCCGCGCCTGCGAGATGTCCTGAGCCCTGGCCTCGACGTGCCGGAGCGCGTCACTTGTCGATAAATCCAGGGGAGCGGAGACGAAGCGGCGGCACCGTTCGTGAGCATTCCGCCGGCGGGCTTCCTCGATCGCCGCGCGTGCCAATTCGAATTCTTCGCGGTGCGACGAGGGCAGCCGGTCCAGGTCGTAGAAGACGATCGAGTCGTCACACGTGTTGTGATAAGCGCCCACGAACCTGGTGTCCGCGGGAATCTCGATGCCACGCTCGGCAACCTTCGTCCGCACGCGCCAGTCATTTGCCATCTCCGCGAAAGCACGCGCGTTGGGCCCACCCCGCTTTCCGGCGCAGGCACCGCAGCAATAGGCCGATTCATGCGGGTTGTTGAGGCTCGATGAGCCATGCCCGCAGACCATGAACAGCCGCGCAAAGTCGCTCGTCCTGGTGAGGCCCACGTCCTGTAACAGGCGAACCACAACATCGGCCATCTCGTCGGTCGAGTAGCCGATGTGGCCATCGCTCGGACCCGGCCCGTCGGCATAGCGTTCCAACTGCAGTTTCGTGACCGGCGGCGGTTGCAGCAACGAACCAAAGCGGCGGCGAATGCGTGCGGTCAGGTGCGGGAACAGCACGCGGGCGACCAGCGGGGCAGTGGCCAGCGAACCGACGATCCCAGCGGCCATCCCCCCCAGGAACGTCCGGCTGCGGGTCTGGAACAGGTGGCTGGCAAGGCCGAGCCGCCGGCGAAGTTCGGCACGCCCCCGATGCACGCCCTCGAACGTGTAACCCACATCCTCCTGGACGTAGTGATCGGGTGTGATCACACCGGGACATAACGGCTTGTAGAACCCGTCCGCCGCGCCCCGGTAGTAGATGGCCACGGCAAAGAAGCCAGCCGCGCCAAACGTCTGGCAGCGTGGCTGAACTTCCTCCAGGTGCCGGCGGAACGACTCCTCCCGGTCATCGATGCAAGTCGCGATTTGAAAATCGGGACGGGTGCCCCACGGCGGATCGACGGTCTGGCGTCGAGCGGCATGCCGAGCAAAGGCGTGCAAGGCGGCATGTCGATATTGGCGCTCATACGCTTCGTGATAAATCCGGCGGCGTTCCATGCTGGAGAACTCGGCCACTTCCTCTGAGAGCTGCTGCCACTGCGCTGCGGTAAGTTGCTGCATCTCGAGCGGCGTCCAGCCGAGCATCTGGGCGACTTGGAACAACAGGAAGGCTTCCCGCTCCCGACTAAGGGGGACCGGATCGCTCAACCGGGCTCGCGCGGCCCCGATGATCGCGGCGATCGACCCACGCTCGGCCAGGACTTCGCTGCCCAGATCTTGGATGGCCTGCTTTTCGAGGATCAACTGCACGGCCAACATGCCGGTTAAGGACCCACGAGGGATCGAATGCACGACCCAATCCACGCCCGACTCGAGCTGCCAGATGATGCCTGCCCAGCCGCCCAATGCGAGAAGTGACTGCGCGATGAACTCTTCCCGATCGGGCTCGGCGATCCCAAGTTCGTCCAGCGATACCTCGATCGCCTGCTCGGCCGTCGCGTTGCTGTCGCGCAGCGAACGCAGTTCCTCCGGCAGTCGCCGCAACCACCGGTCCAGTCCGACTGAGCGAGCGGAATAGAGGGCGACAAACGACTCGAAGAAACCCCGGTCGCGGTTTGGCAACAGCCAGTCGGAGTAGCCCTGGTCGACATACGCGGCACAAAATCGAATCAGCAACTCGTGGACGTTGCGGTCGATATCGTCGCCGGTGGCATGCAGCAACAGATCACGGGGACGTACGTAGGCTTTCGTGTCGCCCGCGGATGTTGCGGACTTAACGCCATTGAGGCAGGTCCGCCAGAGCAGGTGCAGCGAGAATGACTCCCAGGCCGCATCGGTCCACTTGCCGGAATCGTGGCCAAACTTCTCCACCAGTCCACGCAGTTCGGCGGCCGCTCCCGTCACGCTGTCGGAATCGGCGACCCACTTCCTGGCCGCCGAGACGATGCGCGAGCGATTGATGTTCGTGGTCTGCTCGCGGAACCGTTGCAGGGCGTCCGTTTCCGCGACGACCCACCGCAACTCCGCGTCCGGACCGATGTGCAATGGATGACGCAGCATCGCGTAGCGGATTTCGCACCGCGTTCCCAACCCATCAATCGGTTCGTTGGCTCGCTCACCCAGATCATCCTGGATGACGGCCTCCAGGTCGATGTCGGTGATGCGTCCCGCCAGGTAGAGGCGCCGGTATTCCATTTCATTGAAGTACGGTTCGGCGCCAAAGCGGGCCAATCCGGACTTGACCGCCTCGTGAAACGGCTGTTCCTCGAACGCATGCAGCGTGTTGTGATGGACAAAGACCTCGATCGGGCCTTGTGTCGGCAGCAGATGCGCCGCCCGCTCAATCACCTGCCGCACTGATCGAGCAGGCGGGCTGCTGTTGGCAACGGCGTCGTCGGCAAGTTCCGCGGCGGGCACGGCGTTTCCCCGTGGTGTGCTGGAGTGAAGCGAATTGGCCTTCCATGCCGAGCCTCGCGGCGGTCGCTGGACACATCGGATGGTGAGTCGGCAACAGATGCATGCCGCGTGCCATTGGACCTCGCCGGCCCCGGCATTTCCCTCGACACACCGTGGCCGCCTGCGCCCGCTGGTGGCCGCCTCCTGCAAATTTGCCCCGATTGGGGCTGTCTCAGATCCCCGCGCAGCAATACACAACCCAAACCGATACAATCCGGGCGAATCGAACGTGCAATTGTTTGCAGACCAGGTGCAACCATCTGCACTCCCCGCATGCGACCAACATCAGGAATCCGCAATGCAGAAACTCGTTGAAGGAATCCACAGGTTTCAGCGCGAATCGTTCAGTCAGGACCAGAAGCTGTTTGAGACGCTGGCCGAGGGTCAGAATCCGCTGGCCCTGTTTATTACTTGCTCGGATTCGCGGATCGATCCGAGCCGCCTGACACAGACCGAACCGGGGGAATTGTTCATTCAACGGACGGCCGGAAATATTGTCCCGCCGTACGGTAGCGTCTTTGCCGGCGAGGCGTGCACGATCGAATACGCGGTGATGGCCCTGAAGATCCGCGACATCATCATCTGCGGTCATTCGCACTGCGGTGCGATGGCCGGGCTGCTCGACCCGCGGTCCGTCGAAGAAATGCCGGCGGTCCGAGCGTATCTGGAGCATGCCGAAGCGACGCGACGAATCGTCAAGGAAAACTACGCGCACTTGACGGATCCCGCGAAACGGCTGACGCTGACCGTAGAAGAGAATGTGCTCGTCCAGCTGGAAAGTTTGCGGACGCACCCCTCCGTCGCCGCCGCCGTCGGGCGCGGTGACCTGAAACTACACGGTTGGGTCTACAAGTTTGAGACCGGCGAAGTTTTCGCCTACAACCCGGATAGGAACGCATTCTTGCCGATCGAAGACGTCTCGCCCCTGGCCACGCGGCCCGATCGGACGCTCCCGCCAATCTAGTCAAGGCGGCTCTGACGGCCTACGATTGGCCGGTGTGAGTCCTTGTCGCTGGCGCGCCTTGTCTCTCCGCCCGATCGCCGTCCCGGAACATGCCATGATCCGACGTCTCCTGATCATCTCGGTTGTTGTCTTGATCCTGGTCGGCCTGATTGTCTACAGCCCGCTGCGACATGCGGAGAATCGTGTTTCGGGATTTATCGAGGCCGACGAGATCCGGCTCGGTTCGCGCGTCGGCGGACGCGTGGCCCGGGTATTTGTCGAAGAGGGGCAGAAAGTCACGGCCGATCAGGGGCTGGTGGAATTGGAGCCGTTCGACCTGCTGGAACGAGAAAATGAGGCAGCTCGCTTGCTGGCGGCGAGAGAATCCGAGTACCAGCGGTTGGTCAAGGGTCTTCGCCCGGAAGAGATCGCGCAGGCCGAGGCCCATCGCGACCAACTCCAAGCCAGGCTCGATTTGCTCGAAGCCGGGCCGCGCGACCAGGAAGTGAAGGCGGCCGAGGCACGACTGCGAGCGGCCCTGGCAGAATTGATGCTTGCCGAACAGCTCTTCAAGCGGCATTCGGCCCTGCTGAGCGACAATGCGGTGAGCGCCGAGGAGTTCGATCGCACCAAGCAGGTTTTGGAAAGCGCGCGCGCGATGCGGGTGGTTCGCGAGAACGAGTTGGAATTGCTGGAACTCGGCACGCGAGAGGAAGATATCCGGGCAGCCCGGGCTGCCTTGGAGGAGGCCAAGCAGGCCTGGCAGCTCGCAACGAACGGGTACCGCGAGGAAGACATCGAGCAAGCGAAGGCGGCTCGCGATGCGGCACAGGCGGCCCTGGAAGCGATCCGGCGACAAAAGGAAGAGCTGGTCATCAGGAGCCCGTTGGCCGGCGTTGTCGATTCGCTCGACCTGCAGCCGGGCGACATCGTGGGGGCCGGCGCACCCGTCATGTCGATCATCGATCACCGCCATCGTTGGGTGCGGGCCTACGTGCCGCAAAACCGGGTCGCCCTCCGGGTCGGCAGCCGTTTGCGCGTCACCGTCGACAGCTTTCCGAACCGCCGCTTCACGGGGGAAGTAAGCTTCATCGCCAGGCAAGCGGAATTTACGCCGAGCAACGTGCAGACGCCGGAAGAGCGTTCCAAACAGGTCTATCGCATCAAGGTGATGTTGGACGACGCCGGCAACGCAATCCGGCCCGGCATGACCGCCGACATCTGGCTCGATCCCCTCGGTGACGCACCATGAGCCAACCGGTCATTGACGTTCGGCAACTCTCGCGGCACTTTGGCGACCTCGTGGCGGTGGACCGCGTCAGCTTCGACGTCGAACGCGGTGCGATCTTTGGGTTGTTGGGCCCCAACGGAAGCGGCAAATCGACCATCATCCGCATGCTGCTGGGTGTCTTGCCGCCCACTGCCGGTGCGGCAACGGTCTTGGGATTTGACGCCTATGGCGACGCGGAAAGCGTCAAGTCGCAAGTTGGCTACATGTCCCAGGGATTCAGCCTCTACGCCGATCTGTCGGTCCGTGAGAACATCGATTTCTACGGTCGCATTTACGGGCTCGATGCGCAGCGGCTTGACGAGCGGCGGGCCGATGTGCTGGAACTGACATCGCTGCAGGGGCAGACCGAACAGCTTGCCGGCACGCTTTCCGGCGGGTGGCGGCGCCGTCTGGCACTGGCGTGCGCGCTGATTCACGAACCCGACTTGCTGTTTCTCGACGAACCAACGGCCGGCATTGATCCGGTCGCCCGGCGGCACCTGTGGGACTTGCTGTTCGAACTGTCGGGCCGCGGCGTGACCTTGTTCGTCACCACTCACTACATGGACGAGGCCGAACGGTGCACCGACGTCGGCTACATCTACTTGTCCAAGCTGCTGGTCCTGGGCAAGCCGGACCAACTCAAGGCGCTCCCGGACGTAACGCCGGCGGGAACGACGCGGTACGAGCTACGGGTCCCCGCTCCCACCGAGAAGCTTATCTTACTGCGCGGCTGTGACGGTGTGCGCGACGCGACCTTGTTCGGCGAGACGATCCATGCCCTGCTGGACGATTCCGTCGCCCCCTCCGAACTGCATCGGCAACTGGCAGTGGCGCAGGACGAATTGGAGGCCCGCCAGATCCCACCCTCGCTGGAAGACGTCTTCGTGACGCTGACCAATGAGGCAGAACAGCGTCAGGCCGAGGAAGGTTTGGATTCGAGCGAGGCGGCGCCGGCAGTAGCCGCCCGGCAGACGCAGCCCGGCGATTCTCAAGCTGGGCAGCGACCGGCGACAGCGGCAGACTCGCCGGCGGCAGCGGCAGACTCGCCGGCGGCAGCAATAGTACGGAAAGGTAATTCCCGCGGCACGCTGAACGGGCTCTGGGCCATCCTGGTCAAAGAGTTTTTTCACATTCGCCGCCAACCAAGCACGATCTTTTTTATGCTGGTCGTGCCGGTGATGCAGACCATCATCTTCGGTTATGCCATCGAGACGCAAATCGAAAATATCCCGCTCGTCGTGTTTGACCTGGATGGTCGGCAGCCATCGCGTGAACTGGTGGCGGCATTCGTCAATACGCGACGCTTCAAGTTGGTCGACCAGGTCCACGACTCCGAATCGTTTCACCGGCAACTGACCTCCGGCAGGGCGAAGGTAGGTTTGCGGATTCCCCCTTTTTACTCGGACCGCTTGCTGTTGGGAGAACAAGCCCAGGTCCAGGTCTTGATCGACGGTAGCGACTCGCAAGTTGCCACGACGGCGCAGAACACGGCCCAGTTATTGGGCGTCAACTTGGCGCTACAGATCGCTCGCACCCGTGCCGATTCGCTGCAAGTGGCTCCCTCCCGCGATGCCTCGGGACACTTCGCCCTCCCGATCGAAGTGCGCTCCAGAATGCTCTACAACGCCGACCTGGAAAGCTCGCACTTCTTCGTCCCCGGACTGGTCGGCATCATTCTGCAACTGGTGACGCTGTTTCTCACGTCGTTTGCAATCGTCCGCGAACGAGAGCTCGGCACCTTGGAACAGCTCTTCGTCACCCCGGTCGGCCGGACCGGACTGGTATTGGGAAAACTGCTGCCGTACGCCATCGTTGGCTTTGTCGAAATGCTGATCGTCCTGACCGTGATGATCTACTTGTTTGACATCGGGATCAACGGCAGCGTTCCCCTCCTCCTGGTCCTGTCGATGCTGTTTATGGCCTGTTCCCTGAGCCTTGGCTTGCTGGTTTCCACGCTGGCCAAGACGCAACTCGAGGCGATTCAGTTTGCCTTCATCATCATGCTTCCGTCGGTGCTGCTGTCGGGATTCATGTTCCCGCGCAGCGAAATGCCCCTGCCGATCTACCTGGCCACCTTCGCGATTCCGGTGACGTACTTTATCGAGATTCTCCGCGGCATCGTCCTTCGAGGTGCCGACTTCCTGGACCTGATCCCATCCATCGCCGGGCTGGCCATCTGCGGCGCCCTCGTCTTGATCTTCAGCGTGCTCCGGTTCCGGAAAAGGTTGAGCCGAACTTGAAGTCTCCGCCCGACACGTTTCTCGGCGCAGGCCACCAAGCGCTGCTCGCCACGCGCTGCTCGGCGCGCGCTGCTCGGCGCGGGTCGCGCACCCCTGCTCGGCGCGGGTCGCGCACCCCTGCTCGGCGCGGGTCTCCGACCCCGCCGAAACCGCCGACCGAAGGTCTCCACGCCCCGTTCCACTAACCGGACGTCATGCACAGCATGACCTACGGAACAACGGAACAACGGAACAACGGAACAACGGAACAACGGAACAACGGAACAACGGAATTACGGAACAACGGAACGGCCATACGGCCAAATGCTTACCGCCGCAAGTCGCCTTCTCTCCACCGTCCCGAACGTCACTGATTAACCGTTCCTGAGACCGCATTGGCCACTGCCAAGCGAACGTCAGCCGCCGATCCACTCAAGGGCCGCGTCATGTTGGCTGTGGTCAAAGTACTTGATGCGGGCCGCGGTAAACGGCTTGCAGAAGATCGCCATTCCCTGCTCCCAAGCCTTGTCGCCGACCAGCGCGATCCGCTCGATATCCGAGAAGTGCTTGAAGGCCAGTTTGGTGTCTTCCCAGCCGGCTGCCACGGTCCAGCCGTGAAAGTCCGACATTTCAAAAAGGATCCGTATCTTGCCGTGCTGCTCGATCCACCTTTCCAGTTCCGGCACGAAGACGTCGTAGTCGTCCTTGGTCAGCTTGCCGGAGACCTTCAGGTGCACCACGTTGGATACTGCGCTGGCTTCAAACTCGATGGAATGGGTCGTGACAGGCATGACCGTTCTCCTCATGTCATGTTGCGTGAGACGATGAACCGGGAGACTCGTAAGTCGAGTGCTCAACAGGCGACCACAGGTTCACCATACCGTACGCAAACATCGTAACGCAAACATCGTACCGCAACTCGACGAAACCGGCCGATGCTGCCGCGTGCGAAGCCGTAGAAGATCGGACGATCAAAAGTCAACCTGTGCACGCCCGACGAACAGGTCGGCATCGCTATCGCCGTTGACAGGGCTGTCCAAGAACGCGTGAATGTAGTTGAACTGAAACTTGGTGTACTTGTTGAGGTACCAGTTGAGCCCCAGCGTGGTGGTGTTCAGTCGCCCTCCCCGCACGTCAGCGTCGTTCAGGTCGAGCATCGACCAGCGGGCCGCGACCTCCCATGCGCCGCAACCAAAATGACCAAAGTTATTATCCGGCACGATGCGGCCCAGGACACCGGCCCCGCGGTTGTAGGGGCGATGTTCGCCGGTGAGGATGTAGCCGACCTGCGCGGTGGCGCCCGAAAACGCCACGTTGGACGCACCGATGCGGTGGACCAGCGCGTAAAGGACTTCCGCCTGAGCGTGCCACCGGCCGTGGGTCGCGGCGAGCTCCCCACCGATGATGTTGGCCGTATTGGTCGCAATCACACCGGTATCGACAAAGGGAGGCACAGCGGAAGGGACGCCAATCGGCACGAGGGCCGCACCACCCGTCTCCGCGATGAAGAACTCCGGTTGACTCCGGTACTGCACGGCATCATTGGCGGGGTCAATCAAGCTGTAGGCGCCGCCGAGGTGGAGGATCGAGCCGTTATCGCCTTCCAGGAGAATCCCTGTCAACCTGGTTGCCATCCCGTAGCCCCCATTGTCCCCGATTTGGCCACCAAACGCGTCGGTCGGAAACCGGAATCCGGAGATCGCCCAGGTTGTTCCCAGTTCGTCGTTGACGGTCGAGGTCATGGCGCCAATCTGGCGGAAGGGAAGAAACGCGAATGGCAACGCGCGCTCAACAAACGTCAACTCTTTCACACTCGTCAATCCACCCAACCCAATCGGCTGGCGAAAATGCCCGATCTTGACGTTGTTCAGCAAACGCGTATCCCGAACCTCCAGCCAAACGTCCATGAAGGATGGGCGACCGGGAAAAGCAAAATCAAACTCGACCATGAAACCAACGTTCTCCGCGACGTCACCCGTCGCGGCGAGTCGTGCTCGGCGGAAGTCCGCTCCATCCTGAACATCGCCGACGGCAATCCGATTGCCGACATCCTGGTGAACCCAACCAGCATCCGCTTGAAACAACCCCGTGACCTTCACCGTCGGGAATTGCCGACAGTAACCCGAGTTGTCGGGCAGGTAGTCGTTCATGTAAAAATCACTGCCGTCCGCAGACGACATCCCGTGGCTGGCGGGTGCGACCGGCGTATCGCCGATCGCTTGCTGCAGCAACGCCATCTCCGCCTCCAGGGACCGCATCCTGGACTGCATGGACATGTCGGTACGTGTCTCGGCCCGTAGCGGGCCGGCAATTCCGATGACCAGCACAAGGATGGGTATTGCGTAGCGGTTCATGGACGTAACCCTGCAAAGTAAGTGGGGGGGTGGATCGGTTCCTATCGATTATTCGGATTGAATCGGCAGGCGAATTGGACCAATCCCATGAAAAACCTTGCACTTATCGTGCAAATCCTTGCAGAGACGTGAGTTGTTGAGGTCGTGCTGGCGTGCGACCATGTCGTGATTGCCGTTCGGCCACGCCGGCGCGCGTCACCGGGGTCGACCTGCCGTTGCTCGGTCCCGTGACGCGCCGCCCCACGATCTATCCCGTCACCCTACTTCACCCCGTCCCGCTGGAAAGCCCATGTTCCGAGTTCAATCCAACGAGACGGACAAGACTTACAAACTTGCCGTGGTGGGTCTGCTGCTGCTCAGCGGGGCCGCACTGGCGGTCACGATCTGGGTAATGGTCGACTTTTTGCGCGAGCAGGAGATCGTCCACAACCTGATCAGTCAGTTACCTGAAGAAGCGGTGACAACGGCGGAGGATCTGGAAGGAGAGCTGCGTTGGCAGTTTCGGCTGACGATTCTGGTCGTCCTCAACGTCGTCGTCACAGGAATCGCCGTCGTCTTGCTATCGCGTGCGTATCGCTCGTCTCAGGAGTCGCTCCGCGATCTCAAGGCACTGGCGGGGGACATTCTCAGCAGCATGGACCAGGCCGTCATCACCACCGATGCCGACGGCAACGTCACCAGCATCAATCGCCGCGGCCTGGAGCTTTTGGAAACGTCCGACGATTGCGTCGGCCAGCCGTTGGGCAAACTCTCTTCCCAGGTGGCCCTCGATCGTTTCCGGGACGAATGGCAAGTCAAGAAATCCGTCGCGATGATTCGCGACTTCAAGGTCAACGTCAACGGGGCAATTCGTACCTTGCGGGCCTTTTGCCAGCTGCTCAGCGACCGGGAAGACAACGAGATCGGCAACGTTTTGCAGCTTCGCGATGTGACGGCGCGTGTCCTGATCGAAGACCGCATGCGGCGGATGGAGCGTTACATGGGGCTCGGGTCACTGGCGGCCGGCCTGCATCACGAGATCAAGAACCCGCTCGCGGCCCTCTCCCTGCATGTCCAACTGCTGGAAGAAGAGATCGGCGGCGATCACGCGACCGACTCGACCCACCAGATGCTCGACGTGCTACGCACCGAGGTGGCCCGCATCGGCAGCGTCCTGGAGGGCTTTCGGGATTTCGCGTCAATCGACCGGTTGAATCTCGCGGAAATCGATCTACTCGAGCTGATCCGGCGCCAGGTCGAACTGGTCCGGCCATCGGCAGAGCGGGAAGAAGTGACGGTCGACCTGCACCTTCCCGACGACCGGATTCCGCCGATCGTCGCCGATCGCGTCCGTTTGGAACAAGTATTGCTCAACCTGTTGCTCAACGCATTAGAAGCCATGCCGGCAGGTGGATCGCTCACCGTCAAGGCACACCGGGAAAACGAGAAGGTACGAATTGACGTGATCGACACAGGAACCGGAATCCCGGCCGAGCTGCAGGACAAGATCTTCAACGCCTACTTTACGACCAAGGGGGGCGGAACCGGGCTGGGACTCGCCCTCTGTGACAAGATCATCCGGCAGCATCAGGGCAGCATCGAGTTTCAGACATCGCCGCAGGGAACGACGTTCGAGGTCACGCTGCCGATCAATGCCAATGTTCCGCAGACCTCCGAGTAGCCTGCATGGATGACGACTTTCACATCTTGATCGTCGATGACGAGCCCAACATTCGCTCGGGTCTGGCGAAGGGTCTGGCCAAAGAAGCGAGCCGGATCGACACGGCTGGCACCGTGAACGAAGCACTCGACCAGTTCGACACCGGCCGCTATCAACTCGTCATCGCCGACGTGCGCCTGCCGGGCGATCGTGACGGCCTGGAACTCGTGTCGCTCGTCCGCGGCCGGCAACCCGGCACGACCGTCATCGTGATTACGGCCCACGGCACCGTGGAAACGGCGGTCGAGGCGATGCGCCGCGGCGCCTTCGACTTCATCACCAAACCGGTCGATCTGAACCTGATTCGCCAGCAGGTTGCCAAGGCCCGCGAACATCATCATCTGCAATCCGAAAACAAGCAGCTCCGCGATAAGCTCGCAGAGATCGGCGAGGTCTCCGGCATCATCGGCAATTGCCGAGCACTCAAGGATGTCTTGACCCAGGTCAGGCAAGTCGCCGACACCGATGCGACCGTCTTGATTCAAGGGGAGAGTGGCACGGGGAAAGAGCTGATCGCACGAGCAATCCACGATCTCAGTGATCGTTCGACCGGTCCGTTCGTCGCCGTCAATCTGGGAGCCCTGCCGGAGTCCCTGCTGGAAAGCGAACTCTTCGGTCACGAAAAGGGCGCATTCACCGGCGCGTCGCGACAGAAACCGGGCTGTTTCGAAATTGCCAGGAGTGGAACCCTGTTTCTGGATGAGGTCACGGAGATTCCGGCGAAGAGTCAAGTCGATTTGCTGCGGGTTCTTGAGACCGCCCAGTTCGCTCGCGTTGGCGGCGAGACACTCCTGGAGTCCGACGCCCGCATCGTTTCCGCCACCAACCGCAATATCCGCCAACTGGTCGACGACGGCACGTTTCGTGAGGACCTTTTCTATCGCTTGAACATCGTGCCCATCGATGTTCCCCCACTGCGACAGCGGCGCGATGACATTCCCCTGTTGGCGGACCATTTCCTCAATCACTTCTGCACACGCCACCGTCGTCCCCACAAGGGCATCGATGCCGACGCGCTCCAGGTCCTCGCCGCCGCCGGTTGGCCCGGCAACATTCGGCAACTGCGGAACGTCATCGAACGTCTGGTCGTCACGGTCGCCGGCGAGATGATCACGACCAGCGACCTGCCGGCCGAACTCACCCAGGCTGCCTCGTCGACAGGCAGCGAAACCGGCACGCTGGCCGAAGTTACGGAAGCCGCCGAAAGACGGGCCATCCAAGCCGCCCTCGCGGCTCATGACTGCCACCGCGAACAAACGGCCACGGCCCTGGGAATCAGCGTCAGAACGCTCCACTACAAGATGAACCGGTACGGGTTGCACTGAGCCACGAATCGGGGCTGACAAAGCGGAAGCGGCTCCAAGTCACCAATCGATGAGCGGCAGGCATTTTGAGCCCACCCGCAGGTCATGCCGCGGATGACGGAATGCGGGCGACTCTCGCCTGGGAACTGCCTGCTGCCGCGATCCGCTGCATCTCCCCTCCCCTGCCGCAGCCAACCCTCGATCGGCGGGTCAGTCACGGGAGCCGGTTGCGTAGTGGTTTGCGGCGACCTGACCTGTCGGTGGGGTAGGAGTTGCGTAGTGAGTGCGGCAAGTGTCTTTTGGGCGCAGAGTGGCTGCAGGCCGCTCGGCTTGGCGGCCGTAAGA
>JAUIGN010000065.1 GCA_030430075.1 bacterium
CGGTTGCGGTGACGGTGGTGACGTCGGCCTGGTTTTCGGCGGCGTTGACGGCCGCATTCGGTCCGGCGCCGTCGCTGGTGATGACGGGCGCGTCGTTGACGTCGGTTACGGTGACGGCGATGTTCTGTACGTCGGCGAGATTGGGTGCGCCGTTGTCGGTGACGGTGACCTGGACGTCGTAGACGTTGTTTGTTCCGGCGTCGGTCGGATTCTCAAAGTCGGGCGCGGCGTTGAATGTGAGGACGCCGGTGGCAGCGCCGATGCTGAAGCTTGCCTGGTCGGCACCGCCGGTGATGGTGTAGGTCAGCGTCTGGGCCGGGACGTCCTGGTCGGTTGCGGTGACGGTGGTGACGTCGGTCTGGTTTTCGGCGGCGTTGACGGCCGCATTCGGTCCGGCGCCGTCGCTGGTGATGACAGGCGCGTCGTTGACGTCGGTGACGTTGACCGTCAAGTCGACGATGTCGATCAGGCCGCCGCTATCGGTCACGGTGATCTGAATGTCATACCCATTGTCACCGCCTGTGTCCGCTGGATTCTCGAAGTCGGGAGGTGCGAGAAACGTCACGATGCCGGTGTTTGTTTGCAAGCTGAAATGTGCTTGATCGGCCCCGCCGCTCACGGAGTAAGTGAGGCCCGCACCTTCCGCGTCTTCGACGTCGAACGCCTGCAGGTCAATGACGTCGGTTTGATTTTCCGGCGCGTCAACGGCCGCCGGCGTATCCGGCGGCGTGGTGATGACCGGCGCGAAGTTGATGAAATCAATGGAGATCGCGTCCAGCCTTGCGAATTCAAGACCCTGCGTGTCGCCATCGAATAAAAGAGCCGGCCCGGAACAACCGGCCGCCGTTTGGCAGCTAAAGATGTCGTTTGCTTGACCGGCCAGGACCGGGATCAAAAAATTACCCCGCGTCACCAAGGCCGTCTCGGTGTTCTCGAGCCGATCGATGCCGACAAGATTCTCCGATGATGACTCCAGGCCGCCGGTCGACCCGTCGAACTCCAGCGCCCAGGTTCCCGCCGTGATTTCCGCACCACTGGTGCCGGTGATCGCAAACGCGATCAGATCCTGGCCTGCAACACTGCCTGCAATCCCGTTGACGTCCGCAGTTCCCAGGGTGCTGACAATCAAACGGCCGTCCAGGGCAATGCTGATCGCGTCGATATCTTCGCCGGATGTGGTCAGGCCGAAATCGGAACCGTCGAACATCATCTCGAAGAGGCCGCTGGTGGAGTCACCGAGGGAAGTCGGCGTGAACTTGACGATGTCTGAATCGTCAACACGCCCCAGCCCTCGCACATAAGTGGGGTAGCTGAAGCTCATCAGGATCGAGTCGTCATCGTTGACATGCAGCGCGTCAATGTCTGCCGTGCGCAAGCCGACATCCGATCCGTCGAAGTGCAGCGACCACCGACTGCCGGGCGCCTGGGTATTGTCGAAGGCCAGGATATCTTCGTTCCGGTACGTGATGCCGTCGACCAGGCCGCTCGTGGATGTCGAAAGGTAAGAGATTGCGTCGCCGGCAGCAAGCAAATGTCGATCTTCAAGTGCTTCCAGGAACAGCCGGCGTCTCTTCAAGCGAGCCTTGCGAGAGCGTGGCAGGAAGGTGCGGTCGGCGCGTGGAGTCCAGGAGTGCGACATCGAAAAGTCTCGCTGAATTGGAATGGTCTGATACTTTTGGCGAGGCGGGTTCGTCTGCCAAAAGACCCCGGCTCTGGAATCCACGTCATCTCACCGTCCGTCGATTGCCTACCGCCGTGGCGGCCGAGAGTCGTGCCCGATCACGAGCGTTGCGCCCGATCATCAGTCGGCCGGGAATCATGCAGTATTGAGCTGCAATATTTAAACAGGCTGGGAGGCCAATAGCAAGGAGCCGCGCAGGGGGCGGAGCGATGCCTGCCGGCTGAAGGGCGCATCCGCCGCACGATCATTGAGGCGCGCGACGATCGTCGCGCGGTGGGCGAAGCAACCGGGGCGAACGCATCCCGGCTGAAATCTGCGGCGGGTTGGGTAAGTTCACCGCAAACGACTGCGAAACAACGACTTGCACTGAGCAGCTGTTCGTTCCATGAATCATCCGCACCAGGTTCGAGCTCTGCTGAATGCGGTTCGGACCGGGCGGAGGACTGCCCGCACTTGTCAAGGTTTAACGGTTTTAGCGATTTTGACGACAGGCGGCCCGACCCGGCAACCGATGGTAAGAAGCGGGATTGCGCCTCGATGCGTGTTCACGGGTTTCGCTCCTTCGTCGAATAGGCTGACATGAGTACCGCCGGGCCAACCGATTCTCCATCGCACTTCAACCTGCCGCTCAACGGCGCCGCCGCACCTCCTGCGCCCGATGGCACCGGCGTGAACCCGGCCTTGATCCAACAGACGAAGAACGAGATTCGTACGCTGGTTCAGGAGATCACGCAGCTCTCGCAGACCGACATGCCGTTGGACGAGTACTACGAGGCTTTTCTTCGCCGGGTGGTGCAAGCGCTGGCATCTTCGGGCGGCGCCCTCTGGACGGTCGAGAGCAATGGCGGCTTGCGGCTCCAATACCACGTGAATCTGCCGACTGAGACCTTGGTCGACCAGCCGGAGAACCAGCGACGGCACGGGCTGCTGCTGCAGAACGTGCTGGCCAGCGGTCAACCGACGCTTGTGCCTCCGCAGTCCGGATCGACGGGCGATGACGAAGCTGGGAATCCGACCAATCACCTGCTGGTCCTGGCTTGCCTCCGCGTCGAGGACGAACCGCGTGGCGTCGTCGAGATCTTTCAACGCAGTGGTGGTGGTCCGACGACACAACGGGGCTACCTCAGATTCCTCGTGCAGATGGCCGATCTGGCCAACGAGTTTCTCAAGAGTCGCCAGTTGCGTCAGTTGGGCGATACGAAGGCCCTCTGGGAAAGTCTCGAACGGTTCATTCGACACGTCCATGCGGGGCTGAGTGTCCAGCAGACGGCCTACACGATTGTCAATGAGAGCCGGCGGCTGATCCGCTGCGATCGGGTTAGTTTGACGCTCCGCCGTGGCAACACCCAACAAGTGATTGCCGTCAGCGGGCTTGATACGTTGGATCGCCGAGCGGAGGAAGTCCGGTGCCTGGGCACACTGGCCACGGCGGTCGTGGCCGGGAAGCGGCCGCTATGGCACGCCGGTGATTCCGAGGATGTCCCGCCCCAGATCGACGAGCCGCTGCAGCAGTATGTTGACCAGTCCCACGCCACGATGGTCGCCGTAATCCCGCTCGTCCGCCCGGCCGACTCACCGGACGACCAGGAGCCGGAGGGCGAAGGGCCCGACGAAGAGTCGCGCGACGTGTTGGGGGCGTTGGTTGTCGAGCAAATGGGGGATTTTGCGGTCGCAGACGGGCAGACGGAACGGGTCAAGTTGGTCGCCCAGCATAGTGCGTCTGCCTTGGCCAACGCCTTGGAACATGAAGGCCTGTTTCTCCTGCCGCTGTGGCGTGCACTTGGCAAAGCCAAGTGGGTGACGCAAGCGAGGCATCTTCCCAAGGTGGCCCTGGCCGCCGCAACGCTGGCCGGCGTGGTGCTCGCCCTGCTCCTCGTACCGGCGGACTTCGAGTTGGCATCGCCCGGCAAGTTGCAGCCGTCCGCCCGTCACGAAATCTATGCTCGCCTGGACGGCGTCATCGAGGAGGTGTTTGTCGAGCACGAACAGTTCGTCGAGCCGGGAGATCCGCTGGTCCAGATGAAGAACAGTGAATTGGAGGTTCAGATCGCCGACCTGGTGGGCCGAAAGCGGACCACCCAGGAACGAATTCGTGCAATCCAACGGGCCCAACTTGACGATCGACGGCTGACGGTGGCAGATCAGAATCGTCTGGGAGGCGAACTGCTGGAGCTCAAGCAGGTTGCCGAAAGCATTGACCGCGAATTGATCCTGCACCGTCAGAAGCAGGATTTGCTGACGATCCGAGCGGAGACGCCGGGTCAGGTCGTGACGTGGGGCGTCCGCGAGTTGCTGTTGCGCCGACCCGTTCAGACCGGCCGTGCCTTGATGACGATTGTCGAGCCCGCGGGCGATTGGGAGCTGGAACTGAGCATGCCCGAGAAACGCATGGGGCATGTCTCGCGGGCCGTCCAGGAGAGTTCGCAGCCGCTGCCGGTGACGTTCATCCTGTCGTCCCATCCGGGACTGGAATTTGAAGGCCTGGTGACCGACATTCATCGCACGGCCGAAGTCCAAGGCGAAGCCGGCAACGTCGTGACGATTCGTGTCTCGATCGACAAGGAACAACTGCCCGAACTGCGCAGCGACACGACGGTCACCGCCAAGGTGTACTGTGGCCAACGTTCGATTGGCTACGTGGTCTTTCGCGAGTTGTTCGAAACCATTCAGACGAAGATCCTGTTTTGGATCTGACGGCGCGACGCGTCGCAACCCGGCGATGACGGATGGCGCTGGTCGCGCCGCCCACCCGGCTCGACGGTGCAAGTGAAAATCGGAGGTACTGCATGCGTTCCACAACCTTGACCCTATTGCTGACGATCGCCATGGGCAGCCCGCTGCCTCAATCGGGTTATCCCACACCCGCCTCCCCGAACCAGGCGACCATCGAGCATTGCCAGGTCTTTCTGATCCAGGATGTCGAAGTCCCGGCGCAGGAGGCCGGGAGGTTGGTGCGCGTTGACGTCCGCGAAAGCGACATTGTGGCGGCCGGCGACCTGCTCGCGCAGATCGACGACCGCCAGGCACAGCTACAGAAGACGGCAGCCGAACTCGAACGGGCCGCCGCCCAAACGCGGGCCGATGACGATATCGAAGTGCGCTTTGCCATGAAGTCGTTTGAACTCGCCGATGCCGAGCTAACTCAGGACCTGGAGATCAACCGCAAGTCGTCCGGTGTCATTCCGATGTCGGAGATTCGCAGAAAACGGCTCGCCAGGCACCGGGCCGAATTGCAGATCGATCGCAGCAAGCTGGACCTGCGTGTCGCCCAGATGACCGCCGATGTCCAGCAGGCCGCCGTCCTCAGCGCGGAAGACAACATCTTGCGGCGACAGATCAACGCGCCGTTCAAGGGTGTCGTCATCGACGTTCAGAAGCAGGAGGGTGAATGGGTCGACAAAGGCGAACCGGTCGTCCGCGTGGTACGGATGGACCGGCTGCGGGTTGACGGGTTCATTGACGGGAACGCCTTCAACCCGGCCGATCTGAGCGACCGACCCGTGATCGTCCACGTCCAACGCGCTCGGGGAGAAATCGAGCGGTTTGCGGGCAAAGTTACGTTTATCAGCCCCCTGGTCCAGGCCGGCAACCATTTTCGGATTCGGGCCGAAGTCGAAAACCGTCAGCGTGACGGACATTGGTTATTGAGCCCAGGTATGAACGCGCGGATGACGGTGCAAACGGAGTAGGGCGGCTGGGGCTCGGGCCAGTCACGAGCGAACTCGGATGATCGTCATTTACGCGGAAAGAACTTTGAAGTTGAGTCAAATTGCGTACACCGTGTTTGCACGCGACAGGCCTCGTTGGTCTACGACACAGCTTCGTTAGCGCACGGTTTTCTCAGTTCAGTAGGTCATGCTATGCATGACAATTCCCGCAGTCCGTTGGCCAGGATCACGTATGAGCAAACAACCAATCAGCGCAAGTCACTGTGCCGCAATCGTTCGCGGTGAACTTGCCGAAAGCGCCACGCATTTCAGCCGGAGCAGAGTCCCGCGCCGGGCGGGAGCAGCGTCCCGCGCCGGGCGGTTGGCTGAGCGGCTCTTGGAATGAGGGGATGCACGTGGTATTTCGTTCGACCCCTGGCCGCTGGGGCCACTACCGGACCCGCCGGCAACGCGGCCTGACGCGCGGATGGTGAAATGAGCAGTGCTACGCAATCCTTGGCTTCCGGTGCGACGCGACCGCTGCGAATGCGGATGCGGCGCGACCTGGCCGTCGATCGACACACCTACCTGGGCCGCGATTACTGGGTCGTGAAGGATCGCCTGGCTCAGAAATACTACCGCTTCGAGGAAGAAGAATTTGCGCTCTTGGAGATGCTTGACGGGAACGCCAGCCTGCAGGACATCCAGGCTGCTTTCGAGCGACGATTCGCGCCGCAGAAGATCACGACGCGCGAGGTCCACCAGCTCGTCTCCATGTTGCATCGCAGCGCACTGGTCGTTTCCGATGCGGCGGGTCAAGGCCGGCAGTTGTACAAGCGGCACGTCGCCGCAACCCGGCGGCAACGACTCGGCGCCTTCACCAACGTCCTTTGTATCCGCTTCAAAGGGTTCGATCCGGACCGCTTGTTGACGACGATGAATCGGTACGCGGGTTGGCTGTTCTCGATCCCCTGTTTGCTGATCGGACTGATCCTGGCCGCGTCCGCGGCGTTGCTGATTGGCGTCCAGTTCGACGTCTTCTGGTCCCGCATGCCTGGCTTCCAGGCCTTCTTTGCGGCGGAGAATTGGATCTGGTTGAGCCTCACGTTGGCCCTCACCAAAATTCTTCACGAGTTTGGTCACGGCCTGGCATGCAAACGGCTGGGCGGCGAATGCCACGAGATGGGCCTGATGATGCTCGTCCTCACACCTTGTCTGTATTGCAATGTGTCCGATTCCTGGATGCTGTCCAATAAGTGGCAGCGGGCAGCCATTGGTGCTGCCGGGATGTACGTCGAAATCGTGCTGGCGGCCTTCTGCACATTCGTCTGGTGGTTTACCCACCCGGGCCTGCTGAACCACCTTTGCTTCAATGTAATGTTTGTCTGCTCGGTAAGTACGCTGCTGTTCAATGCCAATCCGCTGCTCCGCTATGACGGGTACTATATTCTCTCTGACCTGATCGAGATTCCCAATCTGCGACAGAAAGCGAGCACCATCCTGCAGCGAAAACTGGGGGCCTGGTGCCTGGGGTTGAGCGAAACGCCGGACCCATTTCTTCCGCAGCGGCGTCAGGCGTTCTTTGCAATCTACAGCATTGCCGCAGCCGCTTATCGGTGGCTGGTGGTGTTCGGCATTCTCTGGTTCCTGTACCAGGTCTTCGAACCTTATGGCCTGCAGATCGTCGGTCAACTACTGGCCGTGGTGTCACTCTACGGGCTGCTGATTACGCCACTCTGGAAGATCGGCAGGTTTTTCTATGTGCCAGGGAGGATGGATCAAGTGAACACGCCACGCATGATTGCCAGCGTCGCAGGAGGAGTCGTGCTGTTGCTGTTATTATTCTTGCTGCCGCTGCCGCACTACACGACCTGTAGCCTGTACCTGCAGGCGCGGGACGCCGCCACCGTTTACGTCGAAACCCCCGGCGCGATCGAAGCGATCCACGTGCAAGACGGCCAGTGGGTCGATCATGGCCAGCCGATTGTGACGCTGAGCAGTCTCGACGTACAGATCAATGTTGCCCAAATCCTCGGGGCGAAAAGACAACTGGAATCGAAACGCCAGGCGCTCCTCCAGCGGTCGTTCGAAGATGGGACGGCCGCGGCGGAGGTTGCCGAGGTCCAGGAGGCGCTGGCGGCACGCGACGAGCAACTGCGCAAGCGGCAACGTGACGCCGAACGGCTGGCCATTTCGGCACCGACGGCAGGTTGGATCATCACGCCGCCGCGGATCCCCGCCCCGTCGCCCGGCGCCGCGACCTTGCCCGAGTGGGCCGGCACGCCGCTCGAGCCAAGCAACCGCCACGCCTTTCTCTCGGAAGGCGTCCCAGTCTGCCAGGTCGGCGATCCACAGCGGTTGGAAGCGATTCTGGCCATCGATCAAAGCGAACTGGAGTTCGTACGAAAAGGTCAAGCCGTCGACATCATGCTCGAACCGCTGCCCGGACAACGGTTCCGCTCGACGATCGATGAGATCTCGCAATTGGACATGGAGGTCACGCCCCAGCGACTGTCCAGCAAGGTCGGTGGTGACCTGATCACGCAAACCGATCAGGCGGGACAGGAACGACCCCACAGCACGACGTACCAGGGGAGCGCCGTCTTGGATGATGAAGATGGGCTGTTGCTGATCGGTGCCACCGGAATCGCCAGGATTCACACCGGGCACCGCACGGTTGCCCAGCGCGTTTGGCGATACCTCTGCCAGACGTTTAACCTGGACGTCTAGGGCTGCAAGCGGCAGCTCGGTTTCCGCTACCGTTCATTGGTGTCCAACGTTGCCAGAACCGAATCCAGGTACTTGCGCACGTCCGGCTCCAGACTCTCGAACCCCTGGCCCGACGGTGGCTGACCGAGTGCCCGCCGCATCGCGTTGTGCATCAGGTAACGCCCGCTGTCGAGCTTCATGTGGATCTTGTCGCGGTGCAGGTCGGAAACCGACTGCAAGGGAGCCCGCTCGGCGGCAATGTCCCGAGCGACCTTGGCCAACAGGTCGATCGCGTGCGTCTGGCGGAAGTGACGGTCAGGGTGTCGACGTCGCAGCTCCGCCAAGAGCTCGCGGATATATGCTGGGCTATGCTGCATCTTGCCCTTCGCGTCTTGCCGAGCGTATTCGGCGGCCCGCTTCGCGTGGTGTGCCCAACCTGTGTGGATGACAAACACCGCGTTCGTTTGCATCGCGATCCACTTGCCAATGACGTCCGCATCTTCCGCCACGGTGGAACCATAGTGTGGTTGCACCGAAACGATGTCATACTGCGTCTCCCGCAATGCAGTCGGCCACAGGGTCGACGTCTTCACACAGGGAGCCTCTGGGTTCGCTAGGATATAGGGCAAGCTCTTGCCGCAGTCGACGTGCCACTGTACGTCGCCGTCCAGGCGGGATGGGACCGTGTCCCAGGTCAACGAGTTGCCAATCAAGTAGTAACGTTCCGCCTGCGCCGGTGCTACGGCCAGCAAGACCAGGTAGCAGAACACGGACAGGCCAGATGATCGAATGCGAGTCTTGAAGTGCATGCTTTCTCCTCGAGGGTCACCCCTTACGGCTGCGAAGCGAATTGACGAGCCTGGGGTGGCTGGGCGAATGGGTGATCTAGGGAGATTAAGTGGTTTTTTGTTGATGCCTTGAAGGGGCACGGCAGAGGGGCCATTGACAAATTCTCCGACTCCTACTTTGCTCGCCTTTGAAAAAACCGTTACACTGCGACAACTCGCCACGTGCCCGAATGGACTCGCGATTTGGGCGGCAAGTCAGGTTTTCGGCTGCACACCTGCTCGCTTCATGCTTGACACCGCCCGGGCGCTCACCATAACGGTCGAGGCAAGTACCCGTATGGCGGAACTTCTAAAGGTTCCCACCGGACTCCGAACTCAAGGATGGGATCGCGCGATTTCGGCGGTCTGAAGATTGTTCTGGCACTTTCATGAATCCTAAACCAGAGTGATCGATTCACAAAGGCAGTTGTCGGATTGGGTTAACCGTGCTTGACCGTCCCCGTGATCGATCGGGGCCGGATGCCGGGCACTTTCTTCTCGCTGATGCTCCGGCAGTCTGATCTCTTGCGAGGTCGCATCCAATCGACAGCGAAACGAGCCATGGTCGTTGCAAAGGACAAAGTCGTCGCCATTGACTACACCCTGCGGGATAGCGAAGGGCAGATCCTGGATCAGTCGGATGCCGGACGACCGTTGAGCTACCTGCATGGGGCGGGCATGATCATCGAAGGTCTGGAATCCGCCCTCGAAGGCAAGGCGACGGATGACCAGTTTCAGGTCGTTGTCGAGCCGGCAGATGCATACGGGGAATTCGACGACGGTCTGCGTCAGCAGGTGCCCCGCAGTCAATTCGACGACATCGAGGACCTCGAGGTGGGCATGCAATTTCGCGTGAACACCGACGAGGACGAGTTTACGGTTGTTACGGTCGTCGAGATTGACGACGAAGAAGTCACGGTTGACGGGAATCATCAGTTGGCGGGGGTGACGTTGCATTTCGACATCAAGGTTCGTGAGATTCGTGATGCAACTCGGGAAGAAATTGAACACGGACATCCACACGGTCCTGGCGGACACGAACATTAGCAACGCGTTCGTTCGGACACACTATCACTAACGAAACGGGAGTTTCAACATGCCGCAGGGTACGATCAAGAAGTTGGTTCGGGACAAGGGTTTTGGTTTTATTGAAGGCGAACGTGGGGACATCTTCTTCCATCACTCGGCCCTGATCGGTGCTCGCATCGAAGAACTTCAAGAAGGTCAGCGCGTTGATTACGAAGAGGGACACGGCCCCAAAGGTCCCCGCGCTGAGAACGTCAAGTTGGCCTGACGAGGTCGACGTTCGCAAATCACGAAGGCAGAGGGCGTCGAGCTGAGGCTTGAACGCCCTCTGTTTTTTCCCGAACGCCGCCATCCGCGCGAGCAGTTCGGCACTCCGGTTTGCCAGTTGATTTCGCGGGAGCTTCGTTGACTGCACCACGCCCTCAACGCGGGCCCGAGACCTACGACGTGATTGTCGTCGGCGCCGGGGGCAGCGGTCTTGCCGCCGGCATTTCTGCGGCTCAGCACGGCGCGCGCGTCCTGGTGCTCGAGAAACAACCGCAGCCGGGAGGTACCACCGGCATCGCCGTCGGTTCGCTGACGGCGGCCGGTACCAGTCTCCAGCGGGCTGCCAACATCGACGACGATCCGGCTTGGCATGCCGAGGATGCCGGGCAATTCGCACCCGCCGCAATCGAAGCCCGCAACAACCCTGGCCTGCGGCGGTTCTTTCTCGGTGAAGCGGGGACGACATTTGAATGGGCCCGGGCGCTGGGCCTGTCGTTTGTCGGACCGAGCCCCGAACCGCCGAATCGGGTCGCTCGGATGCACAACGTCGTGCCTGGCGCCAAGGCGTACATTGCCACGATGCAGATGGAGCTGGCGCGATTGGGCGGACGCCTCCTGTGCGGTGCCGACGTCCAGCGGCTGGTTCGCCAGGACCAACGCGTCGTGGGGGTCGAGGCCGCGGTTGACGGCGCGGCGCATGCCTGGCGCGCAACCCGCGGCGTGATTCTGGCCGCCGGCGATTATGCCAATCAAGGGGCGATGATCGCCGCCCATAAGGGACCACAATATGAGGCGATCGAGGGCATCAACCCGTTTGCCTGTGGCGACGGGCACCGCCTGGCGGAGGCCATGGGGGCCGAATTGCGAAATATGGACGTCACCTACGGACCGGAGTTGCGGTTTGTCGCTTCCAGCCGGCGACCTTTTCAACAATGGCTGCCGACGCGCGGGCCGTCTGCGCGCCTGATCGGCGCGGTCGCACGACGTTTGCCCGCCTGGATCATGCGACGGTTCATCAAACGCCTGTTGGTCACCTGGCAGCACCCCGAAACGGCCCTCTTCGATGACGGTGCGATTTTGCTCAACCAGCAGGGCGAGCGGTTTGTCGATGAAACTCAGTGGCCGGCACGCGAAATTTCAGTGGCGGCACAAACGGATAAAGTCGCTTACATTCTCTTGGATAAGCGACTGACAGACCGCTATTCGGCCTGGCCGCACTTCGTCTCGACCGCGCCCGATATTGCCTACGCATACACGCAAGACTATCGCCGCCTGCGCCCGGATGTAACGGCCCAGGACGGCGATTTGTCGCGTCTGCTGGCCCGGCGGGGTCTGGACCGGCATCAGGGCATGGCGACCGTGCAACGCTTCAACGACCATGCGCGCGAGGATCGCGTCGACGAGTTTGGCCGCCGGGTCGACTGCGAACCGCTGGGCGATGGTCCCTGGATGCTGCTGGGGCCGGTGAAAGCCTACTTCACGACGACCGAAGGCGGCGCGATGGTGAACGACCGGCTGCAGGTGCTCGACGCCGAAGGGAGCGTGATCCCGGGCCTGTACGCAGTCGGCCAGAACGGCCTGGGCGGGATGATCCTGTGGGGGCACGGCCTGCATATCGCCTGGGCCCTGACAAGCGGCCGGCTCGCCGGCGCAGCCATCATGGAAACCGGGGCATTCGGTGGCCCGGCATGAGTGCAGGAGATGCGCAGACGATCGCATTCACATCTGTGGAAAGCGTGTTTGGACCGCGGAAGTACACAACCCTTCCCGCGAGGCGGATCGCATTCGGTCAGCCATGGTCCCCAAACTCCCAACTCGGTAGCAACCCAAGCTGGTCTGTGGCGAGCAGGCCGGTCGTCTCGTCGAGTTCGGCGTAGAGTTCATCGACGCTCGTTGTAGAACCGCTCGTGCGCGGTGATGCCGCAAGAATGTCCGCCCAAAGTTGGTAATGGGCGCCGGCTGATGCGGGCATTGCTCGGTCGGCTGACTCTTCGACGGGCCGTATCGGCTTCTTCACGGCTGGGGTGGGCTGTGGTCGCATGCTGAACTGTCCATCGCTGGTGCCGCCGATCCACTCTCCCAGCAACCGTTCGGCCTCTGCCGCATCCAAGGCCATCGCGTTCAGATAGTTGACGATTTGCAATACATCCAGGGGCGCGGCGTAGCCGTCGCCATTCACATCGTAGTAGCGCATCACGTCAGCATGTCTCGCGGCTGGCAGGAGGCCACTTGGATCCGATACATCGCGTTCGTTTAACTCGTTGACAACGACCAGTACGTCGATCGGGGAGATGATCCCGTCGTCGTTCGTGTCGCGACGTGCGCGCGGATTCATCCACGGTGTCGGGTTCGGCAGGACGTTTATCACCAGGTCCTGCACTGCCGAGAGTGGGGGAAGGCCGTTGTCGTGAACCGACACCTGGAGCGTCAGGGTAGATTGGTCGGCGCCGGGAAGATAAGTGCCGGGAGCAAGTCGCAGCTCACTACCGACGATTTCAAAGCGGTGATCCTCAACAATGAATGTGTGCTGATCCTGCTCATCGGGATCGGTGACCGAAAGATGTCCAACTGCAGCAGCCACGACGTTGCTTTCGACCGTTGCCTTATTGATTTCAATAGATCGTGGTGCATCGTTGACCGGAATCACCGACACGGTAAACGTCTCGGCGACCGATGATCCCGCGGCGTCCGTCGCGGTCAGAGTCACATGCGCCAAGCCAGACTGGTCCGGCTGGAAAGCGATCGTCAGAATCTCGTCACCAACGGACGTCGCTGCGAGTTGCCCATCGCTGCTCGCCGCTGAATACGACAGACTTGAGTCGTCGACGTCGTCAAACAGATCATCCAGTTGAATTCGCCAGTCGCTTGCATCTTCATCGACCACGATGTCGGGGGCCGGTGATGACACGTGCGGTGGGTCGTTGACGGGCGCAACCGCGAGAGTCACGGTCGCCGGGTCGCTAAAGCTGTAGCCATCCGTGACTTGAAAGGTGAATTGATCCTCTCCGTTCGAATTTGCGAAAGGTTGGTACTCGAGGCTGCCGTCCGAGCCAAGCTGCAGTGTTCCCCGCAGCGGTTGCCGACCTGGCACCACTTGAAGCGGGTCGTTGTCAGGGTCAACGGCCGACGACAAGAGCGTCAGCGCGGGAAGCGAAAGCCGAGTGTCCTCGTCCAAAGCGAACTCGCGGTTGGCTGCCGCGGGAGGCCGGTTGACCGTTGTCATGGCATCCGGTGACAGCGGCTTTTGTTCCGTATTGCCGACGTGGTCGCGGGCAATGCTGTAGAACGAGTAGCGGGCACCTGGCTGGCCGTCGAAAACGGCGGAGCTATCGGTTGTGCGCGTAAGCCACTTCCGGAATGGCGCCTCGTCTGCTGACACGTAAATATCGAATGACTCGATGCCCGCGCCCCCGTCGTCGTCATCGCCATCCCAGTGCACGTCGAAGCTGGCCTCACCAGTACGTGTGGGCAGGGGCGCGACTGCGCTGGTTGGCGCGGCCGCGTCGATTGTAACCAGCGCCTCTTTGTCCAGTGACGTTCCTTGACTGGGGTCGAGCGGATCGATCTGGTTCGTCGCGATCGCTTGTGCGAAGTCGAAGGTAATCAATGCGATGTTGCGGATCTCCGTCCCCGTCTTCAAATCCGGACGGGGTGCGGCGACGTAGCTGACATGACCCATTCCGCGCCCCGTCCCGTCTTCCGGAGGCAGAAACCCAGTCAACACCTGCGGCGGCAAGAGCGAAGTCGGATCCAACGATTGGAATATCACGTGCAGGATTCCCGTCGAACTGTTGATGCCCGCCTCAATGTGAACCTCAAATGCCTCACCGTTGTACGTGACTTGCTCGATCGCATCAAAATGCTGTTGCCCGGCAGGAACGGTTAGGAGCCGGTCGCCAAAGCCGACTTCGGTCAGCTCCAGCGTCGACCAATCAAGAAGTTCCGGTATGCGATTGGACACTTCCACCCGCTGTGCAGGTGCGGTGGCCGTTTCGTAGTTTTCGAAATCGATTCGGTAGGGAATCTTCGAATGAAGCGAGATGAAATGCTGGTCGCCAAACCCGGCGGGGCCCGTGAGTTCATTCGGATCGGAGGAACCGACGCTGCCTGAGACTCCACCGCCGCCAACGCCGCCGCAACCACAGCTGCTTCCACTGGGACCTCCTCCACTTCCCGTCCCTGCACCAACACGTCCACCGCTGGACGATACCGCAGACGTAATCTTCGAGGCGAATTCAGAGACGACCGGACCTGCCGCCCCGGCCCGTTGATTCATTCCCGAGATCAGCTGATAGCCGGCTCGACTAATTGTTGGACCATACCTCAGCAAGAGCCCATACAATGGTGGCCCAAAGCGAATGGTGAATAGAATCAAGCCAGACACGGCGAAGGTGCCATTCGGATCAATCCGATTCACCGGATCGTTTGCAGCATACCGATACAGGTTCGCATCACCTCCATCCAGCCCCAAGGGGTCCGGCGTCATGAAGTGTGCAATGTCGGGCAAGAAATACCTAGCATGCATGTACAGTCGCCCGTCACCGTCATCCTGGACGCCGAACTGCCCCAAGTAGGCATGCGGGTCCGCGAGGTTGTCGACGAGCGCTACGCGCCGGCCGAATGGGAGGTAGAAGTTGCGGTTCTGGTAGCTGCCCGACGCATCCGTAATCCCGAGCACCGATCCCTGACCATCGACGTCATAATAGTATTCACTGCCTGCCGCATCTCTGCGCGCCGCTAGTCCCAGACCTGGCAGGTACCGTGTGACCAAGCTTCCGTTTCGATACTCGGCCAACACGAACGTACCACTCGGATCGAGGACGTACTCGGTCCGCTCATCGTCTTGATCCGCAGCAACACGGTGGCCGAAGGCATCGTAGGTGTACTTGAAGTTGCCATCCGGGCTCTGCACTTCCACTAACCGATTTCGCTCGTCATACACGAAGGTCTGGTTGGGCTGGCTGCCGCCGAACGAAACCAGGTTTCCATCACTATCGTACGCGAGCGCCGCAGTACCGACCTGAGTGTATTGATTGAGTTCGTTATGCGAGTAGCCGGTGGAGCGCCCGTTCTCGACAATCTCCGTCCGATTCCCCAGCGGATCATAAAAATAAGCAATGTCTCGACCTTCAAGGTTGTTGGTGGCGGACTGAAAGCTGGCCCGAACCAACTGATCGCTCGCGTCGTACGTGAACTCCCACCTGCCGAGATCGCTGTCGGAGGCGGTGCGACGATGGAGGTCGTCGTACTCATAGCTGACGTAAGAACTGACTGTGTCTTCCGGCGTGTAATTGGTGATTCTGACCAGGTTGCCCGCATTGTCGTAGTCATTCGCGGAATAAGTACCATTCGCATTCTTCTTCATGGACAGGTAACCGGCGGCATTGTAGACGTACTCGACGACCAACTCGCCATTGCCATTGGATACTCGCTGGAGCCGACCCGCTTCGTCATACGAATTGACGAGCGTGAATCCGTCGGGGTAGACAAGCGTCTCGATCTGGCCTGTGGGCGTGTAGCTCATTGCGAGCACACGATTGGCTGGATCGGCGATTGACGTCGCACGTCCCGCGCTGTCCCGTTCGTACCGCGTCGTGCCGCGGGCGTCGGTCACGGCGACCAGATATCCATGCTCGTCGTATTGAAATGTTTCCGTCCCGGTTTCGCTTGTGCGAGATTGAATGAGACCAGCCGCGGAATAGCTGACTTGAGTCGTCTCGTCCCGGCGATTGGTGAAGCGGACGGCGTTGCCTGTATCGTCATACTCAGTCACCGTGACGCTGCCATCGGCGTATTCCGTGCGGACGACGTTGCCGCCTTCGTCGATTTGGAAGCGCGTGGTGTTGTCATTTGCGTCAATGAAGGAGTCCAGCACGCGAAAGGCCCGGTTGTATTCGTAACGAGTCGTATGGCCCAGTTCATTCTTGGACGTGATCCGGTTACCAACGTTGTCGTAAGAAAAGACTTCGGACACACCTCGGTGGTCTGTCGAGCTTACAAGATGGAGTTCGTTGTCGTAGCGGTACTCGGTCGTCCGCCCGGCTGGGTCGACGACGCGCCCGACCGCCCCCCGCTCGTCGAACCGCCATTGCGTCGTCGCGCCAACCGCATCGGTCACAGTGACATGGCCTACGCCTGGGTACTCGTAAAGAAGCCATTCGGCGTTCCCGCCGAACGCGAAGGCGGCAAGCTTTCCATCCGCACCGTATCCGAAGAGCCTTTGCGACCCGTCGGCATAAGCGATCCGCGTCAAGGCATGATTTCGCGCCGCCGACTCACCGGCAGTGTAAGTATATTCCGTGCGCTGACCATCGACCCCGACAACCGCCGAAAGATGTCCCGCCGCCGAGTCGAATGCAAACTCGACCTGCTGCCCGGTGGACGCTTCAATCTTGGAAAGCAGACCGTCTTCCCGGTACGAGAGGCGAAGGTCGTCTCCGGAGGAGTGCATCAGGTGAGTCAAACGGCCGTTCTCGTAGGTCACCCCGATGGCATTTCCGTTGCGGTCACGCACCTCGATCAGCCGGCCCACGTTGCCCGTGACCTGGTAGGCGAACTCCGTGGCATCGGGTTCGCGGAGCCGAATTATGTCTCCGTCCGCAGTCAATTCCGCGTCATCGCCCGGTTGTCCGAAATAAGTTCCTCCGCGGCTGTCTGGTTGAAATCGCCGTCGCACGCCTCCGGCGTCGTGAACAACCACCGTTCCATCAGGCTGAACTTTGAGAACACGGTCCCAGTTCGATGACCAGCCGTACCCCAAACTCGCTTGCTGGTATCGCTGAGAAACGGTGGACGCGAAACTGCGAGCAAACGTTAACGCGAGGCCGGGGGCCGCGACCTGGATGTCGACTTCCGCCACCAACTCGGGCATCACAGTGAAGCCGTCGGCGTCGCGGGAAATGGCGGTCCACAGTTCCGATACGTCGCTCACGCGCCGATCCAGCTGCCCAAAGCTGGACGCGGCCTCATTCAAGGCTCGAACGTAGTCGCCCCAAGTGGGGCCGACCTGTGACGCAATGTTCGTCAGGACGGCCGACCAGGCGACGGGTTCCATCCCGTCAGGCCTCAACTCGGTCGCGAATGCTTCCCAATCGACGGGATGCGTGTTTTCGGCGGTCAAGTAGTACAGGTCAAACTCGACGGCATCGTCGGTCAGATCCCAAGGCTGCGCGAGCCCAGCGTAGTACACCGGAACTCGACCGCTCTCTCCCGGCTGCAGCCAGCCGGGACTCTCGCCGGCCGCCATGAACTGCACTTCGTCACCGAAGCCGTCGGGCGTTGCGCTGGTCCAGAATCCTGCGGACACACGCGATTCGTCAAGCGTCATGAACGCGCCGTCGGTTGCCTCGAGCACTAGCATCGGCGCGGGCATCGGGTGAGTGCCCTCGTTCTCGTATTCGACATAGATTGTCGCCAGCGCGTGACGGCCAACGACATCGGGCAGGACAAGTCGAGTTCGCAGGTCGGCAGCCCCAGCCGTCAGGACGGACAGCGCGTTCTCGAGAATGGCAGCTTCCCCCGTTCCGTCCGTCACACGAATCGCGTATTCGCCTCCGGTCAGTTCGGCGGGCAAAGTGACCGACAGGCGCCTTGTCGAATGTACCGTGACGCCATCGGCTGCGAACACATGCGAATCGTCGTCCCAGAATTCGACCTGCGCGTCCTGTCCGAATCCGATTCCGCTCAGGTCGAGCTGCGCCGCGCTTTGGGCGGGAACTTCATTTGGCGCGACGGTGTCGAGCACCATCGTTGACGCAGTTGCTTCGATTGCGAACGTGCTCGGCTCTCCCACGTAGTCGGCGAAGACGAGAACGTAAGCGTCACCAATCGTGCTAGCCGGAACAAGCAACCGCTGGTCGGCCGATGCAGGGTCCGAGAAGCGAAGATCAAAGTCCGTTCGCGTGGGTGGCGCCCCGTAGCGCACGTAGAGTTCGTTATGGTTGCGGTCGGATGTGTCGTCGAGTGTCAGCAGAACCGGCAGCGCGTCATTGACCTGCAGCTTGAAGAGCTGCGATTGGCCGCTGGAAGCCCATGAACCATCGAAGCGGGAACCAACGGCAAGTTCGGTGAGCGACTTCTCTGTGGCTTCAAACGCATACGCACCGATGTCGCCGTTGTCGCCCCTCACAGTGAGCCTGTATTCGCCTGTTGTCGGCAACGTGACCAGCCGGCCATGAGGCACTTCGGTGTCGAACACGACTTGACCCTCAGGCCCCTGCAGACTGAAAACGGGCTGAGCGAAGTCGCTTGCCTTGAGGTCGAGCTCGATTTGCTGGCCCGCCGTCGCGGAGAAAACCCAGCGATCCACGCTAAATGGGGTCTCCAGTTGGCCGAGCGTAAGTTTGCCAATTCCCAATGGCAGGATGTCAGGAGTCACTTCCCATTCCTGCAGCCCGTACGTCCCATACGGATGGGGCATGTCCTCGCCACCGCGAACGTCGATGTAGTAGTCGCCGTCGGCCGGTAAGAGAACGTCGTGAAGGCTCAGTGGTGTGCCGATACGGTTTTCATTGGTTGCTGAGGCCAGCTCAAGCATCTGGCCATCGAAGAGCCGCACTTTGGCGGTTCGTAGATCACCGCGCCCCGAACCGGGGTTGACGATGACGTTTACGGATTGTCCAGCCCGCCCGAAAAAGCGATGCTCTGCCACATCGCCCGGCATGACGATCCGGTCGACTTTCAATTCGCCAACTGAGAGGCGACCGTCCGTGAGTTCCAGCACGGCGTCTCGGCGCAGCATGGAGCCGTCGGCAAACGTGATCTCAATCGCGCGTGTCCCCGGCATGGCGGCGCGGAGATCGACCGAAACGCGGATCTGTTGCTGGGAAACCCGGGTCACTGACTGGCCAACAAGGTCCGGGAGCCCTGGGCTGGTAAAGACAGCGCCGGTCGGTTCACTGTGGAACCCGTTTCCGAGCACGATCAATTCCCGCTCCGATGTATTTCGCGCGCTGTCGACGGTGAGACCTGCAATTGTCGGTTCGGCAGCAAAAGAGACGACGCCGAGCCAACCGTCCGTTCGTCCGCCGCCGTAGGCGCTTTGCCACGCACCTACGGTGGCCAGGTCGGTGGAACTCGTATCTCCGACCAAGACGGCGCGATCTTCCGGGGCGATCGCCAAGGCGCGCACATTGTCGTTGCCATCGCCTCCCAGGAAGCTTGACGACAGGATTGCGTCGCCCGTCGGGGTGAGGCGGGTCAAGAAGGCGTCGGATTGAGCCGCGAGGACATCCTGAAAGGGAGCGGCGGTCGGGAAGTCGTCTGAATTGGTTGAGCCTGAAATGATGATCTCGCCACCCGCAATCACGTCAATCGCAGCGGCGCCATCCGTGTTTCGTCCTCCCAGGTAGCTTGCCTGGGCCACTTCGCCGGATGGTTTCAACAAGGCGAAAAATGCGTCCTGCCCGCCTCCGATCGCTGGTTGAAGCGGCGCAACCGTACGGAAGTCAGTCGAATCGGTGACTCCGGCAACGACCCAGTTGCCGTCCGCGGTGGTTGCTACCGAGTGGACCGCGTCATTGCCGGAACCGCCAAGCCGATGGATGAAGAGCGCGTCCCTGGCAGGAGTGATGTTGGCAACGAACGCGTCTTGTGCGCCAAGACCAGCGTCCTGGGTAGTGGCAGTCGCAAACGTGGACGATCCCGTCGTACCGACAATGATCAGCTCGCCATTCTCACCAATCGTGACCGCATGAGCTTCTTCAAAGCCGGACCCGCCAAGGTACGAGCTCCAAACAACATCGCTCAAGTCGAACTGAAACTCTGCAGCGAATGCATCAAAAGAACCTGCCAAAGTCTCTTGAATGGCATTCCTCGTGGGGATGTCGCGCGAATAGGTATGCCCGACGACGATCACATTCCCGTTGGGAAGTACTTTGATGTCGTTAATCTCGTCGTAGGAATTTCCACCAAACAAGGTGACTGCGTCGACGGCACCGTCTGGTGTCAGCCTGGCGACGAATGCGTCCGCGTCGTGCTTTCTGTCTGTTTGAAACGCTCCCTCCGTTACCGGAAAGTTCTCCGAACGCGTATATCCTGCGACATAGACCCAACCGTTTGCGTCAACGTCAATTGCAAATGGCCATTCGCTGTCTCCCTCACCGCCAAGTTTCGTGAGCCACTGTGGTTCACCCACGGCAGTAAACTTGCCGACCACTAATTCATTGTTCGTTACGAGCGGATTGGTAACCGTCGGTTCCCGGTTGAGGGGAAGATTCCTCGAGTCGCTGATCCCGGTCCAGAAAATGGCGCCGTCGTCGCCAACCGCAACGTCGCTTGCCTCTTCGCGCCCGGCTGCGCTGTTTGGGTTCTCACCGCCGAGGTAGCTGGCAACTAGCAGGCCAGGTGGCAAAGCGTTGCCGGCCATGGCGAGCCGCGCTTCGAGCGGCTCGAGCAACAGGGCGCGACGCCGCCTTCTTCGTCGCGCTGGTGCTACGTGGTTACGGTGTGGTCGTCTCGTCCGATTCCAGCCAGAACCTAATTGCGTGCGATCCATGGAACAACTCCTTGGGAATGTTGATACCGATTTCGGAAAGCCACAGAGTTATCCAAGTATCTCCAGGACTGCATGTAAGTCAATAACATAAAATATGTTATACTGATTACAGTTGTTGTTACAGTCTCGCATCTGTTATCAGAACTGTTCGAGGAGCGTAAAGTGAATCATTCGATTTCTGACGAGGAAGTAATCGTATTTCGAATCGCACAGTTGTTCTTCGAGGGGATGAAGGTCCGAGAGATCGCGGAATGCGTCAACAAGGAGCTGCGGCCTGAGAAACCCCTGACGCGTGAGACCGTCTACCCGCGGCTGGCCAAAGCAAAGGAACTCGGCTTCGTCCGCTTGGTTCCGCCGATCGATCAGGTACTGGCGGAACAAGTGGCCGATCGCTTTGGACTCGATCGAGCACGTGTCCGTGTAGTATTCACCGAGGACCGGCGGTTCAATAGCCTGGTCGCAGAATCGGCCGCGGACTGGGCCCTGGAGTTGATTCGTCAGGTCGGCAGCTCAAGCGGGAAACCGGTTGGGATTGGTTTGGGGCCAGGCAGGGCGGCACGTGACTTCTGCCGACACCTGAGCTTTCTTGTTCGTTCCCAGACGGAGTTACCGGAACTGAGGCTCCACGCTATCGTGGCAGGGAGCCCAACGCGGTCACCGGAGTACGCTTCGACCAGTTTCTTCAATCTCTTTCCCAAGAGCATAGCAACGGAGTGCGTTGGTCTTTTTGCGGAGCCAATTGTACCGGCGGATCAGTTTGACAGGATTCGCGAGCGGCCGACATTTGCCGAGTCATTGGAAGAGAAGGCGGGGATCAGCGTCGTTGTCAGTTCGATGGGAGAGATTGACGATCCCCACGATCTACTGCGTGCACTGTTGGTACGGGGGGGCGTAAGTATCGATTTGCTGCGATCCAAAGGCTGGGTTGGCAGCGTTCAGTATCGACCTTACTCGCCCTCCGGGCCGATCGTTGAGAGCCCCAAGGAACTGCGTGCGGTGACTCTCTTTGAACTCGAAGAATTCGTGAGTCTGGCGTCGCAAAAGAACAAGCATGTTGTCTTGATTGCAAGACAATGTGGAGCCTGTGGTCAAACCAGAGCACGCTCCGTGCGGCCACTGCTGACGTCTCCCCTACTCCGAGTGTGGAGTGAGCTTGTTATGGACTCCGCGACTGCCAATGAACTCTTGCGACAGCGTTAGGCCCAATACCGTTCAATTGGAATCCGCACTTCCGTAAGTCATGCATTGCATGACTTCCTGTGATTCCGTAGTCCCCAGCCGCAATGCCGTTCAATCGAATTTCGGAACGTTGTTCTCGATTTGTGCTAGGCGAAGAGCGCGTCGACCGTGTGGCCGTGGACGTCGGTGAGGCGAAAATCACGTCCTTGGAAGCGGAACGTCAGCCGCTCATGGTCGATCCCCAACAGCTTCAACCAGGTCGCCTGGAGATCGTGAACATGAACCGGGTCGACGACGGCATTGATCCCCAGGTCGTCGGAGGCACCATAGGTCAACCCGGGCCGCGTTCCTCCGCCGGCCATCCAGACCGTGAATGCGTACGGATGATGATCGCGTCCCCAGCGAGGACGGTTCTTGATGTCGCCCTGAATGAATGGCGTGCGTCCGAATTCGCCACCCCAGATGATCAGCGTATCTTCCAGCAAACCAAGCCGTTTGAGATCCTTCACCAGCGCGGCGCTCGGCTGATCGGTGTCTTTGCACTGCGTATACAGTTCCGTGGTGATGCTGTTGTGCTGGTCCCAGCCAGCATGCATCAACTGGACGAATCGCGAACCTCGCTCCACCAGGCGTCGAGCCATCAGGCAGTTGTGGGCGAACGTACCGGGCTCGTTCACCTGCGGGCCGTACATCTCCAGGACCTCGGCGGTCTCATCTGAAAAATCCGCCAGGTCCGGGACGCTCCGCTGCATCTTGAAGGCCATCTCGTACTGCGCGATCCGCGTGGCGATTTCGGGATCGCCGAATTCCTGCAGCTTGAGTTCATTAAGCCGGCTGATGTTGTCGAGCACGCTGCGTTTCACTGCGCGGCTGATGCCCGGCGGATCTTTCAGATAGAGGACCGGTTCACCACCGGCTCGGAATTTCACCCCTTGAAACCGAGTCGGCAGAAACCCGGAGGACCAGTAGAAATCGTAGAAAATCTGACCACACGTCGTTCCTTTGCTGACCGATGTCATGACGACGAATGAAGGCAGATTGTCGTTTTCCGTTCCCAGGCCGTATGCCAGCCACGCGCCCAGGGTAGGGCGGCCCGGCAACTGTCCGCCGCTGAGCAGAAAGGAGATTGCCGGCGCATGGTTGACGGCGTCGGTGTGGGCCGATTTGACGAAGCAAAGGTCATCGGAGACGCTGGCGATATGCGGCAACAGCGCGCTGACCGTCGCGCCGGCCCGGCCATGTTGCGAAAACGGCTCGACCGGCGCCAGCAACAGCTTGCCCTGCGCTTTGCCGGTCATGGTACTGAAACGCTTGCTGCCGATGTAGGCATCGGGGACCGGTTCGCCGTGGAGTTCTTTCAGCTTCGGCTTCCAGTCGAAAAGATCGACGTGCGTCGGCGCTCCGTTCATGAACAGGTAAATGACCCGTTTGGCTCGTGGGGCAAAGTGAGGCAAGTGCGGCAGTCCGCCCACCGCCGGTGCGGCCGCGAGACCTTGCTGGCCGAGCAGACTGGCAAGCGCGGCCGTCCCGATGCCGTTGGTTGAGCGTCCGAAAAACTCGCGGCGCGTCAGATGAAGCCGGTGTTCGTCGAGTGGGTGGCTGGGGTTGATCATGTCGGTCGCAGTCGAAGTAGGTCGCGTCAACGTCGTCTATTCTTTGGTCAGCGTCTCGTCCAGATTCAACAAGGCCAGGCAAACCGCCGTCCAGGCCGCGTGCTCAACGGCCGGCAAATCGGCCTCACGGGGAGACTCGCCCACGTTTAGCAATTCGTCGGCGGCTTGCGGGTTCGTCCCGTATTCTGCGCGGACCCGAGCCAGTCCGGCCAATAGCGTGGCGGTCTCTTCCGGTCGGGGATCTCGAGCCAACACGTGGCGGAAGGCAAGTTCGAGCCGTTCTTCAGGCGAAGCCGCTCGCCGCATGACGCGACCCGCCAACACTCTGGCGGCTTCGACGAAGGTCACGTCGTTCAAAGTGGTCAGTGCATGCAGCGGTGAATTCGTTCGTGTCGGTTTGACCGCACAGACGAGTCGCGAACCGGTGTCGAAAAACATCGTCGGTCCGACGATCCGCCGCCAGAAGGTGTAGAGGCTGCGGCGGTAGAGCGCCGCGCCCTGGTCTTGCTGGTACGTCTTCTTGCCGAAAGTGGCCTCGCTCCAGACGCCGGCCGGCTGGTACGGCTTCACGGGTGGCCCCCCCTGCTGTCGAACCAGCAACCCGCTCGCCGCCAGCGCCTGGTCACGCAGCATCCACGACGGCATCCGGAAGCGGGCGCCGCGGGAGACGAGCCGGTTCTCCGGGTCACGTTCGAGCTTTTCCGGCGATACGCTCGACGTCTGCTGATAAGCATTGCTGGTCACGATCAATCGTACCAGGTGCTTCACATCCCAACCCGATTCGCGAAACTCGACGGCCAACCAATCGAGGAGTTCCGGGTGTGATGGATACTCGCCCTGGACACCAAAATCCTCGGCCGTCTTGACTAACCCCGTGCCGAAGAACATCTGCCAGACGCGGTTGACGGTCACGCGGGCGGTCAGCGGGTGGTCGTCGGACACCAGCCATGAAGCGAGCCCCAGACGGTTGGCCGGCGCGTTCGGCGGCAGTCCGCTCAGGGCGGCCGGCGTACCGACAGAGACTTCGTCCTGGCGTTTGTTGTACAGGCCCTTATCAAGCATGAAAGTCTTGCGCGGCTCGTCGAGCCGCGTCATCACCATGACCTTGGCCTCGGGCTTGTCACCACCCGGCGGGTACTCGACCACCGGCGCTGTTTGCGGATCGCCTCCTCCGCCGGTGACGGGAGTCTGGTTGAAATAGGCGAAGAGCTGGTAGTACTCTTTGCGGCTAATCGGATCGAACTTGTGGTCATGGCAACGTGCACACGTGAGGGTTACGCCCAGCCACACGGTGGCGGTTGTTTCGGCCATATCCATCACATAATCGACTCGGTTCTCTTCCGGAATCCGCCCCCCTTCGCCGTTGATCGGGTGGTTGCGACAGAAACCGGTTGCCAACTTCTGTTCAAACGTTGCCTGGGGCAGCAAGTCACCGGCCAACTGCCAGAGCGTGAACTGATCGTAGGCCAGGCCTTGGTTGAATGCGTCCACCACCCAATCCCGCCACGGCCACATGGTCCGCTCGCGGTCGCCCTGGTAGCCGTTCGAATCCGCGTAGCGGGCGACCTCCATCCAGTCCCAGGCCATCCGCTCGCCGAACGCCGGAGACGCCAGCAGGCGTTCCACCAGTCGCACGTAGGCCAGCGGATCATCGTCCTCGACGAAGGCGGTCACTTCCCGGGGCGTCGGCGGGAGCCCCGTCAGGTCCAGCGTCAAGCGACGAATCAACGTGGGCTTCGAAGCACGCCGCGAGAAACTCCAACCCTCACTTGCCAAACGTCGGACGAGGAACCGGTCGATTGCACTCGCTTCATTCTCCGGTACGCCGCCGGGCAGCGCGGGGCGACGCGGTGGGATCAGGGCCCAGTGCGGCTGATAGTTCGCGCCGGTTCGAATCCATTCGATGATCCGCGCCTGCTCGGATTCATTCAAGGACTTGGGGAATCCGGCCGGCGGCATTCGCAACTCGGGGTCTTCCGCCAAGATCCGTTCGACCAGACCGCTCTCCGCCGGTTTCCCTGGAACGATGGCCTGCATCTCGATCGCCGTGTCGCGCCGGTCGAGCCGCAAGCCGGCCTCCCGATGGTTAGCATCCGGACCATGGCAGGGGAAGCACCGGTCGGCAAGCAGCGGTCGGATGTCGCGGTTGAACGTCAGTTCGCCGCCCGCGGTGGTTCTGGCACACCCCCAGAACATGATCACCGTGAGCCACAGCAGCGAATGCGCGGTGCAACGAAGCGAGCCGTTGTTCAGACAAGTCGAAGTCATCGGGCGTGAGGGCGGGGCGGGAATTCCGGGCAGGTCAACTCCCCTCATCCTAGCAGAGATGCTGAGCGGTTACTCGGGAACGCGCGGGAAGTTGTCGATGACACGATCCGGCATGTTGCCAGCCCGCATTACGACTCGTCGACGTCGCCCTTGATGTCATCGATCGTCTTCTCCAGAAAGCGACGGAAGCGACTGCTTTCGTCCCCGAGCAGCTTGTTCAACTCGGGGAGCGCTGCCTTGGCGTCGGGGCCGAGTTTGCCGAGGTAGAAGACGGCGTAGAAGCGGAGCCGCGTGTCGTCGGACTTGAGCGCATTGATCAACGCTGGAAGTGCCTCGCGATCCACCGCGTCGATCGCGCGGAGAGCGTTTCGAGCGGCCTCTTGATCTTCGTCACTGGCGAGCAGTTCGAACAGCTTGGGCACGGCAGCTTTGGCCGGTTCGCCCAGTCCGCCCAAGGCGGCTGTCGCCGCCTGCCGTACGGCCCACTCCGGATCATCCAAGGCCAGGACGAGCGACGGCACAACGTCCGCCGGATCCCCGGCCGTCTTCGCCAGTGTTCCAACCGTAGCGGCCCGCACTGTTGCATCGGGATGAGCCAGAAGTTTTCCCAGTGGCCCGACCGCGCTTGCGGCAGACTTACCGAGTCGCCCCAAGGCCTCGATGGCCGCCAATCGGACCTGGTCATCGGTCGTTGACAGGAGTCCGGCCAGGCCATCTGCAGCCGCTTCGGATGGTGTACCGATGGCAGCCAAGGCAGTCGCCGCCGCGGCCTGCACGCTGGGCTCCGCGTCGTCAAGGCTCGCAATCAGGGCCGGCTCGGCAGGCCGTCCCGCCTCGTTCAGCTTGCCGACCGCGCGGGCCGCGGTGGCGCGGGCTCCTGCATGGGGATCATCCAACGCGGCAATCAAGTCGTCAACCATCTCGCCCGCCAGCGCAGGACGATCGATCAAGGCTTCCAGGGCCCGCGTCCGCACGACGGGCTCGGGATCTTGGATGGCGGCGGCCAGTGTAACGCGTAGTGCATCTTGCCGGCCGCCGATGGCCGCCAATGCATAGACGACGTTGCCGCGAACGGCCGGTTCGGTGTCGTTTCGGGCTGCCTCGAGCGCAGGTTTCGCTGCGGCGGCATCGCCACCGATCGCGCCCAAGGCCCGGGCGGCGGTTGCGCGCAGCTCTGCGGATTCATCTCGCAGTGCCTTGGCCAGCGGCGCCACCGCCTCGACAGGGCGCGGTTCGATGCCGCCGAGTGCGCCCGCGGCGGCGATGCGGACATCACGATTCTCGGCCGTCAGTGACTCGATCAGCGGTGGAACTGCCGCGGGTCCGATACCGGCCAACACGGAGGCCAGCCGTTCGGTGGGCAGCGTGCCGTCCTGTGCGGCCGCCAGCAGGTGGGGAACCGTGGGGGCGCCGATGCGGCTGATGGCGTTGCGAATCGTGGGATCGTCGTCGGCTTGTCGGCGCAGGGCTTCAATCAAGGCCGGGACGGCGCTTCGCGCACGCGGCCCGAGGCGGCCAAGTGCGTAGGCGGCTGCGGCGCGGGACGAGCCGGTGTCGGATGCAAGCCGCTCCACCAGCAGGGGAATCGCCTGTTCGGAATCGTCGCCAGACTTCATCAACGCCACGACCGCCACATTCCGAACGGACGTGTCATCGTCAGCCAACGCCTTTGCCACCAGCGGGACGAATGCCTCGCGAGACACTGCGGACGACGCCAAGGCGGCAATCGCAGAACCCCGGACGTCGGCCGACGGATCGCCGGTCGCCAACCGCAAGGCGGCGATTGTCTCCTCCGCTTGGGCGCCGATCTGACTGAGGGCGGTTGCCGCACCGGCACGAACCGCCGGCGACGCGTCGTCCAGCAATTTCGCCAAAGGCGCTTCTGCGGTTGGACCGATGTTGCCGAGGGCCCGGGTTGCCTGTTGGACGGCACCGGGATCGGAGTCTCGCAACAGGCTGGTCAGTGCGGAAAGCGCCGGATAGGCTTGCGACGTCATCCAGCCGGTCGCCCGCGCCGCGTTCGCTCGAACCAATGCCGAACCGCTCTGCATCGCCTCTTGCAATGCGGGCAAGGCAGCCGGGCCGATCTGTCCGAGCGCATAAGCCGACCGGTAGCGGCGTTGATCTTGCCGGCTCCCCAACAGTTCGACGAGTGTCGGAATTGCAGGCTCGGCGGCTGGACCGATCCGTGCCAACGCCATGGTGGACTGCAACCGCACCTGCTCGTCCCGGTCGCTGAGCGCGACGGTCAGGGCCGGAACCGCCGCCGCCGCGGCCGGCCCCTGCCTGGCAAGTTCGTAGGCGGCGTCGCGCCGAGTTTCCAGATCGTCGCTACCCAGCGCCTTGACGAGCTGCACCAGGTCTGCTGCTGTGTCGTCGGCCGCCGCTGGCAAACCGTGAAGGATCATCGGCAGCCAGGCCAACAAGGCCGCCGACACAAAGCCAAACGATGGGGCCGCGTTACGGACGGCCGCTAATGCTTGAATTGCATTTGCCAATCCGCGGATCTTCCCCAAGGTGGCGAGCTGCGCGGTGGCCGCCGGGAGTCCGAACAACGCTCGTCTCGCACGCATCACGTCGCTCCTGTCGGCTCAAATCTGCAACCCGGATAACCGCCCGGTACTGTCACCGATGAAATCCGTCGAGGCGCCCAGCCGGTCAAGCAGGGACATGAAGAGGTTGCACATGGGCGTCTCCCGCTCGTAGCGGAGATGACGACCCGGTTCAATCGTGCCCCCGCCGCGTCCGGCCAGCAGCACCGGCAGATCTTCGTTATTGTGGCGATTGCCGTCGCTGAGCGCGCTGCCGTAACAGATCATGCAACTGTCCAACAGCGAACCGGATCCTTCGGGCACGGACCGCAGTCGTTCCAGCAGATAGGCCAATTGGGTAACGTGAAAGCGGTTGATTCGGCGGATCTTGTCGAGCTTCTCCGCCTCGCCTCGGTGGTGGGACAGTTCGTGATGCCCGTCGGTTACTCCAATCTGCCGGTAGCTGCGGTTGCTCCCCGCATTGGCAAACATGAAGGTCGCGATCCGCGTGGTGTCGGTCTGGAATGCCAGCACCATCATGTCGCACATCAAGCGAAGATGCTCGCCATAGTCACCGGGAATTCCAGCGGGCCCTTCGTAGGCCAGGTCACCCGCGCGTGCCGTGTGCGAATTCTCCGCTCGCTGAATACGCTGTTCAATTTCACGAACGCCGGTGAGGAATTCGTCCAACTTTCGGTTGTCCGCGGCGGCCAATTTCGTCTGCAAGCGGCGCGCATCCTCGCCGATGAAATCCAGGATGCTCTGCTGGATGGCGCGACGCTTGACAACCGCCCGATCCGACGGGCGGGCCTGCTGGTCGGCGAACATCCGGTCAAAGACGGCCCGCGGGTTGGTCTCCTTGCCCATTGGCGATGATTCACCGGCCCACGAGATATTGTTGGAGTAAGCGCAACTATAGCCCGAATCACAATTGCCGGCGCTGCGTCCCTTTTCACAGCCCAGTTCCAGGGAGGCGAAGCGAGTCGCCCGGCCGATTGCCCGAGCGGCAACCTGATCGACCGAGATCCCGGAGCGGATGTTTGCGCCGGCCGTCTTGCGCGGCTGGGCACCGGTCAGGAACACGGACGCACTGCGGGCATGGTCGCCGGGCCCGTCGCCGTTGGCGCGCCCCTTGTCGTGTGTCAAGCCGCTGAGTACCAGCAGCTCATCTTGGAGATTGGCCAGCGGTTCCAGAATGTACGGCAACCGGAAGCCGAAGCCTTCGCCCTGGGGCGTCCATTCGGCCAGGTTCACGCCGTTGGGAACGAAGATAAATGCAGCTCGCCGTGGTACTCCGCTGCGGGCCAGGTTGCCGCCGGCCGGCTCGGTGGCCAGGGCCGGACGGGGCATCGACTCCCAAAGTGGCAACGCCAAGGAGACGCCAAGTCCGCGAAGGAGCGTTCGCCGGGAAACGTGAGCGTGGGTCATGTTACTCTCTCTGCTTTGCTTCGCGGAATCGAAACGGGGTGCTCGCCACGATCGCCTTGACCAGGACACCGAACCGGTGATCATGCTGAGCGAGCTTTTTCAGGATGTCGTCAACAGCGCAGCGGTCCATCGATTCCAAACCCCGACCGAGCGCATACGTTAGCATTTTCTCCGCCAAACAGCGAGAAAAAGCGGCCTTTTTCTGCTCGGCCAGAATGTCCATCAACTCGGCGGGGCCGGCAAACTCGAGGTTCCCCGGCAGCGTCCCTGAGGCGTCGATGGGGAACTTTCCGTCCCGCTCACGCCAGCCACCGATCACGTCAAAGTTCTCCAGGCCGAAGCCGAGCTGGTCCATCTTGCGGTGACAGACGGCACACGCTTCGTTGCTCCGATGTTGCTCCAACCGTTCGCGCAACGAGCCGAGTGCCTCGGCCGCTTCGTCCAGCTCCGGCACACCCTCGGGCGGCGGCGGCGGGGGCTCACCGAGGATATTGTCCAGGATCCACTTGCCCCGTTTGACGGGCGACGTGCGCGTGGGGTTCGAAGTGAGAAACAGGATGCTGGCCTGCGTAAGAATTCCTCGACGCCGATCGTCCAGCTTCACCCGGCGGAAGGCCGGACCTTTCACCCCGGCAAGACCATAGTGCGTCGCCAGCCGTTCGTTGAGATAGCTGAAGTCGGCGCGGAGGAAGTCCAGGATGCTCCGATCTTCCCGCACCACGGCGTCAAAGAAGAGCTCGGTCTCCCGCCGCATTGCCGACCGCAGTTCGTCATCAAAGGCTGGGTAGCGTTGCGGGTCGGGCGTGATCTCCGCCAAGCTGCGGAGCTGCAACCACTGGCCCGCGAAGTTTTCCGTTAAGGCACTGCTCTTCGGATCACTCAGCAGCCGATCCACTTGTCGCTCGAGGACCGCCGGGTCTCTCAGCGTTCCGTTGGCGGCAAGTTCCAACAAGCGGGCGTCCGGCATGCTGCTCCAGAGGAAGTAAGAGAGCCGCGAGGCCAGCTCGAACCCATTCAGTTCCCGGATCGCCGTCCCGGAAGGCGGATCCGCCTCGACCCGAAACAGGAAATGGGGTGAAGCCAGAATTGCCTGCAGGGCGGCCTCAAAAGTTTCCTCCGCCGTGGCACCTTGCTCGCCGGCGAAGGCGACCAGTTTCATCAGCCGGTCAGCCTCTTCCCGGCGAATCGGCCGGCGAAAGGCACGCGCCGCGAAACGCTCGAGGTTCCGCCGAGTGGCTTGTTGGGCGGTGATGCCGGCAGCGGGCTGGTCAACCACGACCCGCGCCCGCGCGGCATCGTCGGCCATGGTCTGGTCAACAATCGATTTGGCGGCAGCCAGGTATTTTTCCAACAAGAGGGGCGGAATCGAAAGCACGTCGCCAATGTTGTCGAATCCGTTACCCACGTCGTCCGAAGGGAAATCGTCTGCCGGACGAAAGTCGACACCCAACAAGTCGCGAATCGTGTTGTTATATTCGGCCCGATTCAGGCGCCGCAACGTCACGCGGCCGGGGTGCGCCGCATCACCGCAATCGAATTGGTCGAGCTCAGCTTGGACGGCCTGCCGGAAACCGTCCAGCGCCCGTTCGTCCGGCCTTGGTTCATCGCGGGGCGGCATCTCCCGATCGTCGACCAGCCGGAGGATCTTTTCCCAGGTCTCGAAGTCGGTCTGGATGTTGGCCGATTCACGGTAGCGATCCAACGCCAGGCCGCCTTCCGGTTCGCCACCGCCGTGGCAACCGGTGCAGTGCTGTTCGAGGAACGGTCGCACGGTTTGTGAAAACGGCGTCGGTGTCTCCGCTGCGGCGGCTCCGTCGTCGGCGCAGAGGGGAACGCTCGCGACAGCCGGCAGCCCACCACAGACGAGCCAGACGGAGAACTTGGCAAGTCCGAATTTCACGTCCACCCTCCCTCGGCGCAGAAGATCGCACAGATGCCCCCAGTTTAGTCGTCAAGCGGCTGCCAACGAAACGGAAATCCGTCAGATGCGAGTCCGTCAGAAGCGGACAGCCACGGTTCCCCAAGACCGACGTCTGGCGATGTGCTCGAAAAAACGGATTCGGCAACTGCGCAGCAGGCAGCGACCACGCCGTTACCTTCAGAAACAGAGAGACGATGGGGCAGAGAGATTGCAGGGGAGAGTCAGCGCTGCGGCTATCGCTTGCGATGGCGAATCTTGGCACGCATGCGGCGTTTCTTGCGGCCGATCTTTCGCCGCCCTTTGCCAGTTTTCTTGGTTCCCACGTGGGACTCCATTAAGGTTGGAACGAATCGTACGGGCCCCTCCCGGGGCTAATTGGGAACCACACAGCGTATCGGATACACGGGCGTCACGACAAGGGGAAATTTACGAGGACGGGTCCCCTTTTTTGAGAGAATCCCCCTTTTTGAGAGACCCCCCCTTTTTGAGAGAATCTCGGCGCGGATTGCTCGGGAACGAACAATAAATCAGTGCAAGTTGTTGTTTCGCAGTCATTTGTGGTGAGCCGCAATCGCTTGTGGTGAGCCGCAATCGCTTTTGGTGAACATGCGCAAGACGCCGCGCATCTCAGCTGCAACGCGCTGGCGTCCGGTTTCTTCTGCAATCAACGCAACCGGGGCGAACGCCCAACGGCTGATGAATGATCCGGACTTTTGGGACCGTTTCGGGGCGAAGGCGAGGTGGCCAAGTGCGGCTATAGCAGGTGGCGGGCCTTGATTTCCAGGTAGCGGTTGACCAGCGGTGCGGTCATGTCTTCCGGGTAGACGTCCAGCGACATCACGCCCCGGTGTTCGAGATCGGTCAGCACCTGGTGGCGCCAGGTCAGAATCTCGGCGGCGGCGGCGGCGCGAAACAGTTGGGCGTCCGTCCGGTACTCGGCATCGGCCGCCTCGAACAGCCGGCGGTCTCGCATCATGACACCTAGCGGGAGGTGGCGCCCCACGAGCGTCCCCAGGTACCGCTCGACTTGATGCGAATTGACTTCGTCGATCAAGTTGGTGACGAGGACAACCAACGAGCGTTTCTTGCAGTGTGAGGAGAGATAGAGGAACGCTTCGTCGTAGCGGGATTCGACGAGCCGCGGAAACCGATCGAACGAAGCGTGCAGCAAGCGGTTCATCTGGTTCATGCCGCCCCGCGCCGGCACGAAGTTGTGGATCTGATCGGAGAAACAGATGAGGCCGACCGAGTCACCTTGCCGCAGGGCGACGAAGCTAAGCATCAGCATTGCGTTCAGCGAATGGTCGAGCAAGCTAAGTCCGGCCGCTTCGTTGGTCATCATCCGGCCGCAGTCGAGCAGAAAGATGATGCGTTGGCTTTGGCTGGTCTGAAAGTCCTTGACGGTCAACTTATTGCGGCGCGCCGAGGCGCGCCAATCCATGTGCTTGTAGTTGTCGTCGCGGGTGTAATCGCGGAGGCGTTCGAATTCGTTGTCCTGGCCGATCTTACGGGTCCGCCTTACACCCATCAGGCTGAGCCGGTTGGTACGGGCCAGGATGGCATATTCTGACAACTGCTTCATGTCGGGGTAGACGGAAACGTCCGTGGCTGTGGGGAATGCCAGGTAGCGGCGCCAGAGCCCCAGCCAGCTACGGACGCGAAGGTGGACCTGCTCCATGGTGAATCGACCGCGGCGGTGGGCGGCGAACTCGTAGTGCATGGTGGTCCTGCTGCGCGGGCCCAGGCGGACGCTGAAGTCTTCCGGCGAGTACTCGAATTCTTCCGGCACGTCGTCGCGAAGATCGGCCAGGTAGAGTCGCGTCGAGTGGTTCGTCAGCAGCAGGTTGACGCGATGCGGCATGCCCAGCGAGGCGATCTTCATCATTTGGCGTTCGACTGAAAACGTGCTCGCCGCCGGGAGCGACCAGACATCCAGCATGGCCACCAGCAAGACCAGCAGGTCGGCCATCGCCACCAGCAGGAACAGGTCGGACCAGAACAGCAGGGCGAACGTCAGCACGCACGGCACGCACAGGAGGATCGCCAGGGGGACGGCCGGGTAGATTCGTTTCCACCAGGCGAGGATCATCAGGGGCGTTGCAAAGAGGGTCAGGACGAGCCACGGGACGGCGCGGAGCCACTGAATCCCTTCTTCGACGGTAGCCAGATAGTCTTGCATGGAGTTACGGTGTGGCCCTTGCCTAGATCCGAGGTACGTCGACCGAACGCACGAGCTCGGTCAGCAAGCTGTCCACCACATGTCCTTCGACTTCAGCCTCTGCAGTCAGAATGACCCGGTGGCGAAGGGCCGGCAGGACGATCTGCACAACATCGTCAGGTACCGCATAGTCGCGTCCGGCGAAGGCCGCCAACGTCCGCGCGCCCTGCATCAGCGCGATGCCTGCGCGGGGGGATGCGCCCATGTGGAATTGAGGCCACTTGCGCGTCAGGCGGACGATCTTGTTGATGTAGTCGATCAGCTTCTCATCGACCCGTACGTCGGCGTTCTCGCGGATCACTCGCATGATCTCTGGCGGCGAAGTGATCGTCTGGAGATCCTCTTCCAGCCTGGCGTTCACGTCTTCCTGGCTGCTGTGCATCCGCAAGATATCCGCCTCTTCCGTCTCTTCGGGGTAATCGGCGAACAGCTTGAACATGAAGCGGTCCAATTGGGCTTCGGGCAGGTTATACGTCCCTTCCGATTCGATGGGGTTCTGCGTCGCCAGGACCAGGAAGGGGCGTTCCAGTTCGTGGCTGGTGCCGTCAATGGTGACACGGTACTCCTGCATGATCTCCAGCAAGGCCGCGTGCGTCTTGGCCGGCGAACGGTTGATCTCGTCGGCCAGCAGCAACTGGGTAAAGACGGGCCCCGCGCGAAACCGAAACTCTTGCTCCTTCATGTCGAAGATCGGCGCGCCGGTGATGTCCGACGGCATCAAGTCCGCCGTGAACTGAATGCGGCCAAATTCGCAGCCCAGGATCCGACCAAGCGTCCGGACGAAGAGGGTCTTGCCGAGCCCCGGTACGCTTTCGATCAGCACATGCCCATTGGAAAACAGGGCAACCAAGGCGCCCAGGACCAGCTCATCCTGTCCCACGTAGATCTTGGAGACCTCATCCGTGATCCGATCGAAGAGCTGTTTGGTGGCGGTGTCCCGGCCGGCGTGCCTCGTTTCACGCATGGCACCCTTGAGGGACATGGGCGAATCCTGGACCGGCTTCTTCGGCAGCGGATTGAACCCGCTGCTCGCCTGGGCGGCCGGAGGCGGCGCCGCGGTCGGCCCGGCTTCGTGCGCCGCAGGCGGCCCGCCGGCCGCTCCCTGCGGGGAGGTGGCAGCGGGCGGCGCGGATGGGTTGAGCGAATCGAGGGCGCTGGAAACGGGCGACGCGCCCATCGCACTCCCCGCACCGGGCTCGGCAACCGCGGCCGGGGGCGGGTCGACCTGGGCTGCCGTCGTTCCGATGTCGCCGGCCGCGGATGCCGGGACCTCTTGCACAACGCCGCACTGTGGGCACTTGGCCTGTTTGCCGATCGCCGCCACGGGAACCTTCAGCATCCGCCCGCAGGCGTTGCAGGGAAATTCCGTGGTGCCATGCGGTGGTTGGGAATCAGAACCAGGTTGGGTCGAAGACATGCGTTTCCTTTGTGGTGGATCGGTACTCGTACGAGCCGATACGTCAGGCGCGGCCGGCACGATCAAAGGCCGGCCGTGGTTCGAATGCATCAAGGCGAAAACCTGCCGGTCAGCCGACTGCCGGTCATGGTTTCCGGGTTGGGGTCGTGCGAAAAAACGGTCACCTGAATCGCCTTGGGCCTCGCGAAAGGTGCGCCGCAACGCCGCTGGGACGAAGCGCAAGGCAACACGAAGGGTTCGAGAGTGGCTTACTCGGATTGTTGATGACTGACGCCGGAGTCCCGCTTCACGTGTTCATGATAGTACTTCACCCGCTCGACGGCGTAGTTCCGATCGTGTGTCAATTCCAGCATTTCCCCCACGGCCTCGATGTGCTTGCCGAAGTGGGCGCGTTCGATTCTGCGGGCCGACGCTTCGACGGTCGAGCTGCCTGCCATGTAGTACCCGCTCTGGTAGGTACTGGCCCGAGCCGTGCTCGCCTGGGAAGGCATGAGCACTTCCCGGGGACGCCCGAAGATCGGATAGGCGGCGAAACAGCAGAGGATGCCCAGTGCGGCCAGATGTAGCACAATAATCCCCAGCGGCCAGACCGTAAAGACTTCCAGTCCCGTCGGATACGATTCGTCGGGATCTTCGGCCAGGATCAAGGGCCCGCCCGGACCGCTCTCCAGAAACACCGCCCTGTCGGCATCGCCGCAGGTCTCGATCAGGTTCCCTGCCAGTTGTCGGTGGGTTGCATTGGCCAGCGGCAAATTCAAGAGAAAGGATCCGTTGGCGACCACCAGGAGCTGGCTGGAGCCCCAATCGGCCGAGGTAATTCTCGTCACCAGCGGGCCTTGGTTTCCGGCCAACAGGGGCGTGTATTCGAGATCCCGAAGCGGAACACCGTCGCGCCCTTTCCATTTCTTCCGATCGTCTTCACCGGGAATGGCCAGCAGGGTGTAGACGTCGAGCTCGGCTTGCCGAGCATCAATGGACGCCGCCCAGGGGCCCGCCAGGTCGGTTACCGGCCCTTGCGGTTGCGGTTGTTGAACCGTGAACCAGTCCACATGGTTGTCCCACTTCGTCGCAGCTCGGGCTTTCGCATTGGCCGACCTGAGGGTCGCCAGGCGGCGGGCGACTTCCATCGCCTGGTCCGCTGGAACGGACGGCGTCACCTTTTGCCAGTAGGTCGTTGCAGCATCGTAGTCGCGTCCCACATAGATCAAGGTGCGGCCGGGTTCGTTGCTCAACCAGTCCTCCAGAAACTGGCGCTGCGGCTCTTCGGGTGGCGCGAAGTCATTGGGAAACCACACGATGACATCGTAGTCTTCCAGTTTGGGCGAGAGCCGCCGCCAACCGTTGACCCGGTACCCGGCCGCCTTGAACATCTCGCCCAGCGCCGCGGTGCCATTCACGCTCTCCCGGCCGGACAGCGAATGTCGCAACCCATAGGTGGTATCGAGCTCCTGGGGGGCGCAGCCAACGACCGCCAGCGGCGCGGCAAGCAAACAAAATGTCAGCCAGCGCGTCATGCGATCGCGTGCTCCGGATCCAGTTGCTGGTGGAATTCTTCCAGCCGGTTCCAGCAGGATTCAAAACCGGGCCGGTCGAGCGGGTGGTTGCCGAAGAATACGTCCTCAAAGGTCTCCACGCTAAGCCGCATTAATTCGAACAGGTTCGAGCGGCGGCGAACTTCACGGAGGTACTGCCGATTCGTCTTGCCGCGCGTCAAACGGATCACGTGGCCCTTGTCCAGTTGCACGAGCTGGTAACTGTACAGATAGATCATCGCTTCGGCATAGCGGCCCGCTTCATAGAGCCGACGTGCCTCGCCCAGCAGATCACCCTGGGGTCGCTTCAGTTGGAAGGGCAACGCGTCGACGCGGTCGACGTCTCCGCCGAGCTCGAGTTCGGCCTCCGGCCCCAAGCGATCCGTGAACCCCTCTTCCCAATTCATGAAGGCCCGGACCAGTAGGTACGCCAACGCGGCAATCAGCAGGGCGAAGGCGCTCCAGGCCAGGATCCTCAGCAGCAACAGGAGCCAGTCGGGCATCGACAGATTCCAGTTCGGCGCGTTGAAGAGCCACTTCGAATTCCGATTCTTGACATCGCTGGGCGGCTCGACGTCCAGTCGGCGTAACCCGTCGGTGTCGGCGTCGTACCAGGGGAAGTCGGCCAGGGAATCGACGGCCGCCTCGTTAAGCTCGTCCGCTCCGCTGCCGGAGGCGGACTGCGCAAAGGCGACCGCGGGAAGTCCGAGCAACACCAGGAGGAGGACGTGCGTGATACGAGTGGATCGTGCCATGGGTCAGAACGCCTTGCCCGCCATCCGGCCCGCTTCGGCCCGCAAGCGGAGCTCCACTTCCCAGCCCTCGTGACGAATTCGCAGATCAAGGTAGCGCAGGAAGCGGACGACATTCAGGTAGATGGCGACCAGCCAGCAGGCCAGCGGCATCGCATACAAGAGCATGAAAGGCGTCACTTTCCAGGAATTGGACAGCACCCCTTTGAGGAAGACGAATGTCCCGAACATTGCGGTTGCCAGGCAAACTGTGAGGAGGGACATGCCCAAACCCTGGGTGAACAGATCGGCCGAACTGGGGCCGTGCAACTGGGCACTCCGCCGGGCCACGGTCATACTGCCGGGATCACGGCTCCGCAAGGGATTGCGTTCGAGCAAGACGATTTCGTTGATGAAGGGACGAAAAACCCGCACCAGCACGGCATACGCGGCCAGCATCAGGAAGAGCATCCCTTCGATTCCGAATTCGAAGTCGCCGTAGCGGGGGACGGCCCACATCAGCAGCCAGGCGGGCAAGATGCCGCGGACCAGCAACTGGCACCAGGCGACGCGGGGGAACATCCGCAAGACATCCCGAAACACGTCGCGGATCTGCGGTTGGTCGACAAAGACCGCCTGTCCCAGGTAGGCGGTGGCGAAGATCGAAGCCAGCGGAGCCTCGATGGCGATCAGCAAGGACATGTCCCACACGTAGCGGGCGATCGCGGCGCCTTCATCCAGGTAGAAGTAGGCGTCCCGGTATTGCAAGTCCATCATCCAGCCGATCAGCAGATGGTTGACGACCATCAACGGAACGGCGCCGGCCAGTGACGTCAGCACGATGGGCCGCCAGTAATGACGCATAACGTGCAGGCTCAGGTCGCAGATGTCGACCAGATTGCGTTCCTTGACGGCGATGTGGGTGTTGTCAAGTTGCACGGAAGATCTCGCGAGGTAACCCGAGCACCACAAAGTAGAACGTTAACAGGCCGCTGGACAGGACCGCCACCGTCGCTTTCAGCCAGTAGGGCGCGGCGGACGGCGACAGGAAGCCTTCAATCATGGCGGCGAAGAAGAACATGACGATCGCGGCGCCCATGATGGGAATGGCGTCACGGCCCGTTTTCTGCAGCGAGGCGAACCGGGTCAAGCCGCCCGTATGCAGCCAGGCAACACCGATCCGTAACCCGGCCCCGGCGGAGAGCACGATGGCCGTTAGTTCGAACGGACCGTGGGCGGTGACAAAGTGAAAAAAGTTCACGCCCTCGGCCACGTCCGGGCGCGCCATGTAGCCAAACGAAGCCCCCAGGAAGACGGCGTTGAACATGGTGATGAACAGCCCCGGAATGACCAGCACGCCGCCGGCAAAACACTTCAGCCCGATCGATGTGTTGTGTTGGATATAGAAGCCGGCCATCGCGAAACTCTGCTGCGGGTTGCGGCCCTTGATCGGCTCGCCAAAGTTCGTCTCCAGTTGCTCGATATTCGCCTGCGTCAGCATCTCCTGGGCGTAGTTGGGCCAAATGCTGCTCGAATACGCCAGGATGGCGGACAGGATGAAGCCGCCCCAAAACAGGCAGAATGCCAGTTGCACACAGCGATCATTGAAGATCCGCTGCGGCGCTTCGACCAGCAGCAGGTTGGACCACTTGGCATAGTCAAAGTCGCGGCTTCGGTAGAGTTGATTGTGCGCTCGGCCCACCAGCCGGTGCAGATACTGCACCGTGTTGGGCGGAAGCTGGTAGGCATCGGCCAGCGCCAAGTCGGCACAGGCGGCCCGGTACAGGGTGGCAAACCGCGTGACCCGCTGGGCACCCATCTTTCGCTTGGTGCTGCGCTGAGCGAGATCGCAAAGCTGTTCCAGCTCGAGCCAGTTCTGGCGTCGTTGTTCGACAAGTTCGGCGACTTTCATCGGGCGAACTCCTGGGGCTCGGGACGTGTTGACGGGGCGGCCGCCGGAAACGGCTGAATACCGCTGACCGGCGCGAAAGGATTCGAGGACACCAGCGACTCTTCATCGGTCCGGTCCGCCACGAACGCTCGATAGTATAGCGCACAGAGCATCAGGTCGTAGCTGGTGTCCGGCGGAAAGCCGAAGCGTTCGATCAGCGGCTCCGCCACGTGGCGGGCAACCTCGCGCCGCCGGGCCGTGGAAAAGAATCGCCGCCGGTCGACGTAGCCGGCCAGGCTGCGCGCCAGCGAGCGGGTGACCACGAAGTCGGCCGGAATGTAGTTGGCCAATTGGGCGGCCCGCTGGTCATCCAGCTTGGCGACACCCGTCAACCATTGCCGCTCTTCTACGACCACGATCGTCCCGCTGACGATGTCGCCAAGCCGTTGGAACCGGCGGTTCATGGTCATCGTCACCAGCGCCAGAATGCACGTTGGAACGATGTATGCCGGCGCTGCCCACCCCATCACCTCCAGGGAAAGCATCGGCATCATGTCCACGGAACGCAGGAAGTTCCGCATCACCGCTTGCACGCCGTTAATCGGCTGCCCGTTGACTGTCAGCACGCGGATTCCCATCGTCCGCTTGCCCGGCGTCTGGCCGTTGAGCAGGGTTTCGCAGATGCCGCCGTAGAACCAATCCGAGAGAAACCAGATGATGGCCAGCAGGGCAAAGCTCATCCCCCCCACGCCGATGGTCCCCCCGACGAAGCCGATAATCATCGCGATCACCGCGAATCCTGCCGCCCGCACGAGGAGATCGAGGAGAAAGGCGGGGAAGCGCCGGAACGGGCCGGCAACCTGGTAGTGGAAGGCAATATTCTCAGGCGTGATGACTTCCACCGTCGAGTCGATTTGGGTCATTTCACTCGACATCGAAGCACGCTACTCCAAAGATGGGTCGTGTCCGCGGTTGCAGAGACCAACGCATATCCCGTCTTTGCAGCGCACTTCCGCAATTATTCGCCAATCAGGGGTCGCCCGCAAGCGTTGCCGCGGGCTCCGAATACCAGACCGTGATCGTTCCGGCTGCCGGATTCCAGGCTTGCCGGCCACCCCAATGGGAGGCGGCCAGGTCGGTCCGGCCATCTCCATTGAGATCCCCGACGGCCAATTCGTTGACCCAGCTTGTATCTTGGCGTCCCAGCACGACCGGGTCGCCGACGCCCCCCGACGGGTGCTGATAGAACACCAGCAAGGCACCGTCGTCGCGGCAGGCGACCGCCACGTCGGCCAATCCGTCATGGTTCAGGTCAGCCACCTCCACGTCTTCCGTATACTGGCCGCAAGCACGTCTTTCGCGACGACGGAGCGTGTGCCGCGGGGTCTGTTTCCAGATCTCGATTTCACCGGAAAACGCGGTGGCACCGACCACGTCGTTCAAGCCGTCACGATTCAAGTCGCCGATTGCGCAGCTCTCGCCTCCCGTCCGGCCGTGGTCCACCGGCCCGCTGAGCAGCCCATCCGCGCGCTGGGACAGCACGAACATCCGCGTCCCGTACAGAACAACATCCGCCCGCTGGTCGCCGTTGATGTCGCCGATTGCAATCGAGACAACGTAGCCACGAATCGGGCCCAGCGAGGCAACCGAGCGCAGTTCGCCGGCCCCTTCATCCCAACCCCACACATAGACCGCGTCCCCAACCTGTTCATTCGCCACCACGATCTCCGGTCGGTCGTCCGAATTCACATCGCCAACGGCAATCGCCCGGGACGCCTGCCCAGCCGGCAGGCGGTAGACGACTTCCGGATCGAGTCGTCCCGTGCCGGCGTTCTGGTAGCAGACGCCGAAACTGTTCGACCTGCCGGTTCCTTGATAGTCCTGATAATGGGCGATCACCAGATCGGCCAGCGAATCACCGTTGACGTCCGCGGCGGCGACGACCGCGGGCGCCCAATTCGTGTGGATCGTCTGCCGGCAAGCGAACTCCGCCACCGGATCTCCCGACCGCTGAAAGACCATGATCGACCAGCCGACCCGGTTGGCCACGATCAATTCATTGCCGCCAGCGGCCAGGACGTCGCCGATCGCGACACCGTCGCAGCCCCGCCCCGCCGCGACGGAAATCGGCGCCGCCAGGTCTGCCGCGGCGCTGCGCACCAGCGGCCCCAGACCCAGGCAGACCAGACACGAGAAAACCAGGCTCGACCAGGCAGGGCGCGGCACGAGCCGGAGACGGGAAGGAGTCGGCCGAGCGATCATGGCATTCGCTCCGTCCCCTCGACAGGTTCACTGATGACTTCGCAACTGGGCAGCGAACTGAGAAAGACCCGTCCATACGGTTTGCTGTTGATCCGTGGATCCAGGAGGACCACGATCCCCCGGTCGGTGGCCGATCGTACCAGCCGGCCAAAGCCTTGCCGCAGTTTGATCACCGCTTCGGGCAACTGGTAGTCGGAGAACGGGTTGCCCCCGGCATCGCGGATCGCATCCAGCCGGGCCTCCAAGAGCGGGTTGTCCGGTACGCTGAACGGGAGCCGCGGAATGATCACGTTCCGCAACGCGTCTCCGGGAACATCCACGCCTTGCCAGAAGCTGTCGACGCCCATCAAGACACCGCGCGGGTTTTCCTTGAATCGCTCCAGCAACTGGGTTCGAGGAATGCCGTCCGCCTGGCTGTAGAGGGCCAGATTCTGTTGTGAAAGCCATGGCAACAGGGCCCGCGAGACGCGGCGGATCATGTCATAGCTGGTGAACAGTACGAACGCTCGGCCGTCGGTGCGGTGGACATAACGGCGTATCATCTCTGCACATTGGCGATCGTACGCATCCCGCTCGCGATTCGGATCCGGCATGCCCTTGACCACAATCAGTTTGACCTGCCGTTGATAATCGAAGGGACTGCCGAGCCGTACAGTGCGGCTCTGCGTGAGTCCGACCCGCGCGCGAAAATAGTCGAATGAGCCGCTCTTTCCCACGGCCAGCGTGGCGCTGGTCATGATCACGGAGTCCGTTCGATCGAACAATTGTTCGCGCATCACGGGACCGACGTCGATCGGGGCTGCCGCCAGCGTGACACGCGGGTTGCCGCGCCGTGTCAGGAAGGCGTCCGACCAATAGACCGCGTCGGGAACCTGCTGGGTGACCCATTGTTGGATCTCGCCGGCCAGGGCCGCCAGGCGATCATGGGCCGACGTAAAGTCCTTTTCCAGCGACGGGTCGTCGGTCTGTGACGCCTGGTACCGAACGGCTCGGGCCAGTGAATCCAAGGCGGGGCTCAGCCGGTTCTCAAACAGGTCGGACTGCACGACACGGCCGTTGTGATCGTGCTGGCCAACCCGCCACTCATAGACGTCGCCGAAGAACTCGTCGGCCGCGTAACGACAGTCCAGCACCGCATTTTGCAGGTCGGCCAATTTCTGATTGACCAGCAGTCCCTTGTTGGTGCGGTCGTTGTAGAGTTTGTTGAGCGTGTATTCCACCTGGCTGGACGATGCCGAGATGCCCAGGTGATCGCCGGCCACGGCTTCCAAGGTGTGCGCTTCGTCAAAGACAACCGCATCGTAATCCGGCAAGATACTCACACCGACCCGCCGCAGGGCCAGGTCGCTGAAGAACAGCGCATGGTTGACGACCAGGATTTGCGCATGTTGCACACGACGCCGGGCTGCGTAATAGAAACAGGTTTGATGCGTCTCACACGTCTTGCCCATGCAATTGCTGCTGTCGCTGGCAACTTCGTCCCAGACGGTGCCGAGCGGGCGAAATTCCAGGTCCGTCCTCGAGCCATCGTGTGATTCCCGAGCCCAGTCGCGAATTGTTTGAAGTTGATCGAATTCGTCAGGTTCCTGAAAAAGGTGGTTCGCCCGCCCTAAGGCAGCGTCCAACCTGCGGCGGCTCAGGTAGTTGCCTCGCCCCTTGACCAGCACCGACGAGAATTCTCTGGGAATGATGCTGTTGAGCAGGGGCAGATCTTTGCCCATCAACTGCTCCTGCAGGCTGATGGTGTGGGTCGAGATGACGACGCGTCGCCGCCGCGGCGGCTCCGATTCGTTTTCCGGCAAGCCTTCCGTCGCGAAGAGGATCGCCGGCACCAGGTACCCGAAGCTCTTCCCCACGCCGGTACCGGCTTCGACGATCAGATGTTCCCGATCGTTCAGGGCAGCGGTGACCGCCGCGGCCATTTCCATCTGTTGCGGCCGAAATTCATAGTTTCCCAGACGCGCGGCGATACGGCCGTCCGGGCCGAGGATTTCAGCGGAGGTCACCATACTTGGACACGATACCAGGAAGGAGAAGCACGGCCTAGCGAGGCAGGGCCTCGGACCGACGGCGAGCGAACGCGCGCGGCGTGTTCGTCCGCTCCCGTCGGTCGCTCAAACTTGACTCATTCGTAAAGCAAATTCTGATACAAGCCTTCTAGTGCGCCGGCCAGCCGGCCCGGGCGCGCCGGCCGACTCTCTCATTTTGCTACAACCGCGGAGGCCCGTCTGGTAGTATTGAGAGAACTCAGGCTGTTTCCCACAGCCCTTTTCCCCGTGGCGCTTAACCGCGCACTGCAATCCTTTCCGGCTGTTTCGGCTCTATGGCGATCGAGTTCTATTGTCCTGGTTGCGGTAAGTTGGTGCGCACGCCCGATGCGACGGCCGGTCGTAAGGGACGCTGCCCGCACTGTGAAACGAAGGTCCAGATTCCCCAGGCATCCATGGGGCCCAACGCGGGCGCAGCGCGGGAAACGACTTCGCAGCCGGCGTCGCGACCGCAACCTCAGTCACCGGCGGCCGGACGTCCTGCGGCCGCCGCGCCGATTCAGTTCGTGTGCGCCAGTTGCCGCAAGACCTTGCGTGTTCCGGCGGCCAGTGCCGGCAAGAAGGGCAAGTGCCCGCACTGCAACGCCGTCATGACGATTCCCGCGCAGAGCGCCGCGGCCAAGCAGCCGGCGAGTCAGAAATGGAAAGGCGCGCCACAGCCGGCGGCCGCTCCGATTCAGTTCACCTGTCCCGGATGCCAGAAGTCGGTCCGCGTCAAAGCTGCCGCTGCCGGACAGCAAGGACAGTGCCCGCACTGCAAGTCCGTGGTGAAGATTCCGCACAAGTCGGCCCCCCCGCCGCCGTCAACCTCTGGGCTGACGCCCTTGGGGGGTTTGGACGGTTTGACACCGCTGCCCGACGACGGCGGCTTGACGCCGCTCCCGGATTCGGCGGCAGGCACGCCCGGTCTGACGCCGCTGGCCGCATCCGACCCGCTCGGCAGCACCGCGGATCCCTTCGCCGGCCTGACGGAAGTAAGTGCGTCGAGCGGTTTCGGTTCGCAGGATCCGTTCGGCGGGGCGGCCAGCGCTCCAGGCCCCGTGAATCCGTACGCCTCCCCGGCACCGAGCGCCTCCTACGCGCAGCGCTCCAGCCCAACGCGGAGCAAAGGGAGCCGCAAGGGACTGCCGTGGGACAACAAACGCCGCCACGACGCCCCCTTTTGGGGCACGGTGAAGCTGGTGTTCTTCTCTCCGGTGGAAGCGTTTGTCGCCATGCGCCGCTCGGGCGGTGATGCCCCGCCCCTGCTGTTCTGCGTTTATGGAACCATGATCGGCGGTGCCTTTGCCGTTCTCTACCGTTTGGGCATGGATGCCATCGTCACCTTGCCGATGCTGGCCAGCGGCGACGGAGCGGAAGGATCGGCCAGAATGGCGGGCATGGTCGTGGGGATGATTATCGGGGTGATCGTCGGCTATGGCTTCCTGATTCTGGCAACCGTGATATCTTCGTACATCATGGCCGGCATGGTCCACCTCGGACTGATGGTGCTGGGAGGCGCGAATTACGGGTTCCAGACGACGGCTCGGGTCGTGCATTACACTTGGGGGGCGACGTCGCTGGCGGGAATGATTCCCTGCGTGGGGCCGTTGATTCAATTTTTTGCGAATGTCGTCATCCTCAGCATTGGCATGTCGAACGCTCACGAAACCTCCGGCGTCAAGGCGACGTTTGCCGTCCTGATCCCGTTTCTGGTCTGCATCGGCGCCTTCACGGCCCTGTTCTTTGCCGGCATCGCCTGGATTGCTTCCATGGCCAATTGATGGCTGCGCGGCTCCTCCCCAAGCAAACCATCGGGCGATGGTGCAGCCGGGAGAGCGGTCGTCTTGCCAACCGGCTAACCCCGTTGCCAACCTCGCTTGTTCCGCGCCGAATTGCTATGGTATCGGCGGTCCAACTGTGAAGGAGACGTAGATGCCTATCGAATTCCGGTGCGAGAGCTGCTCGAAACTACTGCGAACGCCTGACGAGAGCGCAGGCAAGAAGGCCAAGTGCCCCCAATGCGGAACGGTGGTTGATGTTCCTGACGGCAGCTCGACCGCGGCCGACGAGTCGGCATCGTCTGCGTTCCCGCCGCCGGCGGCGACACCACCGAGCAGTCCGGCGGAATCGCCCAGTCCGTTTGCCGGCCTGGGGGATGCACCTGCGGCGAGCCAGAATCCGTACGCTTCGCCGGGCCTTTCCACCTCCGTGCCCGAGGCGAAGCCGTCCATGACGGGTGAATTGTCGCACCAGAAGATCTCGTTTGACGACGTCGTCAAGACGGCCTGGTCGATCACCATGGACTATATGGGGCCGATGGCAATCTTCGGCGTGATCTTGTTCGGGATCCAAATCGCGCTGGGGATCTTCGGCCAGGTGATCAACTTTGCCGGTCAGATGAGCCAGGAAGTGGTCGTCATGGGAGCCGTTCAGTTCCTGAACATGGTCGTGAATTTCATTGTTCAGACGTGGGTCGGAATTGTCACGGTCCTGTTCTGCACCAAGATGGCCCGCGACCGCCGTACCGACCTGAACGTCTTTGCCCAGGGTGCATCGTATTTCGCTCGTGCCTTGGGGGTGACGATCGTTCTGGGTGGGATCTCGTTCCTGGTGGTCCTGGTGTTCGCCGGCACGCCCGCGCTGATCACCTGGATTTCGACACGTGACGAGGACATGACCGCGCTGGCCGCCATTGGCGGTGCGTTGCTCTGTGTCATCCCCTTAGTGATGCTGATGCTGAACTTCTTCCTCTCGATGTTTTTCGTCGTCGATCGAGGGGAAGGCGTGTTTGCAGCGATGGGACAATCGCGGCATTACATGCGGGGTAACAAGCTGACCGCCTTCCTGACGATGATGGTGGTCCAATTCCTGGGCGGCCTGTTCGTGCTCGTCACCTGCTGTGCGGGACGGATTATTTTCGATCCCTTCTCCGGGCTCGTCCTGGCCCTCATCTACTTGACCGCGACCGGCCAGCAGTTCGAACGTCCGTCGAGGTAGAGAAGCGGCAGCACGTCGCAGCGGAAAGGCCTTGCAGGTAGAGCTCACCTGCCGTCAGACCACCCTGGCGGCTGGCCCCGACTACCAACGGGGACGTGAGGAGATCACCCCGTCCTCGGGGCTGCTGGCGGTGGCGTACAGCCGTTTGGGGATCCGCCCCGACAGGTAGGCCCACCTGCCGGCTTCGCAGGCAGCCTTCATTGCTCGAGCCATTCCCAACGGATCGCGGGCATGGGCGATCCCCGTATTCAGCAAGACGCCGTCCACACCCAGTTCCATCGCGATCGTCACGTCGCTGGCCGTCCCGACCCCGGCATCGACAATCACGGGGTAGTCTGGATCATCGTCCTTGAGGTACTCCAGGCAGATCCGCAGGTTGTTGGCGTTGAGGACACCCTGTCCCGAGCCGATCGGGCTGCCGGCCGGCATCACCGCGGTCGCGCCGGCCGCCTTCAGGCGGCGTGCCGTCACCGGGTCGTCGTTGGTGTAGCAAAGGACCTGAAACCCTTCGGCCACCAATTGCTCGGTTGCCGCCAGCGTCTCGACCGGATCGGGCAGCAGGGTCTTGGTGTCTCCCAGGACCTCCAGCTTGACCCAGTCGGCTCCCGGGTTTTCCAATCCCAGGAGAATTTCGCGACCTAGGCGGGCCGTTCGCACCGCATCCTGCGCGTTAAAGCAACCGGCCGTATTTGGCAGCAGCGTGAACCGATCGAGATCAATGTAGTCGAGAATATTCTTGCCCGTGCCGTCGTAGAGACGTTCACGGCGGACGGCGACCGTGACACACTCGGCACCCGATAGCTCCAGTGACTCGCGCATCACATCATACGTTTCGTACTTGCCCGTACCGACGATCAGGCGGCTGCGAAACAGGTGCCCACCCAATTCGAAAGGACCGGCGTCTGCGCGCGGATATGGGGCATGCGTTGCCGACGCCTTGGCAGGCGGTTTCATGGTCATCCGGGGTCATCCTCCACCGACCAGGGTGACGACTTCCACGCGATCGCCGTCGTGCAGAACGTGCCGGGCATGTTCGTCGCGCGGAGTCAATTCGAGGTTGACTTCGACCGCGACAAAGCGTGGCTTGAGGTCGAGTTCCGCCAGCAATCCGGCCACGGTGACGTGGTCGGCCACCTCGCGCGGTTCGCCATTGAAGATAATGTTCATGCCCGCAGTATATAAAAAAGACCCGGCACCACGTAGATGCCGGGTCGATGGCTTTTCGGAGGTCAGGCAGGAAGGTCCGGCGTTGCATTCGCCGAAGGCCAATCCGCGAGCCGATCCTCTGACTCCAGTTATTCGGTTCTTCCGGAAACTTAATGGGTGATTTTGGATGGTAGGAGGTCTAGTTTGCCGCAGTAGAAGAGGATTCGTGTGCGGTAGTTTTCAAACGCTCGGAATCCTCTGGCTTGGGACTTGATGGAT
>JAUIGN010000066.1 GCA_030430075.1 bacterium
GTGACCCGTATCCAGGTGCCAGTTGACCCCATCCTTGAGGCCGACTTCGTCCCCGTTGGTGGCGTTGCCGTCGAAGTCGCCGGCGACCGGCAGACCGTTGATTGCGAACGGATCGGCGACCACCAGGTTCGGCACGCCGTTGTTGTCCGTATCGACCAGCCAGCGGAACGCGCCGGCCACGCGCCCGTAGGCAGCCAGCTTGTCGAAGCCGTCGGCGGTCGCGGCCGCGTTCTCGGCGAAGTTGCCTGCGAAGACGTTGTCGCTGGTGAAGCCGAGCACATACGTGATGTCCTCGTTGGTGTCGTCATTGTCCTTGTTTTCCGGGTCGGCAGTGAAGTTGCCGTTGGTGTCGACATACACGCTGCCCGCCGCCCAGACCCCCAATTCCGCTCGGCTATCCACCGTGAACCGGGCTACAAAGTCGCCGCCCGCAACCCCGTCGCCCGATGGCAGGTTCAATATTTCCAGCGGCTGGCTGGCGTTGCTCTCGCCGTCCAGGCGATTGCCGGCCGGATCGCGAATTCCATCGAAGATCGTCAAGGTAAAACGATCGTCCGGCAGCGGCTCGTTGAATTGCAGCTCGATCGTGGCCGTCGGCCGAACGCCGACCACGGGCGGCTCGTTGGTGATGACAATTCCATCAATGGGGATGATTCCGTTGTGGTCACCAACCAGGAGATAGTGTCCGGGGTTCCCGGCAATCAACGGATCGAGGGCGGGGTAGAGATCGCCCGGTTCGCGCGGCGGCTCGTCCCGCACGGTGACCGTCAAACTGGTAATCGGCGGCGTCGGTCCGCTCTCCGAGGGCTTGGGATCAAACAGGTCGTAGTTAATTCCCGTCACTTCCACATCCTCGACCTGCGGGCCTGCGAGATCGGTTTCCGTCAGGCTGACGTCATACGTGTTGATGGCGCTGCTGGACGTGGAAGCGAGCGGCGCTCCTTTGACACGCAACAAGTAGGTCGTATCGGCCGCCGCGCTGAAGGCGACGGATTCACCCTCGCTGAAGGAAGTCCCGGTGGCAATCACGGTTCCGTCCGCCTCGTAGACGGCGATGTCCAGGTTGCCGTTACCCGGCAGTCCGGCCCGGCCGCTGGCCACATTGGCAATCTCTTCAAACAGTACGTCGAATCGGAATGTGCCGATCTTCGCCGAACGGAATTCGTACCAGTCCTCGTCACCCGGTGCTCCCAATGCGTCCGCTCCGGGGTCGATGTTTGGATCACGGTGCGTCACGAACAGGTCGCTCGCATCCGTCGGAATCAGCCGGTTGTCGTTGAGCTCGAACGGATCCGGCTGGAAGACGACGATCTGCCCTCCGTTGTCCGCACCTGTTCCGCCCGTGACGGGGTCGACGGGAATGATGTCCAGCCGTTCAATTCCATCGTAGACCACGGGCGCCGGAGCCCCAAGCGCGTGGGCCGGGCTGACGCTGACCGATCCGGACTGTTCATCGGGCGCCTGCCGGACCAGGATCAGATCGCCGGTTCCGTCATCCTGTACCAGGAGTCGGTCGCTGGCGTTGGGATCATCGCCGCTCACGTGGACACCGACCACCTGGCTGGGAATCCCGTTGCTGCTTGAGGCGTCGACATACTCGTCGTCAAAGCCGACCCGGATCAGATCGTCTCCCGAGCGGGCGTCGATCCGGATCTGTTCCACGGTCGGTCGGACAGGCGACTGGCCCGGCATGCCGGAAGTATTTTGGGCGACGAGCATCGCACCCGCGATGCCGTTGATGGATGAAGTGAACGCATAATTACTGTCCGCCACAGCGGCCGGGTCCACCTGGAAGAAGTCGATCTCGTCGTCTCCCAGCGTTCCCAGGATGATCACCGTGTCGAATCCGTCGTCCAGGTCGAATCCGTTCCCGCCGCCGGCGAATCCGTTGCTGCCGATATTTGGGGTGATCGCCGGATCACCGCCGATCATCGTGTCGTCGCCGGGTCCGCCGCTGAACCCATCGTCCCCGCGCCCGCCAACCAGCAGGTCGTTGCCCGCATTGCCGAACAGGATGAAGGGCGTATCCTGGGTGACCTGGCGCGCATCGACCGCATCATCCCCGCGGCCTCCAGTCACTTCGACCGTCGCGAAGGTTGTACTGCTGGCGTCCGGAACTTCGACGAAGGTCACCGTGTCATGCCCATCGTCGGCATTCACTTCGATGTCCTGGAGGCGGAACGGCAGCGAGTCGAGGGCGCCAAAGAACTGGTCGTCGCCGGCGCCGGCATCGATCTGCACGATCTGCTTGCCGACAAACGAAATGGGTTCGAAGTTATCGATCGTGACCTGGCCACTGCTGGCGACCACTTCGAAGGCGTCTCCGTCGCTGGGCGCCGCGGAGAAGCCGCTGGCGAAGATGAAGCGGCGATCGGCGCCGATGTAGTCGGCGACGGTCTGGGATTCGAACTGCAGCGCGCCCGAGGTGAACCGCACTTGCTGCCCGTTGTAGAAATCATCCTGAGCAGACAGCGAATTGTCGCCTTCAAAAACGGTCGCCGTGGGACTTGGCGCTCCATCATCGTCAACCGTGCCCGCTGCCAGAATGTGTTCGTTGCCCGTGGCCAGATTGATTGTATTGGCCGACTGCAACAGGCTGGCGACTCCCGGGACCGAAGTGACCGTGAACCGCAGCGCGCTGACGCTGGTCGTAATCGGTTCCAGCTCTTCAAACCAGATCGTTTGCTCGCCGGCCACAAAGTCCGAAACGGTGTGGCGGCCGGAGCCGGGCAATTGCCCGACGGCGACCTGTTCGGAATCGAAGACCGTCTCTGCATCGTTCGTGGTGACCGTAACGCGGTCAAAGCCGCGATTGAATCCAACAAGGGGAGGTCCAAACGAGCAGGCCCCGTCTCCGTCGTAGCGGATGCCGGTCGGAACGGTGATCAGGCCATTGGACGTGTCGACAATCAGCTCATCGTTGCCGCCCACACCGAAGACGTTAATCTGCTGGAACAGGCCGACCGGCGTCTGGAAATCGGGGACGTCGCTGACGTTGTTGATAAAGACGTCCAGCAGTGTGGTGTTGTCGGCGTTCCGAACCAGGCGAATCGTGTCGTCCTGATTGATGTGGTCTTCGTCGCCACAAATCGTCAGCACGCTGGGAGAGAACAGATTGATCGGCGTGTCGACCGACCAGGCCCCGCGGCCGAGCGTTCCCGCGACAAGCAGTCCGTCGACGTCATCAAACGTCATGTCGGAGACGGGGGCGTTGGGCAGACCGACTCCGTACTCCGTCCAGACCTGGTCGTTGTTGGTCAGCATCCGGTAGACACCGTTGGCTCCGCCGACAAGGACAGCATCCACGCCGTTGGGGCCTTTCACCACGTCCACCGTGCGGAGCAGGAAGTCGTCGATGTTGCCGGTGACGTCTTCCCAGGTTCCTCCGGCGTCCACGCTGCGGAAGACCTGGTCGGCATCCACGGCGTAAACGATCATCCAGTTCTCGGGATCGACGGCCAGCCCTTGCACGTTGGCGGCTCCGCCCGGCAGGGCCGAGGTCGGGTTGAGCGGACCGCCGGCGGTGGTGCGGAGGAAGACCTGGTTATTCGAACCGACATAGAGGATTTCCGGATCGTCGACACCATTCAGGCGGCCGCCGTAGACCGCCGGGATGCCATCGCGATCGCCGCCTCCGGTTGGAGCGTTAATCACCAGCCCCGGCGCGATCTCGGTCAGGTTTTCACCTCGGTCAAACGATTCGTAGGTCGAATTGCCGCCCCCCAGGATGAGACGATTCGGGGCGACCCGGTTGGTGATCATCGGCGTGGCAAACTGGTTGGTGATCGCGGCACCCCCGCCACCGACCGTCAAGGCGGGGAACACGGTTGCCCCGACCTGCGTATTGGCCGCGTCGTACACGCTGTAGCGGAAGCTGGTTGTGAAGTTCTGCGAACTCGCATAGCGCAACGAGTTGCCACCGCCAATCAGGATGTCGACTGCCGCGTCGCCACCATCGGCCTGGGTCACGCTGTCCCAGGTTAAGGACCCGGTCCCGGTCTGCTGCGGCGTTCCCGTGTCCTGGGCGCCGCCGAAAATGATGTCGGAATTCGAGTCATACGCAATGTCGTGGAATTCGGTGTTCTGCAGGTTCCCATTCAGGGAAAACCAATCTCCGGTGTTGTCCGTGGGGCTCGTGCGGCGGTAGATCCCGCCGTCGTCACCTTCGATCAGGTTGCCGTTGGCGTCAAAGACCATCTCGCGCGAGTCGGCGTGCGGGGAACTGTTGCTGGGTGTCCCGCCGTTGACGAAGCCCATGTTCTGGACATTCGTCAGGTGCTCCCATTGCGGGGAGAGAACGTTGGTGGTCGAGCCGGGATCGACCGGCGCAATCGTGGTATCGCCACGAAACAGGCGGCCGGTGAAGTTGGTGGAACCGATGGCATTTGGAAACGGCGAGTCTTGCCGGTCGCCGCCCACGTAGACCGTGTTCGGATTATTGGGGTCTGCCAGGATGGAAAAGTGAATGGCCCCTTGCCCACCCGGCTTGGAGCGGGGACTGAGGCCTTCGAAATCACCGTTGCTCTCCTGCGTGATCGGCATGTCCATCTCGACCCAGGTCGGCATCGCCGAGGTGGGGTCGTCCGTGTAGCCCAGGTAGGCGGGCTGCCCGTTGACAATCACGCCGACATACAGCCGGCCATTGGAAGCGACCGACATTTCCGCATTGTTGTTCCCGCCACCGGTAAAGGCGGCGGTCACCGTGGCGTCGTTCGACGAGACATCGTCCCAGGACATTCCCATGTCGTCCGATCGAAACAGGCCGACGCCCTGCACGGACACATAGAGCCGATTGGGATCGGTCGGATCACCGACCAGGTCGAATGCCGATCCGGCCGACAGTCCGGCGCTGGTCGGCACTTGGGTGAACGTTTCGCCTCGATCATCGCTGCGATAGACGCCTCCACCCGTGCCGCCACCGAAGTTGTTGGACGCCACCACGATCTCGTCACCGCGCATCGCCACGCCGACAATATTGCGGCCCGCCAGGTCATCCTGGCCGAGCTGGCTCCAGGTTGTTCCCCCGTCGGACGTCAGCAGCAAGCCTGTCAACGCGCCACCGATTCTGGACCAACTGCTGGTGTGGCCGATCCCCACCAGGATCGTCTGGTTCGTGGCGTCCGTAATGTCGTATTCCATCGCCCCCGTGGACAGCGAGGGGAATTGATCCGTCAACGGAGTCCACGTCGGGCTCGCCGAGGTCGCATCACCGGTACGCCAGATGCCACCGTTGGTCGCACCCAGGTATAGGATGTCGGCGTCCCCTGGATCGGCCAACAGCGTATGCACCGCACCGACCACCGCGTTCTGGCCGGCACCGGTCGAGGGAATATTCTCGACCTGCCCGTTGATGGTCGGCGAGGGACCCTGGGGTCCCCAAAAATCGAGCCCTTCAGCGAGCACCGCCAGGAGCCGGCGATCTTCCAAGGGTTCGAAGAACAGTGACCTGGAAAGTGTTGCCGCTCGCTCGCTACGCCGAACCGATCGGCTTGCTGCCCGTCTGCGATGAGGTTGTCGCCCGGTATTGCGCAAGTACATTCTGAAACCCTCTCGGATGGCCCGATGTCAGTGGTGGCTGTGGCAGAGAAGGCGAACGGCGCTGGCATTCTCTGGCGATCAAAGATGGGACGCCAGGATATATCTGCCAGAATACGAAGTCAACAAATCGGATCTGGGCCGGTCGCTGCACCTTGCTTGGTTCATTGCGTGCCTTTGTCAGCTTCGAAATGCCGAGAGGCCCGACAGGTGATCCTGCCGGGCCTCTCCCGTGTAACATTCCCGATGGAGCTGCTTCCTGGTTGGCCGCGGCGAGCGGTTTCGCCACGTCGACCAGTTGCGATCCAGGCTGTACTTCGAAGCCGGTCGCTCCGAAGCACTGCCTAGAAGCGATACTCCGCTCGAGCCGTCAATCCATCGAACGACATGCGATCCTCAAGTCCCACGAAGTTGTTGGTACGGACAGATTCGATCCAGCTATCGGTGTTCACCGTATTCAACCAGGTGCTGAACACGTACCCGGTCGTCAACCGATAGTGGCCGCACGGGCTTTGCCAGCCAACACCCATTTCCAGGTCCAGCATGGTGACCACGCGACCGGCCCGCCAGGCCGTATCGACGATGCTCGGGTCTGCCGTGCTGTAGTGATCGTAGTCTGCTTGAAACTCACCGCCCACGAAGCTGACGAACGCTTTTCCGTAGCACAGCAAGCCGTGGTGGCCCGAGTGGCGTTCGCCGTCCAGGCCGAGCCGGATGCCGGCCCCGTTGAAGTCGAGATCGGTGACGACCGTCTCCGTGGTGCCCGTCAGGGCGTAGTCGACTTGCAGGTCCTGTTCGAGATTCGCGAAGCGGGCACCGACCGAATAGTTGACCGCGAAGCAGTCGCCGGCGAACAAGAGGGCCCGATAGTCGACGTCAACCAGTTGGAAGTCGATGTCGTAGTTGGCGGCGGCAGAGAGGAAATCCGATCCCGCGTTCGTCGTCGCAGGGTGCAGCAAGAGGGCCCGGAGTGCAGGGGTCGGGTCCGTCTCGACGAAGTTGTACGTGCTGCTCTCGAACTGCGTGAAGGTCGCCACCAGGCTGGTGCACTCGTCCAGGCAGTGGCTCAACCCGGCCCGAAAACCGGTTGCGTAGTCTTGATCGGCAACACCCACGGGACCGATCGGAATGTCTCCGTCGACGGGCAGGGCGAAGGCGACCTCCGAGTCGCGGGGACGAAGGAAGAGGAACTCGCCGAAGACGCCCGAGCGATGGGCCCAGGCCGGCGGGCAACAGCACTTGCCCTTGCAGTCCGCAGGACACTTGCCATCGGTCTGGTAAGCCGTGCCGCCGTGACTGGCGGTCTGCCAAAGCGAGTCGGTCGGCGCCGTAAACTCGGCCACGGCTTGTCGAGCGGGCGTGGCTGTCGGCATGGTGGCGGCGATGGCACCGCTTCCCACCGGTTGCGAAGCCGGCAGGCGGGCCGGCGGTGCCAGGTCTGCCTGACTTGGCGCCAGCGGCACGGCGTCCGCGAATTCCACCAGGGCGACCGGCATCACGTCATACCCGGGCAGCGGCTTCACCGGTTGGCCGAAGTTCCCGGAGGAAGCCACGAAAGGTTGGGGCGCCGCGGGGCCGTGCCCCGACGTCGTCGGAAACTGTTGAGCATTCGATTGTGGGCAAGCAACCAGTGCAACCAGTGCACAAGTTACTATGAGAGCATCCATTCTCATCGCTTGAATCTCCATTGATTGGGGTCGTTACCCTTTTCGTATCGACGGTCGTTATCGGTGTGAACAGGATTCCAGGATCACACGGGACGACCGGTGCAACCGGGGCGTGCGCTAGAATCCGCACCAAGCGGACATCCGGCAAACTTTATCAGTGCCGTCGGGCCCGCGGCCGCTGCGGCCAGCTCGGCAAAGACCGCCTGCGAGCGGACTTGGAACCTGCGACCGGAGCCACCGTTCCGCGCGGGCCGGGCCGTTGCCGGCCGGTCGGAGTCGTCGCGGCAAAACGACGGCAGATCAAGCGGCGCGGCCGGCTCCGGAGAGATTCCACTCGCTCCCGGGGACACGCCGACCGAAAGATCGGGTAAACTCAGGACCCGCTGAACAACTTCAGGGCGATGCATATCAGGAGCCACTTCATGAATCCCGCCACGCGCCACCCGGTCTTTCTCTGGGTCAACCTCTTGGTCGCCATCCTCCTTCTGGGTCCGGTTCGGGGCCCATCGAGATCCATCCATGCAGCCGATCCTGAGCCGCCGAAAGGCTTCCGAGCCATCTTTAATGGCCAGGATCTGACCGGCTGGTACGGGTTGAATCCACATTCCGTGGCGAAGCTGGAGGGTGAAAAAAAGGAAGCCAACCTGGCTCGGCAGCGGAGCGAGTTTCCGCAGCACTGGACCGTTGAGAACGGCGAATTGGTCAACGACGGGCACGGTCCCTACGCGACAACCGAAGAGGAATTCGGCGACATGGAATTTCATGTCGAGTACAAGACGGTGCCGAAAGCGGATAGCGGCATCTACCTGCGCGGCACTCCCCAAGTGCAGATCTGGGACTGGAATCAGGTCTTCGATCCCAAACGTCCGACACGGCGTCCGCACCTCGGTTCAGGCGGACTGTTCAACAACACACCCGGAACCCTGGGCCGGGATCCTCTCCGCAGAATGGACCGGCCGTTCGGCCAGTGGAATCAGTTTCGCATTCGCCAGATCGGCGCACGAACCTGGGTCTGGCTGAACAACCGGCCCGTGGTCGAGGGGGCAGTGATGGAAAACTACTGGGACCGCTCGCAGCCGCTCCCGGACAAGGGTCCAATCATGCTGCAGACCCATGGGGGCGAAATCCGCTGGCGCAATCTGTTCGTGCGCGAGATCAAGGAACGGGAGGCCAAGCAGTACGTGGCCGCCAGGCCGCTCCTCCCGAATCCGACCCACTATGACGTTGCCTACGGTCCCCATCCGAAGCAACAGATTCACTTCTGGCAAGCTGAGTCGGATCGACCCACGCCGCTCCTGTTGTTTGTACACGGCGGGGGGTGGATGGGCGGCGGCCGACTGAGCGGACTCGCCGGCATGCTGCCGACGATCTTGGATGCCGGCATCTCCGTGGCCAGTGTCGAATATCGGTTTATTCCGGAAGCGACGGCGGACGGCGTCGTGCCACCCGTCAAAGGTCCCCTGCACGATGCGGCCCGAGCACTTCAGTTCGTGCGCAGCAAGGCGTCCGAGTGGAATATCGACAAGGAACGGATCGGTGCTTCCGGAGGCTCTGCCGGTGCCTGCACGAGCTTGTGGCTGGCCTTCCACCCGGACCTGGCGGATCCGGCCAGCGATGATCCGGTCGCCCGCGAGTCAACTCGGCTGTGGTGCGCCGCCGTCAGCGGCGCGCAAACGACCCTCGATCCCCAGCAGATGCGTGAATGGACACCCAACAGCCGCTACGGAGGACATGCCTTCGGCTTCCAGGGCGATCCGGAGAAGAAGTTGTCGCAGTTCGACGAGTTCTACGCGGCCCGTGATTCGATTGCAGAGTGGATTTCCGAGTACTCGCCGTACGCCCTGGTCTCCTCGGACGATCCACCTGTCTACCTTTATTACTCGTCGCCGCCAGGGCTCGGCAAGCCGCAAAAAGACCCCACCCACACGTCGAATTTCGGGGTCAAGCTGCAAGAACAATGCCGGCAGCAAGGCGTCACCTGCGACCTGGTCTATCCCGGCGCAGCCGACGTCACGCATGCGTCGACAAGCGACTATCTGATCTGGAAACTCAAGGCCGGTGCGGACGAGTAGACCGCCGCTACGCGGTGGATGATCTGTTGCCGGCACTCGCCGCAATGCGATCGGTTGCCGTCGTTTCACGATCGGTTGGCATCGTTTCACGATCGGTTGGCATCGGTTTACGGTTGGTTGGCATCGGTACCTCTTGCACCGCAGATGTTGCGTTGCTCGGCGCGGATGCCGAAACGCTCGGGGCGGGTCTCCTAACTTGCTCGGCGCGGGTCTCCTTACTTGCTCGGCGCGGGTCTCCCTACTTGCTTGGCGCGGGTCTCCAGACCCCGTCGAAACCGTCGACCGAAGGTCTCCCGAACGCACTCGACGTTTTGCATGCGGTCGAGGGGGAGACCTTGCGGTCGGCCGGGGTGCGGGGTCAGAGACCCGCGCACAGCGACGTAACGCCCCGCGCACAGCGAGACCGAAGGTCTCCCGAACGCTCTCGACGTTTTGCACGCGGTTCAGGGGGAGACCTTGCGGTCGGCCGGGGTGCGGGGTCAGAGACCCGCGCACAGCGACGTAACGCCCCGCGCACAGCGACGTAACGGCCGGCGCACGGCGACGTAACGCCCCGCGCCCCGCGACGCGACGCCCGCCGCACTACGGTGCACGTCGCACCTCGCAACAAATTCTCAGCGAAGATTTTCTGGCCTTGCGAAGTCGCAAGTGTTAACCTGACCGGGAGCGAAGGCCATGGTCCCGCGCGGCCCATTCGGGATCGGCACGTCACATCAGTTCTGCCGAGAGGAGCGTGACGATGCGAACTGGATCTCTTCGAACTCATCCGCCCCACTGGCGGCGTTCCGCTCGATTGCCCCGGTCACGGCGGCGCTGGCGGCTTCGGGTCGAGCGACTGGAACCGCGGCTCCTGCTGACCTCCGTCTGGTCGAACGGCTTCACCCGTCTCGATGTCGACGCCAACGGGCTGGTTACTCCGCGAGACGTATTGCTGATCGTCAACGAGCTTAACCGTGACGTGCTTGCCAACGACGACGGCTCGCTGCCGATTCCACCACCGGACCCGCCACCGCCGCCGTTCGAGTCGCCGTTGCCGCCGCCGTTTTTCGACACCAACGGTGACGGCTTTCTTACACCGCGCGATGCGTTGGCGATCATTAACCAACTGAACCATGACGCCGCGCCGCCGTCGATCAATGTCGGTTTGGTCCACGACACGGCGCCGGCCGGAGGGACGAACCAGGACACGATTACCAGCGACGCCCGGTTGGCGGGAGTGGTCGCCGATCCGCTGGGCGTTGTCTCGCTGCAAGCCCAGGTCTTCGTCATCACCCATAACGATCCCCAACCGGGAGAGAAAACGCGCACCCCGATCGGCGGAACCGTCCAGCTGGCCTTCGATGCGGGAGGCAATTTTTCGTTCGATCCCGATCTGCCGGAGGACGGTGAGTATGCCGTCGAGTTCACGGCGGTCGACGGCCGGTTCAACGCGCATGGTGATCCACGGCCGGACGTCGAGTTGACGTTGGATACCAGCGCACCGGCGGCGCCGCATAATTTGCGCTTGACCATGGCCAGCGATGCGGGCGTGTCTCCAACTGATGGCGTTACGAACGTTGCCCAGCCGGACGTTGCCGGCGACGTTGCCGATGCGGCTTTTGTGCAGTTGCTGTTAGGCGGCGAGGTGGTCGGTGGAGCAACCGTCTCGGGGAGTTTCAGCCTGCCGCTGAACGAGCCACTGGGAGACGGCGGATACGAGCTCGTCGCGACGGCGGACGATCTGGCCGGCAACACCAGCTTGCCATCCGATCCGTTGGCGATCGTGATCGATACGGTGCATCCGGAGTTGCAGATCGCCACGCCGCAACCCGGCGGGCAGCATCTGGGGTTTGTCAGCCTGGCCGGTTCGACCAGCGATTCCGGTTCGACGCTCGTCTCTCTGACACAGGAGCTCGACAACCAAGGGCCGCTGGCCGTCGACGTCGACGCCCAGGGACTTTTCGCTTCCCGGATTGGCGAGGTGCTCCCGCCGGCCGGCAGTCACGAGTTGACGGTCGCAGCGACCGACGCCGCGGGCAATGTCGAGCTACGGACGATTACGTTCGATGTGCTGGCGGGTCCACCGCTCCTGGAAGTCGCGACAACCGACGGTTTCCAGCCGGCTGCTTCGGCGGTCGTTGCCGACGTGACTCCCACCTTCCGGTTGACCGGCCAGCCGACGGGGGCTCGAGTCTTCCACCGTCGGCCGGATGGCCATGGTGATCCACCGGCCGACCATCTGGGTCGGGAGGTCACGTCGCAGTTCAGCCTTGTCGAGAGCTCGCTGCAAGCCACCCTGCCGGTCCTGGTAGGGGCGAACACGCTGATGGTGACCGATTCCAGCACGGAGCATGTCCTCAGCACCGTGACGATGCTGAACTATTCAACGTCTTACGAGGATCTGAATCAGAACGGCACCCTGGATGCGGGCGAGGATGTAAACGCCAACGGAGTGCTCGATGCGGGTGAAGATACGAACGGCAATCAGTTGCTCGATTTCGCCGAGGACTTCAACCTCAACGGCCAATTGGACACCGCCGGCGTGGTGCCCTTGCATCCGGTCTACGCGGGGGACGTCGAGCTGATTGAGGACGCAGAGACGACGCTCGCCTTTCTCAACGGTTCGCTGGTGCTTCACTTTGATCCTTCCGCCGGCGACGGCGTGATCTCCGGATTTCTCCGTAATCACGGGCTGGATCCGATCGGCTTCTCGGTGGACGAGGAATTCGTACAGGTTACGGTGCGGCTGCCCGGCAGCTCGCCGTTTGGTCCAGCGGCGCCGGCGGACGTTCCCTTGGCCCTCCAGTGGGAGCGTTTCTTGAACGGTCGCGGACCGCTGGATGAGACCTTCCCACAGCCTGACGAGCAGGGAAGCTTTCCGCTCCGGGTGGCGATCGTCGACCTGCTTGCCAGCGAACGGCTCGAAGTCGCCTCCGAGTCGTTGCCGCAACGGTTGCGGCAAGGTGCCGCGGCGGTCCCTTCCAACGGCAACCTGGGCGACCGATACAACCCCCACAACGGCGGCTTCGACAACAACGGCAGCATTGCCTCGTTGAACCAGGACATCCAACTGGACGAAGTAAATATTGCCTGGCCCAATTTCGTCACCGATTTGCATGCGGCCCATCGCCTGGTGGACGAGATTCCCGCCTCACCGGGAGGTGCCGACGCCATCAACATGCGTCCTGTCCTGGCCGTGGTCGACACCGGGATCAGCGACGGGACGAACAAATATCCGGACATTCCCGGTGGTGCGAATACGCGCCGCTACATGCCGACTCGGCAACTGGGCCCGACGCCGGTTGTGACGACGTTTTCCGGTTTGGCCGATGATCCGCAGGGCCCTCATGGTGCGGCCACGACCGCCTTCGCCGCCGGCGACGGAAGCATGATGGTCCTGGGCCCCGGCAAAGACGTGCGGGTTCGACCCGTGCAGGTGGGTCGCTTCCGAATCGGCACCACGGGAATTCGGGGCGGAACCGTACAATCGATCGGTTACTCGCTGCAGACGTTGGCCGCCGATGCGCAAACCAGTGTGATCAACCTTTCCTGGGGTTCGGAAGTTGCCGACTTGAACGGGAACGGCACCATTGACGCCGGGCGGGAGACGCAGCTTCAGCAGCAGTGGATACTGCGCGACAGTCGCCTGCTGCGGGCGGGGATCAACGCCTTGATTGCCCGCAACACCGATCAGGTCGGCCAGCCTCCCACGCCCGGCAATGATATCATCGTCACGATCGCGGCCGGCAACGAATTGGCGGACGCCAACACGGAGTGGGCGGCGAGCCAGATTTTCAATGTCCCGGCCCGCGGCGCACGCCTCCCCGGGCAGGCCAATTCGCTGTTTATGACGGTCTCGGCCAGCGACCTGGATGACGCGACCACGGACAACGTGGCCGTTCCCGAGGCGTTTGCCGACTTCAGTAACAAGGGGGCCCAGGTCTCGGTTGCCGCTCCGGGTGGCTTCCATCTGCGCGGCTACGACCTGCAGAACCGCGTCTTTCATCAATTGGCGGGCGTCACAGCGACCACGCTCCTCGACCTGCCCACGGCGACGTTGACCGCGGCGATGACCAATCTGGCGCCGGCCACCGGCGGCAGCTTGAATGTCAATCAAGATGTGGCGGCCAACCCCAATTTTCCCGCTCAAGGCTACCTGATGATCGATGGCGAGATCATTTCGTACACCGGGCGCATTACGCGCCGCGATGGCACGGGCGCCGTGATCGGCGGAGCGTTCACCGGGATCGTGCGCAATGCGCTCGGCACGGCCGCGGCCGGCCATATCGCGTTGAGCCAGGTCGAATTGATCGCCAATCACGCCGTCGCGCCGGCGCCTGCCAGGGGAATCATTCCGGCTTTTCCGGCCAATGGCGGGCGGCTGGCGGTGAACGATGTTTCGTCGTTTCCCGCCACGGGCGTGCTGTTGCTGGAAGACGGCTCCGGCGCCGTGCGCGAAGCGATTCGCTACACCGGGATCACCAACAACCCGGCGGCCCCGGATTACTTCACCGGGATCCAACGCGGGTTCGACGGTGTCGGCCCCGCCCTGCATGTGAACTCGTCGATCGGCCGCCGCGGCATCACGGCCAACTGTCCGGGCGTCGCCGCCAATTGCCCGTTCGGCACCAACCTGCAGCTCGATTCGGTGGTTGGCTTTCCGGCCGTGGGTGTGGCCACGGTCGATCGAGAACAAATCTTTTATGGGGCGATTGTCGGGAACCAACTGCAAAACGTGGTTCGTGGGGTCGGCGGGACCGCTCGCACCATTCACCAGGCGAGCGTGAGGACGGGAAAGATCACGCGGCCTCGCTACGTCACTGCATTTAACAATGGGTACCAGTTTCAACGAATTGCCGGTACGTCCATGGCCGCACCGATGGTCGCCGGCCTGGCCGCCGAACTGTTGTACCTGGATAGTAAGTCCAATCAGGTCGGCGCCCTGATGGGCGGGAACCGGAACACCGATCTCACCCCGTACCAGATTGTCGAGATCATCGAAGCGACGGCCGACGACCTGGGATCCAGTCAACCGCTTGTCAAGGACCGCAGCCTGGTCGCCAACGATGCCCCGGGCAACGGGCCCGATCATCGCTTCGGCTTCGGCCGTATCAATGCCTGGAAAGCGGCACTGACCGTCGCCAACGGCGGGCTGGCCGAAGTGGTCAGCGAGGACTTCAACCGCAACGGCAGCCTCGACCTGGGACCCGACAGCAATCCTGCCGTGCCCGGACTGCAGGACACCAACGGCAACGGGTTCCCCGGCGAAACGGGCGAAGACCTGAACGACAACGGCGCGATCGACAACCTCTTTGCCAGCCTCCCGATTGTCGCGGAAGCCGATACCGAATGGTACGGCTTCCGGATCGTGACCAGCGTCAAGGGTGCCGGAGTCTCGATTGACGGCGACCGGGCCGCGGACCGTGGTGCGATGCTACCCGATCCGAATCGGCCGCCCGGCAACGAGACCGAAGAGCTGACGGCGTACAAAGGGGTTCGGTCCAGCGTCGTGATCCTCAACGGCGTGCGAAACCCGGGCGACGAGGTGCTCGATGAAGACCCCACCAGCGGCACCATCCCCGTCGGGACGCGCGTCAACAACCGTGGCGAGTATGTGATCACGTTCAGCATTGCCGACGACGACCTGGACAGGGTCGGTGGGGCCAAGACGTTGACCCTTCGCCGGCCGGGCGGCAATTTTTCGCTCTCCGCCATGGCTGCCATGGGGACCAATACGCTCTCCCGCGCGGCGGGTGCGCCGCAGATCCTGCCCGGTCGCACCGTGATCATCGGCAGCGGCGCGACGCGCGAGCAGCGCACGGTAACGGCGGTTTCCGCCGATCAATTGACGTTGACGTTGGACCGCCCGTTGACAGACGATCACGCGGCGGGCCAGCCCGTCAGTGTCAGTGGAGATGTCTTCTTCAACCTCAAGCTCGAACTCGACAAGCTGCGCGCCGGCAAGGTGCCCGGCGTCACCTTCGACGATTTCGTCTTCGAAATCACGCCCGCCGACTTCGGCGATGCGCCGGATGATCCGGCCAATCCCGGCACGCCGTATCCCAGCTTGTACAAAGCCGGCACCGCGAACGGTGCGCGGCACCTGAACACCAACCTGGAGTGGTTCGGGCAACCGGGGAATGCCGGTGTTGATTCGGTCAGCCAGGAGCCCAATGCGGCCCACCTCAATGATGCTGATGCGCCGGGCGCCGACGTGGATGTGGACGGTGTTTCCAACTTGATCCTGGAAAATGGCTCCCTCAAGGCGCCGGACCTGGACCGTCATGATGATGGCGTACTTTTCTTCCCGTTGACCTACCTGCCGGGAGAAACCGGCAAGGTGCAGTTCACGGTCTGTGCCGCCGACCCGGACAGCCCCCGCTATGCCGGCGCCGTCGATCAGTCCCTGTATGTGAATGGCTGGATTGACTGGAGTGGGTCGGGCGGCTGGGAAGAAACGGGGGGCGAACACATCGTCGACGGCCTGCAGTTGAATCCCCGCGGTTCGTGGGAAGCACTGGCGGGCGACGACAACGTCACGCCTCGAGCCATCACTGATAACTGTCGCGAATTCGAGGCGACGTTTCCGATTCCCGAAACGGTGGCCGAAGAACTCTGGGCCAGATTTCGCGTTGATTACGGCGAGAACCTCGGGCGCAATGATCCTCGCCCCGGCTTCCGTTCGGATCCGTCGCTGCGGGATGCGGCCCTGGCGGTGAATCAACCACAGTCGCCCGGCACGACCACGGGATACACGTACGGTGCCGCGCGGTTTGGCGAGGTTGAAGACTATCGTATTGGTGCCGATTTTGGCACCGCGCCGGACCCGTTCATGCCGCCCCGTGATCCGCCTGGCGAGTATCCCACGTTCAAGGACAACGCTGGAGCGCGGCACCTGGACATCCACCACGAATGGCTCGGTCCGACAAAGACCGCGGAGACGGACGGGCTGGACGGCGACAACGACGGTGTCGAGGTCCCCCTTTTCGTGTTGCCGCTGATCACGTACACGATCGACGTCACCGTCAATACGACCCTTTCCACCGCCGGATACGAACACGCCACCGAGGCGACCGTCAAGTCGTGGGATCCTGCGGTGGTCAACCGTCCCTGCCAGACACCCACCATCAAGGACTTCAGCCTCCCGATCACGCCTGCCGACAGCCTGGGGAAAGGTCGTTACAACGGTCTGGCGGACCGGGAGAAGTTGTGGCTCAACGGCTGGGCCGACTGGAATGGCGACGGCGTCTGGAGCGAAGGTGCCGAGCACATCATGCAGGACATTCCGATCGCACCCGAGACATTCGGAAAAGACGGAGCGTATACGCTGGGCGAAGCCTTCACAGATACCAATGGCGACGGCGTCTTCTCGGCCGGGTTGGATACGTTCACTGCCGCCACTCACGATGCGGCCGGTGTTTCCGTTCAGAAGTTCTCTTGTACGGTGACGGTGCCGTTGGAAGTGGCACCAACGTTTTGGTGGCGCTTTCGACTGGACTACGGTGAGAAGGGGGCGACAGACCATCAGGTGGTGCACCAGGCAACCGAAGAAACGCGTGTGCTGGACGACGAGAAAGGTGGGGCGTTGTTTGGAGAGGTGGAAGACTACAAGAGCGTGCAGATTCCCTTCAAGCTGTTCCGTCCGCCGCATCGAACCCCCGGACAGGATACCGTCGTGCGAATCGGTATCACCAATCCCACCGATCAGCCCGTTCAGTTTCAAATCGTCGACCCGTTGCCGGACGGGCTGACGCTTGTGCCGGACTCTGTGCAGTGCGACGAGAATTTTGAGTTCTGCCAGGGCGACCCGGTCATCAGCCAGGTCCAATCGGTCGGACAGGTGCCGCCGCACGAGGTGGCTCTGCTGGAATTTACGGTGACCGTCGCCGAAGGGCCGGGCGTTCCCCAGGTTCCCTTCGAGATCATCAACTGCGCGACCGTGGTGGTCGAGTCGGATGTGCAGGATGCCTGCGCGATGTTGTTTGTCGAGCCGTTGGCGGCCGGCTTTCGTCCGTTCGCACCGGCCGACGTCACGCTCGACCAGGAACTGCAGGACCCTGCCGCCACGCCGCCGACGGGCAGTGACGCTGATCCATGGTTGGCGACCGCCATTTCGCTCTGGCAAGCGTCGGGCATCGCGGCTGGCAGGCTCGGCCGCCTCCATGACGTCCGTGACGCGATAGGCACGCTGGCAGGCGACGGCCTGCCTCCGGCCGGCCAGGGCGCCCTCTTCCTCGACAAGTATGGAGCGGCCAAGGGCCGGTCGGCCGCAAGCACGGCTCGGCTGCAACGAGGTACGCCCCCCAGCGACGACTTCCCGGCGACTGCCGCTGAACGTACGTCCGCTTCGGACGGTCGCTTGGATCGGTCGATCGTGAGCGGCCGCGCGCTGGACGAGTTGCTGGAACGGGATGATCAACTTGACCTCGATTGGTTGCTGCGCGATCAACGGACGCTCGACGCCCGGCGACGCTCCTTCGCAGATGCCGTTGTTCACGTGTTTGGACGTCTTTAGTCGAGCGGATCATGCCTGAGCGAACGGCGATTCACTGCAGGTCGCGGTGCCGCAATTGTCTTCGGCCAGCTTACGCAAAACGTCGTCCGCCCCAGCCGGCACGTGTTGGCGTCCGGGTCGCTTTGGTTGTATGCGAGTTGGGTTGGTTGTGCGCGATGCTTTCTTGTTCTGCGCGATGACTTCCAGATGTGCGCGATGACTCCCAGATGTGCGCGGGTCATTCCTGTTGTGCGCGATGGCTTCCAGATGTGCGCGATGGCTTCCTGATGTTCGCGGGTCATTCCTGTTGTGCGCGGGTCATTCCTGTTGTGCGCGATGGCTTCCTGATGTGCGCGGGTCATTCCTGTTGTGCGCGGGTCTCTGACCCCGCACCCGTCGTGACCGTCAGGTCTCCCCGTACCCCTGTCAGCAGCATGGAACGGTTGGGTTGGAGACCTTCGGTCGGCGGTTTCGGCGGGGTCAGAGACCCGCGCCGATCAGGGTCAGGGACCCGCGCCGATCAGGGTCAGGGACCCGCGCCGAGCAGAGCCAGGGACCCGCGCCGAGCGGGGTCAGCGACTCGCGGCGAGTAGCAAGGAGGACGCTAGCACCCGTCCGGCGAATTGCCGGCTGGGACCATCGAGCCTCCGGGGGAGCTTGGCCCGGCACGGACCCTCACTCGATTTGGCCGGTTCGCTGATCTCCCTTTGCAGGGTGTAGTCGATCGGATATAAGCCAAGCCGAGGTTGGCTTCGTTCCCTGCGGCCCCGGCTATGACGGCGCGTCCGAGCCGCACGCAGCGACGGCTCGATACGAGGCGACGATTTGCTTTCGGAATGGACGCGTGGAGGAATGGCAGTTCGTGCGCCCCGTTCCCTTCTGCATTTCGAAAGGATGTTATGTCCTCTGCATCCTGGGGGTGACGGTTCTCACTGGCTGCAACCTGGTTTCGCGGCACCACCGCTGGCAATTTCCTCCAATGGCCGAACCACTGCAGGGCCGCCACGGCACGCAGGTTGCGCCGGGATCGGCTGAGGCGATGTATGCCGAGGCGGTGCGGTTGGAAGGTCTTGGGGCGGTCGAGTCGGTTGATCTTTACTACGAAGCCGCGGTTGCGGCCTGGGAGCGAATCGAAGGGAATCTTCTGGGAGCCTCGCCTGCCGACCCAAGGCACTGGTTCCTCTACCATTCGGCACTCACGAAGCTGGTCATGACGTCCGAGCGATTCGGGCGGCTCAGGCAGCCGGGTGTGTTGGCGACGACGGGTGGCCCGCGAGGCGACGTCCCGGTTGAATACCACGGGTTCCCTTGGACGCCCGCCGACTTTCGCGTCTTGACTCCCGTCGGCAACTATCCAGCCGATTCGGTTCAGCACGTCTATCGAAGCGCGGGCCTGGGCGTCACCATGATGGCCCGCGGAACGCCGTCGCCCCGGCCATTCCTTCGCGTAGATCACCCATTTTCCGCCACGGTGATCCTTCGCCCGACCGGTCCGCCCGCGCCCCACGGAGTTCGGCGTCCCTTTGCTCTGGCGTTCTACAATCCGCTCCAAATCAACACGATTTCGCTGGGCCAACAAAAGGTACCCATCGCCGCCGACATCACAGCCCCGATCGCGTTTCTGCTGGACGGTCGCGACGACAATCCGATCACGAATTTTCTACTGCCGGGTGCTTCGCGTCACGACCGGGGCCTGTTCATGTTCGAGCCCTATCAGCGGGGCAAGATTCCGATCGTCTTTGTGCACGGGTTGCTGTCCGACCCGGCGACGTGGGCGGACCTGGGCAACGAACTCCGCGCGCATCCCAAGGTTGTCGCCCGCTACCAGTTCTGGACATTCAGCTACGATACCGGAGACCCGTTTCTTGATGGGGCCGAAATGCTGCGGCGCCAGTTGCGTGAGATACGAACCACGCTGGACCCGCAGGGGACCGACCGGGCACTTGACAATATCGTCCTCGTCGGACACAGCATGGGCGGGCTGATTGCCAAGCTGCAGGTCTGTTCCAGCGGTGATCGGCTCTGGTCGGCGGTCTCGTCGCAGCCGCTGGACAGGATAAGGACCACGCCCGAATTGCGTCAGCACCTGGCTGCGTCGTTCTTCTTCGAACCGTCGCCCCACGTCGCCCGCGTCGTGTTCATCGGCACACCCCACCGAGGTTCGGTCTGGGCCCGCATGTCGATCGGCCGGCTGGGTTCCTACCTGGTGAAGGAGCCGTCCGCGCGACGTGCCGCGCATCGCCAGTTGATCCAGGAGAATCCGGGGGTCTTTTCCGAGGAAGTGCGGCGCCGTGTCCCGACCAGCATCGATATGCTGTTGCCCGACAGTCGCTCGCTATGCGCCATCTACCAGTTGCCGGTCGACCCCCGAGTCACCGCGCACTCAATCGTCGGGCAAGGCTACTGGCTGCCCGGCCTGGGAGACTCGGATACGGTCGTACCGGTCCGCAGCGCGAGCCTCCAGGGAGTTGCCAGCGAAGTCCGAATCACGGCCAAGCACACCGAGCTGCACCGCACCGAAGAGACGGTTCGTGAAATGGTCCGAATCCTCAGCGAACACGACAACGTCCGTCCCATGCCGCATCCGTAAGTTCCCGGCAGCGGCGGCGGCACGAATCGAAACCCGCGCGTCGGTCGACGGCTGCGTTGCTTCAGCATCCCGCTGAGCCGTCCGCCGCGCCAGGTAGCGTCATACGTCGTGCCGCGCGCGGGTGGCGGCGATCAAGGCCGGCCAGTGCTCGATGGCGCTTGCCCCACGCGGCGACTACTTGAGATACGAGCGCAGGCCGCGGGGCCGTTGCTGGCGGATCGCCTTGGCTTTCACCTCGTGCTGGATGATCGGCTGCGGCTCGATCGGTTCTCCCATGGCGGGTGGAATACCGGCCCCGGCAACCGACCCCGGCGGACAAGCTACCTGCGGGTCGGCACAGCGGGGACAACGTTCTCCGTAGTTGGGAAACAACGTGCGGTGAATCTGCGCAGAGAGTGGGACGCTGGGGACAAAGATCCTGTCGCCCGGCATCATTTGATAATTGGTTGACGTATCACCCAACTCGACGATGTGCCGATAGCAGATGGGGAGGACCGCCCGGCAACTGCCCGGTCCCGTAGGGCGGCTGAAGATAATATTGTGGCGGTCTCCATTCTCGGTCAGACCGCCGGCGGCGAGGATCGCGTCGAGGACCGTTTCGCGTCCGATCAGCGGATACGAGGCGGGTGAGTTGACTTCGCCGATCACGTAGTAGACCTGGCTTTCCGGTTCGGTCAAACGGACCTGCACCGGCTCCACCTTGCCGTCCCGGTTGGCAATCCTGGACTCGACGGCCGCCCGAATCTCCTCGCGGTTCATTCCTGTGACGATCAGTTGGCCGTATTTGCCCAAGTCGATCTTGCCGTCCGGTTGCACCTTCTGATCGGCCGGCAGACGCACGGTCGAATTAAAGTCGACCGGCTCGACCAACAGCACGTCACCGGGCGCGACGCGGAAGTCGGGGAGCACCTGCTTGTCCAACTCCCGAGGCAAGGCGACCGGTACCGGCGCGGCGGCAGCCAGGTCTTGAGTGGTCTTCATCAACTTGTGAGGACGCGGCGCAAACAGCGTGGAACAGCCGGGAAGGACTGCTAGCATCGTGAGGCACAGGATGGCGCGACCGTGCGGCATACACATCGAATTGCGACCCAGGTTGATCTGTCGACGGACCTGTCGACCGAGAAGAAGGGGGCTTATCCCAGAAATCGGCCGATCATGTCAAGACGCGGTTCGTCATCCCGCGGGTCACGCGGGTCAGGGCCCAACACGGTCTGGCAAAGGCCGCAACGTGCTAACAGCGAAATTGTTCTTGATTCGATCCTCAGCGAAGGAGCTGCGCGCTGGCTTCGTCCAAAAAGAAAAGGACCAGTTCCTGGCTGAGAAATTCGCCGGCTCGGGGACGGACGATGGGGTTTCGGATCGTGCCCCCCACTTTGAAGAACAGCAACCGGCGTTCGAGAAAATCGTTGGCCCGGATCAGCAGGCCGATGCCGACCGGTTGGATGAAGCGGAGCGGGGTACGGATGAGTTGGCCCAGTGCGGTGGTCGCTTCAAATTCTCCCGTGTGGGCCGTGACGTCCAGGTCGATGCGTCCTCCCAACCAGAGTCGTCCATTGACTTCCATCTGCAAGTCGGAGTTGGCAAGGAACATCTGGTCGACATGCACGATACCGCCCTTGGTCAGTCGACCACGTGACTCGGTCGTCTCAAATCGCCCATTCAAATTCCCTACGCCCAGGGACGACGTGAGGTCCTGCAGGATCGGCAGTTGCATCGAGCGGGACTGGACCAGCTTGGCGTTGTACGTTCCGGTCAGATCCTTCACAGAGCGGACGCCGCGGCCGGCAATCGTAAAGTCCGCCGTCAGGTCGCCATCGATTGTCTTCCTTGCGCGCGGGACGTGCTTCAGCAAGGTGTGCAGTTTGACGGACCGGAGCCTGCCATTGCACTTGACGGCCAGCGAATGCCCCCAGGTGATCTCGAGATCGGCGGAGACGCGGCCGCCGCCGACGTGCACCGAGGCGTCGCGGGCACGGACCTGAACCCGCTCACTGTCGGGTGCAAACGTCCAGTTAAAAGGGGCGGACAACCGTTGGAGCGGAATGCCGGCGACCACGCCGCGGGGCATTTTCAGCCGCGCGGATCCATACCATCTCCGGTCCATCCGACCTTCCACATGCACATCCAGATTGCCGTCGGACACCCCTTCCAACTCGGGCCAGATTGCGAGCAGCCGTTGGGCACCCACACGCTCCAGGGTCGCTCGAAACGTTCCACCTTGTGCCGAGTCTAGCGGCAGGGTGATTTCGCCGCGCGCATGACCTTCCGCCAGCCGGGCGGTCACGTCGCTGATGACAATCGCCCGTGGTGACAGCTCGATCGTCGCCCGTGCCAGCGGGGCCAGGGGTATGTCATTCCAACCAAGCCGATTTACGGAGATCGTGCCTTTTCCCTCCGGTTCCCAGTGCGGGCCGGCGATCGAGAAGTTGAGATTCGCATTCATGGCGCCGCGTAGCGGCTGCAGTCGGCGGTTCTCCGCCAGGACGGACCACGCCGCCAGCTCGATCCCCTCAGCCCGTATCCGGCCCTCAAGTTGTCGCTCGCCGCCAACGGCAGCCAGCCGTCCCGTGCCGTCGAAGAAGAGTCGGCCTTCGAGCGCTTGCCCGTTCAATGCCAGGCGAACGTCGCCGGCGCGGTAGTCGACGGTCCCGTTGAGCCCGGTGACTTCGATGGTATCAGCGGCCAGTCGGGGGCCATTGAACTCTGCGTGCAGTTCGAGCCGTTCCAAGCCGCCCGGCGGAAGTTCGGCGGCGAACCTGCCGGAAATCGGTCCCGCCAGCATGAGCCGCTCGTCGGGTGGCTTCCACAACCGCTCGCTGGCCAGCCCGGTGAACCGCCCCGTGACGTTGGCGGTACCCGTGTCGAATGGGAACGACACGGTGACTACGACCGAACCGCCTTCGACCTGGGCTGTCAGGTCGGTGACCTGCAGACTTCGCGCGTCGAGCTGCCACCGCAGCCGTCCACCTGCGGCGTGCAAGCGGTCCACAGCCAACGCGCTAAATGCCGCTTCGCCTTTCGCCTGCCAGCGAAAGGGCTGCAACGTTCCGGTCAGGTTGCCGGCAAGCGACGCTCGGCCCTGCACGGCCGGCAGCGACCAGGCCGCGGGCAGCTCCTGGATCACGTCGCCGACGTCAAACTCGCCGACCGCCACGTCTGCGGAGAACGGTTGCGGGGAGTGCAGGTCGAGCGTCGCGGTCGCGGTAACGTTGACACCGTCGCGGGCAGCCCGCAGGTCGTGAAGCCTGAGTACACCGCGACGCAATTCGACTCCGGCGGCGATCCCCGTTACGGCCTCGTCGTTGATTGCCAGTCGAGCGGACGAGGCGGTCCCGGACGCCTCCCAACCGTCAACGTTGGCCAGTTCGCGCCAGTCGCCCCGCACCGCGAGCGTGCCGTCGACGAGGCCGCTGATCTCGAGCGAGTTCCCCGCCGCCAGCGCGGCCAACCGATCGGCGGCGAGTCCAGCGACGGACAGGTCGGCCGTCAATGTTCCCGCATCGAGTCCCACCAGGACGCGGCCCGCCACGTGGCCGCCGGCCACGTTGAGGTGGGCGTCGTCCAAGGTGACCTGGCCTCCATCGATCAGCACTTGGGCCTGTACGTCACGTGCCGCAAGCCGGCCAAGTGCGAGCTGCGGCGCACGGATGGCGCCGCGCCCCTGATACTGTTGCGGGTCGTGCAACGATTGCAGCGGGGCGGTCATTCGCAACGTCCCGCTCATCTTGCCTCGCGGTACCGCAGCGAGGTGCGCTGCGTTGGCGTCCAGCTTCACCAGGAGCTGTTGGACGTCCAGTTCGGTCACGCCCAGCCCCAACGACACGGTTCCTGTTGGCCTGTCGCCGACCGGTTGGCGGTCCAGCCGGACTTCGAAGTCGATCGGGTCGATATCCAGCTCGTCGACCTGCACCTCATCGATGGTGCCCTGCGACGTCCCGGCAAGGAAGAGCCGGTCGTCACGGAACTCGACTGTGGCCGCTACGGTTCCGGAGACCAGGCCTGCAAGTTGCGGCGGGATGCCCCAGGCCCGGGGCACCTCCCGGAGGCGAAGCCGCTCCACCACGCCATCCAGTCTTCCGGTTCGTGCGGACAGATCGAATTCCCCGCTGACGGCGAGCTCGCCTCCTCCGCTCTTCGCCCGCAAGCCGTTCAGGTGAAGGATCTGATTCTCGACAACCAACTGCCCGCGACCGTCATCGATTGCCCACGTGCGCGACGGCAGGCTTGCCGCCAAGTCGTCAACGGAGACTTCCACCAGCGGCGCCGAGGCCGCATCCGCTTCGGGTCCGAACTCCGCTCGGATGGTGACCGCTGCCGAGACTTCCTCGAGGTTCACGAATCCGGCAGGCAGGCCGGGCAGGTCGGCAAGTTCGCGCCCGCTGATCCGCAATCGTTCGGTCGAGAGCCTGATCTCGGTAACGCCGTCCTGTGCCAGCCGCGCTTCCCAGGTGGCTCCCCAGGCGTCACCGATGGTTGCGGATGCCGAGACGCCGGCGGATCGGGCCAGCAGTTGGCCGTCAATCGCGGTTGCCTGCCAGGGATCCGACCCTGCGCGTTCGAGCGTGACGGCGGCGTCGCGAAACTGAATCGCATCGCTGGGCAGCCGGCCTGGTTGGACCGCCTCAGGCAATCCGCTCAGCAGTTCCCCGTCCGCAGCCATTCGCAGCCTGGCGCGGCCCCTTTCGACGACGATCCGAGTCGGACGTCTATCGCCTCGAATTGCATCCCAGAGGTTGATCCGAGCGACCATCCGATCGGCGCGCATCCACGGGTCGTCAGAAGCGTTGTCGTAGAGCCGAATGTCCCGGACGACCAACTGTTGCCAGCCGATCGACAGACTGCCAAGTTCGACCGAGCCGGCACCGAGTTGGCGCAATTGGAATTCAACCTCGCGGCGGGCAATCGCGGCACCGAAGTGTCGCACCAGGAGCGCCGCAACGAGGACCACGCAGGCCGAGGCGACTGCGAGCAGCGTCAGTCGGCGTCTCCAGGTTCGGTTCATTGTGGACTGTCCGTTGCGGAGCGGGTGCCTGGTGGGGGGGCCCTGGTTGGGTCGTCCCCGACCGAGTCTGCCGCGGAGCCGATGGGCACGGGTGGGTCAGCCCGCCGTGACGGCACGCGCTGGCGTGCGAAAGCGCCGCACGCCGGCAAAACAAGCGGCCGGCGTATTTCCCCTTTACCAGTCTTTGCAACGCTGGCCGGCACGTCAAATGGGGGCGGCGAGGGGTCGGCGCAAAGGCGGCAGAACCGAAGCGGGCGCCGCATCCGCTGGGCCGTTCCGGCGATTGGGGAACGACCCCTGGCAGGCGCGCTCCAGGTCTCGCGGCAAACCAAGGTTGCCGGCTGGATGGCCGACTTGCCGCAACGCCGTTCAATTCGAAGTCGGTGATCGCATCGTCAACGTGTTGCCTGACGAAGCGTTGACGATTTCACCAGGCCTCAGCGATGATCTGGCGAGCGCCGCTGGAAAACGACGACCTAGGAAATCCGCTTGAACGGTATTGCGGCTAGCGGCTGACTTGCCGTGGCCGGCCGGCAACGTTACGGCGGGTGCCGCCCTCGATCACGTCGAACTCGGCCCACACGGGCAGGTGGTCGGAGACTTTCAGGGCCTCATCGCGAGACAACCCAAACGAGGCCTCCAGATCGAAGACACCCCACCGACCCGTGTATTCGCCGGTCGCCCGTTGGTCGAACAGCAGGTTATCGTACGCCTTGGAGCGGCGCGTGTTCGTGGTGGTACCGCTCACGACCCAGGTGATTCCCGGCAGCGAGCCAAGCCGGCCAAGCTGCGACTCGTTGGCGTTGAGGTCGCCGAGCATGATGACGTCATCCTCATTGGGATCCGCCGATTGCATGACCTGGAAGACGTCCGCCAGGGCGTCGACTTCTTCTTTGACCTCGTCCGGATCCGTGTGCGTGTTGACCAGCCAGAAGGAGAATGCCCCGGACGCCGGCTGATGGAGTGTTTGAAATCGAGCCACGAACGGTTCGCGATGCAAGGCATCGTCCGGATCGGCGATCGTACCGACTCGCGTCGGGTCATGGGCGACGCGTGTCGTGTCGTAGACAAACGCATACTGTTCCGTACTGACGCTACGTCCCAGGCGAGGCCCGATCAGGAAGTCGTACCGGCTGCCGTTCGCGTTGAGTGCCGCCACGAAGCGGGGCAGAATATCATCCGATTTCGCTCGAACTTCCTGGATGGCGACCAGATCAAACTGCCGCACGGTTTGTACCAGCACGTCGACCACCTGCGGCTTGCCCATCTTGCTCTGCCCGAACACCTGAATGTTGAACGTGGCAATCCGCAGCTTGTCCCGGGATCGCTGCGCGGTCGGGATCCCCGAGGCTGCCGTGCCGGTTCCCGGCGCAGCTTCCAGGGAGATGGGAACGGTCTTGCTGCCGCCACCCTTGGCACTTGCCAGCTTGGAGCCGATGGCCGACTCTTTCCAGGCCTTCGCCAGCTCACCCGAGGCCAGCTTCTCTCCGGCACCCGATTCGACCCGTTGCACCAGTTTCTGGACCAGGGGTCCGATCACCGGCCAATCCGGGTTGAAGTAGGCGCCCACACCGCCTCCCGTGACGACCGCCAACAGGAGTGAGGTGAACGAGAAAAGGCGAGACGATCTCTTCTTCCTGCGTGCCATGCCAGGCCTCCTTGCCTGTCGGGGCCAACCCTCCTGGTTGGCCGCGTGTCGTTGCTCAACTGCTCGTCGCGGTTCTCTGACCGATTGCTCGGCGCCGGTCTCTGACCGATTGCTCGTCGCGGGCCTCTAACCAATTGCCCGTCGCGGTCCTCTAACCAATTGCCCGTCGCGGTCCTCTAACCAATTGCTCGGCGCGGTCCTCTAACCAATTGCTCGGCGCGGGTCTCTGACCAATTGCTCGTCGCGGTCCTCTAACCAATTGCTCGGCGCGGGTCTCTGACCCCGCCGAAACCGCCGACCGAAGGTCTCCAATTCCCGATGTGTCAGTCCAATTCCTATCGTGTCAGTCGCACTTCGTGTCATGCCGCCTGGACCGACGTCCTCGAACCGGCGACCTGCGCCCGTCCGCAGAAGCCTGAAAACACCGTCCGGCGACGGCAACGACCGGCGACGTTCGGCAGCCGTTCCTTCACCATTTCCCTAACCCAGGATGAATCATGAACGAACAACGATTCAGGGCAAGTCGCTGTGCTACAAGCGTTTGGAGTGAACTTACCAAAAGCGCCGTGCCTATCAGCTGGAACGCGCTAACGTCCAGTTTCCTGTGCTTTCAACGAACCGGGGCTAACGCCCAACGGCTGATGAATGATCCGCGCTGAGTCATGCCGTGCATGCGATCCGGATGCGTTCAGGCGCGGGTCACCAAGAACGTCCTGTGCGTTCCTCCCGCTCAAGTGCCAAAACGGCTCTGGACCGATTCCTTATCGGCGCTGATTAAAGATCGGCTGCAAACGGTTCGCCTTTTCAGGCGCGGCATTCGGATCAAATTTCCCCGGCGTCAAACTGAATCGCGGCTTGTCCTGGCCGCTCAGACGCTCCCGCACTCGCTCGACACCATCGGCCAACTTGTCGCCGAGACCGTCCTGCGGCTGCAAACTTGCCGTGAAGCTGTTCTGTTTCGACCGACGATCGGCCGTCAAGACATTCTGCAGAACGCCTTGCCCCTTGTCGGCTTCCTTCTTCAACTTGTGAATCGTGCTGGCCGTCTCCTCGCGCACCTCCTGGGCTCGCTGACGGTTGAAATTCAGCCTCGGTCGACCATTCTGCCATTCGACGGAGACGACGCCCGTGAGATAGAGAACGGGCAAGATGAGCACGATCAGGAGTGCGATGATGCGGCTACTCAGGAACCGGCGGATTGGGGAAGGCATCCCCGTGGTGGCGGCACTGACAACTTTTTGCGAAAGGGCTTTCTTCGAGCGAGCCATCGAATGTTCTTTCCGAATGAAGCAACTGAAACGACAACTGATCGCAGGAGGTGCGGCAAGGCCATTCCGGTGATGGGCATCCCACCCGATTCATCGCCAACCCTGGGAACGGTTTGCTTGACGGACGGTTACTACCGGGGCCCCGTGTTGCCCGCTCCGGCATTGGGGAGGGGAGGCGGTGGAAGTGTGATTTTGGGATTTGTGGCGGCGGCGAGCGACTTGGCATACTGCTGGAGCAACGCCAGCGTGGCGGAAAACTCGGGCGCCTGATTGAGCAACGCGTAGCGCGCGTCTTGGCTGATTGCCGTGTAGTGCTGGACTTTCTCCTGCACGCGTTGGACCGTTGGAGGCGGGCCAGGGACCAGGACTTCGCGCGGCGGTTCCAGGTAGGCCCGCCATTGATCGTCAAGCAGCAGGGAGAGGCGTTGCCACGAGGCGACCAGATGCCGCCGGACGAGCTCGGTCTGAGGCACCCCGTTGGCCGCAACCGGAACCGTCGGCTCGCCGGCCGGCGGCGCGGTTCCCAACGGCGGGGCGCCGGCCGGGGAAGGGACACCGACTTGGGGCGATCCGGTGTACTGGGCCAGTTGATTCATCAGGCGGAGGGCCGACGCCGGCAGCGTGGCGAGCGGAACGAGCGACTGGCCGTTCGCATCCACGGTGGGACGTCCATAGTAGAAGGTGCCCGCGTTCTGATCGAGTTGGATGACGGAGCCGTCAATGGACACGCCCGCGAAGAGACCTCGACTTCGCGAATAGGAGAGGATTTCGGCGGCCAGCCTGGCATCGGTGGCTGCGGCGGCCTGTCGCCCGACGGGCCCCGCTGCTGCTGCGGCGTCCGCGCCGATGGTGAGCTTGCCCTTCATTAGCCCCTCGACACTGCGGCGCGTCTTGAAGACGAGGACCACATCGGTCGACTGGAGTCCGGCTTGCCAACCGACGCTGCCCCCCGTCATCGATGCGAACACCGGAGGCTGCCACTGTTGGTTGTCATCACGGACCAGGATCACCCCTTTGCCATGGCGAACGCCCACCACGAAGCCGCCTTTGACCACATTCGGAAAAATGGCGACCCCGGCTGCGCTGCTTAGCAACGACTGCGGGATCTGCTGGGCCGGAACGGCCATGATCTCGTTCAGCACCTTGGTCGCCGTATTGACGGTCTGGTCCTGGGCCGTTTGAGCGACCGCGGGGAGCTGCCAGCCGAATACCAGCAGGCCGCTGAAAGCCATCAGGACGGCCGTACGTTGGAGTCGTGGCGAGTGAACGTGCATCAGCTTGGTCCTCATGTGGTGCGGGATGCGGGATCGTGACTCCTGCCGCTCGTCCAAGTGGTTGCCGGACGGCCGAGTATTCGATCGGGCGGGGGAGTGTAGGTTGGTTGGCGACCTGCCGCAACGCCAATCCAATGACCGAAGCATTCGCCTCACCCCTGGTCCATTCGGGTGTCGCCGGTAGCCCAGCGATGGTCGGCAACTGAGCTTGTGCGCGACGATGCAATCCGAGTATCGTGCCGCCCGCCGTCAACCACCAACGACACCCGCCGCGGATGCCGGCCAGCCCCTGGCCTGCGAATCCACCGCTGCTCCCGCGAACCTCACCCTGCCCATGCTTCGGCCGAACACCACGTTCCGCCTCCGACCGTTCCGGGCAGTGCCGCCCCCGGCGCCAGAAGGATGACCCGGCCATGTACCAATCTCGTCTGCGATCCGCCACTCCGACGCTGCTCGCCCTGTTCCTTGCCGCCGCCTGCTTCGGTGCGGGACCGTTGTCCTCGACCGCGGCTGACGGAGGGCCGCAGGCGGCCTTGGCCGGCACGAAATCGGCGGGCTCTGACGAGCCGCCCCCCGCGCTGACAGCCGAACAGATTGCCAAGGCCCGAGCGGACGTCGCCGCCAGGCAAGAGCAAACTGCTCGGAAGCTGGCAGACGCGACGCAACGCCAGGCCCCTGCCTGGCTCGCCACATCACTCCGCTTCGAAGCGGACCAACTGCGATTCCTGGCACTCATCCTGACGCAACAGGAGGTGTTGCTCGAGAATCAGGCCGAGCTGGCCGGACAGTTACGATCCGTTTCCCGTGATCCGTCACAGTGGATGGTCGAAGAAATCGATGCTCGGCCGCCCTATTCGTTCTTGCTCCTGGAACAACTGCTGGATGACCGGGCGGACGCGCAAGCACGCAACGAGCTGTTTGACTTGGAGATTGATACGGCCCGGTCGCTGGTCGAGCAGGCCAAGCTCGAGCTGCAGCGCAAGAATCGCGAACGGAGGCGGTTGCAGGAAGCCCTGTCCGCGGCCCACGAGGCAGCCGCCCGGCTGCAGGTCGACCGGCGGCTGGTGATCGCCGAACTGGGCTGCCGGATCGGCCAGGAGCTGCTCACGGTGAGGCAACTGGGGCTGGACGTCAAGACGCTTGAGCGGGACTACGAGGCACTTCGGGACGAGACGCTGGCCGGAGCCGTCGCGACCGTCGCCGCCAACGCCCCGTTCACTCGCCAGGATCTCGACGACAAGCTGGCGCAGCTTGGCCGCACCGAATCGGAGCTCCGCCAACGCCTGTCGCGATTGCAGAATCAACTGCACCCGAACGGCGTCGTTGCCGGCATGGAACGCCCCGGCGAAACGGCCTCAACGTCGGCGGCGGCGGAGAGTGAACGCCGCGACCTGATTCGCCGGGCGATGAGCCAGATTAATGAGTCGCTGGCGGACCTGGTGATCCTCCGCTTTGCCTGGAATCAGCGATTTCGCGTGGCGAACGGTACGGCGACGGCCGAGGAGCGATCGAAGCTCCTGGATCAACTGGGAACGTTTCGAGGACACTTTCTCAATTCGCGCCGCGTGCAGGAACTCCGCCTGAAAGAAGCGCGGCTCGGCCTCCCGCCGGTGGAAGCAGAGGCTGCGGTTGCCGCCGACGCACCCCGCGCGCAGTTGACTCGGATGTTGCTCGACGTCGGCGAAGCACGGGCCGGATTGCTCCAGGAAGCCGGCCGGATGATCGATCGATTTCACGACGAACTGACGAGCCAGAGCCGAGCCCACACGTTTACGCAGAGCGCCGTCAATTTCCTGCCCGTGATTCAGGACTGGTGGTTCTACGAGGTGCTTGTCGTTGACGATCGTCCGATCACCATCGGCAAGATGGTGATCGCGGCGCTGATGTTGCTGGGTGGCCTGCTCCTTTCTCGACACCTCAGCCGGATGATCGGCAAACGTATGCTGCCCCGCTTCGGGATCCATGAAGGTGCTTCGATGGCGCTGCAGACGATCGCGTTCTACTCGATGACCGTCGTCTGCGGATTCATCACGCTGGACATGCTCAACATTCCGCTGACCGTCTTCACGTTCTTGGGTGGTGCGGCCGCCATCGCCGTCGGTTTCGGCAGCCAGAACATCCTCAACAACTTCTTGAGCGGTCTCATCATTCTCGGTGAACAACCGATCCGTGTCGGCGACCTGGTGGAGATCGACGGCCTGCACGCCAACATCGAACATATAGGGACTCGAAGCACTCGAGTGCGGACCGGATCGAACCTTGAGATCATCGTTCCCAACAGTCGCTTTCTGGAAAACAACGTCACCAACTGGACGCTTTCCGACAACGAGATTCGTGTCTCCGTAACGGTCGGCGTGGCCTATGGGTCTCCGGTCGACGATGTGCTGGTCCTGCTCCGGGAAACGGTCAGAGACGAGCCTCAGGCACTCAACGATCCCGAGCCGATTGTGTTGTTCAACGGCTTCGGGGACAACTCGCTGGATTTCGAAGTTCACTTCTGGGTCCGGATGAGGACCCACATGCAGGGGCGGCGAGTGCAGAGTGAAGTCCGCCGCCGGATTGATGCCTCCTTCCGCGCCGCCGGCATCGTGATCGCGTTTCCACAACGGGACGTTCACCTGGATACGGACAAGCCGTTACAAATCGCACTTTCGCAAGCGCCGGAGATCAGCCTGGCCCCCGGAGTTCGCCGCGCCGCTTGACCGGCGCCACCAAGATGGCCACGCAAGCGCCGCGTTGGCGTGGGGCGGCGGCGTGGTAAGGCGGCGACCAACCCACCGGCACGAATTCCGGATCGAGACCTCGGCTTCCCTAATGTTGTTTCAAGTCACGGCCTAACACAAGGCATTGCATGTTCCACAAGCTTCATCCCACTGCCGGTTCGCGTCCAGGTACGCTGATCATCCCGGACGATGCGTTTGAGACGCGGATCCGGGTCGTGCATTACGATCTCGAAGGTGTTGACGAGACGTGGGTCGACGACCGGACCTCGCTGGCCGAGGCGATGTCGTCCGAGCGGCACATCTGGATTCATGTGCAGGGGTTGCGAAATGTGGAGCTCCTGCTGCAGATTGCGGAACATTTCGGGATCCACCCATTGGCCCTGGAAGACGTCGTCAACGTGCCGCAGCGCCCCAAGCAAGAGATCGCCGACACGTATGCGATGGCCGTCATGCGGGCGGTCGGAAAGGATCAAGACGACGCTTCCGTCACCGAACAGGTAAGCCTGGTCCTGGGGGAACGTTTCGTGTTGTCGTTTCAGGAGACGTACGAGCCCCGCTTTCAACCGCTCCTGGATCGACTCCAGCGCCCCGACGCCCGGTTGAGAAAGTACGGACCGGACTACCTGGCCTACGCGCTCCTGGATACCGTGGTCGACGGCTACTTTCCGGCCCTGGAGCGGTTGGGTGACGAGCTGGAACATCTCGAAACGCTTGTGCTGGCCGATCCGCATCCGCTTCAACTGGAGAGGATCACCCAGGTCAAGAAGCGACTGATCGGGCTGCGGCGCGTCACCTGGGCTCAGCGCGAAATGGTCGGCGAACTGCTGCATGCCGATTCATCGTCGCTGGCAGGCGAACAGGTGCGAACCTTCATGCGCGACACGTTCGATCACTGCATTCAAATTGCCGAGGTCGTAGACATGTACCGCGAGTCGGCGACGGGACTGGTCAACACCTACCTCTCCTCCATCGGGCAACGCACCAACGAAGTCATGAAGACACTGACGATCGTCGGCAGTATCTTCATTCCGATGACGTTCGTCGCCGGAATCTACGGGATGAATTTCGAACATATGCCCGAACTCCATTCACCCTGGGCCTATCCCGCATTCTGGGCCGTGATGATTGGCATCGTCATGGGCATGGTCGGTTTCTTCTATCGCTGCGGCTGGATCAGCAGCCCACGAATCGATCAGCTCACGGCCCGCTTGCCGGGCACGTCCCCGGCCAAGGCCACCGCGTTTCAGGCCACCGACGTGGATCAGACGACAACGGACGAATGCGTGCGACATGATGCCGCGTAAGTTGAGGGCGCGGGATGGCAGGGCGCCGGTTGAGGTGTTGCGGTTGCCCGGCTGAGGTGAGCGCTCTGAGGTTGTTGTGCGAGGTTGTTGTGCGAGGTTGGCGTGCGAGGTTGGCGGAAGCGGGAGACCTTCGGTCGTCGGTTTCGGCGGGGTCGGAGACCCGCGCCGAGCAGGGGGCACGTCACCGCTGCCCGGGGGAAGAACAGTTGTGAGCGGGGGAACAACAGTTGCGCGCGGGTCAAGAACAGTTGTGCGCGGGTCAAGACGTGCTGTGCGCGGGTCTCTGACCCCGCACCCCCGCCGACCGCAGGTCTCCCCCTTCACGGCGGCACGACGCACGAACCAGGGGCGAGCCCCAAGTTATTCGGTCGACGCACCGACATGCACGTGCAGATGACCCGTGGCGCTGACGCCATGCTCATTCGTGCGGGTAACGCTGACCACATAGTCGCCAGGCTGTTGATACCGGTGCGTGGTTACGGCGTAGCCATCCGGGGCCAGCTTGACCGCGTTGCCGTCGGATTGAACTTCCACCGCGGGGCTTCCGTCACCGAAGTTCCACGTTTCTTTTCCTGCCGTCGTGTTGAACGTACGAACCTTGAACGTGATGTCGGTGCCTGGCTGAATGCCTTGAGTCGGGTAGTAGTTGGGGTGAATGGAAGGGATCCGGCGCGCTGGGTGGGCCCGGTCGACGACGACCACCACGGCGAAGTCGTAGGCGACACCTCCAGCGTCATCCGAAATGCGCAGGACTTCGCTGTAGCGACCCGGCTTGGCATAAGTTCGTTTGACCGTCGCCGCGGCAGCCTGGGAACCGTCACTGAATGACCACTGATAGTCGGCGATCTTGCCCGAGCGGCTCCACGACCGGGAGCCATCCAACGTCACGGTCTCGCCTGTGAAGGCGACGTGGTGGGGGCGTGCGACCGCGATCAGGCGCGGCCGATACTCGCGGAGATAAGCTTCCCATAAGAAGGCGTATCCCTCCTGCGTCCCCCACTTGCCGGACGGCTGCCGGCTCTTGATCTCGAAATGCAGGTGCGACCAGCCGCCGCTGCCGCCCTCTTTCCCCAAGCGGCCGATCCGATCACCCCGCTTGATAACGCGGCCCGGGACGATCGTGGCGTCAATCTCTTTCAGGTGACTGTACCGGTAGTACCAGCCGCGGCCGTCGAGCAGATACACGACGTCGTAGCGGGGAGCAACGGGCGTACCGTCGGCGTGGTCGTCGAGCACGGTTTGGCCAACGGAAACCACCAGCCCGTCCGTCGCCGCGACGACCTCGACAAGGCCTTCGCTGCCACCGATATCCAATCCGCTGTGATAGTAAATCTTGCGTTTGCCTGCCCCTTCGCCACCGTCCACATAAACGGGATCATTGGCCATTTGCGTGTCCGTGGCGAACCAGCGTTGCTTGACCGGGTAGCCAAACGACGCGGGCCGCACCAAGGGGGAATCGGCCGGCCAGATTCTCAGGCGGGCGGCCTTGTCGAGCCCCCAAAAGGCGGGACTCCCGTTCTCGTTGTATCCCTCGGTCACCGAGCAATCGATGCGGACGTTACCAACCCGCCGCGGCAGATGGTAGGTGGCGGAGACCAGCGTGGCCGGCGTGCCGTTCACCTCCACGCGCACTTCCGCTCGCCGCACTGCCTGTGATACCGCATCACGTGTTTCCTTGACTTCAAGTAGCTTGACCGTGGCCCGTGTGCCATCCACCAACGTGACCTCGGCCGACGCTCCCAGGTCGAGGTCGACGACGCGGACCAGGGGGTCGATCCTGGCCGGTGGATCGGCAGCCGGGCAGACCGCTGCCCGCACACTCAGGCAGACGATGGGAAATACGATGCGTAACCAGGTCATGACGACGAACCTCAGCGATGTGGAAAGCGAACCGAATCATGGCCGGCCCGGCGGCGATTACCGGACTCTCGGTTGACCATCGGCCGGATGTCGCTCGCCGAACGCGCCGCGGCATGAATCAAACGAGGCGGAGCGCCCCCGGCCGGGGAGATACAGTGTACCATGACCCCAGAACCAGAACCGTCTCGTGATCGAGAAACGCGACTTGCCGAACCTTCTGCCGGAGACTCCTGATGTCCAGTCACCGATCCACAACCGGCCTTGCGCCGCGCCAGCCGATCTCCCGTCGCCACCTCCTGAGAACGGCCGGGGCATGTGCCGCCGCGGTGCCGGTGCTGCACGGCTGGGATGCGGCGCGGGGGGCGGATCCCCCGGAACCGCTGCAGCGGTTTCCACGGATGGTGCATGAGTACTTCGTGCGGCAGGTACGGGCGTCTGCCGCGCGGCACCTGGAGCAACTCGAGAAGCTCGAATCGCGGGCGGACGCCGAAGCCTACGTCCGCCATGCGCAAGCCAGAATTCGGCAGGCCTTTGGTCCACAACCGGAGCGTACGCCCCTCCGGCCGCGTGTGACTGGAACCCTCCAGCGGGATGGCTATCGCATCGAGAATGTGATCTTCGAGAGCCGGCCCGGGTTCCCGGTGACCGCCAATCTCTATCTGCCCGACGGAAGGGAAGGACCGCTGCCGGCCGTGGTCGGGACTTGCGGTCACTCGACGAACGGCAAGGCAGCGTCGGCCTACCAGGCGTTTGCGCAGGGCCTGGCCAGGCTGGGAACAATCTGTCTGATCTACGACCCGATCGGCCAGGGTGAACGCCTGCAGTATGTGACCGACGATCTTGCCCCGCAGATCGGGGTCGGCGTTCGTGAACATTTGCACGCCGGCAACCAGCAGTTTCTCGTCGGCGAGTTCTTCGGTATGTGGCGCGCCTGGGACGGAATCCGGGCACTCGACTACCTGCTGACACGTCCGGAGGTCGACAAGCGACAGGTTGGTGTGACGGGCAATTCGGGCGGCGGCACGATGACAACCTGGTTGGCGGGCGTCGAGCCGCGGTGGGCGATGGCCGCACCCAGTTGCTTTGTGACGACGTTTCGCCGCAATCTGGAAAACGAACTCCCCCAGGATACAGAGCAATGTCCGCCCCGGGCGCTTGCACTGGGCCTCGACCACGCCGATTTCCTCGCCGCAATGGCACCCAAACCGGTCATCATCCTGGCCAAGGAACGCGACTATTTTGATGTGCGAGGGTCGGAGGAGACGTACGGCCGGCTGCGACGCTTGTATCGGCTGCTGGATGCCGAAGACAACGTTGCCCTGTTCGTCGGCCCGACCGGCCATGGTTACTCGATCGAGAATCGCGAAGCCATGTACTCCTGGTTCAACCGGGCGACCGGGACAACCACGCCACCGTCAGATCGCCAATTCGATGGGACGCTGCATGCAACTGCCGAAGTGCCGTTTGCGGCGGAGCCGAAGATAACCATTGAAAAGGACGAAACCCTCTGGTGCACGCCGCGCGGCCAAGTGGCCGCCGACGCGACGACACGGTCGGTCTTTGACTTCACGCGGGAGAAGGCGACCCGCTTGTCGGCTGCTCGCCGGCCCCTCCAAGGTGAGGCACTGCAGCGGGCCGTGTCCAAGGTCTTGAAGCTGCCGGCAGACCGCGGCGGGGTGCCCGACTATCGCAATTGGCGATACCTGGGGAGGCGCGGCTACCCGACCCGCCATGCCATGGCCTACGCGGTCGAAACCGAGCCTGGGATTCACGCCATCACGTACCGCTTGACAAACGAGTCATGGCATTCCCGACCGCCCCAGGCGGGGCCGCGGGCGATACTCTACGTGGCGCATCGGTCGAGCGACGTGGAGCTGCGGGAGGAACCCCTGATTCGTGAGCTGATGGCGACCGAACCGGAGTTGCCCGTCTTTACCTGTGACGTCCGCGGGATCGGCGAATCCCAGCCGGAGACGTGCAGCCCGGGGTCCTTCTCCAGTCCCTATGGCAGTGACTACTTTTATGCGATTCACAGTTTGATGCTCGATCGACCCTACGTGGGACAGAAAACGTTCGACCTTCTCCGTGTCCTGGACTGGCTCGCTGCCCTGGGTCACACGGAGGTCCACCTGGCCGGCCGCGGCTGGGGCGCGTTGCCCGCCACGTTTGCCGCCGTGATGTCCGACAATGTGAAACAGGTGACGCTCAAAAATGCGCTCACTTCCTATGCGGACATCGCCACCAGCGAACAGTACAACTGGCCCTTGTCGACGCTCCTCCCGAACGTGCTGGCCCACGTTGACCTGCCCGACTGCTTCGCTGAACTGCAAGCCAAGAAGATCCGGCAGATCGATCCCTGGAACGCCCAGACACCGGAGTAGGCCCAATACGGTTCCATTCGATTCCCTGTTTCCGTAGGTCATGCTGTGCATGACGTCCCGGACTGCGCGGCCCAGCGACTTGCCCAGCGACTTGCCCAGCGACTTGCACTGAGACTTGCACTGATTGGTGACTTGCACTGATTGGTGTTTTGTGCAAGCAGAATCCGCGATCGCGCCATTCGTGATGCATGGCACGGCCGACGGATCGGCGAACAAACGGCGGCCCCACTTCACCTGCAGAAAGCCATTGATGCCTGGTCCATTACCGGCGAAGTTCGCTGAAGGGTCGCGGCTGGAACGTGGTCGGTTGCGGAGTCTTCGCCGTAATGACTTGCCACGTCGCGCCCTGTTCGCGAAAGTGGTCCCACGGCCTGGCCTGATAGGCGATCTGCAAGTGGGGCGTATCGATGCGTTGTCCCTGTTGGGCGTGCGAGTCCATCACGGCGGCCACCATCCCCGTTGTCAGCAGGGTTCGTTCTGCCGGGTACGGTTCCACGCGCTGGATAAAGTGCTCCTGAATGGCATGGGACAGGGCTTTGAACAGGCCCCGGTTGCCCCACGGGCTGTTGAAGAACGCGGTGGCCCGCGGTTGGTCCTCGCCCCGCAGACGGCAAGCGAAGTTCCACCGATCGGCGCTACTCCCCAGCTTCAACACGGTCGCCCGCATACCATCCCGGTATTGGACTGAAATTGCATAAGGGCCGGCGGGTGTCGGCGGCCGAGTCGACTTCGGTTTGGCCTGGAAGACGCCCGTTGTGGGACGCGGCTGACGCGCTGCCCGCATGGACTGTTCGGCCCGCATCGCTGCATCGACCAGTTCTTGCGACCAGCGCCCGGCTGCTTGCGCTTGCTGGAACTTTTTGCCGGTCAGCAATTCGACGGAGGCGACTCCCGTCTCACCGCCCATCCGCGCTTCAACCAGCGATTGGAGCACTTCCAGCGCGTGAAAATCGTACGATTCCAATCCGCCGCCATGGATCGACACGGCTTCTTCGATCGATGCCTGGTCCGGCAACTCCAGGGGCGGCCGTCGTTCGGCCAGCGGGACGGAACTACCGGCCAGCAGTGGCATCCGGTGCGCCCGCGCGGTGTCATACATTTCCTTGGCCCAATCCCAGCGATAGGAGAGATGCTTGTCGTTGAAGATGGGTACAAACCGATTGGCGCGCCGCATCACCGCCACCGATTCATCGAAGAACCGTTTGCGGGGATAGAGGTGCTGGCCACGCGCGTTGTACGCGTAGTCTCCGTGCTCGCCGATGATCAGCACGGCATCGACGTTCAACTGCCGACTTCCACCGCAGAGGGCTGATTCAATCGACGTGTAGAGTGGAATGTCGAACCGCCGAGCCACCTCGCGGGCCATGTCGTCCTGGGGCAACTGATCGGCGTAGAACGAGATGACATCAACGCCGGGATCGGTGAGTTGCCCGTTGAAGTAATACGGGCCCAGAAAATTCTCCAGGATGTTGTATGCATGACTCCGAAACCGCAAGACCGTGAAGATGGCGGCAACGCGAGGGCGCCGGCTGCTCGGAGCCGCGCCGCCAGGACGGGGCGCGCTGCCGGTCGCCAGGAATGCGGCGCCGGGAAGCCCGTGCGCCATGGCCGGCCAGGGGCGGGCTGCGGAGGTGGCGAGTCCAAGTCGTTGAAGAAACTGACGGCGGTTGCCGGGTGACATGGGAGCCTCGTGGAATATTTAGGCGAGTGATGTTCCGCGGTCACCCGCAGAAAAAGATTGTGAAACGACCGCAACCTGAGTACCGCACCGCGTCTGCAGCCATCGCCGCCGGACGGTGTCGCCGCCGGACGGTGTCAGGCTGGAACCAGCGGCCGGCGACGGTCGCGACCAATTCCCGGAAGCGATTGGCGACTCGACCCGAAACACGCCGAATTGTTGTGTTCGCGCCGCTGCGTCCGCGTCATCATACAGCCGCGGCAAAGCGCCACATCAATCTGGCCAGATCATCCCACAGATTGTCCGTCGATTCAGCCCCGCCGACGTTGGGTCAGCAGATTTCTTCGGCCCGGCCCCCGCTTTCATTCGATTGGCCATTTTGTGCTTGAGATGGCCGTCAAAACCCTTTATCAAATGAGTCCTCCTGGAAGCGATCATCGGGCCGTTTTGGGGTGGAGCGTGTCGCACGGCATTGGCATCGACTTCCCCTCCATGGGCAGCCGCCCCGACCTGCTTACCTGGCCCGAGGTCTTCCCACGAATCATTTCACTGCCTTCGTGCAGTGGCCCCTTTGACGCCCCAAGGATTCTCACATGCGACGCAAGCGATCTTTCAAACCGCCGACTAGCACCTTGTCCCGATCCGCTGGCCGGCGCCGACGGAAGGCTCGAAGAACGACCAACCTGGGGCTGGAGCCGCTGGAGGATCGCCTCGTGTTGGCGGCAATCGTGACCTTGAGTCCCGCTCAGGCAACCGCTGCGGGGCTGCTCGATGACCTGCTGGGTGCGCTGCCGGCGGATACCCAGACCGCCTTGCGTCCCGTACGAAACATCCTGGATTTCGCCGATTCGTCGGCAACCTACGTCGGCTTTCCTGGCGAGGTGAACGAAGTGGATGTCACCGGCGACCTGGCCAACACGTTTCTGCTGGTGAACGAAGACAGCAACGTGAGCCTCCTGCGGTCCGGGCTGGTCTTTACGAGAGATCTCCTTGACGTGCTGGTGCCCAGTTTCAGCTTTGACGCCAACGCCGGTGGATCGGTCGGCCCGCTGATCGCCTTCGTGGACGGTCTGCTGGGATTCGGGATTGAGCTGACCAGCGATCAGATCAAGGCCGGGATCACGCAGATCTTTGATTTGACCGATGCTCGGGCGATCGTGGCCAATCCCAGCGCGCTGCTGGACGTCATTCCTGAACTGGGCAACTTCGTCGGGGTCATCGATTCGGTACTCGACTTTGACTTGCGGCAGCTCGTGCCGGAGATCAGTATCGAACCCATTATCGATATTGGTCTGCCGTTCGGGTTGCCGGACATCGAGATTCCACCCGAGTTGAACGTTGATATCGTTGAATACCTGGAACTGGACGAACTGGGTGTGCCGCTGACGCTCGGCGAATTGGCTGACGCATTTCCGGGACCGGTCGAGGAAGCATTTCAGATCTTGACCGGCTTCGTCGACTTCTTTACTCAGGACTTCATCTCGGACAAGCTGTCGATCGCGACGCTCGACGGGCCCGACACGATCAACGTGGAAAAGATCACCGGCCTGGATATCCTCGCGCTGGCGGGACCGGGCGACGACACGATCCGCCTGGGTGGGGGGACGGCGTTTCTGGACGAGCTGAATTCCGAGTTTGGTTTGCCGTTCGACCTCTTTACGGCCAAGTCGCCGGCCGAGCTGCGGCTGTTCGGCGAGGCGGGGCGTGACACGTTCGTCATCGGCCCTCGGTTCGATTCGCTCGACACGGAGATCGACGGCGGCGACGACAGCGACCTGCTGCTCATCGAAGGTTCGGATCATGGCGAGACGATTCGCATCGTCGCCCACCCCGACGGGCGGCTCAACGAAATTCAGTTTCTTGACCCGGATCCCAACGGCAACGTGCCAACCGAGGAAGTGCAGACCATTACGTTGCCTGCCAACACGGACGGCGGGACGTTTACGCTGCGGTTCACCGATCCCTCGGGCGTGACCGGCGTGACGGCCCCGATCGTCTTTGACGCAGCGGCGACCGGTCCCGGTTCGGTCCAAGCCCGGCTCGAAGACCTCACCAACATCGGGACCGGCGACGTGGCCGTTTCGGGGACCCCGGGCGGGCCGTGGACGGTCCGCTTTACGCAGGCACTTGCCAACCAGAACATTTCCCTGCTGCAAGCCGACGGGTCGGCCCTCAGCCAGGATTCGGCCGACGTCGACGTTGCGCGGACCGTCCAGGGAGATCCCCTCCGAGGCGTCAATGAGATTCAGCGGATCACCCTGCCGACGCTGCTGCCCAGCGGCACGCGCTACGTCAGCGGGGGCACGTTGACGCTGGAGTTTGGCGGCGACACGACGGCCGCCATCCCCCACAGCGCCACGCGGACCGACATTCGCAATGCGCTGGAGGCCCTGCCCAGCATTCAGAGTCTGAACGGCGGGATTAACGTGACCGGCTCGGCCGGTGGTCCCTGGTCAGTCGAGTTTCAGGACCTGCAGTCGCACAGCCTGATCACGGCCAACGGCGCTTTGCTGACGGGCGGCATCAGCGGCGATGTGACGGTCTTCAACGAGGGCGTGCCTTTGAACGCCGTTGTGCGGCTGCCCAGCCCGCTTGCCGGGCAAGTGCTGGGCGGTGACTTCCGCTTGTTCCTCGACGGCGTGCCGACCGGCCCGCTGTCGTTCAATGCTTCGGCCAGCCAGGTGCAGGATGCCTTGGAAAACCTACCCAACGCCAACGAAGTGAGCGTGACCGGTCCGTTCGGCGGGCCCTGGAACGTGACCCTCAGCGGGTCCGGTGCGGCCGGTGGTCTGACGGGCGACGCGGCCGGTCTGACCGGTGGCGTGGACCTGGATGTGCAAACCACCACTCCTGCCAGCGGCAGCAACGAAGTCCAACAGTTGCGGTTTTGCATGACGTCCAACGGGACTCCCTGTGACGGCCAGGTAACCGGCGGGACGTTCACGATGGACGTCGAATCGATGGTGGGCGGATTCCTGATTCGGCGGACCACGGAACCGATTCCCTTCGATGCGACGGCGGCTGAATTCCAGCAGGCATTGGAAGACCTCGCCACGGTGGGACCCGGCAATGTGGAGGTGACCAAGGCGTCGGTCACTGAGGGCGGGGAAACGTTTACCCAATGGACGATTCGTTACCAGGGCGATCTGGCCGGCACCGACCTGGGTTTCGGTCCCACGTTTGTCGACCTGGCCGGCCTGGTCACGACCGGCGGCGCCACGGTGGCGACCTTCGACCAGGTCAATGGAGTTGCCGGCGACGATGAGGTTCAGACGATCACCCCCTCGGCGACGTTGACCAGCGGCGACTTCACGCTGACGTTTGACGGCCGAACCACGGATCCCTTGCCGTTCAACGCCACGCCGAACGAGGTCCGCGATGCGCTGGAAGATCTCAACAATATCGGCGACGGGAGCGTCAGCGTGACGGGATCGGCCGGCGGCCCCTGGTTGGTGGCATTCGATGGCGGGATCTTTGCGCAGGCGGACGTGCCGCTCTTGTCCGCCAATCCGCAGAACTTGACCGGCGGTTTTGGTGTGGGTTCGATTTCGATCGAGCGTCCTTTAATGCCGTTGCTGCCGCCACTGCCGGCGGAGAACGAGATTCAAACCGTGTCTTTCTCCGACCCGGAAACCGGTCTTCCGTTGCTCCCGGCGGGCGGAACCTTTCGGTTGCGTTTCGATGGCGAGACCACCATTCCGCTGGTTCCGTCTGCGACCGCGCTGGACGTCCAGACGGCGCTTCAGGCGTTGCCCACGATCGGTGCCGGCAGCGTCTCCGTCAGCGGCGGGGTAGGGAACTGGACCGTGACGTTTACCGGCACACTGGCTGCCCGCGACGTTTCCCTGTTAAGCGTCGATGCGGCCGGATTGAGGCGGAATGAACCGATTCTGGTCGAGTTGACGCAGGAGGCCAGCCTGGCGAATGAAACCCAGGTCGTCTCCATTCCCGCCAGCGTCACGGGCGGTGATTTCACGCTGACCTTCCAGTCGATCGTGGTTTCAGAGACCGTTCGAGGTGACGGTTCCAACAACGAGCGGCAGGTCATCGGACTGCCTTCCGGTGTAACGGGCGGCACCTTCCAGCTCGAATTCGGCGGTTTGTCGACACCGCCGCTGGCGTCGGGCGCTGCGGCGGCGACGATTCAGGCGGCCCTCGAACAACTGGCTTCGATCGGCATTGGCAACGTGCTGGTCGGCCCGGATCCGGCGGCGCCCGCCGATCCCACTCGCTGGCAGGTCACCTTCCAGGGTGCGCTTGCCAATACCGATGTGGCGTTGCTTCGGGCGGATTCCAGCCAGTTGACCGGTCCCTTCACGACCGGTCCCATCCCGTTCGACGGGATGGCGTCCGCCGTGCAGTCGGCGCTCGAAGCCTTACCGTCGATCGGTGTCGGCAATGTCTCGGTCAGCGGCGATGCCGGAGGACCTTGGACGGTCGAATTCATTGGGGCCCTGGAGGGCACGCCTCTCCAGCTGATGGTCGGCGACGGTTCCAACCTGGCCGCCCTGGGCGGCAGCGATCCAACCGTCACCACCACCACGCCTGGCGGTGACGGCAACGACGTCCTGATCTCGACCAAGCGATTCCCCGACAACGAATTCGGCGAACCCGGTTTTCGCAACGTGGAGAAGATCGTCGTCGACGGCGGGGGCGGCGGCGACCGCCTCGAGATTATCGGAGCCGTGGACGTTCCCCAGGGGATCTTTTTCAGCGGCGGTGACGGCATTGACCTGTTGCGGGCGACGTCCAAGGCCGCGGCCCCCGTGTTCGTTGCCCCTCCTTTCCCGAATGACGACGGGGCGGTCTTCACAATGGACGGTCTATCCATCGAGTTCGACAGCATGGAGGGCGGACTGTCCTTTGTCGGCGGGGAGAGCGGGAGCGTGCAGGGCGATGTCACGCTGGCCGGCACCGATACGGGTGATGAAATGCGGTTCATCGGGCTGTCGGCAAACAATGGTCTATTTGTCCGCGACACGCAGGTTTCCATTTTCCTGGAGAACTTCGCCGCCGACTCCAAGCTCACGCTGCAGGGCCAGCAGGGTGACGATACGATCGAATTGGCACTCAACGGCGTCACCGACTTTTCGCCGATTGTGATTGAAGGTGGCGGGCCGGGTGGCGGCAATGGGGTTCGCCTGGAAGGCACCTCCGGTCCCGACACATTCGTTCACACGCCGGACGCCGCGTCGGTCGATGCCGGTGTGATCATGGTCGAATCGGTCGAGGTGCAGTATGTCGACATCAATGACGTGATCTTCGTCGGGCGGGGCGGCGTCGACAGCCTGCACGTCAACGAGCCGGCCGCCGACAGCAATGATCTGATCCGGTTCTTTCCGGAGACGGCCAACAACGGCACGCTTCTGTTGACGTCTCAAAGCGGCGGTCCGGAAACCGCGCTCGTCCATGCTCCCGTTTCCTTTACCAGCATCGAGACGCGGAACCTCAACACCGGGACGGGGACCGACACGGTATTCGTTTCCACGGACAACTTCCCGGGCGTGCGCAGCGGTCTGTCAATTGACGGTGGCAGCGGCGTGGCGGAGCTGTTGCTGGGGGACCAGAAAACGCTGATCACGCACGATCCGTCGGCCGAAGATCACTTGATCTTCGACATCACGGCGACCCGAGACGAGCATCAGATCGACGTGACTCCCGGCCTGGGGCTGGCGATTTCGTTGAGCGTGGGCGCCGGACAGGACATTCTGGCGTTCCACGCCAAGGACGCGAACGTCACGGTCGACCTGGAGGTTGCTACCATCTCGCAGCCCGGATTCGGGGATGTGACGTTCGTCGGCACGGAAGACGTGCGGTTGCTGGGCGGCGGAACGGCCAGCCCGCTGACCTTCCTGGGGCCCGGGTCGCGGGAACGAATCACGTACGCTCCCATCGACGGCACTAGCGGTGCCGTGTTCGCGGACGGAGCCTGGGCCGGTTACGGGTTCGAAGGTTTTGCCGGCACCTTGACGATCAACGGCGGCGCGGCCGGCGGTGATGAACTGGTGGTCGAAGGTTCGTCCGATGTCGACGCCGTGCGGCTCGACGGCACCGCGCGCACGGTCAGCATCGCCGACGCCGCCGGATCACCACTCAAGTCGGTCACGATCGGTACCGGCGTGGAAATCGTCACACTGAACGGGCTCGCCGGCGACGACGCCTTCAGTGTATCTCCCGCGTCGACTCCCCCGCTGACGGTGCGGATCGATGGTGGAACGCCCAACGCCAGCGATCGGCTGGTCGTCGAGGACGAAGGGCCGGGTGATCTGGTCCTGCATCGGGAGGCACCCGATCGCCGCAGCGGGTCGATCACGATCGGTGCGATGGCTCCGATTGACTACGACCATGTCGAGCGTGTCGATATTCTTCCCCTGGACCCGATCACGGGCCGCACCGGCGCTGACGCCATGGGCAAACTGGTCGTCTTTGATACCGACCCGTTTGAACAGAACGATGCCCTCCCGCTGCGAACCGATTTTCCGGCACTCTTCGAAGTGGCGGTGAATCCGAACATCGATCCAGGCGCCAGCAATGCACCATTTACCGTGCCGGGCGATGAAGACTGGTACCGGTTCGATGCGCTCAGCACGGGAACGCTGCGTTTCGATTTGCTCTTCGAAGCCGTGCCGCAGTTGCCCAACGGCAATCCAGGGCTGCCGGCGGACGGACTGTTGATGATCGAAGTCTACGATCCCAGCGGCACGGTGACTCCCAAGCTGATGGGAGAAGGTGACGCCTCGCATACAATCGGTGTGGAAGGCGGTCAGTCGTACTCGCTGCGGGTTCGCGGGGTGACACCGGAGGCAATCAACAACTATGACATTCGCGTTTCCAACCTGGACGAAGCGGGCCCTCGAGTGACCGATGTTCTGGTGACGGTCGATCCCAGCTATGACCTGTTTTCTCCGAAACCGACGGAAGGGCCGACACCGCTCGTCAACAGCATCACGATTCGGCTGGAAGACGTCCCTGAACGGTTCCCCGGCTTCTTGTATGAGGCCCTGAACCAGGGAATCGCCGAAGCGGTCGGCCACTACCAGGTCATCGGCGATCACAACGGGATCATTCCGATCGCGTCGGTTGAGGTGATTAACGACCCGGTTGTCGAAGGCAATTTTGCCACCGCTTCCATTACCCTCAATTTTGATCCGCCCCTCCCGGATGACCGCTTTACCCTGATTGTATCCGAGGATCTGGTCGATCCGGTCGGCAATCGGCTCGACGGCGAAAGTAACGCCAGCGAACCGCAAGAGGATCCAACCCTGCCGTCGGGCGACGGGGTTGCGGGCGGAGACTTCGTGGCCCGCTTCACGGTGGATAGCCGAGCGGAATTGGGCGTCTGGGCGGCGGGCAGCGTGTATGTCGACACCAACGGCAACTTCACCGCCGACCCGGAAAACAAGGACAACGACGACACCAACGAGGACATCACGTATGTGCTCGGCTTCACCAGCGACAACGTCTTCGCAGGCAACTTCGCCGAGAACGCGGCCGCGCCCGCCGACGGCTTCGACAAGCTGGCTGCCTACGGGCGCGTGGCCGGCGCGTTCCGCTGGCTGGTCGACACGGACAACAACGGCGTGCCGAACCTGGTGGTCGCCGATCCGTTCGCAACCAACGGTCTGCCGGTCGCCGGCGACTTCGACGGCAACGCCACCAACGGGGACGAAGTCGGCCTCAAGGATGGGGTCAACTGGCACCTGGATACGGGTCAC
>JAUIGN010000067.1 GCA_030430075.1 bacterium
CATACCGGGGACGCGCTACTGCGGCCACCCCGAGGCCTGGGAAGGGCCTCGGGGGCCGCTGTTCCCGCCCCTCGGGCCCAACGGAAATAAGCAGTCGGACTGTCCTAAAAACCCGACGCACCTCAGAATATGTCCGATTCGCATTGAGTAAGGTATGGAAGATTCAGCGCGACGCGAGCAAGCGATAGCCACGCGTTGAATCGCCTTGTAGTGCTCTGCCTCTTCAGAAACCGCCAACCGAAGACTTATAGAATGCCACTGGTGTGAGGCGATTTAAAGGATACCTGGTCGCGTGACGTGTTCCACCGCACACCTACCGCAAGACTCGAAACACGTATCGCTTCAGTAGTGGGGGCGGGGACGGGCAGGAAGTCGTTCGTGGCACCGCTGTCAGAGGTTTCGTCGTGGCGTGTTAGCACATTGCAGGCATGATGCGAACGCGACCAGCGAATGGCAACCTGGCGATGGTGGGGGCGCCTTTTTTCGATTTGGCACTGCCACGCTAGGATCCCTGGCCGTCGGCCAGCCGGTTTACGAATGCAACCACCTCGGCAATCGCGACCGCCAGGTTGTCGTCCATTGTCTTTCCAGACGCCTTGCGCGGTTTGAAGCTGTGGTCGCCGTCGGCGAGCCAGACGAACTTCAACCGTCGCGGGAGCCCGTAGCCCGGAATTTCTTCCCGCTTGCCGAACGGGTCACGTTCGCCCTGGAGGATCAGCGTCGGGGTGCGGAGGGACTTGAGGTGCTCCGTACGCAGCTTCTCGGGTTTGCCGGTGGGATGGAACGGATAGCCGAGACAGACCAACCCGGCGACTTGTGCCTCGTCGGCGACGAGACTTGCGATCCTGCCCCCCATCGATTTCCCGCCGATGACGATCCGCCCCGGCTCGCCCTGACTTGCGATCATTTCCAGCCAGGCCTGGCGAAGGGCCGGTTCGCGGTTCGGTGGCTTTTTCTTCCCCGATCGGCGACGTTCGGCCATGTAAGGGAACTCGAATCGGACAACGCGAATGCCCTGGCCGGCCACGCCTGTAGCGACCTGCTCCATGAAGGGGCTGTCCATCGGAGCGCCGGCACCGTGGGCCAGGATCAGGGTCGATGGACTGCGCGTCGGGCCGTTGACGATCAGCGGTAGTTTGACATCACTGCTCATTGCACTCCTCGGCTTGCTGGTGTAGCTCGGATCGTCCCGGAACGACCAACGAAATCCAATGGAACGGCATCGCGGCGAGAGAATTGCGGAATGTCGCGCAAAGCATGACCTGCAGTCGTACGGAATCCAATGAAGCGGTATCGGGCTTAACGGGGCTCGGACATGGAGCCACGAAAGCCGCCATTCACCGGCACGACTTGTCCGGTCAGGAAGGCGGCAGCCGGTGACACCAGAAAGCGAGCCACGCGCGCGACGTCGGCGGGCGTACCCCACCGCGCAAGGAGTGCTTCTTGCGTCGCGCGGCGAACCCAATACTCGGACGCGACATCCCCCCACGAGGTCTTGATCCAGCCAGGGGCGAGACAATTCACCCTGACGGTTGGTGCCAGCGTGTGGGCGAGACTCTTGGTGAACCCCATCACGGCGCCTTTGACGGCGGCAAACATCTCGCCGCTCTCGCCCCCCATCCCGGTTTGTGCCTGGTCCCAACCCATATTGAGAATGCACCAATTGCCGACCTCGCCGCCGGACCCGGCTGCCGTCCGCATCCGCTTGCCGGCCATGCGCGAGAGTCGCATGGTGGCGACGACGTCGACTTCCCAGAGTCGAGCCAACTTTTCTTCAAAGGACCAGTTGGCGGCAGCGCCGGTCAACACATCGACGCCCGCGTTGTTGATCCAGATCTGAACAGCAGGCGGCGACCGGTCGTCGGGCCGTTCGAGGCTGGCGGCCCAATTCCAGGCTTCGTCGACCAGCGCCTCCTGCGCTGCCGGACACGCGAGGTCGGCCAAATGGACTCGCGACTGCCGCCCTAGATCACGGATCACCGCCGCCACATGCTCCGCTCCCTCACGGTTGCGGGCGGCGTGGACGAAAACGTCCGCGCCGGCCCGGGCGAGCTCAATCGCCACCGCTCGGCCGATTCCGCTGGAAGACCCGGTCACGATCGCGGCTTGACCGTGCAATTCGCGAGCACCGTCAGAGATGGCCGAATCCTCATTTTCCCAACAGTCGGTCATGACAGGTCCCGCCGCCGTTTGGCGCATCGGAAAAGGAGTGCTTTCCGGAGTCGCGCTGCGGGAATCGCTCGAAAACAGCGACCCGAGCGGAGCACGACGTCGGTCGCGCCGCTTCGCTGCGGCACCGGGGGAGGACTTCCTGCCGGTGACTCCGCTGCGCAGCGTGTTATCCAGTCGGGAGCACGTGTCCAGCGGAGAACGACCCCGCGAACCGTTGGTTTTACTTGGCGATCGAGGGGAGAGCAATGGACGGGCGGGGACTGTACTACAATTCAAATGGATTGCCGCCGCCGGCGGCGCCGCGCGATCCTGACCAATTTTTGGGCGACCGATGACACCCGATCAACTCAAGCAGCGACTGCCGAATGCCGCGTTCGCCTTCCGAGGCTACAACGTGACCAACCTGGGCCGCAGCGGGGAACTCCTGGAGGATGCGGCATACGGGGCAATTGTTCGTGCTTGCTTGCAGAAAGCCGGTTCGGTCTGCAGTGAGGTGATCGCCAGGCCGGTCGACCTGGTTGACCGTGTGCGACGGCGGGAGGAGACGACGCTGGCAACGTACGCCGAGGCGATCGCTCTGATCATGGCAATGGAACGCGCTCAGATGGAGTTGTTGCGGGAGTTTTTCGGGGTCGAATTAACGGCTGCCAAGGTCTGTTTCGGCTACAGCCTGGGCGAGATTTCCGCCGTCGCCGCCGCGGGCGTGTTTGATTGTTACGAAGCCATGCGCGTTCCACTGGCAATGGCCGCGGACTGCGCCAAGCTGGCCGATGGCGTGACCCTCGCGATCGTCTTCTCACGAGGTACCACGTTGCCCCTGGAGCACGTTCAACGAATTTGTCTAGAGATCAACCAGGCGGGGCAGGGCGTGATCGGGGTTTCCGCGCTCCTGTCGCCCAACTCGATTCTCTTGATGGGACAAGCCGAGACGCTCGACCGGTTCAAGCTGCGGCTGGGAGAAATCGGCGGACCTCGCGTTCACTTGCGAAAGCATACGAGCGTGTTTCCGCCGTTGCACACACCGATCATGTGGGAGCGGAACATTCCGAACCGGGCCGGCGTACTGATGCATACGATGCCCGAGGGATTCGGGGTCCCCAACCCACCGGTCCTCTCCCTGGTGACCGGGACGAAAAGCTACGACGAATTGAATGCTCGCGAGCATATGCAGCGTTGGGTCGACCATCCGCAGTTGCTCTGGGACGTCGTCTACGCGACGCTTGGCATGGGGGTGGACACGGTCGTGCACGTCGGCCCGGAACCCAACATCATTCCGGCCACGTTCAGCCGTCTGCGAGATAACGTGGAGGCGGAAACCCGGGGCAGCATCCACATGCGGGCCCTGACTGCGGTTGTCCAGCATCCTTGGATTCGCCCGTTGTTGGGGAGCCGCACAGCCCTCTTGCGAGCGTTGCGCGTCGAGCAGCTGAACCTGGAAGATTTCCTGTTGGACAACCGGCCTTCCTGACGTTGCAATGAATTCTGTCCTGGAGGCTGCGAGACGCAGCCAGACGACCGGACCGGCGCAAGAACGCCTACGAGACGTCACTGGTAGCAACGGTCGCCAGGCGGTGGATTCAAGCTGCTGCGATCGGGCGACCGACCGCACGTCACGTGCATCGCTTCAGCGGTTCGCCTTCGTCCAACGTGCGTCGCTTGGTGCTGACCTGGTGGCGGTAGGAGAGTTGCATGTCGTCCAGCCCGAGGAATTATTGACGGCTGCGCGGCAAATGAGCCTACGGCAAGCAACGCGCGGCCGTATATCTGCGGACTCCCATTGGTCGTCCTGGTCCATTCGCTGCGCAAGTATCAATAAAGAATGGTGGCATGCAGGTCATGGACATGCATCCGCTGTTCCGCCGCTTGCAGCCCGATCTCGCCGCTGATTGCGATGACCTGGCCGCCCTCGACGCCACCGCCGGCCATTCACATCGTGAATCCATCCGGATTGTGATCGCGTCCTTCCCCTTTTTCGCCCATCGGTGTGCGGAATCCATTTGCCGGCCCGCGTGCCGCAATGGCCATGCTGCTTCCATGCTCGCGGCGCGGCCACGTTGTTGCCAGTACCCGTTTGTTGTCAGTACCCGTTTGTTGTCAGTACCCGAGTCGCTCCAATTCGTCTTCATCCAGTCCGTGGTGGTGTCCGAGTTCGTGGAGGACGGTGATGCGAATTTGCCGCCGCAGTTCTTCCTGGTCGGCGTAGCCTCGCTGCTGGAGAGCCAGTTGAAACACGCCTTCGCGGAACACGTAGATGCGGTCCGACGGCACCCCCGCGTGCTCGATGCTGCGTTGGGTGAGCGGAATCCCGGTATACAGGCCGCAGAGGTGGTGCCGCTGGCGGACGCCCAGTTCTCGCATGATCCGCCGGGAGGGGTAGTCCTCGACGAGCAACGGCACGTCATCAAGCAGGTCCTGGACCCGCTTCGGCAGTTCACGCAAGACGTGTTCGAGCTGCGTGTCGAAGTAGTTTCGTTCAGCGGGGGTCATGCGCATTCTCAGTCTGCCGTTTGGTGGGCGGTCGTAGCCCGGGGGGCGAGCCGGATTGGCAAGCCGCCGTACGGCTCGGGCCGCCGCGCCTCACGACGTCCCCCGCAACGACGTCCCCCGCAGTCTTCACGACGTTCGCAGCAACGCTCGTCGTCTTCGCCTGCAAGGGCGCGATCGTCGGGCGACCGTTCCGCCTTGCTACAGAATCGAGTGTGGTTGCGGCAAACGGTCCTATCCGGGACAGACGCGATTCGTCGCAATTGTCGCCTGAGTAGGATAAAATCGGGGTGAGTCGGCTTGGCAACTCTGGTGACAGAGCATAACATCCATGGGAACAATACGTTAGCGACAATCGGGCAATAGGCTCTGCCGCCAGAAAGGGCGTAGATGGAGAAGTCTCCACAGGACGACGTGAGCAAGGACGATGGCCGTCCGGCAAAGCGCCGGCAGCTTCCAAATCTTTGGCTGCTGCTGGCCGTGGTTGGTGTGTTGGCCACCATGTTCATCATGCGAACGAATGGGGTCCAGCGGTCGAAGATAACCTGGGATTTCTTTCTGCAGGAAGTCAAGAACGGCAACGTCGAGCGCGTACAGGTCAGCGCCGACAAGGTGTACGGGTTGTTCAAAAATCAGCCCAAAACGGCACCCGCCAGGTATGACTCGAACTGGGAAAAGAAGCCCGGTGATCCGAATCAGCTCAAATTGAATTTCTGGGTCACCTTGCCCGGCGACGAATTTTCGCGCGAGGAGATGAGCCGGGCGTTGCTGGCGGCGGAAGTTCAGCGGGTCGATGCGCCGTCAACCGAGCCGACGCTGTTCATGATCTACCTGTTGGTCGGCGTGGGCATTCCCCTGTTACTGTTTGTCTTCCTGTGGACATCCTTCCGGCGGACTCGCGAACAACTGATGGGGGGTGGGTTCCTCTCCGGTTTCAGTAAGAGCCCGGCCAAGAAGTACGAGCCGACCACGCAAGCGACGACCTTCAAAGACGTGGCGGGGCTCGAGCAGGTGAAGGCCGACTTGACCGAGATGGTTGAATATCTGAAGGACCCGCAGAAGTTTCAGAAGCTGGGCGGCCGCGTGCCCAAAGGGGTCTTGTTGATGGGCCCGCCCGGAACCGGGAAGACGTTACTGGCGCGGGCCGTTGCCGGCGAGGCGGGCGTCCCCTTTGTGTCGGTCAGCGGCTCCGAGTTCATTCAGATGTTTGTCGGCGTTGGTGCCAGCCGGGTGCGTGATCTCTTTCAGAATGCCAAGGAACAATCGCCGTCGATCATTTTCATCGACGAGATCGACGCCGTTGGCCGCCAGCGCGGTGCCGGATTGGGCGGTGGGCACGACGAACGCGAGCAAACCCTGAATCAAATCCTCAGCGAGATGGACGGCTTTTCCCAGACCGATTCCGTGATCGTGCTGGCGGCGACCAACCGTCCCGACGTCTTGGACCCCGCCCTGATGCGGCCCGGGCGGTTCGACCGCCATGTGACCGTCGGTCGCCCCACGCAAAAAGGCCGACGTGAGATCTTCAAGGTCCACGTCCAGGATGTCCCTTTGTCGGACGATGTCGATCTGGATGTGCTCGCTTCCAGTACCATCGGGCTGACCGGTGCAGACATTCGCAACATCGTCAACGAAGCCGCGCTGTGGGCGGCCCGGCAGGACAAGTCGATCGTCGAGATGAGCGACTTCTATTACGCGCGGGACAAGGTCTTGATGGGGGCGACTCGCGAAGAAGCGCTCAGTGACGACGAGAAGGAAAAGACGGCCTACCACGAAGCGGGGCACACGTTGGCCGCCTGGACGCTGAAAGGGGCGCATCGGGTTCACAAAGTGAGTGTCATTCCTCGCGGCCGGACCCTGGGATCGACGCACACCATGCCGGCCGAAGATCGCATGAGCATGTCCCAGAAAGAGCTCGAAGATCACCTGGTCATGTTGCTGGGAGGTCGGGCTGCCGAAGCGCTGGTGTACCACGAGACGACCGTGGGGGCGGAGAACGATTTGGAGCGTGCCACCTCGATGGCCCGGCGGATGGTGACGCATTGGGGGATGAGCGAGCAGCTTGGACCGGTCAGTTACAAGATGTCGGAAGACGACCCGTTCCTCGGGCGGGAAATGCACCAGCAGCGGCAGTTCAGCGAGCACACGATGGAGCGGATCGATGCCGAGGTGGCCAAGATCCTGCACAACGCGTCGGAACGATCAACGCGACTACTGACCGAACGACGAGACGACCTGGAAAAATTAGCGCGGGCCCTGATCAAAGAGGAAGAGCTTGATGAAAAGGAGATCACGGCGCTGATCGGACCGTCGGTCCACGAAAAGGCCTCCTCCAACGGTCGCTCGAATTCTGCGCGAACCTCCGAGCCGACTGCGGATGTCTAGCGAGGCAGGGCCGCGGACGATCTGCCGCACCTGGCCTGCGGGAAGCACACGGATCAGGAACCAGGGTGACGAGCCCGCATCATTCAATGGCCGTTCGGCGTGAGCCCCCCTTGGCCGTTCGGCGTGAGTCCCGGTTCCGTTGACCGCAGAGCAAACCGGTTGCGAACGCGTTCCAGCTGGTCGTCGCGGCGCTTTGAGTAAGTCAACCTCGAATGGCGACGGCGTAGTCCCCGGCGCTGAGTTGTCATGCGTTCATCAGTCATCCGTGGTAGCATGTTCTGCGCGCTCCGCGAACATGGCGAGTTCGGGGTGCGTTCGCGAAGCGGAAGGTAACCGCAATTGTCCGCCTGAGACGAAGCCGGTTCCACACGGCCATCGAGACAGCATGTCGAAACGTCCCAAGAAAAAGAAAGTACGGGCCGAGTTTCGTAAGAAACACGAATCGCGTACCCGCCAGCATGATCTGACGCGTGAATTTCATGCGCATGGGTTCGAAGAGGACGAGACCGTTCGTGGCGAGCGGGTTACCGGTAAGGGAAACCTGACTCGGAAGCGGACGATCGTCGGTGAGGCGATCGAAGGCGAGGAAGCGGGGCTTGGCGTCCGCTTCAACATCGACGAGTCGGCCTGCAAGACAGGACGTGTACTAAGCGTCCATGGGCTGACCTGCAAAGTGGCCACGGACGCCGGCCCCGTGCATCACTGTTCCGTCAGCGGGCTGCTGAAGTCGCTGCATACCGACCAGCGGCATGTGGTGGCCGCCGGAGACGTTGTCCTGTTTCGTCCGGAGGGACACGACGCCGGTTTGATTGTGCGCATCGAACCTCGCCACGGGGTGCTCTGCCGGACCAGCAAGGGACGGCAGCATGTGATGGTCGCTAACATCGATCAGATGTTGATCGTGGCCAGCGTGGCGGAACCGATGCTGAAGCCGAATCTGATCGATCGTTTGCTCGTCACCGCGGAGAAGTCGAAGATTCGTCCGGTTGTCTGTTTGAATAAGGTGGACCTGGTCGATCTGGCAAATCTGCAGCCGTTGATGGGCGTTTACGGGCAGATGGGTTACCAGGTCTTGGCGTTGTCCGCCACGACCGGCTTCGGCCTGCCGGAACTGCGCGAATTGATGCGCGGTCAACAGAGCGTGGTGGTCGGACAAAGTGGCGTCGGCAAATCGTCATTGCTCAACGCAATCGAGCCCGGATTGGATTTGCGCGTCAATTCCGTCAGCTCTGACAGTCAGAAGGGGCGTCACACCACGACAACCGGGCAGCTCATCCCCCTGGACGCCGGCGGCTACGTTGTGGATACCCCGGGGATCCGGCAGTTTCAGTTGTGGGATGTGATTCCGGAAGAGGTCGCCGGTTTCTATCGCGACCTGCGACCGTATGTGAGTCTGTGCCGATTTCCCGATTGCACGCACACACACGAAGCCGACTGCGCCGTCAAAGGTGCCGTTGCGGATGGCCATCTGGATGCCCGCCGCTATGAAAGTTACTGTCACCTGTTAGAGCCTTGACGCGAACCGCCGCGCAGGCGGCGAACGTGGCGCTGCTGTTCACCGCCGGGGAGAACGGCGACAACATGAGAAGGCGACACGAATCGAACGGGCGATCGCCTCGATCATTGATTAGCCGTTGGGCATGAGCCCCGGTTCAGTCAAGATTTGCACAAACCGGAGACGAACGGGTTCCGGTTGAGATGTGCGTCGTCTGGGGTAAGTTCGCCGCAGATGACCGTGACGCAGCGACGTGCCCTGCATCGTTGTCCCTTGATGAATCAACCGCGAGAGGCACTTGGCCATGGTAGCCAGGGCAACGACACCCCTTCCGGCGCACGCGAGCAGTCGGCGTTTCTTCAACCGGCTGAGAAAACCGGCAGCGGCAATCGCGATGCGGCTCGGCCGGCGCCAGAGATTATTGATCGCCGTCCTGTGGATGCTGCAGGTCGTGGCGACGAGCGATGCAGGGGCCGACAACTGGCCGGGCTGGCGCGGCCCGGGAGGGAATGCGACCTCGTCGGATGAGGCTGTTGTCCTTCAATGGTCGCCGACATCCCACGTTGTGTGGAAGGTGGCGTTGCCCGGGGAAGGAAGTTCGTCACCCATTGTCTGGGGCGACCGGGTGTTCGTCACTGGGGCGGTTGAAGACGGGACGCGACGGCAGACCCACTGTTTGCAGTTCGCCACGGGAGAGCGACTGTGGACGCGCGAAATCCATGACGAGAACCCCGAGATCACTTCGGCCTTGACCGGTCATGCGGCGCCGACACCCGTGACCAACGGCGCCCAGGTTGTCGCCTTCTTCGGCAATGCCGGTTTGGTGGCGTACGACTACGACGGTCGCCGGCTCTGGCATCGTGACTTCGGCGAGTTTGAATCGGAACTCGGAATCGCCAGCTCGCCGATCTTGGTTGGCGAACATGTGATTCAACTTTGTGACCATGACGGCAAGTTCTATCGAACGTTCGATTCGTTCATGATCTGCCTGGAGGCGGCGACCGGCCGGCAGCTCTGGAAGACGAACCGGCGCGGCCTGGAGCGGTCCTGGAGCACGCCGCTGGCGGTTCCGGTCGGCCGGCAGGCGACCGAGCTGGTGGTCAACGCCCAGGATGAACTGCGGGGGTATTCGCCCACAGACGGCAGCCTGCTGTGGCGGATCACGGGCATGACCGGTTGGGTCACGCCGTCGCCGGTTTATGCCAACGGCGTCGTCATGGCCACCTCGGGAAAGGATGGCCCGCTGCTGGCGATTCGGCCGGGAGGCAGGGGGGACGTGACGTCGAGCCACGTCGTGTGGTCGCAGGCACGCGGCGGCCCCTACGTCTGTTCGCCGCTCGTCTATCAAGGGCGGCTGTATGTTCTCAATGAAACGGGCATTCTCTCCTGTTTCCGCGCGGAGACCGGCGAGCGTTTGTTTCGGCAGCGGCTGGCGGGCAAGTTCATTGCCTCGCCGATCGCCGTGGCCGGCCATCTGCTGGTCACCAATGAAGGGGGCACCACTTATGTATGGTCCGCCACTGACAAGTATCAGCAGGTCGCGGAGAACCGGCTCGAGGACGAATGCCTGACCTCGCCGGCCGTCTCCCGCGGCAAGATTCTGATTCGTACCAAGAACTTCCTCTGGTGCCTCGGCCAGCCTGACGCGCCGTCCCAGTGATCTTGGCAGCAGATCGAAGGGGCTTGCTCGGCCGGGTGATGTGAACGTTCCAAGAATCTGCCGGCGGATCGCTTGATTGGCGCCCTGGTTCAGGGATAATCCACGAACGTCAGGTATCGAGCGTTTGCGATGTTGGTCAAGCCGTTCGTTTCTAAGCAACCCATCAAGGAGTGTGCGATGTTCCGGAAGTCCATGATTTCGACAGTGGCAGTGCTGTGTTGTGCGCTGTCAGTCCATGCGGAAAGCAAGTATGGATTGCAGTCGGGAAGCCCCAGCCTGAAAAGTGCCGGTGCACTGGCCTTTGGTCCTGAAGGTATCTTGTTTGTGGCGGACGCAAAACAGGCCACCGTGTTCGCGATCGACACTCAGGATGCTACCGGTGATCCGTCCGGGGCGAAGTATGAAATCAAAGGATTGGGGCAGCAGATTGCCCAGATGCTGGGGACCGAAGCCCGTGAGGTCTCCATCAACGATATCGCCGTGAATCCGCACAGCGGTAATCTCTACGTTTCGGTTTCGCGCGGTCGCGGCCCCGATGCCACGCCGGTCCTGTTGCGCATCGATTCCGCCAATCGAATCAGTGAAGTGTCATTGAAGAAGGTTGACTTTTCGCAAACTTCGCTGCCCAATCCCCCCGCGGATGCGGTCACCGTGCGGCGGGGACGTTCGACGAACAAGCGGACTCAATCGATTACCGACCTGGGGTTTGTCGATGGCAAGCTGTATGTCGCCGGTCTGTCCAACGAGGAGTTTGCTTCCAAGCTGACGGCGATCCCGTTCCCCTTCAAGGCGGCGTCCAGCGGGACGAGCGTCGAGATCTATCACGGAGCACACGGCGGATTCGAGACGCGCTCCCCGGTACGGACATTCACGTCGTACAAGATCAAGAATGAGAATCATCTCCTGGCTGCCTACACTTGCACACCGTTGGTGAAGTTCAAAGTCGCTGACCTGGAGGCAGGCAAGAAGCTCAAAGGGACGACGATTGCCGAACTGGGGAATCGCAACAACCCGCTGGACATGTTCGTCTACCAAAAGGACGGCAAAGACTACCTGCTGATCGCCAATACCAGCCGCGGCGTGATGAAAGTCACGACCGACAAGATTGGGGAGATTGAAGGGATCACCAAGCGGATCTCGGGCACCGCCGGCCTCAAGTACGAAACGGTGGAATCGTTGAAGGGCGTTACTCAGCTTGCCAAGTTGAATGCGACTCACGCGGTCGCCCTGGTGGTCGACGACGCCGGTTCGGCCAACCTGAAGACGATCGGGCTCCCGTAACCCGCTTGTCTCGACCGACCGCGCCCGGCACACCTCGCCTGCGCTCCGCCGTGATCGAGGTGACGCGCCGGCCGCGGGATCGATTCGGCCGCGGGATCAATTTGGCCGCCGAGTGAATTTGTGGTTCGGCGGCCGGCCCCCAGCGTGTTCATGGCGGCCATCTCGGTGGAGCGAGGTGGTCGCCGTTGGCGCGCCGGTACCAGCCGGGATCGGCCGGCAATTCGCCTCGAAGTCATCACGAAGGGTCCGCAATGAAGAATGTCGGTTCGCCGGGGCCATGGCGGGTGAACAGCCGTAGTATCCGGACGCGCGGTAGCCGGGTTGGCGGTATCCGAGCCTGCAGGGTCTTGCTGGCTCTTGCGGGCCTGTGCTTGCTGGGCGGCGGTTGGGATGGCCCGCAGTTGGTCGGCCAGGAAGTGAAACCTGCGAAGGTCAAGGACGGGATTCAAATCCGCTTGGATGCACCGGCGGAAGACGACGGGCCGGCCCAACGGTTTGTCGTGACCGGTCTCTCCGAATCGATCCTGGAGCAGGTTGCTCGCCGGGCTGGCGAACAACCCTCGGCGTGGCAGAACCTGATGGTGGTTGCCATTGCGACGGACGCTGCCGACGCGGCGCGTCCCATGTTGGGAGACTACCGCGTGGAGACCGGCGCCCTGGTCTTTGCGCCCCGCTTTCCGCTGCGGCCGGGGAGTACGTATCGCGTGACCGTCATGCCGGCTGGCGCGAAGGAAGATCCCCAGTTGAGCCGCGAGTTTCGCATCGCCGAACCGCCGCGCCGGCCGCCGACGCGGCTGGTTGCGATCTATCCCAGCAGTGACGTGCTCCCGGAAAATCAACTGAAGTTCTATCTCCATTTTTCAGCCCCGATGAGCCGCGGGGAAGCGTACCAGCGTGTCAAGCTGCTGGACCAGGAGGGCCGGCAGGTCGACTTCCCATTCCTGGAGCTCGGCGAAGAGCTGTGGGATCCGACCGGGACGCGCTTCACGCTGTTCTTCGATCCGGGAAGGATCAAGCGTGGTTTGCAGCCCCGCGAGTTGTTTGGGCCGGCCTTGCTGGAAGGGAAATCATACACCTTGGTCATCGACGCCGGCTGGCCCGATGCCCAAGGGCGCCCGTTAGCGGCAACCAGCCGCAAGCCGTTCCGGGTTGTTGCGCCGGATGACGAGCAACCCTTGCCGGAGGGCTGGCAATTGGTCGAGCCGGCACAGGGGAGCCTGCAACCGCTGGTTGTCTCCTTTGGCGAGCCGCTCGATCATGCCATGCTCCAACGGGTCCTGAGCGTCCGCCGGGGTGACCAGATCGTTGCCGGTCGGATCGTCATCTCCAAACAGGAAAGCCAGTGGAGCTTTCAGCCGGACGCACCCTGGGGGCCCGGCGAGCACGCGTTGGTTGTCGACGCGGCACTCGAAGACCTGGCCGGGAACAGCCTCGGTCGCCCCTTTGAAGTCGACCGGTTCGACAAGGTCGAGCGCACGGCCAGGCAGACCACGGTTCAAATTCCATTCGAAACCCGGTCGGCTTGCGATCCAGGACGGTGATTGGCGACTTTCCCGCAAGCAAGGCCACACCGCCGGGTCTATCTGGGGGGCAGCGTCACCAGGGCCTGTAAGCACCAGGCCGTCGTGGAAATACGGTGCGCGTAGCTCTCGCGATCGGCGGGACGCGTCGTTTCCGGCCAGCTGCCGTCCGGAAGTTGTAAACCGAGCAGGAAGTCTCGTCCTCGGGTGATCAATTCGTCGGATTCACCCGTGCCAGAGGCCTGGAGTGCCAGGACAACGACGGATGTATCGAATGGCTCGGGAGCCGAGTTGACGTAAGGGCCCCATCCGCCATCACGGCTCTGTCCGCGACGGATCAATTTCAGGCACTGCTTCCGCACGGCAACCGAGTCCGGATGCTTGTCAGCGGCCAGTCCCCAAAGTGTTGCCGCCGAATTCAAGACCGACTTCGGCTGTGATGTGCGGAGCCAGGAGGTTGCCTTCTCGATCGGCTCAGCGAACTTGGGTGACGCGGCCTGGCGAAGGATCTCTCGGGCCTGCCGCGTTGCCAGAAACGGACCGTACGTGATTGGCGAGCCGATGGTTCCGATTTGCTGGGCGGGCCAGCGACCATCCGGATTGAGTTCACGTGCCACGAGGTCGGCCGCCGAGTTGAGGGCGATCCGCGTGGCTGGATCTTGTTTGGTTGCCGCGAGGGCGCCGGCGAACTGAAGGGTTGCCAGTCGATAGTCGTTGAATTCCCCCTCCGGCCCGTTGTGCGACCACTCGCCAGGCTGATGTAACCAACGGGTGGATGTGGACACTTCCGCGGCATCGACAGAATAGCCGCGCTGCCGCGCGATCAGTAAGGCGCGGAGCGCGTCACCGCTGTGATGACACGAATAGCAATCATGCCCCTGGTTCCAGGTCGTTATTTCACGGCTTAGAAAAACAATTGCCCGCTGGACAGCCGTCGGTACGTTGGGGCGAGTTTGTCGGGGATCGTCGTCGGCCGCTGCAAAGGCGGCCGTCGCGAGGTTCAGCACGATGACAAGCACTGCCAGCCGGCCAGGCTGGCGGAGCGTTCGCTTGGCGTGCTGGCAGGCGTTCGGCGGTGACGGGGTGGCAGGCATCAGGCGGTGTTTTGGCAATATTCGATGTAGTACCGGGCAACCTTTCGATAGCATAACCAGCCGGCGACCGCAAACGCGGGGACGCAAGCCAACCCCATGGGAAACAGCGGAAAGCCCAAGATCATCATGAGGCTGAGGCGGCCGGCCGTGGTTCTCGCGTTGTCGATTCTGCCGGCCATTCGATTGGCAGCTCGCAAATAGAAGATCGAACAGACCACAGTGAAGAGCTGCATGGTGGCGACAATCGCTGTGGCGAACAAGTCGGCGCCGACGACCAGGAGAGAATGTAGTAGGCTGGCCAGGAAGACCACGGCTTCGCTGATCGCGAATATCGAAAGCAGGCGAAAAGTGCGGATGACGCTGCGAATCTCCCGGTCGGCACGACGGGCCGGATCGTCGGCTTCCATCGGTGAAGCGTAAGGGTTGATCGTCATGTTGCCTGCCGTCGATCCTGTTTGCGGTTGGGGCGCGGGCAACCAAGCGGGTCGCTGGACAGTCGCTCGGCGACCCAGTTTAATTCATCGCGATCGTGATCGATAGTTTCCACAGCGGCTGCGCGCGACGGTTGCCGGCAAAGCGAAGGAAGATGAGATGATGCAATTCCGATGGTTGATGCTGAGCGGACTCTTGCTCTGGGGAGCGGCGACCGAGGGCGCGGAGGCGGAACTGGCGGCTCGGCTGTTACCGCTTGCCGAATCGCATCGGGGAGAGGTGGCGATTGCCGTGCAACATCTTGGATCAGGCGAGTCGTTTGGATACCGCGCAGACGTTCCGATGCCAACGGCCAGCTTGATCAAGTTTCCGGTGATGGTCGAAGCGTATCGTCAGGCAGAGGCCGGCGAAGTCGATCTGGAGGAATTCATTGAGCTCCGTGACGAAGACAAAGTACCCGGCTCGGGCATCCTGACGCCCCATTTTTCCGCCGGTGCTCGGATTCGTCTCACCGACGCGGTCCGGCTGATGATTGCTTACTCGGACAATACGGCGACCAACCTCGTTTTGGACAAGATCGGGATTCGCTCGACGGCCGACCAGATGGAGCGGATGGGGCTCTCGCATACCAAACTGCATGCCAAGGTGTATCGCCGTGAGACGTCGGTTTTCCCCGACCGCAGCCGCGAATTCGGCTTGGGATCTTCCACCGCCGAGGAGATGGTGCAGCTATTGTCGATGTTGCACAGCAAGAAACTGATCACGCCGCCTGCTTCGTCGGCCATGCTGGATCATTTGCTGCAGTGCGACGATCGAAGCAAGCTGGTGCGTGACCTGCCGCCAGGGACGCGAGTTGCCCACAAGAGCGGTGCCGTGGCCAAGGCCCGCTGCGACGCGGGCATCATTTTCTCGCCTGCCGGGCCGATTGCGGTTTGTGTCATGACACGCGACAACGCCGACATGTCGTGGGGCGCCGACAACCAGGCGCACGCGTTGTGTGCCCGCGTCGGCCGGATCGTGTTCGACCATTTTGTCGCTCCACAGGCAAGTCGGGCGGACGATGTGGTACTCCGCAGCGGCGCGTCCGGGGTGCTGGTCGAGCGTCTGCAGCGAACCCTGAATGCGGTGCTTGAGCCGTCGCCCGAGCTGGCGGTTGACGGGGACTTCGGGCCGCAAACCGAAGCGGCTGTCGTCCGCTTCCAGGAGGCACGGCAATTGGCGGCGTCGGGACGCGTCGACGAGACGACCTGGCTGGCCCTGGGTCCGCTGGTTACCGGCGACGCGCCGGTCCCAGCACCGGAAGTCGTCAATGCCGAAGAGCTGCCGCGCGAGCCTCCCGATCCGCTGGCCGGTCCACCCCTGGTCACCTGCCGCGCCTGGGCCATCGCCGACGCCAAAACGGGCCAGCTACGCTGGTCGCATCGCCCCGATCGACGTCTGGACATAGCCAGCACGACGAAGTTGATGACGGCGTATCTCGTCTTGAAGTATGCCGCCGACCACCCGGAGCAAGACGTGCTTGAGGAGCAGGTCGTGTTTTCTCGACGCGCCGATCGGACACGAGGCTCGACGTCAGGCGTGGCCGAGGGCGAACGGCTGACGGTCGCCGAGTGCCTGTACGGGTTGCTGCTTCCGTCCGGCAATGACGCATCCGTTGCATTGGCCGAGCACTTTGGTGATCGGCTGACGGTCGACAGGCCGGCAGCCGAGGTGGGGCGGAATGTGGCGGCGGGCGACGATGGGGCGCCCGATCCGCTGAACCAGTTTGTGGAGGCGATGAACCGGACGGCCGCTGATTTGGGGATGGCGCAAACCGGCTTCCGTAATCCACACGGGTTGACTGCCGCGGGACACGTCTCGACGGCCCGCGATCTACTTCGCCTGGCACACGCTGCCTGGCAGATGCCCCGGTTTCGGCAATATGTCGAAACCCGCCAGCATGGTTGCACGCTCGAGGGGCCGGGCGGGTACCGCCGGAATGTGGTTTGGAAAAACACGAATCAGCTCTTGCGCATCACGGGGTATCACGGCTTGAAGACCGGCACGACGACCGCGGCTGGGGCCTGCCTGGTGTCGACCGGCAAGCGTCACGGCGATCAGTTAATGATGGTCGTGCTGGGCGCCAGTTCGAGTGCCGCAAGATACGTCGATTCGCGCAACCTCTACCGGTGGGCCTGGCTGGAGATGGGCCACAAAGCGGATTGAGGAGGCAACGAATCTCCTCGCAGCACTTGGCGAATGTCGCGGTCTGGCGCGGCTGATATGCGCGACGCTTTGGGTAGGTTCACTGCGAATGACTGCCGCATTACGTCATGCACAGCATGACCTACGGGATTCGCTGCCCGGCGCAGGTCTCCCGACCACTGCTCGGCGCATGTCTCCTCACCACTGCTCGGCGCAGGTCTCCCGACCACTGCTCGGCGCAGGTCTCCAGACCACTGCTCGGCGCAGGTCTCCAGACCTCGCCGAAACCGCCGACCGAAGGTCTCCTCCCCCCAGCCATTCACCGCGCGCCGCCACCCCACGAAAGGCCGCCACCACAACGTCACCGATCGCTTTGCAAACGTGGCTTCTCGGCGCCATGGCGTTGCGATATCAGGATCACGAGGCCGGTCAGGGAGAAGGCGGGGCCTTCGATCACGGTCCACCAGAGTGGCATCCCCGCGGCCACATCGATCGCCAGCATGCCGGCACCATGGAAAACGGTGATGGTAGCCACCCAGTGGATCAGTTTCTCGTAGCGGGCCGGGTCGGTTGCCAGGAGCCAGAGAAACACGCCGTGCAGTCCATACATCAGCGAACCGGACCGCGCCAGGTATTCGGCCAGCGGCGCATCCGGAAACGTGCCTAAGCCCGTCCAGCGGTGTCCGGTCTCCATCCAGGCGACCGGCATCACGACGGCAACGAAGGCGAGCATGTCCATGGTGCCGAACGTCCGCAGTACGATCTGCAGCGAGCTGGCCTTCGAGCGCTGAGCAGGGTCACGTTTGAGCATGGAACCGGCGGGCGGGTGAGTCGTGGGAGCGACGGCGAACCGGGGCGGTTGGTGCCGGCGGAAGGGGCGCCTACTGCGTCGGCTGCCGTTCGATATAGGCACGAATTTGTCGGACCTGTTCCAGATCAAGACCGGGTGATTCTCTTGCCAGAATCCAGTCGAGGTCGGCGAGCGCGGCGGTTCGCCGCCCGAATTCGGCGTACAGGATGGCCCGCGTTCCACGCCGCCGCGAGTCCTCGGGTTCCAACGCAACCAGGGCTTCCGCGTACCGCAAGCGGGCCCGTTTGTCCTTGTCGCGTTCGGCCAGCCCGTCCAGGTTCGCAAGCATCCGCGTGAGGATCTGCTGCTTCGTGACCTGGTGAAGAAACTCGTCGCTCAACGGCCGGCCGGTGGCGTTCCGCACGAGCCGGTCCGCGTCCTCGCGGGAGAGTCGCTGGCCGCCACCGAAGGGATCGATGAGCTGTTCCGTGCCGTCTTTCGCCACGTGCTTGACGACGAAGTGCCCCGGCAGGCCGACTCCCTGTACGTCGACGTCGAGCCGCCGGGCCAATTCCATGTAGAGAACAGAGAGGGTGATCGGCAGGCCTTCACGATCATCGATGACGCGATTCATGTAACTGTTCGCGCGGTGGTAATAATCGAACCGGCTGCCGTGGTACCCCGTTTCGGTGAACAGGTAGCGATCCAGGCACGCCAGCCGCTTCGCTGCATCGGCATCCGGCTCGCAAGCCTTTTCAATCTCGGCCGCCATCCGGTCGACTTCTGCGACGTACGCGTCGACGTCCAGGTCTCCGTTATCGAGCAAAGCGATCAGCATGGCACCGCGAAAAAGGTCGGCGTTTTCCGCTTGCTCCGGATCGGCGAATGGCTCCAGTTGTTGGACGATGGCCCGCGTCTGCACCTCTTCCGCCAGGAGCTCGAGCTGCTCTGCCTCGTTGCGGAGGCGGTCGGCCCGGTCACGCAAGTCCTGCGACCGTTTGGCGAGGACGGACATCGTGGCGGCCGCTGCATCCGTTAGCGGGGCCAGGTCCGCCGGGGTCACCTTGCCGAACGCGGGCAGACCGTCGAGCTGCCGGGCGACCTTCCCCACCTGCTCGGCGTCCGGCACCGGCAACCGTTTCGCGACGGCAAACTTTTTGAACTCCGCCACGGTGTGGCGGAATTTCGCCAAGCCGACTTTCCCCGACGTAAACGTGTTGTCCCGAGATTCGACAACCAGTTGGTCGTTGACGTAGCACAGCAGCTTATCTTTCTCGACGCGAATCTTGAGGTCGTTCCATTCGCCGGGGCGGTAGCTGGCGTGTGGTACTTCGTGCAGGACCTGCCAGGAATAGACCGACGGGCCACGAAAACAGCTCAACCGCAAGCTTCCCCCGCTGGGATAGAAGCCGTAGTGCCGGTCATTGCCGTCGGAGTGGAAGACGAGCCCCGCTGCGCCGGACTCATCCTGCATCTTCACGGAGACTGCCAATTCGAAGGGTACTTCCGGCGCCTCCGCGGCGGAAAGGCAGAGCGACCGGCCGCCGAATCCCGTTCCGGTTCCGCTGACCTTGATGCGCCCAGCTTGCTGCCGCCAGTCGGCGCCGAAGAGGGGGAGCCAGCGTTTGGCATCGACGCTGCCGATCTTCGTCCAACGATCGATGGGCACCGGGTTGGGTTGGTCCAACAGGACTTTGAGGATATTGCTCTGGATCGCGAATCCGATATTCCGCTGGATGGTCGATTTCATGTTGACGATGCCCACGACTTCGCCCCGCATCGTGACGACGGGGCCGCCGCTGTTGCCGGGTTCGATGGGCATCGCCAGTTGCAGCAATTCCTGGCCCTCGATCTCGCGCCGCGCAGAGATGACGCCGTCGACCACGCTGTGCCTCAGGCCCCAGGGATTGCCCATTGCCACGACCCTAGCCCCTTGCGCGGCCTTGGCCGAGTCGCCCACGGGAAGCGCGACCAGCGGCGTCTGGCCGACGTCGACCCGGATCACGGCCAGGTCGAGGTTCCGGTCCGACGCGTGGACGGCCGAGGGTGTTAGCTTGCGGCCATCGGCCATCTCGATCGTGAACTCGCGGCCCTCGCCGATCACATGCAGATTGGTCACGATCAGCCCGTCTTCTGCGACGACAAATCCGGTGCCGATCCCCCGCTGGTCCCGGTCACGGCCGGTAGCGCGAATGGTGGCCAGCGACGCCCGCAGTTGCTTGGTGATGGCGGCGAGGGTGGCTTCCCCGTCTGCTTTCCCGTCTGCTTTCCCGTCTGCTTTCCCGTCTGCTTCCTGCGCGGGTGGATCGGTCGGCGGCGTTTCGCCAAACGCAGATTGTCCAGCAGTCAGGACAAGCAACAGGACCGGCACCAGCAGCAACAGGATTCGGGGCATTCGCATCATGAGCCAGGCGGGGGTTGAGTGTGGAGGGAGCAAGGACCGGTGCCGTTGCTAAGCAACAAGGGCTCGGCCGCAGCATCGAAGATCACCCTCTGATTCTAGCGACCGGCGGCGAAGGCTGCTACTTTCAGGCCAGGTCTGCCTGGTGTCATGTCGTGGACCGCATGTCGCCCAAAGCGTGGCGTCCGGCGTGGCGTCCGGCGATGGGGTCCGGCCAAATCGGCCGGCGAAATGCCGAACTGTTCCTTGAGTCGACACGCAGGTTGCATACGATCGATGATATGGAGTTCGAGCGCGTGCTCGTTTCTCTGTGGGTGTACGTTATCCGGTTCGGCTGGGAGGACGCGGAGGTAATGGAAGATGAAGCGGCCAACAGAGGACGCACGCGGATGACGGATCTAATCGGCATTGGGACGGCCTTGCCGGCACATACGATGAGCCTGGACGAGGCGGTGGCGATGTCGACCGACCTGATCTGTCGCACGCCGCGCGAGACGCGCCTGCTGCGCACCATGTATCGTCGTGCTCGGGTCAGCCGTCGGCATACCTGTGTACCCCATCAGATCGCTTACCAGTGGTTCGGTGAGGACGCTTTGCCGAGCGAGAGCGCTGGCCCGTCGACTTTGGAACGGATGGCCCTGTATGCCGAACACGCTCGACCGCTGGCGACCGAGGCTTCTCGCCGGGCGTTGCAGGATGCCGGCCTTGCCGGGGACGAAATCACGCATCTGATTACGGTTTCCTGCACCGGGTTCGATGCCCCAGGCGTCGATATTCATCTGTTCGAGCAGTTGGGTCTGCGGGATACGACGCAGCGCCTGCACGTCGGCTTCATGGGGTGCCATGGGATGATCAACGGCCTGCGAGCGGCACGGGGCATCGTCGCCGCCGATCCCCAGGCGAAGGTTCTGTTGTGCGCCGTCGAGCTGTGTAGCCTGCATTTCAAATTTCAGTGGGATCCGGAGCGGATGCTGGGAAATGCGTTGTTTGCGGACGGGGCAGCGGCGATGGTTGCGGTTGCCCCGTCGAGCGCGGCAATGCCCGGCTGCCGGCTGCAGGACACGGGATCGTGCCTGGTCGCGGATTCGCGGGAGGCGATCACCTGGCATGTTGGCGATGCGGGGTTCGACATGTCGCTCTCTAACCGGGTGCCCGGGTTGATTGAGGAGCACCTGCACGCCTGGCTGTCTGCCTGGCTCGCCGCCCGGGGGCTGTCGATTGGCGCGGTCCGCCACTGGGCCGTTCATCCGGGCGGTCCGCGGATTCTGGATGCGGTCGCTGACGCGCTGAGGCTTGGTCCAGACGGGCTGACGACCTCCCGCGAGGTGCTCGACGAACTGGGCAATATGTCGTCTCCAACGGTCGTCTTCGTACTGAAACGCTTCCTTCGCCGGCAGGCGTCGGGGCCCTGCGTGATGCTCGGCTTCGGACCTGGGCTGATGGCCGAGGCGGCGTTACTGGACATCTGAGGCGCGTCGCTTTGGCTGGCAGCGACGGCCGCCGTGTGCCTGTCTTGAACGTTGCAATCGCTCCAGGTTTCCTTCGCGGTGAAAGGAATCTGGCTGTGTCGTGGCGGGCTGCTTGGGGCCGCTTGACGGCTTCGGCGGATGCAACCTAGGATTGACGGTCAGGCGTTAATTTGCGGGTTTTGACAGGGTTTCGCATGGAAAAGACCAAGGTAGGGATCGTCGGCCTGGGCAATGTTGGCAGCGGCGTGGCCCGCCTCTTGACCGAACAGTCCGCACGCATGACGCGCCATGCCGGGCAGCCGTTGGAGCTCGCTAAGGCGGTGGTCCGCGATCTCGACAAGCCCCGGGATGTGACGCTGGGTCCGAACGTCCTCACGAATGATCTGAAAGAAATTACGGAGGACCCGGAGATCCGCGTCGTGGCCCAGTTGATTGGGGGGACCGAGGCAGCTCGGCAGGTGATGCTCGAATTGCTGGAGAGCGGCAAAGACATCGTCACGGCGAACAAGGCGCTGCTGGCCGAACACGGGCCGGAACTGTTCGACCGGGCGCGGGCCTTGAACCGCTCGATCGCCTTTGAAGCTTCGGTCTGCGGAGGCATTCCGATCATCACGAATATCGGGCAATGCCTCTCGGCCAATCAGATCACGTCGCTGAGCGGGATTCTCAACGGGACCAGCAATTTCATCGTGTCGCGAATGGAGCAGGAGGGGGCCGACTATCCGGCCGCCGTTGCGGAGGCTCAGCGGTTGGGATTTGCGGAAGCGGACCCCACGATGGATGTCGACGGCACGGATGCGGCGCAGAAGCTGAGCATTCTGGCGCATCTGGCGTTTGGTGCCCGCGTCGACTGGCACGAGATTCCCCGGATTGGAATCGACACGCTGGATGCCGCCGACCTGCGCTATGCGCGGGAATTGGGGTATCGAGTCAAGCTGCTGGCGATTGCCAAGTTGAACGGAGAACTGGAGTTGCATGTGTCGCCGACGCTGGTCCGTGCGGGACGACCGCTGGCCGAGGTGCGGGAGGCATACAACGCGGTGACCGTGGTCGGGGACGCGGTCGGCAATGTTTTCTTCCATGGCTTGGGAGCAGGTCAGATGCCGACGGCATCGGCGGTCGTTTCCGACTTGATCGATACGGCGGTGGGGAGGACGCGGATTACCTTCCGGACGCTCGAACTGTGGTCGGGACGTCCGCCCCGCGTCACCTTAGGCGACCACGCTCAGGCACGCGGTCGTTACTACCTGCGTTTCACGATCCGCGATTCGCCCGGCGTATTGGGTGACATCGCGGGCGTCCTGGGGGGCTACGATATCTCGATCGCTTCGGTGATTCAGCACGAGCCCGAGGTGCAGGGCGAGGACGAACTGGTACCGCTGGTGATCATGACCCACCTGGCCAGCGAGGGTGCGGCCCAGTCGGCGATCGAGGAGATCGATGGTCGCGACTACACGCTGCAGCCGAGCGTGCGGATGCGCGTGCTGGACTAGATACGACTCGATCCGGGACACCGAATACCGGGCGCCGACCGTTCCAGGTGGTGCCTATCGAAGCGCCAAATCGTGTGCTATTCTGAACCGTTTTGCGGCCGGAATTGCGCTATGAAGTACGCGATTATCATCCCCGACGGTTGTGCGGACGAGCCCCAGGAATCGCTGGGCGGGCGGACGCCGATGCAGGTTGCCAAGACACCGGCCATGGACGAGGTTGCGGCCCGCGGTGTCGTCGGCCGGGCGAATCATGTGCCGGCCCATCTGCCTGCCGGATCCGACGTCGCCAACCTCAGCTTGCTCGGTTACGACCCCAACGTCTATTTCACCGGCCGAGCACCGCTGGAGGCGGCAGCGCAGGGCATCCAGCTGGCGGCCGAGGATTGGGCCGTGCGCTGCAACCTGGTCACCGTTGAAGACCAGGTAATGCGGAGCTTTACGGCCGGGCACATTTCTTCCGAGGAAGCCGCCGAATTGCTTGAGGCCCTCCAGGCGGACCTGGCGGCGTCGGCACAACAGGAAGCGAATGACGGGGCCGGCCCGCAGGCGGGAGGAGCGCTGGCGCCTGCCGTCTGCCGTAGCTTGGAATTTGTGCCCGGTGTCAGTTATCGAAACCTGCTCCTGTTTCGACCGCAGCAGGCCGCCGCGCCGTTTTCTGCCGAGACCCGTTCGACGCCGCCGCACGATCTGACCGACAAGAGCGTCGCCGAGGACTTTCCGCGCGGCCCCGGCAGCGATCTCTTGACGGACGTGATGGGCCGCTCGCAGGAACTGTTTGCCGACCATCGGGTAAATCGCGCCAGGCGGTCCGCCGGCAAGCCGCCGGCCACCAATGTCTGGCTCTGGGGGTTGGGGAAGACCCCGCAATTGACCCCGTTTCAAGAACTGTACGGCAAGACAGGCAAGATGATTACGGCCGTCGACCTGTTGCGCGGGTTGGCGGCCTTGATCGGCTGGGACCGGATCGAAGTCCCGGGTGCTACGGGGTATACCGACACGGACTACGGCGCGAAGGGCCGGTACGCCGTTGCGGCAATTCCGACCACGGACGTGATCTGTGTGCACGTCGAAGCGACCGACGAGGCGTCGCACGAAGGGGATGTGGCAGCCAAGATCAAGGCACTCGAAGAGATCGACACGCACATCGTCCGCCCGGTTTGCGAGGCCCTGCAACAGCAGGGCGATTACCGCATCCTGGTGTCGCCGGACCATCCCACGCCCGTGCGGACCAAGACCCATAGCCATGGTGCCGTCCCGTTCTGCATCGCGGGGCGCGGTATTGAGGCGGATGGAAATTCGTCCTACGACGAACCAACGGCCGATGCGTCCGAGTTGGCTTTTGCCGCAGGCGCACAACTGATGCCCTACTTCCTGCAAGCGTGAATCTTGCTGCAACCGTGAATCCGCTCGCTGATTTCAAACGGACGGGGGCGGTGGATCTTGCCGGTCGCAGTGGCCGGACCCCGCTTTTCCGTCTTCCGCATTCCTGCCCCAAGACCCTCCCCGGTTAGTCCCATGTCATTGCCCACGTCATTGATTGTTCAGAAATTCGGCGGGACGAGCGTCGCTGATAGCGAAAAGATTCTGGCCGCGGCGCGGAAAGCGATTCGCGCCCAGCAGCAGGGCCACCAGGTCGTCATGGTGGTCAGCGCCATGGGGAAGAACACGGACCTGCTGATCGGTCTGGCCGGAGAGATTACGGATCGACCCTCGGCACGCGAAATGGACATGCTGCTGTCGACCGGAGAGCAGGTCAGTGTGGCCTTGATGGCGATGGCCATCCAATCGCTGGGGCACCAGGCGGTCAGTCTGACCGGTGCCCAGATCGGGATCAAGACGGACAGCATCCACACCAAGGCGCGGATCAAGTCGATTTCGACCGAGCGTATGCAACGCTTGCTGGACGCCGGCAATATCGTGATTGCGGCCGGTTTTCAGGGCATCGACGAGGACTTCAATATCACGACGCTGGGACGCGGCGGGAGCGATACCACGGCCGTGGCGCTGGCGGCCGTGCTGGGTGCGACCGCCTGCGAGATCTACACCGACGTGGACGGGGTCTACACCACCGATCCGCGCGTCTTGCCCGAAGCGCGGCGTGTCGACCGGATCAGCTACGAAGAGATGCTCGAACTGGCCAGCCTGGGTGCCGGTGTCATGCACAACCGGTCGATCGAATTCGCCAAGAAGTTCAGCGTCCCGATCCACGTCCGCAGCAGCCTGAGCGATGCGCCGGGATCGGTCATTGGTACCCAGGTGGAATCCGATGCCCAATCCGTTTCCGGGGCCGCCCTCCTCAAGAAGGAAGCCAGGATCACGTTAATGGGGGTTCCCGACGTGCCTGGAACCAGCCTGGAATTCTTCTCGCGGATTGCCACCCGCAACGTTTCGGTCGATATGATCGTGCAGAACGTCGGCGAGGAAGGGAAGGCGGATATTTCGTTTACGATTCCCAGCGACGAGCTCGACGTGACCATGGAGGCGGTCGGCGCCGCACGCGAGATCGTTCCCGTGGATGACGTCACGCACGATCAGCACACCTCGAAGGTCTCGGTCGTCGGCCTGGCGATGGCGCGGCAGACCGGCGTTGCCGAACGGATGTTCCGCGCGCTGGCGGATGCGGATGTCAATATTCAGATGATCACCACCAGCGAAATCAAGATCTCCGTTCTGGTCGACCAGGATGCGGCCCAACAGGCGCTGCGGGCCGTTCATAAGGTGTTCGAGCTGGAGAAGCCGCCGGAGGTGCTTGCCGCCGGCAACCAGCCTGTCGAAGCCGCCGGCCCCACCAACCCCGCGGACGTCGTCGATCGCTTGCGGGGTGTCGACATGGAGCAGTTGACGATCGACGATGTGCTCTTGGACGCGTCTCAAGGTCGCATCACGATCGGCCGCGTGCCGGACTCGCCAGGGATGGCCGCGAAGGTCTTCGAGGAGGTGGCGGCGGCCGGGATTTTTGTCGACATGATCGTGCAGAGCTACACGGGGCACCCGGATGGGGCGCGGCTGAGCTTCACTGTTCCCCGCAAGACGCTGGACGAAAGCGTGGACGTCGTCCGCCGCTTGGCCGCATCATTCAATTGCGGTAGCGTCAGCAGCAGTCCCTCGATTGCCAAACTTTCGGTTTCCGGGGTGGGACTTCGCAGCCACACCGGGGTGGCGATTCGCATGTTCCGCGCCCTGGCAGAAGCCAACATCAATGTTCAGATGATTAACACCAGCGAAGTGCGCGTGAACGTGGTGGTCGACGGCGAACAGGGCGAACTGGCGCTGGCGAAACTGCAGGCGGCATTCGCCGATGTGCTTCGCTAGGCGCGGATCAATCAGGGGTGGACAACGATTCAGTGCAGGTCGCCGGGTCGCAATCGTTTGTGGTGAACTTACCCAAACCGCTGCGCATCTCGGCCGGAGCCCACGCCGCTCGTCATTCGGGCTGGCGGACGGTCGGTGCGGCGTTCCGCGGCCGCGAGCGATGCGGCGCGCGTCAAATGACTCGACAAACTCCGGCCCGCGGCCGTAGGGTCTCAGACACACGGTCCCAGGCACACGGTCCCAGGCACACGGTCCCAGGCACACGGTCCCAGGCACACGATGTGCGTTCGGACAATCGCTCAGGCGCTCCCTTCCGACGCTTCGCTCAAGACCTCCTCAGCGACATAAATGGGCAAGTTGGGTTCGCAGGTCACCGCCACGGCAATTGCGTCGGACGGACGCGCATCGATTGCCAGCAATTCACCGTCATGCTTCAGCATCAGCTCCGCGAAGTACGTCCCGTTCCTCAGATCGGTGATCAGCACGCTTTCGAACTCGGCTCCCAGCGCCGTCACGATGTTGACCAGCAAGTCGTGAGTTGGTGGGCGGGTGGAGAGATCCGAGCGGACCTTGCGGTCGATACTGGTGGCCTCAAAAATCCCGATGATGATCGGGAACTTTCGTTCGCCGTCCTCTTCTTTGAGGTAGATCACCTGCTCGTTGTTGATCTCGCTAATAATAATCCGAGACAAATTCATCTTGACCGGCATGGTCGTTCCTCGTCCTGCTCCAGCTTCCCGGTGATATCAGACGACAGGTCTGATTATAGGACGTGTCTCGCCATGACGGCTAGGTGCGGCGTGGGCGCTTGACGCCGGCAGGGGCCTGCGGTCGTTGGTTTTCCGGCAGGCCGCCGGATGCCAGGTGTGGGCGGAAATTGCGGACGCGACCGGTGGCGAATCCCGGCCTGCCGCCGCACCGTTACAGATCGAGCGCCGGTTCGCCGACATAGAGATTCAGAATCTGGCTTTGCACCTTGATCGCGCGAATCAGGATCCAGATTTGATCGGGCGTAAACCGCTGGGGGTCAGAACGTGCCAAGTCTTCCAATTCTTCGGTCATGGCAGCATGTTGATCCGTGGCGGCCTGGAGGCGAAGGTCCATCTCTTTCCAGGCTGTGGCGAGCGTCGAGTCGTTGGCTAACTCGTCGACGTCGTCGGCGGATGAATTCGACAGCAGGAGGCACAAGCGGGCCACGTCGCTAACCTGCGCGCCGGGCCGCAGGCGTTCGATGCGTTCGGCTAAGTCGGTACACTTAAGCATGATGGTTCGTGCTCATCCCAGTGTGAAGGTTGCCAACCAGTGTGAAGGTTGCCAACAGCGAGCGTGAATTGTCCGTTTGCGGGGGGATGGTGGGGGGGACGACCGAGTCGCCTTTCGTCTGGCGAACGTTACGCCGTTTTTTGCGCCGTTCGGCCGAGCGAAAGCCGATTAGCAGTGGATTTGTTTCCCGCTTTCTTTTGTCTTGTCGGCGGCGGGCGGCGTTCCCGAAAAACGGCGTGGAGCCGCGAAATTCCCCGTCGACGGCCCTCAACGCTCGGGCCGCATTTGCCTGCCACTTCTCAACTTTAGCTCAACTTTTCCAACCCGGGAAGTTTTTTGCTTGTCCATAAAACGGGTCAGGATTGTGCGGTTCGATCGCCGCTTCCCAGGTCGCGGATTCCCCTCGATGTTTCAAGGTAGCAGTGCTGCCACGGAGTTTCTGGGGCATCTTGCCTGGTCAGCGGCGAACCCTGGCCCCGATACCGTGTCATTTGAATCACGTATCGAGTGCTGGGGCTCTTGAGTCTTGGGAAGCCACCGCGCGCACGGTGTGGCCAGCGTTGTTGCCTGCCGGGGTGTGTGACGGGCGAAGCGGTGGCCGTTTCCACGGCCATCATGCAGGCGGCGATTCTGCCTCGATCTACAGCGGGCAACAAGGCACCAGAGAGCTGGTCCTGCGGCCAGCCATGGGCCGCGCGCGATCGACGGCCAGTGCAGTTGGACGGCAGCGCGATTGGACGGCAGTGCGGGTGGACGGCAGCGCAGTTGGACGGCAACGCGATTGGTTGCGGCGAATTTAGCCGGTGCGGTAGCTACAGTAGCCCGTAATTTGTCAACGTTTGCCGTAGTGAAACCAATTCGGATTCGCTGAGCGGCGTCATTGGCAAGCGGAGTTCGCCCGTATCGCGTCCGAGCATCGCCATGGCGGCCTTGATTGGAATCGGGTTCGTAGAGAGCCCCAGCATGTCGCGGCAGAGCGGGAACAGCTTGTGGTGTCGCCGGCAGGCGGCGACGGCGTCGCCTTGCTGGAAGGCATCGACCAGACCGATCATGTCGTGGGGGACGAGATTTCCGACCACCGAGATCACGCCTTCGCCGCCCACGGCCAGCAGGGGCAGGGTCAAGCTATCGTCACCGCTCAGGATGGTCAGTTGGGTTCCGGAAAGAATCTGAGAGGCCTGGTCGAGCGAACCGGTGGCTTCCTTGACCATGGTGATATTCGGGATTTCCGCCAGCCGAGCGATCGTTTCCGGTTCGATGTTCTTGCCGGTGCGGCCCGGGATGTTGTAAACACAGATCGGAATATCGACCGCTTCGGCCACGGCTCGATAGTGTTGATAGAACCCCTCCTGGGTTGGCTTGTTGTAGTAGGGCGCAACCAGCAGGGCCGCGTCGGCCCCTTCCTTTTCCGCCCATTTGGTCAAGCGGAGTGCTTCGGAGGTGCTGTTGGATCCGGTACCCGGCATGACTTTGGCGCGGCCGGCAGCTGTCTGCACCACGGTCGAGATGACCCGCTCGTGTTCTTCGTGTGACAGCGTGGGCGACTCGCCCGTGGTCCCCGTCGGGACCAGGCAGTTGGTTCCCGCCGCGATTTGGAATTCGACCTGCGAGCAGAGCGCAGGCTCGTCAACCTGTCCGTCTTGGAACGGCGTGGTCATGGCGACCGAGAGTCCGGCGAATTCAGAACCTTTGCGGGTCATGGCGATAGCATCATCAATCGGGTGAAGCGAGTTGCAGCGTCGAGTCATCGGTAATATCAACGTGACGACGGCCCCCATGATACGGTTCGCGCGGAAAGCTGGCAAAGGGCTGGGCCACCGCGCGTCCTGCCATTGAGCGTCCTGCCATTGAGCGTGCTGTCTTTGAGCGTGCTGTCTTTGAGTGGCGCTGCTCGTCGTGGCTGGGTCGCGCCGGCCCGGCGGCCGATGGGGCCTTGCGGGGGGGAGGGCGGTGCTGTCCGGGGGCCTGCCGCAAGCCGCTCCGCCGTAGTGCCCCATCCGTTGTGGTTGGCCCCATCTGGCGGCCCCATCTGGCGAAGGGCAGAGGGCCGTCCGAAAACTGAAAATCGACCCCCAACTTCGGTCCGCTGGACCGGCCCATTTCGCGTGACCACCGCGATTGGCTGGCCAGGTTGGCATGGCGAGGCAAAAAAACCAGGGCTCGCCGGAATTGAATTCGCCCTTTGTTTTCAGGGGTTTGCGGCGCGTTCGGCGAAGAAACTGAAATGTGTTTGCCGAATTATCCCGACAGCGGTTGACAGTTCGAGGCTCGGGCGTAATATTTGTTTCTTCCTCGCAGGGCATTGTTCCTGGCGGGGAGCGATCTTTGACAATTTGGTAGTGACCTCCTAAGAAAACAGCTTGAGGCTGTACTTTTACTAGGCTAACGGTGCCTGCTTTTTTCGACAGGCACACCATGGCTTCAAGCCAACAATTGCTAGTCACATCGGGGGTGATGGTTGCTTCGGCGGCCGTTGCTTTCGGTTAAGCAAACCAATTGAAGGGTTTGATCCTGGCTCAGAATGAACGTTGGCGGCGTGGATTAGGCATGCAAGTCGCGCGACAAGGTTTCTTTAGCTTGCTATTGAAACTGGAGGAGCGGCGAAAGGGAGAGTAACGCGTGGATACCTGCCCTTGGCTCCGGGATAGCGTCGGGAAACTGGCGGTAATACCGGATAATATCCCCGGATCAAAGGTGTGATTCCGGCCGAGGATGGGTCCGCGTCCTATTAGGTTGTTGGTGAGGTAATGGCTCACCAAGCCGAAGATGGGTACCGGGTGTGAGAGCATGGCCCGGCTCACTGGGACTGAGACACTGCCCAGACACCTACGGGTGGCTGCAGTCGAGAATCTTCCGCAATGGGCGCAAGCCTGACGGAGCGACGCCGCGTGCGGGATGAAGGCCTTCGGGTTGTAAACCGCTGTCAGTGGGGAGCAAATGCACTAGGGCAATCCCTAGTGTTTGAGCGATCTTCAGAGGAAGTCCGGGCTAAGTACGTGCCAGCAGCCGCGGTAACACGTACCGGACGAACGTTATTCGGAATCACTGGGCTTAAAGAGTCCGTAGGCGGCTCGGTAGGTGAGGTGTGAAATCCCACGGCTCAACCGTGGAACTGCGCTTCAAACCACCGAGCTTGAGGGAGATAGAGGTGAGCGGAACTGATGGTGGAGCGGTGAAATGCGTTGATATCATCAGGAACACCGGTGGCGAAAGCGGCTCACTGGGTCTCTTCTGACGCTGAGGGACGAAAGCTAGGGGAGCGAACGGGATTAGATACCCCGGTAGTCCTAGCTGTAAACGATGAGCACTAGTTCGAGGGGACTTCCACATCTTCTTGGACGTAGCGAAAGTGTTAAGTGCTCCGCCTGGGGAGTATGGTCGCAAGGCTGAAACTCAAAGGAATTGACGGGGGCTCACACAAGCGGTGGAGGATGTGGCTTAATTCGAGGCTACGCGAAGAACCTTATCCTGGTCTTGACATGTTTAGGAATTTTCGTGAAAGCGAAAAGTGCCTTTCGGGGAGCCTTTACACAGGTGCTGCATGGCTGTCGTCAGCTCGTGTCGTGAGATGTCGGGTTAAGTCCCTTAACGAGCGAAACCCTTGTCTTCAGTTGCCAGCGAGTAATGTCGGGGACTCTGAAGAGACTGCCGGTGTTAAACCGGAGGAAGGTGGGGATGACGTCAAGTCCTCATGGCCTTTATGACCAGGGCTGCACACGTCCTACAATCCAGCGTACAAAGGGAAGCAAGACCGTGAGGTGGAGCAAATCCCAAAAAACGCTGGTCAGTTCGGATTGCAGGCTGCAACTCGCCTGCATGAAGCCGGAATCGCTAGTAATCGCGGGTCAGCATACCGCGGTGAATGTGTTCCTGAGCCTTGTACACACCGCCCGTCAAGCCACGAAAGTGGGGGGCACCCGAAGTCGCCGAGCTAACTCGCAAGAGAGGCAAGCGCCGAAGGTGACCTCCGCGATTGGGACTAAGTCGTAACAAGGTAGCCGTAGGGGAACCTGCGGCTGGATCACCTCCTTTCTAAGGATAAGCCGTTGTACGGTGGTGACATCGTGCAACTATCCGTGGATACAGCACTCAAGTTACTTAGCAGGTCAGCCGGATTCGTCCGGCAACTACCAAGATCGTCAACAAAAACCCGTTCGGGCCTAGCCGCCCTGAACGGGTTTTTTTGTGCGCGCATCGGAAAATCTGCCCAGAGACATTAGCTCGCACGCCGCCCACGCTGGACGTTACCCGCACAATCAACCACATGCAGGAACTGGTGCTGCGGCCCGCAGTGGCGTGTCGAGCCAAACACACCCCGCGCGCTGGGCGAGCCGCCAAACTGCTGCTCGACCAGCGCGGGTTCGCTGTACAGCCGACGGCCCAATTGCGATCTCCACCCACCGGTTTCCGGTTACGGCAATCGCCGAGATGGAGCGAGAAGTTCGGCAACAAGTGCACCGACCCAGTCTTCTTCCTGTTCGAAGACTTGGGTCCGCCATCGTTCTGGTTCCAACCGTTGCGGGTTGGGGATGCCGCCCCAGTTGGTTGACGGCCAAGGTTGCGTGAGACGCACGGGGGCGAGACTGGGCGGATGAATCTGGGTCTCCCCGAGCGTACGACCGAGCAGAGTTGCGGGCCTGATTGACACCAAAGGGGGCGCGACCGCACCTCCCGCAATTGAAGTGTCAAGGTGGAGAGCCCCACTGTGGGGCAGTGCTACAGGGCCGCTCGTGCCAGCAGCGGCGGCATCGTTGTCAAGAATCGTCCCCATGGCAGATGGGTCGCCAAAAACGCCTCCTTCCAGGCCGGAAAGATTCACCGACAAGGACTCGGTACCCTCCGCGAAAAGATCACCCAGGATCTCGACCCGGATGGTCTTTTGGACCTCTCCGGGCCGAAACTCCAACGTTCCGGTCAAGGCTCGAAAGTCAAGCTCGGCGGTCGCCGTGCCAGGTGACGTGGCGAAATCCACACGGACTGTGACAGAAGTTGGCTCGGAAAGGGTCACCGGAAAATCCAGATAAGAGATTTCCGGTGTTACGTTCGTCCCGCCATCGGTCGGTAGTTGCTCGAATTGGACCGGTGCGAGCAGGTCTAGTTTCTCTTGGTTGAGCGTACGCCAATCGTCACGGAGTATTCCGCCTGTATCCCCGGAGTTTGGATTCCACGACCAAAACGACCAGGAGATGGCTTCCTCTCCGGGGCTGATGTCGACGATTCCATCCCCGTTTAAGTCGCCTCCCAGGTATCCAACAAGTTTTTCCATCCAGGCGATATCTTTGGCTTCTTCCAGTCGCGAGCCGAATTCACCAAGCCAGATCGGGGCAATATTTTCCTCGAAAATAAATCCCCAGCGATCGCGCCACACGTCCGGTAGGTTGTTCGGAAAGTTGGGATCGGAGAACCAAGGCTGCTTATAGATCGAATTAGGATAGGCGTGAGGTGAGTAGACAAGTTTGTTTGGCGAATCGAGTCTCACCGGGTGTTGTCGGACACCTTTCAAGTTCCCGCCCCACCAATAGTTGGTATTGTCGTAGGTTTCGATTCCTTCGACGATAATCAGCCAGTCCGGGTTTTCCGCGAGCACGGCGTTACCGGCCCGTTCGGCGGCCAATCGCCAGTCGGTCGCGGTGTCACCGGTTCCCCAGGTTGCAGGGCCGTGCGGTTCGTTATGTAAGTCGGCACCGATGACGGTTGGGTTACCCCGGTACCTGGCGGCTAACATCCTCCAGTCGGCAAGAAACCGTTCTTCAGGATACTCGGCGGTATACCACAGGCCGTCGTTAAGAGCACCGATGCCATTGTCGCTCCGATGGTGATCGAGGACGATGCGCAGATTGATCTGACCGGCATAGTCGACGATCTTGTCAAGGACTTGCGACGGCGAAAGTCCCGCAAGATCCGGGTTGGCGCTGGTGTCGATGCCGCTCGAGACGCTGCCTGGATCAAACATCTGGTTGTTAATTGGCAGGCGCAGCGAATTGAATCCGGCGGCCACAATCTCGTCCATCATGTCGCGATAGTTGCGTGTCCAGAGCCCGTGCGGAGCGTTGTTGTCAGATTCGAACCCGAACCAGGCAACGGATGTAAGTTTGACCGGTGTGCCGTTGGCGTCCACGATTTGGTTGCCGCTGGTGCTGAGGAAACCCGGGGCGAGCGCCTCGGTGACATCCCGCTCATCGGCTTGAGCATCGCCGATTTCAACCGATGGCGTGACTGGTGGCGCGACATCGTCATTCAGAATCGTTCCGATCGCCTCAAGATCGCCAACCTCCGCCCCGACGACATTACTCACAACAACACGAAACGTCTCGTTTGGCTCCACGTCTACGTCGCCGAATACTGCCACCTCGATGATCCGGGATCGTTCGCCGGCCAGAATCGCCAGGCTCCCGCTCTTTATCTGAACGTCTTGAGCATCCGCGGTGGCAGCTTGTACGTCGTAGTCGAATGTTACGGTTTCCGTCGCCGTTGACGTAAGTGTCACCTCGAACTGCCCGATCGTGGCTCCGGTATTGCCCTCAGTCACGGCTAGATCCGCGATCGAGAGGCGAGTCTGGCCGTCGCAGCCGGCGACTTCGCCATTAAGCAAAAATTCGGACGGGAGACCGTCGCCGATGTTTCCCGGACTTCCCTCGAAGCCCAGGACGACTTGCCCTCCGGGGGGGATCTGCGCGTTATATGGCGCGTTGCCGAGCACCAGGCGGTTGCCGGAGTGTTGGTTGACCACCGCGTTCCAGATGTTGACCACGTTCGCCGTCAACTCAAATTCGAGGTTCCAACCGTCAATGGCGGAATCGCCATTGTTGTTGATAATGACATCGGCGACGAAACCGGCCCCCCAATCATCCCGAAGAACGAACTCGACGGTCGCATCCGAGCAATCGTTTGGGTCTTGAGGGTGGTTGTCGTTGTCTTCGATTGTAATCGTCGCACTTTCGACGGCCAGGACCGCATTGAGTGGGTCGCTCAGTTCAAGGCGAAACTCTTCCTGCGGTTCGACAATCAGGTCACCAACAATCGGAACTTGGATTCGGCGGGATGTTGCACCCGGTTCGAACGTTGCGATTCCTGCGACCGGAAGATAGTCCTGGTTCGCGACTGCTGAGCCGTCCGTTGTGGCGAACGAAACCTGGACGGGTTGATCGCTGGCCGCGGACAGACGGAGGTCAAGTTCAGCGAATTGGCTGGTTTCATCACCCTCCGTCACGCCGATATCGGCAACCGTAATCGATGTCAGGGGCCCCGGTGGTTCAGTACTGCCATCGCACAGCACAAACGCTCCTGGTGCCGCGATCTGACCGGCAGATGCCGCGACGAAGCCGAACGAGGCGCTGGCCCCAGGTGCCAAATTGGCGTTCCAGCCGACGTGGCCGATCTCATAGCTGGCGCCGTTCTGAGACAAAATTGTCCCGTTCCAGATTTGCTCGATCTGGTGCGACATTGAGAACGATAGCGACCAGTCGCGGATCTCCGCAGTCGAGTTGTTCTGGACGGATATTTCACCCTGGAATCCGCTTCCCCAGTCGTTAACGACCTGAAAATCAATCGGCGGATTCGCCAAGCATGCCAGGAGGTCGCGCCGCTCGAGCGATTCCAAGTAAAGTCGGCGACGGTCCCGCAAGCGTGCTCGTCTTCTGCGGATGCCCCAATGATTCATCCCATTCAACATGTCTCACCTCTTGCTCAGGGCGAAACAGTTTCCGCGTTGGCGCAGCGTCTACTTCTCAATGTCCTCACATCGCGCGCTGCCCTCGCGCAGGCCCTGCCCAGCCAAAATGTAATGAAGCGTATGTCACACGCCGTCAGCGTTTCCGCAAACGGGGCGTGCTACGAACCGCCAGCATTCTACGCAGTGGAAGTTACCATTCGCAATCGCTCGCTCTGTTTTCCGCCGTCAGGCAGAAGAATTCCCAGTTGGCTGCGGAATTTGAATATGGTCTGCGAGGGTGAGACGCCTGGAGGCAGAGGAGTTCGGGAAGTGACTCCAGAGCAATGTCACCGCCATTGGTTCGTAGAAGTCTTCGACGGTGCCCCGGTGCACGATTGCCTTTCACTTGTCTTAATCGGACCAGTTTGACTAACCCTCAATACCACATAATCCGATACAACTCACACACTTTGCAATTTTCATCCAAGTTCACAGTGCACGGGGACCGTAACTTCTGCGGATTCGATCGAATACCATGAGCCGGACCGGATGTTTTCGAAACCTCGGGATTTTCCTTGCCAGTATCTGGCCGGGGTGGCTTGCTGCGCAGCCGCCGGTGCCGTTCGATTCGTTGGGCATCGAAGCTTCACTCAATCTTCACCGTCTTCCACCAACCGAACCGGACAATTGGGATCGACGTGCCTCTGGTGGTACCGCAACCCGGCCAGTTGTGGAACGCGTGCGACAGGAAGTCGGGCCTCCGCCCTTTCGGTCCCTCACTCGGCCCAGCAGGTCGGCAACGTCGCCGGCTCCGACGCCCGCTAGCCTACCGCCAACGTACGCGTTGCCCCCATCCCGGCGTCGCTTATCGCCACGATCGCGGGAAGCATCCTCGTTGCGGAATCCGGTTCGAAGAGTACAGGCAGTCGAACTCCGTCCTGCTCAGGGACAGGAACTCCTGGCTCCTGGACAGCCGGCAGCAGCGGCAGCGCCACCACCGCTATCTCCAACGCAACCTGCCCCCCCGGCAGGACTCGAGGCGAGACAAGACTTCGGCCAGCATCATGCGGATCTCCTGCAGGCAGCTCGCAATGCGGTCAGGTTGGCCGAAGCAAGCAACGATTGGCAGACCGTGCGCGAGCGGTTTGAGCTGTTGTTGCGTCAGTATCCTGAGGACGACGGGGCTCGCGAAGAATATGCGGGCGTCATGTACACCGCGGGGGAGTACTCGGTCGCCGAGAATCAGTGGAGTATTCTGTCCCGCCGTTGGCCCGAGAATATCACCTACCTCGAAAACCATGGTGATGCGCTCCTCAAGGAACGCAAGTACGACCGCGCTGCGGCCGTGTTGAAGAAGGCCAGGGCCTTGGCTCCGCGCAGCCATTTGATCGCGATCAAGTTGGCCCGAGCCTACGCGCTGAACAGACAATTGCGAGAAGCTTCCGAGGTTTTCGACGCGATTCGTCCCGACCTTGATCTCGACGCCCGGTTGGTCCAGGAGCTGATGGCACCGCTATTGCTTGACATCAACCGCCCGCAGGCGGCGGAAGACACACTGGAGAAGCTGCAGCTCACCCGACCCGACGAGCTCCAAGTGCTCATTTGGCTTGCCCGCGCCAAGCATCAGCTTTATCGGCAGGCCGAATTGCAGGAGACGATCGAGCGGATGGCGGCCGTTTCGCCAGAGGATGTTGAATCGCGGATCGAGTTGGCCACGCTACTGGCGATGCGTGCCGATTACGGGTCGGCCGCCGTTGTGTATAGCCAAGTTCTGTCTCTAGCCCCGCAGAATATGGCGGCTCGCATTGGAATCGTCGAGTCCTATATCGATTCATTTGATGCGGTAAGTGCTTCACAGGCGATCGCCACCTTTCTCGGTGGCGATCAATCTCCAGCCGCGCAGCGAGTTATCGCCAAGTACCACACGCTAGTGGGCGAATACGGTCTGGCCAAAGCCATCCTGATTCGCCTGCTGCATGACGACCCCCAGGATGCTGCCTCGCGCCTGGCACTCGGCCAATGCCTGGCCGACGCAGGTGAGTCTGCACATGCGCTGGCACAGTTTCGACAAATCACCGGCGACGAGTTGATCGTTCGTGCCAGCCGTCTGGCAACCGCCGAAACTCTGGCGGAGGAACGTCGTTTTCACGAGTCGAATGACTTGATGGCGGCGCTTCGCGCGTCCGATCCAACTGACGTCTACGCGTTATTGCGGATGGTGAAAAACTACCGGCAGATGCGGAACCCGCAGCGCGCGATCGACCTTTGCCTCCGCGAACTGGAGCACGCCCTGCTCAGCCCGCGAGCAGAAATGGATATCCGCGTAGAGCTTGGTCATGCGCTCCGCGAACTGGGACACAACATGGAATCGCTGTATGAGTTTCAGCAAGTGTTGACTCGAACCGAGGGGCAGAGTGTCCCGGCGATCTATGGCGAATTTGCGGCGCTACAACGATTGGGTGAACCGGAAGCGGCTCGTCAATCGCTCGAAAGACGCATCGGCCTGCTGACTCCATCGCCGTTTCTTCTGGTGTCACTTGCCGACCTCGCGTCCGCTGACTGCAATTATCAACTCGCCATGGAGATGTTGTCGCAATGTGCGAACCTGGCGGCCCAAGTTCGCTTGGCTGAGATCCAGGCCTTGGCAAATTGCGATTGTGGAGCAAGTTGGCACGGGGTTCACACACCCGGGCTCCAGGAGTTGGTGGCCCACTGCACCTGCAAGATGGGCCTTTTCCTCACGGCCACGGAGCCTGAGTGGGCCTCGACTTTCCGAAGCGTGCTCGCCATCTCACCCACGAACATCCGCGCCCGAATGGGACTAGCCCGCTCGTTGGCTGCCTGTCTCCGATACCGGTCCGCGATCGCGGAATACGAACAGGTCTTGAGGGTTGACCCGGACTACACGGTTGCTCTTCGCGAACGTGCGCGCACATTCTTCGATTGGCGCGGCTGGCCAGATACCGGCCCGGCATACGATGAATCCCAAGTTGCTGCGTCCGTTTTGGTCGCGCCACCCGCGCCCGCCAATGCCATTGCCGGGGTTGGCATGGCCGGTATCTCTGGTGCCAATTACGGAATACCGGGCGGCGACTACGGGCTTTCGGCCGGCTACGTTGATCAACAAAGTTCGCTGTCCTCGACGATCGCAATGGAAAGCCTCGCCAAGTCGCTCAAGGACTGGCGGGCCGAACAGGCGATCGGTGCCTATCACGCGCTGATCGATGTGGAGCCGGCGAACCAAAGTGCTTACTTCGACCTGGCTCAGTCCTACTCCAAGCTCAAATACACCTCGGATGCCATCGCCACTTACGAGAAGCTGCTTGCCATCAATCCTTGCCATCGTGAAGCGTCAATCGCCCACAATACGATGAATTGGCGACTACATCCGCATGTCCATTCGGCGTATGACGTCTTTGATCAGACGGGGCGGGAAGGATTAACCGACATCACCCGCAGCACCTGGTCAATGATGGCGATGCAGCCGTTCGGCAACGAGAACGATCTGGTCGGCATTGGATATTCGGGTGTGCTGATGACGCCCAAAGATGGCTCGCCAAACCTCGGGGGCAACGTGCTCAACCTCCGCTATCGCAACGAGTACTTGAATCGCCTGTTGATTCGCGCCGACCTGAATGTCGAAGAGTACGACGATCGCGTCAGCACCCGCCCCACTGGTGACCTCGTGCTGGGACTTCGCTTTCCCAACGACGGCCTCTTGTTCTGCCGAGGCACGGTCAGCAACGTTCTGGAGAACGGCGAGAGTCTTCGCCAAGACATCTACCGTTATGGATTCGAAGTTGGTTACGAAGGGCAGCCGATGCGTGATTGGTGGCTTCGCTCGACGTATCAGCTCATGCAATTCTCCGATTCCAACCTGCAGCAGTCGTTTGCCATCAGGAATGCCTATCGCATCCACCGCACCCCGCGGCAGCTCATGGTGCATCTTGATTACGACTTTACCAACTTCAACGAGTTCACGGTCTTCGACCCGGTGAATGGACTCTTCGGAGCCGTTCACCCGTACTTCGCACCTCAGTCATTTTCGCAGGTCACCAGTTTCGTCGAATGGCGGCAGACCCTCAATCGCGACCTGTTTGTCGGAGCACGAGAATGGTGGTACTCGCTCCGATATGGCGTCCGCTTTGACTCCGAAAGTGAGTTTTACAATCTGTGGTCAGGTGAAATTCACCACGACCTCAAGCCGTGGCTCAGTCTTCAAGCAGGGTGTAATTTCATACGCTCCGGTTCCTACGATGTTTCGGCCGCGTACGGCTCAATCGTAGTTCGTTTTCCGTAGCAGGTTGAACGGTCTAAAGGTTTGAATCCACCGGCTCAGGTGCTTCCAAGTCGAGCAACCTCTGATAGTAGATATCCGCCTGCGCAAAGCGTTTGTCTTCGTGCAGCGTGTTGGCCATTCCGGAGAGGAGGGGCTTCGAGTTGGGGTTATTCTCCAGGCCGGATGCCAGCAGCCGAATGGCCGCTGAAACGTCACCGGATCTGGTCCAGACGCCGGCGATCTGAAGGATTCGTTCTTCGAGCGGTCGACCACCTGGAAACCGAGTCACATCGAGCAAGCCGAACAGGCGAAGCTCGTCGCCACGCAGCGGGCGGTCCGCGCCGGCGGCCGCGTCCAGAAATCCGCTCCACAATTCCACCCGATCTGGGGTCAGAGCCAGCAGCCCCACGAACTCGTTCAAGGCCGCATCGTAGTCCTTGGCCCAGACGAGTACATTCGCCATCTTGACCCGGTACTTGTCCTGCTCGGCCGGCAGCAAATCGGGCACTTCGGCAAGGAGTAAACGGTACTCCTTGGCCGCATCTTCAAACTCTTGAGCTGACTCGTGAATCGCCGCGGACAACGCTCGCGATCCCTCGGATGGCGCGACCATGGCCAGTTGTTCCAGAGCTGCCTGCGGTTCTTGGTTTGAGGCCAGCACGCCAGCGAACTCGATTCGTACATCGTCCGCGTCGTTGACTGCCTCCAGGTACTTGCGAAACAGAATGACTGCCTGATCGAGGTTTTCCGTCTGCACGTAGACCCGCGCGGTCATCAACAAGATGTCCGCGAAGAAGGGCGAATCCGTTGGGGCCGTGTCCAAGAGCGCCAATGCGGCCGCCAGGTCTCCATCGCGCAGATATAGCGAGCCAAGCTGTACGATCCTCTCAACCATATGGCGATCGTCATCGATCAAGGTCGGATCGATGCGTCGAACGATCTCCATCTGTTCTTTGCTCAGTGGAACCGACGTTCCGGTGGCAGCGTCCAGAAAGCCTCCCCACAGTTCGTGCTGATCAGGTGACTCGTCGATCAATTCGGTAAACTCCTGCAGTGCGGTGGCGTAGTCCTTGTTCCAGGCCAAGGCTTGGGCGTACCGCGGCCGGATCACGCTTTGCTGTGCCGGCTCAAGTGTGGGAGCCGCGGCCAGCAGGTCACGATAGATGGCGACGGCCTCGTCGAATTCCTGCCGGCTTTCATGGATCGATGCTGCGAGCAGTCTCGCGGATGGATCGTCTTCGAGCGGGGCGAGTTCTGCGAGGGCGAGGTCGTCCATTTCGGCGGCCAGCAGGAGCCCGGCGAATTCGACTCGCTCCGCGTTGGTGCCCTCTGCCTCGGTGAAGTAAAGGCGGAAGTAGCGGAGGGCGGTTTCCAGGTTTCCTTCTGCCGCATGGGCTCGGGCGGCGGCCAGACGCAACGAGGAGGATTGGGGGAAGTCAATCAGTTTGTTGTCGAGGAGCGCGATGGCCTCAGGCAGATTGTCGGCGCGCAGGTAGAGCGACGCGAGTTGAGTGATCCGTTCGACCGGATCGCGATCGTCGTCGAGTTGATCGAGGTCGATCCTGGCCAGCAACGTCTGTTGCTCATCGGTCAGCTCGGTCTCAGCGCCTGCCATGGCGTCGAGGTAGCCGCTCCAGAGACCGGTGTTATCGGGCTGCTTCGCCAGCAGTTGGGTGAACTGTTCCAGGGCCAGAGGATACTGCTTGCTCCAAACCAGCGTGTACGCATACTTGGCGCGCAGCTCCTGTCTGGCCTGCTCGTCCAGGTCAGTATCCTTCATCAGTTCTTGATAGACCTGCGCGGCACGCTCGAAATCTCCGGAGGCCTCATGGAGCGATGCGGCCAGCGAGCGGGATTCGAGCGACGGGGTGACGGTCTCCAACTGGGCGAACGCCTCGGCAAGAGCGCCTTGTTCGGATAACACGCCGGCGTACTCGATCCGTACGTCCTCTTCGTCTCCACCCTGCTCGAAGTACTCGGCAAAGTGCAGGCTGGCGGTTTCCAGGTCGTGGTTTTGGACATGGGCCCGCGCGGCCATCAACCGCACGACCGAGGAAGTGGGCATTTCGGCCAACGCCGCATCCAGCAGTTCGACCGCCGACTGAATCTGATCACCACGCAGATACACCGAAGCGATCTGGGCAATACGCTCGGCGGTATCCCGATCATCCTCGATCTTTCGCACATCGATGGCTTGCAGGGTCGCCAGTTGCTCGGCCGTTAACGGTTCCGTAGCTCCCGCTGCCGCGTCGAGAAACCCGCTCCAGAGATCGACGCGATCGGGCTTCTTCGAGAGGAATGATGTAAATTCACTTAGTGCGGCGGAATAATCTTTGGCCCACAGAAGCACATTGGCCAACTTGACTCGATACTTGTCGCGTTCCTCGAACGGCAAGTCGTCCAACTCCGCCAGCATTCTGCGGTATTCGTCGGCCGCTTCATCAAATTCGAGATTTGATTCGTGAATGGATGCTTTCATCTCGCGGGCCTGCTTCGAGGAAGCGACCATGGCCAACTGTTCCAGGGCAGCCTGTGGCTCCTGATTGGAGGCCAGGACGCCGGCGAATTCGATCCGTACTCCGTCCGCGTCAGGAACCTCTTCCAGGTATCTGCGAAACAGGTTGATGGCCGCGTCCAAATTCTCCGCCTGTACGTTGACCCGAGCGGTCATCAGGCAGACGTCCGGTTGACAAGGCGAGTCCATGGGGGCCGTCTCCAGGAGCGCCAAGGCGGCCGCCAGGTCTCCGTCGCGGAGCAGCAGTGAGGCCAACTGCACAATGCGTGCGACCACATCACGGTCATCTTCGATCAAGGTCGGATCGATGCGGCGGACAATCTCCATTTGTTCTTTGCTCAGTGGATCCGGCGTTCCGGTGGCTGCGTCCAGGAAGCCCCCCCACAGGCCATGCTGGTCGGGAGACTCTCCGATCAGCTCAGTGAATTCATGCAGAGCGGTCGCATAGTCCTCGTGCCAGGTCAGGGCTTGGGCGTAACGAGTCTGGATTTCGCGTTGCTGCGCCGGTTCGAGCGTCGAGGATTCGGCAAGCAGATCACGATAGACGGCGACGGCCTCCTTGAATTCCTTCCGGCCTTCGTGGATGGACGCCTCAAGCAGTCTGGCCGACGGGGCGTCCTCGATCGGAGCGAGTTCAGCAAGTGCCAGTTCGCTCATCTCTGCGTTCAGCAGGAGTCCGGCGAATTCGATTCGCTCCGCGCTGGTACCCTCCGACTCGGTGAAATAGAGGCGGAAATAGCGAAGCGCGGTCTCAATGTCTCCGTCCGCTGCGTGCGCCCGGGCGGCGGCCAGGCGCAACTGGGGGGATTCGGGCAGGTCGATCAGTTTGCTATCGAGGAGCGTGATCGCCTCGGCCAGATTGTCGGCGCGTTGGTAAAGCGCGGCGAGCTGCGTAATTCGTTCGACCGGATCACGATCGTCCTCGAATCGATCGAGGTCGATCATGGCCAACAACGTCTGCTGCTGGTCGGTCAGCTTAGTCTCGGTCCCCGCCATGGCGTCGAGAAAGCCGCTCCACAGGTTGGTGTTGCCGGGCTGCTTGGCCAACAGTTGGGTGAACTGTTCCAACGCCAACGGGTACTGTTTGCTCCAGACCAGCGTATAAGCGTACTTAGCACGCAACGCTTGCTTGGCCTGATCATCCAGGTCTGCATCCTTCATCAGATCCTGATAGATCTGCACGGCTCGTTCAAAGTCCCCGGATGCCTCGTGGATCGAAGCGGCCAGCGACCTGGACTCCAGTGACGGAGTGACGGTTTCCAGTTGGGTGATCGCCTCGGCAAGAGCGCCCTGCTTGGCCAGCACGCCGGCGTATTCGATCCGTACGTCGTCTCCATCTCCACCCTGCTCGAAGTACTGGGCAAAGTGCTGGCTGGCGGTTTCGAGGTCCTGGTGTTGGACATAGGCCCGCGCTGCCATCAACCGCACGACCTGGGAGGCGGGCAATTCGGCCAACGCCGTATCCAGCAGTTCCACAGCCGCTTGAAACTGGCTACCACGCAGGTACACCGAAGCGACCTGGGCAACACGCTCGGCGACATCACGATCATCCTCGATCTTACGCACATCAATGGCTTGGAGGATCGCTAGTTGCTCGGCCGTTAATGGCTCCGTAACTCCCGCTGCCGCGTCCAGAAATCCGCTCCAGAGATCCTGAGAACTCGGCTGCGCCGTGAGTAGATTGGTAAACTCCTGCAGAGCCAATGCGTGATCTTTGTTCCAAACCAAGGCATAAGCCAGTTTCTGACGTATCCTGCGCATGTCGTCCGCCGCTGGTGCGTCGTCGAGCAAGCGTCGGTAATCTTCGATCGCCCGTTTGAAGTCGTCGTCAGCGACGGCCAAATCGGCCAATGATTCCTGAGCTTGCCGCTGGGTCGGATCCTCTGCCAGGATGTCTCGGTAGACCGCTCCGGCCTGCTCGAAGTCTTGCGCCGCTGCGTGAATCGAAGCCTGCAGGTATCTCACTTCGATGTCAGCGTCGAGTGCGGCCAGTTCTTCAAGGGCTAACTCGTAGTCGCCGTTCTTGGCGAGAACGCCGGCGTATTCGATCCGTTCTTCGGGTGTGCCGAAGTTCACTTCGAAGAGGGATTCAAATTCTTCGATTGCCTTGTCGAGTCGTCCGGCAAGGACGTTGGCTCTGGCGACTGCCAGGCGAACATCTCGGCTCGACCACTCGGTCGATTCGTCCGTGGCGAGCTCTTCTAGTGCGTCAGCGTAGAGCTGGGCCGCCGATGCGTAATCCTGCTCTCGCTCGGCAGTGCGTCCCTCGTCCATGAACCGATCCACATTTGAGAATTCCCAACCCGGCAGGTTCTGGCTGATCCGTACGGCGTCACTCGTGCGCCCCTGTTTGAGGGCGGCGAGCGCCAGCAAGCGGCGTTGGGGAATTGTGACGCTGTCAGAATCCGATTTCGTTCGCGCGATAAGTGCCTCGAAGCGGGCCAGATCTTCACTCGTTGTATTACCTCCACGTGCCAGGCGATGGAGGAGGATTTCATCGGAGAAGCGATATGCGAAAAAGACCATCGCGATGGCGCCGACGGCGAGCATCGGCGCCAGGGTCGCGGCCAGCGCTCTGCCAACCGGTTGCTCCTCGGGCCGAGTCATCGGCCATAAGCCTTCGCGAGCGGCTCGGCCCCGCGCCATCACGGTCGCATTTTGGAACGAGCGCGAGACGCCTCCGAAACGTTTAATGGCGAGGTCATGTCGATAGATTGGCTGCGCACCAATCACGTCCTCTTGTACCTTAAGCACTTCGGCTTCACCTTCGATGTGGCCGAAGGGAGAGTCCATCGAGAAGTCAAACTGCCGTCCCGGTTCGTGGCGGGCCGCCATCAACACGGTTGCCGTGGTACGGCTGAGCGTTTCTGTCACCGTGCGATTGGTGCTTCGCGCATCGTCCTGCGATGTCAGTGCGATCGGATACTGTGCCCGTTTGTAGCCGCGCGGGAGCTCCCACATTCGCCGCAGGGCTGTGGGAATAACCGACGTTCGGATCGCGGCGTCGAATACCTTGTATTGCTTGGCCAGGCCATAGTCCAGGCCCAGAGACCAGATCGCCTCGAGCTGCGGACTGGTGACATCGTTCAGTTCCAGACCGACGCGGTAGGCCGTCGCGTCGCCCTTGAGGATTGGCGTGGCATTACGAACGATCCCCTTCAAGTGATCGATCTGCCGACCGGGAGCGGACAACTGGAGGACCACGTGGTCACCGACTGCCAACTCGCGGTAGGCCACCAGACCGCAACCCTCCAGGCTGATATCAAAGACGCTGGCATGAAATAACTCGTCGGGGTTGTCAGCCAGGGTGAATTCGGCAAACGCCTCACACGGCCAGCGGGTCCAACGCCGAACGTGCCAGCGGGCAAGCGAACGGCGAATCACGTCGAAGGCGAGCACGGCATAGAATGCTGACAGGAGGCCACCGACGGCCAGGCCAAAATAGTTGTACGACACACGAAAGTAGAAGATCGAGAAAATCGACCAGATCAAGCCGATGACGCCCGTCGTCGCGATCACAATCTGGGGCAAAACGAGCGGCAACACGCCACTGGCCTGTCTTCCCCGTTTCGACGTGACCACGAACCGCTGCGGCCGCCCGAAGCTCGTTACGGCGCGCCAAATTGAACGCAAATTGGTAAAAAAATTGGCCATCGCCGCTCGCTCGATGCTGACGAGCCAACCATAGCCGTCTGAGACGTAGATGACAGACGCCCAGCAGGTCAGCAGATACAGTGCCGTGATCCCGACCAACTCGGGACTGATTGCACGCACCGGGGCGATGCCCGAGAACAGCATCATAATGGGCGTGAGGTAGAGCGCGATGCGGACGAGCGAATTCGTCCATCCAAGCATCGACGAGGTGTAGCTGATCCGCTGGGCGAGTGTCAGACCGGGCATCGTTAGCGGGTTGTCGTGCCAGAAAATACTCAGGTTGCCGGTGCCCCACCGCAACCGCTGGGAATGATAAGTGGTCAGCTCGGGTGCCGCTTGACCGGCGATCAATCGTTCATTGACGAACAGCGATTTCCAGCCCTTGGAGTGAATCCGCATGCCGGTATGCATGTCCTCCGTAATTGTCTCGACCGCGATGCACCCGACTTCGGCTAACGCCGATCGGCGAAAGATGGCCGCGCTGCCGCAGAAGACGTTGGCGTTCCAGCGGTTCTTTCCCGGCTGGATGACGTTGTAGAAGAGCTCGCCTTCTTCCCAGTACAGGCCTCCTCGGTACGTCAACTTCGACATGAAATTGTCGAAGTTATAATAGCTGTGCGGTGTTTGCACGAATCCCATTCGCTCGTCCGCAAAGTAGCCAATTGTGCGAGAAATGAAGTTTCGCTGGGGCACGTGATCAGCGTCCAGGATAATGATGAACTCGCCGTCGGTGAGGTCGAGCGCATGATTGATGTTTCCCGCCTTGGCATGGACGTTCTGTTCACGGCGGATGTAGTGCACCCCCATCTCTTGCGCAAGTGCTCGCACCTCGTCACGCTTGCCATCGTCCGAGGTATAACCGAAAGTTGTGGATGAGGGCTTGAAAAGGGCGGCGTACTTTGGGTGAAATTTGTTCGTCAAAAACACTCAACCCAAGGAGTACGCCACCATGCAG
>JAUIGN010000094.1 GCA_030430075.1 bacterium
TGCTTGCGTTTCATGATCTTTCCCAGGTTGAATCTTGCACGGCGCTACGCAGACGCAATACCCGTCGGGGCAAGTCGTCAGGCGTTCGTCACCGTTCGGATTTTGGAGCTGCTCGAGCAACGTTGACGCACATCGACCACGTCGAGCCAAGCGGTATCATTGCTGAAGCCGGCGATTAAAAACCGCCTAGGGTATTGGCTAGACGAGCGACCGAACGGCCGGGAGGGTGGAGTTACGGGGAGGCGGAGTCGGAGGCGCACTGGGGGGTACGCTAAAGCTCCGGTCGTGAAAAAGGGTTAGCGGCTCCGCGCCATTACAGTAGCGAGAAACGCTTGGCTCTGCCGCGAGCAAACCGCCCGTGCTCGCCACGCAATGCCTGAAACTACAAATATCGACCAGTGAGCAGGGCGCACTGTTGCCGGTATCTGGCAGAACACCCGCAGTACAACGATAATGAGAATCTTCCAGCGACTCGGGCAGCGAGGCCGCCGCCGCATGCCATGTTGTAGCCGCCTGGATCACATTGGCCCAAACCAGCGATACCACAAGGAGAAACTTCAGTATCTTCCCGAGCGTCGGCACGAATTTAGTGCAAGGCATTCGCTTTAGCCGGTTCAATAACGCCTGAAGACACGGGTACTCCTGTACTCGTTAAAAGCCAGGACGTCATATTTGTCCACGCGTCCGGTTTCCATCCCCGGGGAACCGTGCGGCATGCCGGGAACCGCGAGTCCGACGACGTCGGGTTCGTTCTCAAGAAGCTCCTTGATATCGGCCGCCGGAACGTGTCCCTCGATGACATATCCATTCACCCGCGCCGTGTGGCACGAATAGAGTCGCTCCGGTACGCCAAGTTCCCGCTTCTTGGAATCAACATCCCTGCGGTTGGCGACTGTGACCGCGAAGCCGTTGTCTTCGAGATGATCCACCCACTCGGCACAGCAGCCACAGGTTGGGCTCTTGTAGACAGTCACGCTGGCAAAGGCGTTCTGAGTTTGGCCGTCAAAATTCCCGAACCAGAAAAAAGCTGCCACGGCCGTCGCGACGAGTAGAACACTGACAATTGTGATTTTTCGTAGCCCGCCTTTCCTGCGCGAAGCTTTCGTAGCCGAGATTTTCTGGCGACGTTTCTTGGTCATCAGTTCGAGGATGCGAGCCTGACGCGTAGCTTCGAACTCCTCTGCCTGTTCATTTTTCAGGCAGAGAAAATCCACCGCTTAACCACGTTACGATATTGAAAAACGGTGTCGATGTCAAAGCGTCGATTCCGCGGGCAGGCACGCTTCGAGACCTTTTCATCCAAAATCGCGTTCAAATAAATTGACAACAGTTAATGCTGGCTTGGGGCCACTGCGTCTAGAATTTCCGCCTTCTAATGCAAATAAAAAAGTTTTGTTCGCCGACCATGAGACGAGTTATCGCGAGTTGGGCCGTTCTGGCCTTCCTCGTCGTCAACGTTCATCTGACCATCGCACACGCTTTCGCTTCGGCGTCGTTGGGCGAGCACGGATCGTCAACGATCGGCGAGATCTCAGCGTCGGAACACACGGCCGGTCATTGCCAAAACCACCAAAATGATTTCGAGAGCGCTGCTGCCGACAACACGGACGATGACCATCGCTCAGGCATAGCCTGCAAGGTCGCATGCATGGCGATCGCCGACTTCAACGTTCCCATCCCGATATTCCTGAAGCAGCGACTCGAATCCAACGCTTTCGTGTTAACGAAGCTCCCGCGCTGGCATTCGATCGATCACCGACCCCTCATACGCCCGCCTTTCATCGGCTGATACCCGGCCCAAATGGGGCCCGTCTATAGCGATTGTTGAGCCGTCGGTGCGATGGCTCAGCGGATACCGACTTCGCGCTTCGATCCGCGCGAACCCAGCCGAGAAGGAAAACTACGTGAGCAAAAATCAAACCGCGCTGCCGCGACTTGTCGCAGCGGCAAGTTGTGCAGTATTCATCGTACTAGCCGCATCGATGACTTCGAGCGCGAACCCGGTCGATCCCGAGGTTCATTCGGGGGTTTCAACCTATCGAAGCGAATTCAACGGGCAAATGATTCCGCTGGATGCGTCGCTTCCCTGGCGCGACCGATTTACTCCCGAAGGCGCCTTTGACGAGCGGTTCACGCTGGCCGGGATCGAGAACCAACGAGTCGCATCGGCTTCGAGCACGGAGCCCGCCGCCGCAACCGGCGACACCTCCACACTCGATGCTCGCGGCACCGTTCAGGATATCCGGCCCGACGCCGGAAAGCTCAAGATAGAGCACGGCCCGATCGACCGGCACGGCATGCCCGCCATGACCATGATGTTCAATCTGGCCGACCCCGCGATGGCGAACGGTCTTTCCAAAGGAGATGAAATCGAGTTCAACGTTGACATGGGCGCGTCGGGTTTCACGATCACCCAAATACGAAACGCGGGTACTTCTCGATGAGCGGTACAAAACCGAAGCGCGCCCTTGCCGGAACCTTGATACTGGCCGCAACTATCCTCGCAACCGGCTGCACGACGATACCGAAGGATCAGGGTCGATCCGACATTCAGTCGATCGTGGATGAAAAAATTGGAGCCGGCGGGTTGGAGTTGCCGACGCTTGATACCGGAATCGGCATGAGCGAAGAAGAAACGACGCGCCTCCTCGCTTTTCCTCTATCCCTAAAGGATGCGGAGCGAATCGCTCTGTACCGGAATCCGCAAGTCCGCTCGAAACTTGCAAACGTCGGACTACGGGAAGCGGACTTTGCCCAGGCCGGGCGGCTGCGAAACCCGGGGTTCAGTTTCTCTCGTTTCTCGTCCCAGGATTACGAGGCCACCACGTTGTTCGACATTGGCGGATTGCTGCTCATGCCCTTGAGACGCAAAGTGGCGGCGAGAGAACTGGACATCGCCACCTACCGGGCGGCGAGCGACGTAATCAACCATGTGGCCAGCAGTCGCCGAGCGTGGATCGAAGCCGTGGCGGAAGCCCATAAGACCCGATTGATGGAACAGGCGCTGGAGTCATTGGAAGCTGCGAACGAGTTGATTCGACAAATGACCGCTATCGGACACAGCAGCCGTCGGGAGGCCGCGCAATCCGAGCTTGCACTTGTGGAGTTTCGGGCAATGCTGAGTCGCCAGCGCGTCGAGGAAACGAATCGGCGCGAGGCGTTGATTCGGCAACTCGGTCTGTACGGCTCCGACGCAAGTCTTCTGACGCTGCCCGAGCGGTTGGAGTCGCTGCCAGGCGAACAGGTCGACTATAAGGAAGTCGCAAAGTCCGCGGTTGCGAATCGAATCGATGTCGAGGTCGCACGCGAAACGATCGAGGCGCTCGCCACCAATCTCAAGCTCACAAAAGCATCGCCCTTCCTCAACGTGCTTGAATTGGGACCGGTCCTGGAGAGATCGGAAGGCGAGACCGAGCGAGGCTTCGAGATCGAACTGGTGCTTCCCCTCTTCGACTGGGGTGGTATCAAGAACGAGCGAGCACGGATCACGTATTTGCAAGCGGTGGCAGACGCCGAATACACAGCCATCACGGCTGCTTCCGAAGCCCGCGAGGCGCTAAACGCGTACCGGCGCGCGTGGGACGTCGCCAATGTCTACGAAGAGCGCGTTCTGCCGTTGCAGGACTATATCAATGAGCAGGAACTTCTACGCTACAACGGAATGTTGATCAGCGTGTTCGATCTGCTTGCCAACGCTCGACGGGCGCTGAATACACGTATCGAGGCGGTTGACCGGCTGCGCGACTACTGGCTGGCCGACAACAGACTTCGACAAGTACTGATAACCGGGGGCGGAATACCAGTAAGCCTCGGGGCGGCTTTGGCATCTGCGCCCGACGATGCCGCAGCCGGACACTGATCACCAAGGAATTACCATGACCACGAGAAGAGAATTCATATACGGCGCTGGCGCCTCGATACTCGGTGCCGGACTGGTTGCGCGAAGCGCACTCGCGGCGCTGCCGGAGTCTCCAAGCACCGACCTGGCTACCATGCAGCCGCCATCCGAACCGTCACAAGGCAGGCACTACCATCCGGTGGTCACGCTCAACGGCTGGTCGCTGCCCTGGCGTATGAACAACGGCTGGAAGGAATATCATTTAACAGCGGAACCCGTTGAACGCGAATTCGCACCCGGAATGACGGCCCGGCTCTGGGGTTACAACGGCCAATCTCCGGGACCCACGATCGAGTGCGTCGAGGGCGACAAGGTCCGCATCTTCGTCACCAACCGCCTGCCGGAACACACGACCATACACTGGCACGGCATTTTGTTGCCGAGCGGCATGGACGGCGTGGGTGGCCTGACGCAGCCGCACATACCACCTGGAAAGACGTACGTCTACGAGTTCGAGGCGAAACACAGCGGCACCTTCATGTATCACCCCCATGCGGACGAAATGGTGCAAATGGCGATGGGCATGATGGGTTTCTTCGTGGTTCATCCGAGGGACCCGGAGTTCATGAAGGTGGATCGTGATTTCTGCTTTCTCATGTCCGCATACGACATCGAGCCTGGGACCATGACGCCTCGTGTCAACACGATGCTCGACTTCAACCTGTGGACCTGGAACAGCCGGGTGTTTCCCGGAATCGATCATCTGGTTTGCCGGGAAGGAGACCGTGTGCGTGTGCGGATGGGCAATCTCACCATGACCAATCATCCGATTCATGTTCACGGCCTTACCTTTGAGGTCGCAGGCACCGACGGCGGCTGGGTTCGCAAAGAAGCCCGATGGCCCGAGGTGACCGTGGATATCGCCATCGGGCAGATGCGCGCCATCGAGTTCGACGCGGTTCCTGCCGGCGACTGGGCGATGCACTGCCACAAGTCCCACCACACCATGAACGCCATGGGCCATGACGTACCCAACATGATCGGCGTCGACCAGCGACCGGTTGCCGAGAGCCTGCGCAAGCTGCTGCCGGGCTACATGGTGATGGGTGAACGCGGCATGGCAGATATGGGCGAGATGGTGATGCCGCTGCCGGAAAATACCCTGCCCATGATGACGGGCACGGGCCCTTTCGGCCCCATTGAAATGGGCGGGATGTTCACCGTGCTCAAGATTCGCAAGGACCAGCGTCCCGGCGATTATACCGACCCCGGATGGTACAACCACCCCCCGGGAACCGTCTGTTTCGAATACACGTCCGCTTGAGATCTATTCTCAAACCTTTCCCAAAGGAGATTTTCATGACAACCAAGTACATCGTGCCGGCCACGCTGGCGATCATCATGACAATTGGCGCGTCGGCTACCTACGGGCATACGGGTGAAACACACGCGGAGCGCTCGTATGATCCCGTGAACAACGAGTTCGGCGCCTACGAGCCGAATATCAAACCCGACCGCGTGATCGAGGTGACCATGGACGACAATATGCGCTTCGAGCCCGCTTCCATCGAAGTTTCCAAAGGCGACGTTCTCGAGTTCCGGGTACGGAACGCCGGTGAATTGATGCACGAGTTTGTTCTCGGCACCGGGGAAAGTCTGCAACAACATGCCGAGATGATGAAAAAGTTTCCCGGCATGGAGCACGACGAACCCTACATGGCCCACGTACCCCCAGGTGACTCGATGAGCATCCTGTGGAAATTCGATAAAGCCGGCGAGTTCGGCTTTGCGTGCCTGCTTCCGGGTCACTACGATGCCGGCATGAAGGGAGATCTTGCTGTGAAGTAACTATCTAACGACGCGCTCTCGCAAGATCAGGGGGGTTTTTTAAAGCCGACTACCTACGTATGCAATCGCTGATATAGCGAAAAGCTTTAGTGTGGCCTTAACCTATTGTGGCTGTGCATGGACACGAACACCGAATAGAGATTATCGGGTGTCAAGCTCCCTGAGAGGGAAAAAGATCGCATCAACTGAACCTCTCAGTCTATCAACCAGTTCCTTCTTCAGCTGTTGCAGCCGGATGCGCGCGGTTTGCGCTTTCAGAACCTCGTTGGCGGCGCGGGCCTGCATGTAGGTGGTGCCGCCAGCTTGGCTGCCGTGCTCGGTCAGTGTCTCGGAGACGGCGTTAAGGGCGGCTTGTGGCACGGCTTTGCGCTTCTCCGCGCCGCGTTGCTGTGCGACATCCGTGTTCCTGCCCCACTCGGCATCGGCCTTCGCCGGATCAATCGTGCCGTCCGGCTCCGGTGTGATCCTTCCTGCCTTGATCGCCTTCCTTACCGCAGCTTCCGAGACACCACGATGGCGGCCATAAGCGCGGATCGAGATACCCATCAATGACTCAGCGAAACAAGCACAAATGAGTTGATAAGCGTTCGGAACAGAGCGTTCATGTGTCTACGGAATCAATAAACGGAGACACGATGATGACCAAGAGAACCCGCCAGAAACACGACCTCCTCGCCACCTTCATCGCCCTCAAGATGGAAATCGACGAGCGCCTGACTCGACTCGCCGCCGCCAGCGACGACCACTTTCACAAGGATCCCGACAAGATCAGCTGGCCCGACGTCGGCGACCTCGAGCACTACAACGCGCAACTCAAGGAACTGACGGATCAGATTTTCAAGGAAGGCGAGTACGCCGAGTAATCAAACCCTTAACCCCGCACAATCGGAGAACACTCATGACCGCAAAACCGACCAAGCTGACCGCCACGCAGGAAGCCATTTTGAAAGCCGCCGCCAAGCGCCCCGACGGCGATATTGAGCCCCTGCCGTCAAACGTCACACCCGGCGTTCGCCAGCGCGTGATCGACGGGATGCTCAGCCGCGCGCTGGTGATCCGCTTTCCCGGCGGCGTCCACCGGATCAGCCACCACGGATACGAATCGATCGGAATGACGCCGCCGACTGACGGCCAGACAGCCATCGACGCCGCCCTCGCGAAGACGCGCTCCGGCACCAAGCAGGAGACGCTGTTGAAGCTCCTGTCGCGGCGCGAGGGCGCGTCGATCGACGAGTTGGCCGAGGCCCTAGACTGGCAACGACACACTGTGAGGGGCACGATGAGCCACACGCTCAAGAAGCGGCTCGGGCTCGCGATCACGTCCGAGAAGGGTGAGGACGGGGTGCGGCGGTATCGGGTCGGGTAGATTCGAGACCCGGAGGCTCACGAATCACGTCGAACCTTCAGAAACTTTCCCACGCGGGCCCACCAAATCGCTCGACGAATCCGTCGCCCTCTCCGGTGGTGTCAGATATTTTGTGTGTGAGCCGGTTGCGTGATTACTCATCGACTCGAAATCGGTCACCGAATTGTATCGCGAACTGGGACTTGGCCGACGCC
>JAUIGN010000095.1 GCA_030430075.1 bacterium
AAATAGTTCTAACGATCACCAGAATGACCAAACCTCGGAGATCAGAACGCTCGCTGCGGGGAAGACAAATTTCAACGCGTTCCAACCTATTCGAATCAAACGACTTGCGAACAGCGCAACCGGCTCCCGGCCGGCCTCGGTTCGTTGACACACGCCCCCAACCGCGCTAGAATCCGGCTTCAATTTCCCGGTTTTTCAGCGGAATTCTTGCGACGCGGAGGTGTAGGCGGATGTCCGATCGTTCAAGCGGCCAAATCGACACGGTGATGATCGAAAAACGGCTCTTCCCGCCCAGCGACGACTTCGCGTCGCGCGCGGCGATCGGCTCCCCGGAAGCCTACCAGGCACTGTACGACGCGGCGCAAGCCGACCCCGAAGCGTTCTGGGCGAAGCTCGCCAAGGAAGAATTGCATTGGTTTGAACCGTTCACGAAGGCGCTCGAGTGGGAGCCGCCGTTTGCCAAGTGGTTTATCGGCGGCAAGACGAATGTCTCGTACAATTGCCTCGACGCCCACCTGCAGACAGAACGCCGCACCAAACCGGCCATTGTCTGGGAAGGCGAGCCGGGTGATGAACGCACGTTGACGTACGAGCAACTCCACGCAGAAGTTTGCAAGTTCGCCAATGTCCTGCGATCGCTGGGCATCGGGCAGGGCGACGTCGTGTCGATCTACATGCCGATGACGCCCGAATTGGCAATCGCGATGCTGGCCTGTGCCCGCGTCGGCGCTGTGCATTCGGTGATCTTCGCCGGCTTCTCCGCGGAAGCGATTGCCGATCGCAACAATGACGCTCAGGCGAAGTTACAACTGACGTCGGATGGCGCCTGGCGGCGCGGCAAGGTCCTCCCGCTCAAGGAGACCGTCGACGAAGCGCTGGCGAAGTCGCCGACGGTCGAAAAGTGCGTCGTCTTGCGGCGGGTCGAAAATGATGTCGCCATGCAAGAGGGGCGTGACTTCTGGTGGCACGAGTTGATGGAACAGGCATCGGCCGACTGCCCGGCCGAACCGGTGGACAGTGAAAACACGCTCTTCATCCTCTACACCAGCGGCTCGACCGGCAAACCCAAGGGGATTCGTCACACCTCCGCCGGCTACAATCTGTACGCCAAGAAGACCTTCGAGTGGGTCTTCGACTATCGCGACGACGACATCTTTTGGTGCACGGCCGACTGTGGCTGGATTACCGGTCATAGCTACATCGTCTACGGTCCCCTGTCCGCCGGTGCGACGGTCCTGATGTATGAGGGTGCTCCCAACTTTCCCGCCGAAGACCGCTTCTGGGAGATCGTGGAAAAGTATCGAGTCAACGTCCTTTACACCGCGCCAACCGCAATCCGGGCATTCATCAAGTGGGGCGACGACCACGTTGACAAGCATGACCTCTCCAGCCTGCGGTTGCTGGGCACGGTCGGTGAAGGCATCAACCCGGAAGCCTGGATGTGGTACCACAAGAAGATCGGCGGCGAGCGATGTCCGATCGTCGATACCTGGTGGCAAACCGAAACCGGCGGCATCATGATGTCGCCGCTGCCCGGCGCGATTCCCACCAAACCGGGAAGCTGTACCAAACCGCTGCCTGGCGTGATCCCCTCCATCGTGGACGAAGCGCTGGAGGAAGTGCCGGCCGATCATGGCGGCATGCTCTGCATCGCTCATCCCTGGCCCGGCATGCTGCGGGGAATCTGGCGGGATGACGCCCGTTACAGCGAGCAATACTGGACGAAGGTCCCCGGAAAATATCTCACCGGCGACAATGCCCGCTGCGACGGCGACGGTTATTACTGGATCATGGGAAGGATCGACGACGTGATCAATGTCTCCGGGCACCGGCTGAGTACCATCGAAGTCGAAAGTGCGCTGGTCAGCCACGACCGCGTTGCGGAAGCGGCGGCCGTGGGCCGGCCCGACGAACTCAAGGGACAGGCCATTGCGGTGTTCGTTACCATCAAGGGTGATGCCGAGCCGACCGAGGAACTGCGCCAAGAGCTGCGGGCTCATGTCCGAAAGGAAATCGGCGCCCTTGCCTCTCCCGACGATATTCGCTTCACCGCGGCGCTGCCCAAGACCCGCAGCGGAAAGATCATGCGACGGCTATTGCGCGACATCGCCGCCGGCAAAGAAGCAGCCGGCGACACCAGCACGCTAGAGGACTTCAGCGTGTTGGCGAAGTTGCGCCAGAACGACGAGTAGAATCGGCGGCCATGGACGCAGCATCGAGAATCGCGGCACCGGCACCCCGTTTTTCGCTTCCCGCCACGGACGGTACGGGTACGCGGCACCTGCAGGTCAGTCTGGACAACTATCGCGGCCGCTGGTTGGTGCTGCTGTTCTATCCGCGCGACTTTTCCCTGATATGACCGACCGAGCTGACCGCCGTGAGCGGTCAAGTGGCCGAGTTTCGGCGCCGCGATTGTGACCTGTTGGGGATCAGCACGGACTCGGTTGAAACCCACCAACGTTGGCTCACCAATCCCACCTCGGAAGGCGGCCTGGGACCGATCGAGTTCGCGCTGGCCGCGGATGCCGACGGGCAAGTGTCTCGCCGCTACGGCGTCTATTCGGAAGACCTGCGCGTCGCCCATCGAGGCCTGTTTATCGTCGATCCGGACGGCATCCTCCAGTACCAGGTCGTCCACAGTTTGAGCGTCGGGCGGAGCACGGATGAAGTGCTGCGAGTGCTGGATGCGTTGCAGATGGGAGGACTGTGCGCGAGCGAACGCCAGGTCGGCGAGCCGCCCCTGGATGTGCTGGCCATCCTCGAACCGCATCGCGTCATCGGACCGTATCATGTCGAGCGTGAGTTGGGACGAGGTGCATTCGGAAAGGTGTTCGCTGCGCGCGACATGTTGCTTGACCGCCAGGTCGCCTTGAAAGTATTGCAGCCGGGAGACGACGTGCCGACCGAATCCCTGCTGGCCGAGGCACGGGCCGTGGCTGCCCTGAATCATCCCAACGTCTGCACGGTGCACGCGGTCGACACGTCGCTGGGCGCCGCCATGATCGTCATGGAATATGTCGACGGTCAACCGCTGGCCGAACGGCTGAAATCCGGACCGCTGAGCCCGCACGCCGCTCGAGATATCGGCCGCCAGATCGCCACGGGGATGGCGGCGGCGCACGCGGCCGGTGTCGTGCACGGTGACCTCAAGCCGGCCAACCTGATGGTGACACCCAGCGGCCAGATTCGGATCATGGACTTCGGGCTGGCCCGCCGTTTCGTGCCGGCCAACGCGCAAACGGAAACCCCGGCTCAGGTCGCACCACTTTCCCCAACGCCCACGTCCGGTGGACTGTTCGGAACTCCCGGATATATGGCGCCGGAGTTGACGCGCGGCGAACCACCCACGCCGGCCAGCGACGTCTTCGCGCTCGGCTTGATCCTGTACGAACTGCTAAGCGGCAAACCGGCGGTGACCGGCAAGAACATCGTCGAAGTCGTGATGCGCATGGAACATTTCGATGGGGCGGCATGCGTTGGCGAAGTTCCCGAACCGTTTGCGAACCTGTTGCACCACGCACTGCAGGAGCAAGCTGCTCATCGCTCGATCACGATGGCCCAGATTGCCGAGGCGTTGAGCTGAACCGCCGCGCGCGGCGATCGCCGGACCGTGGTTCGCCGCCAAACCGGTTTGGTGTTAGATTGAGGCAATCTCAGATCCTGCTCTTGTCGCCTCCCCGGTTCGTCCATGAACGTTCGCTCGGTACTTCCCATCGCGGCCCTCACATTCATTTTGGCGGCCCACGCCGCACCCGCCACGGCAATCGACTTCGTCCAGCAGGTCGCCCCCATTCTTCGCGACCATTGCCTCCGTTGCCATGGCGAGACGGAGCCCGGCGGCGAGTTATCGTTGGCGACCAGCGCTGACCTGGTCGAGCTGGCGTATGTGGTCCCCGGCCAGCCGCGTGACAGCAGCTTGCTTGATGCGATCACTGCAGCTCCAAGTGAACGCCCGGCGATGCCGAAGGAGAGCCCACCCCTGTCCGCAGAGCAGATCGACGTCATTCGAAACTGGATCGAGGCCGGGGCGCCCTGGCCCGCAGGTTTCGTCCTGCAGCAGGAATCAAAGGCGGATGCTGCCTGGTGGTCGTTACAGCCGCTCGCCCCAGTCGAACCGCCGCCAGCGGCATACCCGCAATCCGGCCATCCCATCGACCGATTCATTCATGCGCGGCTTCGCACCAACGGGCTCCGGCCGTCACCGCCAGCCGATCGCCGCACGCTGATCCGGCGACTCTCCTTTGATCTGCTCGGATTGCCTCCGACGCCGGCCGCGGTCAAAGCCTTCCTGGCCGATGACGATTTGCAGGCCTACGGCAAACTGGTCGACCGGTTGCTGGAATCGCCCCACTTTGGCGAGCGGCGGGCACGCCATTGGCTCGACATCGCGCACTACGGTGACACACACGGATTTGAACGGGACCAACGCCGGGACCATGCCTGGCCGTATCGTGACTACCTGATTCGGGCATTCAACCGCGACAAACCGTACGACCGGTTTCTTCGCGAACAGATCGCCGGTGACGTGATCGCGCCGCACGATCCGGACTCGGTCGTGGCCACCGGGTTTCTGGCGGCCGGTCCCTGGGACTACGTGGGACAAGTGGAGGCGAAGAACCCCGCCTTGAATCGCGCCTCGCGGGCGCTGGACCTTGATGACATGGTCACCCAGGTGATGACCACCACGCTGGCGATGACCGCCAACTGTGCGCGCTGCCATGATCACAAGTTGGATCCGATCACGCAGGATGAGTACTACCAATTGGTCGCGGTCTTTGCCGGGCTCCGGCGGGGTGACCGTGACGTGAGCCAGTCGGCCCGTCAGGAATATGAAGCGACCCAGCGACGATTGCAATCGGCGCTGGAGGCGACGGCCAGCCAGATCGGCAGGCTGGAACGCACCGCGGTCGACTTGGCGGATATCGTCGGCGGCGGAGGCGGCTTCGGCACTGGCCGCCGTGGCAGCGGACTCGATGTTCGCGACGGACGGCCGCGTTCGGAATCGCTGGGCGCGCTCGATCGGGTCGAACCGGGTAACTACTCCCCCTGCGACAATCCCTTCGTGGATGGGGTCTTCGTACCGGGGGCGAACCGGACCGTGATCAGTTCCAGCGGACTCACCGTTTCGGGACTGCCGGCCAACGGTGGGATGGCCTGGGACCTGATCCGGAACGGACCGGTCACCAGCCAGTTCTCGACCCGATGGGGCGGCATCGACTTTGCCGGCGAGGGGAACGCGATGATCGGGCTGCACGCCAACGCCGGCATCACGTTCGACGTCCGCGCGATTCGTGACGCCGTCTGGCCGGTCCGCCCGGGCGCCGCTGGACAGACCACGCTCCATTTTTCATCCGTCGTCGGCTACGGGGGACGCACGGAGAAGCCCAGCGCCGAATTCTGGATCTATCGGGACGGGCAACGGCTGGCCCATCAACGGATCGGACGCAACGATGCGGTGGCGATCGACGTCACACTGCCGCCGTCAACCAGATTTTTGACCTTGATTTCGACGGACGGAGGTAACGGATACGGCCACGACCAGATCAGCTTCGGCAACCCGAAGTTGGAACCGACCACAACGTCACCGCCGGTTGCGGCGGAGCAAGTCGAGCTCGCGCGCCTCCGCGAGCAGTACCGGCGATTGCAGCGGCAGCGCGAAAACCTGGGCGCACCACCCGTGTTCTTTGGGGTCGTGCCAGAAACACCCCCCGTCGTTCACGTCTTGCTGCGAGGGAATCCGGAAACACCGGGGCGACCGGTTCTTCCCGGCGCGCTGGGTTGGAAGAAGGAAACCAAGACCTTCGGTGACTCATCCCTGCCGGAGGGCCTGCGCCGTCAACATCTGGTCGACTGGATGCTGGAAGAACAACGAGCGTTGGCAGCTCGGGTCATTGTCAATCGATTGTGGCAGTGGCACTTCGGGCGTGGAATCGTGAGTACACCAAGCGACTTCGGCTACGGCGGCGCCCGCCCCACGCACCCTGAACTACTCGATTGGCTGGCCGCCAGGCTGATCGCCAACCATTGGTCGCTGAAGTCGATCGACCGGCTCATCGTGACCTCCGAAACGTACCGCCAAACGAGCCAGGTTGAACAGGCACAACCGTCCGGCGACGCGCAGAACCCGCGGGAGGTTGATACGGACAACCGGCTCCTCTGGCGAATGAACGTCCGCCGCCTGGAAGCCGAAGCGGTCCGCGATGCAGTGCTGGCAGTCGCAGGCACGCTGAACAGGACGATGTACGGTCCCGGCTACCGTGACTTTGACTACCAGGAAGCTTACGCGCCGATCTACTCCTACAAGACCGCCGACACCCCGTCGCTTTGGCGGCGGAGCGTATACCGGTTCATCGTCCGTACGACGCCACCCCATTTTATGACGGCGCTCGACTGTCCCGATCCGGCCAATTTGACGCCGCGCCGCAACGTAACCACCACGGCCATCCAGTCGTTGACCATGTTCAACAACGGCTTCATGCTGCAGCAGGCGGAACATTGGGCAGCGCGGCTCGCCCGGGAAAACAGCGAACCCGATGCACAGGTTCGCCGTGCCTTCTGGTTGGCGTTCGGGCGACCGCCCGGCGCCGATGAATTCCGCCTGGCGCGCCCCTTTGTCGACGATCAGGGCCTGTCGCACCTTTGTCGAACACTCTTCAACGCCAACGAATTCTTATACATCGATTAGCAAGCCAGGGCCTCGCGCCCATCGCACACTCACCGGCACCACTCATCAACCGCTTGACGTCAGCCCAACCTATTCATCAACCGCTGGACGTCAGCCCAGCCTATTCATCAGCCGTTGGGCGTTAGCCTGGGTTGTCAAAAAGTTGGGGTTTCGGTGATCTATGGTTGCGCAAGTTTTGTTCCGCTTCCTGGGGCCGATAGGTCTTCTCGGCGCGCAGCGTGTATGCCTGGCGG
>JAUIGN010000010.1 GCA_030430075.1 bacterium
AATTCCGCCAGGCATACACGCTGCGCGCCGAGAAGACCTATCGGCCCCAGGAAGCGGAACAAAACTTGCGCAACCATAGATCACCGAAACCCCAACTTTTTGACAACCCAGCGTTAGCCCCGGTTCATTCGAGCGTTACGCAATCCGGACGCGACTGCGGTCCAGCAGAAATGCGCGGCGCTTTGGCCAACTTCGCGACCAGCGATTGCGACACAACGACCTGCCCAGAGCGGTTATTCGTTCACGAACCATCCGACCAGGCTTTCCCCGCCATCACCCAACCATCACCCAACCCATCACCCAAACCATCACTCTGCGCAAGCCTCATCCCGCACCAACCAACGCTTCGACGCTCGACAGGTTGCCCGCCTCGTCAAACTGCAGCGGCCGCGGCTCGGTCAGGCGTTCAAGGTCTTCGCGGCCCTCCAATTCCGGCAGGAATGCGGCCGAGCATTCGACTTCGGCCAGTTCCAGCGTGTTTCGGATCCAGAGCACTTTTGCATTGGTTGGTTCCGTCAACCCGATCTGGGGCAAGACCCGTTGTAACAGCTCTGCGTCGTTCGCGAAGTGAACCGGCGTCATGGCCGCGGTGGGATGGCCGCCGGTCAGGCAGTTTGTCAGCGTCGTTTCCTGATCGACCGATTCGACGGCCCGAGTGAGTGCGAATTCGGCCAGCCCGATCCCGGTGGCATTGCCATGGGTCTCCGGCGTGAGACCTCGAATCGCGATGAAACGCAGCTTGGGGAACTCGTCTTCGCGCGCCTTGTGGTCCAGGAATTTGCGGCCGACGATATTCGTATCCATGCCGGTGCCGCTGATATTCTTCCCGATTTCGTCGATCAGAAGCAGATCGGCCCTGGCGAACGGCAGGCGAGGCATCCATTGTTTGGCTTGGACGAGGAGTTCTTTTTCACGCGGCTCGAACGATGAAGGTGCGACTGCCGCGATCTGTGCCGTTTCGTCGTAACCGTTCTCGATGATGGCCAGCCCGGCAACGATCCGGCATTTGGCCAGCACTTCGCGAGCAACACTGCGGACGATCTGGCCGAAGCTATGGTCCTTGATCGCGCGATGGTAGATCTTCGCCCCGGCGTGTTTTCCCAGGCCGATCAACATCATCTTCATCAGCCCGCTTTCGATGTCACCGGTGAACCCGGTGTGCGGCTTGACTCGACCGCAAACCACCACGTGATCCGCTTCAAAGGCGTGTTTGTCAAAATGGACGGGAAAGCCCTCCGCCGCCTCACACACCACGACCGTCTCCATGCTGGCCCGAATCGGGCAGCCGCAAAACTGTTCCGTGATGCCGTAGCCTTCAATGATCTTCTGTTGCCCGGCGGCTGTTCCACCTCCATGGCTGCCCATGGCGGGAACGATGAACGGTTGGGCGCCCAGTGATTTGAAATGGTCGACCGCCGCCTTGATGATGACCGCGATGTTGGCAATGCCGCGGCTGCCTGCTGTAATCGCCACGGATTGGCCCGGCTGAACGGTCTGGGACAACGTTAGCCCGGCGAGTTGCGATTCGACGGTCGCCGAGATGTCATCCACCCGGGGGCGCTCGAAGGTTTGCCGAACACGGAACATCAGCGGCAAGTCGGACATGGCGAAGGCTCCCGATAGCGTGGCAACCGAGCGTCGGTGCGGAGGGCGGTTGGTGATTCGGGGGATCATTGTAACGCGAAAAGCCGCCCCTTGCGAAGCGTGCCCGCCCCGCCCGGGCGGCAACCCGTGCAGGCAGCCGCCACGGTTCCGATAAGGCAGGAACTGCTCGAGCAAATTCGCGACCCATTCGTGTCGCCTTTCGCAGCGCGATCGAGGCGTTACAGCGCTGCGTGCGCACAGCGAAAGCCGACGATTGCGGCGACGATCGCGACGGTTCGTCCGCGGACCACTGCTGACGCCTGGCCGAGGCCGCGATCACAGTTCAGGCCCTCCGCCCCAAATAGCGGAGAATGCCCACGGTGGATGCCACGACCGTTTGCAGCGTGACAGCCAGGTAGTTCAGGCTCGCCGCATCAATCACCCGGCAGACCGTTCGTCGCCCGGCTTCCGGGACAAGCGCCAACTCCATCAGCTTTCGCTTGGCTCGCCGGCCGGCATTGACTTCCGTCGGCAGGTTGACCAACTGAAGGAATACCGCGCCGCTGTAGAGGCAGGCTCCCAGCCAGAACAAGGGTCCGAAGACGATGCCCAGGAACATCAGGATGATCCCGGCACCGCTGCCGAAGCTGGCCGCAATTCCCGCGACCCCCAGGATCCGCACGCGGAAATCACCATGTGCGTGTTGCAGCGCATGGCCGACTTCCTGCGCCGCAGCGCCGACGGCGGCCAGCGATCGCCCGTGGTAGACCCCTTCGCTCAACCTGAGCACCCGATGCTGGGGTTCGTAATGGTCGCTGAACGTTCCTGGAATCTGTTCGATCCGAATCTCCCGCAGACCTGATTCGTCGAGCATCCTGCGGGCCGCCGCAAATCCGCTGAGCGGTGCGGCGCGGCCTTTGGTCTGGCGCTGGGTCAGGCGGACGACGATCTGTGCGCAAGTCGCCAGCCCCATCGCGATCACGGTGGCCAACAGGATGAATGGTTCGGCGGTGAGCATCGGGGGCGGGCAGCGGGAGGAGCAGCGGTCATCAAGGTCAGGCTCCATGATGTTAACAGAAGCGGATGGGGTTCGTCGTCAGGCAGTGTGCGGCGGTGGACGGCGAGAATGTCCGGCTGGCACGCGCCGCGCGCGTTGCCGCTGGCCGTGCCAAAGCCATTCCGGGCGAATTGCTGAAAGGTTGGTCGTCGGACGGCCATCTATAGGGTGAACCGCCAACGCCGTGGCGACCACGTCGCCGGCGACCGGGCGTCTTCGGTGTGGAAGGCGCCCATGGTTGGCACCTGCATCCGTACATCGGGAGGGAATGACAATGTTGAGAACACATGCTCGAGAGTTACGAATTGTGGTTCTGCTGGCCGCCTTGGTGGCCGCAGGACCGGCCGCTGCGCTCCGCGCCCAACCGGGTGTGGGTGGCCCCGGTGAGTATGCCGACGAGACGCCGGTCTGGGTCGACATCGACCGCTTCGCCGACGCGATCGAGGCCGAGCTGACCGGCAATTGCACCGGCTGGCAGTTTGCCATTTACCGGGATGCCGTCAACGTCGTCAATCGAGCCGGCGGATTAGCCCGCACCAGTGATGATGCACCGGCGCGCAGCATGTCGACCAGTGACCGCCTGGAGATTGCCAGTTGCAGCAAGACGGTCAATGCCATTGCCACCCTGGCCGTGCTTGACGCCTATGGGATCTCGCTTGATGCGTCCATCATCGACTATGTGCCGCCGAGCTGGAATCCGGACCCGTCGATCGCGGACATTTCCTTCGCCGAGCTCCTGTCCCACAACAGCGGGCTGGCGAAGACGGACGCCCTGGCGGCCATTCTGGACGGAACGCCGGGCCAGAATAGTGAGCTCGTGCGGGCCACATTGGAGGGCGGCATGATCAATCCGCCGACCAAGAACTACGAGAACATCAACTATGCCGTCGTCCGAGTCGTCGTCGCCTATATCGTGGCCTCGGAAGTCCTGATTCCGCTGGAAGCCGATGACGCCGCACACGAGATTGCCGTCGCTGATGTGTTCGCCGACGCGGTTCGCCTGCATGTCTTCGTGCCCGCCGGCCTGGGAGTCGACGTTTATCCCATCGACTGGCATCCATCGGGTGACGGCTACGATCATGTGCGCTATTACAACTGGGCCAACCAGGGGAATCCGGGACTTGAAATGCACCTCGACCCGACCGGCCTGGGACCGGGAGGGTGGGACCTGACGGCCTGGCAGTTGGCACAGGTGATCTCCGCCTGGGAGGCCGGCTATCTGCTGGAGCCCGCGATGGTGGAAACCATGAAGACGCTGGAAATGGGGATTTGGGACGGCGACTGGGCCGGGGCTGCCAGTCTGGGGCCTGCCTACACCCACAACGGCGGATTCGGTGATTCCACGGGAGGCGGGGGCGGCCGGCTGATCTCGTTTCCGGGCAATGTGCAAATCGCCTTCCTGGTCAACTCCAGGAACAACACGTTTGCCAACTCATTTGATTTCGTGGCGGACGCCTACTTTGCAGCCACGCAGCGACCCGATCTGGTCATCACTTCGCTGCAGACCAACGGCACGCCCAGCTACCAGGGAAGCGAATTGCGCATCCCGATTCGAATGACCGTGCAGAACCAGGGAAGCGGCGACGCGACATCAAGCTTCTGCAACGGGATCCGCTTCGGCAGAACGTTTCGCTGGACCGGCGTGATGGCGCCCCTCGATGCCGGTGAATCGGCCGAGGCGATCGGGACCGTTCGCATTCCCGATCCGAGCCGGCTGCTTGCCGGACGACGCCTGACCTTGGAGGGGCAAGCCGACGCGCGCATCCTGGCGGGCGATACGGGGCTTCCCTCCTGGGCACGGGTCGAGGAATCAAACGAGTCGAACAACGCCGCCTCGCTCTCCGTCAATGTGCCGGGCGGTTTCGGTTTCACAACCGGAGAGACGGTTGGCGGGAGTCAACCGGTGACGACCGTCAAGACAAAGTGACGGTCACGCTGTACGGGCCGCTTGTCGGTTTCTCACCCGCTTCCTCACACACCATGCCGCCGTTGTGCGTCATGGTGTGTGCTCGGTTCTTGCGGATGCGGTGATCGAACCACCTGCTTCCCGAACCGCCCGACTGCCGGGGCTGCCATCGTCCTGAGCTCAACCTGTCCTCAAATCGACGACATGTCGTTCCCTGGCGAAGTCGCTCCTCGCTCGCCGTTTTATCGGTAAGTACTTGGTTGCAGGTCGTTTATGGAGCCGCCGGCCAACCTTGGCACGGGCCCTGCATTGGATGCGGACCATGTGTTTCGTTCCAGGGGTGACGCTGACGCCGTTCTCCGCTTCTCCGGACGACCGTCCGTACGCCGGCAAACGTAGCCACGGGATGCCGGCAGGTCGAGCGACGGCGAATGGGACAACCGACCCTGGGACAAAACGAAGATCGCGGATTAGCCCGCCCAACAAGGCCGTCGTGACCGACGCCGGAAACGAAAAAGGAACCTACCATGAAACGCAATGCCATCCGTTTGACTGTCCTGGGTTTGACCGTGTTGGGAACGTTGGCTGTCCTGAGCGGGCCGGCCCGTGCCTCGGATCTTTCCGTTTTCCTGCGCGGCGGATCGCACGGCAGGCCACATGCAAAGCACGTCCATCCCGGCGCCCACCGAATTCACCATCCGCCCGTCCACCATCGCGTCCATCGGTATCCGGCCACCCTTGGTCCACATCGGGCCCATTATGACGCCGGCATCTACTATGGACGGCATGCGCTGCCCAGGCACGCCCATCGTGGACACGGCCACGGCTACGGACCTCGACCCGTCTACCCGCCGCGCGGCGCCTACCTGCCGGGTTGCAACGTTGGAAGCTACGCACCTCGCTCCAGCTTCTCACTTTCGATTGGCTTCTAGGGGCAAGGGTGTGCGGGAGCGCGTTATTGTTGTGCGAAGGTATCGTTCATTGTGCGCGGGTCAATCCGTTGCGCTCGGGTCAATCCGTTGTGATCGGGTCTGCCAGTTGTGCGCGGGTCAATCCGTTGTGATCCGTTGTGATCCGTTGTGATCCGTTGTGATCCGTTGTGATCCGTTGTGCGCGTCTCAATCCGTTGTGCGTGTCTCAATCCGTTGTGCGTGCCTCAATCCGTTGTGCGCGGGTCTCTGACCCCGCACTGGGCTCGACCGTCAGGTCTCCCCTGGGCACGAACAATCTCGTTGTTCGCTCCACGCCCGTGGCGGCACGGCGGTTGGGTGGGAGACCTGCGGTCAGCGGTTTCGGCGGGGTCAGAGACCCGCGCCGAGCACAAACTAGAATCCCGCGCCGAGCGAGAATTGGAGACCCGCGACGCGCGCCGAGTGCACGTCAGAATGCTGCGTCGAGCGGGTGTCTGCGTTCGGCGGCGCGCCTGTAATGGCCAGCGTCGATCCAGGCGGCGACCGTGGCGGTTGCTCAACCCTTACCCAAGACCAGGATCGGCCAGCGGCAATACGGTTGCAGTCGTTCAGCTTCGGCTGCGGTCGGGACGAATGCGAAGGCCGACTCGACGTCCAACTGCCGAAGATCGATGTTCGCCTGGACGCGCCATTCGCGTTCTTGGGACCAGTCAATCGGACCGCCGTCGCGTCCGCCTCGGGACCATTGCCGTTGGTAGAAGGGGCGATCCCGCTCTGCCAAGGACTCCCAATCGGCATCGTCGCCGTAGATCACCGAGCGGGCTCCGAGCCGCACGAGATCGTCTTTGCGAATGCAGATCCCATACGGCTCGAAGTCCCAACGTCCCCGATGTGCCCGAAACGTTCGCATCCGGCGAAGATCTTCGAGCCGGACAGCGGTTAGACTGACCACATTGGTACCACCCCGGATGCCACGTGACGAAGCGAGAATGAGATTCTGCTGAAGTATCCGCCGTAGACTCGCCAAGGCAGTTCGGTCGACCGTCTCCGGAGACAGCAGCAACTCGTCGAGAAAAGCCTCTCGCGTCTGATCCGGCCACGCCCCTTGCGCCGCACGCGTGCAATGGGTCAGGTAATCACCGGGCGCCAACGGCGCCCGCTCCAGCGTGTGCGGCGCGCCACCCGACATTCCAGTTGCAGATGCAGGTGGACGGTCCGAATTCGAGGGCGCATCGCGCAGACCGTGCATCGTCTGCGTCGGCTGACAGACCCAACCGACCGCACCCAGCGTCAGCAGTTGTTCAGCGAGGCGGCTCGGAACCGACCCGGGTCCCAAGGCAATCCGCACCTCGCCTGGTTGACTGCCCGGCGCGCGGAGGCGCGCCTGGACCAAGGGCAGGAGCCGGCTGCCGGGACGGAGGTACAGGACCGAGAGACGATTCGCGAGGCCGATCACCAGCCGGTCTGCCAGCGACGGCGGCGGCCGACTCCTGTCGGAGGTCGACGACCGGGCGTCAACCTGATCGTCGAGGTTCAACGTTGGTGACACGTGGGCCGCGAAGCAGCGGGGCGTGACACGGTGGGGCACTGCGTCGCTGATCCGGCACCTCTCTACCCGGCTGCCCGTCGATCCGTAGATCGCGGGGACCGGCTCAGCCGGCAGCGACTGCAGCCATTGTTGCCAACGTCGTTGCCCGGCAGGTGGCGAGATGATCAGCAACCTCAACCCGAAGTGGTCGGCAGCCCGCAGCGCGAACTCGTGCGCCGTGGTCGTCGGGGCCGAGACAATCAGCTCACCGATGGGATCGATCTGCCGACAAGCGGCTCGAAACCGCTGCGCCCAATCGCGTTGCCGATTCACATCGCGTCCCAGGTGGGAGCTGATCAAGCCGACTCGCCGTCCGCGGGGAATACCGACCGGCCACCAAACCAACCGAAGACCGCCGCCCGGCGCGCCACCGGCGAACCGGTCCAAATCCGGGCCAATCGTGAGTTGTGCTCCGGCTGCCAGTTGAGCACAGGCCCAGGCGGGCCGGCGATGGCTTGCGTGACCGCAGCCAGTGGATTCGGACGCTGGACGCAACGGATACCCCCCTTCTTCAACCCAGGTTCTCAGGAGCGGATCCAGGAGGTTGGATCCGGGAACAACCTCGTCAAACGGGCTGCTCCGGGGCGGGGCTGGACGAGCTGGGAGCCAACCGGCCCGCCGCAGCACTTCCCTGGCAATCTGGCCCAGTCGGTTCATCTGCAAGACCGTTCTCGAAGACAATCGTCCGTGATCGAGTCTTGATTGTGAGGACCGCGCGCATCGCGCCAAGGCCGTCAGCATAAAAATACGTGTAATTGTTTCTGGATGGTGGCCCGGCGAGTCGTCTCGCTGTCCGGAAGCAGAAACGGTTCTCGAACTGCTTCCCGACAGGCTGCGCCACGGCCGGAGGGTGGAAGCCGGGAACGACCGCCTGGCAACGACCGCGACACCCAGAGTGCAGTCGTACCGTAGGTCATGCTGTGCATGACGTCAGGCGGGCCGGCCTTCTGTGAGGAGGTGCCATCAACAACTTCCGGCATATCCGGGCTGCTGAAATACCGAGCCTATTGGCGGCATCTGGCCTTGAGTGGGCTCGAAGCAAGGAGATGGAGACCTGCGGTCGGCGGTTTCGGCGGGGTCGGAGACCCGCGCCGAGCATTCACCGGAGGCCCGCGCCGAGCATTCACTGGAGGCCCGCGCCGAGCATTCACCGGAGGCCCGCGCCGAGCATTCACCGGAGACCCGCGCCGAGCATTCATCGGAGACCCGCGGCGAGCATGCGAGCAGTCGTCGTTGCGGCGTTTAGGAAACGAGGCTCTCGGCGGTCTGCACGGACTGCAGGTTGTGCATGCGGCTCTCCGCCATGCTGGTATCGATCTTGAGTTGCATCGTGACCGCCCAACGCCCGTTCTTGTCCGCCCGCACGCGCCAGTGAGGAAAAAGAACCACGGACTGATGAACGAGTTCGAATCCGCCTTCCGACTGGCTGACGGTCTCGATCGGAAAGGTCCACATGTTTGCAGCCCGTTCGGACGACCACCCGATGTCCAGGCCCAGCCATTGGTCGACCAGGCCCAAGTGATCGACATCCTCCAGGTCGAGGCAGGTGCCCAAGTGCCCTTGCCGGTTCTTGGTTTCGTGCCGATAGAAGTAGCGGTCGTCTGCCCCGGACGGGAGACCGGCCAGGTTAAACTCGATGCCGAAATGGAACTCACGGTCCGCCGGCACGTTCTCCATCAGGTAAGCGACTTCCAACGTCGAACTGCCGGCGGCCAGGGTGACCCCTTTGGTCAACTGGATGGCTGCCCCCTCGGCAACTCCCTGGCGGGTCATGAGCACCTGGACCCGTTCGGGACTGCGGCGCAGTTTTGTCCCGTAGGCACCCTGCACAAAGTCACCCTGTTCGGCGAACTGGCCGGTGCGAACCGCATCGAGTTGCACGTCGCCTTCGAGAAAATGATCGACCAGCGTATTGCGAGCGTAGTCGTCGTAGGTGACTTTCTGATCGAGCCCTTCCTGCTTGAAGACGATGCGATCGTGGATGCTCGCCACATCGGCTCCGCTGCCGGGCGCGCCACGCAACACCTTCCGATGGTAGGCCTCCGGGCGGCGGGTCAGCGTGGCAGCCAGGTTGTGGCAAATGGAACGAACGTCCAGTTCGTAAAGCTGGCCGCCTGCGGCAGGTGCAAGGTACGCGATCAACTTGCCGGAAGTCAGCCGCGCTTCGGGGCGCGCGTCGAAATTGAAATCTTCGACCGTAACGTCGACCTGGTTGTCGTCCGCCGCGACGGCCCTGTCCAGCAGGTTGTCGGCGGCAATCAAGTGGTTGTAGACGGCATTTCTCAAGTGGGGCAAATAGATCCCGCCAAACGCACCGTGCCAGTAGCTGCAGTTGCATTGGCCCCGATATAGTTCCCGCCGCGCGTCGTCGATCAGGGCCGGATCGGCCGCGCCGCGGCAGACCTCGTTCAACCGATTGCTGACCTGCATCATGCGGGCATACATCTCGTTGGATTCCGGATAGCGGACCTTGAAGTTGCGCCAGAAGCCCCCTCGCATAAAGCGCTTGATGCCAGGCCAGCGCGAATCGGATTCCATCTCGTGCGTCAGGTCTTCAAGTTGATTCTGCTGATCCGCAGGCAAGACCCATTCGGTCATCTCGCGGTAGCTGCCGTCAGGCAAGTACGTCTTGCCGCGCGGCGGTGTGTTCTCGTAGGCATCCGCCAGCGTGGTTGTCGAGATCCAATCCTGGTTCTCGACCAACGCGTCGAAGAAACGCCGCAACCAGCCATTGGCGTAGACGTGCTGGTGGGTCTCCGGCCAGGTGCCGAACTTCTCTCCGTCGTCACCGAATACGGCCACGGAGTTCGGAAAGCGGTCCGCAATGTGCCGCAAGTAGTCGATCGTTTCGTGGGGCTCGCGGAACGGGATCAGGTACCGCAGGCGTTCACTGCCGGGAAAGATCGACAGCAGGTGACCGTCGTCTTCGGTAACGAAGTGCCCGAACAACTCGTCATCCGTCAAACCCGCATTGCGAAAATGACAATCGTCCAGCAGCGTGTACTTGACGCCCGCCTCGGCCACGTCTGACGTCAGCGACTGTTCCCAAACCCGCTCCGGCATCCAGATGCCCTGCGGACGGGTCCCCAACCGCTTCTCCAGCCAATCGGCATAACTGCGAATCTGTCCCACCCGATCGCGTCCCGGAATCATGGTCATGATCGGTTCATAGAACGGGCCACCGATGATTTCAATTCGTCCGGCCGCCACCAACGTCGCCAGACGATCGACGTATTCCGGGTGGTGTTCGTCGAGCCACTCCATTAACGGCCCGCTGGTGTGCAAGGAAATCCGCAGATCCCGATAGCCTTCATACGTATCAAGAAACGGCAAGTAGCTGTCCTGATAGGCCTGTTCAAAAACCCCATCGAAGTTGCCGATAGGTTGGTGGTTGTGCAGGACCAGGCAGAATCGGATCGGATTGGTCATGAGTGAATCCGCAATTTGTGAATGAAAACGGTCAATGCAAGCAACGCCAGCGGGAAAGGCTGCACCACCTTAACGAGCAGAGAAGGTTCGTCTTGTCTTTTGTCAAGATCCACCACGAGGGTACGTGACACGCGGTGAGACTCCAAACGTGCGGCGCACGCGCCGAAGCTTCCCGACTCTCGGGGTCTCACACCGTCTCATTGTCACCCCCATGTCAGTGCCTCGACAAAGCAAGACAGGCTTGAATTCCTATCGGCAAAGACGGAACAAATTGTCCAGTTTTTCTGATGCGAATAGCTTGCCCGACCGGGTCAATCCGCATCATCGTTTGCCTTTATTGCAGGTGTTTTGCAGCAACTTCCGGGGCAATTGGATTTATAAAGCATCCACTCCCAAACTCAAAGCCCGCCATCGTTGCCAATCGTGGAGCGAGTTCAATTCGCCAATGAATTCGACCGCTTTCGTCGCCGATCGGCGCGGAATGAATCCAGAAGTTATGTGCCGGACGTGTCAGCCTTTCTTCGAAACGAACCACCACGTCGCGCACCAGGTGAGCGGCTTCGACAATCATTTCCGGCGCCTCCAGTTCAAACCGGGGTGCCGGCCGGCGCGGCACGATCCACGTTTCGAAGGGGAGCCGGCTGGCGGCCGGACAGTAAACGGTAAACGCATCCGTTGCGATGAGAATCCGTCGGCCATCTGCGACTTCTGCTGCCAGGACATCAGCCATCAACGGGTTGCCGTGAAGGGCCAGGTGCTCGCCCGCTTTGGTCAATTCGTATTGAACTTCGGGTGGCGTTTGTGGCAACGCGATCAGTTGGCTGTGCACGTGCTCCAACGAGGCGCCCGCATCAACGCCTGTATTCTTGAAGACCAACGCGTAGGTGAGTTGCGGTTCGCGCTGCAAGGCGAATAACCGATCCCGATACGCTGCGAACGAAAGTTCGATTTGAAGATCGCTCAATTCAGAAAATCGGGCCACGTGGTCTGGCGATTCGACGATCACTTCGTGGACCCCGCTGGCTGGTTGCCGCCTGCCCAGTCCGGATGTGCCGGTTGGATAAAGTGGGCCGGCGGTCTGGAACGCAGCCTTCTCGATCTCGGCGGCAGGTCGAACCGCCGGAAATTTGTTTGGCACGACGCGTACCTGCCAATCTGCGGGCGCGGCTCCCGGCGCACCGTACCGTGCCACCTCCTCCGGCGTTTCCGCTTCGTTGCCCCGGCAGAAGGGGCACGTCAGGGCTGCGCGCTGCGCCGGTCGAGGCATGAATTCCTGGGGCCGATCGACCCGATTCTCGGCAATGATGACCCAGCGATCGGTGAACGGATCTTGGCGTAGTTCGGACATGGGCGGCGCAATTTCCGGTCAGTTCGTTCCGCCCTCATTCGCTCGCGCCGATCGGTGGCGGGCAGCCAGCGATGCGTAGAGCTCCACGTACTTGCCGGCGCTCGCTTCCCACGACCAATCTTGCCGCATTCCGGTGCCCACGAGACCTGCCCACCGATCGGGTTCGTTGCGGTACATGGCCACGGCGCGGGCCACCGTCCGCTCCAGTTCTTCAGGTTCATAGTCGACGAACGAGAAACCGTTTGCCGTCCCGTTGACCATCGTCGCTTCCGTTGCATCGCAGACGGTGTCGGCCAATCCCCCGGTAGCGCGCACGATCGGGACGGCGCCGTACTTGAGGCTATAAAGCTGGTTCAACCCGCACGGCTCAAAACGGCTCGGCATCAGGAACATGTCGGCCCCCGCCTCAATCTGATGCGCCAGGTCATCCCGGAACGCCAGGGAGAGGCCAATCTTGCCCGGATGGGCAGCGGCCAGTTGTGTCAGCAGGTCGTGATAGCGGGGTTCACCGGTCCCCAGAATGGCCCACTGCGCATCTTCCTGCCCGGCCCATTGGCCGATCACGGAGGCTAACAGGTCAAGCCCCTTTTGATCTGCCAGACGACCTACGAAACCGAGCAGCGGGGCATCGGGTGACTCTGCCAGACCCAGCTCTCGTTGCAACGCCTGTTTGCACCGCGCCTTGCCGGACCGCCAGTCGTTGACACTGTAGTTGGTATCGAGGTGGGGATCCGTCTGCGGATCCCAAATCGAGTAGTCCACGCCGTTGATGATCCCGGTCAAGTCGGCGCCCCGCTGCCGCAGCACATCCTCCAGGCCGCATCCCATCGGTTGGGATTGGATCTCCTGGGCATACCGCCGGCTGACGGTCGTGATTCCGTCCGCAAAGATAAGGCCCGTCTTGAGCAGGTTCAGGTTGCCCCAGAACTCCATTTGACGCCAGTTGAAGTATTTCCAGTCTAACCCGGTCAACAACATGTCCCAGTGCCAGAAGTGGCCCTGGTAGGCCATGTTGTGGATCGTCATCACGGTGACGATCTCTTCGTAACCTCGGGCATGGGCGTACTCAATCCGAAGCAGGGCCGGTAGCAGGCCCGTTTGCCAATCGTTGCAATGGATGACATCGACGGACAGATCCAGTTGTCGAATCAACTCCATCGCCGCTCGGCAAAAGAAGACAAAACGCTCGCAGTTGTCGGTGTAGTCGTGACCGTCCTGTTGATACAACCCGTCACGATCGAAGTAATCTTGCTGTTCGATCAGGATGACGTTGACTCCGCCGGGCCGCGGGCAGCGGAGAAGCTGTCCCTGGACGAGCTTGGTGCCGATCGGGATTTCTAATGTCTGACCCATCGGCTCCAGGGGCAATCCGTGCTGGCGTGCCTGGCGGTACGCCGGCGTGACGACGGTTACCTGGTGCCCTAGATTCGCCAGCGCGGTCGGCAGCGAACCGCTGACATCGGCGAGGCCACCCGTCTTGGAGAATGGCGTCACCTCACTGCTGACGAAAAGTACGTTCACGCTCACCGCTCCAATCGAATCACGTCGCCACGACCTCCACCGTCCGGCTCGACTTCCCCAATGTATTACATTCACCGGTTGGCGTCTTTACGAGGTCCGGCCGGATTCCGGCCTGTACCAGGCGGGGCCGACCTACACCCAGATGTCGGAGGTGCAATCCCCGCCTGGAAAGCGGATTTCGTGCGCGCGTACGGGGCCGTGCGGCTCCTTCGCGAAATCGACGTGGAACGTTTCGTTGAGTTTCAGGCCGCCCTGTTGGGTGTCGCAATCGACTTGCAGCATGTAGGCGCCTCGCTTGGCCAGATCGGGATAGAACTGGTCGTCCCATGCGCTATACAGCGAATTCGTGACGTACAGCCGCCTGCCATCCAGGCTCAACTGAAGCATCTGCGGCCCCCCTTCCAGCGTGTGCGGCCCCTGCCGGCCGCCCTTCTGCAAAACACCGCCCAGCCAGAGCTGGCCGGTCAGCTTGGGGTTGGCCGGATCGAGCATGTCGTACTGGCGAATATCGCCATGCAGCCAGTTGGAGAAATACAACCAGCGATCGTCCAGCGACAGGACGAGGTCGGTGATCAGGCCGGGAACCGGGAACGGCCAGCCGTCCACCTCGACCGGTTCGACTTGAATCACCTTGTCCGCCTGCCATCGGCCATCGGCCCGATACCAGTGCCACATGGAACTGCTGAGCGCCGCGCCGACGAACCCGTGCACGCTGTTGGGATCATGATGAAAGCGAACCTCCAGCGGAATCAGTCCTTCGCCACCCAGGTCGATCGACTGGGCAATCGTTCGTTGCTCCCAGTCCCAGAAGTCGATCGACTGGCCGTACTTGCCCGCCTTGACATCCTCCAGCTTGAATCCCTGGCGGACCGTGTTGGGCGCCGCCCACTGGCTGCTGACCATCACATTGTGCCGCGGCTGATACCAATAGTCGTAGCTGAACTTCATCGCCGCGCTCTCTTTTTCCCACCGCCCGGCGATCTCGAACTTCTCATCCAGCAGCAAGAACCCGCCCGGCGCGCGTCCCTGGGCGTCACCCAGCATGGAAACCATGATCCGGCCGTCCGGCAGACAATGGACCGTGTGCGGCGCCGAAAGCTGCGTCCGCCGCTTGATTTCATCGCCCTCGATCACCTTGAACAGTTTGGGCGCGCGGGGGTCGATCACGTCCACAATATGAATCCGGCTGGAATGCAGGCCGGGCAGCACGATGAAGCGGCGCGACTTGGTCGGGTCTCCGTGACAACTGCTGCAGGCGTTCCAACCGAAATGATGCAGCTCGTCACCGACGTGCGGCATTTCCAGCCGATGGATGATCTTCCCGTACGAGGACGACTTCGGATCGACGTCGATCGTCGCCAGGTAGTCCGGCTTGTTGACACCGGTCCCGACACGAATCGCCGGCACGTAGGCGATCGTTTCCGGTGCGGCCAGCATGGCGTCTTGCGGCGACGCGTAGGTGGCACCGCAAGCACCGTGCAGATGGAGCCGATGGTCGTCCTCACCGCGCCCGCGGCCGGTCAGCCCCAGCGTTCCGATGCCACTGGTCAACGCGGCCGAGCCAATCATGAAGTCTCTGCGTCGCATTCGCTCGTCCTCCTCACCCAATCGGTACCGGTCGGCACACCGGACCCGCCCGTGCGAGCCTCCACCATCGCGGCCGACACTCCTGCCTCTCTTGTGGTTCATGCCGCAGCGGTCCAGTATTCAGAACGCCGGCCCGCGGCGAGGCCCTCCGCTACGCGCAGCAGCTAATCCTCGACAGCGACATCCTCGTGCATCCATTTTTTCATGAGCGGCACCAGGAGGAAACAGAAGAAGGCGGAAATTGACGAAGCCACCGCAATCTTAAAGAACACGTCCCCGTAAACATCGACCGACTCCTTGGGGATCGGGATCGTCGTTTCCCCGCCCCCGTGGGAGACACCGGTGAACTGCGAAATGATGGCCGCCAGATACTGCGAGAAGGCGGTCGCCAGAAACCACGTCCCCATCACCGTGCTTCCCAGCCGTTTGGGTGACAAACGCGTCATCATCGACAGCCCGACCGGCGACAGGCAGAGTTCCCCCGTGGTATGAAACAGGTAGCCGACGAAGAGCCATTCCAGGCCGACCATTCCGCGTTCGGTGGCGGTCTCTGCTCCGTACCAGAGGGCCAGAAAGCCGAGCCCCAACTGCAGCAGGCCGAGGGCAAACTTGAACGGGGCACTCGGTTCAAAGCGCCCCAGGCTCGTCCAGAGCCACGCAAAGACAAGACCGAACACCAGGATGAAAATCGGGTTCACCGACTGAAACGTGCTGGCCGGAATCTCGTCCACCCGTTCGGCCACCTGCATTCCCTGGTTGCCGTCAACCACCTGCCACTCAATGGTGAAGTCCGGATCCGCTTCGTTCTCCTTCCGCCACTCCGTCAGCAAGTCCATTGCCACCTGCTGGTCACCGTCGAGGTAACCCAACTGCTCCTGGGTCGGTTGCAGCCGGATGGTCGTGCCGACATCCTCCGGACCGATCGTGCGTTCCGCGAAGACGCGATCCACATTCCGGTCGGTGAAGTTGCTGATCGAACTGCCCGCCTGTTCGAAGAACGACCAGAAGAGAATCGAGAAGAAAATCAAAATCAGGGCCACAAACATTCGCTCGCGCGGCACCTTGTCCATCCGGAGCGACTCGCGCATCAAGTAAACAAAGGAGGTTAATCCGGCCAACATCAGGATCAACCCCGCCGGCTTGCTGATCTGGTCGACGACCACTGCCAGTACCTGCACGACGGCATTTTTGCTTTCCGCCAGTTGCTCGGTGATGCTGGGGGCAATCAGGCTGACGGAGGTTCCATCCGCGGTGAACAGTGAGAATCCGGAGACCAGCAGCGAAATCACGGGAACAAGGGCCAGCGTTCCCACAACGACCTTCCAGCCGTGCCGCTTCAGGGTTTCCTTGCCAGGTGGCCCGCCGACCGCTTTGGGCAGCCCGCCTCGACTGAGGGCCCAGCAAGAAGCAATCGCCGAACCGAGCAGGGCCAGCATCACGAAGACGTTGATGGCGGTCGAATACGGGTTGTCCGGGTGCTCAAAGAGCAGCAAGTAGGCTCCGCCGAGTGCCCCGAGACCGACCAGCAATTGGGCGATGACGGTGGGCGCGACAAACACGGCGATGCCGGCCAGCATGCCGATGGTGGCCAGTCCGAATCCCTTGTGCCAGCCGTAGGTCTCGCCGATGTAACCGCACAGCAGGGGCGACATGGCCGCTCCCAGGTTGATCCCCATGTAGAAGATCGTGAACCCCCCGTCGCGCCTGGCCTTGGCGCTGGCCGGGTACAGTTCGCCAACCATCGTGGAAATGTTCGGTTTGAAAAATCCGTTCCCGGCAATGATCAGTGCCAGCGCCGGGAAGAAGGCCATCTCATGTTCGATGCCCATCAGCCCATGGCCGGCCGCCATCAGAAAACCGCCCCATACCACGGCCAGTCGAGAACCCAGGATCCGATCCGCCAACATGCCGCCAAAAAAGGGCGTCATGTAGACCAGCGAGGTGTACGCTCCATAGACCTCGTACGCCTGACTATCGCCGTAGCCCAGGAACCCCTTGAGCATGTAGAACACCAGCAGGGAACGCATGCCGTAATACGAAAACCGCTCCCACATTTCGGCGAAGAAAAGCGTGAACAGGCCGGTTGGGTGCCCGAACAGCGTGCTTTGCTGGTCGTAATCGAACGCGTCCTTCATGCAATCGCTCCGTAGAATATGGCCCGCTTGATGCACGGACCCATCTTGATATCCCGTCCTCAACACCGCCCTGCGATGCCCGCACGTGACGCGGAACAGACACGCACCGAACCCGACTGAGACCCGTCCGCGGGTGGCCGTCGCGGGCAACCGCCGCCGGCGGTGTCCAGCCTCGCGACCATCGATACCGCATCTGAATCCTGCCCGTCATTGATGCGGGCGACCCGCCACTGCCGGCTTCTCTGGCCGAGCGCCGGGCGATGCCGCCTGGCGGGCCAACAGTATAGCCAAAGTGGTCAATTTGTGGCGAGGGTGAGTTGGGTGGAGTGAATGACCTCCGGCGTTGGCCGTTGATGTCACGCGAGCTGCGCGGTTCGTTTCGCGCGACCCTAACCCAACAGGGCCCTGATCGGTTGGCCTTTGCTAATCACCAGCGGTCGGCCCAGCGGGTCGCGAATGACGGTTTCCGGCGGATAGCCGAGGCAGTCGAAGATCGTGGCGGCCAGATCGTGCGGCTCGACGCGGCCGCCGGCAGGATAACCGCCTTGCGGGTCCGATTCACCATGCACGGTTCCACCCTGGATCCCGCCTCCCGCCAAAGCTGCCGAGAAGACGTGCCCCCAATGATCGCGGCCGCCGCGCGCGTTCACCTTCGGCGTGCGGCCGAATTCGCCCATCCAAACGACCAGGGTCTCGTCGAGCATTCCCCGATCGTGCAGATCTTCCAGCAGGGCAGAGTAAGCCTGGTCCATGGGGGGCATGAGCGCCTTCTTGAGCCGTTCACTGTTCTTGGCATGCGTATCCCAGGCCGGGGCCACGTTCTCGTCGTCTTTCCACCGCGTCCAATTGACCTGCACCAGCGAAACGCCCGCCTCGACCAACCGCCGCGCCATCAGAACACTCTGCCCAAAACGATTGCGACCATAACGCTCGCGAACCTGGGCAGGTTCTTTCTCGATCGCAAAGGCCGCCCGCGCCTCCGGTGATCGCAAGAGGTCGAACGCTTTCTGTCGCAAACCGCTCCACCGGGCGACCGATCCACCACGCTCCAAACCGTCCAGGTGGCGGTTGACGTTGTCCAGCAGCGAGCGACGCCGATCGACCCGCAGCGGCGTGATGTCGCCCGGCAACTTCAGATCGGGGACCTGGAAATCGGCCGCGTTCGGATCGCATTCCAGCAGCCAGGGGTCCGCCGTGTGCCCCAGCCAGCCGGCGTCCTGGCCCGGCCAGACAATCCGGCCCGTATTCCAGATCTCTTCCGGCAACCGCACGGCGGCCGGCAGACGGCCTCCATCACCGGCCAGGTGGCGGACCACCGCACCGACACAGGGCCAGTCGTTGGGCGCGCCGGGCAACGCGTTCTCCTTGTTCATCGGCTGGTGGGGACGCCCGGTCAACATCCAGTAACCACTCGAAGAATGGGCGTTGTCGTTGGTCGACATCGCCCGAAGAACGCCGATGTGGTCAGTCAGCCTGGCGGTCAGCGGCATCAACTCGCCCACTTGAAGTCCGGGTGTTGCCGAGGCAATCGGCTGAAAGTCGCCCCGAATTTCGGCCGGTGCGTCGGGCTTCGGATCCCACGTTTCGTGCTGCGGAGGCCCACCCAGGAGGAACAGCACGATGCATGCCTTGGCGCGGCGCTCAGGGTGCGGTGCGACGCGTCCGGCCGACGGACCGGCGATCGCGTTCCCCATCAGATGCGGCATGCTGAGGCCGAGCGCACTCAGTCCGCCGACGCGCATCCATTGGCGACGGCTCATTCCGTCGCATAACCGAGTTGATTGATCGTGTAAGGCGAGCATCGCGGGCCATTCCTCCGAGGCGAAGTCGATCTGAACGCGCATCCTCCCTGAGACAGGACGTGTACCATCTTAGCCGAAACCGGAGCGGGTGATGTAGACGAACGTCGCTCATCCGCCCGCCAGGACGCCCGTTCGGTCGTGAATTGGGGCTGCCTCGAGCCGGCAAAATGGTCACCCGCTGCCTGACGTGGCGACGTATCATCGCCGATCCGCATTTGAGTACCGACGCTCTGCATACAGACGCCCGACGTCAGCCAGCGGATCAACGAGGGCGCGTCAAGCGGCATCAACCCTGCCCGAATTCGATGTCCGACTCGTGATCTATTACATCAACGTCCCGCCTGTCGGGCAGCACCATCAGAATGACGAGACCGACGATGCCCAACAGACCGGCGCATCCCAGCCATTTGGGCTGCCCTTTTCCGTGGGCGTAGTGCATCGCGCCCCACACGAATAAGGGCAAGCTGGCCAGAATCACGACAAGTCCCGACAGGTCGTGCCACTGCATGGGCCCCGTCAGCAACACGCCGGCCAGTTGAAACACGGCACCGAGACCGATCCCAAGATTGGCCCTCGCCTTGTCACGTCGCGTCATTGATGCGGTCGTTCGGTTGACCGCCAAGACGAACAGACCGGTACCAACGAGCGTGCATGCCAATCCGCCGCCTGCCAACAAGTCAATGTACTTGTCGTTCCTCACGTTCGACGAAAACCGCGACGGGTTGCTGAGCGCTGCGAGTGTCAGCCCCGTACAAGCCAGCACAAGGCCCAGCACCGCGACGCTTGTTGCTTTCCAGTGTTGTCTCGTGGTTGTCTGTGGCATCACACCTTGTTCCTCTGGATAAGTCTCAGCAACCAGCGAACAACAGCTCCTGGACGTCCGCTGAACCTACCGTCCAGCGACGGTAAGTTGCAGGCGAGTTGAAGCCGCCGATATTTCGTCATTCCGTAGGTCATGCTGTGCATGACGTCCTGCAGCCTGGCACGAAGCGGGAACGGGTCGTTCACGGCGGCCCACAGGTCCCTGCGGCTGCGCAGATGGCAGTTGCTCTTGGCGCGTTCCTGAGCTCGCACCCAACGCTCGCTCCCTTCGAAACTGTCCCACGATGCAAGCGAGGCGGCGAGTTTCGGAGCGTTCCCTAATCTTAATAGCGTTCACGCGTCAGCTCGATGACGAAGAAAAGTGGAAAAGAACAAAATCGACATTGCCTGCCATGATGGCGATCTCGGCGACCCTCCGGGGATCGGTTTGGCCGGGTTCAACCGCCGGCTTTCGCCTTGTGGCCGCCGATCGATCCGGTCGTGACGGTGCTCGACCTGCGCACCTTCCGCAGTGGTAGACGCAGCGGCAGTCGAGTTCCCCCGCGGGCATCATGGAGGCCGTGGCTCCGGTAGAATGATCTGCCGTCGATGTGGTTGCGCAAGCCTCTGCGCGTCATCGGCAGCAACCGTTGTTTTCGACCGGACTCAATCTTCGAGGACCCCATGTTACCGGTTACATACCAGGATGTCGAAGACGCGTTACCCCGAGTGCATTCCGTGCTCCAGCCGACACCCCTGCTTCAATGGCCGGGATTGTCTCATCGGCTGGGCTGCGAGCTGTATGTGAAGCATGAGAACCATCAACCGGTTGGTGCGTTCAAAGTGCGTGGCGGGATCAACCTGGTGCAGTCGCTGGCGGCGGAGGAGCTGGCGGGGGGCTTGTTGGGAGTTTCCACGGGCAACCACGGCCAGTCACTGGCGTTTGCCGCTCGCCACGTCAATTGTCCCTGCAAGATTGTCGTTCCCGCGGACGGCAATCCGGATAAGTACCGAGCGATGCGGTTGTTGGGGGCCGAGGTGATTGAGCAGGGACGCAACTTTGACGAAGCGCGCCGGTATGTCGAGCAGATCGCGCAGACATTCGGAGGTCGTTATGTGCATTCGGCCAACGAGCCGTTGCTGATTGCCGGCGTTGGATCGATGGCCTGGGAGATCTTTGAACGTTTGCCGGAACCCGATGTGATCCTCGTTCCGATTGGGCTCGGCAGCGGCGTCTGCGGGACCTGCCTGGTCGCCAAGCACCGCCGACCGGCGACCCAGGTGATCGGCGTGCAGGCCGCCGGCGCATCCGCCGTTGCCCGCTCGTGGGCGTCCGGCCGGTGGGAAGCCGACGCCCGGATCGAGACCTGGGCGGAGGGAATGGCGACGGGGACTCCGGCCGAGCTGACGCTCGAAATCATGCGCGAACTGATGGATGACGTCATCCTGGTGGAAGAAGACGAGATGCGGGCAGCCGCGTTCTTCCTGCTTCAGGACACGCACAACCTGGCCGAAGGGGCGGGTGCCGCGACGGTCGCCGCGGTGGCCCGGCAGCCGGATCGTTTTCGCGGGCAGACGGTGGTGGCCGTACTCTCGGGCGGCAACCTCGATCTGAACGAATTGCCGAAGATCCTGGCCTGCGGAGCCGCACCGCCAGGGTGATCACTCGGGCGTTGCCGGTCCCTTGAACAGCGGCGTGATGCGGACCGTGAATTGGCCTGCGTTGTCGGCCAGCTCGGCCGGTGAATCGTTGATCCGCAGATACAGCGTGCCGCTCCGCTCGACCGGCGCCTCGACCCGCGTTCCAAGTACATCCGGCCGCGTCAGGACGCTTGACGAACCGGGCGGAGTCGTCTCGTCGACGACCGAGCCGAGCAAGATGCCGAGCGGCGCGCCGCGGTAATATCGCAAGGTGATCCCGTTCGGCTCGCACCACCAGGGCCGCGGTTCGTTGCCGACCTGGTAGCGACCGCCGGCCTCGATTTGGTAGGTGTGCCCGGCCTCCAGCAGGTAGCCGGACGATTGCCAGCCACGATCGGCAGCCAGCGTGACATCCGCGCCGGCGGCAGGAAGCGCGACCGCCGGTTTGCGCTCAATCGCTTCGCGCGCGACATCGAAACCGTACTCCATGTTGAGAACAAAAACGTGCCACTGGCGAGTGATATGGAGCCACTCGTCCGACAGCGAATTCTGAAACGCGTTGGAGAAGGCGAAGGTCTTGTTGCGCGCCTGCTTCTGCATGCGTCGAAACGCCGGACGACAGGCCGGGTTGCCGTCAAAGAAGGCCGCCGCCGCCCAACACCAGGCATACGGTTCGACGCGGAGATGAGCCGTCGCATCGTAACGCATGATCTCCTCCAGTGACTTGCCTTGCCCGGCGGCCGTATCCGTCTTGATGACCTTGATGCGGCCCCAGTGGGGTGAGGCTGCCTTGCTCTGGGGGAACTGGTTGAGCTGCAGCTTGCCGTCCTCCCAGGTATGAGTTCCCAGCAATTCCGCGACTCCTTCCATGTACCAGGGGGGACCGGCGCCACCCAACGCCCATTGCATGAATCCGTGCGTTCCTTCGTGCAACAAGAGCAGGCGCTGGTAGTAGTCGCTCGGTTGCTGGTACCACCATAATTCGGCAGCCCGTTGAAAACCGTTCAGGAAGGGGGGCAGATCGGCGGGCAAGAGGCCGGCCCGTTCAAACTTCGTCTTGTCGTTCATTAGATAGCCGACCATCCGCCATGACGCGGCCACGGCCGGATCGACGTCAAAATAATCGCACCATTGGGGCACCGCCAAATCGAACACTTGGGGCAATTCATCAACGGCCGGGCTGGCCGGCAGGTCGGTGTAGAGCTCAAGGTGGCGCCCGCTGAGCTTGCGGATCCCCATGGCCGCCACCCGCTCGTGATTAATCTCCGGCAGCTCGAAGTTGCCAAACTTTCCTGCACCTTCACCACTGAATAGATCGTCGAGTTCTTCTCCTGCCAGGAGATCTCCCAGGCCGGTGCGAGGCGGCCTTCCGTCCGGCAACTCTGCCTCCACCTGCGAGGACGGCAATTGTGGTTCCGCATCCCGGCTCGCTCGCGGGTCGTTTTGCGGTTGTGAGGCGGCTGGAGACGCGTCGACAGGCTGCGCCGCAGACGACGCGGCCGGCGGCGCCGTGGACCGGGGCGCCGGCGTGCTTGCCGGTTGGCCGCCGCAGCTTGCGGCCACGATGCAGGACAGGGCAGCCTGGATTCGCCACCAGCATTTCGGCTTCCACGCCCGCTTGTTCATTGGTCTGTACTCGGCTCTGTCGAGGATGGTTGGCTCGCCCGCCAACCGCTATTCTAAGAAATGGCAACGCTCCTGAGTGACACCAGGTCGGCCATTTTTCCGCGTTTGCAGATGATTCACGGCTGGCTCGTCGACGGGCTCATGGGAGCGACCGCAGAACGAGCCCGGCCGATTTGCGGGGCGGAACAACCGAGCGTCCCACATCCAGCTATGCATCGCCGCATGAACATCGTCACGAATCGAAATTCCAACTTCGGCCAGGCCCGCTCGACGACCGCTCGTCAGCTCGGCGTTGCCGGACTGCTGGCGGGGCTGGTCTCCCTGTCCGCTGGCTGCTGGTCTGCCAATGACCGAGCAGTGGTCGTCTATGCGGCCCTCGACCGCGAGTTTTCCGAGCCGATTCTGGACGACTTCGAGGCGGCCGAGAAAATTCAGGTGCGCGCGAAATATGATATCGAATCGACCAAGACCGTCCAGTTGGTGGCCGCCATCATGGGTGAGCAGAGCCGGCCGCGCTGTGACTTGTTTTGGAACAATGAGATTTTGCACACGTTGCGGCTGCAGCGGGAAGGGCTTTTGGAAGCCTACGCTTCACCGAGTGCCGCGAATTTCCCGGCTGCCTATCGCGATGCGGGCGGCCACTGGTGTGGGCTCGCCGCCCGGGCACGCGTTCTGCTGGTCAACACGGAAATCGTCGCCGATGCCGACCTGCCCTCCTCGGTGCTCGACCTGGTCGATCCACGTTGGAAAGGTCAGGTCGGGATCGCCAAACCGCGGTTCGGCACGACGGCGACGCACGCTGCCGTGCTGTTCGCTCGCTGGGGCGACGAGGAAGCCACGGATTTCTTTCGAAAGATCCACGACCAGGCGCAAGTCATGTCGGGCAACAAGCAGGTGGCTGCCGCCGTCGGACGTGGGCAGCTTGCCTTTGGCCTGACCGACACGGACGATGCGATCATCGAGATCGATCAGGGCCGGCCGGTGCGGATCATCTTTCCCGATCAAGGACCGGACGAGATGGGGGCCCTGTTCATCCCAAATACCCTTTGCCTGATGAAAGGCAGCCCCCATCCGGAAAACGCGCGTCGTCTGCTGGATTACCTGTTGTCGCCAGACGTCGAAGTGCGACTGGCCCGCGGGCGGAGCGCCCAGTTTCCCGTCAATCCGGCCGTGGCGGAGTCGTCCCGGGCGCTGCCTGGTGAGGAAGTGCGGTGGATGGATGTCGACTTTGAGGCAGCCGCCGATCAGTGGGAAGCGGCCCAAGCTGTGCTGACCGAGATCTTCGCCCGCAGCTAGCCCGGAACCCCTTGATCGAACAACGGTTCAGTGCAAGTCGTTGTATCGCGATCAATGTTAGAGGACTTGCCTGCACCGCCGTGCATTTCCGCCGGACGGTGTTGGTGTTTTGCTTGCTCGGCGATCAACGGAACCGGGGCTAACGCCCGACGGCTGATGAATCATCGGGGTTAACGCCCGACGGCTGATGAATCATCGGAGCTAACGCCCGACGGCTGACGGATGATGCACGTTATTGCTGCGGATCGGGCATCCGGCTCCGCCGTTGGTAGACGCGGAAGCTGTAATCGTATGAATTCCGCTCGTCGGCAGCATGATCGGACTGTTCGATGAGTTCCCATTGGGACCGGTCCCAGGCCGGAAACGCGGTGTCGCCATCAACGTTGGCTTGAACCTCGGTAATATAAATGCGGTCGACCAGCGGTAGCGCAGCGCGGTAGATCTGGGCTCCGCCGATGATGAACGCTTCGGGGTCGCCGGCCACGGCCTCCAGCGCCTCGCCCATGCTGCCTGTCACGATCGCCCCAGGGGCCGCAGCGTAGTCTTCCTGCCGGGTGATCACGATCGACGTTCGTCCGGGGAGGAGCTGTTGGGGCAGACGGCGGGCGATCGATTCGTACGTCTTTCTTCCCATGATGACGGCATGTCCCATCGTCAGTTGTTTGAAGCGACGCAGGTCTGCCGAGAGCCTCCAGGGAAGATCACCCTCGTTACCGATCACGGCGTTGCGGGCCATCGCGACAATCAGGGACACGGTCATCGTTGCTGGTGGCTCTTGCGGTTCGGGTGGGAAAGGAAGGCCGGCGTGCGGATTGCCTGCCGTCGGACGCGGCATCTCAATTGACCGGCAGACGATCGCCGAACGTTGCCGCCCGGCGGGAATGCTCGTCACGACCAGCCGGTCGCGACAATCTGCGGCAGGCGCCAAGCCGTCTGCACAGCACGCGGGTTAAACGGCCACCTGGGCACGGATGTGGGGATGGGGATCGTAATCCGTCAACTCAAAGTCTTCGTATCGAAAATCAAACAGCGAGGTGACTTGTGGGTTGAGGGTGAGTCGCGGGAGCGGCCGCGGCGCGCGCTGCAACTGCTGCCTGGCCTGCTCCAGATGATTTACGTAGAGGTGCGCGTCTCCCAGTGTGTGAATGAACTCGCCCGGTTGCAGGTTGCAGACCTGGGCGACCATCAACGTCAGCAGGGAATACGAGGCGATATTGAACGGGACGCCCAGAAAGACATCGGCACTGCGTTGATAGAGTTGGCAGGAGAGCCGATTCTCTGCAACATAAAACTGGAACAACAAATGGCAGGGGGGAAGAGCCATCCGCGAAAGTTCCGAAACGTTCCAGGCGCTGACGATCAGTCTGCGAGAGTCGGGATTCGCCCGGATCTGGTTCAGAACATCACTGATTTGATCGATCGTGCCGCCGTCAGGGGTGGGCCAGCTTCGCCACTGGGCGCCGTAGACCGGTCCCAGATTGCCCTGGTCGTCCGCCCATTCATCCCAAATCGTAACCCCATGGTCGTTCAGGTACCTGGTGTTGGTGTCGCCCCGTAAGAACCACAGCAGTTCGTGCACAATCGACTTCAAGTGCAGCTTCTTGGTCGTCATCAGGGGAAAGCCGGAGCTGAGGTCAAACCTCGCTTGATGGCCAAACGTGCTCAACGTCCCCGTGCCGGTACGGTCTTCCTTTGCCGTGCCGTGATCGAGTATGTGCTGCAACAGTTCCAGGTATTGGCGCATGGGTGGCTGCTTGTTCTGCGAGGCTTCTTGTTCGAAGTGTTCAGGTTGGCGGGCGGCGGCGTGGACTCAACGTCTCACGGCATCCCATGTCCAATGGCGGTCCGAAGTGGCGGTGACGGACGTCGAGTCGAATCCGAGGGAGGTGATGATGTCACGGATCTCGTCCAGCGACAGGGCGGCTCGGAGCGAGTCGTCGAACATCTGGCGCTGGTGCGGATCGGCCCCGGCGGCGTACGTGGCCACCAGTCGCTCGACCGTTGCCCCATCGGCGGGGCGGAGCAGGTCCCGAAAGAACAGCCGACCACCCGGCTTAACCACCCGCACGGCCTCGGCGATGGCCGCCGACGGTTCCGGTATATGGTGCACGATGCTGTTGGAGATCACCACGTCAAACGCGTCGTCGTCATAGTCAAGCGACTTCGAGTCGACGTGTGCCAGGCTGATACGGTCGATCAGGCTGTTGACTTCGATGTTCAGGCGAGCCAGGTCGAGCATGGCGATCGAAAGGTCGATCGCCATCACACGGCAGTCATCCGTCTGCTGGCAGAGGAGGATCGGGATTTGCGCGGTCCCCGTTCCCAGGTCGATCACGTCGCCCCGCACCTCGCCTCCGGCCAGCAGATCGTCCACAAACGCCTGGTTGACGGCGGCGTGATCCATCGAATCGTAATCGCGCGCTTCGTCCTCCGTGTCCATCACCTCGGGTTCGAGGACACGTTTCAGATTCAAGGTTCTAACTCCTGTGGGGGCAGGTTGTTTCCGGAACGTCGCAGCCAGGCATCCCAGCTAATCATCATGAGGGCGACGATGGTGTAGCCGGCGGCGTACGACAGGGGCGTCTGGCGGAGCGACGGGTCCAGATCCCAGGCCAGAAACATTGCCGCGCCGGGAAAGGGCGAGTGCATGATACCAAACAGGCTGAAAACTGCAGCGGCGGCCAGGTACATCGCGGCCACGCGCAGCTTGCGGTCGATCATGGCGGCCAGCACGGAGGCCCAGACCAGGCTGGTGACGATAAACCCGTTGCCCAGCGCCCGGATGGTGGCAACCTCGACCTGGAGGGCCGCACTGAGTTGTTCGAGCCCGATGCCGTGGGCCGCCATCTCCCCTAGGAACTTGTCGATGAAGATCAGCACCAGCGATGCCAACGCCGGCACGCAGGCCATCACGACGGCCGGGTAGTGCCGTTTGGGTGTCGCCTGAAAACTCTGCGACGTGATTTCGAGACCGATGAAGATCAAGATTGGGAACACGGTCGCCTTGGGGATGATGGCGTAGAGAAATCCAAAATAACCCAGTAACCCGGCCGAGCCGATGAAGAGGGCGGTTGCCAGGGTGTAGGCGGCGCGGCCCCCCATCGCCTTGTAAGCGGGGTGCCCGATGTAGGGCGTCGTTTGAATCACTCCACCGCAAAGACTGGCGACGATCGTGGCCACCGCTTCGACCGCCACCACCTGGCCGGTGTCGAACTCGTCACCCGATGCGGCCGCACTCTCCGTACAGTCGATGCCCCCCACCACGGTCGCCAGGGCGAACGGGATCACCACCGGCAGGTACATGATCGAGTCCACCAGGACGCTGGTCCATTGAAAGCCGAATACCTGGGTCCATTCGAATGGAAGCAGGGCGGACCGCGCCGTTTCCAACTGGCTCCAGTCGTGGTCGAGCAACCCGGCGGCGACCATGGCGTAGTAGATCGTGCCCGCGGTGAAAAGGGCCGCCAGCGCCCCCGGGACTTTGGCAAAGGTGGGGATTCTCGCGACCAGTGTCATCAGGATCAGGGCCAACGCCACCAGGCCCACCACCGGAAAATGCAGGACCTCGGTGAAGGGCAAGAAGCTAATCAACACCAACGCGATTCCGGCCAGGGAACCCAGCAGGCCGGCCCGCGGGACGACCCGCCGCACCCAGTTCGAACCGACGGCGCAGAGGAGTTTGAACAGGCCGCTGATGAAGATCGAGCAGACGCCGATGTGCCAGGCATAGATCGCCGCCTCCAAGATTCGCGGATCCCCCGGATCGGTGCCGTCGACGACCCCCAAGGCCTGCTTCTTGGCCAGAAATGCCGGGCCCAGCACAAAAAAGACCATGCCGAACGTGCTGGGTGTGTCGAGCCCCAAGGGCATCGCCGTGATGTCGGTCCTGCCCGTCCGTTTGGCTAGGCGGAGGGCCATCCAAAAGAACAGCATGTCCCCCACAAACACGCCGATCGCGGTGCCGGGCACCATGTAGCGAAGGGCCACGTTTGTAGGAAATCCAAAAACGGCAACCAGCAGACCGACCGTCAGCAAGAGGTCGGCGATGTTGTCTAACATCAGGCCAAAAAAGGCGTTAACGTCGCCGGGCGTCGCCCAACGGTAGCGTTCTTGGGACACTTGGTATCCAATGGCACGGATTGTGCATGTTAGAAAGCCGTGAGTGTAGGACGCTGTTTCTAGGGTGTCAATTCACGAGGATGTCAATTCACGGGCCTGTGGACTTGCAACGGCTGGCGTTCGCCCGGCCAGCCGCCGGCTGCTAGAATGAATCCGGGTTCCCGGGCAGGATACGAATTCCATTTTTCTTGCCTGCGCCCGGAAATCGCTCGAACTCTCCTCAAATCGGAACGTAACAGAGATCATGGCGACGACTTACCAGAATTCACAACACCTCGAGGCGGCCGACCGTCAGCCGTCGTCGGACTCGTTGACGGCACAAATGTCGGACGAGGAGCTGTTGCTGTGCTATCGAGCAACCGGGCGTCGGGCGTTGTTTGACGAATTGGTCTATCGGTACGAGCGTGAGTTGTTCTGCTACCTGCGCCGGTACCTCGGCAGTGCAGAGATGGCCGAGGATGTCTTCCAAGCCACCTGCCTGCTCGTGCATCTGAAGTGCCAGCAGTTTGAACAGGGCCGTCGATTCCGACCCTGGCTCTACGCGGTTGCGACCAATGCCGCGATCGACGCCCAGCGCCGCGACAAACGGCATCGGGCGTTGAGCCTCGATCGGGTTCCCAACGGCGAAGCCGACGAAGATACGACCTTGGGCGACCTGCTGACCAGTGAAGGGCCGGACCCGCTGACGGAAGTCAGCCGCCTGGAAAGCGGCCAGTGGGTCCAGGAAGCGCTCGGCGAATTAACCGATCAGATGCGGAGCGTGGTCACCCTGGTCTATTACCAGGGAATGAAGTACCGCGAAGCGGCGGACGTGTTGAGCATTCCCGTCGGGACCGTAAAGAGCCGAATCCATTCGGCGATCCAGAAGTTGAACGAGCATTGGAATCAAACGCACACCAAGTGACTGCGAAGATCGACCGACCGTGAATAATCACCTCAGAGAGCAATTGCTCGGGTATCTGTTGGATGCGTTAGACGAGGAGGAACGTCTGCACGTTGAGCGGCAGCTGGAAGACGATCCAACGCTGTGGGAAGAACTTCAGTTGCTCCGCAAGTCCATCGACCCGCTGCGGGAAGGAGATTTCGAAATCGAACCTCCGCCCGGCCTGGCACAGCGGGCATGCGCCCAGGTTGCCGCACACCGGGATCGTGAGCCGGTCGAGACACGCGCCGCCCCGTTGGCCCATGGGATGCCCGAATCGCTGAGTACGCGGGCACGGACCTCCGTCGCCGATGTTGTGGTGACCGCCGGAATTGTGCTCGCCGCCGTGATGATCTTCTTTCCGGCCATCGCCAGCAGCAGGTATGCATCTCGCCTGAAACATTGTCAGAACAATCTGCGGCAATTGGGCCTGGCCCTGGTCAACTATAGCGACAAGCTGGGAGGCGGCTTTTTTCCCTGTGTTGCCAGCGAAGGGAATCGGGCCTTCGCCGGAGTCTACGCACCGACGCTGGTCGATACCGGGTACCTGGACGATCCCGGCGTGTTGATTTGCCCCGCTTCTCCCCAGGCCGACGAATCGGCCGGTTACCGGTTGCCGACGCTGGCGGAAATCGATCAGGCCGCCCAGGAGGCGATCTTCCTCATCCACCAGCGAACGGGCGGAAGCTACGGCTACTCCCTGGGCGTCGTCACGAATGGCCGATACGCGGCACCACGCAACCAGGGTCGAGCCAGTTTTCCGCTCATGTCGGACGCCCCGCAAGTGATTCCCGACCAGTCCCGCCACGACAGCCATGCAGGGCGAGGCCGTAACTTTCTCTATGAGGACGGCCACGTCGAATTCATCTCGATCGCGATGACCGATTCGCCCTGGCGGGACCATCCCTTTCGCAACCGGCACGGGAACGTTGAAGCGGGCGTGGATGAACACGACGCAGTGATCGGCGCCAGCTACTCGTCTCCGTTTCCCCGCAGCGTCTTGCCGCGCCCGCAACATCGATAGCGGGTCGATCCGACGACCGGATCAGGCGGAGGTCAACTTGATGGGGCGGTCGTTCCCTGGGTGTGGTCAGGCGGTCGTTCGCCCCCCGGCGAGCCCGCGCACCCGATCCGTACCCTCCCCGCATCGCGCCGTACATCTTCCCAGGGGACGTGCGAATTGTCCCACTGGTTCGGTCCAGCCGACGTGTGGCAAACGGGAACCGTGTGGTCAAATGCCACCAGCCCTTGATGGCCGGATGTTGCGGAAGGGCAACGTCACCCTCCGGTCGGCACGGGATCCCCGGCGGAGCGATTTGCCGTAACCTCTTGCCCTCCAGGCAGATCGCAGTGGCGCACCGAAAAAATTTTTCCGCCCGGCCCGCCTCCGGCGTTCGATTTGCATTTTGGATTGACCATCTCCTGACGAAAGTTCAACGGCGCGTTCGAGCCCTTGTCCCCTCGGGCTCGAACGCCGCCAATGAACGACGACCGCAGACCCCCGCTGGGTGCGGTGCATCCCATCTGCCGTCAGCCAACGCCGCTCATCTGTTCGTACCGATTGACCTAGAACCGCATGCACACCAGAGAGCTCATCGACTTCGCCGGACTGTTGGCCACGCGTGGCGAACTACTGCTCGGCGGCGAACAACACCTCCAGGCGGACGGCGGTGCCCTGTATTGGTCCGCCGCCCAATGTCGCGCCGCGCGGTGGTCACGCGAGATGAAAGGGCACTCACTGCGCGTCTGCTCCTCGGCCAGCGAACAGGCGGCGAACCTGTGGATTTCCATTCGGCCGACGCTGGAAGAGATCCTCGCCAGCGAAGTGCTCGGCCGCGTCTTTGCTGCTGTCTGCTGCCTCCACGAGGCGCGCTACGAGCGGCATGAATTGTCTCCCTTGGTGCGGGTGGTTCTATCCGGCCAGATGGAGACCCGCTTGCGGGCACTTAACCTGCTCGTCTACGGCCACGGGTTGCGGATCGAAGACGCCGTTCGCTTGAATCGATTGCGGAAACAGACCGAACGCTGGGTGGATCTGCTGCTCAGTCTGCTGGGGAGACCGGATGAGGTCGTCGAGTTCTGTTTCCGGCGGGATCGGCTGGACGAATTCGCCGCGCAGTGGCGAGCGGGTCCTGCAGGTCGCACGCAGCGTTGCCTGGTACTGGCCTCCCTGCGCATGGCCTACCAGACGCGCCTGTCTCCCAACTCGCCCAACGCCGACCTGAACCGCAAGATCGCGGCCGGTGTGATGGGCTGCTTGAACCCGCGCCTCTTTGACAGCGCCGGTTTGCTGAAGTCCGCCTGGTTAGCAGCCATCAGCCAGACGACGAACGACGGGCCCGTGTTGCTGGACGACTGGTTCGCCCCCCAAGCCGCTCGGCCGGAAACGGGCCGGCGATTCGAATTTCCCGACCGCACCAATCGCCTCGACTTTTCCTAGGTCCGCAGGTCATCCGCCGGTTGATGCGATGGCGGCCCTTACCCGGGCTCACCCAGGCAGGCGGCGATTGTCTCCGTGGCGACCGGATCGATCACGCCCCGTTCAGTAATAATCGCCTTGATCAACTCGGCCGGTGTGACGTCAAACGCCGGATTGTAGACGGCGACTCCCTCCGGAGCCGTCGGCTTTCCGAACCCGTGGGTGATCTCGTCACTGGCGCGTTCTTCGATCGGGATCTCCGCCCCGCTGGCAATTGACAGGTCGAACGTCGAAGAAGGGGCCGCAATATAGAAAGGAATCCCGTGGGCCCGGGCGAGCACGGCAACGGAGTACGTGCCGATCTTGTTGGCAGAGTCGCCGTTGGCGGCAATCCGATCCGCGCCGGTAATCACGGCTTGTACCTTGCCCTCGCGCATCACCTGCGCCGCCATCGAATCGCAGATCAATGTGGCAGTGATTCCTCGCTGTTTGAGCTCCCAAGCCGTCAATCGCGAACCTTGCAGCAGGGGGCGCGTTTCGTCCACAAAGACGTGGACCTGTTTGCCCTGGTCTTGGGCCGTGAAGAAGACGGACAACGCCGTACCATACTCGGCCGTCGCCAGCCCACCCGCGTTGCAGTGTGTCAATACGCCCTGGCCATGCGTCAGGAGATCGGCCCCATGGCGTCCGATCGCGTGGCACATGCGGCGGTCTTCCTCATGGATCGTTCGCGCTTCGTCCAGCAGTGCCAGTCGGATCTCGCGGATGGACGCGGATTGGCGGAGGGACGCAGCTAGCTTCTCCATGCGGCGGAGTGCCCAAAACAGGTTGACTGCGGTCGGGCGACTTTCGCCCAGATACTTGACGACTTCGTCGAGCCGATCGAAGAAGGAGTCGTGGTCGGCGGCGGCGTAGGGTTGCAAGCCGAGGCAGACTCCATAGGCGGCGGCGATGCCGATTGCGGGCGCGCCCCGCACACGAAGCACCTTGATCGCCTCCCAGACTTCCTCCAACGTGCCGCAGGTGATCTCCCGAAATTCGACCGGCAACAGGGTCTGGTCGATCAAGACGAGCTGCCCGTCGACGTCGCCGACCCAGCGTACCGTTTCAACTTTGTCGGCGGTATTCATGAACTCTCCTGCTCGGAAGCTGCACCGTGCCCTACAGGTCCAGCGGGTTGTAGGGCATGTCGAACGTTTCCGCAACTGCCTGGTTGGTGACGGCACCGGCGTGGATGTTGACGGCCGAGGCGATCGACGGTGACGCGCCCGCGGCCGGCTCGAGCCCCTGTTGGGCGATCTTGAGAACCCAGGGAAGCGTGACATTGCAGAGCGCAAACGTGCTCGTTCGCCCGACCGCCCCGGGCATGTTCGTCACGCAATAATGCACAACGCCTTCATCGACATACGTCGGACTACCGTGTGTCGTCGGCCGGCTCGTCTCCAGGCAACCGCCTTGATCGATGCAGACGTCAATGATCACGCTTCCCGGCTTCATCAGCTTGAGCGTTTCCCGGTCGACCAGCACCGGCGCCTTGGCGCCCGGAATGAGGACGGATCCGATCACCAGGTCGGCCAGCCGCAGCTCTTCGCGAATCACGTGTCGGTCGCTGTACAAGACATTCACGTTCGGCGGCATGACATCGTCAAGATACCGCAGGCGATCCATGTTGATGTCCAGGATGGTGACATCCGCTTGAAACCCGGCTGCCACCTTGGCCGCGTTGGCACCCACGATGCCCCCGCCCAGAATCGTGATGTGGGCCGGCGCGACGCCAGGCACGCCGCCCAGCAAGATGCCGCGACCCATCTGCGGCCGCTCGAGGTACTTGGCCCCCTCCTGAATGCTCATTCTCCCCGCCACTTCACTCATCGGAGTCAGCAGCGGCAGGTGTCCGTTGTGGTCCCGCAGGGTTTCATACGCCGCACAGGTCGCGCCGCTCGCCAACATCGCCTCCGTCAGCTTCACGTCGGCGGCAAAATGGAAGTAGGTAAAAATGGTCTGCCCGGGACGGATCCGGGGAAACTCCTCCGGCTGAGGTTCCTTGACCTTGACGATCATGTCGGCCCGAGCGAAGACCTCGTCCGCGCCGCCCGTCAGCTCGGCGCCAACGCGCCGGTACTCGTCGTTCGTCAACCCCGAACCAATTCCGGCATCCGACTCGACCAACACCGTATGCCCGCGACGGACGAGCTCCTCCACGCCGACAGGGAGCATCGCCACTCGATATTCATCCCGCTTGACCTCTTTGGGAACGCCGATGATCATCCGCAAGCCTCCGCTACCCGTTGACATCAAAAAAGAACTAGTGGCAGTCGACCACCGGTTGGCGGAGGACCTCCGAGCGTGGGGTGGCGCCCAGGCCGGCATCGAGTGAGGCTGCCAGGCGCCCGTTGCTTCGCTGCGGTGCGCCTTCGGCCGTACTAACCGTTACGTAACTATTGAAGTCGGTTGCCGTGAACAGGTAATCCGTGGGCGTACTGTGGGCCAGATGCGCAATGGCGGCGGTGGTGATATCTCCGCCCCAACTGTCTTCAATGGTCATGGCGATACCTAGCGAGACGCAAAGGTCGCGAGCCAGTTTCGCCTTCGTCAGGCCGCCGAACTTACTGATCTTGATGTTGACGACGTCCATCGCCTGATCCGCGAAGCCGCGCAGGAGCGTGTCGACGCCGTCGATTGACTCGTCCATCACGAACGGATGATCGGTTCTGCGCCGGATCGAGAGACACTCCTCGTAGGCCAGGCATGGTTGCTCGATGTAAACGTCGAGCTCCCGGACGCCGCGGACCACTCGTGCGGCGTCATGCATCAGCCAGCCGGTGTTGGCGTCGGCAACCAGCCGGTCGCCCGGTTCCACCTCCGCCGCGACGGCGTGAATCCGGGCGATGTCTTCGATGGCATCGGCGCCAACCTTGAGTTGGAAGCGACGATAGCCTTCGTCCCGATACCCGGAAACCTTGGCCGCCATCTCGTCCGGAGATTCCTGCGAGATGGCCCGATAGAGAACGAAATCGTCACCGTAACGTCCACCCAGCAGGCGGCAGACGGGCTGCTTGCTGGCTTGTCCCAGGATGTCCCAACAGGCGATGTCGATCCCCGACTTCACGTACGGATGCCCCTTCAACGCCGCGTCCATGCGCTGGTTCAAGCAAGACAAGTCCATCGGGTTGGCGCCGATCAGGTGCGGTGCCAGCTCGCGCACGCCCGCGCGGACGCCTTCGGCATAAGCCGGCAAGTAGAACGGACCGAGCGGACAGACTTCCCCATGGCCCACCAACCCGGCGTCCGTTTCAACGCGGACGATCGTGCTGTCGAACACGGAAACCGACTTTCCGCCGGACCACTTATACGATCCCTCGTGCAAGGGAAGGTCGACCTGGTAGCACGCGATACGCTTGATTTTCATGGTCTCGGTGCCTTTCCGCAGGGAGGCCGCTGCACGCTTGGTTTCCGCACCTGTCTGGGACGGTCGAACGGGTTGGTTGTAGCGGGCTGCCGAAACCCATCAACCGTGCTGGTAGGATATCCGCTCCGGCCAGACGAAGGAACGGGGCGGCGCGAATCGCGGAACCGGTTGTCAAGAAGTTCACCAACGTGGCCAGACGGTCGTTCATGAAGAATCGAAACAGTGGTTCATTCGTCCTTTCGTCGGTCATGCTATGCATGACGTAACACGGCCCGGCGTTCGGCAGGAACGTGTCATCAACGACTTCCGGCACGTCCGTACGGCTGAATCTTCTGAATCGATCAACTCTACGTCTGGACTCGACCCCCCCGGCAGTTCCCCTTCGGCAAGCGTCAGGCGAAGCAAACCAGTCCCGCCCGAGCCAGCTCGTCGCAGAAGGCGACCAGTTCATCAGGTGACGCCAGGGCCGAGTGATTCGCCCATTGGTCCAACGTACAAGGCTGGTAGTCGGCCAATTCGTTGAGCAACGCTTGCGACTCCAGATCGAAGGACCGGGTGACGTAACCGTCGTCGACGCGAAACAAGAGGACGGCGGCCGCGGGAACACGGCTCGCGGACGGCCCGCGTCCCGTCGCCGCGGGACGACACCAGGCTCGCAGAGGATTCAAATGAACGCGCACGATGCGACCGGACTGTTGCCAACAACGGGCACCGATGTGACGCGCGCGGAGCGCCAGATAGCGCTGGCAGGCAGCCGGTACCTGGCCGCCCCGCTCTGCAATGGCCAACTCGGCGCGACGGACGGCTTCACGTTCGGTGATGGTCTGGTGAGGATCGTCGACGTCCACCATGGTCATACCTGGCATGCTCCGGAGTGCCGGTAAGGGAAGAATTCGGCCGGCTGGGATTGCCGGCACCACCGCGGTTCCCGGGTGGTGAACCATCGGCTGGTAACGGATTTCGGCAAAGGACATCCTGTCGCTCCTGTTGAGACTGAACTTCCTGTTCATGCGAGCCAGATTGCTCGGCAAACGGCAATGCAGCAATCTTTATGCCGGGGTGTGGGCGTGTCGTTGTAAGTTGCTTTTTTCGTAATAGTTAGTGGTTGTCGCATTGGCGTGCTATGGCTGCCGATCGAGGTCAGGTGTCGTCCTGAGCGGTTCGACGCGTGTCCGATTGACGGCGCTTTCGCCCGTGTCGCAGGAGGCAGAATGTGACAGAATCCTCGTCGGGCGTCCGCGTCCGGCGGTCCGTTCCGCCGCACCGGTCGTTCTGCGGTCCCGTTCTGCAGTACAATGGGCGCCGCGAAGATGGCCAAACGTTGCCGGCGCGGCGAGCAACGCTTGGGGTCCCACGCCCCCCGGCGACTGGATCTTCCCTTCGCCGCGCCGGCGTGACGACCGCGGCAAGTCGCCCGCCTGCCTGCGTCCGGATTCTGGACGGATTCCGCACCCCTTTTCAATCACTCGAGCCTACGTCGTGGAGCACCCGGACGGCCCATGGAACCGACGATCAAGTTACGCAAGAATCTGCCCAGCGGCACGATCATCCTCAATCGACCTGACAAGCGGAATGCCCTTTCGCGGATGCTGCTGATCCAACTCAAGCAAGCACTTCAGGACTTTCACCAGGAGCGACGTGTGCGGGCGGTGATTCTCACCGGCGCGGGTGACGCGTTCTGCGCCGGGATGGATCTGCAAGAGATGTTGGAGACGAGCCGCCTGCCGGAAGCGGAATCGCAAGCCCAATGGTATGAGGACGCGATCGCCTACAAGGAGTTGCTGGAGGCGATGTTGATGTTTCCCAAGCCGATCATCGCCTCGGTCAACGGTCCGGCAGTCGCCGGTGGGGCCGGCCTCGTTCTGGCATCTGACATTGTGGTCGCGTCCCGGGACGCTTCGTTTGGTCTGCCCGAATCACGACGAGGCCTGGCGGCCGGTCTTGTCGCGCCCCTGTTGGAATTCCGTGTCGGTGGCAGCCAGGCGGCCCGACTGCTGTTGACGGCAGAGATGATTACGGCTCAGGAAGCCCACCGCATCAATGTGTTTCACGAACTGGTGGCGAACGACCTGGTCTGGGCACGGGCTCACGAATTGGCGGAAGCCTGTGCCAAGTCGGCCCCCGAATCGGTGCAACTGACCAAGCGGATGCTGAACGAAACGATTGGCAATCATCTCGACGTCAGCCTGTCGGCCGGAGCCGCCACCAGCGCCACAGCGAGGACGACGGAAGCCGCCGTGGAAGGCTTGACGGCGTTCATGGAGAAGCGGCCACCGGTCTGGAAGTGACATTTGAAACCGGCGGGAAGCAGGCAGTCGGCCTGCCAGCCTGCCTGCAGAGCGGTCATCGCAACCGCCCGGCGCGGGACTTCCGCGTGCGGGTTCCGCCCGGGTCTACGATCGGACCGGCTGTTCCTGTGGACGCGCCGGTTCCGTCTGCAGTTCGACCATCTTCCGATAATGGCCGCTGTGAGCCATGAGTTCGTCATGCGACCCGCGTTCAACGATCCGCCCCTCTTCCAGGACGACGATCTGGTCAGCGTGGGCAATCGTGCTCAAGCGGTGGGCGATGATGAAGCAGGTCCGATGCTCGAGCAGCGTCTTCAGGCTTTGCTGAATCAGGCGTTCGCTTTCACTGTCCAGGTTGCTGGTCGCTTCGTCCAGGATGAGGATCCGCGGATCGGCCAGGATCGCCCGAGCGATGGCCAATCGCTGGCGTTGTCCGCCGCTCAGTTTCACGCCCCGTTCACCGATGATCGTGTCGTAACCCTTTTCCAGGCCCACGATGAAGTCGTGTGCGTTGGCCGAGCGGGCGGCTTGCCGGATTTCGTCCTGGCTGCAGGCCGGGACCGCATAGGCGATATTCTCCGCGATCGTGCCGTCGAACAGGAAAACGTCTTGCTCGACGATCCCCAGCAAACGACGGTAGGAATCCAACTGAATCCGCCGCAGATCGATACCGTCCAGTTCGATCGCGCCGGCCGTCGGGTCGTAAAAGCGGGCGACCAGATTGCAGAGGGTCGTCTTGCCCGCCCCGCTTCGTCCCACCAGGGCGCAAGTGGTTCCCGCGGGCACATCGAGCGTAATGTCGGCGAGCACGGTCTGCTGGCTATTGGGATAGTGGAAGCCCGTTCCGGCAAAGCGGATTGTCCCGGTAACCTGGTCCCCGTCCACAACCTGCACGTCGTTTTCGTGGGACAGTTCGTTGGGTTCTTCCAGCAGGTCCAGCACTCGGTCCAGCCCGGCCAACTGGTTCTGAAACGAAGTTGCGCTGCCGGCCAGCGTGGCCAGCGGCTCCAGCAGCATCGCCAGGTAAAAAAGGAACATCGTGAGATCACCGAACGTCATTTGTGATTGCATGATCTGGTAGCCGCCGTAGACCAGCAGCGAAGTGGAGGCCACGGGAATCAGCAAGTCCCAAATCACTTCGATCATCCGTGCCCACCACCAGACAAACAGTTGCTGTCGCACCAGGAAGTGGTTTCCCAGCACGAATCGCCCTCGTTCGCTCCGTTCACGTGTGAAGGCCCGCACGACACGCATCCCCCCGAACGCCTCGGTGGAATGACTATCGATATCCTGCCGCTGCTTTCTGACGTCCCGGTACATGGGCCGGATTCGGCCCACCCAGGTGCGATGCGTCACGTAGACCAGCGGAACCATTGCGATCCCGGCGGCCATCATGCGCCAATCCACCACCGCCAGTACGACCAGGCTTCCGACCAACTGGATGACCGCTCGCCAGGGGTTGTAGATCATGCTGAAGATCAATTCGGCGGCCCCGCCGGCATCCTCCCGCAGCAGGCTCGCTGCGCCTCCCGATTTGAGGTCATAGACCCGATGCAGGGGCAACCGGACCGCGTGCTCGAAGGCCCGCTTGCGAAATGCGACCTGCACCTGGTTGACGATCTTGGTGGCTCGCCAACGGCCCCACAAGTGCACGAACGTGGCCAGGATTGACAGCACCATGATCCCGGCCGCCACCAGGAATAACAGGGTCACGCGATTCGCAGGTAGCCACTCCACCCAGGGGCTCGGAATCGGCTCGTCCCCAACCACGTAGTCGATCACCAATTTGATTCCCAACGGCGGCAGCAGTTTGAGAACTGTGGCGACGGTCAACGAGGCGAGGGCCAGCATCAGTGTTCCTCGAAAGCCTCGCAACAGCTTCCAGAATGCGAGGAAAAGGACGGAGAACGACCGTTGGGACGATGATTCCTGTTTCGGCGCAGGCTGCCCGTGTCCGGCAGTAGCCGGCTTGCGAGGGCGGGTCGCTCGGTAGTTCTTGAATCGGCTGCGGCTACTCACACCGGTCATACGGGCCCGTTTTCTCGTACCTGAGGAACACGTCAATACACTTTCCGAAGGTGGCTACCGTGGAAATGTGGGGTTCATTGGATTGTCGTTTCGCTGGTCATGACGTGCATGACGCACTGCGGTCTGGCATCGTGAGGAGAAGAACGCAACCGCCCACTGCAATTCAGAAGAATCCTCACCTGAACTTGTATTCTAGCCGGTGGTCGGTAATCTGACAGGCGATCCGGCGCAGGCGGTGGCAGCATCGTGTGACGCCGTGGATCGGTCAGCCGGAGACGTCAATCATCATTCGTTGGCGGGCCGGCGGCGGTTGGATTGCCGGTGGCCCGCCGCCGCACGGTTGTTGCCCCCGCGCCATTCTTACGAGCTACCAGCGATGCCCGCAGCACCATTCGACGGCTTCCACCCTTCCCTGTTCCGATTTCTCAAAACGCTGCGGGCCAACAATCACCGCGAGTGGTTTCAGGAGAACAAGGGCCGTTACGAAAGCGAATTGCTGGCCCCGTGCCAGGCGTTTATCCGCTCCTTTGCTCCCCTGCTGAAACGAATCTCTCCATACTTTGTCGCCGACGATCGGCGCGTCGGGGGATCGTTGATGAGGATCTACCGGGACACGCGCTTCGCCAAGGACAAGACCCCTTACAAGACCAACGTGGGCATCCACTTTCGGCATGAAATGGGAAAGGACGTGCATTGCCCCGGATTCTATGTGCATTTTGCGCCGGACGAGTGTTTCCTGGGGGCGGGCATCTGGCACCCCGACTCGGCCTCGCTGGCCAGGATTCGGCAGGCCATCGACGATGAGCCGGCGCGCTGGAAGCGAGCTCGGGATCAGAAAAAGTTTCGCGCCCACTTCCAACTGCGCGGAGATCGGCTGAAGACCGCACCCCGCGATTATCCGCGTGACCATCCGCTGATCGACGATCTCCGCCGCAAAGATTTTATTGGCGTCAAACCGATCGAGCAGCACGACGTGTTGGCCGCCGACTTCAGCCGGGCGGTCGGGGAGGCGTTTTCGGCGAGCCGCACGTATATGCGGTTCTTGTGCGACGCCCTGAGAATTCCGTTCTGATCGGACATTGCCTGGCACGAGGGGAATTGGAGACCTTCGGTCAGCGGTTTCGGCGGGGTCGGAGACCCGCGCCGAGCTAGGGGACGGAGGCCCGCGCCGAGGTAAGGGGCGGAGACGCGCGCTGCGGAGGAATCGATCGACCGGTGGGTGGGCGGTTCACGGACATTGTTCGCCCGTTGCGGCGGCCGGCGGCCAATGGTTGCCGCGGTCAGTTGCCGATGTACTTGGCATACACCGTCTTGGCTTCCATGATGTCTTCCGTTCCCCCGATGATCGCTCGTCCATCCGGAAACACGGTGATCAGAAATTCATCGACGGCCAGCCGCAGAAGAAACGGATTGCGGGTCACGTTACCGACGCTCTGCAGCTTCTCGGCCAAGTTCTCCAGGGACAGCTCCTGCCGTCCGGGGAAACTCAACTGCACCGCATTCCGGCCACAGAGGATTGCCGTATGGCTGCCCCGTTGACCGTCCAGCCAGGGGAATTGGCGTTGTTGGCAGGTCGCGCAGTCGACACCTTGCAGCGAGTCCAGCTTGACTTGGCGAAGACGGCTATCCCATAGCTCGAAGACCATCAATGTACGATTGATGGCGTCTCGATGACCGCTGAGAATTTTCAAGGCTTCACATGCTTCGATCGAGGCGATCACGTTGATGATCGGTCCCAGGATGCCGGCCGTATCGCAGGTCGGCGTGGTCCCCGGCGGCGGTGACTCGGGCATCAGGCACCGCAGGCACGGTGTCTCGCCCGGCACGATGGTCATCGTCTGGCCTTCAGCGCCGATGCAGCCGCCATAGACCCAGGGGATATTGAAGCGAATCGAGGCATCGTTGAGCAGGTATCGGGTTTCGAAGTTGTCGGTCCCGTCGAGCATCATGTCGACACCGTCGAGCAACTCGGCGAGATTCGTGTGGTCGACATCGGCAACGACCGCTTCAACCTCGATTTCCGAATTGATGGCTTGCAGCTTGTTCCGCGCGGCGACCGCCTTGGGAAGACCGGACGCCACGTCATGTTCGTCATACAGCACTTGGCGCTGGAGATTGTTCAACTCGAGAAAATCCCGATCGACAATACGCAAATGGCCGACGCCCGCGCGGGCCAGCGTATTGGCCAGGACAGAGCCCAAGGCACCACAGCCGCAGACCAGAACCTTGCTTGCCGCCAGGCGCTCCTGCCCGAGCCTGCCCAGCGGTGCGTAGCGCATTTGGCGAACGTAGCGGTCAAGCGACGGTGCGTCGTCAGTCACGGCAATCGGTCTTTCGTAGCGATGACGGAAGTAGCCCGGTGCGCGCTCCGCCTATGGTGTGACCAGGTAGCCGGCATAGTCCCCGTCCGGAGCGAGGTCCCGTTGCAGATGATCGCATGCCGCGCGGGCCGCCGCGACCGGGACAACTTCATTCAAACCTCTTTCCGCCACGATGGGAAGTGGACAACTGCCGACGGCACCGTGGAACGCGCGCGGTTCGCTCACGCGGCAGACGACCAGATTGGCCCACTCGGCCGGAGCGACCGGCCGCGAGTCGTCACAATGTTGAGCGAGCAAGAGGTTGGGCGCGGCGTGGCGCAATTGTGCGGAGGTCGCCGTGACGCCCTGCGGCAAGCAGACAAACGCGACCGAACTCCAGCGGGCGAGCGCGGCGAGCTGCTCTACCAGGTCGAGCGGGTTGGTCAGCCGAGCGACGATCACCACGCCCGCCTCCGCGGCAGCCTGGCAAATTGGCTCGCTCGGGTCGACGACGCTGATCGCCGCGGAGACTTCCCGACATGTCTCGACGTAAGCCGTAAGCGAGCTTTCCACAGCCGCCGCCGGGGGACCGGCAATGCCGCGCAGGACCCAACGCTTGCCTTCCCACCGCAAGTTCCGTCCCGCAACGCCGAGCTGGCGGATCCCGATCGTCTGTTCCAGGCGCCGAACCACGCGCGAGCCGGCACGCACTTCGGCGCGGACCTCGTAATGCGCCGGTAGCCGGGGAGACCAGCAGCAGGGATCGGGCATGATGGCCGCTCCCAGCAACGTGGGGCCCGGTCCGGTGTCCCGGATGGCAACCGTCGCCGGCAAGGTATGACTGACCGCGCAGATGGGACCGCGAATGGAGCCGCTGATGGTACGTTGGTCGTCGGCGCCACTGCGGGGCAGGCGGACGTAGAGATGGGCCAGGCTCTCTGTAACGCGGCCGTAGAAGACATCCATTTGCGGGTCGATGACGGTTGGTGAGGCGAAATCGGAAGGTCGGTTAACCGGCAGGCGGCGATTCGGCATTCTAGCAGCGCCCCACGGAACCAGGAGGCGACGGCCTTGGCGGGCAAGCCGAGCCCTACGCCGATTGCTCGCGGATCCGATCGGCCAGCGCTTCGCGGAGAAAGCTCCCGGTGATCGAGTCCTCGCAGCGGGCGACCTTCTCCGGCGTGCCCTGCACAACGACCTCCCCTCCTTGCTCCGCGGGCCCCGGCCCCATGTCGATAATGTAGTCCGCCGCCTTCATCATCTGCAGGTTGTGTTCGACGACGATCAACGAATGGCCCACGTTGATGAGCATGTCGAAACAGTCGAGCAACTGAACAATGTCCGCATAGTGCAGACCGGTCGTCGGCTCGTCCATGATGAAGAGCGTGCGGTTCCGTTTGGCCGAGGAAATATAAGCGGCCAGCTTGAGCCGCTGTGCCTCTCCCGAACTGAGCGTGTTGGCGGGTTGGCCCAGCCTGAGGTAGTCGAGGCCGACGTCGATCAGGCGGCGCAACTTGGCCTGGACTTTCGTCTGGCCGCGAAAGAACGAAAACGCCTGACGGACGGTCATGTCCAGCACATCGGCAATATTGCGGTTGCGATAGCGGACGTCGAGGATCTCGCGTCGATAGCGTGATCCACCGCACTGGTCGCACTTCATATAGACGTCCGCGAGAAACTGCATGTCGATGGCGACGTAACCGTCCCCCTTGCAGCCGGGGCAGCGCCCTCCGTCCACATTGAAGCTGAAATGACCGGCCGTGTAGTTGTGGGTGCGGGCATCGACGGTTTCCGCGAAGACCGCGCGGATATCATCGAAGGCTTTCACATAGGTGACAGGGTTCGAACGCGGTGAGCGGCCAATGGGGCTCTGATCGATCGAGACCACGTCATCGATCTGGCCGTCGCCGAACACGTCATCGTAAGGATACGGCTTGCTGACCTCTTTTCGCTTGCGGCGGCTGACGGCGCCGTGCAAGGTGTCCAGGACCAGGGTGCTCTTGCCGGCGCCGCTGACCCCGGTGACCAGGCAAAGCAGTCCCAAGGGAAACTCGACGGTGACATTTCGCAGATTGTTGCCCCGCGCGCCGGTCAGTCGAATCCAACCGCGATTCGGCTCACGCCGTTTCTCCGGCAGTGCGACGCCGCGCCTGCCGGCGAGGAAGTCGCCGGTCGAACTGTCCTTGTCGTTGAGCATCCCTTCGAGCGACCCTTGGTAGACAACGCGGCCCCCATGTTCGCCCGCGCCGGGGCCGATTTCGATGATGTGGTCGGCAGCCCGCAGCATCGCCTCTTCGTGCTCGACGACCACCACCGTATTGCCCCGATCGCGGAGCCCTCGAACCGACTGGATTAAACGGTCTATGTCGCGAGGATGGAGGCCCACCGAGGGTTCGTCGAGAACGTACAGCATGTTCACCAGGCTCGACCCCAGAGCCGACGTCAGCGTCACCCGCTGCGATTCGCCGCCGCTCAACGTGCGCAGCGTGCGGTCCAGTGTCAGGTAACCAAGGCCGACAGAATCCAGGAATCCCAACCGAGCGACCACTTGATCCAACATCACCCGGCTGACCTTCCGCTCCCAGTCGGTCAGCGGCAACTCCCGGAAGAAGGCAAGATTCTCCGCAATTTTGGCCTGGGCGATTTGGGCCAGGTTGCGGCCCGCCACTCGGACGGCCAGCGCTTCGGGCCGCAGACGGGCACCGCCGCATTCGGGGCAGGTGCGGTAGCTCCGCCATCGGCTTAAGAAGACACGCAAGTGCATCTTGTACTTGCGCTTTTCCAACCAGGCGAAGAACCCGTTGAGGCCACCAAAATCGCGTTCCGGAACCCCCTCGCGAATCAGGGTGCGATGTCGTTCGTCCAACTTACTGTAGGCAACGTCCGTCGGTAGCTCGTAGTCGTCGGCAAGAGCCAGCAACTCCTGCAGTTCATGTTCATAGGCTGGGGTGTTCCAGGGGGCGATGGCACCCTCTCGCAGCGATTTGCCCGGATCGGGAACCACCAGTTCCATGTCGATGTCGACCACATTACCGAAGCCCTCGCATCCCGGGCAGGCGCCAAGCGGACTGTTGAAGCTGAACAGCCGCGGATCGAGGGGCGGAAAGTCGATGTCACACGCCTCGCAGCGGAGCGACGTACTGAAGGCCTGCTCCGCGAATGCCCGGCCATCGACCGTCCGGCTGCCCGTCCCGTCGTCCGCGGCGACCAGCACCTGGCAGGCGCCGCCCCCTTGCCGCAAGGCAGTCTCCAGCGAGTCGATCAGACGTTCGGACTTGACCTCTCCCGCCACCAGTCGATCGACGATCGTCTGCACGGTCAACGAAACGTCCGCCGGTCGTTCGGTCGCGTCCGCGGCGTTTAGGTCGACCGTCCGGTCGCCCAGGATCGCCCGCACGAAACCTTCCTCACGCAAGTCGGCCAAGACGTGCGGCAACTCGTCCGGAAGCTCCAGCGACTTGCGGAACGTGATCATCAGTCGTGTGCCGGTGGCCAGCCCGGCGACGAATCGGGCGATGGACGCAGGCGAGTGCTGCTGGACGGACGCACCGCACTGGTGGCATTCGACCTTGCCAAGTTTGGCAAACAGCAATCGCAGATGGTCGTCGATCTCCGTTGACGTCCCGATGGTCGCTCGGTTCGATCGAGCGTGATCCTTGTGCGTCACCGCGATCGCCGGCGGAATGCCCTCGATGTGCTCCGCGTCGGGTTTGTCAAGCTGTTCGAGGAACTGTCGAGTGTAGGCGGAAAAGCTCTCAATGTACCGCCGCTGTCCTTCGGCGTAGAGCGTATCGAGGGCCAGGCTGGTCTTGCCGCTCCCGCTGACGCCGCAAAAGGCGATGAGCTGGCGAGACGGAATGTCGAGATCCACGCTCCGCAGATTGTGAACCTCGACACCTCGAAGTTGAATTGGTCGGGGAGACAACCGCGACTCCTCTCCGGTCGACGCCAGGGACGGGTTACGAATCCCGTATTGTAACTCGACCCTGCGGCCACAGCCAGTGGATCGCCGCGCTGGAGGCCGTTGACGGGGTCGTGGACGGGCGACCAGGTCGTGGACGGGGTGCGCGACACAGCCCGACACAATCGCCGTCGGGCGTTCGCCTGATACGCCCCATCCGCCGTCGGGCGTTCGCCCCGGTTCCTTCCGAACCAGAACCGACCGAACGCGACGGCATTCCGGCTGCGCGGCGCATCGAGCAAGTTCACCACAACTGACGACGACGTTGCGGCTTGCGCTGAACTGATGATCGATCACCCGCGATCCGTGCAGACAATCGATGTGTGGATCAGCAAGCGACCCCCAGGGATCACGGGCCGGGACTTCGCTGCGACCGTGCTGTGCGGGGGCACGCCGAATCACTTGCGGCGCGGCCTCCTGCGGGCCAGCCGGCGCATCGAACTGGTACGGAGTGCCGCAATGCAGACTTCCTGGCGGTTGTAGGCCAGTTGCCGCGCTCGGACGTGGGCGTAACCCCAGGTACGAATCCGTTCGACCATATCCGGAATCTGCGGCGCCTGGTCCCAGTTGGACAACTTAATCGTTAACAGCAACCCGCGGATATGGACATCGTCGTAGGTCACGATGGATTCGACCGTATCGAGCGTCGTTTCGGGGGGGGCGTTTGAGTCGGAGACCAGCCATTTGATCCCCCGGTATTCGCGCCGCTTCAGATCCCCGGCCCGCTTCTTGACGTGCTGAAAATTCGGGTGAACGCGGAGCAACGGGTCGACGTCCGCCGGGTCGATACCGATCACTTCGATACCCGCCTCCAACAGGGCTTGGGCGGAGCCACCTGGGGCGCACCCCATCTCGACGCACCGATCGCCCGGTTCGGCCGGCAGTTGGGACCAGAGCAGCGCCTCCCGCATTTTCAAGTACGCTCGGCTGATCATGTTTTCACACGGTTCGATCGCCGGCACGCCCCCCGGCCACTGCGAAGGCATGCTGGAGGCGACGTGGTAGCCAACCCACCACTGGTCCGGTTCCACCAGGACGCAGTCCAGGACGGTCTGACCGGCCCGGGCTCGGCGGTTGATGCGGAGCGGGACCTGGCGGGTTGCCGCCGCGGGCTCGGCTTCCCCAATCCGCTGTCCCGTTTCCTGGGCCAATGCGGTCAACGTTGGCTCGAAGCCGCGCTTTGTCGCTGCCGTGGCGTCGCGCTGCCAGACGTGCAGGTTTTGAAGGGCAGGTGTGGCTGGCGGGATCTTTTCCGCCAGGTCCCAGACGCTCGCCGCCATCGCCGGGCATTGATCCGCCTGCAGTCGGCCGAGCGACAGGCCGAAAGCCCGCGCGAACGTGGAACGCAGTTCAAAATCCCCAGCCACACGGTGGTCGGCCGGAAGTTTGAACGTCACAAATCCCGGTCGGGAGAAGGCAAAGCGGAAGTTGGGCCATTGCGTGGCGACTTCCGCTTTCAGGGCCGCTTCTGCACCCTGCTGGCAAACAACATAGATGAACTCTGGATTCGGCATGGCCCTCTGATGCTAACCGTTCCAGGACCCGGCTTACAGTGGTTGTCGAATATCGGGTGTTGCGCTACGATGATGGCGATGTCCCGTCGTTTGACCGCGTGCCGGTTAATCGAACCGCGGCTCGAATTCATCACGTTCGCACACGTCCATCCGGAGGCAAAGAATGGCTGCCAGCCGCGAAGAAATTACGGAAATGCTCAAGGTTGCATACAGCATGGAACTGGAGACGGTGATGAACTACATCGCCAACAGCATTAACCTGGACGGGGTCCGTGCGGAAGAGATCAAGAAGTCGCTTGCCGCCGACGTCACGGAAGAACTGCTCCATGCTCAGCAACTGGGGCAGCGAATCAAGCAGATCGGAGGCGTCGTGCCGGGATCTGCGGAAGTGAAAATCGGGGACCAACAGCAACCGCCGGCGGACACGACCGACGTGTGTGCCGTCATCGAAGCCGTCATTGCTGCCGAAAAAGCGGCCTGTGACCACTACAACAAGATCATCCGCGCTTGCGATGGCGAAGACTACGTGACTCAGGATCTCTGCATCCGATTGCTCGCCGACGAAGAAGAACATCTGGTGCTCTTCAAAGGGTTCCTCAAGGAATACGCCCAGCGCTAACGGCGTGGCGGCGGAATCACGCGGCCGAGCGTGGTTTCACGCGCGGGCGCCCGCCTGGCTTCTTCGAGCCGCCTGGTTCTTCGAGCCGTCTGGTTCTTCGAGCCGCCCGTGGGGCAAGAGTGACCCCTGCAGCAAGAGTGACCGCTGCGGCGAAGGCGGCCGGACGTTCCCGGCCGGTTCGGGTCGCACTGTCTCCCTTCAGTTCGTCGCCCAACTGCACCGCTGATGGACCCGCTCGTCGACGCCCGGCTGGTGGCCGATCTCTTTACGAATAACCCCCTTCATGCGGGGTGTTGCCCGTTGGGATGCGGGGTGCGTCTCGCCTATAATGGGTACGCATCCAATGCCTTCAATGGGAGACGTCATCGTGTCGTCAAGTTGCCGAGTCGTGCTGGTTTTGATTGGGTTCGTGGGCGGCATCGCTGTGACAGCTACCGCCGCGGACGACAAGGCGGGCCATCAGTTTTTCGAGACCAAGATTCGACCGTTGTTTGCCGAGCATTGTTACGAATGCCATGGCGAAGACGAGCAGGAATCCGATCTCCGCCTGGATACGTACGACGGGATGATACAGGGCGGTGCGGCAGGCGTTTCGATTGTGCCGAACGAGCCTGACGAGAGTCTTCTGTTGACTGCGTTGAAGTACGTTGACGATGATCTGCAGATGCCGCCCGATCGCAAGCTGTCCGAGGATCAGATCGCCGCGGTGCGCAAGTGGATCGCCATGGGGGCGCCGCATCCGGACGCCGATGGGAAGGCGCCGGTACCGGTGAAGAAGGTCGACATCGCGGCGGGGCGAACGTTTTGGGCGTTCCGGCCGCCGCAACCCAAGCCCGTTCCGGCCGTACGAGATTCGTCCTGGACGCAGACGCCGATCGACCATTTCATCTTGGCGAAGCTCGACGAGCAGGGGCTCGAACCGGCGCCGCCCGCCGACCGTCGCACGCTGATTCGCCGGGCCACATTCGACCTGACGGGTTTGCCACCGACGCCACAAGAAGTGGATGCCTTCCTGGCAGATGAGTCGCCACAGGCGTTTTCCCGTGTCGTCGACCGGCTTCTGAGTTCGGTGCGGTACGGCGAGCGTTGGGGGCGTCACTGGTTAGACGTTGTCCGCTATGCCGATTCGAATGGACTTGATGAGAACATTGCCCACGGGAATGCGTGGCGTTATCGGGACTACGTCATTGCTTCCCTGAATGCCGATAAACCGTTCGACACCTTCGTGACCGAACAACTTGCCGGCGATCAGCTGCCGGCTCCCACGGAGAATAGACGCCATGAACAGTTAATCGCCACCGGATTTCTGTCGCTCGGTCCTAAGGTGTTGGCGGAGGTGGACGAGCAGAAGATGGAGATGGACATTGTCGACGAACAGATCGATACGGTCGGGCGCGCCTTTCTGGCGTTGACGCTGGGTTGTGCTCGCTGCCACGATCATAAGTTCGATCCGATTCCTACCAGGGATTACTATTCGCTGGCAGGCATTTTTAAGAGCACCAAGACAATGGAGTCATTCACCAAGATCGCGAGGTGGAACGAGAACAGCATTGCTACATCCTCACAGCTCGAAGCCAAGACAGCACACGATCAAAAAATTGCGGTCCAGGAAGCGACCATCGCCGACTACATCAAGCGAGCCAATGCTGCCTTGTTGGAGAAATTAGGGCCGGGGGCCGAACTGCCAAAGTCGCCGGAAACCAAGTATGACGAATCGGTGCGGGCCGAGCTGAAGTCGCTCCGCGATCGGTTGAACGCGTTGAAAGCCAGTGCGCCGGAACTGCCGACCGCCATGGGTGTCGTCGATGCCGAAGTTGGCGACGCCCCGATCCACGTGCGAGGCAGTCATCTGACGCTCGGTAAGCCCGCACCACGTGGTGTTCCCACGGTGTTGACCGGCGCGGGCGGCGTGGCAATTCCCGACCAGCGCAGCGGGCGTCTGGAACTGGCTCAGTGGCTGACTGACCCCAGGCACCCGCTCACGGGACGCGTGATCGCCAACCGCATCTGGCGCTGGCATTTTGGCCAAGGGCTGGTTCGTTCAACCGACAATTTCGGCGAGTTGGGCAGCCGTCCGACGCATCCGGAGTTGCTCGATTGGCTCACGCTACGATTGGTTCGATCGGGTTGGTCAATCAAGCAGTTGCATCGCACGATCTTGCTTTCGAGTACCTATCAAATGTCGAGCCGTCATGATCCGGACGCGGCCGCCGTCGATCCGGAAAACCAGTTTCTCTGGCGGGCGCGAATTCGGCGGCTGGAGGCTGAGGCGATTCGCGATTCACTCTTGAGTGTGGCTGGCCTCTCCGATTTCTCCATGGGTGGATCGATGTTGCATGTGGACAATCGCAAGTTTCTCTTCGATCACACATCCAAGGACGAGACCAGCTACGATACTCGGCGACGTTCGGTTTACCTGCCGGTGATTCGTAATCACCTCTACGATGGATTCCAACTCTTTGATTACTCGGATGCCAGCGTGCCCAACGGCAGCCGAACGACGTCGACCGTCGCGCCTCAGGCCCTCTATCTGCTCAACGGCGAACTGGCTTCAGATGCCGCGTCCGCACTGGCGGCTCGGCTGCGAGCGGTCCACGACGATGAAGCGGTCCGGGTGGTCGCCCTGTATCGTTTGACGCTGGGCCGCGAACCGAACAGTGACGAGCGATCCCAGGCGGTGGCCTTTCTGGGCCGCTTCGCCGCGAGTGTCCCCGAGGAGGTGGCGGGCACGACGGCAAAGGCCTGCCCCGGACCGGAGGCGATCGAGGTTGCTGGGACCGGGGCGCGTGATCTGGCCTGGACCGCATTGTGTCATGTGCTGCTGGTCTCCAACGAGTTTATCCACATTCGCTGACGCGACCCCTTCCCCAATACGTGGCGTAGCACCGCCTGCGTCACTCTCACCTGGACCACGACGAGATGTAGCATGGCCCGTACTCAACTTTGCCATCCATTGCCCCGAATTTCGCGTCGGCAGATGTTACATCGTTCCGCGATCGGCTTCGGCGGGCTCGCCGCCGCGTCGATCCTGGCCGGCGAAGAAGCCGCTGCGGCGAACCGCGGCCAGTTGCTGCACCATGCAGCGCGGGCCAGGCGGGTGATCTTTCTGTTTATGAAAGGCGGTCCGTCGCATCTCGATACGTTCGACTTCAAACCGCAACTTCAGAAAGATTCAGGCAAGGAGTTGCCCTTTGCGAAGCCTCGCGTCCAGTTCGCCAAGACCGGCAACCTGTTGGCCTCGCCCTGGAAGTTCACGAGGCACGGCGCTAGCGGGCTTGAAGTGTCCGAGTTGTTTCCGCACGTCGCCCAGTGTGCCGATGACTTGTGCGTCCTGAGTTCCGTGCATGGCACCAATGCGGCCCATGGCGGCGCGTCGCTCAAGCTGCATACGGGCAGCGACAATTTCGTGCGGCCCAGCATGGGGGCCTGGGTGAACTATGGGTTGGGGACCGAGAATCGCAACCTGCCGGGCTTCGTGACGATCTGTCCGACGCTGGCCCACGGGGGCGTCAAGAATTGGAGTTCCGCGTTTCTCCCGGCCCAATACCAGGGCGTCCCACTGGGGGTTGCCAGCCAACCGTCCTCGCAGGCGACTGTCAAGTACATTAGAAATTCGCGATACACACCCGAGCTGCAACGTCTGCAGCTCGATTTGCTCGGTGGATTGAACCGGGACCATTTGCAGCAAGCCGGGCCGAACGCGACGCTTGAGGCGCGGATCAAGTCGCTTGAGTTGGCGTTTCGCATGCAGGTCGAGATGCCCGAATGCCAGGATCTGTCCCAGGAAACGGACGCGACACTGCGTCTTTACGGGATGGATCAAAAGGTCACGGAAGATTTTGGGCGGCAATGCCTGTTGGCCCGCCGTTTTGCTGAGCGAGGAGTTCGGTTTATTCAGGTGACTCACAGCGATAGTAAGGTCCAGTGGGACCAGCATGCGAACCTGAAAGAAGGGCATACTAAGAACGCCCTTGAAGTCGACAAGCCGATCGCCGGTCTCTTGAAGGACTTGAAAGCCCGCGGATTGTTGCGTGACACATTGGTCCTATGGGGCGGCGAATTTGGGCGGACGCCGGTTGCCCAAGGCAACAATGGACGTGACCACAACCCGGAAGGCTTTTCGATGTGGATGGCCGGCGGCGGCGTGAAGGGGGGCATCAAGTACGGAGCAACCGACGAGTACGGCTACTATGCCGTTGAGAACAAGATGCATGTCCACGATATGCACGCCACCCTCCTCCACCTGCTGGGACTGGATCACGAGCGACTGACGTTCCGCTACGCAGGGCGCGACTTTCGCTTGACAGACATCGCAGGCAACGTCCATCGAGAAATCCTCGTATAACCGGCTGCGTTCCCGACCACCCCGCCTCTCCCGGCGCCTCTCCTGGGACAGGCATTGTCATTCCTTGCGTTTGTAGTATCCCTGATGGGACAGGCATCCCTGATGGGACGGGCTTGTTTTCCATTCCAGGGTCGGCAATGTTTGCAAGAAGCCTGAAGCAGAAAGCCTGAAAGGACAAGGTAGCAAGCTAAGGCGGAACTCTTAGGGGAAGGCGACGAGCTCGAACTAGAGACCGTATTGGCGCGCTATCGGGACAGGCATCACGATGCGTCAAGTCGACACCGATTAGGTTCGGCGATGGTGAGCAAACCACGCTTGACCAAGCAATGAGATATCCGACGATCCAGTGGCCGAGGTGCCAAGAACAGCACATTTCAGCAGGACGCGACGCCAGTCGTCACGGAGCGCTTCGTTGATCGTCGTTCGCGCCGGCGAACCGGATTTCGTCGCGAGCGTCGCAATGAACGGGAAATGAAACTGCAATAACGGCTACACTGCCTTGCAGGCGGCCAGGTTGTCGATGTGGTGGACACGACGTCGGGCCGCAACCTCACGCAAACGCTCCTTGCTGCCGGCAAAGAATGAGCCGCTGAGGCGACTTCCAGCTGCGAACAGCCGCTCGATGCGTTGCCGCCAGATCTCTTCGCTGCTGCCAAGGCGATCCAGCAACGAGGCGACTTCACTGCTGATCCGCGCTTTCCCCAATCGGCATAGGCGGCTCGTATAGTCCACTAGCAACAGGTAGCTACCGAGCGAGAAAGACTCTAGCATGCCCTCTCGATCTGCCCCGTGTCTGCTTCGATCTTCCAGCGGGCAAAGCCAATGATCTAACTCAAGGTCATCTGCGATACTGCTGGCCACCGATGCCGAGCATGTGGCCGCTTTGAGGTCTTCCATTCGCCCCTTCGATCGCACATGTCGGACTCGTTGACGCACGGACGTGTGCGTGCTGGTTTCCGGTGCCGTCGCGATGCCTGCAGCCACCGGATTCAGATCAACGTAGGCGCAAGTGGTCAACAGGGCTTCTTCGTCCAGAATGGCGATCGACTTGTAGCGACCTTCCCAAAACGCGCCCCTGCATTCATCTTCCTGGTTTGCCATCCGGGCCAAGGGCTCCTTGAGCGCCTTCATGAACCAGCCCAAGCTCCCCAGCCGCTCGCGCATGATGGCCACCTTGTTCTCATCCAGCAGTTGGTCGTCGATCCAGGCCTTATTGATTTCGACTTCTTCCCCTTTGGGGGTCTTCGGCGGATAAACCTTGATCCAGTTGCGGATGACATCTTCGTCAGACCACTGCGTCAGGTCGTTCGGGTCGAGCCGAACCAGAACATGCAGATGGTTGTCCATCACGCTGAATCCGCATACTGACAAGGCGAAACAGCCAGCGAGCAATTCCAGGCGATCCTCAATCCACTGCTTGCGATGTTCAAAGTCTTTTCCACAGAGGAAGGCCTGCCTTACGCACCGTGAAATGCAGTGGTAGTAACGTGTTACCTTCGGGTCTACCAACTTCGATCGAGCCATCGTCATCGCGACATCTCCCTCAAACTGGAGCTCACTTCTGAATTGAGCTCAAGTATACGGAGATGAGAAATATATGCAAGTTAATAAGCAAATGTGGTGATATGCGATTCGCATCAATGCGTGTCCCATGCAGCGCCGTGCATAAGATGGTTGGCCCTTCGTGGTAATGCCTGTCCCATGCCGTGCGTCCCATGCCGTGCGCGTCCCACGCCGCGCGGCGCTTGTGAAAATGCCTGCCCTGCGCGGCGCCTCCTGCGCGGCGCCTTTGGAGCCGGGTGATGCCTGTCCCATGTGGAGCGGCCGGGCTGCCGGTCGGAGTTCTTCGTCGGCCAGATTAGTAGAGATGTTTGCCGAGCGCGCGGTGAAGGCCCGCGTTAAGCAAGAGGTCAGAGATACGTGGCGAGTGGGAGGCGGAGATCCTGGCCGAGCCGTTGTGTTCGTGGCGGTTAACTCTTCTTGGTGTACGAGTCGGCCAGTTCCTGGACGGTGATCTTACCATCTCCGTCGGCGTCGGCATCTTCCGGGTTGTTCGACATCTTGGACCACTCCTCCTTGTCCAGCGTGCCGTCACCGTTGGTGTCGTACTTCCCCAGGGTCCGCTTCGAGAAGTCCAGATACCGCTGTGCCAGTTTGGCTTCTTCCGCTTCCGACCTGGTTGTGGGAGTCGCGGAACCCGAAGAACCAGTGGTCGACACAGTGGCCGCCGGCCGTGAGGAACTGGGGCGGTAACCAGAACTGGAGGTTGATCGGGACGCAGTATAGGACGATGTCGTTGGCACGGTACCGCGGACGGCACCGTCTTCCGCAGCTTGCAGGCACTCGGCTGGTGTTACGAATCCATCCAGATTGAGATCGAACTGACGGAAGTCGGCCAGCGTCCGATCCGTCCAGGACGACGAGAACTCCGACATGGCGACCTGTCCGTCTGCATCCAGATCGTTCTGGGAAAACCAGGAAGGCAGGCCTTCTGGCAACCGTTCAATGGCCGTCTTAAATCGATACGACATGCGGGTGCTGGCGGTGGTGGCGGCGGACGGACTCGCCGACTCCTGGCCATCAGATCTCTCGCCAGACGAAGGGCCGCGCCGACCGAAAAAGCCACCACGGTCACCGCCGCCACGATCATCACGACCTCGATCACCGCCGCCCCGTCCAAAGCCCCCTCCGCCGCCGCTAAAGCGGGCCTTGATGGAGGCGTCGATTTCTTCCTTCGTGATCTTGCCGTCTCCGTTGCCGTCCGCTCCGGACAAGGTCCGCGAACGGCTCGCCTCTTCGGCGGACAGGACACCGTCGCGGTTGCTGTCATATCGGCTCATCATCCCTTGAATCATGCCCGCCATCCGTGAGTCCATTCCGCCGCCATCCCCGGAATCGCGCGAGGATCGTGAAGATGAACTGCGGGAGGTGCGGCTGGAGCTGGAAGACGAGTCACGGCGCGAAGAATCTTCTCCCCTGGCAAGCCGCCGGCGCGCATAACGAACCGCCATCTCTGACGGAGAGAGTTTGCCGTCGCCGTTGCGGTCGTAAGTGAAGGGATCATCACTCCAGCGCCCACGGCCAATCTCACCTCGATCCAGGAAGCCGTCCCGGTTCGAATCGTACCGCCGAAACCGCTCGTCCGCCTCCGACTTGTCCTCGTTGATTACCTTGACCGTAAACAACTCGCCCGCCGCGCCAAAGCCAGGAGGGATGGCCAGCACCTCGTCGGTCCCGAAGCCAGGCACGAGCGGTTCCGCTTCGTTGGAGCCCCCGCTACGCGACGAACTTCCGCCGCGCGACGAACTGTCGCCACCCTGTTCGCGCTGCTCGCGCAGCCGTTGAAACGCCTGACTGATCTTGCTGATGGAAACCGGCTTGCTCAGATCCAAGCCGGGAATCGAACTGGCAAACCGATCCAGAAACATCCGTGCTCGACCCTGGGTCTCGTCGGGGTCGAGCATGCCGTTGCCGTTCGTGTCCAGTCGCTGCAGGAAGTCGCTCGGCCCACCGCCAAACGACGATCCAGCTCGACTGTAACCACCGGGAGGCCCACCGCGGCCGTACCCTCCCGGAGGTCCCCCACGTCCGAAATCACCACGTCCGAAATCACCACGGCCCCGGTCACCGCCACCCCGGTCACCGCCACCCCGTTGAGCCAGGGCCGGGTCGGCCGTAACCATCAGCGCGAGGCACAAAGCGATTGCCGCGACCAGACGCATTTGAACGAACATGTTCGAAACCCTCAACGTTGGTGGACTGCCTACCAATTCATTATCGCTAGAAACGCTGTTAGAATCTACGCCTTTCACTTAACCCGTTCGCTCAGCGGTTGTTTCGCAAAAAGGTCCGCGGGGGTCACACGATGTCGGAAAAATCAACCGCCAGCCAGACGGATTTACCGGTTCCGCCCGATGTGATCCCCGGCGGCACGCTCCCACCGCTCCGTTATCGGGATCTTCCCGCCGCGGTGCCGCTAAGGAAGATGTTGGGCCCCAGCATTATCCTGGCCGGTTTGGCCCTGGGGAGCGGTGAGTTCGTACTCTGGCCGTACATCACCTACAAGTCACAGTTTGTCTTCTTCTGGGCCTGCCTGCTGGGTGTCCTGACACAATATTTTCTCAACATGGAGATCACTCGCTGGGCGCTGGCGACCGGGGAAAGTGCCATCACCGGCTTCGTTCGCCTCAGCAAACATTGGGCCTGGGTGTTTCTCCTGCTGAACATCATCCCCTGGATGATTCCGGCCTGGGCCACGGGGGCTGCGCAGCTTGTCAGTTGGTTGATCTGGGAACCGGAGTTGGTGTTCGAGCAAGGTGTTTACACGATTTCGAATGAACGCTTCGTGACCTGGATCGCCATCGCCAGCATGTTCGGTTGCGGTGCGGTGCTCACCGCCGGGCCCGTGATTTATGAGACGGTCGAGCGAATTCAGGTCTTGCTGGTCAGCATTGTGATTGTGCTGATTCTAATACTGGCCTGCTGGTTCGTCCGCTGGGATTCGGTCGTCGCGCTGACGAGTTCGACGGTGACGTTCGGGTTCCCGGACTTCATCCCCGGGCCCGATTCGGGCCTGGACGCGATCGCCCTCTTGGGTGCCCTGGCCTTCGCGGGAGCCGGCGGCACGATGAACTTGGGCCAAAGCAACTACATCAAGGACAAGGGGTACGGCATGGGCGCGCATGTGGGCCGAATCACGAGTCCCATTACCGGTCAGGTCGAGTCGGTGACGGAGATCGGGTTTCATTTTCCCCATACCGAAGAGAATTGGGCTCGCTGGCGCCAATGGTGGAGGTCGGCAAGCTGGGAACATGCGCTCAGCTTTCTCGCGACGTGTGTCTTCTGCCTCGTGCTGTTGGCCCTGATCAGCCACAGTGTCTTCTACGAAAACGAAACGTTGCGGCCGGGGGCCGAGCAGTATGGGGGTAAAATGAACTTTGTCCTGGGTGAGGCCAACGAAGTTGGTCGCACGATCAGCCCGGTGGCCAGAAGTGTGTTCTTGGTGATGGGAATCGTGATTCTGTTGACCACCGAGTTCGGAGTCCTCGATGCGGCCACTCGAATTTCGACCGACATCGTCAAAGTGGCCTGGCTGCGCGAGAATGACGACTGGAGTGAGAGTCGCCTGTACTACCTGTTCCTGTGGAGTTGCATCCTGGTGGGTTCGGGCATTCTCCTGCTGGCCACGGTCGGTATCGAAGTCGGTGCTTTGAAACTCTTCAAGCTGACCGCCGCCATGAACGGAGGCGTGATGTTTCTCTACAGCGGGTTGCTGCTTTACGTCAATCGATACAAGCTGCCCGCCGGAGTCCGCATCAACTGGTGGCGCTCATTGATTCTGATCTGGGCGGTTGTCTTCTTCGGCACCTTTGCCATCTGGGCCGCAGGCTCGACGCTCACCACCATGTTCGGCTAGCTGAACGATTTGCCAGAGGAGATTGCGATGCAACTTTCGTTGTCGGTCCGGATCGCGGAAGCCGCCTGCAAAACCCGGCTCAACGTGCCATTCGAACACCTGGTAGGACTCGCCGTGCGGCACGGGTACCGTGCGATTTGCATGCGGGCCAGTGCGGCTGGAGTCCAAACATCGGCGGACGAGTTAGCGCGGATGCGCTCGATCGTTGAGGATGCCGGGCTCTGCGTGTCCATGGTCACTGCCGATTCCAACGTTCCGCTGAACAACGCTCGCGGTCCGGAGAGCCTGCGGGATATCGGTCCCAGCGTGCGCGTCGCCGAATTGCTCGGTTGCGACTTGATCCGCGTCTGCCTCAAGTCGAACGACGATATTCACTGGGCCCGGCAGGCGGCGGATGCCGCGGCCGAGCGTGGGATCCGGCTGGCCCACCAGTGTCATACGACAACGCTGTTTGAACAGATCGAGCGGTCGCTCGAAGTCTTGGCCGAGATTGATCGCGACAATTTCGGCGTGATCTACGAACCGGCCAACCTGCTCCTTTGTGGTGAACCGTACGGCCTGGCCGCCCTGCAGGCCCTCTCGCCCTACCTCATGAATGTCTATGTGCAAAACCATCGACTCGACCCGGAGGGTCCCGAGGAATTGGAGACCTGGTGCCGCGGTCCCGTGAGGTTTCACCACCTGCCGGTCTGGGAAGAAGGGGGCGTTGACTTTCCGTCTGTGGTGGATGCGTTGCGACAGATTGGGTATCACGGCTACCTGACGATTCACCAACACTACGCGCACCTGATGGGGCCCGACGAAGCGGCGGAGAAGAGCGCCGACTACTTTCGCAGTTGCGGCGGGTTCGATGCAACGTGATGCGGAACCGATGCCGCCTCACCCGCCCGCCGGATTCCCGGCCCGCCGGATCCTTGCACTCAACGCGTATCACGGCGGCAGTCATCGCGCGTTTCTCGAAGGCTGGTCGACGCACAGCCGCCACGAGTTCACGGTCCTCACGTTGCCGCCCTACAAATGGAAATGGCGGATGCGGCATGCAGCGATCAGCTTCGCCGAGGAAGTTACGAAACGCCTCGATCAGGGCCAGCGATGGGACGCCCTGTTCTGTACGGATATGCTGAACCTGGCCGAGTTCCGCGGCCTGTTGCCAGCTGCCGCGGGTCAACTCCCGGCCGTCATCTACTTTCACGAAAACCAACTCACCTATCCCGACCAACAAACGCGCGAACGCGACTTGCATTTCGGTTTTACCAACCTCGTCAGTTGTCTGGCGGCCGACCGCGTCTGGTTCAATTCGGCATATCACCAAGGCGAATTTCTCGCCGCGCTATCCGACACTTTGCACCGCATGCCCGATCATCGGCCGTTGCGTGCCGTGGACCAGATCCGCGAGCGGGCGGAGGTCCATCCGCCGGGCATTGAAGAGTTTGCTGCCTCCCGCTGTCCCTGGCCGGCCAGCGAACCCCTGCGTGTTGCCTGGGCAGCGCGGTGGGAACACGACAAGGCGCCGGAACAATTCTTTGCAGCCCTCCGCCTGTTGCGACAACGGGGGATTCCCTTTCGCTTAAGTGTGCTGGGTGAATCATTCGGGAATGTGCCACCGTGTTTTCCCGAAGCGCGCCGGGAGTTCGCCGCTGAGATTCTCCGCTGGGGCTACCAGCGCCGGCGCGCTGACTACCTGACGGCACTCGCGGAATCCGACGTGTTTGTTTCGACCGCCAATCACGAGTTCTTCGGGATTGCCATGGTCGAAGCGCTGGCCGCCGGTTGCTTCCCGGTCGCCCCGTGTCGCTTGGCCTATCCCGAAGTCTTGGGGCCCAGCCGTGCCTGGTTCTATGACGGGACCACGGAAGGGCTCGCCGGCCGTTTGGCCGAGCTTGACGAACAACGTCGGCGGCGGGGACGCATCTGGGACGGCGAAGACCGCCAGGCTGAAATGCGGCAACGGTTTGGTTGGCACGGCTCCGCGGCCGGTATGGACGAGGCACTGGTTGCAGTGCAGCGTCGAACTTGACGTGCGATCGCGATGACAAGTCAACTTGCTTTCGTCAGCACTGCTGGTTCCGCATGCGGCGCCAACGGCGACCTCGCGCTTTGAAGCGGACAGCCCGTCTGGGATGGCTAAAGCTGAGATTCGCCTTGACGAAATTCAGGCAACTAGGTTCAATGCGCGAACCTGGGATAACCGAGACAAGTGGCCGATAACGGTAAGCGTGTTGCTGACCGTTTCATCGTCTCGATTGCCGGGTCACGGAAGAGGATGTCGGGCCGTTGGAGGTCCGGAGCGTTCGCCTTCGATTGGGCGGAGCCATAAATGTCTTTCCTTGCTCTGGCGACCGAGGAAAAACTGGTGATTGAACTGTCGCCATAACAGAGGAGCCACGGAGATGGCAACAAAGAAGAAGACCGCGTCGAAGACCACAGCCCGTAAGCCGGCCACCAAGAAGACGGCCAGGGCCACAGCCAAGCGGTCACCCAAAAAGAAGACGTCGGCGACGAAGAAGCCGGCGACGAAGAAGACAGCCACCAAGAAGACGGCGAAGCGCTCTCCCAAAAAGAAGACGTCCGCCCCCAAGAAGACGACTCGTCGAACGACGGTCAAGAAGAAGTAAGGAGGCGGCCCGCTGCCTCAAGCTGACAGCGTATGAGAGGTCGAATCGCCCCCGGGTGGTTCGACCTCTTTGCCATTCGGGCGCGGCGCTGAAAGGGCGTCAGTACCGTTGACGAAAGCCATGTCAGGAGTTACGGTTAGGGCGAATTCTTGACCAGTGAATGGGAAGTGAACGGGAGTTGAGTGACAAATTGGCCACATCGAAAGACCAACCCAAGCGTTTCGAAGACTTCGACATTACGCCGGAGATGAGCGCCGCCCTGCGGGACGCTGGTTACACCGAACCGACGCCGGTGCAGGCTGGAGTCATTCCCGAGGCGTTGGAAGGCTTCGATGTGATTGGGCAGGCGCGAACCGGGACCGGTAAGACGGCGTCATTCGTCATTCCCATTCTGGAACAGCTTGATCCTCCCAAGCGGAGTGTCGGACCGCAGGCCTTGATTCTTGTGCCCACGCGCGAGCTGGCCGTTCAGGTCCGGGACGAGGTGCTCAAGCTGGGCAAAGGGCAGCGCGTGCAATGCGTTGCCGCCTATGGGGGCAAACCGATCCGCGGGCAAATCGAGAAACTGAAGCGGAATCCACAGATCGTGGTGGGGACCCCGGGACGTGTGATCGACCACATCGGCCGTGGCACCTTGCCGCTGGGCGACGTGTGGTGTGTCGTCCTGGACGAGGCGGACCGGATGCTCGATATCGGTTTTCGCCCGGACATCGAAAAGATCCTCCGGCGTTGCCCGACGGACCGGCAAACGCTCCTGCTCAGCGCGACCGTGCCGCCGCCGATCGAACGGCTGGCGAAGCGGTACATGTACGAGCCGGTGATGTTGAATTTCTCGTCGAGCGACATGACCGTCGACACGATCGAACAGTTCTACTTCACGGTCGACAATCGCATGAAGTTCGACCTCCTGCTGCACTTGCTGGAGCGGGAACAGGCCGAACAGGCGATCATCTTCTGCCGCACGAAGCGAGGCGTTGATCGGCTGGTCACGCGTCTCCGCAAGAAGCTGGATAGCGTCGATTGCATTCACGGCGACCTTCCTCAAAGCGCCCGTGACCGCGTGATGAAGAAGTTTCGCGACGCCAACCTCCGTTACCTGATCGCGACCGATGTCGTAGGTCGCGGCATTGATGTCTCGGGCATTTCCCACATCATCAATTACGACACGCCGTCCTTCTGCGACGACTATGTGCATCGGGTTGGTCGCACCGGACGGATGGGGCGCGAAGGTGTGGCCTACACGTTCGTGGCCCCGGAAGAGGGGCCGGAATTGACACGTATCGAACAGCGCATCAACTTGCAGCTGAAGCGGGGCGAACTGAGCGGGTTCGAGCACTCGCCGCGCGAGCAGCCGGTCGCGGAAAAGCCGGCCACGCCTCCCCCCGCGTCGCTCATGAAACGCCCGCCGAAAAAGTACCGCCGGGGACTGTAGTGCACCGGCGGGTGAGGACGGTGACCGTCAATTCCCGGCGACTCATGCCTCGGCGAACCCCGTGCCCGCTTACGGTGAGCCGTTCGTCGGTAGCCGGTCTTCATCCGGCGAATCACGGGTGGGAGTGAACGGGACTCGCCGTGCGTTCGGGTACGCTTCCTGAAACCGGCGGATGTCGCGTTGGCCGTTGTCCGCGGGTTCGTCGTCGAGCTGTTCCAGGGCCCAATGACCGCCGGCAATCCGTTTCAGGAAGAGTTCGACCACGCGCGCCTTCCCCTGTTCGTCCTTGACCCGGGTTGTCACCAGAAAGGCCTCATCCGGTGTGAGCCACGCCTGGTCGATGGCCAGCCGTTGATGGCCCTCGCATTTCCGAATCCGATCGATATCATCCGCCCATTCGTCATTGGACGTGGTGGGGGCCAGGAGCGTTTCCGACGTGCCGCGCAGCATGTCAAGCACCGGTTGGACCACCTCGACAAGTGCGTCAGGTGCGGCCCCTGGCGGGCCGGTGGAGCTCGCTTCCTGAGCTTCTGGCCCGGAGGCAAGCGGTTGGTAGACTCCCGACCAGCTCAGTAATCGTGCGCGGAGATCGGCCGGCGAGGGACGGCGGCCGCCGCCGCCACGGCTGTTGATCCCGGTGAGCCGGATGGTGAATTTCCCGCCGGAAAACTCGAACTCGCCTAACCACGTTGTGTGCGGTTGCCCCTCCCGCTCAAACTCGGCGACGAACCGCTTCGACGACGGGAAGTCGATGTTGACGTGCGCGGTTGTGACAGTCTTTGTGTCGGGATCATGGAAGTGCCACATATTGCCTTCGATCACAATCGCCCGCGCCGTCGGCTGACCTGCCGTTCTGGACAGCACCCATCGGCCTTGCAGCCGGTCCTTCATCGCTTCGGCCTGGGCAACTTCAGCTTCCACACTGGCGGCCAGCGATGGGAGCGTGCCGGTTGCCGCGGCGCGGCGGTCGGTCGCGGCACGGTCCGGGGGTACGGCGGCCAACGGCGCCGGCTTGTCCCAATCCAGCTTCGGGTTCAGCAGGTCGTCGATCCGGCGGCGGACGATCTGATTCGCAATGCGGTCGCGGAGCTCGAGCGATTCCTGGATACGCTTCATTCTCTGCGCGAAGGCGGCGAGTTCCAGACGCTGCAGTTGCTGCCGCGTCTTGAACGCCTCTTGCACCACGTCGCGAAGCTGCCTGGCAAGCTCTTTCTGGTGGTCGCTGCGGATGTCGGCCGTCGATGTCGCGCCCGCCTTCCGGAGCGCCTCGGCCAGCAGCAGGCTGCGTCGATCAAGTTCGGTAAACGAGCGACGCAACGGGTCGATCTTCCGCCGGGCATCCGGCGGAGCAGCCGGCCGGGAAACGCCGAATGGATCGTCGGATGTGCCTGCATCGTCGGCACCACCACCGGCACCGAATGGATCATCGGATGTACCTGCATCGTCGGCACCACCACCGGCACCGAATGGATCGGACGCTTGGCCGGCGGTGACCGAAGCGGAGTCGCTGGTGCCGGAGTACGGATCCGGATTGCTGCGGAGACGCACGCTATCGAGTTGCACCAACAACGTGCCAATGGTGTGCAGGTTCTCTGAGTTACCGAGGACGATGAGCGAGTTCGACCGTTCGTCGACGGCCAGCGAATCGATCTTCGACTTGAATAGCTGGCTGATGATGTTCTCCGCAGCGGTCGCCTCGATCTGCCGCAGTCGAAAGGTGCGAAGTTCCGGGACTTTGTTGCGATCCGGTGCCGGCCCCTTGTCGGGCGGCCCCACGGTCGACTCTTCGGCAGCCGCCGCCGGCGCCAACCCTCGCTCGGATTGCGCCGCCGCCGGCGAGGTTCCTGCGATCAGTCCGCAGGACAACAGCAAGAGCAGTTGCATGGGCCGTGGAAATCGTCTCATCGAGCAGGTTCCTTTTCGGGGGTCACAGGGGGAGGGGAAATTGCAGGTGTCGTGTCCGTCAGGCTCGGAGGGTCCCAGAGCAGGTGGGCACGCGACTCGAATTCCGAGCCATCTTCAAGGAGTCGGGTCAATTCCGTCGCAGGGCCGTCCCAGGGGCTGGCTTCCGGTTTCGGTTCCCCGGCCGTTTCCTTGGCGCCTTTCTTGGCCAACGCCGGCGGCGAATTGACAGGTGGCAGCTCAACTGCCTCCGTCGGCGGCTGACCGGTTGCCCAGCGAATGATCCAAGCGGCGGGAACTGCCAGGGCGAGCAACAAGCCAAGTGCCAGGAAAGCTCGTTGGTAACGCGCCGGCCGTGTCCAGGCTGGGAAACGGGGCGCCGAGCCCGACCGCGGATCGACGCGGCAAACGTCGGGGAGAGGCGCTGCCGTGGGCTGCTCGACATGCGCCAGACAACCGCGCAGCACTTCGGCGACCTCCGCGGCGGATGCAAGCCGGTCCTCCGGCCGCTTTTCATGGAGCCTGGCGACCAGCGTTTCCCACCAGGCAGGCAGCGCGGGAGCCAGTTCGCGCATCGGTCGCGGTCGAGACTCGATAATGCGGAGCAGGATGCCGTAGGGGGTCTCCGCTCGAAACGGCAGGCGGCCTGTCGACATCGTGTAGAGAACACTGCCCAGGCTAAACAGGTCGCTGCGCGCATCAATGGCTTCACCCCGCGCCTGCTCCGGTGACATGTATTGCGGCGTTCCGGCAATGACGCCGGTGCGGGTCAAGCTGCCATCGTCCGCGGCGCGGGCCAGGCCGAAATCGGTCAACCGGACGCGTTCGACTCCGCGTTCCATGAGGATATTGGCCGGCTTGATGTCTCGATGGACCAGGCCGTGGCTGTGGGCTGCGGCCAGGCCGGCGGCGACCTGTTCTCCGATCCGGAGGATGGCGACCAGGTCGAGCGATCCTTCGGCGTCGAGCCGCTTCTGCAGCGAATCGCCGGGGACGTACGGCATGACCAGGAAGGGCAAGTCGTTGGATTCGTCGACCCGATGAATGGGGATCACATTATCGTGCAGTACGGCGGCGGTCGCTTTGGCTTCGCGGGCAAACCGTTTGCGCGCGGCACCGCTTGAAGCCAGCAGCGGCGAGAGGACCTTGATTGCCACATAACGGTTGAGGGCCGGTTCGAATCCCTTGAGCACGATCCCCATGCCGCCCTGTCCAATCAGCCCGACGATCTCGTAGCCGCCGAATCGGCCCAGCATCCGGGGGTCATCCGTAGGGTCCAGCCAGTCGACCAACTGCGACGGCGCAACGGCCGATGGCCAACCCGCCCCGTTGTCTTCCTCCGAACCATCGTGCTGATCGATGGCATCGAACGGGGCTCGGTTCACATCGGGATTACTGAAGCCGGTCCGGTTGTCGTCGTCCCAGTCGTCACCCCGCAGATAGTCTCTGGCGTTGCCCCACCACTGCCGGTCAGCGGCAGAATCGCTGATTGCGGTTCGGCAGGCCTGGCATCGGCAGAGATGTTGTTCGACCTGCACTTGCTGTTGCGCGGAGAGCAATTCTTCGAGGTAGCCTCGCAGCAGCCGTTGATTGCAGCCGGATTGTGGATCCTTGGTCGTCATGGTGGTCACCGGGTGTCGCAGGTCTTGCTACGCTTCCCATTCCATTACCTTGGCGCGGAGCCGTCGCATCACGCGGCTGCGGGCCGCGTAGACGGAGCCGATTGACTTGCCTGTCTCTGCGGCGGCCTCTTCGATGCTGCGTCCTTCGACCGCCGTGAGCTGGAATGCCATCCAGGTTGACTCGTGGAGGTCCGCACGAACCGCCGCCGCCGCCCAGCGAAATACGGCTCGCCGGTGTTCGTCCTCAATCAAATCGCGGATCGGTGAACCGGTGGCCTGTTCGGCAGCAAGCTGATCGGTGACGCCGGTACCACCCAAAGCGGCGTCCGGCGGACGCCGCGTCAAGGCATTGATGATGGCGTTCCGGGCAATCCGCAGCAGCCAGGCACGAAACGTGCCCCGGTTATCATCCTTCTCCCAGGTCTGGAGTGCGTCGGCGACCGAGACCAGCACACGTTGCGCCAAGTCTTCCGCGTCCGCGTCCTGCAGGCCTTGCCGCCGGGCGAGCCGGTAGACGGCCGGGCGATAGATGGCCGCAAACTCCCGCCAGGCGTCGACGTTGGCCGGATCCCGAACCTTGAGGAGCAGACTATTGCTGGTTTCGGGAAGTCGTGACATGTATTCGCCTCTACCAGAGAATACACGGCCCGTGACCATCGTCTGACACGGTCATTCCAAAAAAAGCGAGAAAAGAACGGGTGTCGCTCGACGCGCCTTGACCCGGGTTCTCCGGCGCGGCGCCGGCGGCGCCGCGACTACGGCGTGCGACTACGGCGTGCGATTTACGGCGTGCGATTTACGGCGTGCGCGCGTCCGCCGTCGAGGAAGCCAGGATCCCTTCAAAGATCAAGTTCGGCACGAACTGCGCGTCGGGTGAAACATGGGGCGCTAGCTGTTCGGCATCTCCGCCGGTCATGAAAAGCTGAGGCGTGCCTGCCGCGGTGTCACCGAGTCGATGGACGAGTTCGCGAATCGCGCCGACGCTTCCCCAGAACAGACCGCTTTGAATTGCCCCCACCGTTGATCTGCCGACTGCGGCGGGAACGGTGTCGAGGGACGTGGGGCCGACTTCCGGCAACTGGTCCGTATCGGCGGCCAATGCGCGGGCGATCAGGCGCCTGCCGGGTAGGATGGATCCGCCCAGGAATTGGCCGTCCGCGTTGACCAGGTCGACGGTCACGGCGGTTCCCGCATCCACGATGATGGCGGGTGATGTCGCCTGGCGTCGTCGGTTGACGGCGACCGCGGCGACCAGGCGGTCCATCCCAACGCGTTCGGGATGTTCGACATGAACCTGGAGGGGGAGGTCGGTTACGTTCAGGTTGCGGTAGTTGGCCCGGCCATGCGTGCGGCCAACCCAGTCGGCCAGTCGCCGCTCGCTGGGGCGATGAACGCTGGCCACCCGCCAGGCAGCCGTCTCTGGGACATTCAAGCGTAGCTTGGCCGGGTCAAAATCGGCCGTATCGATGCGGACGAGGTCGCGCCATCTCGGCCACTCGACGACCTCAAGTGCACCGTGGGAGCCGGTCGCAGCAGGCCGGTCCCAGACACCGCAATGGATGGTGGTGTTGCCGATGCTGACGGCGACCAGGACCTCCACGTTGTGACTCATGATGCCTCTTCGAGCTGCTGGGAAATCGCATGGGTCAACCCGCTCAGCCCCTGACCGGTGACGGCCGAGATCAGCAAGACGTGGCTTCCCAACTCGTCCTTGAAACGCGCGTGCAGTTCCGCCGCGCCGGGCAATTCCGCTTTCGTCACCGCAACCAGTTCGGGCCGCTCGGCAAATTGCGGTTTATACCTGGTAAGTTCTTCGCGAATCGCGCGATAGTTCTGCAGCGGGTCGGATTCATCCTGCGGGCACGGTTCGACGAGGTGCACCAGGATCCCGGCCCGTTCCACGTGGCGCAGGAATTCGTGGCCCAAGCCGACACCTGCGTGGGCCCCTTCGATCAGGCCCGGGATATCGGCCATCACAAAGGAGCGTTCGCTGTCCAGTTGTACGAGGCCCAGGTTGGGAAACTTGGTCGTGAAGGGATAGTCGGCGATTTCCGGTCGCGCATGGGAGAGGCGGCTGAGGAGCGTACTCTTGCCGGCGTTGGGTTTGCCGACGAGCCCGACATCGGCGATCACTTGTAGTTCGAGCAACAGCTTCCGAGACTCGCCCGGCTTGCCTTGTGTCGCTTCCCGTGGTGCGCGATTGGTGGCGGTCTTGAAGCGAGCGTTTCCTTTGCCGCCCTGCCCGCCCCGAGCCGCCACGAACGCTTCGCCGTCCTGCGTGAGGTCCTTGATGACGAAGCCTTTTTCCGCATCCATCACAATCGTGCCTGGCGGAACCTGGATCAGCAGGTCCTTGCCGCCCCGGCCGGTGCGGTTCGAGCCGCGTCCGTGTTGCCCATCGGTGGCCCGCCAGAACTTGTGTTGCGCAAGTCCGGCCAGGTTGTTGACCCCGTTGCGGGCTTGAATCGTGACCGAGCCGCCGTCACCCCCATCGCCACCGTCCGGCCCCCCTTTGGGAATGTACCGCAAACGGCGGAAGCTGACGCAGCCGTCTCCCCCATCACCCGCCTTGATATTGATTTTGACCCGATCGACGAACATGGAATTCTACGAAGTTGCGGCGGTGCGAAGGTGGGGGCGACGGTTGGGGCGGCAATGGGCGGCAAACGATACTCGCCTGCCACCGATCCACACCATGCCGTATCAAAGCGTGTGGATCGGTTGCCAAATCTATTTTGAGAACCGCGATGGGAACCGCTCGGGGCCGGTTTCCGGTCGTTGGTTGGCGCCGGTCTTCGGCCGCTGTTTGGCGCCGGTTGTCGACCACTTGCTCGCCGCCGGGGCTGCGACCAGCCACCGGCCCCGGGGGCGCTGACCCGGTCGAAAGCGTGAGCCGCGGTTAGGGCATCAAAAAAGGGACGGCCCCGCAGAGCCGTCCCTCGCCAATTTCCGTGGTGCCGTCGGCCTGCCGATCAGGCAGCGGGAACGACATTGATGCGTCGCCCCTTGCGGTCAAACATGACGTGGCCTTCGACCAACGCGAATAGCGTGTAGTCCTTTCCCTGGCCGACGTTGAGGCCGGGATGATAACGATTGCCAACCTGGCGAATGAGGATGTTTCCGGGCAGCACCGCTTCGCCACCGAACTTTTTCACGCCACGCCGCTGGGCATTCGAATCGCGGCCATTGCGACTGGAACCCTGTCCCTTCTTATGGGCCATTGCTGAACCTCGATATCAACTAAGTTGGTTATTCGCTGCAAAACGTCAGTGAGAATCGATCACTTTAGCGATAAATCCAACGATGATCAAGGCGTTGCAGGAGATCGAATCGGTTGAGAATCTGCTGCTGGACGGCGGGGTCGGAGTCGATCGGGACCCCGAATCGCACTTCTTCCTCGTGCTCGAACGCCGTATCGCCCGGCCGCCAGAAATTCAGTTGCAGCGTCTTGAAGCGAAAGACGCGGCCCTTGCCCGGTTGGTCGCCGGCCTGATAGGCGCCCGGGGTGTCAGCGAAAATGAACGCGTTGCTCAAGCCGCGGACGTACACGGAGAAATAGTCGATCCGCGGGTCGACGTCCTGCCAGGTCGCCACGCCCCACACGCTGCGATCCACCCGGTCGTCGCTAAGCGGGATCTTGATGCCGGTCATCTCCACGGAATTATGGATGCGAACGCCCGGCTTTTCCCGCTTCTGAATCGCGGCCTGGGCCGCCGGAATCACCTGATCGAGGTACTCTTTGTCAAAGTCCTGGCTGCGGAGAACAAAGTGGGGGAAGAACCGCCGAGTTGCATAATTGACGGCCTGGGTGTCGTGCGGACCGTTCGTGTCATTGGCAGAAATCGGCTTCGGCTGCAGGGCGTACCCCTTGTTCTTGACTCGATAAACCAGGTACCAAATCAACTTGCGCTGCATCTTTCCCGTAGGCTGTGGAATATCGATCTCCAGCATCCGCAGCGGTTTGAACGCGAACTCGAGGTCCCAGATCGGTCGCCGAAAGATGGCCCGTTTGGCCTTTGCTTCCAACGTGTTGCTCTTGGGATCGAAGTTCGGCGTCCACTCCAGGTTCGGAATGCCCTGCACGACCTCGACGATCGGCATCGGACCCGAAAACGTCTCTTCCGGCTCCGTCTCCGGCGGAATGACCGTCAGCACGCCGGGAGCCAGCGGCCGAATCTTGGGCGGCTGTTGTGCGAGCAGCGGAGTGCAAACCGCAGCCAGGAGGATGCACGTGAATCCCTGCGTGAGATAGCTGGTTCGAAACATGAGGTGTCCGTCCGGCGGTCGAAGTTCCCAATCAACGGCGGCCTGACGATCAGCCGCCCAAGGGACTCGGCAAAGGTTCAGTATAGTTACGGTCCGGAGACCCGGTCAATAAAATAGATAGCTTACACGGTTTGAGTCGTGGCCGCGCAAGTCAATAATTCACGGTCAGTTACCGGCTCCGCCGTGCGAACCGTCACGAGCCGCGCATTCCACACAGGGTGCCCGTCGCTTGAGGGTGCCAGTCGCTTGAGGGTGCCCGTCGCTTGGAAGTTCGTCCGGCCGAATACGGAATCGCCCAAACCGGATTCAACTATTCCCGGCCCTTCCCTTCGGGTACCGCACGAGCCACACTGTTTTTCCTCGATTCGCTCGAGTGGCAGCGACCCGCTCGAGCGTCCCGCACGTTCAACTCCCGCCACCAAATCCTCGTTCGGGCCGACAACGCGGCCTGACCCACATTGGAGACTGATATGGTTCGAGTGACATCCGTTCTGACGTCGATCATCGCGGTGCTGCTGTTCGTCAAGGTGACGCATGCCGAAGATCACGGCTCGCTGCTTGCTGACGGTGCCCAGGTCAAGAAGCTGGCTGGCGGCATGAAGTTTACCGAGGGACCTGTCTGGCTCCCGGACGCGCACAAGTTGGTTTTCTCGGATATCCCCAACAGTGTACTGATGCAGTGGAGCGAAAAGGACGGGCTGTCCGAATTTCGTCCCAGTGAGAAGGCGAACGGCAATATTCTCGATTTGCAAGGCCGTATCATCTCGTGTCAGCACGACGGCAGGAACGTGATTCGTATCGAAGCGGATGGCAGCACCACGGTACTGGCGGACCGATTCGAAGGGAAACGGTTCAACTCGCCCAACGATGTGGCGATCCGGGCGGACGGTACGCTGTGGTTTACCGATCCACCATGGGGTCTGACTGAGAAACCCGAGTTGCCCGGTCACTGGGTCTTCAAGCTTTCTCCCCAGACGGGCACTGTCGAAGTGGTCCACAAGTACCTGGCGATGCCCAACGGCATCGTCTTCTCACCGGATGAATCACGCATCTACATTGCGGACACGGGAGGAAACAAACGCCATCCGAACGCCGACTTTCACGACCTTCCGCCCAGCATTCAGTGCCACGCGGTGAGCGAGGAAGGGAAACTGGGCAAGAAACTGTTCCACATCGACGCGGGTAGCGACGGTATGGCCGTCGACATTCGGGGCAATCTCTACACCACGCATCGTGGCAAGGTGCACGTCTACGACGCGGACGGCAAGCCGCTGGAAGTGATCGATGTCCCGGAGGGACCTGCCAATGTTTGCTTCGGTGGCGACGACTACCGCACGCTGTTCATCACGGCCCGCACGTCGCTCTATAGCGTTCGCGTCAAGCACCCCGGCGTTCAGACGCGGCGGGCCGGCCGCTGACGGGGCCGATGATCCGCGCTCGCGGTCCCTCGGGCGGCCTGGGCAGCGCCCGGCAGAAGTCAGTCATCCAGGATCCCGAAACCGAAGCCGCCCGCGTCTCCCTTGGCGCGTCGCGGCTTGCCGTGCCCCGGTTGTTTGCCGACCGGCGTGTGGGGCGCGCGAGGTTCCGCCGATGGAGGCTCGACGACGGTATGGTCGCGTTTGGCGGGTCCCTTTTCCGGTGCGTCGCCGGAGGCGAGTGGCGGCGCGCCCTTCTGCTCCTCGTCGCGCCGGCTGGCAAGGTAGTCGGGCCCGGTGAAGTCGACATCGAAGTCGTCTTCGTATCGCGAGACATAACCCGGTTGCCGCGACAACTCGCGTTCCTGACGGTAAGCAGCGACGACCCGGTCCTGGATCATCTCCCGGCACTCCGAGTTGATTGGATGGGCGATGTCCGCGTACAGTTTGGCTCGCCCGTCTTGATCCTTGACTGCTCGGTCCGCGTCTTGCTTCGTTCCGCATTGGTTGCAGTAGACGGCGCGAAGGTGATTCTTCGACCGGCAGCGCGGGCAGTGGGCCGTCAGTTTGCGGCTCGGCATCGCCACGAAGGGGCCATTCGTCCCCTCGATGATCTTCAGGTCGCGGACGACAAACGCGTCATCGAACGTGATCGAGCAGAATGCTTGGAGCCGATCGTCCGTTTCCTCGGTCAGCTTGATCCGTACTTCGGTGATTCTCATCGTGTGGTTACTCCCTAAACCTACCTGCCGCTCATGCGGCGGAACCCCGTAACCGGTCAATGCCCGTCATCTGGCAAGGTGCCGTGGTTGTCTGGGTGACCACGACATACCCCAGTCGCTCAGACCGCAATCGGGCTGCCTGTCGGGCCGCTTGCCGAGCGTTCCGGAAGAGGCCGAAGTAGCTTGACCCGCTGCCACTCATACAGTGGCCCAGGCAATCCAATTGCTGAAAGGCATTGCGGACCCTTGCGATCCACGGCGTGATCTCGGACGCCGCGGTCTGCAGACGATTGAACAGGCAGTCGCCGATCCGAGTGAGCGCGGCGGACCGCAGTCCGTCCAATAGTCGGTTCAAGTTGACCGGTTGTCCCGCCGGCCGACATTCGGCAAAGACACGCGGTGTGGAAAGGCCTGCCGGCGGCTTGACGATCACGACGTGCAGTCGCGGTGTGCCTTGCAGCGTTTCAATCCGCTCGCCGCGCCCACGGGCGACGGCCATCGCCGAGCCGCAGGAGCGGGGTGTGAGGAAGAAAGGGACGTCACTTCCGAGTTCCGCAGCCAGCCGGCTGAGCCGCTCGAGGGGCCAATTCAGTTGCCACCCCCGATTGGCTGCCAACAGGGCGGCCGCCGTGTCACTCGATGCACCCCCCAGCCCGGCCATCGCGGGAATCCGTTTGATCAACTGAATCGAGGCACCCGCCTCGATTCCCGCCACCTCTCGCAGGCGCCGCAAGGCTCGCCAGACAAGATTGTCGGCCGGTTCTGGCAACCGGCCCAAGCAGCCGACCAGGTCCCCCCGGCTCGACTGTTGGCGTGCCGCCAGCCCGTTCGCCCAGTGGCATTGAAGTCGCAGGGCGCCGGTCGTGTCGTTGGTGAAGTACAACGAGTCGTACCAGGAGACGGCTGCCAGCAACGTTTCGACTTCGTGAAACCCGTCGTCACGCTTGCCCAGAACTTCGAGGAACAGATTCAGTTTTGCCGAACAATCGACTCGGACTGAGCCACCGATGTTTTGATTCATGGTTCCGTCATTCGATTGTCGTGCTGCACGCCTTCGCGCGGGCCGAGCATTGCGTCGCGGTGAAGATTGAACGATTGGTTCAGGATGGACCTCTTTGCAAGCTGCGGTGGCCCGAGTTGGGAAGCCTCGATCGCCGCGCCGCGGTCCGCGGCGAATGTGTGCTGAACGCCGCAAATGGCCGTGGCATAAAATCTTACGTCAAGTGGCTGCATCCGAAATTGTACAAGTGCCGATGCAAGGGTCAACACGAATCGATGAATCCCGCTACCGGCCCGATCACCGGACGAGTAAATAATCGTTAGAATCGGGGGTCCATGCCGCGCCGCTCTCCATTGCCCCGCTATGACCACGGCCAGACCTACGCCTGGAACTACGAGCATGCGCCGGCGCCCGACGCACACCCGGACAATCTGGCGATCCCTGCCATTCCCGGCGACTGGGACTTCTGTGGGTTGCCGGTCGCGTCACCCCTGGGCATCGCCGCCGGACCGTTGCTCAACGGTGCCTGGTGCCTCTACTATGCGCGGCTTGGGTTTGATGTCCTGACCTACAAAACGGTCCGCAGCACGGCGCGCAACTGCTATCCGATGCCGAACCTCGTCCCGGTGGACTGCCCACCGCTGGACCAGGCGCCGCCGCCGGTCATCGAGTGTCCGCAGATGCGGGGCAGTTGGGCGGTTTCGTTCGGCATGCCCTCTGCGGCACCAGAGATCTGGCGCGAGGATATTCGTTCCACCCGGCGGCAACTGGCGGATGACAAGCTGCTCAGCGTCTCCGTCGTGGGGACCGTGCAAGAAGGATGGACGACCGACCAACTGGCCGACGACTATGCCCAGTGCGCCGCTTGGGCTGTCAGCAGCGGTGCCGACGTCATCGAGGCAAACTTCTCCTGCCCCAACGTCGTCACGTGCGACGGCCAACTCTATCAGCAGCCGGCAGATGCGGGGCGGGTCGCCCAACGCGTGCGAGACGCGATAGGAAACGTACCGCTAATTATCAAAGTCGGGCACCTGACCGCACATGCAGCGGCGCGGCAGTTGATCGACGCGTTGGCACCGAGCGTCTCGGCGCTGGCGATGACCAACAGCATTGCGACCGTGGTTCGCCGGCAAAACGGGCAGCCCCACTTCGAAGGCCAGACAAGGGGCATCTGTGGTGCGGCAACCTACGCCGCTTCCACGCGACAGGTCGCCATGTTTCACAAGTTGCTCTCCGAATGCGGGTCGGGCCTGCAGCTAATCGGAGTCGGCGGAGCTGCGTCTGCCGGCGATGTGGCTGGCTACTTGGAACGGGGAGCCCACGCCGTCCACGTGGCGACGGCCGCTATGCGCAACCCCCGGCTCGCCAGCCACATCAAGCAGGACTGGAAGTAGCCGCCTGTGCCTGTCCCCGTGCGAGCACCCGTGCGAGCACCCGCCACTGCGCCGGTCATGCACTGCATGACGCAATGCGGCCTGGCGAATGCCGGCACGTGGCAACAATTACTACCGGCATGCGCGTCCCGCCAGCCACATGATGCCTGTCCCAATTCGGGGACTCCTCGCCAGCATTGCATTCACCCCACTCCGTGATGCCTGTCCCCGTGCGAGCATCCCCGTGCGAGCACCCGCCACTGCGTCGGTCATGCTCTGCATGACGCAATGCGGCCTGGCGAGTGCCGGCACGTGGCAACAATTACTACCGGCATGCGCGTCCCGCCAGCCACATGATGCCTGTCCCCGTCTTTCCCTCTTCCAACTTCCCCGCCACATAATGCCTGTCCCCGTCTTTCCCGTGATGCCTGTCCCCGTCTCCCCCCCAAAAAAATTCGCCCATTGCGGAAACAATGCCTGTCCCAATTCGGGGACCTGTTGGCGAATCGTGCCTGTCCCCGTGAGTGTCTCCGTGAGTGACTGGGCCACCCATCCCCGTCCGTCTCATCGTGAAAATCCACCCGACTGTGAAATTCCTTGCCACCGTCCGGCGACTGGAATACGATGAAGGCTCGTTGATCTTCAAGTCCGCGAGCCGCTCCCCGATGGCTCGGGATACATCCCTACCGTTCGACTCCCCGAGGGTGTTTCCATGTCAGTCGAGACCATTCCCAATCCTGCCACGCAAGATCAGACCGAAGCCACGGCGACGCCCGTTGACCAGACGGCGACGCTCGCCAAGGTTGTGGCCCGCGTGCGGGAGGACTGCCGGCAGGCGCCGGCCGAGTATCTGAAGGAAGCTGAAGTTCGCCATGGTGGCGAATAAGGGGCGGTCGAATTCGTGTCGAATGCCTGTCAGCGGCTGGTCGGTTTAGAAACTGAGTACGCCATCCGGTTGCACTCAGCCGACCCCTCCGCGGCTCCACCCCGATTCCGCCTCTACGAAGCGCTGATCGCATCCTTGTCCCGTCGTGTTCTGGCTGTTCCCGCCAAGCATTTCAAGGAGGGGGTCTTTACTGCGACCGGCGGTGCCGTTTGGTTCGAGGCTGAACGACCGGCTGCCGGCGGCGGCCTGATCGAAGGTGCGACGCCCGAGTGTCGCGGTCCGCGCGAAGCACTCGTCTATCAGCGCGCCCAGGACCGGCTGCTAGCCGAGGCCGCCAAGTCCGCGGCGACGGACGGAGATTTGGTGCTGATCAAGAACGATCGGGATGCATTTGGCAACGTCTATGGGGCGCAGGAAAATTACGAAGCGACCATTGCGACCGGCTGGCAACTGGTGGGTTGGCGGATCGGGTTGACGCTGCTGTTTCCCCTGGCCGTGGTGACCTGGATCGGGATGGCCCTCTCCATCGTTCTGACGTTTTGCTACTTCGCGCTGGCCGCACTCTGCTACTTGCCGATCCAACTGCTGCTGGGAGGCAAACGGTCCGTGGCTCTGCTCCTGTTTGGGAGCGATCTGGTGGAAGGCCGCGAGCACTGCATTCATGTGCCCGTCTGGCTGGAGGCTACCCTTCAGTTCGCCACGCGGTTGCTGACCGCACCGCTGGCAGTCGCCCTGTATCTCTTGATTCAAGCCGCCGCGTTTGCCAGGATTCGCCGCCAGCTGCTTCCGTTCCTGGTCAGCCGGCCGATCATCGGGGGGGCCGGGATGCTGGATGAGGAAGGGCATTTTCGGGTGTCGGACAAAGGTCCGGCAATCAATTGCGTCACCGGCTTCGGCGGGATGGTCGGTGATCGACCAATCTTCTCCATGGGTCATTTCTTCAAGGCCGTCTACGCCGATGCGTGGTTCGCCCCGCGCAATTACCTGACCCTTTACCGGCAACGCCAGCGTCTGCAGATTGCCCTTGGCGATTCGAACATGTGCGACGTGGCGGAGTTCCTGCGCGTCGGCACCACGGCGTTGGTTCTGGACGCGATCGAAGCCGGCGCGTTGGTCAGACCACCTCGGCTGACACGGCCGATTCGTACGCTACACCAATTCTGTGCCGATCCCTCACTGACCGCGACCGCCAAGCTGCACAACCGAACCGCGTTGTCGGCCGTTCAGTTGCAACGGTGGTATCTGGAAGCCTGTCGGGATTTTCTGGCAGCCGGGGATTCGGAACCGTCCGAGGTCGCCTGCGAGGTCATCCGGTTGTGGGAGCAAGCGCTCGACCAACTCGACCCCTGGCATCCGCCGGCCGGCAGCCCGCCCGAACTGTTCGGCACGTTGGACTGGGTGACCAAGAAGTACCTGATCGACGAGGCGGGGCCGGAAGCGACCTGGGAGGAACGGAAGAAGATCGACATTCGCTACCACGAGTTGTCGCCCGAGGGATACCACCAATTGCTCGTGCCGACCGGGATGACTTCGATCCTGGTAAGCGCAGACGAAATCGAACGGGCCCTGCGGTCTGCCCCAGCGAATTCGCCCGCCACCACACGCGGTCACTACATTCGTGAGTTTGCGCGGGGCGACCAGCCCGTTCGGGCCAATTGGCAGCACGTTGTGATCGGCCATGGGTGGGACGCCAAAGTGGTTCGCCTGGCGGAACATGGCCGCCAGCCCGATGCGGGCGCGTTCCCTACTTCGACACGGCAGCCCGCGCCAGGTCGACCACCTGGGCGGTTGTGATCCCGAATTTCTCGTAGAGCTGTTGAAACGGGCCGGACGCACCGAAACCCGACATGCCGATAAACTGACCGGCCGTGCCCAGGTACCGATCCCAAGGTTGACGAATGCCGGCTTCGACCGCGATGCGTGCGGTCACGGTGGGCGGCAGGACACTGTCACGATAGGCCTGATCCTGCTCGTCAAACAGCTCGCAGCAGGGCATGCTGACGACGCGAACCTGGATCCCCGCGGATGTGAGCTGCTCATGGGCCTCCAGGCAGATGCCGATTTCACTGCCCGTGCCGATCAGGATCACCTCCGGTTGACCGTCGCTGTCCGCCAAGGTGTAGCCGCCCTTGGCGACGCCCGCTGCCGAAGCGTACTTCTCGCGATCCAAGGTTGGCAGCCCTTGCCGGGTCAACACCATGGCGGTCGGGTGGTCCGTGCAGGCCAACGCCACCCGATATGCCTCGGCGACTTCATTCGCGTCCGCCGGCCGCATCACGCGGAGGCCGGGAATCGCGCGGCACGCCGCCAGATGCTCGACCGGCTGATGTGTCGGACCGTCCTCGCCCAGGCCGATGGAGTCGTGCGTCAGCACGTAGATGACCGGCTGATGCATGATACTCGCCAGCCGCATCGACGGCCGCATGTAGTCCGTAAAGACGAAGAAGGTACCACAGTAGGGTCGCAATCCGCTCAGCGACATGCCATTGCAGGCAGCTGCCATGGCATGTTCCCGGATGCCGAAGTGCATGTTGCGGCCACCATACTGCCCCGGACCGAATTCGCCGGCGTCTTCGTCCTTGAGCATGGTGTTGTTGGACGGTGCCAGATCGGCCGAGCCACCCAGCAGCCAGGGAATTTGTGCGGCAACGGCGTTGAGCACCTTGCCGGATGAGGCTCGGCTGGCCATTCCCTTGGCGTCGGCAGGGAAGGTGGGAATCGCATCCTCCCAGCCCGTGGGCAACTGCCCGGACCAGATCGCCTTGAGTTGGCCGGCCAACTCAGGATGCGCTGCCTCGTATTTGGCGAAACTGGCTTGCCATGCCGTGCGCGCCGCCTGACCCCGGCCCCCGACGCTTACTGCGAAATGCGCGGCTGCTTCCGCGGGCACAAGGAACTTCTCGTCGGCCGGCCATCCATAAGCCTCCTTCGTCAGCCGCACCTCGTCTTCGCCCAGCGGGGCCCCATGAGCATCGTGCGAATTCGCTTTGTTGGGCGAGCCGAAGCCGATGATGCTCTGCAGGACAATCAGCGTCGGGCGGTCTTGCGTTTCCTGAAACGATCGCAAGGCGCCCTGGATGGCATCCAGGTCGTTGGCGTCGGCGACGAGAACGGTGTGCCAGCCCATCGCTTCAAAACGGGCTGCGACGTTCTCCGAGAAGGCGAGATCGGTGTTCCCTTCGATCGTGATCTTGTTGTCGTCGTAGATCCAACACAAGTTGGACAATTTGAGATGTCCCGCCAGCGACGCCGCCTCGCAGCCGATCCCTTCCATGATGTCGCCGTCGCTGCACAGCGCGTAGACATCGTTCTCGAACAGCTCGAAGCCCGGTCGATTGTAGCGGGCCGCCAGCCATTTGGCGGACATTGCCATGCCGACGCTGTTGCCGATTCCCTGGCCCAGCGGCCCCGTGGTCGTTTCGATCCCGGGCGCATCGCCATACTCGGGGTGTCCTGCACAGGGGCTGCCAAGCTGCCGGAAGTTCTTGATATCGTCCAGCGTAATCGCCACGTCATCGCCGGCCTGACCCTGGCCGTCGAGCTTCCTGACTCCCGCCAGATGCAAAAGCGAGTAAAGCAGCATGGAAGCATGGCCGCAGGAAAGCACGAAGCGATCGCGCGTCGGCCAGTCAGGACACCCCGGATCAAAGCGCAACGACTTGCTCCATACCGCATAAGCGACCGGCGCCAGGGCCATCGGCGTTCCGGGATGGCCACTGTTGGCCTGTTGGACCCCGTCCATGGAGAGCGTACGGATGGTGTTGATCGTGAGCTGTTCGACACTGACCGTGGAAACGGGCATGGGGATGAATTCCTTTGCGACGTGTTGTGACTGCGGGCCCTGGCGAGGTGGTCGGTGCGCTCGCGGCTTATGGAAATGCCCTGCCAACGGCCGGACCTGGGGCCCCTTGAGAGAGGTTGTCCAGCCTGAGAATCGGTCAAGTGTACCTGCCGCACGAGGTCTCCGTCAACGAGGACCGGGGGCCTCAACAAGGACCGGCACAGGCCGGTGATCCTCGTTGCCGTGCGGCTTTGGGCCCCCGAGTTAGGTGGCGGTGCGCCGCATGAAACGAGGGACGCCGCATGAACCGCAAAACACGGGCTTGCATGTTCCCGTCACGAGAGTCCGGCAGATTCGCCGCAGGGCCTACTAGCGGACCGCGTCCCACGTCCACTCCATTGCTTGGGCCTCGTCGTTCAACTCGCCCTCGATGCGGGCGTGCAAGCGGCCCGCTTCGTCCAGCCAGTAGCGGATGCGGCGAGGGAAGTCATGCATTGGGTTTTCGAATGTGACTCGTCGCTCTCCTAACTCCAGCAAAGGGAACTCGGTCGCGCTGCGCCCCATCGGACTGGCAACATACACCAGCGGACCGCCGTCACTCGCCTCAATGCGGAGATACTCGTAGGAAGTCTTGCCGCGCGTCGAAACGCTTCGATTGACGCCCAGCATCATCCCGCCCCGTGCTGCCAACCAGTGTTCCTCGCTGCCTGCCGGCCCGTCGAGCCGCTGCCAATGGCCGACGAGCCAGTGAAGTCGAGCTAGGGGCGACTCCAATGCACTGCCGGCGGACGTGTTGCCTGACGTATGGGCGGGACGCGACGTTGGCAGAGGTTCCTGCGGTTCGGCCGTCGCCGTCGCCGTCGACTCGCCGTCCGCCCTCGACGGATCACCTTGCTCCGTCTGCGAGTCCATTTCCCGATCCGCATCGGGCGGCCGCGATTGGGCACGCGCTTCTGCAAGTCGTTGTGCCGCTTCCGCGCGTTCCATGGCCATCTGTTCGGCTTGCAACGCGCGCTCCAGGGCCGCGAACTGCTGCGCCCGCTGGGTCTGGAAGAGGAAGAAGAGCCCTCCACCGGCGAGCACCACAATGAGAAGCATCATCACCAGGGCGACGGCGATCACCGCGCTACCATGTGTTTGGCCGGGCTGATTCATGCTGCCGATACTCCACGGATTGAGGGCCGCTGAAACAACGAATCGGCTCGGCGCTCCGACGCGCCAATTCGGAACGGGCCGCGCTTTGGCGGGGCCGCCAGCGAGCTCCGGTGCGTGTCGTTAGTTTCATGTACCAAGTTGGGCGAATGCAAGCAGAATGCGGCGCGACGTAACGCGTGCCGGTCGCCAATGTCCCCCGCCGACGCCGCATCCGGTACCTGGAGGACAAGTCGTCAGGATGGGTGGAATGGGTGGCTTGTGGTGGATGTGTTGAGTATGCCGGTTGCGAGGATGGTAGCGGCTGCCAGAGAAAAGCTTGGATTTCGTATTGCGCCGGTCCGATTCTCATTATGCAACGTGTTCCTATTGGGCAAACCACATGTTCCAAGTTAGGCAAGGATAACGGCAATCATCCGTGAATGCGGATTCACGGTCATCGTGACGGCAAGACCACCGTATTCCAATGAGGCAAATCCAAATGAATTACACGAATGTATTGAACCATGGACTGAAGACCCTCGCGCTGACCGCTGTCTGTGCGGGCCTGGTGACGCCGCTGCATGCGGCGGATCGGGCACGTCCGAGCACGGCAGGTCCCCAGGTCGTTAGCGTCGCGTTGCATGATGGCGGCGTCTTGCGCGGCCAATTGTTGGACGCGCAGCAGCGGCCGCTGGCGAAGCAGCAGGTGCGGATTCTCTCGCAAGGCCGGCTGATCGTGGCGACGGAGACCGATCTCAATGGTCGATTTGGCGCCCGCAGCCTGCGCGGCGGCCTGCACACCATCGAATCGACCGGGACCAGCAAGGCCGTCCAACTCTGGGCTCCCCAGACCGCCCCGCCATCCGCCGAGGACGTGGCGGTTGTCCTGGCCGGTCAGGAGCTGGTTGTGCGTGGCCAGAAGGGGAAAGGCAAGGGAGGTTTGCACAACGGCCTCCTCGGAGAACAACCGGTTCGCCGGTTGGTCGTGGCTGGAATCGGAGCCGGTGTCCTGGCCTGGGCATTGGACTACAACCAGTCCGGCAGTTGAGCCGAAATGGTCGGTTTGCCGCGAGGGCAGTCCGGCCAGACCTGCGAGAATCGCTTTCGATCCAAAGTGGCAAGTGGCCATCGGCTGCTTGCCACTTTCGCATGCGCGGAGAGGACTGCGGCGAGGATAACGTTCACGTCCCGGTCGCGTCGTCCCGCACCTCGATTGGCCCGCACTTCGATTGGCCGGCACCTCGAAAACGACGGCCGCGGGAGCCAGGCCAAACGCGCCTGTCGCCGGGTGCGCGGGTTTCCTTCTGCTTTGCCGACGGTCATTTTGCCGACGGTCATCTTGTCGACCGGTCGACTTGTCGGCCATGGCGATACCGGAGATCGCTCCGCCCGCCCGCCCGTCTTCTTACACCGGCGGGTACGCGAATCACGGCGAGCCGACCCATCGCCGACCGCTGGCCATCTCTCGCGACCTCTGGCGGTCGCCGCCGCGTTGCCTGCGCTGCTAGCGGTGCTGCTCGGCTCGCTCCACCAATTTGGGCTCAATCGTGCGCTCTCCGTCTGCCGATAGACCCCTGGGAGACTTTACCGGTTATTCCGGTTGTTCCGCTTAGGGTGAGTCGCACGGCTTGATGCGTCGAACGACGGGCGGCCGCGGAATGACGGTGGAACGATCAACGCGGCGCGTGGGCGGCGGACACCATTACTGCACGATTACTTCACGATGCTTGAGAGTTGCATGGCTGAGATCGGGGAAAATTCGGGTTGTCGGTGGTGTCTTGCCACGGAGCCGCGCGCCGCCTGGTCCCGCCCAATCACACGGGCGGCGGGCGTCTGGTTACCGTTGTTGCTGCTGATTGCAGCGGGTTGCCGGCAACCGGCCAATTTTCGCGCGGCGAGTTTGCCGCCGCAGTTCCGCGCGCCGCTGGTACGAAGTGCGCGGCACTTGGATCTGTCTCCACTGGCGCGGGCGGCGGGCGGGACGGATGTCATCCAGCCGAACGATCTGGTCGCGGTCACGACTGCGACCGGGTTGAGCAGCGACCCTGCTGAACCTCACGTGCTTCGTGTGGCCCCGGACGGCACGGTCAACGTCCCCTTGGTGGGCACGGTCCGTGTGGCCGGAATGGAGCCGCAGACGGCCGAGTACTGGGTTCGCCAGGCCAGCATGCAGCGGGATGTGTTCCGCGACCCTCAGGTCTCGATTCAGTTCGAGTCCAGGCATGCCAACAATGTCACGGTCCTCGGTGCGGTGACGACGCCGGGCGTGTATCGGCTCAACGGCGCCAACAGCGATGTGCTGGCGGCGTTGGTTGCCGCCGGTGGTCTAACCGACCAGGCAGGCACGTCGATCGATGTGCGGCATCCGCCGGCGGGTGCCGTGCAGGCCGCCGGTTACGGGCCGGGAGCCGGTCCGCAGACCGCCTCGTATCGCCTCGATCTGCGCGACGTTCGAACGGCGGTCGACGCGGATCTGAGCGTCCGGGACGGCACGGTGATTATGGTGCCGGAACGCGTCAAGCAAACCGTCTATGTCATGGGGCTTGTCAACCGGCCCGGCGACTTCGAGATTCCTCCGGACGACGAACTCCGGCTCCTTGATGCCTTGGCAATGGCCGGTGGTCGCCGGTTGGAGATTGCCGACCGCGTCACGGTGACGCGTCGGGCGACCCAATCCCGCGCACCCATCATCATCGAAGCCTCGGTTCGCGAAGCCCAGCAGGACGGCAACGCCAACCTGCGCCTTGCCGCCGGCGACGTCGTGCAGGTGGAAGAGACGACGACGACCTTCACGCTTGAAACCCTGAGAAACTTCGTACGGCTTGGTGTCACAACGGGGCTTACCGGCCTCTAGCAGGCGGCATCCGACCCATCGTCGAAGGCTGCCGTTTCGGCAGATTCCCGTCGCTCAACCGAGCTCGAACCTTTCACACGATTCTGAGAACCACCATGAACAGCGTGCTGCGTGGCCCATCACCGCCCGAACCCGGATCCGAAGCGCTTGCCGTCCTGGCGGCCCTGCGGTTCCTCCGCATGCTGCGACACCGCATGCAGTATATGGTGCTGGCCCTGGTGGCCTTCGGCTTGTTGGGCGGCTTTTACTACCTGGCCAAGTCCAAGGTGTATCGGGCAACGTCTTCCCTGTTGATTACTCACAGCGGTGCCGACGTGCTGGCCAATCCGGCCAACCCGACGGGTCCTCGCGATTCGCTGATTCCGACCTACGAAAAGCTGATTACCAGCGAGCTGGTGGTTAACGACGCGCTGCAGCGATTGCAGGAGGCGCCGGCCGCCTTGAAGGTGGATTTTGCCGATCATCCGGCCAAGGAATGGCCCGACGTGTTACGCAAGAACCTCGGCGCGACGGCCCAGCGACGAACCAACATCATCGATATCTCTTACCGATCCAAAGCTCCCGAGGCGGGTGAGGCCGTGGTTCGGGCCGTCGTTGATTCGTACCTGGACTTCATGGAAAAGCACCACAAGGACGCATCTGCCCAGACCGTCGAGATCCTTGACAACGAACGGGTCGAGATTGAGCAGCGTCTGGCCGACCGGCAAGCCGAACTGCTCGACGTCATGCACCGGGTCCGGGACCTGGGGCTGGGCAACGAGACGAACGTCATCCACCCGGCGGTCCAGCGCGTCACCCGGCTCAACGAGACCCTGGTCGAAGTCCAGAAGGAACGGGTGCACCTGCAAGGCACATTGTCCGCCGTCCGGACCGCCATCGCCCGGGGCGACGACTTGCGGCAACACCTGCTCACGGTGGCCCCCGAGATTGGCCGCGAACTGATGCTGCACGGCATGGGGCTCAGTCCCCAGAATGCCGACGCGGTGAACAAAGTCGAACAGAAACTGCTCGATGATCGCGCCCGCCTGGCAATGCTCAACCGGCACCTGGGTTCAGCGCATCCCGACGTGGCGGAAGTGACCGAGTCCATTCGCAACGCCGAGCTCTACCTGGCCAGTTGCCGGGCTTCCGTCAATCAGCGTCTCTCGCATGTCCAGGACGATCAGTTGGGGCCGCTTCTCCTGGCGATGGTTGAACAGAAACTGGCTGACGCGAGCGCCCACGAGCGTGAATTGTTCGCCCAGTATGAGCGGTCGGAGGCCGAAGCGGTGGGGCTGAGCGGGCGCCGCGCCGAGCTGCAGATTGTCGAAAACGAGATTCAACGTTTGCGGAGCTTACACGAGGTGCTCCTCAATCGAATTGCCAACGTCGACATGAACCAGGACCGGTCCGACGTGAATGTGGCGGTGGTGAGCGAGCCGAGTGCTTCGGACAAGGCGATCGCGCCCAAACTGGCGACCGTGCTGGCCATTTGCCTGGTCGGAGGAATCGGCGGTGGAGCCGTCCTGGTGTATATCATTGACTTGCTGGACGACCGGTTCCGTTCGCCGGAAGAACTCTCCGACCAGTTGGGCCTGCCCCTGTTGGCGATGGTGGGCAAGCTGCCTGCCACCGATGGGAGCGGGGCCGACGCCGTGCATCTGCACGTCGATCCCACCGCAGTTGAAAGCGAAGCCTTCCGGACGCTCCGCACCACCCTCAGTCTGGCGGGCGAATCGCGGGAGCGAATCGCGATCACCAGCTCGCAGCCCAGCGACGGCAAGACGACCGTCATTACCAACCTGGCCGTGGCGTTTGCCCAGGCCGGCAAGAAGACGCTCTTGATCGATGCCGACCTCCGCCGGCCCGGTCTTTCCAAGCTCCTGGAGATGCGCGGTCAAGGCGGGCTCTCTGACGTCTTGCGTCCCGGCGAGGACATCGGCGAAGCCTGCCGCAAGCAGATTCAATGGACGGGCATCGAAGGGCTCGATGTCCTCCCCTGCGGTAGTCGGCCGGCCGATCCGGCAGAGGCGCTGGGGCGTGCCAGGATGGCGGAACTGATCGCTTGGACCGAGGGGGTCTACGACCAGATCTTGATTGACTGCCCGCCCATGCTGGCCGCCTCCGATGCCGCCCTCGTCGGCCGCCTTGTCGACGCGGTCATCCTGGTCGTCAAACCGGCCGAGAATCCGCGCCGGGCCGTCCTCCGCTCGGCCGGCGTCCTCTCCACGATGCACGTCAACGTGGCCGGCGTCGTGGCCAACTTCATGGGAGACGCCGGTAGCGGCAGCTACTACGGCTACGGTGCCGATTTCGGCTATGGCTACGGCACTAGCTACGATGACGAAGAAACGTTCCAGGATACGTTTGGCGAGGACGGCCTGGACGACGACTACCATGACGATGACGACGCCGCCGACGACTACATCGACGAGGACTACGTCGACGAGGGTCAAGCGGCCGAATCTATCTATCCCATCGTACCGCCGTCCGCCCCGCAACGCGCCGCGTAAGGGAGTGCGAGCCATGTTCAATAACTCGGCGAGCGACAGGCGGGCGACGAACCGTGGACGCCACGGGCATGACCCTGGACCACGTTCCTTGGCACAACGGCTCCTCGACCGCCTGGTCGACATCGGCCTGCTCGGCGTCATCTTTGTCGCCCCGTTGGCGATGGGCGGCCGTCATCCGATCGGCAGGTTCATCCTCGTTGCGCTGGTGGCAGTGATGGCCGTTTCCTGGTTCTGCCGGCAGTGCCTCACGGTTGACGGGCGGTGGCGGTGGACCGGCGCGGAATGGCTGGTGGCTGCGGGCGCCGGCGTGATCCTGGTGCAACTCGTTTCCCTGCCGGCGACCGTCCTGGCCTGCTTGTCCCCTCACCAATCGGAACTGCTGCCGCTGTGGAACGCCGATGGTCTCCCGCAGGTGTTGGGGCGCTGGTCGCGTGTCTCCTTGACGCCATCGGCGACCCTGGGCGGGCTGATCCTGTTCGTCACGTACAGCACGCTCTTTCTGGTCGTGGCGCAGCGCCTGCGCGGTATCGCGGACGTCGAGCGGTTGTTGCGATGGATTGCCCTGGGGGCCACCAGTATGGCCGTGATCGGACTGGCACAACGGTTTGCCGGCAACGGCCTGTTCCTGTGGATCTATGAGCACCCGTTCCGGGACACCATGTCCGTGGTCAAGGGAACGTTCATCAACGAAAATCACTTTGCCCACTTCATCGCACTGGGGATCGCACCCCTGCTGTGGTGGTTGCACCGGGACGCTCAGCCGGATCACGGCGAGCCCGCGCGTGTGCCTCGAATCGCCATCGGCATTGCCCTGGCATGTGTCGGCGTTGCCGGCCTGTTGACGTTCTCGCGCGGCGGCGTGGTCGTCATGTTCCTGGCATCCGCCGGATGCATTGGACTGCAAGCCCGCGCCGGGTTGTTACGCCGCGAGACGTTGCTCACACTGGCCGGGATCGGCCTGTTCGTCGCCATCGCGCTCGGTATCTACGGATTCGCCCCCCTCTCCGACGAACTGGCCACACTGGGGGCGGGGTCGGTCGAGGAGGTTGACCGATTTGGTGTCCGCAGGCAGCTCTGGGCCGCGGACCTGACGGCCGCTTCCAAGTTTCCCATCCTGGGCACCGGAGTGGGCAGCCACGCCGATATCTCCCCGGTGTACTTCGCCAACCGGTTCGACTTTGAATACACCCATGCAGAGAACGGGTATCTGCAGGTGCTGCTGGAGACCGGCCTGATTGGCTTGGCGCTGTTGGCGGTCGGCATCTTCCTCGCGTGCCGCTGGGGGTGTGCCGCCCTCAGCCGGCATCAACCGGCTCGCGTCAAAGGGGTGGCGGTCGTCGTTGTTACCACGCTGCTCATCAGCCTCTTCCATTCGCTCTGGGACTTCGTCTGGTATCTGCCGGCCTGCATGTCCCTGACGATCCTCCTGCTGGCCTGCGGCTGCCGGCTGTACCAGCTCAGCCCGCAATCCGATTCCGGTCGGCCGCGCGGGACGGCCAGACTGCGGCCCACTCGCCCGGCATGGGGCGTTGCAACGGCCCTCGTTTCCCTCCTGGCGGTCGCCATGGTCCGCGACCGATTGGCGCCCGCCCTGGCCGCGCCGCACTGGGATCAGTACCTGCGGCAAGTCGCCGCCCTGCAGGAAGCGGACTCGGCGACCGCCGGCGAGACCCATGTCGACTCGCTGATTGCTTCCCTGCAAGGGACGATCGACCACGATCCGCGCGCGGAACGGGCCCATGGGAGAATCGCCAACCTGCTCATGCGTGAGTTCGAGCGGCGGCAAGCGGAAGCGGTCAATCCAATCCACCTCGCCCAACTCAGGCGAGATGCCTTGAGTTCCGGGTTCCCGTCACGGCAGGCGCAGGACGCCTGGATGGCGGTTGCGATTGGAGACAACCGCCGGCTGCTCTATCGAGCGCTCGAGCATACGCGTCTCGCACTGGCCCAGTGTCCACTGCACGGAGAGACTTACATCGACCTGGCCGCGCTCGCGTTTCTCGAAGGCCGCGGGGACGATGCAGCCGGCGCGTTGCGATCGCAGGCGGTGCGCGTCCGTCCCTACAGCGACGACGTGATGTTGGCTGTCGGTGCCCAATTGGCAGGAACCGGGGACGTGGCACAGGCGCTGCAGCATTGGAAAGGACCGTTCCAGCGCAGTCAGCCGCACCGCCGGCAGATCATCGCCCTGATCGCAGACGAATTGCCCCCGTCCGAGTTGCTGCGAGAACTCGAACCGACCGTCGATGGCTTGGGCGACCTGTTCGAATTCCATCGCCAGCTGGGGCAGCGCGTCCTGGCGAGCGAATACGGGTGGCACTACGCGGTGGCCCTGGAAGCGGCTGCCGCGGCGACCTCAGGCGGAGAAGCGGCCGGCCATTGGCTGGCAGCCTACAAGGTGCGGCTCTATCTGGACGACCGCCAAGGCGCACTACGGTGCATCAGCAACGCCGTCAAGGCGACGCCGACGCACTACCAGTCTCACCTGAAGCTGGCCACGCATTTGATTGAATGCGAAGCGTACGGTGCCGCGCTGGAAGAACTGAACTGGTGCCTGCGACGGAATCCCCAAGACCAGGTCGCCATCAACTGCCTCCGCCGTGCGCGGCTGAGCCAACTGCGGCAAGCCTCCGAAATCAACCCTACGGCTGGCGAACGACATTGAACGAGGATCAACGCATGACTACGAATGAATGGACCAACATCCACATCCCATCGCGCAAGGTGCTCACCGGCTACCATCGCGAAGTCGCCAGGCTGGTCGTCGAGCACACACCGCCGGCCGGCGTGCTGCTCGACGTCGGCGCGGGGTTGGGGCATGTCCTGCAGCTTGTCAGGGAGGCCGCGCCGGAGATGGAACTGCATGCGGCAGATTCCTCCGACGAGTGTCTCGACGTGCTGCGGCAGACGGTTCCCGAAAGTGAACTCCATCCGTTGACGGACGAACCCGGTTCGATCGCCGCCTTGGGGGAAGCCCGGTTCGACACGTGTGTGATGTCTCACCTGCTGGAACACACCCGGCAACCGCTCGAGACCATTGATGCCGCCTTGCACGTGTTGAAGCCGCACGGTCGCCTGGTGCTCGCCGTTCCGAATCCTTCGACACCCCACGTGCTCACCTACAATGCGGCCCGCCTGAACTATGTCAACCGCGGCCACGTCTGCTGCTGGGACCGCTCCCACTGGATGAACTTCCTGGAAAACATCGCCCGGCTGAACGTCATTCACCACGGACAGGACGAGGTGCGGGTGTTTCCACAGCGTATATCCAGTCGAATCGGGCCGCTGAAGCGGTTCGAGCACCTGCTGTCGCGCGTCGTGCCGCGGTGGGCCCATTCGCATATCTCGGTCGTCGAGAAGTCCAACACTGGCCATCCGGTCGCCGAAAAAGCTGCCTAGCGCGGATTATTCATTAGCCGTTGGGCGTTAGCCCCGGTTCCATTGAAAACAGAGCAAACCGGACGCTAACGCGTTCCGGCTGAGATGCGAGGCGTTTTGGGTAAGTTCACCACAAAAGATTGCGGCACAGTAACTTGCACTGAGTCGTCAACTTGCACTGAGTCGTCAACTTGCACTGAGTCGTCGCAGGTTCATGAATCATCCGGGCTAGCGTACGTTCTTGAGTTTAAGGATCGCGGGCGCGCGTCCCTCGCATCGCCGCCCACTCCTGCTGGTGCCGTGCCTGCTGGTGCCGTGACAACGCACCAGGCATCTGCCCCCGAGATGATTCACGCTCCCCTGAAACCGCAGCAAATCGGAAGCCGATGAACACACAGCGCCTGGAAACCGTGCCGACCGCCGGGCAAACGGCGACCGTGCGGGCCGCGACCCGTTGGGGCCGGCTGCTGTCTCGCGGCGCGCTCGGGTCGGTCGCGGTGCAGGCCGGTGGCATCGGCATGACATTCGCTTCGCAGGTCGGCCTCGCTCACCTGTTGGGGGCCGGTGCATTCGGGCAGTATGTCTACGTCGTCGCCTGGGTCAACCTGCTTTGTGTCGCCGGACGCATGGGCCTGGATCTGGCGTCGTTGCGATTCATTGCGGAATACGTGTCCCAACAGCAACCGGGACGGCTGAAAGGCTTTGTCCGGCACAGCGTGGCCTGGGTCGGGCTGGTGTCGACGCTGATTTCGGTGGCTGGAGGCGGCGTGATGTGGTACTGCTTCGAGACCTTGGATCATCGCCTGGCCCGCGCCGCGTGGCTCGGATTGATTTTGATACCGGTTCTTTCCCTGCAGGGGCTTTTCACCGCGCAGCTCCGCGCCATGAAGCACAGCATCCTCTGCCAGCTTCCCCGCCAGGTCATGAGCCCGTCCGCGATCGTGACGATGACCTTCCTGGCCGCCGTGGTAACCGGCCAGGCGACCGGGGCGACGACGGCGTTGAGCCTGAACGTCCTGACGAATGTTGTGTTGACCGTGCTGACCGGCCTTGTCGCTTTTCGCTACCTGCGTTCCAAATTTGACGGAGCGGCTGTCGCAACGGAGACGCGGGTCTGGTTGTCGTGCAGTGTCTCGCTGTTGATTGTCGCCATTGTTCAGGTCGTCAATCTGCGGCTCGACGTGTTGATGATCGGCGCCATGCTGGGCATGAAGGAGGCCGGCATTTACGCGGCCGCCGCCCAACTGGCGGGCCTGACGACATTGGGGCTGGTTGGTGTCAACATGATCGCGGCGCCGATGATCGCCGAACTGCATGCCAAGCGGTGCCGGGACGCGTTTCAGCGCTACCTGACGAATGCCAGTTGGATGATCACGCTGATTACCATTCCGTTGGCGATCTTCCTGATTTGTGCGGGGCAGTGGCTGCTGGGGCTATTCGGCAGCGATTTCACCGCCGGCTACTCGGCGCTCGGCATCCTGGTGATCGGCCACGCGGTCAGTGCGCTGGCGGGGCCGGTCGGCTTCCTGGCGATCCTGACCGGGCACCAGCGCGAAGGGGCCTGGATCTTGGGTATTGCGGCCGGCATGAACATGGTCTTGAACGTGGTTCTGATTCCCCGGTACGGCCTGCATGGAGCGGCCATCGCAACGGGCGTGACCACGATCGTCTGGAACCTGGCCATGCTGTTCTTCGTCGCCCGCCGCCTCCGCGTCAATCCAACCGTGCTTTCCGGCCCGCTCGAACACTAACAGGAAACCAGGTGACACCATGCGTATGCCGAACTTCTTTATTGTCGGCGCACCGAAGTGCGGCACGACCTCCCTGAATGAATACCTCAAGGCCCATGCGCGGGTTTTCGTATCGACCCCCAAGGAGCCTTTCTACTTCTGCACCGACTTTCCTCGGGCCCGCAAGGTGCGATCGGAAGCGGATTACCTGGACCTCTTCCAAGACGTGCGTCCACACCATTCTGTGGCCGGCGAGGCGTCCGCAGTCTACCTGTACTCGCAAGTCGCGATCGAGCGGATTCATGAATTCAATCCGGCCGCCCGGCTGATTGTCATGCTGCGGAACCCGCTGGAACTCGTGCCCTCATTGCACGCACAGCTCGTGTTCGGTCTGCACGAGGACGAGCCTGACTTCGGGCGGGCATGGCACCTGCAATCGGAACGTGCCGCAGGCAAGCAAGTGCCGCCATTTTGCCTGGCGCCGCAGTTTCTGGACTACCGGTCGTTCGGGCTGCTCGGCCGGCAACTCGAGCGGCTGATGTCCTGGTTTCCTCGCGAGCAGGTGATGTTGCTCTTCTATGAGGATTTTTCGCAAGCCACCGGCCGCTGTTACCAGGAGGTCTTGCAGTTTCTGCGACTGCCCGACGACGGTCGCCAGGCATTTCCCCGGCTGAATCGGCGCAAGGTGCACCGCTCTTCGAAATTCGCAGCCCTCCGTCGCCTGCTCGAGTTACGTCACCCGCAACTCGCGGAGACGGTCCGCGGCGGGGTCAAGCGACTGGGACTCGAAGCGCCGCTGCAGGCCGTCTTGCGCCGCAACATAGCTCGGCGTCCCTTGTCGCCGGAGATGCGGCAAACGCTGCACGACGCCTTCGCCGAGGACATCGGCCGGCTGGCCGACTTGAGCGGCCGTGATCTGTCCCATTGGTTACTGCATCCGGCCGTTGCCGCTTAAGGTCTCTAACACCATGCACGATGCTTCCATTGCTGCGCCTTACCGAGAAACGCGGTCCCTGGCAGAGATCCCTTCGTACGGGATTGCTGTCGTCATGTGCTCGATGACCGTCCTGGCGTACCTCATCTTGAGCGAAGATTGCCGTCACTGGTTCGTTCTGCCCGTCCTGCTGTGTGGGATTATCGTGGGAGTCGACGCGGTGGAATGGGCACGGGGCCGGATGGACGTGTTTGACCCCGTGGGGTTGTTGGGCACGTTCGGTTTACACTTCTTCTTTATGTCGCCGCTGATGCAGGTGAGCAACGACTTCTGGGTCAGTAGTTGGCTGCCGATCACGTCCGCATTGCCGGACTGGCGGCCCTGGGTCGGCATGATGGCGATCCTCAACGCTTGCGGTCTGATCGCGTATCAGTTCGTGATGCGGACCGTCAGCCGCCGTCCGGCGCAGCGTGTCGCACACCGCCAATACCGGCTGGACCACAATTCTTTCCCGATCATCCTGGCCGCGGCCGCCGCCCTGGCGGCGTGTTTGCAACTGTGGATCTACTACCGCTTCGGCGGTGTGGTGGGTTACGTGACTGCCGTCGAAGAACTCAAATCGGAAGCCTTCGCGGGCTGGGGGCGGATCTGTCTGATCAGTGAGTCGTTGCCGTTACTATTGGTGATGGGGTTCGCCATCTACGGCCGCCGCAACCCGCTTGCCCGCTCCTGGGTGGTGTTGGCGGTCCTGGGCATCGCCTTCCTGCTGCTCACCCTGTTGTGTTCGGGCCTCCGCGGCTGCCGCAGCAACACGATCTGGACGCTGTTCTGGGCCGTCGGCCTGATCCACTTCTGGGTTCGACCAATCTCCAAGAAAGTCGTTTGCGCCGGCCTGATCTTCCTGATGTTGTTCATGTACGGCTACGGCTTCTACAAATGGGGCGGCCGGGCCGGAGTGGCCTCGATGATGGACTCCAGCGCCCGCGCTGAATGGGTCAACGAAACCAATCGCAGTGCGATGCGGACGCTGACCTTTGATATGGGACGCTGCGGGGTCCAGAGCTACGTCCTCTATCACCTGGTCAACTCAAACGACTATGAGTACGCCCTGGGGCGAACGTATTTCGGTGCGGTGTCTCTGGTGATCCCCAAAGCCGTCTGGCAGGATCGGCCACCCAACAAACGGCGCGAAGGTACCGAGTTGTTCTTTGGTCGCGGGTCGCACGTGCCGCACGAGTTCGAGATCACCTGGATCTACGGATTGGCCGGCGAGACGATGTTGAACTTTGGTCCCTTTGCGGTGCCCTTTGCCTTTATTGTCCTGGGCGCCGTCACCGGCTTTACGCGACGGCTGCTCTACTCCGTCGAGGCGGGCGATGTGCGCGTCCTGTTCCTGCCGTTTCTGGTCAGTATCTGCTTCATCACGCTGGCCTGGGATTTGGACAATGTGATCGTGTTTACGATGAAAAACGGGGCGTTTGCCGCAACGATCGTCCTTTTGGGGACAAAGGTTCATGTCACTTCCCCGGCTGAACCGAATACGAAGAGTAAAGTTTGCCGGTTGTAACGATCGCAACGATTGTGCGGTTCAACCCGCTCCCGCTCGACGCAGCCCGGAATCGGGGCCGCCGGGCCTGCCGCGACGGAAACGCAACGCACGAAGACAGTCCTGCGGAAGATTGACATAGGCGGAACGCAATATGAATGTGACAGTCGCGCTGAACGAACGCTTGTCCTGCACACCGGACGGCAAGCTCTGGAGTGAGTCGTCGTTCGGCTATGCATCGCTCAAACGCTACCTGGAGGTCTTCGAGCGGGTCAGATTGGTAGCTCGCGTGTGTGACGTCGGGACGGTCGATGGCGAGCGGCAGCGCGTCGACGGGCCGGGGGTCGAACTGTTGAAGGTGCCCTACTTTGTGGGGCCGGCCCAGTATCTGGCCAAGGCGGCCCGCGTCAAGCGCGTTCTCAAGTCGGCCGTGAAACCCGGCAGCGCGGTCATCTTGCGAATGCCCGCCTGGCATACGACGGGAATCCTTGCCGAACGGTTGCAGCAGTTGCGGTATCCGTACGCGATCGAAGTCTGTGGCGACCCCTACGATCGGCTCGCCCCCGGCGCATCCCACCATCCGTTGCGCCCCCTGCTCCGCTGGTGGCTGACGCGGCGCACGCGCCAGGTCTGCCGAGCGGCGGAGGCGGCACTGTACGTTACGGACAAGGCGCTCCAGCGGCGCTATCCGGCTGGCCCGTCGGCCTTTTCGGTCGGTTGTTCTGATGTGGCCCTGCCGGAAGCCGCCTTTTCCGACACGCCGCGAAAATTTGTCGACCAGTCGAAGCCGCGGCAGCTCGTCTTCGTCGGTTCCCTGTCGCAACCCTACAAGGCACCAGACGTCCTCATCCAGGCGGTCGCGCAGTCCATTCGTGCCGGTCAACGCCTGCAGTTGCAGTTGATCGGCGACGGGACACTGCGTCCAGCGCTGGAACAACTGGCGGCACGGTTGGGAGTGACAGACGAGGTGACGTTCGTCGGACAACTCAAGGCGGGTGAGCGGATTCGGGAGGCGCTGGATGGGGCCGACCTGTTCGTGTTGCCGTCGCGCCAGGAGGGCCTCCCGCGAGCGATGGTCGAGGCGATGGCGCGTGGCCTGCCCTGTGTGGGGTCTACCGTCGGCGGCATCCCGGAATTGCTCAACGCCGAAGACATGGTGCCGCCTGGGGACGTGACCGCGCTCTCCAACAAGCTGGCCGAAGTGCTGGCCGATCCTGCCCGCATGAACCGAATGGCCGACCGAAACTGGAAGCGGGCGAGCAACTATCGGCAGCAACTCCTGGACGAACGGCGAGCCGGCTTCTATCAGGCGATCCGGGAACGCACGGATGCGTTTATGGCCCAGGGACGGGCCTCGGAATTCGCCGGCCGCGCCACCAACCTAGAGAAGGCGGCTTGACGAAATGGGCTGGTTGAATCGCACAGGACGCTCGGCAACCTACACGTTGCCGGATTGCCTGGTCGTCGGGCCGCAACGCGCCGGGACCACCTGGATCCATCGCTACCTGGAGACTCACCCCAACGTGGTCGTTCCGACCGGTGTCAAGGAGACGTTCTTCTTTGACCGCCGCTACCGGCGGGGCATCGATTGGTATGCCAGGCACTTTCGAGTTACCTCCACGGCGACGATGCGCGTGGTCGAAGTCGCGCCGTCCTATTTTCATCACCCGGAACTGCCGTCGCGGGTGCTAAAAGAACTGGGTGCGATTCCGCTCCTCTGCACATTGCGGAACCCGGCGGAACGCAGTTATTCGCTGTACCTGCTCTTGCGCAGCTACGGGTTGACCCGCGGCGAGTTTCGTGCCGCCGCCCGCCAGCACCCGGAGATTTTGGACACCAGCCGTTACGGTGCGCATGCCGCTCGCTGGATCAAGTATTTCGGCCGTGACCAGATCCAGTTTCTGTTTCAAGAGACGCTGGCCTCCGACCCGGACGAGTACGCGCGGCAGATTTGCGAACACCTCGACGTCCCAACCGTCTCCATCGACGAATCGCTGGCGGCACCTGTGAATCGACCCTCCGTCCCCTCCTCGGAACGACTGGCCAGACTGGCATTGCGGGCGTCCGAACTGGCGCGCGGGGTGGGTGCCTACCCACTGGTTGCGTTGGCCAAACGCTTGGGACTCAAGCGACTTTGCTACGGCCAGCCGGGAGGCAGCAACTTGCCCCGTCTGACCGCTGCCGATCGACGGTGGATCTACAACGAGGTTGCCGCCGAGATCGACGCCCTGGAAACGTTGCTTGATGTTGACCTGTCGCACTGGAAAGCCAGCTCGTCCAAACAGATCGCTGCGTAATCAATCTGTCTCCGGCCAGCGGCCGCATAAAACGCACTGAGGCACGACCATGACCAAGATGTTCGCCAGCATCCCCGGCACGAAAACGGGCCGACGGATGCGCGTTTGCCACCTGGTGATCCAGCCTGACCTGGCCGGTTCACAACGGATGATGCTTGACCTCTGCCGCCGACTCGATCCGGCACACTACGAGCGGCACGTGATCTGCCAGGGAGAAGGACCGTTAACGGAAGCCCTGCGCGAAGCCGGTATCCGGCGCCACCTCGTTCCCTCGCTGCGACGCGCCACCAATCCGCTCGACGACTGGCGCGCCCAACGTCAGATCACGGCGATCTGCCGCCGCGAGCAGTTTGACATCGTTCATACGCACAATTCCAAAGGGGGCATCCTGGGAAGGATCGGCGCGCGTCGAGCGGGAACGCCCGGAATTGTGCACCACGTTCATGGCTTCGCTTTTCACGAGTTCTCCAGTCGCCTGTCACGCCTGGTGTACAGCAATGTGGAACGGGTGGCCGGACGCTTCTGCGACCGCGTGGTCTTCGTCAACGACGAGGAGCGGCAGATGTCGATCGACGAAGGTTGGCTGCCGGCCGACAAGTGCGTGACGATTTACAACGGTGTCGACCTGGCACGCTTCAAACGGCAACGCAACATGAATGCCCGAGCCGACGTGCGCCACGAGTTGGGGCTGCAGGACAACGAGGTTGCGATCTTGTTCTGTGGGCGGCTGGAAGCCCAGAAGCAACCGCTGATTCTCGCGGAGATTGCCGCCGCCGTTGAACAGCGGCAGCCTGCCGCATCGTGGCGGCTCGTCGTGGCCGGCACCGGCAGCCTGGAGCCGGCGCTGCGGGAAGGGTTTCGTCGCCACAACGTGTTGCACCGCTACTGTCCCATCGGTTGGCACTCGGAACCGCACAAAGTCGTCAACGCCTGCGACATTTCCCTGCTGCCGTCGCTCTGGGAAGGACTTCCCTTGTCGCTTATCGAAGCACAAGCAAGCGGCCTCCCGATCGTCGCCAGCGACGTCAAAGGAAACCGCGAAGTCGTGACGCCCCAGACAGGCGTCCTCTGTGAACCCAAAACGGCGACCGATTACGCCACCGCGCTGGTGCGCCTGATCGATGACGTCGACTTGCGACGCCAACAGGGAAGGGCCGCACGACAGCGGGCCGAAGCTGAATTCTCCGCGGAGCTGTGTTTTCGCCGGGTCACCGCTCTGTACGACGAACTATGCGGCGTCCGAACTGCAGCGGCCGGAACTTCGTCACAAGCCGCCTGACCGGCGCGATCTCTGACCCCCTACTCGCCGCGGATCTCCGACGCCCTGCTCGGCGCGGGTCTCTGACGCCCTGCTCGCCGCGGGTCTCTGACCCCCTGCTCGGCGCGGGTCTCCGACGCCCTGCTCGGCGCGGGTCTCTGACCCCGCCGAAACCGCCGACCGAAGGTCTCCAATTCCGATTGCACCAACCACGCCGCCCGCCACTTCAGAGGCCTTCATCAGCCGTTGGGCGTTTGCCCAGGTTCCGTTGACCGCTGAGGAAACCGGACGCCCGCGCGTTTCGGCTGATGGTCACGGCATGTCGGTCGGGTTTACCGGCAACGTTTGCACCGTAGCGACTTGCACTGGACCGTTGTTCGTTCTTGGGTTCTCCATGCCTGCCGCGTTGACATGCCAACGTCTGCCGATGAGTTCGGCCGTTTAGCTGGCTTGGCGCCTGCGGATGAAATGCCCATGGTATTCTTGGGCGATCCCTTAACTCTTGCGAGCGGTACAACCGATACATGAAGTATCACACCTACGTCCAGCACACCTGCTGCGACCCCACCTGAAGTTGCTCTCACTCCCCTGCGTACCCACCTCTGCCCCGCAAAGCCGCTATGGATTCCACCTTCCTGCGCACTGCCCTGCGCAAATTCATCAACGTGAACCGTCGTATTTCATCCTGGCAGGGTGCTGTCGCGCACCGCCTGGGACGACGTTGTGGAAAACACGTGTTTCATACCGAGATTCTGCCGTCGCTGTTGAGGCCGCGGCTGCGTGTCCTGGACGTCGGTGGCGGCAAGCGGCCTGCCATTGATCGGCTGACCAAGCAGCGGCTCTCGTTGCACGTAGTGGGACTTGATATTTCGGCTGAGGAGCTGGAAAACGCCCCTTACGGAGCTTACGACGCGACCATTGTCGGCGACATCACGCAGACGGCCATTCAAGGAAGCTACGACCTGATTTTTTCGACCGCCGTTCTGGAGCACGTCACGGATACCCGGTCCGCGATCGCGAATATGGTCAATGCGCTGACACCGGGCGGCACGATGGCCCACTTCGTGCCCTGTCGAAACGCGGCCTATGCGATCGTCAATCGCTGGATCGGCCAGGAACTCAAACGCAAGCTGCTGCACGGCATCTATCCCGACACCAGGCACTGCTGCGGCTTTCCGGCCTTTTATGACCGGTGCGATCCGGCCCAGTTTCGTCAGATGTGTGAAGACGCTGACGCCGAGGTCGTGGCGGTGCAACCGTACTACTTCTCCGACTACCTGGCTTTTCTGACGCCTGCCTATACGGTCGAACTTTGCCGGCAGATGGCCTTGATGGGCATCGGTGCCACCAACCTGGCGGAAACCTTCACCATCGTGGCCCGACGCCCCGTCGAGGCCGAGCAGGTGTTGCGTCGCGCCGCCTGAACCGTCGCCACCGGATTGCGATCAAGCAAGGAGAGGCCCCGGTGCCCCGCCGCCGACGCGTGCGGATCCTCATTCCGGCTTAACTCTCGCGACCCGCACAACCGATACAAGGGGTACCCCCTGGTTCGGAATCCGAGCGGCGCCGGTGCTGCGCGTGGTTGTCAATTCCTCTGACCCTGCCCAAAGAAAATATGACCTGCCCCGTGATCGCATCCAATCAACCGAACCAGACTCGGCGACGCACTCAGACCATGCGGATCGGACCGCGCGTCGACCGGCAGACCGTGCATCAGCCCGACGCGGCGTTCGTCGAACGGCGTCAGCGGCTCTCCCGCCTGCTGGCGATGTTGATGCTGGTTCCCGCGGCGCCGGCGATCGCCGTGCTCGTCGTCTTGACGCGACTGACGTCAGAGGGTCCCGGCATCTATCGACAACGGCGGGTCGGATATCGGGGGCGGGAATTCGTCATGCTGAAGATCCGCACGATGCGGCAGAATGCCGAGGCGGAATCGGGACCTGTGTGGGCCGCCAAGAACGATTGTCGAGCGACGTTCCTGGGGAAGTTCCTCCGACGTGTTCACCTGGACGAATTGCCCCAGCTGCTAAACGTGGTCCGCGGCGAGATGTGTCTGGTGGGCCCGCGGCCTGAACGTCCCGAGATCGTTGCCCGGCTGCGACAACAAGTGCCCGGCTACGACGATCGGTTGGCTGTCCCGCCGGGGATCGCCGGACTGGCTCAATTGCGGCAAGGGGCCGATGTCGATCTGGAAACCGTGATGGCCAAACAGTCGCTCGATCTGGCGTACATCAGTCGCGTGACATCCGTTCCCTTTCTGGATCTGCGGATTCTCCTGGCGACCGGACTGATGGTGGTGGGGTTCACTCGCGAAACCGCCACCAAAACATTCGGTCTGGATCGTCTTCAACCGGTGGCGATTGCCGAACCGTCGGCGGCGAGCATCGCTGGTCGGCAAGCAGCGTAGTCCGTAGTTCATGCTGTGCATGACGCGATGCGCCCTGCCCATTTTTTGGAATCTCGTGTGTTCTACGGCAGTTACCTCTATGCTGTCGGGGTGGAAACGTAGGAATTGGAGACCTTCGGTCAGCCGTTTCGGCGGGGTCGGAGACCTGCGCCGAGCATGCTTCATCCGGAATGCAGAGCATGACCTCCGGAACTGGTGTCAAAGCCTTGCCTCCGGAACCGGCGTCGCAGCCTTGGTTCCCTCCACCCCTATTTCGGAATAGGCAACAAGATCAAGGCGTTTTCGGCGAACGTCGCCTCGCCCGCTTTCCCATCGATGCGATACTGAATCTTCAGTCGCTTCACGATGCCGGGTGCCGGATCTCCGCCTAAACTGGCGTTGTAGGTTGCTTCAGGCAGCGTAATTACGGGCAGGCTACCCGCATGCTTGCGCACCGTTGCCGTGACATCCCGCTGCGTCGAGCCGTTCCCGTATTCCGCCTTGACGATCTCCAGTTTAACGCGCGCCAATCCGGCGCCGTCGAGTAGCTTGCGGAGCTCGGTTCCTTGACTGCCGATCTTTTGGGCAATCACCAGAGCGGCCTGCGTGGCGCTGGCCTTCAGGTCGTCGTTCTCCAGAATGTGGATCGCCAGTCGCAACGCGGCCGGGCTGGGATGCAGGGTCAGCACGTCCAGCACCAACTGTTGTTCGGCTGGCTGGGTAGCAATCATGTAAGCCTGTCGGCACATGTCGACCCGCTGCTGTTCCGGCATGGCGAACTTGCGGGCCAACCCGAGATAGCCACGCAGCGCCCGAATCTGGTACTTGCGGCTTGGCGCATGCTGGGCCAGGTCGAGCAGCACTGGAGCGGCCTCGACGCCATTCCATTTTCCCAACAGCCGGCTGGCCGCATCCTGTTGCTGGTCGTCGTCGCTCTTGGCGGCGGCTCCCAATGTTTGCAGCGACTTCGTGCCGCCGACCTCCGCGAGGGTTTCCAGCAAGGGAGTGGTCGCGGTGGAGGGTGCGGTGGCCAGGGCCGTGGCCAGTTGCGTGGCACACGCCTCGCGATCCGGCATACGAACTGCCGCTGCCCGGAGCGCCAGTCGTGCGGTGGCCGCATCGGCAGGATGGCGGGGCGAAACAGCCTCCGCGATCAGCTCGTCCAAGTCCGCCAACATGACCGTCTCGCCGAGCGCTTTGAGGGCCGCGTGGCGGACTTCCGGTGACTGGTTTTGTAAGGCCTCGCGGAGTATTCCGACGGCGTTGATCCGCCGCGCGCCGACCAACTCGATGAGCAGCGGATAGCCCATGCCTTCCGCCGTCGGGAGCAAGGCAACGATCCGGGCGTCAACGCCTTCGCCTGGCAAGTCGAACAAGGTCGTCTTCGCGGCCTTGGCGAGTTCTGCATCGGCGCCGGTTGCGATGTCGAGCAACGGAGCCAGACAGGAAACATCTCCCACAGTCCCCAAGGCATCGATGGCAGCCAGCCGCACTTGCTTCGGTCCGTCCGATGCCGCATCCAGGATGGCGGCCACGTCAACCGTCTCTTTCCGATCGGCCATCGCGCGGACCAGCAACGCCGCCCGCGCGGGCGCCGCCCGACGCAGTTCGGCAGCCAAGGCGGCGTCGATTTCACTTCCGGAAAACTCGCGCGCGACCATCAATCCCAACTGAAAGAAGCGCTTGTCCGGTGAACGGAATTGCTCGACAAGCAAGGGGATGCCTGCCTGCCGGCGAGCCAGAATCGCGCCGCGCGTGGCTTCGATGATCCGTTGCTGGGGAACCTCTGCCTGCCGCACTTGATCGTAGAGGGCAACCGCCTGCGATAAATCGCCCCCGCCGGCCAACTGTTCCGCACAGACGACAAGTCCCTCGGCGACCGCCGAGCGAACCGGCTGGTTGGCAGTGTCCAAGGCGGCTTTCAGCGAAGCAATCGCAGCCCCGCTGCCGACCTGCCCCAAGGCGACTGCCGCTGCAGCGGCCACGTCGTCATCCCGGCTGGCCAAATGGGTTGTCAGCAGTTCGACGGCCTGGGCATCACGACGTACTCCCAACGAATTGAGCACCCCAATCAACAGCTTGCCTTGCAATGAGGCAGTCGCTTCGCGCAAGGCGTTCGCGGCATCCGGCCCGGGAATTGCTTCCAAGGCAATGCGGGCCCACGAAGCCAATTGGGGGTCTTGCAACAGGGGGGCCAGGTCGGCGACGGCGGCGCTCGAACCGTGAATCGCCAGTTTCTTGCAGGTGACGGCCTTGGTGGCTGCCGGGGCGTCCGAGCGGAGGATTGCCAACAATGGCTGCTCTGCGGGCGACGGTTCATCCGCGCCCGCGATGGCCGGCGCAGACCTCGCGGCGCCCACGAGGATTGTGGCCAGAACGACGATCAGGGGAAGCCAGGGCTGTGATGTTTTCATGGTATCGGTCCGGGAGGTAGAGGACGAGAGGGATGACGCGGTGTTCAAGTAGCTCGGTCGGCGCCGGGTCGTGCGGTGCCAAGCCGTCGTCGTCGAAGCAATTTCATCGCCGCCGGTTACAGCCGCCACGGCTCGCGGAGCGCTTCGGAACGCAAGCGGTTCGCCTCCTCGTCGTCAATGAACGTGTGATTCACATTGTCGTATTTGACCTGCCGATTGAGGTGCAGGGCGATGTTGGCCGCATGGCAGGCTATGTGGGCATTGCAGGCCGCGTCGGCGTTTCCCTTGGTCTGACCGCGCGACTTCACACAGTCCAGGAAATCGCGCACGTGGAACGTTGCCGGGTAGCCTCCAATTTCAGCAACCGTTCTTCCGGCCAGCAGTGCGGGAGAACTCAAGACCAGCTTGCCGCTGTCACCTGCTTCCACCCAGCCGGTTTCTCCTTCGAACCGGACCGGGCAAGAGCCCAGCGGAATCCAACCTTTTTCTCGGAAGATCAATTCCACTCCGTTTTCGTAGCGGGCGACGATTTCTCCGTCGGCGGGTGCGTTGTATTCGACGGGAGGCAGGCAATCATCGACGGCCCACTGGCACAGGTCGACGCAATGGGAACCCCACTCGAGGACGCCGCCGCCGACAAGACCGCCTCCCTTCTCGAAGTTGAATCCGTCCAGCAACTTGGCATTGAACGGTCGCCAGGCCGCCGGTCCCAGATACATGTCCCAATCCACGACGTCCTTGTCCGGCTCCGGCTGCGCGGGCAGCCAGCCGCTCATCATGGCTTGCATGCCGGCCGGATGCGCGTAGACGCGCTTGAGCTTGCCCAGTTTTCCGGTGCGCGCCAGTTCGCACGCGAAGGCGAAGTGGGGCAGGTTTCTGCGTTGCGTCCCCGCTTGGAAGACGCGCGCGGTGCGTCGCATCGTCTCCGCCAGGATGAGGCTTTGCGCGATATTCTTGGTGACCGGCTTTTCGCAGTACATATCCTTTCCGGCCTTGGCTGCGGTCATGGCGGCCGTGGCGTGCCAGTTGGGGCCCGTCGCAATCAGCACCGCATCAATATCTTGACGGTCCAAGAGATCCCGGAAGTCGCGAATCATGTCGCAGCCTTCGGTACCGTACTTCGTATCGACGATCTTCTTGACTGCCTGGCGGCGTTTTTCCTTGATGTCGCAAACGGCGACGAACTGAACGTCCGACTGGTCCAGGAAGCAGCCAAGGTCATACGTCCCCCGATTTCCAATCCCAATCCCGCCAACCACAATCCGCTCGCTGGGGGCGGCAGTCCCGTTCAAACCCAAGGCAGAACCGGGAATGATGGTGGGGGCAATGGCGGCAGCACTGCCGGTCGCCACGGCGGTTTGCAAAAACCGCCGTCGATGAAGTTGCCTTTGCTTCTGCGACATAACGCTTCTCCTCGTCGTGGGGATGAAATGCGCACTGACGACGCGCCGCAGGGACGATGGGCCGCCCCGATATCGCGGTAGGAAGTCAGCATACTCCTGGCGGCAGGCCGAATCCACACCGCCGGCCAGTCAACAGCCGGCGGCATGCTATCGTGAGGCCAGGTAGATCACACCGGCGATCAGTGCCAGGTGCAGCACGGCAGCCAGCCAGCAGACGATTCGGAAGACCGGCTTCTGGGTCTTGTGGCGGAAGGTCGTCTGTGCCAGCAGGGCCCCCGGCCAACCGCCCAGCCACGCCAGCAAGTGGAGTCGTCGCTCGGCCACGCGGCGCCCGCCGGACCGCGCCCGCCGCTTGTCGAACCCGTAAATGGCGAATGCAACGAGGCTCAAACCGCTCACCATCGTCAGATAGACGAACAGGAAATATTTCATGCCGGGCGCGCGCCGTGGACCTGACTGGGTTCGTTCAACCGCCAGATCATACGTCTGCGGCGATGATCGGTCGAGGTCGAGAATGTGCACGGGCGTGGCGGCAGGGGCGTGGCATCGGATTGGCCGGCATGCCAGGAACGGGCCGCCGCATCCAGGTGGCACCGATGTCGCCGCAGACGTCATCCGTCGACCGGGAAAAGGTCGGAAAGCGGTTGAGCGTGCGGTAAGATGACGGACGCGGAAGCAGTTCGAAGCGAAGAGGCGACGTCCGTGGTGGGTATCTGCAGGGTGGCCTGGGGATGGTCTGCATCGACGCGAGGACCAAGAAGTTTTTCGTTCTGGAGTTTTTTTTCGTGCCGATCCAGGCGGACAAGGCTCTAGTACCTTGTTGGGAGAACATCGATCTAATGAGTGGGTTTGCAGGTAAGCAACTTGACACGACGCTCGATGTCGCCGCTGCCGGTGACCCGGAAACGGATGCTGCGCTCCTGGCAAGGTTCGTGGAACGAAAATGTGATTTGGCCTTTGCGAAGCTCGTCGAGCGGCATGGCGTCATGGTGATCGGTGTCTGCCGGCGGGTCCTGGTGGACACCGGAGATGCCGAGGATGCTTTTCAGGCGACCTTCATGGTGCTCGCCCGCAAAGCGAAGTCGCTGCGGACGGCAGCCTCGTTGCCGGCTTGGCTGTACAAGACGGCCTTTCGGATCGCTCTCCGAGCGAGATCGCGCCGTGCGCGCCGCCGGGAACAGCCTTTGGAGGCAGGACCGATGCTGGAAGATCAGCAAGCACTACAACAGATTACATCTGACCACGAGCGGTCCGTGATGGATGACGAACTGAATCGACTGCCCGAGAAGTTTCGCTTACCGCTGTTCCTGTGTTGCATCGAAGGCAAGTCTCGGGAAGAAGCGGCGCGCCAGTTGGGGTGGTCGATCGGATCGCTGAAGGGCCGGTTGGAGCGGGGGCGACGCCTGTTGCGGGGTCGATTGACACTGCGAGGTGTCTCCCTTTCGGTGGCTCTGGCGCTGTGGCTGCGAACGGAGCAGAGCGCGCAGGCCGCCATTACGTCGCCGCTGGTCGCATCCACGGTTCAAGCGGCCATGCAAGTCGCCGCCAACGGACCAGCACTCGGCTATGTCTCACACGATGCACTACGTCTAACCCACAGGAGTTTCGCCATCATGAGCACAGGATTCGCCAAAACGGTCGCTTCGACCTTGGCTGCCTTGGGATTGCTGTCCGCCGCCAACGTTTGCTTCACATTGCCCGCTGCTTCCGGGCTGGACGAAGGAAGCGAGGTGATCATTGCCGCCACCCACGTTGACCAACCGGGGTTCACGTTGGTCGCATTGGACAACGACGACCAGGAAGACCCCCGCGCCGACGCGCCGCGTGACGGTGACCGCCGCCGCGACGGCGAGCGGCCACGTGAAACGGGCCAACGGCGTGACGGGGATCGGCCCCGCGAAGGCGACCGGCCCCGTGACGGTGACCGGCCGCGCGAGGGTGACCGACCGCGCGAGGGTGACCGCCCGCGTGATGGTGACCGCCCGCGTGATGGTGACCGCCCGCGTGATGGTGACCGCCCGCGTGATGGAGACCGGCCCCGTGACGGTGACCGGCCGCGGGAAGGCGATCGACCGCGGGAGGGATTTCGACCCCGCGAAGAAGGCCGTTTTCAACCTCAAACGGAACGAGAAGCGATGCTCTTTCGGATGATCCAGCAACTGCAGCGGGAAGTTGCCGAGATGCGGCGTGTCCTGCAAACGCAGCGCGGTGATCGGCCACCCGAGCGTGATCGCCCGCGAGCGGAAGTCGGCCCGCCGCCCCGTGGTGGAAATGTCGGCGTGCCACCTCGCGGCTGGGAGCGGAGTCAGGCCGGCAAGGTCTTCCAAGCCTACGACCGAAATCGCGACCTGCAGGTCACGGTGGAGGAGTGGTTTGCCATGAAGGAAGGTCTTGGTGAGGGCGACTCGGAACGAAAACGGCTGGAGGCATCTCGCTTCCGGCAAGCCGATCCCAACTCCGATGGCCGCATGACCGTTTCCGAGTTTCTGTTCTGGTACACCCAGGGCCGCTACCAGCAGGCGCGGGAAGGTGGGCAACCGCGAGGAGATCGCGAGCGGCGTCCCGAGTCGCGACGGGAGGCACCGGAACGCGAGCGTTCCAGCCCCCGTGATCGCGAGGACGCGGGGCGTTAGGGAACGTGCCAGCAAAGGTTCCCGGTCGCAGCCCCTGCCGCCCGACCGTGGGGGGCCGGGAGCAACGCCAGGTAGCGCGCCGGCTGCCGGCAATCGTTTGCGATTCGGGCATTCAAAGCAACAGGCTCCGTGACCGATCGGGTCGCGGAGCCTGTTCATCTTTTCAATTTCGCGGCCGCCATCGCGGCGACGAATCAGCTCTTGGCGGGTGAAGCAGCTTCCCCATGATCCTCATCGGCCGCTTTCTCACCGGCGCCCAACTTGCAGCACAGGGGTGCACCCGCGTGCAGTCCGCACTTCTCGCAGACAGCCGCATCTGCTTTGCAGCAGGCCTCGGTGGCGGCGACTTCGCCACAGCTCGCGCACAGGGCTTTCCCGGCTAGATCCCCTTCGACCTTGCAGCAGAGTTCGGCCCCCTGGTGCATGCCGCATTTTTCGCACGCTGCGTGGGAATCGTCACATTTGTGATCGGTTGCCTTCGCCACACCGTGACCACAATCGCCGCAGTACATGGCAACGGGTACCGTCTCGCTGTGTTCGTGCGAGGCATGGTCGTCATGTCCATCCCCATCGTGGTCGTGGCCTCCCTCGCCATGGTCATGCCCGTGATCGTGCCCATGGTCGCCCTGGCTGGTGTTGCTGCCGGGCCCCGGTTCGGGTGGAGTGCATCCCCAGCTAACCAGACAAACCATCGTCAGTGCCGCGAACAGCGTCGTCCAGTTCTTCATCGTGTTACGTCTCCCTCGTTTCGTGTGGTTGATATGTCTTCAATCTCTCTAGCTTACACGCTGGCCACACTTTTCGTGAAGGGGCAGCGGCGCCCAAGTTTCCCACCGAAAGGGTGGGCAGTCAGGCGTGTGGCGGTCGCAGACGGCGGAAGTAAACAGCTCCTGCACGATCATGGCGAGGCTCTGTCCGGCGGTTCCCATTTCAATCGACCGCCGGAGTGGGTCGCCTGATTGGGTGATTCGGGCTTCTGGGGAAGCAACCGGTCCCTGGCCGATCGCGGACATTGCCACGACATCGCACTACGCGGTTTCCGCCATATCGCGGGCGTGGTAGCTGCTTCGTACGAAGGGGCCGCTGGCGACTTTCTTGAACCCCATGCTTCGCGCCGCCTGTCCCAGTTCCTCGAATTCTTCGGGGGGGACGTAACGTTCCACCGGCAGCGAACGGCTCGACGGCTGCAAGTATTGGCCCAAGGTGAGGAAGTCGCAACCGTGTTCACGCAGATCGGCCAGCACGTCAAACAGCTCCTGGCGCGTTTCCCCGAGTCCCAGCATGAGCCCACTCTTGATTCGGATCGCCGGGTTGCCCTGTTGGACGCGTTGCAACAATTCGAGCGTCCAGCGGTACTCCGACTTGGGTCCGCGAACGCGGCGATAGAGGCGGGGAACGGTCTCGGTATTGTGGTTGAACACGTCGGGTGCCGATTCGACCACGCGGTCGAGTGCTTCCGGGTGGCCGACGAAATCTGGGGTAAGAACCTCAATCGAGGCGCCCGTTCGTTCGCGCACGGCCACGACGCACCGGAAGAAGTGCTCGGCACCATGGTCTGGCAGATCGTCGCGGGTTACGGAGGTAATGACCACATGCTTGAGCCCCATCCGGTGAGCTGCTTCAGCGACCCGGGCCGGTTCATCGTCCTCCAGCGCCTCGGGACGTCCGCGCGAGACGGCACAAAATCCGCAAGGACGTGTACAGACGTTGCCCAGGATCATGAACGTCGCCGTCTTCTGCGAATAGCACTCCATGCGGTTGGGGCACTTGGCATTCTCGCAGACCGTCTCCAGCTTCAGCTCGTCCAACACGTGCGAGGTAAAGTGGTTCGAGTTTCCGCGCGGGACCGGCCGTTTGAGCCATTTGGGCAGCCGGCGGGGAGGCTCCGTGACGATTGGCAACGCAACAGACGTCGGTGACATATTCACAAATCGATCCTATTGTTGTGGTCTTCCCGTCGCGGAAAGGATGCCCGCTGGTCGATCATCCGGAGCTTGCCGGTCCGCGACCGGGCTATTCGCATTCTAACCGCGCGGCGCCAATCGGCGACCGGGCGCTGTCCCAGTAGCGTTCGCCGGCGGGCGATCGAAGCCGCAGGCGGCTTGCGGGGTGGACGGAAGGTCGTGGCCCGGCCGATCGTCGACCGTGTTTTCCAGGCGACCCCCTTGAGCCACCTGTCCGACGCCAGGTTGCGGATCAGAAGAACTTGCCAGTCCCAAACTTACGTCGCCGCCCCGCATCGGCTATTCTGCAGGCACGAACGCCGGAATCCGTCCCCGGTCGGTCGCACCGTTCCCGCGTATCGCACCCATTCCACGTCCTCTCTCCATTTGAATCGTCGGCACGCATCCATGGCCAAGAAGCAGAAGAATTCCCAACCTGAACTCAATAAGGGCCAGCGGTCGATCGTTGAGAACCGCAAAGCGCGTCACCGTTTTGCCGTACTCGATTCGCTCGAATGCGGGCTCGTGCTGCGCGGCAGCGAAGTCAAAAGCCTCCGCGAAGGCAAGGTGTCGCTGGATGAAGCTTACGGGAGGGTGATCGACGGGGAAGTCTGGCTGGTAGGCTGTGATATCCAGGAATACGCCAACGCCAACATGTGGAATCACGATCCGCGACGGCCGCGCAAGTTGTTGGTGAAGAAGCGGGAATTGCTCAGGTTCGCCAACCAGGCGAAGGAAAAGGGACTCACGCTCGTTCCGCTGAAGCTGTACTTTAACGAGCGGGGGGTGGCCAAGGTTCTGCTGGGTCTGTGTAAGGGTAAGAAGCTTTACGACAAACGCGAAGATCAGAAGAAGGCGACTGCCAAACGGGATATCGAACGGGCGATGAGGCGGCGCTAACCGACGTCGGCACGTCGTCCGCGTTCGCTAACGGACCGCTTCGATCCCGATCTGCTCCTTGATCGTGCGGGTTCGCCGGCACGCGCACGTTCCACAGTTTGGCAAGTGCAAGGGTGGCAGGCCGTACTGCGTTGACAGGTGCCACTGGCTGATCCGGTGACACCTGTTGCTTTGCGAAGCCCGGGACCGCAACGCCATGTTCGGCAAGCGGCCGGCGTCCGTGGTGACCGGGATCGCTCGCATGATCATCAGCATTGTCGATTGGACCCGGTTCGTGAATTCGATAAACTAACAGACAGTCAGTCATCCGCATGACGAGGGCATTTTGCCCTGCCGGTGCCGGGAACCGCCGGCCGCGTTGTGATCGCTGCTGGTGTGTCGAGCGAACTGGTGGCGGCGGCAATCGAAGTTCCGAGGTCCTCATGAAATTACCAATTTTCGCCCTCTCGTCCGTGTTGGTCGCCGGCAGTGTCACGACGAGTTCGGCGCAGGTGATCCAGTTGCCGACCTTCAAATTTTTTTCCGTCAGTACGACCGTCAGCGTGCCGGTCAATGGCGGCGTTTATTTGGGAGGAGTGAAGCGGGCCCAGTACGGGATGACGTCACGAGGCACACCGGGGCTGGGGAAGATCCCAGGGGCAGGTCGACTCTTTGGCAACCGTGGGTTCGCCTCCAGCCACAGCGCGACCGGCGCTTCGGTCACCGCCACGATCATCGACCACGAGGCGATGGATGCCGCCCTGTTGGCTGAAGCGGCGGCCCGTCGTCGGGGGACGGTCCGGCTCAGCGAAACAGACCGCAAGGCCCTGATCCTGTCGGCGCATGTCGCTCGCGGTGCGGAGCCGGGGTTGAAATTAGGGGCGGCGGCACCTCGCGAAAGTGTGGCGGCGATTCGGCGCCGGCATGACGCCGCGGAACGCGCCCACCTGGCAGAGATGCAGGAGTACTGGGATCGCGGTCAGCAGGCCGAAGCCTTGGGGCGAAATGGTGCGGCCCGAGTCTCTTACGACGTGATCGCGCGGCGCGGTACAGGCGAGCTGCGGGAACGGGCGCTGGCTCGGCTGGCACGACTGCGTCGACCTGGCGGATCTTCGAAATCTCACCCAGCCACCACGAACAGGACCCATCCGACCGGGAAGACCGTCCCCTCGACAACGGCGAGCTCGGGGACTGCGGCCGGCTCGTCGGCACGCCGCCTGCCCTGATCGTGATCCAGCGAGCTGGTTCGCTGCGGCGTTTACTTCTCTTGATTGACAACCCCCGAGGTACGTACGATGCCACCCCAGCTTGATCGCCGACAGGCCCTCCTGGCCGGCTCTGTTGCCGCTGCTGCCACGTTGACCGCGCCCGTTGAGCCGCACGCCGCAACCGCCGCTGACCCGGGGCCCACGGCCGGCCAGCCTTTCGGCTACTGCCTCAATATGAGCACGATCCGCGGCCAGAAGCTGTCGTTGCCGGAGCAAGTCGACGTAGCTGCCAAAGCCGGCTATCAAGCCATTGAACCTTGGATCCGTGAGATTCAACAGTTTGTCGAGCAGGGAGGAAACCTGGCCGACGTCAAGAAGCAGATCGCCGATGCCGGCCTGACGGTGGAAAGTGCCATCGGCTTCGCCAACTGGATCGTGGACGACGAAGCGAAGCGGGCGGATGGGCTGGAGACAGCGCGTCGTGACATGGAACTGGTTAAGCAGATCGGCGGTAAACGGATCGCCGCACCGCCGGTCGGCGCAACGAACCAGGCGGATTTGGACCTGTACGAAGCGGCCGATCGGTACCGGGAATTGTTGGATGTCGGTCGTGAAGTTGGCGTTGTTCCGCAAGTTGAGCTGTGGGGCTTTTCCAAGTCGATGAGTCGATTGGGCGAATTGGTATTCGTGGCGACGGAGGCCGCGCACCCCGACGCCTGCATGCTGCCGGACGTTTACCACATCTACAAGGGAGGTTCGTCCTTCGAAGGACTACGGATGATCAACGGTGCCGCGATGCACGTCTTTCATATGAATGACTATCCGGATGATCCGCCCCGCGCTACCATCAATGATGCGCAACGGGTCTACCCGGGCGATGGCGTCGCGCCGCTGACGAAAATCCTGCGCGACATTCACGATGCCGGTTTTCGCGGGATGCTCTCACTGGAACTCTTCAATCGCGATTACTGGATGCAGGATCCTCTGCAGGTGGCCCAGACCGGACTTGCCAAGATGCGGGCGGCCGTTGAGAAGGCATTTGCCTGAGCGGTCCGTCCCTGTGAGCGCGACAGACAGAAGGGGCCTCAGCCATCGGACGTCCTCGAATCGTTTGTGAATGCGGCGCCCAACTACCTCGCCCGGTCCCTCGTCACTGCCCGCGGTGCGGCGGCACGATTGTCGCGGTCCGCAGGTCGCTCTGGCCGCTTGCGGGGACCGTGCTGGTGATGGCGGCCTGCTTTGGAGGGCTTGCCATGTTCTTGTTCTGGCTGGTCGGCCGTTCCTGAGCGAAGCGCGCCGCTCGACCGGTCACGGCGGTCACCCTGCCCCCTGCTGCTCGCCGCGCCGGCCAGGTGGGATGTACGCCGACCCGCTCGCGCTAGCTGCGCCCGTTGTCGATCGCTAGACTAGTGCCTGCGAAGAGCCGCGAACGTGCCGGTACGGCGCGGGGCTCGGACCAACGTTTCGGTGCAGGTCTCCGATCAACGGCTCGGCGCCGGTTGCCGACCGACAGCTTGGCGCAGGTCTCCGACCGACAGCTCGGCGCAGGTCTCCGACCTCGCCGAAACCCCGGACCGAAGGTCTCCAATTCCCGCACAATAGCAATGCTCAACGTATACGTTTTTGTCCACGACGTCTCAGCCGTTCTGCCACCAGCCACCCGGCGAAAGGGAAACCATGTCTGAACACTCAGCTTCTGAGAACGCCCCGGATCTCGAAAAGGCCTCCGAGGCGCCGCTGGAATCCGAACCGGCGCGTGCCGCCGAGGAGAGCCCGAAGCGGGGTGCGCTGCGGCAGGTCGTGCTACTTTGCTTGCTGGCAGTGATGCTGCTGGCGTTGGCGTACGACTATTCTGTGGCACGCCCCGGAGTCAATGACGCCTACGCTCGGATTGTGAAGTTGAATGACGAGATGAATTCCAAGGCGAATGCCGTGCCGACTCTTAGCACGCACATCCAGGAAGAGCTCGGCTGCCCGCCCTCGCGGACCTACGCCGACGGCCCTTACCAGGTGGAAGTTTACAGTTGGATTGCGGGGCTTCCGTTCCGAACGCACGACCTGTTTGCGGTCTACACGGCCAACGGCAACGACCTGGTGTTCAAGCGGGTCTACCGGTACCAGTTGCCAGATGGGGAACTGGCTCCTCCCTCAGAGCGATCCCTGGCAGCCGATGGCGGGATGACGCAGGAAGAAGCGGCCGAAATGATGCAGGAAGGCGGGCCCGACATGGGGCCGCCGATGGGTGCCGAAGGCATGCAGGGAGAAGGCATGGGGCGCGGGGGTGGCCGAGGCGGCGGTAACCGGCGCCGTCGACCGCCGGCCGATCAGGCCAAGGGGAATCCTCGCATCGATGACGGCCTGGGCCCCAACGGGGAAGTGCTCGCGCCCGCGACCGGCGAGGCTGACGGCGAGGCTGACGGCGAGGCTGACGGGGAGGCTGACGCGGAGGAAGCCGCAAACAAGGCGCCCAAATCGTCACCCGCAGCAGAGCCGCCGGCGTCCAGTGAAGGCGGCGTGGAACCAGCAGCGCAAACGGACGAGCAGTCGGAGGCTGAGGGAGCCGAGTCGCAGGGGTGAGCAACCGTTGCCCGGAGCGAATGCCTGTCTGCCTGTCTGCCTGTCTGCCTGTCTGCCAAACTCATCCGCGAGGCTACCGTCGTCACGGCCGCTCTTCTGCCGGCCGCTCGTCCGACGACGGTTCAACGGTCGTGCGGCTTGCCTGGGCCTGACTGATCATGGCGGACGTTTCCGGACCCTTGATGATCCGTTCCGAGAACGCGGGAGCGTAGACTGCCACGGCTTCGAACGACTGGCGGCTGAGGGCCATGCAGATCAGGTCGTTGCCGGACAGCGTGGGACGTCCCAGGCGTTGAACGAGCGGCATGTGCATCGGTCCAACCCCATCGAAGGCGCGATACACGACTTCGGTGCAAACCAACCGGTCCGATCTGCGAAAATCGAAACCAAAGTCATACGGTTTTCCGAAGTGGTTGAGGCTGCGTGTCAGGCCGAGGACCACATCGGGGTTGGCGAGCCGCGGCCGAATGACCGCAATCGAGTCGGAACCGAAGGGCGAATCGAGAGGACGAACCTGGACACCGTCACGCATGGATTCAATGACGAGCCCGGCGTGCGGGTCGTCGTTGACAAACGCAGGGAATCGGGGACGCGCGGCGGTCGGCATCGTGGTTGCCAATTCCTCCATCGTTCCGGCCGGCCCCAGGTAAAGCGCCACGTGGGGCCAATAACCGGGCAGAAAGTAGTTCGTCAGCGCGTATTCCTTGCGGCATGCCAGGACATCTCCGGGCTCGAGAATCGCCTGCAATTCGTCGGCAATGGCCGGGGGTAAGGATGGCTGGTGTCCGAGCCGCAGGTACTTTTCGGCCATCAGCGTGCCCATCAACTTTTGCAGGCCGTACATGGCACGCCCGAACAATCGCCGCTTCACGTGGCCTCCCCAACGCTTGCCGCGCGTCTTCAATTTGGCCTGCGCGAACTGGCGGAGGGGAACGTCCAAGCGGTGGCGCAGCCGGTCAATGACCGCCAACAATGCCTGTCGCTGTTCGTTGGTTGTGCCCGCCTTGAAGTCGTCTTCGTGCCGTGAAAAGTACTTGACCGCATGATAGAGGTGCCAACCGTGGTAGCTGCTGAGGAGCGATTTTTGCACCATGTTGTAGACATCGCCCGGTACGCCGAACGCCGGGATCGGTTCATTCAGCTTCCGCTTGACCAGCGGTCGTGACTCAACGGTCTCACGCAGAAACCGCGCGGCATCAACCAGCAGCAACGCGGCCGCAAACCCGATCAGGAACGCCTGGTCCTGCTCGCCGGCCGTGGACTGCGGCACGCGACGGAGGCTGGTGATCAAATCGAAGAGTGCGTTTCTCGCGTGCCAATAGGAGACCAGCAGTTCACCGGTCGCCTCCTCTTCACGCGGCGAGAAATAGCCGCGCTGACTCGCGTTGGAATTCGCCACGACCTGCCGCGCTCGCTCCTGCAGTTCAGCGAAGAAGCGGGCGAGGTGTAAGACCGTGCGCCCGTTCGATTCCAAGTCGGGGTTCTGCACGCTGCGAAACTCCTGGGCGGAGTGGACATCATGCGGGAGAATGAACCGGGGCCCTCCGGCGACCGGGTGCGATGGTGCGGTCGGCCGGTAACCGACCCCGCCCCCCCTGCTGCCAGCTCATTTCCTGTTTTCAGCGTTCCTCTGTCCGTGCTTGCCGGACCGATAGGGCCCTTCTGCCGCCTGGGCTACTTAACGATGAAGTTCGGGTCGTTGAGCGCAATCTGCCAGTGCGCCTTCTGGCCATCAACGGTTCGTTTCATCGTCACCAGGACCTCGATTTCCGGCGGGTCGTGATCCCCTGAAAACGAAAGCCGGTACATCTGCACGATTTGGGTTTCGAACTGGCCGTGGCGTTCGGTAGAAACGTTCTTGACAAACTCGAATTCAAAGTTTCCTTCCGCTTCCACGAGGACGCGAGGCAGGTTGTTGACCTTGAAAACGGCCAACTCGCGAAACGGCGTCGACTCGATACCCGGCGCCAATTCCATATTCGGCTGCGGTAATTCCGATGGTTCCGGAGGTTCGCCTGGTTCTGGCGACTCCGGCGACTCCGGCGAATCGGGCGAATCGGGCGAATCCGACTCATCGGGGGCGTAATGCGCGGCGAGCGACGAACCCTGCGGCAACCGGCTGTAGAAGTCCAGGCTCAACTGATGCGCCTCCATGTACTGCTCTTGCTGCATCAGCGACAGCCATTCGGTGGCGTATTCCCGCGCCTGCCGGTTCAGCCTCGCTCGACGTGCCGTCGTCCAGCTTACCCCCCAAGTGCCAAACAGGACGGCCAGCCCCAGGCCCAAGAGTGCCAGAGTCCTCCCGGTCGTTTCTTGAGAGCCGGCGATCACACGCAAACCGACCAAGGCGAAGACGATCGCCAGCACGGGCACGAACCACAGCAGGGGGCTGACCAGGGCCAATGCCGAAAGCAGGCCCAGCGGGATGGACCAGATGGCGAACCGGCTCAACCGCTGGTATCCGTCACCGTCGTCGATTTCAGTGCTGAACGTCGTCTGTTTGAGGGCTTCGGTGTCAGACATGGCGAGGCAATCAACGGGAACCGGGTGGTTGAACGATGCGGACCGAAATGTGAATCAAGCGCGAGGCAGTTGTCGGCGGTCGCCCACCGCATCACGGGCGCCGACGGCCGAGATGCGAGCTGCCAACTCAGGCTTGCTTCAGCACGCGTTGCAATTCGGGCAGTGAAGTGATCCCTTGGGCGACCAACAGAATGCCTTCTTCTTGCATCGAGCGATGACCGGCGGCCCGCGCCGCTTTGCGAATCGCGTCGGCGCTGGCCTGCCCGCCGGCCAGCACATTTCGTACTTCGTCCCCTACCGTCAGAATCTCGAATATACCGGTCCGACCCCGATAGCCGATCCCACTGCAAGCACGGCAGGTCTCGATCTCGATCGGATTTCCCTTCTCGTCCACCAATTCTTCCGGAGGCGGCGGCGTGAACTCCTTGTACAACTTCTGGACGCGCCCCGGGGGAATCCCCAGCTTCTGCAACAACTGGGGCGCCGGCTGGTAGGCTTGCTTGCACTTCACGCAGAGCTTGCGTATCAACCGCGAATTCACGACTACGGTGATCGCTTTGGCGAATTCCTGGGCCGCTTCCGGATACTGCTGCACGACCCGTACCAGTGCCTCGGCGGCATCGCGGGCTTGAATTTGGCTAATGACCAGCTTGCCTTCCGAGTTCACTTGCCGGCACAAGCTGTTTACGGACTCCGCATCGAAAAGGTTCGGTACGACGAACGCGTCCGGTTCCTTGAGGAGAATCTGGGGCAGGATTGTGGCCGGGCTTTCCCCGGCAGAGGCGTCAAAGAAGACGGGCCCCACATTGATGATTTCGTCTTCCGGTGCACTCTTTTCTTCCAACGAGACGAAGTCGCGGACAAAGCGGTCCGAGGTGTCGATGCCCAGGCTCCAAAGCGTGGAGAGTCCGTTGCCAGGCGCCGCCGAAAACAATACGAAGCCTTGATCCTGATCCAGGAACGACTTGAGTTGCTGACGGGCCTTCTCGCGGATTCCCAGGTCGAGGATCTTCTCGAATCGTGACTTCTTAGGGACGAGCGTGATCATCGCCCGCTCGCCGGTCGGCACGCCCTGGGTGGTCAGCGTGCAGTTGAACTTGCGGTCTTTGAAGTTGACGCCAAAACTGCCTTCCTGGCGGGATTTCCGATCTTGCACATTGAGATTCGCGATCTTCTTGAGAACGGCGAAGATCCCATCGCCCGTCTGGCGGTCATACGGGTCGACATCCATCCACACCCCGTCAACATCGAACTTGACACCCACGGCGTGCTGGGTGCAATCGAGCATCAACCGCCAACCGCGTTTCGTGAGGCAATGGGAAAGCACTCCGCCGGTAGGGAGAAAAGCGGGTGATTGTTTTGCCGCCAGCAGGTTGCCCTGGTTTTGCTGATCATTATCACATCCCTTGGCGATCAAGGTCACCGGGGGAACCAGTTCGTGGAGGGGGCGCGGTTCTTCTTGTTTCTCTGCCATAGTTTGCAACGACTGCCTGCTGGAATGTGAGGAAATCTTAACGACTTTGAACGTGGCGACACGTCCGCCAGCCCGACGTCCGCCAGGGCGGCAGAATCCCGTGATCAAATAATACCCGGACCACGAACATCGATCCCCTTCAGCGCCATCTTCAGCGAGTCCGGGTTGGGCGCGACCGCGAAGGCGGTCGGCCGGTCAATCAGCTCTTGGTCGATCAAGCTCTTGAGGCTGACCGTGAAGTCCTGCATGCCGACTTCGGCACCGATCCGGATTGCATCCGGCAATTTGTGGTCGTCGCCTTCCAGCACCAGCTTTTGCACCGTCGGCTCGAAGAACATCACCTCCACGGTCGGGACGCGCGGCACGCCCGGACGAATGCCCGGTAGCAGTTTCTGGGCAATGATGCCCTTCATGTTGAACGCGATCGCACTCCGCATCGCACCGTGCATCTCTTCCGGAAACAGGTCCAGGATACGGCCGATCGTGGTCGAGGCACTGGCCGCGTGAATCGTTCCGTAGACCAGGTGACCGGTCTCGGCGGCATGGATCGCCGTCATAAACGTCTCTTCGTCACGCATTTCGCCGACCAGCATCACATCCGGGTCTTCCCGCACGGCATGCTTCATCCCGATGCCGAAATCCTTCACGTCCTGGCCGATCTCGCGCTGGTTGATCAGGCACTTTTCTTCGGTAAAGACGAATTCGATCGGGTCTTCCAGCGTCAGAATGTGCTTGCGATACTTGCGATTAATGTAGTTCAGCATCGACGCGATCGTCGTCGATTTGCCGGAGCCCGTCACCCCGGCCAGTAGCACCAGTCCCTGATCGTAGTTGCAGAGCCGTTCCACCGAAGGCGGCAGGTAGAGGCCCTCGAAATCGGGGATCCAGTTGTTAATCCGTCGAGCGACCATGCCGGGCTGCCCGAGCTGGGTCAGCATGTTGACACGAAAACGCCATTTCGTCCCGTCCACGTCGCAGACATAGGCGAAGTCGGCGCCGCCGTCTTCTTCAAAGATGCGGCGGTTGCGATCGTCCAGCATGGGAACCAGCAGGTTGACCATCTCTTCGACATCGATTTCAGGTCGATTCAACGGTCGCAACTCACCCTTGGTCCGGACCATCGGCGGCCGCCCGCACTTCAAGTGCAAGTCGGAGCCCTCCAGCTTGACCAGCGCCCTGAAGAGCTTGTCAACTTCCAGCTCCCGGCTCTGAACCAGCAAACGCTGTTTGATTGAATCCGCCAGCGCTTCATTCCCGGCATCGCCGGTGGGACCCGCAGGAGCGGCCGGGGCTTCCGCGGTTTGGGCTTTGGGCGAGGACATATCGTAGTGCTCCGACAGGGTTAGGGTTGCCAGCGAACCGGCGTGCCGCCGCCAGCGCTGGCTGTTTCTCAGAGGCGGACGGGGATGCCCCGATCTGCCATGATGCGTTTCGTCTGTTCAATCGTGAATTCGCCGAAATGAAAAATACTGGCAGCCAGGGCAGCGTCCGCCTTTCCGGCCGTGATCGCGTCGGCCAGATGTTCCGGATGCCCGGCGCCCCCGCTGGCCACTACCGGAATCGATACCGCCGCGCTGACGGCGGCCGTGATCTCCAAGTCATACCCGTCCTTGGTGCCGTCACAGTCCATGCTGGTTAAAACGATCTCGCCCGCCCCCAATTCTTCCACGCGCCGCGCCCAAGCAACCGCTTCCAGGCCCGTCGGTTGCCGGCCGCCGTTGATGTGGACCTCCCAAACTTCGTGACCGTGGTAGTTCATCCGCTTGGGATCAATATTGACCACAATGCACTGGCTGCCGAAACGGCGCGCCGCATCCTGGACGAACTGCGGATGCTTGCAGGCGGCCGAGTTGATCGAAACCTTGTCGCTGCCTGCGTTCAACAACGTTCGAATGTCGTCCAAGGTGCGAATCCCGCCACCGACCGTGAGCGGCATGAAAATCTGTTCGGCCGTGCGACGGACAACATCCAACATGATGTCACGATCCTCGTGGCTCGCGCAGATGTCCAGGAACACCAGCTCGTCCGCCCCTTCCGCCTCGTAACGCGTTGCCACCTGAACCGGGTCGCCCGCATCGCGCAGATTGACGAAATTCGTCCCTTTGACGACGCGCCCACGGTCGACGTCAAGACAGGGAATGACACGCTTTGCCAACATGAGAAGTTCAGCCGTCGAATTGCTGCGGCCACGGGGTCGGACCGTGCCCCCGGGACCTCCGGAATGGGCGATCGCCCTCGCAGTAAAGCCTTACTGTAAGCACCGTTGGAGGCACGGTCAACTCGGCGATCGAACCCCGGCGACACCGGATCAGCCGGTCTACGCGGTCACCTTGGCGATCGATTCGCGAATCACCGCGACACACTGCTTCATGTCGTCAATCGGGTTGTCGGGATTGGCTTCGTATTCGAGCGAAATTGCTCCGTCGGCCGGAAACTTGATCTGCTGTAGCGCTTTGAACATCCCGGGAACATCCAGGTTCGCCTGGCCGATCACGACGTTGTGGGATCCTTTGTCACCCTTGTGCGTGTCGTCCTTCAGATGGCAGGCGAAGACGCGGTCCTTGATCTTGAGCACCGCTTCAATCGGGTCCTCGCCGCTGCGAATGAAGTGTCCCGTATCGACGCAGGCCCCGATGCGCGGGTCGCGACCCTGGACCGCCTCCAGCACACTGGAGATCTTGTCGAACAAGGCACCCGGACCATGATTGTGGATGCAAATCCGAATGTCATATTCGGCCACCAGCTTGTCCAAGCTGTCAAACGCCTCCGGGCGAGGATTGGCCGTGATGTTCCTGATCCCCGCGCGTTTCGCGAACTCGAAGATCTTGCGATTGGCTTCATGGTCCTTGCCGAAACTGCTGACGCCATGCGCGTTCAGGGTGATATCTGCCGCGGCGAGCAACTCCTTGGTGGCGGCGATCTGTTCCGGCGAGGCGTCAATTGCCAGGTGCTTGCTGTAGAACTCGGCGAAATGAAGTCCCATCCCGTTGATATGCCGAATCGCATCGCGCGTGTTAAACTTGCGCAGCGAGTAGCTCTGGACGCCGATCGGCCACCCGGAAAACGGGTCGTCGGCGGCCAGGTTCGCGGCCCGCAGAACCCGGGGGATCTCGGTGAGGGTGGCACCTGCGGCGGCGGCCGCTGACAGAGCCAGAAAACGACGGCGTGGCATGGAAATCGGCATCTGAATTGGTCCTTGAAAAGCGAACTCGGTTGGCAAGTGCGACGCGATTGGCGGCATGCTCCTTGTGCTCCGTCGCTCGCGGCAATCGAACTCCATTATGCCCGCCAACCCAACCCGCCTCAAGAACTCAATTTGCCCGGCCGCCGCGCCTGCTGCGCGAGGCGTCGCGCCATGCGCCAGGCGCGTTCAGGCATGCACAGCATCCCCTACGTGCACACAACATACCCCGGACATGGTTTGGCTCCATGCCGTAGGTCATACTGAGCGTGACGCCTCCTTTTTTCCGGCGCCGCGCGCGAGTCAACCTGGCAGTTCGGCGCGGTTCGCATGTCTGCCGTCAATCGGGTTGCTGCTCAGTCTTCGCCATCACCCAGCCGCGGCACTTTTCCGAGCGGCAAAGGCAGGGGATCGCCGCACTCTGGGGCCAGGCGTAGTCAATCGTCAGTTCGTCGCCGGGCCGGATCGCCTTGATGGTGTGCAAGCAGAGCGTCCAATCCGAGGGCTCGTCACCCTCCCAGATGATCAGCTCGCAATTGGGATCGCAGTTGTGGTTCAAGAAGCGAAAGGGAGCCTCGGCTTCCAGCGTGCGTCCTTCGCCGCATTCCATGCAGTAGTCGGAACCATACTCGGGGTCGTCGATGACCGTTCCCGTGATTTCGCTGACTTCTTCGTCTGCCGGAATATGACATTCGGCAAAGACGGCTTTGCCCAAGTCGGAATCTCGTACGCTCAACCGGTCGCGATAAGACATCGGAGTGACGCTCGCTGGGAACAGGTGGGGGGCCGGCGCGGCGCCGCCCCGCCGCAACGATCAAGGATTGGCGAATAATGTGGGCCGGTCGAGAGATCTCGTCAAGTCCCCGCACCCGGTACCGGCGGCGGTGTCGCTCGACCGCCTGGGCTCGGACGTCCATCGAGGTCCGAACGTCGGCGGGTGAACGTCGAATGGAGTCCGCCCTGCAGTGCGAGCGCTCCCAGGGCGGCGGCCGGCGACTCGTCGGTTCGCCATGCTCCCTAACGCAATGACTGCAGAAGCGCCTGCGCGTTGCCGCGTTGGATGCCGGTGGACAACAGGCCGCCCAACCGCGATTCACGGAACTTGAATAGATTGGCTTCCAGATTGAAGAGCGGAGCGTGCGACCCAAACAGGAGCCGTTCGTGCGGAATCTGCTGAATCAGTTTCTCCAGCGCCCCGACCTGCTCTGCGTGAGACGTTTCAAAGTAGACTCGCCCGGCGCGAACGAGACGGGCCGCCGCTTCACCTCGAATCGTCCCGTAGTTATTCATCACGATCAGCGGGACGTCCGGATACTTGTCGACCAGCGCCTCCAACGGTTGCGGATCGACGGTCGGTACGGGCATGAGCGGGTGGTGTGTTCGCACATCCTCCATCTTCAATGCCAACTGCACGATCATGCCTCGCCGGGCGACGGCTTGGAACAACGCGTCACACGCGTCGTCGTCCAAGCGGTAGCCGTGGTAGTTGGGGTTAATGCGAACGGCGTGCATCCGATGCACTTCCTGGCAACGGCGAAGATCTTCGCGCCAGTCTGGCAAGGTGGGATTGACGGTTCCCACGGGACGCAAGAGGCCGCCGCCAAACTGGCGGCATTCGGCAGTCAGCCGGGCATTCACCGCGGCCACATCCCGGTGCAGGATGCCGTCCAGACTGCCGGCCCAGGCTGTGGCGATCCCGTGCTGCTTGAGTTTCTTGACCAGTCGCGGGGTCTCGTCGAGCGGTACGCGGCGGAATGGCCATCGCGACAGGTTGACGTTCACATCGATCATCATGTCGGAATCCCTTTCGCTTCCAGGATCGGGGTCAACATGCGGCGCAGATTCTGACCCAGGATCAATCGCTTTTCCGAGTCGGCGACGTCGGCTCCATAGACCTTGGCCAGTTGGGTCGAGAAGCTCCGCCCTCCGGCGTCGCTGCCGTAAATTACACGTTCTGCGCCCAGTTCACGTACCGCCATTTCCACAAAACCGGCCGTCGGTTCCGAGCCGCCAATGCCCACCGAAACGTTCTTGCTGGCTCGGACCGCCCGAATGCCCCGAGTCCAGTCACCTCCCGTGTGGCCGCAGATGATCGGGACGGTCGGGTGGCGGTTCGCCAACACGGCCAGGTCCATCGGCGTCGATTCGCCCTCGTAATTCCCTTGCGTCTTCAGCCACGTATGCTGGTAGATCGCCGCGTTCAGCTCGCCGCAACGAGCAATAATCGGGTCGAGCGCTGCGTCGCTGCACTTGCGGGCGACCCATAGTTTGATGCCCACCATCGGTCCATTCGCGATGCACCGCTCGATCTCTTTCAGCGATTCCTCGGGGTAGTGCCCGCTCAAGTAGGCAAAGCCCAACAGCCGCTCCGGCCACTCGGCCAGCGCCTCCAGCACCTGGTCATTTTGGCGCCGAAAATCCTCGGGCGTCGGCCGTTGCGACCAGGGCCAGCCCATGAAGAAGACGAGCCGTTGGACCCCCATCCGGTCGGCATATTCGAGGATCTTCGCCGCGCGGTCCACCACCGTGTCGCCCGGCACGCCCGAGAAGTGACAATGCAAGTCCCAAATGACGTCGCGCGACACGGATGTCGCTGCGGCGCCGGCATCGTCCGCTTCGTCCTCCGCGCCGGCCGCCGACCGAGCGACACCGCTGAGGCCGACGGCGGCCGTCGATTGCAGAAATGAGCGTCTATCCATCTGGGCTCCTCGCTTCGGTTGGTAAGATCGGCATCCTCGCAACCGGCCGGTCGCGAACATGCTATCTTAAGTCGCACGCCAAGAAAGGGGATCCGTCCAATTTTAGCAATGGCCGGCCCCCGCCGCAGAGAAAATGGACGGATCCCCTTTTTTGGTACGGACGATTTCCAGGGTTTCCGGACAAGGTGTTGTGATGAAGCGAACCAAAGAGATGTTGTTGGCTGGCTTGCTGCTGTTGCTGTTGGTCGTCGGTTGGCGGGCGGGAGATGCACAGATTGAGGCCGTGGCACCGGCCGCGTCCGCCGACGCGACAACCGGCAGCCCGTCGCCGGGCGAGGATGTGACCGCCGCCCTCCAACAGGCGATCGAGGAAGCGGATGGTGACTACCGATTCGCCAAAGGGACCTACCGAATCACCAGACCCCTGGTACTGGACCTCGACAAGCTGGGACATGCCTCGCTGCGAGGTCACGGGGTTGCGACCTTGGTCATGGATGGACCGGGCCCGGCGATCAAGGTGATCGGTACGCACTTCAAATCGGCGGACCCGGGTGGGTTCGAAGAGCGAGTGTGGGACCGTCAACGGATGCCGCTCCTGGACGGCCTGGCGATTCGCGGCCGGCACGCCGAAGCTTGCGGCATCGAGGCGGTCGGCACGATGCAACTGACGGTGACGCGCGTTCACTTACGCAAATTGTTGCACGGAATCCACCTCCGCGAGAACAACCGAAACGTGATCGTCGCCGATTGCCATATTTACGAGAACTTCGGTGCCGGCGTCTATTACGACAACGTTAATCTGCACCAGTCGAACATCACCAACTGTCACATCAGCTATTGTGCCGGTGGAGGCGTCGTCTCACGCCAGGGAAACGTGCGCAACATCCATATTGCCGGCTGCGACCTGGAGAGCAACATGAGTCCGGACACGCCGGCGACGGCGAACGTTTTGATCGACTGTACCGGCAGCCCCTACGGAACGGCCGAAGTGGCGATCACCGGATGCACGATTCAACACAACAACCCGTCCCCCGATTCGGCCAATATTCGCATTCTGGGCGGCAGTCTGCCGGGACGCAACGACCAGCCGGTACAGGAGGGGAACGTGACCATTACCGGGAATGTGCTCAGCGACGTCCAGGTCAATGTTCACCTCCGCGACTGCCGCGGCGTGACGCTGAGCGGGAATACGTTTTGGCAAGGCTACCGTCACAATCTGTTGATCGAGGGTTGTTCGAGCGTCGTAATGGGAGCCAATAATTTTGATCGCAATCCCCGCTACAGCTACGGCAATACCAGCGAGGCAAACAATGGCCTGGTGATCCGCGACAGCGAAGACTGCATCATCAGCGGCGCGCACATCACCAACGTCTGGCGCGACCCGGCCGGGATGGTCATCGAAAACTGCCGCCGCATGAATATCACCGGCTGCACCATCCTGGACTGCGACAACATTGGTTTGTTGCTGAGAAATGTCGTCAACAGCCGCGTTTCCGACTGCTTGATCAGTGACGATCGCGCCGATTCAACCTCGATTCCCCTGCACGTCGTCGGCGGCCACGGAAACCAGATTGTCGACAACCTGATCGGCGGGAGGCCGCAGGCCGGCCAATAGGCGGATGCCGCGTTGGGCGTGACGAATCCGCTCCCCGTGACGCGTTTCGCCAATTGGACGATCCAGCGGTCCGCTATCCGCGACTGCGCACTCGGTTCCGCAGGTTCAGGTAGTCACTGAGCGTCTCGCCCATGTTGCGGGCGGTGTCGACCAGGATGTACTCGCTCCGATTGCGTTCCGCCAGGCTCCGCAATCGGTCGTTGAACTGGTGGATGGCCCGCAGGTATTCTTCCCGCAGGTCGTCCGGTTGCGTGAGCAGCTCATCAGGGATTTCCAGGCCCACAAACTTCGTCATCGTGTCGAACTCGAAAGCAAGTTCATCGTGATGAAGGACTTGGAAAAGAACCACTTCGTGGCGATGGTACCGCATCCGCTGCAGCGACGCTTCCAGTTGATCCAGGTCGCCGAAGAAGTCGCTGAAGATCATGACGATTTCGCGTCGGCCCATTCGGCTGACCGCGTCGTCCAGGCAATCCCCCAACGCGGTTTTCTCGACCGCCGCCGTCTTGTCCAGGTGTTGAGTCATCCGCATGATCTGTCCCATCGAGTTGCTGGGCGTGATCACACCGCGGATCTGATTGTCGAAAGTGGTCAACGATACCTTGTCGCTTTGCCGAATGACGGAGTAGCCGAGCGTCGCGGCCATCTGCGCCGCCGACAGCAGTTTCTGCTGCTTGCCTTCCCCGTAGCGCATCGATGCGCTGACATCCAGGATCAGATGGCAGACGAAGTTCGTCTCCAGCTCGTATTGCTTGATGAAGTACTTATCGCGATTGAAGTAGACGCGCCAGTCAATGTGTTTGGGGTCGTCGCCCGGAACGTATTCCCGGTGCCCCGCGAACTCGACGGCAAAGCCGGCCAGGGGCGACTTGTGCGCGCCGGCCAGATTTCCGATCACGAGTTCCTTGGGGTCGAAGTGACGGTCGGCGACTTGCGTCAGAACGTCCGGGTCCAGGTAGCGAGATAGGACGGACTTGGCCATGGCGGTGGGCTCGAAGGCTGAAGGACGGTGTCTGCGATTGTTGTTTGCCCTCCGAGCCGGCTCGACGGGCCCCCGGCGGCGGGCGAATGCCAGTTGTCGCTTGCCGGCAGCGCGGGGCGAAGCCGGGTCAGGCAGCCGGCTTTTCGTATTGACGGTCGGCCGGCACGGCCTCCATCAGCATCTTGATCAGTTGCTCGCTGTCGACGTGGTTGGCCTGTGCCGTGTAGTTCCCGGCCAACCGGTGCCGCAACGCCGGGGTGGCGACCGCTTGCACATCCGAGCCTGCCGCGTGAAAGCGGCCGTGCAGGATCGCCCGTGCCTTGGCTGCCGTGACGAGCGTCAGGACGCCCCGTGGACCCGCGCCCCAGTTGACCCACTGATTGACGAAATCAGGCGCTTCGCGGCTGCCAGGCCGCGATGCGCGAACCAGGGCGCAAGCATAACCCAGCACCTGATCGCTAACGGGGACACGCGTTACCAACTGCTGCAGGCCGATGATCTCTTCGCCCGTAATGCACGGCTCGATCTCGCCCATCTGGCCGGAAGTAACACGTCTGGCAATCTCCCATTCCTCCGCGCCGGTGGGATAATTCACCTTGATATAGAGGAGAAAACGGTCTAACTGCGCTTCGGGCAGGGGGTACGTTCCTTCCTGTTCCAGCGGGTTTTGGGTTGCCAGAACGAAGAAAGGGGCCGGTAGGTCGTGCTGGCTGCCTCCAGAACTGACCTGTCGTTCCTGCATCGCCTCCAGCATCGCGGCCTGGGTCTTGGGCGGGGTCCGGTTGATCTCGTCGGCCAGCAACAGGTTGGCGAAGATGGGACCGGGCAGAAACTTGTATCCCCGCTCGCCGGTTTGCGGATCCTCCTGAATCAATTCCGTCCCCGTCACGTCGCTGGGCATCAGGTCGGGCGTAAACTGAATGCGGTGAAACGACATGTGCATCGCCTTGGCCAACGAGCTGACCAGCAGGGTCTTGGCCAGCCCAGGGACCCCCTCCAACAGCGCATGGCCGCGTGAGAGGATGGTGACCATCACCTGCTCAATGACGTCATCTTGCCCCACGACCACTTTGGACAGTTCGGCCTTGATACGGGCAAAGGACTCTTGGCAGCGCTGTACCGCGGCAACATCGTCAGGGTGGGTTTCGCTCATGGGGATCTCGGTACGGGTGGGATGGATGTGGATCGTGAGCGCCGCGGTTCGTTGCGCGGCACGGTATCGTATGGGGATCAATCGAGGCTCTCGAAGTACCGCTTCAATCGTTGCTCATACCCGCGCGGCGCACCGCGGCGGGCCTTCGCCTGAATCGCCTTCTGCAGTGAAGCAGGAAGTCTGGCGAACCAGCCTTCCGTTTGGAAGTTCCGCCCGGTGGGCGTGCTGTCGCTCTCCTTGTCACTGCGGCTGTCACCTTCCGCTGCGGGGTTCAGCTCCAGCGGAGACTCGTCCGCCTCCTGGTTGTCTTGTGCCTCGCCGTCCTGCGAGACGCCGCCCTGCGTGGCCGTGGGAGATGTCTTGGCCGGCTGATCCTGCGGGCTCGACGGCGGTGCCGATTGATCGGGTTCACCCGCATTCGGCGGCATGTCGCCGGAAGGGCTGGGCCGGCCTTCGGCATTGGCTTGCGCCATTGCCAGGGCAGCTTCCGCCAACGCTTCGCTGCCGGCAATCTGCTGGGCGGTTACTTCGGGAGAATCGGGTACGAACCGGTTTCCCAGCTCGGCGGGCGCCGTTTCTGAAGCGGGCGACGACGGGCTCGCTGCCGCGTCCTCCTGCGGTGACGCCTGGGCCGTGCGGTCAGCCGTGGAGTTCGCGTTGGCGCCATTTCCGGGTCTACCTGGCTCGGCCGATTGCGCAGGCATCGGGCCGTCGTCGGTGGCAGCGGGTGAAGCCTCACCTGCTGGTGCGGCCTCAGCCGCCGCCGCGGCGTCAGCCAGTGTTGCCGCCTGTGCCAGTGCGTCAGCGGGGGGGGCAGCCGGCATCGTGCCCAGATCAGCGGCGGCCTCCAGGCCCTGGCGGATCGGCTGATTGGCAACCTCTTCTTGCCCGGAAACCTCCACGGCGCCTTCACCGGTCGCCCGTTGCGCCTGGGCGAACTGCTCGCTGGCCTGTTCAAGGGCCTGCGCGGCCGCCACTTGTTGCTCGCGCCGCGCGTCGTCGGCCGGTCGATCCTCCGCCGGGGCGTTTTCTGCCGGTGGCCGGCCATCCGCCTGGGGTGGCAGCGGCTTGTCGTCGGCCAGCTTCTTGAGCGCTTCCGCTTGCCTGGCAATCTCGTCGCGCGCCTGTTGCTGTTCCATCGCCAACTGGGTCAGGGTTTCAGCGATTCGCTTGTCACGTTCGAGTTGCTGTTCACGTGCGGCCAGGCTGGCGACGGCACGTTCGAGGCCGCGTTGCACATCGTGATTGGCTGCGGCCAGTTCTGCGGCTTCCACGGGACGCGGATCGGTTTTCGTGTCATCATTCCCGTTTTCTTTCGCGGGCGTCGCTGTGGGTTCGGCCATCTGCTGGGCGGCCCGTTGTGCCTGCCGCAAGGCGGCGGTTGCGCCGGTATCGAGGAGGGCGGCCCGGTCAGCCAGTTCCTGGCTTTCCCGGGACTGATCGGCCAGCTTCTCCTGTTGCTTTCGTTTTTCGGCCGCGATCGCTTCTGCCAGGCCGGCGGCCGCCTCTTCAAGACGCTCCGCCACCTCCTCTTGACCCTTGGTTGCGCTTTCGAGGTTGCCGGTTTCCAGCGCCTTGCCGGCCGCATCCGATTCCTGCTTCGCCTTGGCTAACGCCTCGGACACCTGCTGGGGCCGTTCACCGACCGCTTGCCGGGCGCGGTCGGTCAGTTCTCCCACTTGTTGCTGCGCCCCTTTGTCAGGGGTGCCGCCGGGGGCGTCGGCCGCTTCACGTTGGGCTTGCCGCGCGGCTGCCAGCGCCTCGTCCAGGGCCGCCGCGGCCGCCTGGCGGGCAGCCTGGGCATCTTCCGGCTTTCCGATCAGTGTTTCCTGGGCCGCTTTGGCGGCCGCGTCGGCCGCCTGGTTGAGTTTGTCGGCCACATCGGGCGTGGCCTGATCGGCCAATTGGCGAGCTCGCCTGGCGACGTCATCCTGTCTCCGTGAAGCCTCCAGTGGTGTCGCATCGGCGCCGCGCGCCAGGGACGCTGCGGCCCGCTCTGCGGCGTCTTGCGCAACTCGCGCGTCGGCAATTGCGTCGGCCGTTTCCTGGGCCGCCGCAGCCGCCGGTCGTCCATTGGCCTTGAGTTGTTCGATTTGGGCTCGGACAACATCCTGGCGGGCCTGTTGCAGTTTATCCAGCCTGGCAGCCGCGTCCTCGGGGACATTTGCCAAGGCATCCTGGACGGCTTGACGTGCAGCAACCACCGGCTGCAACTGCTCGTCGGCCTGCCTGGCCAATTCCTGAGCCGCCTGGCCGGCCGACTTTCGCAGTTTGGCTGCTGCCGTCTCCAACTGTTGTGCCGACCGGGCGGCCGCGTCGGCCGCTTTCCGAGCGGCCGGCTTGGAATCTTCTCCCGGTTGTTGGCGGGCGGTTGCGAGCTCCCTGGCGGCCTCGGTGGTGGCCGGTTTGGCTGCGGCCAGTTGTGCTGCGGCCTCGGGGGCGGTTGTCTTGACGCCTTCGGCGATTTTCTCCGCCACGGCGGCCACGGTCTCTTGTTGATCGGCCAGTTCGCTCGCCTGCCGTTCCGTCAGACCCTTTGCCTCTGCCGCCGCAGCCGCGGCGTCGGCAATGTCTCGTTCGGCCGCCGCGGCGCGTTCCAAGGCTTCTGCCGCGCGTGCCAGTTCACCGACCTCGACGGCCAACTGTCGCCGCCGCGTATCGGCCAGTTCGGCTTTGACTTCGGCCGCTGCCTGGCGGAGTTCATCTGCAGCCCGCTCGACGTCTGCTTTTCGCTCCGGCCCGGCCTCGGGCGCTGTTTGCTCCGCCGCTGCGGCCGCTGCCGCCACCGCATCTTTGGCATCGTCAAGCCGCGACTCGATACCGCGAGAGAATTCGCCCAGTTTGTCGGCGGCCTCCAGTTGGCCGGCCACTTGCTGTTCCGTCCTCCGTGTCGCCGCCGGATCCGACTCGGCCTGTTTGGCCGCCTGTTCCTGGGTCGCGACCGCCTGATCGAGGGCCTGATCCAGTTTTTCCAACTGCTTGACTTGCTCCGCCAACTCGTCGGCCGTCTTGTCGCTCGACTCCGGTTCCAGGGCCTGTTGGAGTTGCTCTTCGATCTCCGCCAGGCTGCCGACCACCTGGCCTTGTTCCAGCAGCGCTTCGGTCTTGTCGCCTTCAAACAATTCCGCCTCGGCCTGCGCCGCCGCTTCCCGCGACTGATCAACCAACGGTTCGACTTCCGGAAACTCGGCCAGCGTTTCTGCCAGCGTGCCGAGATCCTGTTGAATCTGGCGCTGCTCAAAAGCAAACTCGTCCTTGGCCGTCTCCTCCGTCAGTTCGTCCGCGCGAACCGTCTCCCGCAGGGCTTCCTGCTTGTCGATCATCTCGCGGACCATTTTCAGGGCGGCCTCGCGATCTGCACCGATCAGTCCCTGTGTCTCCTCGATCACTTTGAGCAGGGCCATCAGCCCCTTGATGACATTGCGTTGTCCGCGCACCGCCGCTTCGAAGCCCGCTCGTTGCAACGCGTCGTCAACGCCCTTGAGCTGCTCGGTCACCTGCGCCGTTTTGAGAATCCGCAAGCCTTCGCCGGCACCGGTTGCAATCGGACCGCCCCAGCCGCTGACATCCTGCAAGGTGGCGACGAGCTGGTAATAGATTGCCGTCACGTCGAGTTGGTCTTGGATCGCATCGAGGGTCAACTGCTCGCGTTGCCCGACAGGTGCCGCCGGGAGCCCCTTGGTCTGGTCGAGCGTGTCGCCCTGGAGCGCGATCAGTTGCCGGACCTCCGCGGCGATGCGGGCGATCTGCAAACGTTTGAGCAGCTTCTGTCGTTCTGACATCAGCGCTACGACGACTTCGCGAATGACGTCCCGAGCGGCGTGGAACTTCTTGAGCCGCTGTGCGGGTTCGCCTTCTTGGGCTTCGACCAGCAGTTGAACAACCTCCTGCATCTCGTTGCCGACCAGCTCGTCCAGGTTGCCTCGCATCGATTCGATCTCGGTGTAGATCGGCAAGTGCTGCAGTCGGTTCTCCCGTAACTGCCGCAGTTGAATCTCCAGCACGCCGGAGACGAGCTCGTTGGCCAGCCCGCGTGCTTTTTCTTGCCGGCGTTGCTTTTGCCGCAGCGCGTCCAGTTCGACATCCTGTGCGGAGAGTGCGGGCGTGGACAGCGAGACAATCAACGCGGCGAGCGACAAGGTCCAGGCGGTGGCCGAATGATGCGTCATTGCGTGTCTCCGATTCCTAATTGTTCTTTGATGACTTCGCTGAGCCGTTCTTCGGAGCTTTCGTCGGCCTCGGCAATCGCCGCCAGAACCCCGGCCTCATCCGAAACGTCGAGTACAATCGCTTCGCTCAACGTCGACTTAGGAGCATCGTTGCCCCGATAGTCAAACGCCTCGAGGGTCAGTTTGACCTGGTCTCCTTTGGACAATTCAAGCGTCGCCAGGTCAAGCGGAAACTGTCCGCGATGAGGCAACTGGTTCACCGGCAACCAGTCGGCCCCCAACGGAATCTCGCGTGTACTTTCGCTGTTGGAAGTCGTCTCCGTCCCGAGATCCTCGGCATCTGACCCATTGTGTGTCCGCTGAACCGACAGATGCAAGAGCAACTGCGAGATCCCAAAATCGTCGGATACTCGATACCCGACAATCGGCGTGGCCGTGGGGACCACGACACGGTGCACCAGTTCCATCGTGGCGGCAGGCGGTCGATCGGTGCGGATCCGGACGAACCCGCGGAGCGGACTCTCCGGTTGCAGACCGTCCACATCGCGAACCTGCACTTCGAATGCGAGTTCTTCCCTGACGCGGTGCAGCGGCGTCTCAGCGGGTAGCCGCCACACGCCAGGTTCCTCGTCGCTCGGCGAGAAATCCCAGCGTGAGGAAGTGGACTTGCCCGCGATGCGGATCGACGCGGAAGCCAATTGCTTGTCGTTGGCCGTGCCAAGCGATATCTGGACGGTGGACCCTTCCAGTACGGATACTTGCCGCGAGGCCGCCGGTTGGCGTGACGGTTCGACGGCGGCGTAGGCAGGTGGGATGACGTGCAAATCCATGGTGACCACCGGCATGGGGATCATCTCGATCCGTGCGGGGTCAGTCCAGGCATCTCCGATTTGAACCTGGTACTCGACGGAATCCATCAATCGATCGACGCGTCCCTGGAACAGGTGGAGAGCGGGCGGCGAATCGTTCCATGCGTCCCGCGCGCGACGGATCTCGTCGAGTGCCTGCTGTACCGCCGCCCGGTCCTCTCCGGCGTTCTGCAAATGCGGCCAGGCTTGCGGGGCGTCGAACTGGACGGTCGGGGCCGATGCGTTCAACCAGCGACCGTCCACGCGGATCGTCTCGTCATCGAGGGCGGCCTGTAGCCGCTCGGCTACCTGGTCGAGCTGCGCGGCACGAGCGTCGGCGGACAGACGTGTCAGAGGGAGCGTCCGCCGGCTGCCGTCCGTGCTCACGAGGCGAAGTTCGCCGGTCATGGAAGATGCTGCCGCGCCGGGCGACTCGGGAAGCCCGCATTGGAGAATCAGGTTAACGGGCTGGCCCTGGGCCGACGTGCAGTCTTCCGGCTGTGTTCGATGCGTGCTCCGGGTGAGGGTCATATGACCGTTGACCGCCATCTTCTCGAGGACGGTCTGGGTGGGGTAGTGAGCGGCACCGAGCAGAAGCCGGTCGAAGAAGACCCGAACGTGTCCCGGAAAGGTCAGGCAGGCGGCGGCAGCCAGCAGAGCAACGATCATCAAGGCGGCCGTCCGCCGCGCGAATTGATCGTAGGAGAGCCCTTCGAAGAAGTTGATCCGCCGGCTCAAGTCGGCCGCCTGCTGCACGACGGCGGTCTGCAGGTCGGGCGATCCGTAAGTGACTGCCGGTGCGGCATCAAACTGCATGGCGGCGACAAGATCGCTGTCGAGTTGGTGTTGTTGTTCGACCAGCAGGGCCACGTCGACTTCCGATTCGTGTTGTGACAACAGGGGTTTGGCGAACCGCCAGTAGATCCACCCAATGGTCAGGCTGCAGACGCCCCACATCACCACACGCTGCGGCGCGTCCAGATGAAACACGTAGTCGACCAACCAAAACGCCGCCAGGATCAGCAGCGTCGCCGTAACCAACGGCGCAACGGCGGTCGACCACCGAACCAACTGTCGGCGGCGCCGCAGGGCGCGGACCTGGTTACGCGTGCGTTTGAGCTCTGTCATTGCGGTTGTGTCATTGCAAATGTACCAATCGGCGGGTCAGCCATTCACCCAGCATGAGGCCCACGACCACGACAAACCAGAGCGGCGTGCTCCACAGGGCGTGGTTCCGCGTCTCATGCTCGACCTGCTCGCGCAGGGGCAGATCGCTGATCATCTGATGGACGGCCGTCAGTTCGTAAGCGCGGCCGCCGGTCGTCTCAGCCAGCCGCTGCTGCAGCGTTGCATCGCGGACTGCCGTCCGGTGCTCGGCCGACGTCTCGGTGACCTCGAAGCGGCGTTCCTGATAATTGCCCGTCACGGGGTCCTGGACGCGCACACGGTACGTGCCGGCGGCATAGACGGGAATCTGCGTTTCGAACACGCCTCGCCGCAGCATCGGCACGCTGACAGTTCGTGTCTCTTCCGGGCCGGATCCGCGCGCCGGCAACGTAAGTTCCGCAGAGAGCGCCCGATCGGGCAGGTCGTCGTCCAGCAACGGTTCGTAGTTTTCGTCGTAGGCCTCGACCGTAAAGGTGACTCGATCTTCGACTCGATACTCGGGCCGATCGACCCGTGCCACAAACCGTTTGTCCGCGCCCAGGGCATGGCTCATTCCGAGGCGGTAGATCAACTGCGACCAGAACTGGCGATAGTACCGCTCGCCGTACATCCGGCGTAGCCGCCACATCTCATCGCAGGCCAGGTAGACGACTTCACCTTTTCCGTAGCGGCGGATCGCGATCAACGGCTGCGGCGTCTTCCCGTCGGCGCACTTGTCGGTGGGATGGACGGCCAGGGCCTGGGCTTGATCGTGCAGGGCCGCCACCGGTTGGTACCAGGCGAGCCGTTCGAGATTCCGCCAAGCCCGGCCGTTTTCCGAGTCGCTTGCGCCCAGGTTCATGAACGGGTGCAGGGCGGCATGGGGCGTCAAGCGGAGCGCGAACTCCTGCTCGTCCCGCAACCGTGCATTGCGATCGAGGATCACCGGCAGCATATCGTCCAGCGCTGTCCCGCTTAGTTCGCGAGGGCCAAAGCGAGGCCCGCTGATCACGACCAGGCCTCCACCCATGGTGCCCACGAACTCTTTGGTCATCTCACAAAAGCGGGGCGACAGCGACCCGCCCGGCATGTCGCCCAGAAAGATGACGTCATTGGCGAAAAACTCGCTTCGCTTGGGTGTCAGCGTCGGCAGAAACAGGACGTTCGCCTGCCGCACGCGCGGGTCGGACGAACTGAGATAGGTTCGAAACCCGTTCATCCCGACCAGCCGATCCCGGTGAAAGACTTCCTTGACGAAACGCCATTCCCAGGAGGGCTCGTTGGCCACGTACATCAACCGAAGGTAGTCGTCGATGATGGTAATCTGCCGTGCAGAGCGGTTGTTGTCGTCGACCAGTTCGCCCTCTTGAGGCTCCACTTCGGCGACAAATTCGAATTGTCCGGCTTCCTGCGGAGTGAATGGGAAATCGACGGCCTGCACCGTTGAACCGAGCGTCACTTCCCGCTCGCCGATCTCCAGCGCCGTCCCCGCCATCGTCGCCGTGCCGCTCAACGGGTGTGCCGAAACGGTGACGCGGACGGTGCGATCCTGCATGCCTGTCTGGCGAAGCTTGACGAACAGCGTCGTCCGTTCGGCCTTCTTCATCTTCGGGTCCGTCTGCAATTCCACCGCCAGATCGACCGCCTCCTTGGCGCCCAGCCCGACCGTGAACAGAGGCGCGCGAATGGCCTGTGCCGGAGACCGCTCGTCACCGATCGGCATCAGGCCGGAATTGTTGGCGAAGTCGCTGAAGATGATCGCCGCAGCCAGGCTTCCCGTACCCGGCTGGTCCCGCAGATCGAGCAGAGCTTCACCCAGTGCCGTGACCTGGCCGGTCGCCGAGAGCTGCTCGGCCAAGCGGCTGGGGTCCAGGGGACGATCTTCCTCCTCGGTCCCGATTCGCCGCAACTGGCTTGTGGACTGGCCGTCGAATATGAACGCCTCCAGTCGGCAGGCGTCTTCCTTCCGAAGCCATTCGATAATGTTTCGGTCAGCACTCCGGAGCAGGGCTTGCAGGTACTCCGTTCGCGACGCCGGGGCCGGCGGCGCGGATCCATTGCCGTTTTCGACGCGTCCCACCGTTCGGTCCAGCGAGGCCCGTTCGGCGTCCGTCCAGCGATCCTCGATCGCCATGCTCTCCGTTCCATCGAACAACAGATAGACGACCGGCTTGCGGATCCGCTCGGCGGTAATCCTCAACGTCGGTCCGGCCAGGGTGACAAACAGCATGGCCAGCAGAAGGCCGCGGCCCAGTCCCAGCAACGTGCGGGCCCCGCGCGAGCCGCGCAGTTGAAGCCGCCGGTAAAACATCCAGGCCGCAAAAAACATCAGTGCCGCGCCGAACCAGACCCAGAAGATCCGATCCTCGGCCCACGGCGCAGCCAGGTAGACCTCGATCGCCTCGATCGAGGTGACGTCGTTCAAACCCAGCAGCCAACCGATCAGTTTCATGCGAACTCAAGGTGTGAGGGACGGGGTGGACGATGACCTCTCGGGAACCGCCGTGCGACGCGCGGCGAGTACCGGCAAGGCGAGCACAACCAGTTCGACGCCGAGCACGACGAGAACCGCCACGATCAACCACCACCAGCTATCCTGGCCCCTTGTTTGGGCGCCCGCGAGGCTGATCGGCTGGCCGTCGGCCACGACTGCCAGTTGAGGATGGTCGGCCAGTTCGGCCTGTTGCGCGTCGGTCAGAGGACGCAGGTCGGATTCGTTCGCCGGTCCGTTAACGGTCACCGCCAGCTCCCATTCGGGTGCCGGGTCAGTCACTTCCGACGGGCGGTCACGCTTCTGCGCCGTGATCCGGTAGAGACCGCGTTGGAAGGGATCATCGATGGTGATGCCGAGCTGGTCGCGACCGATGAAGCCAACGTCGAGCGGCTCGGGCAGCGTATCGCGCGAGGGTCGCTGCAGGAAGACCTTGACGTCTCGGTCGTCGGAAGGCAGCGGCAGAACAAGCTGTGGCGGCGATTCGAAGTTGCGCTCCGGCAGCGTCGACTCGATCAGGGTCCGCAAGACCCGGTCGAACAGGACCATCGCATTCGTTTGTGCGATCGTATTCCAGCGCGAGATGATGCCGCTGGCGACCAGCACCACCTGCCCGCGACCGATGGTCCGCTCTACGAGATACGGCGAGTGCTCCGGATCCGTGAACCGGGCGATCACCTGAGGCAGCCTGGCCGCCGCCGTTGCTTCCAACCACTGGTCGTAGTCGGCCGGATCCTCGGGGATTTGAGCCCCGCCATGGTCGCTTCGCGGGCTTTCCCACAGCAGCCATTGCTGGGTGGCGGCCAGCGCCGCGGCGGCTGGATCGTCGGCCGTCTTCGGGTCCGCCCCGCCGGGGCGTGGGAACGTGCTGCGTAGCCGCTGGAGTTCCCCTTCCCGGACTTGCTCGATCACGTCGTCGGTAACGCGAGGTACCACAGCCTGGAAGAAGAAGGGTTCGGCATAGAGGTCGCGTAATTCCTGTTCGGCGATGCCGGCCAGGCGAAAATAGGGCTGCGAGGCCAGGCTTTCCGTCTCCAGGAAGAACGGCTTGAGCGGACCCTGGGATTCGTCCGGCAGCCGACCGACGGGCTGATCTCGTAATGGGGCTGGGAGGATTCCCGCACCGTCCCGCCAGGCAGACCGGGTCCAGGCCGCGGGATCAAATTCGCCCCCGGCAGCGATCACGAGCTGTCCCCCTTGCTGCACGTACTGGCGGAGGAGGTCGACCTTGGTGCCGGGGTCCGAGATCCCGGCAATGACGACCAGGCGGGCGTCCGCCAGCAGGTCGCGGTCCAATTGGTCGATTCTGCGATGCCGCACGCGAATCAGCTGGCTCTGGTTTTCACGGTCGCCGAAGGCTGGGGCGAGCAGCTTTCTGAGGTGGCGCGTCTCTCCGATGCGGTTCCGCGTCACATCCTCCGTTTCGTCGTTGTATTGATCGACGAAGACCACCGGTAACGACGTTACAACCGGGACGAGCAAATGCCGCTCGTCGTCCGCGGTCAGTCGATCCGGAGTCAAGCTGGCACGAACCGGCACAAACACCGGGCGACCCGGTTCGGGATGATGTGCGCGAAACGTGTGTTCGAAGGCGATCTCGCGACGTCCGAGCCCAGGTTCCAGGGAGACGGCTTTGGCGGCGATCTCCATCCCGTCGACAAACAACGTCACCACGACGTCCTGGCGGGCTGCCTCGCCTTGATGTTCGACTTCGACGAGGATGGTGGTCGGCGTTTCCACATCGGCCAGACCATCCTGCACGCGCAAGGAAGCGATCCAGGTGTTGTCCCGTTCCGTGGGGGCGACGTTGACGATCTGCAGCGAAGGGAGCGACGTATCGGTGGCGAGGTTGGCCAGGTCATTCCACACCTCTCGCTGCTGGTCCGTAAAAAAGACGATTCGCTTGGCCAGGTGGGGTGCCGCCTGCGAGGCCCGCTCGGCTTCGTTGATCGCCTGGCGAAAGCTGATCGCCCGATCGACCACCTCGATTTCATCCAGCGCGGCCAAGACATGCTCTCGCGAAGCGTGCGGGTCGACACTCGCATTGCGGTGGCTGCCGGCCAGCGGGACCAGCGAAACCAGGCTCCCCTGCGGCAGGCGATCGATGAAGCGCCGCGCCCGTTGGCGGGCCCGGTCGAGCAGGTTGCCGTCCAAGTGTTGGTAGCCGGTGCTGAGGCTGTTGTCGATCACCAGCACGGCGTGCAGGGGTTGAGTGCCGTTGAATTCAGAATTGCCTTGGGAAAGGAACGGCTGTGCCAAGGCGAACCCGAACAACAGAATCGCGGCCGTTCTCAACAGCAGGAGAATCAAGTCCCGCAGCCGGAGCATACGACGATTGCGCTTGACCGCCTGCAGCAGGAAATCCATCGCCGCCCACTGCACGACCCGATAACGGCGGCGATTCAACAGATGGATGATCAGCGGCCCACTGGCAAAGATCGCGCCCGCGACAGCGAATTGCCAGATGGAAAATGAGGGCAGCAGATTCATGGCGGGTGGCGACGCAGGAAAGAAAGGAAGAAGTTGTGGTTGGATCGGATCACCGGGAAAGCGATCGCGCGGGGGTCGATCAATCAGTGGGTGTGGCAGCGATGTTTGGCTTGCTGGGAAACGAGGCCGTCGCATCCAAACACGGCGTCCGTAACCTGGCTCAGCCGTAAAAATGTTGCCGAGCCACTCCGGTCAGGACCCGGTTCCGGAAAACTGTTGCCTCAGGCTTTCGATTTTTCCCTCCTGCAAAATCGGCAGGTAGCGATTCGGAATGGCCAACAGGAAGCAAGCCACGGAGGTCCCGAACAATTCACCCGGGCGACCCCCGACCTTGCCGCCACCGTTGGCTCCGTTATCGGTCCAGGAACCGTGCAGCTCCGGCCGTTTAGCGTCACTTTGCGTTGCCACCAGGTAGTCGCGAAGCCGCGGATACTGTTCGTCCCAGTCCTCGCCGCCCACCTGGTACAGGGCTTGGCCAACGTAGTACGACGTGTAAGCGTCAAACGGCAAGGTGCGCGCCTTCGGTTTCGGGAGCTGTGAGACGGCCGCGGCGATCACGTCCATGTTCTTGCGAATTCGCCAATCGTCGTACTGACCGAACTCCTGCAAACAGACGACGCCCGCGGCCGCCATGGCGATCGTTCCCCCGCCGCCGCCCTTCGTGTAAGTGAACTGCCCCGGGAGTTGCCGCTGGTCGGATTCCGGTGCATCACGACGCCCATTCTGCGGGGCGTAGTGGTCACGGACACTGCGGATTGCCAGGTCGATGACTTCGTTGGGAACTTCCAACCCACTGTCGACCGCGCTCCGCAGCGCCTTGGCTTGCATGACCGCCAGGCTGAGGTCGTGCCCGCGCGGCTGCCGCCGGGCACGGTAGTCCCAGCCGCCGTCCTCGGCCTGCGTGTTGGCGATCAACCGTAGGGCATTGTCGAGCGTCTTGTTGAGCCGCCGATCCTGGGTCGACGTCATCCCATTGGCCTGGCCCAGCACGAACGTGGCCAGCCCGTGGTTGTACATGTCACGCTGCGAATTCGAAATGTTCAGCAGCCCGGACGGCTTGGCGCGCTGGATCACATAGTCCAAGGCCCGCTTGACGTGGTCACCGTATTTGCCGCGTCCCGGCTGATGGCCGGCCGCCATGAAGGCCATGGCGCCGAGCCCCACCAGGCCCAGATCATTCGACGTCCAATTACCCTCGGGGCCCTGGTGATCCGCCAGCCACTTCAATCCCAGCTCGAGCGCCTGTTCGCTCTCCGCCGTGATCTCCCACTCGCCTTCGCCGCGCACCGGGTGCACCAGGAGGCAGAAGCTGCAGATGGCGATCAGAAGCGTGCGGCCGTTCATGGGGCGGATTACAGTGCAGAAGGCGGGGGGATGCGGTCGGCTGCCGGTTCCCGCAGCAGCGACGTCGGACTGCCGCACAGCAGGCGGGATGCGAGCGTGGCAGCGATTCGCGGTTGGTGGGCTGACTGCTTGCGGGGAAGGAAAAGGAGCCCAACGCTTTTTCGTTGACCCTCCTGTCGACTCGTGACGAACGATCAGTTTACCGGTCGCGGCCCTGCATTGCACGCCGCCGTCGCCCGCTACAGCGAACTTTTCGGCCCCGTCTCCGACTCAATCAGAACATGCCATCAGAAGACAACGTCCAGTTGTCTCCACCCCAGGGGGACTGGATTGTTGCCGTCTGTGAAGCGGGCATGCACCGTCAGCCAACCGGACTGTCCCGCCAGGCGGCCCAGGTCGACTTCCACGTCTTTCCACGGTTTAGGATCCGCCTTGGCGTTGATCTCCCGGCGCATGACCTGGAGCCCCCGGAAACGTATTTCGATCTCTCCGGCCCGCTTGGCGTCGTGGCCGAAGGCCAGCCTCAGGCGCGGGTGGGTGCCGCTGGGCAGATCCAGCCGGCGTCCCAGCACCAAGGGGTTCCCGTTGCGGGCGGCGAGCGTCAGCACATCCTTCTCGCCATGTAACTCCGGAACGATCGACGCCTTGCTCTCCACGATGTCGCTGAGAACCTGCCAGTCCGGCAGCCGTTGATCGACCACTTGGCGCAGGTCGCGGGTGCCGGCCGGTCGCGGCGGCGCGTCGATCGGTTCGGCCGGCGGGGTCGGCTGCAGGGCGGCACCCGGCGTCAACTGCACGAGATCGCGCGTGGCGTCCTGAGGCCCGCGACCGAAAAAAGTCCAGACCTTACCGTCGACAACGACCATCGGGCCGAGTCGCGGGTCGCTGTCCTCCAAACCCGCAAGCTGCGTGGCGTGGGTGATCCGTCCATTTGATCCATCGACCCAGAGCAACTCCGGGACAAACTCCGACCCCTTCTCATCCAGCGGCAATCGGCGCGCAACCAGCAGTCCGTGTTCGCCGCCGCACAGATAACTGTTGAGCAACCGCCCGACCGGTTGTTGCCAGCGCACGTTCCCACTGGCCGGATCCACTCCCAGTAACCGTTGGTCACCTGCGACGATCAGGCAGCCCGAATGGAATCCCAACGTCCGCCGCAGATCCGGGATGGTGCGTGACCAGATGCGTTGCCCGGTCGACGCGTCCAGGCACTGCAGGGCCAGCACACCGGGTTCGGCCACAATAATTCGCGACCCGCTTGCCGGCGACCCTTCCCGGCCCGCATCGATCGTTTCGCCGTCAACGACCAGGGGCGGTGCGAACGTCTGCGTAACCCAGTCCGCCTGTTCGTCCGCCGGCAGCAGGATCTGGCGACTCACCCACCGCACGCGGCCGTCCGCTTCGCAGCACAGGACGACCCCGCCGAGCACCGCGATTAAATGGTCGTGGACGAGTTGAACTTCACCTACCTGCCGTCGCTGCCAGGCGTTTCGGAGCGTCACCAGGTCGCTCTCGTCCCAGACCGTCCCGGTCTCCGCATCAAACCGAGTGAACCGCACGACGGATTCGAGATCACTGGTGCGGGCCAGCGTCAAGCAAACGAGTTGGTCATGGATAAACAACGGATCCGAAATGATGTCGATGTTCTGCCGGTGATCCGCATTCCAGACCGGCTGGCCGTTGGCCTTGTCGAGGCAGACCAGGGACGTCGTGTCGCCGTACAACTGCCGTGCAAAAATTCGGTCGCCGCGCAACACGGGACGCATGGCGGTCAACGACCAGTCGTGGGCCCGCCGCACGCGTCCGGGCAATTGTGGGCTGTGCCATTTGCGTTGGCCGGAGCCGCGGTCGTAGGCGGCGACCTGAAACCGATTGCTGACGTACACATGTTGTCCGTCCAGGGCAACCGCCAGTTGCCGGTTCGCCCAATCGACATGATGCACATTAATATTCCCATTGAGGACACGGTGGGGCTCTTGTCCGACCGATCCCTCCAGGCGCGCCTTTTTTTCGGCCGCAAACGCCGCCGGGGCGATCGCGTGCCGGTGCGGGCCTTCGAACCCGTTGATGCCGTACCGCAGTGGGCCTACCTGGGAACGCGCCCGCCTGGCCGTTTGAATTGCCTGGAGCTCGTCAAGCTTGACTTGGAGCTCGGTGAGTTGCCGCGGGGGGGCGGCAACGTCATCCAGGCCCAGCATGACCTTGGCCAGTGTTGTCCGAGCGGCGAGGTCATTGCCCGTGTACTGGCGGGCCGTTCGATTCGCCTGCCGATAGTGGCTCAACGCCGCGTCAAACCAGCCGCTGCCGAGTGCCCGGTCGCCGAGCCAGGCGTGGGCCTCGACAACTGCTTGGGTACCTGGAAACTGCAGGGCCACTGTCGCGACACCGCGTGCATCCCGCCTCTCGATCTGTTCCCGAAGCCGCAGTTCGGCCAATGCGCCGTGCTCTTCAGCCACCGCGGCGCCAAGTTCCGGGTGGCGGCGGGTGGCGGTTTCCAGCAAGGCAGGCAGCGAGGCCAGCAATCGATCGTCGCGGTCATCAACGGCCACTCCGGGAAGCGCACGCGGGTCCAGCGAGCTCAGCATCCGGGCCGCATCTTCAAATGCCTCACTTTCCAGCAACCCCCGCAACTCGGCCGCGGCGTTGTAGACTTCCTTGCTCTGGTGTTCGATCAACAGGTCCCGCCAGGTTTCCGGAAGACGGGTCAGCGGTTCGTCGCCAATCCCGGTGGGAGTTCGCCGGGCCGCCGCCATCTCGGCCCATTCGAACAACGGGACCTTGGCATCAAAATGGAAGAAGCGGATCTGCCGGCAGAAGCGGGCCGTTGCCTGCCAATCCCCCCGGTAAACACGACGAACCAGCTCTTCGTTGATGGCCTGTGGCCGCGCGACCTCGATGCTCCGCACGGTCTTGATCGGTGCTTGCATCAAGGCGGCCCGGAACGCAGAAAACGGCGCGCCGTGTCCCGTTCGGGCGAGAAGGTGGCCCAATTGATGGTAGCGGTCGACCCAGGTTTGAAGCCGCGCCTGGTTGTCGTAGAGGTCTGCCAGGAGTGCCGCCTGTGCCAACAATCGTAAACGTCCGCTCAGCCACGCGTGATCGGCCTGGCGAGGTGGCGGCTCCGTCAGCCGGCCGTCCAGCAGCCAGTCCAGCAGGGCAGTTCCCAGCGGCGCTGGGCATCCGGCCGCCAAGGTCTGCACGGCCATCGCCCGTTGCCATGCCGACCGCGAGCAATCAGGTGGCTGGAGTTCGGTTGCCTGGATCATCCAGGTCCGCAGGTCGGGCGGGGCGGGGCTTCCTGCCGGTGTCGCCAGGCAGGCACGCGCCCGCAGCCTGGGATCCGCCAGGGTCAAGATGGCATCCAGGGGCACGGCGCGAATCTGCCGGAGTGTCAGGCCGCAGTTTCTGCGCGCCACACAATGCAGCCCAAGCTGCGTCAATGTCAGGGGCGGATTGCGCAGGGGATCCGCTTCCGCCCAGTGGCGACCATCGGCACTTAACCACCACCGAACCATGCTCGGCCCGAACATCAAACGGACCCAGTGCCGGCCATCGACGCAGGGTAACATCGACTGTTCCAGCGGCCGCATTTCCTGTTCGAAATGATCGTCGTTGCCTCGCGCGATCAGGCAGAGCTGGTCGGTGCGCAAGTCACGGACGTAGCGCAAGACCCACCTCGGGTTGGCGGCGTCGCCCAGATAGATCCCGGCGCCCGCCGATGCATTGTCCAATTCCAAATCGATGCATTGGAGATCGTCACGCGGTCGTACGATCGTCGCCCAGCTTCGCTTCGCCGGGTCGTTCGATTCGAGACGCACCGTGCCTTCCGGCAAGACCGTGAACGTGGCTTGGGGCGGAAGCTGTGACTGCCAAGCGTAACGGGCAGCGGGGATTGGCTCGGCCGGGACGAGCAACGAGGAGGCCGCCACGCTGACAGGGGAGGTCGCCGGTCCGTCCTGCACGGCGCCGATTGGGTGTTCGTCGTCGCGATGTTTGCCCCCCGCCTCGTTTTCCATGTTGTCGGCAACGGCGACGCTGTCGCTGTCGGCCAGCCGACGTTCTCGCTGCCAGTCGATGCCACCGATCGACGCTTCGCCCTGGAAGTAGACGTCGTCCGGGAGGGAGGGCAAGGGCGCTCGAATCAGATCGATGTCGCCGCGGCTCATGATCAGGATCCCCGCACGGTGCCGAAACTGATAGGGCCCTCCCTGGGAGATCTGGGTGCGATGGTTTCGCCCGCCGTCGTCGGCCGTCAGACGCCAGGTGTTCGGCGTAAACCGGCCCGCAGCCCGCGTGGTCTGGTAAGCCGCCCAGCGGTCCGGCTGATCGGCGTGGTAGATCAACGTGATTCCTTGCCGGCCGGCGAAGAAGTGGATCTGCAGGTGCTTGTAGTCATCCAGTTGCAAGCGGAAGACCGAGTCGTCTGTCCAGGGCGCTTTCAACCGGAGGATGCCGTCAATGGCGCCCTGGTGACCGCGCCGCGATCGGGTCTCGATAATCCCCTTCGGCTGGCCCACGATCACGTCGAACCAACGTTGTAGATCGGTCGCCTGAGGCACCTCGGTGCGCGGATCAAACCTTTGAAAGACCAGGTCTTCCAGTGCGAAGACCGGTTCACCTTCCAGGGTCGCTTGCCAGGGGGGTGGGGCAACGGGCTCGGTAGCGGAGTCGGCGGGTTGCGAATTGGCTTCCTCGGTGGTCGCCGCGGCCACTGCGGGCGGCGTGGTCGTTGTGGGAGGCTGGTTCGGCGGGTCAGACGGTTGCCGGCCATCCTCCGAAAGGTTGGCCGATGGTCCCGCTGGACCCTCGGGATCAACGGCGGCATCGCCGCGCTCTCCGGTGTCGTTACCCTCGCCCGTCGTTTCGGGCGGATCAATCGTCGCGTTCTTCTCGGCGGAATTCGCGTCCTTTGACGGCGGCCGCTGGGCGGGTGGAGGTCCCTCGTCGATCGTTTCGATCCCCGCGATGCCGACGAGCCGTTCTCTCAGGGCCGGCACCGAGAGGAGCACGCCGATCACGGTGGCCAGCAACAGGACCGTTGCCCAGCGGCCAACCCGAAAACTGCTCGATCCCATGGGGTTGCCGGTTCGCAGCACGTCATCCGGTGCCAAATCGATCTTGGCCAGGATTTCTGCCAGCACGGTTTGCAGCCGCAGCCGACTCGAAAAGGCGGCGCGCAACTCGGATGATTCCGCCAGCCGGGTCCGCAAATGCTGGATTTCATCCAGGGAGAATTCACCGGCCGGTTTCGATTCGACCAGCTCCAGCAACTCTTCGTCGGTCATCACAAATTCCGTTTTCTCTGGGGCCGGTTGGCATCGACCTGCTACTGGCCCGCCTCATCGCCTGTACTCGAGCGAAACGTTGCCGTACCGATCGTGAATCCGACGCGTTCAAGTTCCTGCCTGGCTTGTTCCGTTTTTACATCAAGGCGTCTTCGTGCGGGGACGGTGATCGTCCCTGCCGACTCGTCGATCGTGATTCGAGCCGTGTCTGCCCAAGGACTGCGAATCAGGGCCCGCCGGGCCGAGATCATTTGTGGCACACGTCCCGAATAATCAACAACTTCAAACGTCACGATACCTTGGTGCATGCCGGGCGGGGCGGGCGGCATCGTGGGAAACTGGGGGCGCCGCGGTGCGCCGCGATTCGGAACACCGCCAGTGCGGCCCGGAATGCCGGCCGGTGGAATCGGCATGCGGGGCGTCGACAGGTCGGGCATCTTCGGGGGTTCGGGCGGAGTGAAGGCAGGACTGGAAAACTCGGGCGGCATCGCACGGGGTGGCGACGGTTGGACGCGGGAGGGAACGGGCTGGCCGGGCCTGCTGCCGTGCTGCCGGAAGAACACGATGCTCCGCGAGATGGCCGGCCGGACGGCCGACAGATGGTCGCCGGGGACCATGATTGCCTGGACGTGCTTGCCTGCCAGTGTTGCGGTCTTGGCCGTCCGCCGGAGCATCTCGGCCATCCAATCCTCCTGGCTTCCGTAAAAGAGTTGCCCCGGACACTTAAAGCTCTTGGCGAAAGCCTCCGGCGATCGCATGGCAACTTCGTCTTCGTCCGCAGGGTCGTAGACGACCATTTCGTCGTCCCATTCTTCCATGCCGTCCATGTTCGTCATGCCTGAAAAGGATGCCATCGCCTGAAACCGGTCGGTGGTCAGGGCGGTCAGGGTCGCCAGCGTTCCGCCGGCGCTATGACCGGCAATGAAAAGTTGCGAATCGTCCACGTAGGGAAGCTCGGCGAACGCCGAAGTCGCGGCCAATACGTCATCGACTTCGTCGAAGTAGAGCGAGAAGTTGCCCGGCTGCCCGTTCTCGGCTCGCAGGATTGGCGACATCACGATGAATCCCTGGTCGCGGTACGGCTGCGGCATCTCCCAGTCGCCATCGCCCCAGGCGAATCCACCGTGCAGGAAGACGACTCCCGGTCGCGGTCCGCCATCGGCCGGAGGTGGATCGACGAACGCCCGCAGCGTGTGTCCGCCCGAGGTGTAACTGAGGTCGGCGGCGCCTGCCGGCGTCTCCAGCGGAATCCAGTCTTGCGGCGCTTCGCCCCGTGTGGTGAGCTTGGTGGCGAACCTCCGGCGGGCCTCCGCATAGTCCTCGTCGCGAACCGTTAGCGGCGTGGGGCCCTCAACCAGTGAAATGTCGCCTAACTCTTGGAGGAATTGATACACCCCCAGGCCGGCGACGAATAAGAATCCGAACACACCGAACAGGGCGGCGGCGATCACGAAGAAGATCGTCCGGGACGACTTCCTCGCGCCACTTTCCGACGGATGGTAGGGCGAATCGCTGGGAGACTTTGAATACGGATAGGACGGTGGGGCCGCGGGCCGGCCGGGTGGATAGGGGGCCGCCGGCTGAGCTGCCGTCGGATCGACCGTGGCTCGGCCGCCAAACGGGTCTTGCGAATTCGCAGCGGCCAGCGCTGCCGGCGCGACCGGGGGGACGAGCTGTGCGTCGATCGGTCCGGCATCGTCGGAGAACGGATTCACGATCGGCGCCAGCGGTCCGGGTGACGGTTCCGGCACCCGCAGCGGTTGCTGGCAATTGGGGCAACGCACGGTCTTCCCTGCCAGGTGCGGCTGGGCAGCGAACCGTCCCCCGCAGGGACAGGCAACGGCAATGGTCATGGGCTACCTACTTGGTCGAGTCAATCGCAAAAACCGGCTCCGGGTGTAGACGATGCGTTGCGGCTTCGCTGAACCGCCGGATCCCGGGCCTGCCGGATCGTCCAATCAACGGGCCGCTATTCACAATCGCAGATTGCCAAATCGCCGTCAAACGGGTCGCTGCAGGCAACGGGGCGGCCGAGAACAACCGTCAAGGTTGGACGCCAGATCGCTGTCGATTGTCGCTCGGCGAAATCGCGTTCCCGCACAGCTACGTTCCCACACAGCTGCGTTCCCGCGCCAGTGCGTTCCCGCGCGGCTTCCCGACCGCATGCCTGGCGTGACGCAAGAGACGACACGATGTTCCCCGGCGAGCCGCAGCCGATCACTCCCGAGGTGCCTCGCCCAGCGGCCAAAGCTCGAAGCGACGAACGAACATCTCAGCGAGTTCGGTTTGCAGGAGCAGCTTGCCGGAACTGGGGTTCACGTCGACCGCCTGGTTTACAGTGACGCCATTGACCTTGTAGGTGAGGCGGTTGCCGTCGGCGATGACTTCCAGCCGGGTCCATTCACCCAATGGGCTTTCCACATCGTTCTTGCCGCGGAAGCCGATCTCATCGACCCAGTCCGGGTCACGACCGAACCAGTTGATGCGGCCGCTGGAAAACGTCTGCCGCTCGCCGCCCTGTTTCCAGACGGTCTCGCCATCACGGTCCTTGGTCACTTCTGCGGTCAGGGAAACCGGAAACTTCCGGCCGGTCAGCGGATCGGTACCGGTCAGCACCAAGATGTCGCCAACCCCGCCTTCAATAATCTGCGCCTCGACGGACGCCATCCACTTGTTTCCGTAACCTCCGTCCGGACCCCAGGCGTGCAGCAACACGCCCGAGTCTCTCGTCCGATCGGCGCGGCCGTGCCAGGTCTTCTCGCCCCATTTGAATTCAACGATCAGGTGATAGTCCCGGTACGCCTGGTTGGTAATCAATCCTCCGTAGCCGTCTCCGGAGATGCGCAGGATGCCATCCGCGACCGTGAAGACTTGCTTAGGATCGGCATACCGCGAATCCTCCAGCCAAGTGTAGAGGCCGGCCAGGTTTCGTCCGTTGAACAGTTTGATGGGTCCATCGGTGGGTCGGATGGCCGCATCGCGTGCCGGCGGTGTCGCCGGGCTTCCGGGCAAGTCACGGATCGAAATGTTCCGAAACGCGACGGGGTCGTTATGGCCGGCAAAGCCGAAGTGGCCGCTGGTCCGTTTGACTCCCGGCGGGAGAGGGCCGTCTTTGGATTCCTTGACCTCGCTCAAGTCGGCGTCGACGATCGTCGTGCCGTTCAATTCCACCCGGATGTGCGAACCGCGGACGGTCACCTGTTGGTAGTTCCATTCGCCCGTCGGTCGCAGGTAGCCGCGGTGGGCGGGCACGAGCCCGTAGACGGAACCATGATATTGACGCGCGTCGAGCTTGGCATACTTGGGGTGCTCGGAATCCAGCACTTGCAGTTCCAGCCCATCGAGGTGCGGGCGTCCCTGGCCGTCGTAGCGTACCGCCAGCCCGTTGTTGCCCCCGGGAGGAAGCTGAAATTCCAGCCGTGCCACAAAGTCACCATACTCGTCCTTGGTAAACAGATTGCCCCCCTGCCCGGGACGGCAGCGGATCGCCCCGTCCACGACTTCGTAGTTGTCAACGTCGCCGATCCAGCCCGTCAGGTCCCGGCCGTTGAAGAGCGGCCGGAAGTCGGCATGGTCATCACGGCGAGCGAGTCGCTGGTTTGCTTCGGCCGCAGGGATCTCCCGCACATAGATGTTGCGAAAGAAGAGCTCGTTGCCGTGATTCTGCAGCTCGATCTGCCCGCTGCGGTAAATGGGCAATTCACGCTGCCAGTAGTTCTCCAAGACCACGTCGTCCACGACCAACTGATCGTTCAGTGTGACGGTGACGCGTTCACCAATCATGCGAATGAAGAGGGTGTTCCATTGTTCCACCGGGTTGTCGGCGTGCACGAGTGGAAAGCGCGAGTGATTGCGATTGTTCCACAGCGAACCGGAACCCTTTTCCGCGCCGTGGCGGAAATAGCCCTCGAACCGGGTATCCCACAGGTTGACTTGCGGTGTTCCCCGCAGATAGATCCCGCTATCGCCTTGGGCGTGGAGCTTCCAGTCGACATAGAGTTCAAAGTCGGCATAGTCCTTCACCGTGCAGAGGCTTTGGCCTTTGCCGTCAAAGACGAGGACGCCGTCGACGACGCTCCAGTGCGCCCGCATGGTTTCGTCAGCCTCTTTCTGAGCCGCAGCCAGCTCGGCCGGCGACATCGCGGCGCGGGCCTTGGGGTTCCCCACCAGGCCCTTCCAGCCGGTCAGATCTTTACCGTTAAAAAGCGACGTAAAGCCGGCCGGGACGTCGCCGGCAAGCGCATTCGCAGCGGCCAGCCAGCTCGTCGGCAACAACATCATCATCCCAAGTATCAGCGCCGTTCGTCGAGTGCTTGTCATGGTGGGGATCCAGTTGGAAGAAAGGGAGGGATACAGTTTGCGGCGGTTTCTATCGTCGCGTTCGCCGGCACGCGTACGCGGGTGGGTTGGCGTGGCCGACGATTACGGGTGGCGGACTTCGCCGCGGACGGCCTGTCCGCGAAACGGACCGTAAATGCCGTTGCCCCAGGTGACGTTGTTGAATTCGAGCGTCTCGCCAAGTCGCCTGGCAAGAGGGCCGGTAAAATCGCTTCTCGCCAACTGTCGACCGTCTTGGAAGATGGCGAGATGGTCGCCGGCTATAACGAACTGCAGCGTCGTGGGACCGTCGGTCCAGGAGGTCGGCGCGGCGAGGTGGCCGGGCATGTTGAGCCGGTACACCGACCCGTAGGATTGCCATTTGTCGGGTGCGAGGAAGGGAAAAGCGTCGGCGTCCCATTCGCAGGGCCACTTGGCGGAGGTGGAAACGAACAGGTCGGCGCCTCGCGGGACGAGGCCCGTCACGCGCTGCCCCCACTGGTTGCCGACTGCCGCACCTCGATTCTCGACGTCATACGGATGCACGATCCGTGCGGAGAGTTCGGGATGGTCGAACATCCTGCGGGCAAACGCCCACGACCGACTGTCCGGGTTGTACCGCCACAACTCGCCCCAGGGCCAGACACCGACAAACACATCTCCGCCGTAGATCGCCGTGGTCTGTGCCTCCCGTGCACTTCCCGAGACACCTTCCATGGTCGGTGGCCAGCCGGCCAGGTCGGTAATCTGCCGGCCGTCGTAGGCGAAGACGCGGCCGGTCGGATATTGGCCCATCAAGAGGCGATCGTGGTAGGCCATCGTTGAATAGAGCTGGTAGCTGACATTAAGTTGCGGTTCAAGCAGCATTCTCCAGGTGGTGTCCTCAAAGACATAGAACCCGCCGATATTCGAGCCGGTTACGACCTGGTCGCCGAACTGCCCCCAGGCAAACGTCGTTTCGCCAACGACCGGCAACGTCATCACGACGGCCCGCGACAGGTCGACGGTTGCTTCACCCGGCTTCCAGGGACAAGCGTGCAGTTTGCTAAACCCATCGTCGTCGTTCATGTACGGACGGTAAGCGCCGTCGCGCCGATTGACGTGATAGAAACAGAGGTGCCCGTTGGCATAGAAGAACAACTGGTAACTTCCCTGCTCGGGCGGATCGAGGATCGTGCGGCCTTCGTAGGTGACGCGGCTGTCACCGAAGGCCAGCACGCCGTTTCCGACGCGCATTGTTTCGTTGGTGCCGCCATCACCCGGTTCGGCTTGCCAGTTTCTCGCCTCGGCGTCCCAGGCCTTGATCGTACCGTAGGTCGACCGCACGACACCGTCGCGCCCGTACAGGTAGGTCCCGCACAGGTCGTTCGGGCGGGGCAAGCGGCTGGTGGTCAGGCGGCGATCGCCATCGGTTGGACGAACAAAGAATTGAACCGCATGACGATCCGCTCGATACCGCGTGTTGTACGCGTTTTGAAAGCCGGCTCCCACCACCAGCGAACCATCGCCGGTCCGCGCCTCGAACAACGTGCCGAAACTCTGGCCGACATCGGCGCCCCGATCACAGGTGACGGTGATGATGGTCCGATGCGCTCCACGGTCGTCTTCGGCCATGGCCGTTGCTGGCCCGACCGTCAGGACGGCGAGCATCGTGACGATTGCGTATCCAACGCGCCGGCCTGGTCGGTCTTGCCTCCAAACGTGTACCCAGTGCATACGATGCTGCTCCTCCGTTCGGGCTCAATGCTCCACGCCACAACGCGCTGTCAGCGCGTCGCGGGGCGCGGCGCGTCATCCGGATCGATGAATTGAAACGAATAAACATCCGCATCCCGTAAGACAAAACGTAGCCGAACCGCTCGACCGGCCAACGCGGAGAGGTCGGCCCCGACCTTCCAGGCAACGGTTTGATCGAGCCGGTCCCCGTAGTGTTCGAGGCAGTCATCCAAGGCAAACCCGGCAATCGGGTCGCCCGCATCGTCCTGGATTTCGATACGCACGCTGCCGGCGGCCGACGTCGCGTAGTTCATCGAAAGCCGGCGCCCCGAGAAAATTAACGGACGCGTCACCAGTTCGCCTCCCGCAAGCGGTGCGTGCAGTGAGACGAAGCCGTCCTGGCGGATTGTGTAGCGCCGCGCCTGATGATCTTCGTCCAGCCAGGCGTGCTCGGTAAAGTGCATGGAGATCTCGTGCGGCGCAGCGGGATTCGCCGCAACCGTTTCCCAGAGACCATACGACTGGTAGTTGTCTCCGTAAATCCAATGACCTTCGGCCTGCGGCCCGGGGCGCAAGAACGCCTCGTCCCAACGATCGAACGCCCGGCCGTCTCGGCTGGTCATGAACACGCCGTCCGTGAGGTCCGTGCCCACTCGCCGGCTTGCTTTCGTCAGCCGCTCGCGGAGCGGGACCGGGTCGAGCGTCCGGCCGTGGTCGTTCAACGGTCGGGCGACGTAGCGGGTGGGAAACCCCATCAAGATGTGCGGCGCCCGGTAGTAAGGCGCGATCTGGTTGGTATACATCTGCTGCGGGGGCGAGCCCGGGTAGGTCAGGCCCACCGGTTCCGACCACCGGCTGAAGTCCTCTGAATAGGAAACGCCGATGGACCGCAGGCCCTGGAAGGCGCCCTGGCTGAAGTACCGCATGTACATGACATACTGACCGCGGGTCGCGTCCCAGAAGCACGTGTTGTGTGAATCGAACGCGCCCTTGGTCACAACCGGCCCGTCGCTCAACGCCGACCAATGAATTCCGTCAGCCGACTTGAAGGTCAGCAGGCCCTTGCTGGTCACCGTGCCGCCGATCGCCTTGTACCGTTCCTCCGGTGGACAGTCCGGATTGGTGTCGATGAACGGGGCAAAGTTGTGGGTCTCCGGCCCGCCGCGCCAGATAATGTTATTCTCCTTGGTCCCGCTGTTGTCTCGGGTGGGAGGCCAATCGAACAGGTCGAGCGACGGCTTGTTCCAATGAATGCCGTCGCGGCTTTCGGCATAGCAGACAACTTCGCTCTGCGCCTGACGCAGCGGTTTGTCATCGACCAGGTACCGATGGCCACGGTAATACATCCGGAAAACATCACCGTCGGCGAAGACCGTCGCGTAGCCACTGGCGTTGCCTTCCCAGGGCTGGTCATAGCGAATCGCCACTTCGCGCTTGGTCGGTGCGTGCAAACGAAGTTCCGCCCCGCCGGTCAACCGTTCCGCCAACGCCCGGTCAACGAACAGCTCGCGCCGCGATCCGATGTCGACGGCTGTGTCGGCCAGCACGCTTCCCGGGGATAGGGCCAGCACGACCCACATCAATCGAACGATCATTGTTTTCACGGGGTGTCTCACGTGGGGTGACTTGTGTCCAGAGCGGGTCGACACAGAATAACCGATACGTTGTCGGGAAGCACGCCGACGACAACCGGCGGCCCGTCCGTTAGAGTAATGCAGCGGAGAGGGGAGATCCCGCGTGCCGCCGATGACATCAAGCGAGCGGTCGTTGCCAATCGTCCCCTGGATAGCACTCGCCTGCCCCCAATTCACCGGCGGGCACGCACGCCTCATGCTGCCAGCCGGTCACCCAGGCGACAGTATGATGGAGTTGCCGAAATGATGGAGTTGCCGAATCGTCCTGTTGATTTTACCGAAACGCCGCCCCGCCAAGGAACGACAACGATGTTTGCACGCCGGAACCTGTTCTTGACGAGCACGCTCGTCTGTTTCTTCCACTGCCTGACGACGCCATTCCTGGCGACCGATTGTCTGCATGCCGCCGAGGGCTCGTTCGAAGGCCCTGTCGAACCATTCTTGGGGAATCCACGGCTTGACATCCAGCAGGTGCACGAGGGCGGCCGCTTTCCCAATATCTTGGTCTCGGTGAAGGGCACGGTGCTGGCCGTCTGGGGTGGCGTCGTCGTTCGCCGCAGTGAGGACGGGGGAGCCACCTGGGGGCCCGTGCAAACGATCGGCAAGGGCTTCATGGGGGGCGGCGCAATCGTCAACGAGACCAATGGCGAGATCCTGGCGTTCGTCGAGGAAAAGCACCCACCGGCCCCGTTGACCGTCTACCGCAGTACCGACGACGGACATTCCTGGTCCGCCATCGAGGTGCGCATCGAAGCCGATTCCCGCGGCCACGTACCGTCGATGCATATGAACGAAGCGGGCATCACGTTGCGACACGGCCCGCATGCCGGGCGGATCATCCGGGCGGCTCGCCACTATGCCGGCCAGAACCATCGCGACAAGTGGCCCCAGCACTACACGACCGCCATCTACAGTGACGATGGCGGAAAGAACTGGATGACGAGCGAACCGTTTGCCGACATGGGGACCGGGGAGGCCGCGATTGCCGAGCTGGCGGACGGCCGGTTGTATTACAACTCGCGCGCGCACTGGTACCACAACGAAGACAATCCGCCCTTGCGCCGCCGTCACGCCTGGAGCGACGACGGCGGCGCCACCTGGACCGGGTGGCAGGTGGTCGACGTCTTGCCGGACGGGCCGCAGGACACGAACTACGGGTGCATGGGAGGGCTGGTCCGGCTTCCGATCGAGGGGAAGGACGTCCTGGTCTACAGCAACTGTGACAGCCCCCGGGGCCGCAGCCATGGCACGGTGTGGGCCAGCTTTGACGGGGGCCGGACATGGCCGCTCAAACGGCTCGTCCAGGCTGGCGCCTTCGCCTACTCGTCGCTTGCCGCCGGTCGACCGAACACGCCCAGCGAAGGCTGGATCTATCTTAACTTTGAGAATAACGGATCGTACGTCGCTCGCTTCAATCTAAGCTGGCTGCTTGAAGGCGAGCCGACCGGTGATGGGACGGTTCCGACGTTTGCCCGGTAACGCGAGCTGGACACTAACCCGGATGGTTGATCAGCCGTTGGGCGTTCGCCCCGGTTCCGCTGAAAAGAACGCAAACCGGACACGACCGCGTTGTGGTTGATATGCATGGCGCCTTGGGTAAGCACACCGCCGCGGTCGATACGAACGGGAAAATGTTCTACACCGCGTCGAGCGTTCCGGTGCTGCCGGCGAATTGTTCGGTCTCGACCCCCAGCCGTTGCAACATCGTGACGAACAGGTGCGCCAGGGGCAGGTCGTCGCGCGCCGCTTCCTGCTGCCAAGGTTCGCGTCCACCATTCCAGGCGCCGCCGGCCGCGCTGTCCCCGGCGTAGTTCAGATACTGCCCGTGTTGGAAGCCCATGTTCTTGCCGCCGGTGAGGATCAGCGGGTAGTTGCGGGAAAGGTGAAATGCGCTGGATGCGGAACCGAACAGCAACAAGGTATTGTCCAGCATCTTGCCCTCTCCGCCCGGTTCGGGCGTCGCCTTCAGCTTGCCCGCGAACCGCCCATACTCCTCGCAGAGAAACCGGCAGTAGGTACCGAAGTTCTTCCAACCGCCCGGTTGCTTGGTGTTGTGCGAGAGCTGGTGCGTGAGATTAAACCCGACGGCCCGGGCGAGATAGTCGCTGACCCCAACACCGTTTTCTCGCCCGATCTGGTAGGTGACGACGCGCGTCGAGTCGGTTTTGAATGCCAGGTAAATCAGCTCGAACATCGTTTGCAGATAGACTCGAGGATCTTCGGGCGTGATGTCCAGTTGCAGATGATCCACGTCGACATTGGGCAAGGGGATGTTCAGCCATCGATTCGCCTTGGCCACCTTGATCTCCGTGTCCCGCACCGACTGCAGGTAGTCGTCCAACGTCTGTTGGTCGCGCGCTGAGAGGGCTTGCCGCAGGGATCGTGCATCCGCGAGCAGGTCGTCCAGGGCACTCCGGCTGAGGGCCAGGCGGCGAGCTGCATCGGCATCGCTCTTGACGAACAGCATGTCAAACACCCGCTTCGGCCGATGCTCGGCCGGGATCGCGCGACCTGCCCGGTTGAACGACAGCGTATGGGCTCCCCGCGGCGTACCGGTCCCGCCGTCTGTGGAAAGGACCAGCGACGAGAAACGGGTCTGATCACCGACATGGGCCGCAAACAACTGGTCCAACGAAATGGAGTTCTGGTAGTCGCCCGAGGGCCCGGTCGGCGCTCCCGTCAGGAATTGGTCGGCATTCGAATGCCCGTGGATGCTGCGAGCGGCCGGATGCGAGAGACCCGACAGGACCGTCAATTCGCTACGCAGCGGTTCCAACGGTTCCAGGCACTTGGTCAGCGTGAACTGCCGGCCGTTGCCGTGCGGGAACCAGGCCCAATCCTGGTAGGCCGGATCGTCCGCCAACGGCATGGGGACGCCGTCCGGCATGTAGAAACAAGCCAGCCGCTTCTTGGCGGCCGGCGTGGGCGCGGCATGGGCCGAGCGGAGCTGCGATTCCATCCATGGCAGGGTGAGTGCGATTCCGGTACCGCGGAGAAAACATCGGCGATCAAGTGAAGCAAGTTTCCGGATCATGGCCCTGTCTTTCGCAAATCGAATCGTGGAACCGTCAAGCGGCCTGGCGGCACCAACGGACGGCGCCTCAGGGTATCTTCCTCATCGGGATAGGAAAAGATCGCTTGTCGCGACCAGCACGACCAGTGTACCAAGCCCGTCACCCCGGCGGCGCAGTTCGGCAGTGATTTGATCGATGTCGGACCGATCGGCGAACGTCAAGGGGCGGCCGAGGGCATAGGTTGCGAGCTTGTGAACCAGGGCTCGGGCAAACTGGTCCTGCCGGTTCTCCAGCAGGAACCGCTTGAGACCGTCCATCCCAGCCAGCGTCTGGCCGTTATACAGGCGACTGGACGCATCCACCGGCTTTCCTGCCACGTCGGTCCGCCAGCCGCCGACCGCGTCATAGTTCTCAAAAGCAATGCCCCAAGGATCGATCTTGGCATGACACGATCGGCAGGCCGCCTGGTTGCGATGGTCGGCAATCCGTTCCTTCAGTGTCATCCTGGCAATCTCAGGGTCTGCCAGGTCGATCTCGGGCACGGCCGGCGGAGGCGGCGGGGGCGGGTCGTTCAGCAATCGCTCCAACATCCAGATGCCCCGCTTGAGCGGATGTGAATCGCTGCCGTCAGAGTTCATGGCCAACAACCCTGCCTGAGTCAGCAATCCACCCCGCCGATCCTGAGGCACCAACGGCACGCGGCGAAAATGGTTTCCGTAAACGTTCGGCAGGTTGTAGTGACGGGCCAGCCGCTCATTGACCAGCGCATCGTCCGCATGGAGAAAGTCGAGCACAGGTTGATCCCGCCGCAAGATGTCATCAAAGAAAGCGACCGGCTCTTCCCGCATCGCTTCCAGCAGCAGCGGGTCAAACTGCGGGTATCGCCGGCGGTCGACCTTCAGGTAGTCCAACAGTTGCATGCCCAACCAGCCGCGGACGAAATGCCGGGAAAACCGCCGGCTGCGTGGATCGGCGAGCATCCGCTGTACTTGCCCCGTCAGGATCTCCGGGTCGCCAAGCCGGCCCGCTCCCGCCAACGTCCGAAGTTCGTCGTCCGGGATGCTGCACCAGAGGAACATCGACAACCGCGTGGCCAGCTCGAAGTCCTTCAGCCGTTCGTCGTCTCCGGCGGTCTCCGCCCCCACCTTGTGGCGGGCGGCCGCGTCGGATCGCGTCAGGTACAGGAACTTGGGTGAGGCGAGCACCGTCGCCAGCACTTCGACCATCGCCTCTTCCACGTCGTCGCAGGCGGGTTGCAGGTTGGCCAGGAGCGCCATCTTCTGGTCGACTTCAGACGCCGTCGCCGGTCGACGCCAGGCCCGCGTCATGAAGTCGGCAAGCACGCGACGGGCTTCTCCGAGCTCGTCGGTCGCTGGGCTGCGTTCGCCGAATACGCGACGGTGAGAAGCGGGTGGCCATTGTTCGTAAACGGGGGCGGTCACCTCCACGTAGTCGATCTGCACGGCACCTGCGGAGAGCGAACTGTTGACCAGTTTGATGTACTCGGAAGGGCTGGGGAGATCGCCCATCTGCGAGATGTTGCGGACGGAATTGCGAGGATAGATTTCGCTCAGCGGGACCTCCCATTGGTAGAACTGCGGGCCGTTCGGTGGAGCCTGCACCACGGCGTCCCGGTCGCTGATGCGGACAGTGGCCTGCGAGTCATTGCTGGCTTGCCAGCCGAACTCTAATTGCAGGCTGGGATGACGATCGTCGTCGACCGAGGTGCGGGCGGCCCGGACACGAACTCGCAGTGTGCCCCGGTCGGGAACCTGATCTCCCAATTCGACAATCAGCCGTTGCCGGGGCGGCAGGATCACAATGTGTTCCGACCTGGGAGGGACTTGGGGACGAACAGAGACCGGCTTCCAGGCCATCTTGGCGCCCCGATAATTCCAGGAGACTTTGGCGGACCGGCCGTTGGTCAGGTTCTTGTAGTGCGTCCCCCGCGGACGAGACTGAAATTTGGCCAGTTGTGCCGCGACCGCCCGTTCCAACTCCGCTGGGTCGTCCTGGTGCTGTTTCTTGAGTGCATTCAGTTGCGATTCCTGCTTGGCCCATTCGCCGCGGGCTGCCTCAGCCAGCGAGGCGCCCCAGTAGCGTGCCGGCGGTCGCTCGCCCCGAACGGTCGCCCGCAGCAACGCCCGGCGACCCGCCTCCCGGTAGGTTGCGAACTGCGTCGCCGACATGTGCAATAATTCCGAGCTGTTCTCAAAGCCGTCTTCCGATACCGGATCGGGAGGCAGGTCCTTCGCGAAATTGAAGGGTAGCCCGAGCAGGTCCTGGAGCGCGTAGTTGTACTCGTAGCGCGTCATCCGTCGGAACGACGAGTGCCCTTCCGCTGCCCGCCGCACGGCCGATGCGACTTGGATCTCTGCAGCCAGCCAATCGACGATTTGGGCCCGGTCGTCATCGGGCAGCGGTTCCGCGTCGGCGGGGGGCATCTCTCCCTTGCCGAGAACGGCCATCACTTCGAGCCACCAATTGACGTCGTCACCCTGCAGCAGATTGGGATCCAGCGTATCGATCCGGATGTTTCCCTCCTGCGTGTCCGGCCCGTGGCAATCGACGCAGGCCCGCTTGAGGATCGGCCCGACGTGCTCCTGAAACTCGACCAGGTTCGCAGTGGGGACCGCCTCCACCGTTTCCGGGAGAACGGCCTTGCGATACCGTGACTGCCGGGCGCCGCGGATCTTCAATTCGGCCAACGTCGGGCGTGTTGGCGTTTCCGGCGGGTCGCCTGACTGCGCACCCACCGTGGCGGAAAACGTCAGCAAGGAGAGACAAATCAAGGAGCGTGTGAATGAGTTCACGGCGTTCCATCCAAAGTAGCGAGGCAATCTGGAGGGGAAGTCGGCAAACGGCGGGGAGCCATGCGCGGGATGGCAGCAGGGTAAGACGAAGCGCGTCTCATGTCGTTTGTCGTCAACGTGACAAGGCAGGTCTCACCTTCAACAGTCTACCAGACGCCCGACGTGCCGGGCCAATGCAAACCAGCAAGGTGGCCCCGGTGACGACCGACAACGGCCAAATCGTGACGAGTGCCGAACGATCGTCCGGGCAGGCATCTACCCGCTCGCAGATCATCCGAGCTAGAACGGTGCCTTGCCGGAACCGTAGAGCGCGTCGAGGAAGTCTTCCGCCTCCTCGATGTCCTTCTTGGCAATGCTCAATTCGAGCCGCCCCTGGCTCATTCCCGGAACCGCCTGAAGAGTTTTCAAGTTCGATGTCTGAATGATCAGTTTGACGCCCATCCAGTTCATACCGAGCCAGCCCTTGGTCATCGTGACGGAAACGAGCTCGTGGAACGGAATGGCGACTTGCTTGACGTCAGACTTGACAATTCCGGCAACGGCATCGCGCGTCTGAAATTCGAGCGAGAGCCCCTGCTTGTCGTTCTTCAGGAGTCCGTTGCATTCGCCAAACCCACCGTAAACGTCGAGCGAAAAAGGTACTGCTTTCATCGTCGTGTTGCTCCCCCGCGCCATCTTGTGCGACTTCTTGAACGGTCCTTCCGCTGGCAGGCATTCGCTTCGCCGGGTGCAATCTTGGCGAAAGCAGCCGCGGCTTTCGCCCCGGGCGGCTCGCATTTCCCAGTTCGCATTTCCCAGTTCGCATTTCCCAGCTTGCATTTCCCAGCTTGCATTTCCCATGCCGCAGCATGACGGGAACGGCGCGGGCTGAAACGGCGGCCTCTGATCCACAGAGGGCCGCATGTCGAGCGGCATGACGGCCGACACGTCACGGGCGAAACGGGCGCTGCGAGCGATGCCGATGTGAAACGGACTCTTGCGGCCGTGCATGGCAGGCGATTCGCCATCCATGGCTGTGAGCAAGGCAATCCGTGCCTGATTGGGCCAGGCTGTGGACAATCAGGTTAGGATTGTGCATAATGCAGAGGTAAACGATGCCCCCGCCTCAAGCCCGCACCGCGGCGGTCACCATCCCCTGGTCGCCCAGCGTCCCGCCTGCGATTCACCCACCATCGCGAGTTGCCCGCCATGTCCCGGACGTTACAGCCGCGATTGCCCGCCACGTTGCGTGGGACCACGTTCGATCATGGTCAGCGGCGGAGGATGGTGGCGGAACTCTTGCTTGCTGAAATTTTCCAAGGGGCGTTGCAAGCGGGCCAGCACCTGGTGATCAAGGATCTCTCCGAGAGATTTCAGGTCAGTTCGACGCCGATCCGCGAGGCGCTGGTGCAGTTGGAAGGTGTGGGCATCATCGACTTCGTGCCGAATTCAGGTGCCGTCGTGCGGCAGGTCAAGACGTCCGACGTCAAGGAAGTCTGCCAGGTCCGGAGGGCCCTGGAATGCGAGGCGACGCGCCGTGCCTGTGGCCGGATCGCGCTGGCAGAATTGCACGAATTGGCCGCCGCATTCCGCCGCATCAAGTCCGCCAAACGTCGGAGCCGATCGTTTGTGGATAAAGCCCGCGAGCTGGATAGCCGTCTTCACGACTTGATTGCCGATTCCTGCGGCAACCGATTCCTGGCAAAGGAGATCGGACGGCTGAAGTTGCTTTTCCGCGCCTTTCGCGACGCGTCGTGGGAGCGGCGGCTGGCGGACAACGATTGTTACCGTTTCACTGAAGAAGCTGACGAACATCTGGCCGTCGTCGAGGCCCTGATCGCGGGCAGCGTCAAGCAGGCGTCCCGCGCCATGTCGTGCCACATCCGGGCCGGCGTGAAGTACTGGAGTCGAGGTTTGCCAACGTAGTCGGACAACAGCGCAACCCGTCCGCATTCGTTCAACAACGATATGGTTCGTAAGGAATGACCGCTATGAGTCGCATCCCCCATCAACCGTTCCATCGATTTGCCATTCTGGGTGCCGTCTGCCTGGCGGCCGTCGTCTGTGGGATCGCCCCGAACGCCGGCGCGGAAGAGCCGCTGCAATACAACCGCGATATCCGGTCGATTCTGGCGGACAACTGCTTTGCCTGCCACGGCGCCGACAGCGCCGCCCGCAAAGCCGACTTGCGCATCGATCAGCGGGAGGCCGCCATTGACTATGGGGCGATCGTGCCCGGTTCTCCCGATGACAGCCAACTGTTGACGCGAATTCTCACCGACGACCCGGACCTCGTGATGCCGCCGCCGGAGACGAAGAAGGCATTGACCGCCGCAGAGAAGGAAAAATTGCACCGCTGGATCGCCGAGGGTGCCGAATATCAGAAGCACTGGTCCTTTCTGCCGCCTCAAGAGGTGTCCCTGCCGGCCGTACAAAATACTGCCTGGGTCAAGAATCCGATCGACCGCTTTGTGTTGGCTCGACTGGAGAACCAGGGCCTCACGCCCGCACCCGAAGCGGACCCGCGGTCCCTGTTTCGTCGTCTGCACCTGGATACGACCGGGCTGCCGCCTCAACCGGCGGACGTTGCGGCATTCGAGAAAGACTATCGCCAGCGGGGTGACGCGGCACTTGCCGGATGGATTGATCGGCTGATGGAACTGCCCACCTGGGGTGAACACCGGGCCCGCTACTGGTTGGACGCAGCCCGTTACGGGGATACGCACGGCCTCCATTTTGACAACTATCGCGAGATGTGGCCGTACCGCGACTGGGTCATTCGGGCGTTCAATGACAACTTGCCCTTTGATCAGTTCACAGTTGAACAACTCGCCGGCGACCTCCTGCCACAGCCGACCGATGACCAACTGATTGCCACGGGCTTCCAGCGGTGCAACATCACCACCAATGAAGGCGGCACGATCGATGAAGAGAACCTGGCCAACTACGCGGCGGATCGAGTGCAGACGCTGGGCTGGGTCTACCTGGGGCTGACCACCAATTGCATCCAGTGTCACGATCACAAGTTCGATCCGCTCACGATGAAGGACTACTACTCGCTGGCCGCCTTCTTTCGCAACACCACGCAAGGGCCCAAGGATGGCAACGTCAAGGACGGCCGAGGTCCGGTGTTGATCGTCCCGAACGAAGAAGACCGTCCGCGCTGGAAGACACTGCCGAACGAGATTGCGGCCGCCCAGACGAGGCGGGATGAACGGCGAAAGTCCGCACGCGGCGACTTTGATGCCTGGCTGGCGTCTGCGGAGGTGGAATCGCTGGACGCGGACTTGCCGAGCGACCAGTTGGTGGCGCACGTGCCGCTGAACGAGGGCGCCGGCAACACCGCCGCCAACTTGTGCGGGGATCCGGAACAGTTCACGGCGACCGGTGATGTGACCTGGACCGCCGACGGAAAACTGGGGCCGGCTCCTGTCATGAAGTTGGGCGGGACGTTCGACCTGGGCGGACTGGGTGACTTCGAGAAAAGCCAGTCCTTCAGCTACGGGGCCTGGATTAAGGCGGGACGCAACGGTGTGTTCGGCGGCATCCTGGCACGCATGGACGAAAAGAACGGCTACCGGGGTTGGGATCTCTGGCAGAATGACCGTAGTCTCTCGGTGCACGTGATTGATGCCTGGCCGGACAACGGGATGAAGGTCACGACCAAACGGGCCGTGGTCAAGCCCGGCACCTGGCAGCATGTGTTCGTCACGTATGACGGGTCGGGCAAGCCGGCCGGGATCAAGATGTATGTCGACGGCCAGGCAGAGCAACTGAACGTCGAAAAGAACACGCTCAAGCCGGACGCCACGATTCGCACCGAGACACCGCTCCGCATTGGGCAACGGAGTCATTCGCAGGTCTTCGACAGCGGATCGGTCCAGGACGTGCGTCTCTACCGTCGTCAACTGAGCGCGGCGGAAGTCAAGACGATCACCGACATTGCGCCGCTACGAACGATTCTGGCGACCGCGGCCGGCGAACGGACGCCCAAACAGGAGGCGGCACTGTACGATCATTTCCTGGTGACGCGGGACGGTCAGTATCCAGAACTGGCAAAGACCGTCACCCGCCTGGAGGCGGAGCAGGCGGCCATCAAGGCCCGCAGCGCGGTGACCCATATTCAACAGGAGCGGATGGACGCACAGCCCACGGCACATATCCTGATGCGCGGGGCCTACGACAAGCCGGGTGAAGAGGTTCAGGCGGCGACCCCGGCGGCCCTCCATCCGTTGCCACCCGACGCTCCCCGCAATCGGCTCGGCCTGGCACAGTGGATTGTCGATCCTGCCAATCCGCTGACCGCGCGAGTGACCGTTAATCGGTTTTGGCAAGAGGTGTTCGGGCAGGGGATTATCGTTACGCCGGAGGACCTGGGCGTGATGGGCGCGCCGCCGACCCACCCGGAATTACTCGACTGGCTGGCGATTCGCTTTCGCCAGGGCGGCTGGGATGTGAAGCAGTTGTTCAAGCTCATCCTGACCAGTGCCACGTACCGCCAGTCCGCCGTTGTCACGGCAGAGAAGCTGGAAAAAGACCGAGATAACCGGCTCCTTTCCCGGGGCCCCCGTTTCCGAATGGATGCAGAGATGGTCCGCGACCACGCGCTGGCCGTCAGCGGCCTGTTGTCGCGCAAGATGTACGGACCAGGCGTCAAACCTTATCAGCCCGAGGGGATTTGGGATATCGTCGGACTGCCGGGCGGCAACACCCGCGATTACGTCCAGGACCAAGGTGAAAACCTCTACCGGCGAACGGTCTACACATTTTGGAAACGGATGGCTCCGCCGCCCAGCCTGGAAGCGTTCAACGCTTCCAGCCGGGAGGTCTGCACCGTGCGTCGGGAGCGAACGAACACGCCGCTCCAGGCACTCGTGACATTGAACGATCCCCAGTACATCGAGGCCGCTCGGCACCTGGCGCAACGCGCGTTGGCCGATTGCCCGGAAAATCCGGCTGGGGCGATCGACTATATCGGTCTCCATGTGCTGGGGCGTCCCATGGGCGACCGCCAGCAGGAAATCGTTTCGGCCAGCCAGCACGATTTTCTTGACTTCTACCAGGCGCACCCGGAAGACGCTAAGGCGTTGATCTCGGTCGGTGAGACGCCGGCTGACGAGAAGATCGATCCGGCGGTGCTGGCGGCCTGGACGATGGTCTGCAACCAGATCATGAATCTGGACGATGTGCTCAATAAGTAGTGCCTGGTGGAGGCAGAGAATCGAACGAATCGCGGGCTTGCGCTCGCACCTGTTTGCCCTCGCCCGCTGGTCGCTGAAACTGAACGACGTTAGCCCTCTCGGCAAGCTAACCACGAATGGAAAGAGCCACCATGAACCGATTCGCAACGCAACCGCAGATTCCATCCCGCCGCCAGTTCTTCACGCAAGGGGGAAGTTTGCTGGGCGGTCTGGCCGCCGCGACGTTACTCGGTGACGTCCCCGCACAGGGGCGCGAATTGCCGGCCATCGGCCCCCACTTTCGACCCCAGGCGAAACGGGTCATCTATTTGCACATGGTGGGCGGGCCGGCCCAGATGGACCTGTTCGACTATAAGCCGGTGATGCAGGACTGGTATGACAAGGATCTGCCGGACTCGATTCGACAAGGGCAGCGGCTGACCACGATGACCAGCGGCCAGGCCCGTTTCCCGATCGCCCCGTCCAAGTACAAGTTCAGCCCGGCGGGCGAGTGCGGGATGTGGATGAACACCGAACTCCTGCCCAACCTGGCGCAGAAAGCGGATGAAATCTGCTGGATCCGGACGTTGCATACGGAAGCGATTAACCACGAGCCGGCCATTACGGCGATGCAGACCGGCAACCAGGTGACGGGACGGCCATGCCTGGGCGCCTGGGCATCGTATGGCCTGGGAACGATGAATGAGAACCTGCCGGCGTTCGTGGTGCTGGTGGCGGTGCCCAGCAACCGCGAACAAGAGCAAGCGATTTCGGCTCGACTCTGGCATAGCGGTTATCTTTCCGGAGAGCATGCAGGCGTTTCCTTCCGCAGCAAGGGCGATCCGATTCTCTATATCAACAATCCGCCCGGTGTCCCCAGCCAGGTCCGCAAGCGGTCCATTGAAGGACTCAATGCGCTGAATGCCATTCGCCATGAAGAGCTGGGCGATCCGGAGACCGAGACCCGGATGCAGCAATACGAGATGGCCTTTCGCATGCAGGCCAGTGTGCCGGAACTGACCGACCTCAGCCAAGAGCCGGAACACACGTTTGAACTGTACGGCGAAGAGGCGAGAAAGCCAGGCAGCTTTGCCAATACGGCGTTGATGACACGGCGGCTGGCGGAACGGGGCGTGCGGTTTATCCAGGTCTATCACAATAACTGGGACCACCACCGCAACGTTGGCGGCCGCATGCCCAGCCAATGCAAGGATGTCGATCGCCCCTGCTATGCACTACTGGAAGATCTCAAGCGCCGCGGGATGCTGGACGACACCCTGGTGATCTGGGGCGGCGAGTTCGGGCGGACGATCTATTCACAGGGAAGTCTTTCCAAAACGAACTACGGCCGGGACCATCATCCGCGCTGTTTCAGTATGTGGATGGCCGGCGGAGGTGCCAAAGGAGGCACGATCTACGGAGAAACCGACGACTTCTCTTACAACATTGTCCGCGACCCGGTGCACATCCGCGACTTCCACGCCACGATTCTGCATCTGCTCGGTTTTGAACACGAACGGCTGACGTACAAGTTCCAGGGACTGGATCAGCGGCTGACCGGCGTGCTGCCCGCGCGGGTCATTCCCAGCCTGGTGGCATGAGATCGAGGACCATCCGCGTCGCCGCGCTCGCATGACGGCTTGCCACGGCTCAATCCCCGCTCGGCGCTCGGCGCGGGTCGCACCCTGCTCGGCGCTCGGCGCGGGTCGCACCTTGCTCGGCGCGGGTCTCTGACCCCGCCGAAACCGCTGACCGAAGGTCTCCAAAATTCCTCACTTCCCCAGCGGACGCAACAACGGGCCGGAATCAACGGTCGTCCATACAAGCGTTGGGACCAAGCGTTGGGACCAAGCGTTGGGACGAGCGGGAAGGTGTCGATGGCATGTTCCCGCACGACGGCAGACCGTATTACGTCATGCACAGCATGACCAAGGGAACTCGACCATGTTGATGAGTCCTCGGCCTGGTCCGTCGAGCCATGTCGCGCTTACTGCCTGCCGTCATCGGTGGCCACACGGAGGCGGCAATAACAGGAACGATCAATGTTGACGTCGCTCCGTTGCGTCGCGGCGACGAATTGGGCTCGAAATGTTTCTGCCTCCTCGGTATTCCCCAATTGCGCCAGGCATTCGCTCAATCCGTGTAGTGACCAGGGGTTATGTGGGTGCCGCCGCAGGTCGGCTCGGTAGACCCGCTCTGCTTCCTGGAAACGACCTTGCTCTACCAGCAGGGCAGCCAACGCGTGCCGGGCCGGTTGCATCCAGCCCCAGGGTTCATCGTAGTTCAAGCTGTCATCCCGGCGCACGGCTTCGCGTAGCTGTTGAAAAGCCCGTTCGAAGTTTCCTTCGCGATAGGCGACTTCGCCGGCAATCATCGCCTCCGCCACGCCCAGTATGTCCTGCGAGGCGTTCTGGAAGAGGAAACTGGTTTCCGGGACGCGTGCTCGCTGTTGCACGAACGCCTGCTGCTCGGCGCGGGCTTCCTTGATGCGTCCCGTCGCGGCAAAGGCGAGTGCCCGTGCGTAGTGCCAGATGGAACGGGTTACCGGCAGTTCGGCGGCCGGTTCAGGTTCTTTCAGGATCTCGTCCCAGCGGCCGAAGCGGACCAGCACGTGCAGCGCGGTCGGCACAAACGCGTCCAGAAAGTCAACCTGTTCGCGGAGCATTTCGGTGGGGATCTGGGTCACCAGCTGGCGAGCGGTCTTGAGTGCCAATTCGCTTTGGCCGTCGAACATCGCGCCGTAGACCAGGAAATGATAGTTGTGAATTCGATAGTAGGTATAGAAGTTGTTTCGCCCGGCCCGCAGAGCGAACTCGGTGTCCGCCACGATGGCGCGGCGATTTGCTTCAATCACGTTGGGGTAGTCGCCCACCAGGACGTCGATATGGGAAGGCATGTGGACGAGGTGCCCCACCCCCGGCATGGCGTTCCGCAATCGATTTGCGGCCGGCAAGGCTTTGGCCGGCGTCGGTGACGCTTCCATGGTGTGAATGTAGAGATGGCACAGCGCCGGGTCGTCAGGCCACTTGGCGAGTCCCCCTTCGAGGACTCGTACGATTTCGGCGGTCTCTGCCGCCGGCCGTCCGTCCGGAGACCAGTGCTTCCAGGGTTGGAGGTTCATCAACGACTCCGCGTAGAGCGCGACCACCAGCCGATCGTCGGTGTACGTGTCGTGCAGACCACGCATCGCTTTGGCGTAGGCTCGATTCAGCGGCGCACGATCTTCCGGCGCGGGTACGGCGTAGCGCGCGGCCAGGGCGTCAATCAAGGCGCGCTCCAGCTTCGTGCCTCGCTGCCGAGCGTGCCGTCTGGCGAGGCGCAAGGCGATTTCCGCTTGTGCCATCTGGTGAGGCGGAACTTCCATGTTGTTGATGTTGGGGCCCCAAGCGTACGCGAGACCCCAGAGCGCCATCGCCAGTCCTGGATCGTCATCCAGGGCCAGTTCGAAGCAGCGAACCGCTTCTTCATGATTGAAGCCGTAGCACATGGCCAACCCGCGGTCGAACCATCGTTGGGCGCTCGGCGACTCCGTGCTGACCGGCCGATGAAACCCGCCCAGGTCGTAATACGGTGAGGACGGTGTGCCGTTTGTTTGACCGAATGCGGTGGTTCCGGCAACAACCGCCAGGAGGCATGCTCCGCCGAGTGGAATGCGGGGGGTCATGATTTGTCCTCTTCCAGGGTAACGTGGTGCTGATGGCTGGCTGGCCGCGTCGCCGGCGCCGCGCTGCGCGAGGCTCGGCCGCCAACGGGCTCGAATCTCAATAGTAGACGGACATCACGGCGTGCACGACGCCCAGTACGAGCAGCGACAAAGAAAGCGGAATGTGCACAAACAACCACAGGTGAAGCCAGCGGTGAAGGTGGGCCTGCCTGGCCAACGTACGCCGCTCGTCACAGATCGCAGCCAGTTGGTTCAGTACACCCTGATCGTCACCGCTCAGGCTTTGGCGAGCTTGCGAAAACAGCGACTCGGCCCGCGACGGGTTGGCCAATGGGGAATCGGTCGGTCCGTGGTCGGTAAGGTACGGCCGGACCACGTCGACATAGAAGGCCCGCAACGGTTCGAATTCTGCCTCCGTGCCTGGTTGCGCGGGGCCGGTGGTCGGTTCGTTTTCGTCGATCGCAAAGAGGGTCCCGCGCACGGCAGCAACCCGCGCGTCGGCCCGTTCGCGAAGCGCCTGGCAGACATGAGGAATCTGCTCGAACATCGCTTCCTGGGGTGACGTTTCCTTGATATGGCGTGGAAGGTATTGTTGAAAGGCAACGCCGACCAGCCCGCTGAGAATCACCGTCGCGAAGACGATCAGCAGGATCTGTTCGAGCAGTCCGCCGATCTGGAAGCCGGCATGAAACAGGATCATCGGGACGCTCAGCAGGCCCAGCCAGAGGTGCGCCTTGAGCCAGAAGCGGGCTGTTCCCAAACGCCACCGCGGGACCTTCTTCCGTCCCGCCAGGAGGCCGGCGAAAACCATCAAGGCCGAGCCGACGACACCAAACGCCAACCCCGGCCAGCTTCCGCCTTGCGGACCGGCCGGTGCGTTCCTGGCGTAAACCACATACAGGGTCGTCGCAACAGCGGTCGCCAAGACCGTCAGCACAATCCAGATGCGATGGCTCTTGTCAATTAACAACGGTGTCTCACTTGGGAGGTTGTGCCCGCGTCAGATCGCTCGCTTCGGGACGCCGATCGCGGTGGACTTGCGTTTGGCTGCTGATCGCGACGACAAGCGTGGTCCACGGTCGATCAAGGGACGTCGCCTGGCGCTCCGCGGATGTTGCGTGGCCGCGCTGCCATCGCAGGGCCAAAGCCGACGCCCCGGTAAATCTACTCGCATTGCCGAGCGAGCTCAATTGCACACGCCCCCCAGACGGATGCCGGCGAAGTGTGATACCGCACGACATCATGAACGGCGTGATCTGCGAAATGGCGAAAGAGCATCCCTTGCCGGTTTGCCGTCGCTACGGTCGCAGGCAGCGAGTATCTTCGCTTGAGATGGGGTATCATGCGGGAAGACCGCGATGAGAACCGCGCCGGCGCCGGCAGCAGCACGCGTCGCCTCGCAGCAGCAGCACGTTCGGCCCGCCGCCATGTGACCGGGTGTGCGGCGTTCGCGAGCTGACCGGCGGGCCTGGATCGGTTTGGTGATGGAGCATTCTGGCAAGGCAGATGAACAACGCCCGCAACTCGACCGAACAACTGATTCAACGGGCACGCGCCGGTGACGAAGGGGCGTTGGTCGAGTTGCAAGAGCGAATGGAACCGGAACTGCGTCGTCGGATCGGCCGTCAACGCAAGCCGGCGTCCAGCGACATCGATGCCGGGCCGTCCGTTGACGAGGCGCTGCAGACGACGTGGCAAGGTCTTCACGGTTTCACGGGCACCTCCCCTTCCGCCCTCGCCGACTGGCTGCTGGGCGAGGTAATGCGGTACCTGGATGAGTGTGGAAACGCGCCGCCCGATAGCCTGGAGACGCTGGCACCAACACCCGAACGTGACCTGCAGACATTGCCCCCTGCTGCCGCGGATACGGTCCCGCCGAAACGTCAGCCGCCACCGGATGCCACAGCGCAGGACGCTGCGGCTCGAGATATGGGGCCCGCCGGTGCGGGGTCGCCGGTCGATCCGTCGTCCTTGACCACACCGAACCGTAGTCAAGGGACGGTGGTCGGCAGGTCCGGGTCGAGCGAACGATCACCGGCGGCGGAGAACAAGACGGAGGCGAGCCCGGCGCCTGCCTCCTCCTCGACGACGCCCGCCGGTCGGGGCTCGCCGCCCGCACCCGCGGAAGCAGAGACCGCGGCACCGCGCGTCGATCCATCATCGCAGACGACTCCCGGCACCAGCCAGGGGACCGTTGCTGCGCGCCGTGGTCCGCAGGAAATTGACCCGCCGGCGGACCGTCCGCCGGCGTCCGCGGCGGCGCCCTCGATCTCCGACTCGATGGATTTTGACTACACCGAGCTGGCTGGGCCGGCCGGCGACGATCCGCTCGCAACCGTCCCGCCCAACGACAAGACGACGATCAGCGACGATCCCCTGGCGACCTTTGCCGAGGGCGTTCCCGCCGAACGTCCACGTGAGCCGACCTATCAGCAGTTTGGCGACTACGAGATCATGGAGACGATCGCCAAGGGCGGGATGGGTGTTGTCTACAAGGCCCGCCATCGGAAGTTGAATCGCATCGTTGCACTGAAGATGATCTTGGCTGGTGACTCGGCGCACCCGGACGACATCGAGCGGTTTTACGTCGAGGCCAAGGCGGCTGCCCAGTTGGACCATAAGAACATCGTCGGCATCCACGAATTGGGCGAGATCGAGGGGCAGCATTACATTTCCATGCAGTTTGTCGAAGGCCAAAGCCTGGCCGAGCTGGTCCGCGAATATTCGCTCGACCCCCGAGTCGCCGCCACCTACATGGCGGCCATTTCCGAGGCCATGGAATATGCCCACGGCCATGGCATTCTGCACCGCGACTTGAAGCCCGGCAACATCCTGGTGGACCAGGAGAATGTCCCCCTGATCACCGATTTCGGGCTTGCCAAACTGAATCCCAGTTCAGCGTCCGGCGACGAGCAGGCACGCGCGAACGAGTCCTCGATGACGATCGCCGGCCAGCCGATGGGCACGCCGAGTTTTATGCCTCCGGAGCAGGCCCGGGGGAACACGGACCAGATCTCCGAGCTCAGCGACGTCTACTCGCTGGGGGCCACGCTTTATCATTTGCTGACCGGCAAGCCACCCTTCGCGGCGGCCGATGTGTTCAAGACGATGGAGCAAGTGCTCAAGGAAGAACCGATCTCTCCGCGCGTGCTGAACGCCAGTGTTCCCAAAGACCTGGAGACGATCTGCCTGAAGTGTCTCCAGAAGCCGACCGACCGCCGCTATCGGTCCGCCCAGGAACTGGCGGATGAGCTGCGCCGCTACCTGGCCGGGGAACCGATCCAGGCCCGCCCGGTCGGTGTGGTCGAGCGGACGATTCGCTGGTGTTACCGAAATCCGTGGCCGACCGCCGCGATTTGTGCCTCGCTGTTTGGGCTGGTGGTGGCGACGTCGCTATGGTGGATGGCCGTGCGCGCCAGGAACGATGCCGACGCGGCGAATCTGGTGGCCCAACAGGAGCGGGCGGAAGCGGTCGCCGCCCGCGATCAAGCCCGAGCCAGTCGCAGCCAGTTGTTTGCGGCGATTAACGACCTGTTCACGACCTGGGGCGACGTCAAACTACTCAACGAACCGGCCCTCGCCGACGTTCGCCAGGAGCTGCTCACCGCCGCGACCGAGCTGTATGCGGAAATTGCCGAGAAGTTGGGCGACGATCCGGAACTCCGCCAGGAACTGGGCGGGTCATATTATCGCCTGGCACTCATGATGTTCCACATGGAAGGTTATCGGGAGGCAGAGGAAGCGGTCGCCTCCGCGCGTGACACCCTGGAAGTTAATGACCTGACAACCGTCACTCGCAGTTTGGCGGCCGTGACCGACCCGCAGGCACTAGGTGATTGGGGAGAGATCCTCACACTCAGCGGCAACATCAAAGTGAAGCTCAGCCACGGCGCTGACAATCCGGCCGAGCGGCTGGCGCTCCTGGACCAGGCCCTGGGGTTCTACGGGACGGCGGTCGCCGTACGGGAACGGCTGACCGTATTGGTACCGGAAGAAATCGAATACAAACGGCAACTGGTCAACGTGCACATGAATGTGGGGACCGTGCTGCGGTGGAAGGGCGACGTCCATGATCAGCTCAGCTTCCAGCTACAAGATGACGCGGCTGCAGCCAAGGCCCAGTTTGACCTGATGGAGAGCTACTTCGAGGAAGCGAAGGACGTTTTTCAATCCGTACACGAACAACGGCGGGAGCTGCTAGTGGAAGCTCCGGGAACGTTGAGCATCCGCCATGACCTGGCCAAGGGTGACTACAACCTGGCGAACATCGCTCGGCTGCTGGCCAAATACGACCTGGCCGAGTCGGTCGTCGAGCAGTCGATGCAGGAATTCGTCGGCCTCCTGTCCGACCGCCCCGGCGACCTCCAGAGCCGCTTTGAACTGGCCCGCTGTGAACAGTTGGCCGGAAAGATTGCCGCCGATTGGCTGTGGCTGGCCGATAGCGCCAGTCGTCAACGCATGCTCTACGACAACGCCCTGTCACACTACACTCGGGCCGCCGGGATCTACACGTCGTTGGATGGGCAGAGCCCGGCGATCGTCACCCGGTATCGAGTCGCGCTGGGAATACTCCACACGCGCATCGGCGAATTGTATTCCGACGTGTCTCAACATGAAGCGGCGCGCACGTCCTATCAAACGGCCATCGACCTGCTCCAGCCGCTGCAAGAGGCCCACCCGGATTCCGGCCAGATCAAAGGCGCCTTGGCCGATGCGCAACAGAGCCTGGCGCGGCTTAGCGAGGCGCCGCCGGACACACCACCCGACCCGGCGAAGTCGGCCGACGCCGAGCCACCGGGTGAGGGCAATGCCTCCGTCGAAGATGGGCCGACAAGCAGGGAACAGCCTTGATTGTGGGCTTCGCCGTTCGTTGAGCCGCCGCCCCAGGTTTGCCTTGGCATGAATCCGGCGGGATCCGGCCACGATCCCTCTTTTCCGGGTTAACGGGTTAATTGGATTCACCGGCATAACCCGACTTACCGATAAAGAAACAAGATCCGGAACGTCTTGCCACGGAGGCCCCTGCTAGCACCCCCGACGCGTGGCCCACTGGTACCCGCGTCCAATGATCCCGTGTGACCATGACCCATAACTTTGACGCCCGACTCGCGCTCCTTGTCCTGAGCATGATGGCAGCAGCCGGCTTGCCTGCTCGCGGCGCGGACGACGTGCCGACGCGTGTCGCCCGCGGCGCACGGACGACGCCAGACGCGACGGCGCCTGCTGCTTTGGAGGTGTCGACCGCGGATTTGCAATTTGCCGTCGACGATCGGGAGTCGACGAGCTACTGGTTGGCGCAAGCGGAAGCGGAAGCGGAAGCGGCGGACAGCGACGATGAACGAGCGACGGAACCGCCGCCCCAACCTCGCGCCAGCCGTCTGGCACGGGCCGCCGCGAGGCGCCGGCGGAGCACTTATCGTTTGCCGAGCATGTTCGGGGATTTCTATGGCGGAAGTTCGCTCCAGGTGGGTGTTCGCATGCCGTCCATCGAGATTTCCCAGATGTTCCTGGACAATGTGAATGGGATCGACTTCTTTGTCACCAATCAGAATGACGGCTTCGGTGCGGATCCCAACCCGGCCGTCAACATCATCGTGCATCAGGCCAGTCCTACCGGTCCGGTGATTACGATGAGCAACGGTCCGCGCGCGCCGAACAGCCCGACGGTTGCCTATCCCATCGACGATCCGGCGGCAAGCGGCTTCTTTCCGCCGGAGGCACCGGGGCCGGGCACGATTGTCTTCCTGGGCGGCACGGCTTTCTTTGCCGGGGGAGATCCAGCCCAGGCAATTGGCAACGGAGAGAATTGGGGCCTCCAATACAGCCACCAATTCACGCCCGACCCGGTTCTGGTCAACCTGCCGAACGGGGGCGGCGCGGTGCGTCGAATCAAGATTGCGGAGAACAACAGCCCGATTCCGCGTGATCGATTCATCTTCAACTACAATTTCTTCAACGATGTCTTTACCGGGATTGGCGACGTGAATCGCTATTCGTTCGGCTTCGAGCACACGCTCTGGAGCGAAAGTAACTCGATCGAAGTGCTATTCCCGATGGCGTCGTCACTGGACGTCGACCAGATCGCCGGCGGCGCACGATCCACCGACACCGAGTTTGGTGATCTGACACTCGTCTACAAACACCTGCTCTGGCAGCAGGACGATTTTCTCGTCTCAGGCGGTCTGGGAATGACCGTTCCGACCGGTGACGATGCAGGCATCTTCGCGACCACCGGCCGGCAGATTGTCGATCTGCAGCATGAGAGTACGCATATTCTGCCCTTCCTGGCCATGTTGCATACCTACGAGTCCGGTTGGTATTGGCAAGCCTTCCTGCAGTTTGATTTCGATGTCAATGGAAATCCGCTGAGAGCGGACACCAGCGGCACTTCACTGCAGCCCGTCGGCGTCCTGCAGGATCAGTCCCTGATGTTCGTCGATGTGGGCGCCGGCTATTGGTTGACCGACCCCAACGCCGGTACGCCGGCCGTCGCCGCCACCGCGGAACTCCATTGGACCGGCACACTGCAAGACGCCGACACCGTGAACGCGGACGGCTTGAATGTGACCAGCCTGGTCAACCGCTATGACGTTCTCAACCTATCGCTCGGCGCCAGCGTCCTCGTAAACGACAGTTTCACCATCCGACCGGCAATGGTGGTGCCGCTGCATGACGATCAATTTGACTACGAAGCGATGGTGCAGATGAACTTCTGGCGCTAACCCGGATCACTGGTGGACGATTCACGATTCACGGCTCGCCACGATTCGAACTCAAGCCCGGCGCAAGTCTGACCAATGCTCGCCGCGGCTCTCAACCACGCTCGGCGCGGGTCTCAACCATCCTCGTCGCGGCTCTCAACCACGCTCGGCGCGGGTCTCCGACCCCGCCGAAACCGCCGACCGAAGGTCTCCCCTCCCGATCGCGTCTTCCATTCTGAGCCACGGTCCGCTGCAATCCCGGCCCGCAGCCCTACCTACGGCAGGACAGCAACATCGATCAGGTCGCCGGCCTGGTAGCTCCGCTCTTCCTTGGGGAAACAGGCGAGGCAGTTGGCGTGGCTGAGTGTGCGAAGGTCGGCCGATCCTTGCCAGGCGAGAATCTCGACATTTGCGGGCCCGTCCGGCGGCGAGCTTCCTTCGGCCACTGCGAAGCGGGCGGGGAAGAAGGTGGGTCGACCGCCGCGATGATGATGATCATTGGCCAGGCGTGCTTGTCGAGTGGCCAATTGATCGGCGTTCCGGCCGCTCAGGCGGGCGATGGCGGGACGGACGAACAGTTCGAAGCAGACCAGGCTGCTGACCGGATTGCCGGGAAGCCCGAAGACCAGCTTGTCGCCGTCCGCGTTCGGCAGCACGCCGAACCACACCGGCTTTCCCGGTTTGAGGTCGACCTTGTGGAACACCTGTTCGACGCCCAGCGACTCCAGCACGCTCGGCACCAGATCCAGGACGCCTGCCGAAACGCCTCCCGAGAGGACCAGCACGTCTGACTCAAGGCCTTGGGTAACCAACGTCTGCAGTTCATCACGGCGGTCCCTGCCGATGCCCAGATCGCAAGGGCGGCCGCCGGCACGCTGGATCAGTGCCCCCAGCATCGGTCCATTGCTGTTACGGATTTGGCCGGTCGCAGGAACCTCTGCGACCGGAACCAGTTCGTTGCCCGTGGAGAGCACGGCGACGCGCGGCCGGGGCGTCACGGCGGCGTTATCTCGCCCCACTTCGGCCAGCAGGCCGACTTCGATCGGACGCAGGAGCGTACCCGCGTGCATGACGGTCTCACCTTTGGCAAGTGACGCGGCGCGGCGCATGATGTTCTGCCCGGCCCGCACCTGCGACGCCGTGATGCGGACTGCGGACGGCGCGCCGCCGGTCGCATCCATCGCGCTGGCCGTTGCCGTCGCGTCGACCGGCGTCGTTTGCTCGACCATCACCACCGCATCCGCGCCGGCCGGGATCGGCGCCCCGGTCATGATGCGCGTCGCCGCTCCCTGCGAAACGGCCTGCGTTGGATTGCCGCCGGCGGTCACTTCTTCAATGACCGACAGCACCGTGTTTGCACCGTTGAAATCAGCGCTGCGAAGGGCGTAGCCGTCCATCAGCGCCTTGTCGTGAGGCGGAGAATCGATGTCGCTGGTGATCTCCTCGGCCAACACATGCCCGAGCGTCTCGGCGAGGGCGAGACGCGCGGCCTGCCTGGCGGGCACGCGTTGCAGGACCAATTGCAGAGCTTGTTGGACGTCGATCATGCGGTTCCGTGCGTCGCCGGCGGGAGGCCAATAGGCGTTGAAGGTGAACGGGCGGCTCGACCAGTCGGCGGAACAACTCGCCGGCCGGCTCTCCGAACGGGCTGCGGTGCGCGCCTCAGGCGACTGGACAGCGTTGGGCCAGGAATCGGCGCAACAGTTCGTGCCCGCATTCGGTCAGAAAGCTTTCCGGGTGAAACTGCCAGCCTTCCAGGGGCCACTCGCGATGGCGGATTCCCATGATTTCACGTTCACCGTCAGGACCGTTGGCCCAAGCGGTGACTTCAAATTCGGGACTCAATGTCTCCGGCTGGATGACCAGGCTATGGTAACGGGTGGCCGTGAATGGATTCTCCAGGCCGGCAAACAGCCCGCGATCATCGTGATAGATCAAGTCGGTTTTTCCGTGCATCAGCTGATTGGCTCGAACAATCGTGCCACCGGTCGCCTGGCCGATCGACTGATGCCCCAGGCAGACACCTAGAACGGGCAGTTTGCCGGCGAAGCGTTCGACGGCCGACACGGATATCCCGGCCTCGGAAGGCGTACAAGGTCCGGGCGAAATCACGAGATGCGTCGGGCCCTTCGCTTCGATTTCGTCGAGCGATATCTGGTCGTTCCGATGCACCTCGATCGCCAGGGATGCATCCACCTCACCGAACCTCTGCACAAGGTTGTAGGTGAACGAATCGTAGTTGTCGATGATCAGGATCATCGCCGTATTCTAGTCGCCTCCCCCGTTGCCCGCTATGGGAACGCATTGCCGGCAGTGGTACACTTCCCCGTCATTTGCGTTGTTGCGTTGGTCCGGTCGCGAGTCGCCCCGTTGGCGGCAAGCCCAGGGACGACCGGCGAGCGACAGCACGGCAGGCTGGGCGATGACTGCGACGCTCGCCAGCGATTGCGGCCGCTGCGGCGGAGGTGGTCCGTCCTGCCCATCGACCGACGTGGCAGAGACGCACCCGAGGCGGGAACGCGCCAAAAACGGGTTCGCTCGTGCCGGTCGCTCGCCAAACGATTGTGCGCCGTCCGCGCATCTCACACCCGATGACTCGAGCGTTCCTATTGGCAGCAGACGACCCATGAGCACCGACCGGACCCAGATCAGCGATTACGACGCGGTTGACTTCCCGAGCCTTCCGTTTGCTGCCTCGCATCCGGACCGCCTGGCGACGCAGGGCCTGCTGTTCGGTATGGAACCTGCCGATACCGAGCATTGTCGCGTCCTGGAAATCGGCTGCGGCGCGGGGGGCAACGTTTTGCCGATGGCGGCTGGGTTGCCGGAAAGCCAGTTTGTCGCCATCGATCTCTCAGAATCTCAGATTGCCCAAGCCCGGCAGGTTGCGGAAGCGGTCGAGCTGACCAATGTGACACTGAAGGCCGTTGATCTGATTGACCTCGATTCCAACCTGGGCACATTCGACTACATCATCTGTCACGGCGTCTATTCCTGGACCACGGAGGCGGCGCGGGAAAAGATTCTGACACTCTGCAAGGAGATGCTGGCGCCGCAGGGAATCGCCTACGTCAACTACAACACCTATCCCGGCTGGCACGTGCAGGGCATGGTCCGCGACATGATCAGCTACCATGCGAACCAGTTCGACGATCCGCAGCAACGTACCTCGCAAGCCCGTGCCATGATCAACTTTCTGGAGACGGCGCTGGGGGGCGACCAATCGTTGTACAGCCAGCTCCTGCGGACGGAACTGCAGGCGTGCCGGTCCTACTCGGATGGCTTTCTGTTCCACTCGCAACTCAATGTGGTCAATCATCCCTGCTATTTGCACGACTTTGTCCGCCGCGCCGAACGGGCAGGGTTACAGTACCTGGGAGACGCCGATCTCGCACAAATGTGGGCAGGCATGCTGCCAGCCGAATCGCAGCAGGCGCTCCGCAGCATCTCCCGAAGCACCGTCGACTTCGAGCAACATCTTGATTTCCTTCGCAATACGATGTCCCGGCGCAGCCTGCTCTGCCATCCGGACGTCGAGCTCGATCGAACTCTGCGAGTTGCTTCGCTGCAGAACCTCTTCGTGGCCTCCAACCTGCATGCCGATGCCGGTTCGCCGGATTCGGCAGCCGCCGTTACGTTTCGCGCCCCGGACGGTCGCTCCGTCGCCACCGCCAACCCCGGCTTCCAAGCGGCGATGCACTATTTGTCGCAGCAATGGCCGGTGGCTGTCAGGTTTGATGAACTAGGACACGTCGTCGCGGCCGGCGCATCTCACAACGGTCAGTGGCAGGAAGACTTGCTCAACTGCATCGCTGCGGGAGTCGTGGAACTGCGCCAGCGTGTGCCTGCCTGCGCCCGCCACGTCTCGGAGACGCCGCGAGCGACGCGACTTGCCCGCTACCAGGCCGAACAGGGCGGCTTCATTGCCGATCTGCGGCATCACGCCAGGCGGCTCGACGACCTCGATCGCACACTCCTGGCGCACCTGGATGGCCAACACGATGTGGCCGCCCTGGCGAAACGCCTGCGACAGGCGATCACTTCCGGAAAGCTCAAATCAACCCAAGATGCCACGCCAAACTCACCAGCCGACGATGAGGCGACCGTCCACTCAGCCCTCAAACGGCTCGCCAACCACGCACTCCTCCTGCATCAAGACATGCGCGACATGTCCGGCTGACCGGTAGAGGGCTGGAGACATGGCCAGGCGAGGGTTGCGCCGTTGCATTGGCGATGGATGACTCGAGGGAAACGGGGGGATTGGAGACCTTCGGTCGGCGGTTTCGGCGGGGTCAGAGACCCGCGCCGAGCCATACTTGGAGACCCGCGCCGAGCCATACTTGGAGACCCGCGCCGAGCTATAATTGGAGACCCGCGCCGAGCGTTGTGCGGGATCCGCGCCGAGCGTTGTGCGGGATCCGTGGTAAGCGGATGTTGTGACCCGTGGCGAGCCAGTGATGGGTGGTCGACGTCGACCTGTCCCTTGCCTCGGCGATCAGGCGGCGGAGGCGCTGCGGTGGGTGAAGAACTCGCTCAGGCGCGCGACAACCCGCTGTTGTTCGGCTTCCGTCAGGCCGGGGAAGATCGGCAGGTTGAGGATTTCTTCGGCGGCCCGTTCGGATTCAGGCAAGCTCCCTTTGCTGTAGCCGAGCGACTCGAAGCAGACCTGCAGGTGGAGCGGGACAGGATAGTAGATTTCCGAACCGACCTGGCCCTCGGCGAGCCACGTTCGCAGCGCATCGCGTTGGCCGTCGGGTACGCGGACCGAATACTGGTTCCAGACGTGCCGCGAACCGGGATGGCTCGCCGGCAACTGCAGTTGGTCGGTGAGCCCCGCCTCCAAGAGCAACTGCCCATAGCGGGCCGCGTTCTTTTGGCGTGCCTCGGTCCAGCAATCCAGATGCTGTAACTTGACTCGCAGCATCGCCGCCTGAATCGTATCCAGGCGACTATTGATCCCCACCACCTGATGATAGTAGCGGGGTTGCATGCCATGCGAGGCGTAAAGGCGAAGCTGTTGCGCGAATTCGCCATCGTTGGTGGTCAGCATTCCCCCGTCACCACAGCCGCCCAGGTTCTTGGTCGGGTAAAAGCTGATGCAGCCGACGTCACCCCAGGAACCGGCGGCGCGGCCTTCGTAGGCTGCCCCGATGGCCTGTGCCGCATCTTCGATCACGCGCAACCCATGCTTCTGGGCAATGGCGCAGATGGCCGGCATGTCAGCGCATTGGCCAAACAGGTGGACGGGGAGGATCGCTTTAGTTCGTGGAGTCACCGCGGCCTCGATCGCCGCGGGATCGATGTTGTAGCTGACCGGGTCGATGTCCGCAAAGACAATCTTGGCACCGAGCCGCCACACCGCGCTGGCCGTGGCAAAAAACGTGAAGCTTGGCAGAATCACCTCGTCACCGGCGCCGATTTCCATCGCCATCAGGGCCAGCAGCAGTGCGTCGCTTCCAGAGGCACAACCCACGGCGTGTTCCGTATGCGAGTATGCGGCGATTTCCCGTTCCAGTTCCGTCACATCGGGGCCATGCAGGAAGCGGCCGGAATCGTAGACGTCGGCCACGGCTGCTAGCATCTCCTCGCGCAGCGGTTGATTGTCACGGCTGACGTCAAGCAGCGGAACCGATGGTTGATTGGTATTGGCGGCAGATTCAGACGAGTTGGACATGGTTTTCGCCGAGATAAGTGGGTGCACTGGCTGAGATACCTCGCGGTTCGGCGATGCACATCCGATGGTTGCCGCGAGCGGACGGTCCTTGTGCATCACGATCCGTGTGAGTCAAGGTGCGGGAGAATAGAATCGCGGCGGTGATCTCGTCAAGGTCGTTCGGCCGACCGAGCAAACGACGCGCATTTCTCGCTTCCTTGTGGCCCCGAAAGACGTCTCGTCGCCAACCGGGCTTCAAGGCCGTTCGACGAGCCGAATGGCGAGGCCCCGAAAGAGCATCGAAAAATTCTCCCGCGACCACCGTTCCTGGCCATAGCCCGGTGCGGGGTCCGCCACGATCAATCCTGAAGGCGTCGTGGTACCAACAAAGACGACGGAATGATCAACACCCGGTATCCAGCCCCATTCCCGCCTCAACTCCAGCGAGGAATCCTTGGCGTCCAGTCCGACACTGATGATCGCCGGCTCCCGCATCGCCAGCACGTCGGCGGGTTCGCATTCGATCACTTCCACATGCAGCGGCGTGCCGGCCGTCTTGAGCTTCAGACCCCGGTAGAGGCCGACCCAGGTCGTCCCTTCCCGTGTCAGGCAAAGATCGGCCATCTCCTGTTCGGTCGTCGTGATGCCGTGCAGCCGCAGCAACGTCGCAGCACAGGCAGGCGAACAGGTTTGGGGGGTCGACTGGACGCAGGTCTGGTTGGCATCCCACCAGTCGTTGCATTCGGGCGGTGTGCCAATCAATGGGGCAATTGCCGAGTAACCGGCGGCTGACATCAGGGCGGTCACCGCCAGCGTCTTGCGGACCCAGTGGCCCGGAATTCTCCGCCAGGCCAGCCCGCCCAGGAACCCGGCCGCGATGGGAAACCAGTTTCCCACCACGACCAGGTTGGAAAACGGCAGCCACCTGGCCATGCGGATGTTATCCCAGGCGAAGAGGATGTAACCGTACATGCCGACCAACAGCACGAAGGCGGCGAGATCGGCGGCGCTTCGGGGGACCGATCGCGAAACCACGCACGCCAACCAGAAGGCGGTGACCGACAGCCCTCCGATAATGGCGAGTCCCACGTAGAGATCAACCAAGCGACAACTCCTCGCTTGAATTCCTTCGAATCAGGCCTGCCAGGCGAGCGGCGGCGTGTGGCGTCAAGCGTCCGCCGTTACTTGCCGGACACCCATTGCGCTTGAGCCGCCGAACCCGGCACGTCCGCCAGGGTCAGGCGGAGCGGATCGGAACGGTGGTCACGGTCAATCGCGAACGTCAGCGTATGACGTCCCGTCGACAGGCTCAGCTTCATCTTCTCCCGCAGCGGCGTCGGCTTGCTGTCGAGCCAGAATTCCAGGTTGGCGGACGAGTTGAAACTGATCATGACTTCACCGGGCGTCGTGACCTCGATCTGGCAACGAACGAAACTGGTCGGCGGCGTCTCCCGGTGCGGCTTGAGGTGGGGTAACCCGGCCAGCGGAAGTTGGCCGCTCACCAGGCTGTACGCCGGTTCCCAGCTCAGAGCGGCATCATCCGTCGCGGCGATGTCGAAACTGGTACGGTTCAGCCGGCGATGAGCTTCCGGCGTATGGATCAATGTCTCCCACCGGCGTGCGACGCGGGCGTTACCGACCGCGAATTCCCCCACCTTCCCCAGGCGGGAAAGAAACGTCACCAGATCAACCAGCTCGGTCCGGGTCAACGCATCCGCCGCACCGTCGGGCATCAACGAACGGCCGTCGACCTTTTCGTCGATCGAGTCCACTCGAATCGTGACGAGGCGATCCTCTGCGTCACGCAAGACGAGCTCGGTGTCGTTGCTGCGGACCGGGATGCCCGTCGTCACCCGACCATCGTCGGTGACGACAACCAGCGAATGATAGTTCTCCTTGACCTTCTTGGCCGGCTCGATCAATGCTTCGATCAAATAGTCGACCTGGGCACTGGCGCCGACACTGATCAGGTCCGGGCCAACCAGACCGCCGGCACCTCCGATGGCGTGGCACTTCAGGCACTGCAGCTCGCGACGGCGAAAGATCGCCTGCCCGCGGTGCGGATCTCCCCGCTCTGACACCTCCTGCACCAGCGAGGCGACGAGCTCGGGTGTCAGTTTCCACCCTGCATTGTTCAGCTCGCCCGCCTCCTGAATCGCCCCAATCAAGGATTGGTCCGGCTGTCCCGAACCGCGCACCACACGCAGCAACAACTTGGCGACGTCCGTATCGATTTGGCGGTCGTCGAGTGCGGCGGCCAACGCAGCCGGGCCTTGTTTTCGCTGCAGCAACTGGCCGACCACCGCTGCGGGATCGTCTCCCGCCGCCATCTTTGTCAGCCGTGCGGCCGCGAGCTGAGCCGCGCGGTGCGGGGCGAGCGTCGCCAAGACATTGATCGCCCGTTGGCCGACCTCTACTCCGTCGGCGAAGCCTGAGATTCTCACCAGTTCCTTGACGCTGGCTTCGCCGCCGAGCGACGCGATCGCATCGACGGCAGCCAGCCGGACCCGCAACGGCTCGTCGGCATCGCCGGCCAGCTCGTTGAAGGTCTGCCGCAACGATTCCACTTTCCAGACGCCGGCCGCGCGTGCCGCGGCAGCACGCAACGACTCGTCGGAATCGGTCAGTAACGCGGCCAACGCCGCCAGGTCGCCGGCGGGCCGGACCTTCCGTTGCCGCGTGCTGTCGGCCATCGCATTCAGGAGTTGCTGACGCTGCTCGGCCGGCAGATCCGACGCCGTGTCCACGACCATTTCCAACAACTGAGCCAGTTCGTCCGGGCCGCCCAGGGTTGCCACCAGCGTCAATACCTGCCCGCTCCGCTCGGCCGGCACGCGCTGACCGCGTACCAGGTTCAGCAGCGGACGGGCGATCGCCGGGGAATCGACGGCCTGCAAGGCGAAAGTAAGATGCTCAATCCGGCCGTCGAAATCGAGACTGCCGTCTTGGACCAAGGGAAGCCAGTGTGCCTTGAGTTCCCGCATCGTCTTCCAGAGCGCGAAATCGAGGAACCGGTCGAGCGGTCGATCGAGGGCCAGCAGGGCGGTCTGGGCCGCTTCCGTCGTGGGCACCGCGGCCAACGCTCGGACCGCTTCCAGACGGACGCGCGGATGCGGATCCGTCACACCGACCCGGTACCGTTCCAGGGCATCGCTGCGCAGACGGGGTTGCCAATCCGAGGCGACGCGCATTGCCGCCGCCCGCACTCGATGGTCGCCGGACTGCAACAGTTCCAGCAGCAGGCCTTCGTTGACCGAGTTCAGCGCCTGGTAGAGCCAGAGCGCCTCGAGCCGGTGATGATCGAATTGTGCGTCGTCGCGGTCGAGCGCCTCCAGCCAGGCAGCCAGCGGCGTACGAACGGCTTCCAGGCCGCGTTGCTTCAAGAGCAGCTTGGCATGCAGCCGGTTCCACTGTTCCGGATGCTTGAGAACGTCCAGGAGCGACTCGGTCTCCGCACCAACCAATTCGACCCGTTTCACCAAGGGGCGGTCCTTGGCCGTGATCCGCCAGATCCGTCCATGCGTATGGTCGCGCCGCTCGTCGCGAAAGTCGACTTCGCCGTGTTGGATAATCGGGTTGTACCAATCGGCCACGTAGATGGCGCCGTCCGGACCCATCTTGACGTCGATGGGGCGAAACGCCACATGCGACGTCTTGATTAACTCCGTCTCCTGCCGAGAGGCATATCCGGCTCCATCCTCGCGAACGACGAACCGGCAGACGCGGTGTGCCCGAAAATCGTTTGTGATCATGTTGCCGGCGAAGTCGTCCGGCAAATGGCGACCGGAGACAACCTCCAGCCCGCAATGTTTGGGGCTGCCCGGATTCAAGCCGGTCAGCAAGCGCTTGGCACCCGGCGAGGAGACGAAGACCGAGCCGGGGAAGACATAGTTGATGCCCTCGCGGTAGGCGCCGTCGGTAGCGAACGATTGCCCCCAGGCGTCGAAGTGATGGCCCCAAGGGTTGACGAAACCTTTGCAAAGCACATCGAGTTCCAGCGTCTCGGGACGAAACCGCCAGATCCCTCCGCCGTTCAAGCGGCGGACACCGTGGGGCGTTTCGATGTGGCTGTGGATGTAGATCGACTGGTTCATGTAGAGGCAGCCGTCGGGACCCCAACGCAACGTGTGCAGTAGATGGTGGGTATCCTCGGTTCCAAAGCCGGAAAGAACGATCCGCCGCCGGTCTGCCCGCCCATCGTCATCGGTGTCCTGCAGGTGCAGCAGTTCGGTGCTGTTGGCGACATACGCACCTCCGTCGCCCGGAATGACGCCGGTGGGAATCAGCAGGCCGTCGGCGAAAACGGTTGTCGTCTCCGCCGTGCCGTCCCGGTCCTTGTCTTCCACGACCAGGATCTTGTCGGTCGCCTGTTGTCCCGGTTTGATATGCGGGTACACTTCGCTGCTGGCAATCCAGAGCCGCCCGGCCGCGTCGAAATTCATCTGGATCGGCTTGGCAATCAGCGGATCCGAGGCATACAAATTGACCTCGAAGCCGTCGGCGACAATAAACGATTTGCGCTCGATTTCCGGATCCGGATCGGGAATGTCCTTGAGGTCGCGTTGCCCGTACGCCGGCTGCCCGCCCGCGATCATCAGCCAGGTGACAAGGACCAGAATTAACGGGGCGGTACGAAGTGCGGCGCGGCGCGAGGCGGAGAGTGAATTCATCATAGGTATTGGGGCGTTCGGCTGTTCCGGGGCCGCACGGCGCTCAATCCGCAACGCGGCGTACTTCGTACTGCCGCGGTTGTGGAAGGCGGAGGGCCGCGATTTCTTTCTCTTGTTGGGTGACGAGCGGATCGAACTGGGGAATCTCGACAGCGTTGTTGCCCTGCTCGTGTTTACGAAACAAGAACAGGTACGTTTCGTTCTGCGGCCGGTAGCGATGGAAATACCACTGGTTCTTGGCCACCACCGCCTGACGCAGTTTTTCAGCCTGCTGCTGACCGCCCCGCTGGGCGAGCGTTACGCCGGCGGCCCATTCTTCGGCAGCGGCCGCCTGGATCGCCTGGCCGTCAATCGTGAGTTCGTACGTGCCGGCGGACAGGCCGCGGATTGTCAGCCGTCCCTGGGGCAGCGTCGAGGGGCTCCCGTGGTCGTTGTGTTGAGATGCCTCCAACTGATCATCGCGGACCGCGAAGCGAGCACCTGCGGGCGATCCGTCTTTGGTGATGGTGGTCAGCGTCTGCACCGTGCAGCCGGTCGCATCGAGCGATTGCCGGGCAACGTCCAGGTCCAGCTTCCAGGCAACCGTGCGGCCACCCAGCATGCGGGCGAAATGAGGTGCGATCGCGCGATAACCGAGCGGGCTTGGATGCACACCGTTCTCCGTTAACGTTTGCCCGGGTGGCAGATCGTCGCGAGCCGCACGCATCACCGCCGTCAGATCGGCGACGGGCAGTTGCCGAGTTGCCGCCGTGGCACGTATTGCGCGCCGATAGACGGCCAGGTCGTCGTTGTACGCCGCCGGCGAAGGAAGGCCGCCTCCCAGGTCTTCGTAGGCGTGGGGTAGCAACACAATGACCCGAGTCGGCATGGCCTCCAGCGTATCGAGCAATCTGGCCAGCCCCTGTTGGAACACGGGGAGCCCCGCCGTGCCGGCATGCGCTTCGTTGCCACCGTAGTTCACAATGACCACCGTCGGTTCAGCATCGCGAACGTCCTTTTCGAGCCGCTTGAAGCCATCTTCGACCGACCCGAAGACGGCCCGCGCCTCGCCAAAAACGTTGTCGCCGCTCCAGCCCAGATTACGAACCACCAGGTCCGTCTCTGGATAACCGCTCAAGAGCGCGGCTTCACACTGGCCGTACGCCTGCATCCGCTCGAAAAACGTACCACCCAGAAGGACAACGCGGTCTCCGGGCCGCAAGCTGAGTTCATCGTCGGCCGCCAGTGGCTGAAGCGGCCCGATCGCGGCGAGACCCAGTCCCGAAACAACCAGCGCCAGGAGTGATAGCATCGCGGGCCGACAGGTGGTTTTCATAATCTGTCGTTTTCGTAAAAATGAGGGTTGTGGAGACGAGCACGATTGGCGGTGACAATTCACGATGGGGATCGCCCGGCAAGCGGCCGGCCATCCACCAGGGAAGCGTCTCTCGGCAATCGTACTCGAAGATCCCCTCAATTTCTACGGATTGCACACGGCCCCGACACCGGTGTCCGATGGGCACGACGGCCTGCGATTCGGCCACGTGAAGGAGAAACGTTATGTATCGCTTGATTCTCGGATTGGCTGTCCTTGTGACGCTCGGGTTTGCCTCGCAGGATGCGCTTGCCGGCCACGGTCGACGTGTTGTCCGCCGGCACCATGGTGTTTATCACCACCATCGGATCCCGCACCGCGCCGTCTACCGGGCGCCCATTGTTCGCTATGGGCACCATCACGTTGGCCACCAGCACGTCTACCACGGGCCGATTGTGTATCCGTCATACGGCCATGTCGTCCACCACTATGGCTACGCTCCGGCCGGCTTCTTCTATGGTGGCCACGGAATTTCCATCCGCATCGGCTACTGAGCGACGCAACCACAACGCTTCATCGCGGGTCATCACAAACTCAGCGCGGGTCACGCACGCGCTCTCCCGCTCGGCGCGGGTCTCTGACCCCGCCGAAACCGCTGACCGAAGGTCTCCCACCCCGCCGACCGAAGGTCTCCCACCCCGCCGACCGAAGGTCTCCCATCCCGGCGGCACGAGAGAGGTCGCCCACCCCGTCGGCACGACCGAAGTTTTCCCACCCCGGCGGCACGATAGCCTCGTTCCCGCCGTGAGTGGGACGCGTTCCCATGATGTAACGGGCTCGACGGAACCCGTCATCACTACCTGCGTGGTCGTTGGTCGTTTACCAACTATGCGATGATTTTCTGGACGACTTCACCATGCACATCGGTGAGTCGGAAGTCGCGTCCCTGGTAGCGGAACGTCTGGCGGAGGTGGTCGATGCCCAGCAGTCGCAGCATGGTGGCGTGCAGGTCGTGGACACTGACGACGTCGTCGACTGCGTTGTAGCCCAGCTCGTCGGTGGCGCCGTGCGTGATTCCACCCTGGATCCCGCCGCCCGCCAGGAACATGGAAAACCCTTTGATGTGGTGGTCTCTCCCGGTTCCTTGTGCCATGGGTGTGCGCCCGAATTCGCCGCCGAAGACGATCAGCGTTTCGTCGAGCATTCCGCGTTCTTTCAGATCCTGGATCAGGGCCGCGGTGGGTTGGTCCACTTCGCCGGCGCTCCCTTTGATCTTGGGCTTGATGTTGCCGTGATGATCCCAGCCGCGGTGATAGAGCTGGATGAAGCGCACGCCCCGTTCGGCCAGGCGCCGGGCCAGCAGACAGTTGGCGGCAAACGTCCCGTCGCCGCCCTTCGTGCCGTAGCGTTCGAAGACATGCTCCGGTTCGTCAGACACATCCATCAGTTCCGGAACACTGGTCTGCATCCGGAACGCCAATTCGTACTGGGCGATCCGCGTGGCGATCTCCGGATCGTCTTCGGTTTGATTGAGCGTTTGATTGAGCGCATTGACGGCAGACACGACGTCCCGCTGCTTGCGGTCGTCAACACCTTGTGGGCTGCTGACATAGAGGACCGGATCGCCGGTGCCGTGAAACTCGACCCCCTGATAGCGGCTGGGCAGAAAGCCGCTGTGCCATTGGCGGGCGGCAATCGGTTGCGCCTGGCCGTGGCGGCCCAGCGACGTGAGGACCACGAAGCCGGGCAGGCTGTCAGTTTCCGCACCCAGACCATACGTCAACCAGGACCCCATTGCAGCTCGACCGGAGATCGTGGTCCCGGTATTCATGAACGTGTGGGCCGGGTCGTGGTTAATCGCTTCGGTCTTTAAGGAGCGGATGATGCACATCTCGTCGGCCACGGTTCCCAGCCGAGGAAAGATCTCGCAGATCTCCTGCCCGTTTTCGCCATACTTCTGATAGGCGTGCTGGGGTGCAAAGCAGGTGAGTTGCTTGCCCTGCAACTGGGCGATCGGCTGGCCCTTGGTGTACGATTCCGGCATCGGCTGGCCGTGCATTTCCGCCAGCTTCGGTTTGTGATCGAATGACTCGAGGTGTGACATGCCGCCGGCCATGCAAAGCCAAATCACCCGCTTGGCGGTGGGCGCGAAATGCAGCGGGTTGATCGTTCCCTGCGTGCCGACTCGTGCTTCGCTGGCGGCGAGCAACCGAGGATCCATCAGCGAGGCCAGCGCCGCCGTCCCCAGCCCGGTCAACGATCTGCCCAGAAAGGTGCGCCGCGAATTGTGCGTGCCGATCACATCTTGCAAGTGCATGCCAACTACCTTCATCGCCCCGGGGATGGAAATTCCGACTGCGCGTTCACACGGATGGCTGCTTCATGGGGACACTGGTCGACGCAGGCCGGCCTTTGGCTCGCCAGCGAGCTGCACAGATCACAAACCACCGCTCGCCGCTTGACCATTTCAACCTCCAAATCGAATCGCTCGCCAGCGGTCGCCGTCGCCAATTCACCGGCTTGCGGCAAGGCGTCCAGTCGCGCCGACAGCACCAGCTGATTATACTTGGGCACGAATTGGCCGCCACCGTCGGGCGGTTCGGGCGGGCTGACCTGGACGGCCAGCAGGTTCGACCCGCGGCGCAATTCGCCCGCGTCGAGCCGCGCTTGCAGTTCGTCCAACCTGGGTTTCTTTTTCGGGTTGGCGGGCGGTTCCGCTGAGATCGACCGGCCGTTCAACCAGGCACGAACCTCAAAGCCGGTGGAGCTGATGTGGAGGTGAAACGCGCCGGGGCCGAGTTGCCGGCGAGAGAGGTGAAACGGGTAGCGAAAGCAGATCGGTTCGGCAGCACTACCCGGCTCGGCCTGCCAGGCGGTCGCACTGTATGAGGCCAGTTGCTCGACGAGGTCGAGCGTCCACTGGAAGGGGGCCGCACCGGCCGCCCAACCGCGACCCCGGAAGCGGGCAGCTTGCCAGTTGCGACCGGCGACCGCCGAGGCGGGCGCGAACTGCCACCCGACCGTCTCGTCGGGAATGATCCCCAGATCATGCATCTGAATGGAATCGTAGGGGCATTGGTCGGCGCACAGCTTGCAGCCGATGCACCAGTCCCGAATCTCGATCTGGCCGTTGTCGCCGCGCTGGATCGAACCGACCGGACAACCGATCATGCAGGCCGGATTGAGGCATTTGCGGCAGGCGGAGGGGATCAGAAAGCGGTCGAACTTCGGCCCGTCCAGGTAGAGCCGGGAATAGCCGTCGTCATGGGTCTGCTGGCAGGCGCGCACGCAATCGCCGCACCGTGTGCACCGATCGAGGTCGATCAAGAGCAGACTCTGTCCCTGCGCCAGTCCCTCGTCGCGGTACGCCTGGGAGTGGGAGAGCGGTTCGTCTTCGCCGGCCGGCCGCAGCTCGCCTGCGACGATATCGCCGTAGCGTTCCTGCACCAGTTGGTCCACCCGCGCACGCAGCATGTCTGAACTTCCCAGCAACGACTTGAATGCCGCGCCCTCGATCCGCACCAGTTCCACACGTCCCGGTTTGCGTTTCGAATCATCGGACGGGTGATCGTAGGCGATGCAGGTGGCCTGCCGCGGCGCGTCAAGGACGACCGCCATTTCGCCAAAGCAATCGCCCCGCGACAGGTAGCTCAGGATGTCCGGCGGTCCTTGATACAGCGTTTGCCGCCGTAACGCAGCGGGGAAGATGGCCCGCAGCGCGGCGACGCCGGCCACGCGGACTTCCAATTCGGACCACAGCTTTTTGGTGCCGCTCAGGCCTTGCGGAAAGGTGGACCAGACATGGGCCACTTCGCGCTGCGTTAAAACGGTCGCCACATCAGGTGATGTGACGAAGTCCCGGCGGCGAATCAGCTGATTGATCGCAGAGATCACCAGTTTCCTGGCATCCTCGGTCTCCTTTCCCGCGGCGATCGATCGGACGGCCGCCTGCACGTGCGGTGCGAACCAATTCCAGACCAGCGCGGCCGGTTTTCCCACCGATGCCGGTGGCGACATGCTCAGCGGCATCGGTGCATCTTGATCGTCGGAACCCGGCCGACCTGTGGCGGGCGCAGCCGATCGCTTCGCCTGGCCCGCGCTACCTGTCTTCGCCCCACCTCGGGCCGCCGCCAGGATGTCGGCCGCAGACTTTCCGGCGGCGGCCGACCGTTTCGGCTTGGTGCGGGCCTCGGATCGGGCCCGATCCTGTGACTTGGCACCCGCTTCCGACGGGGTAGCGTCCGCCGGTTTGGCCGGCGGCTTGCTGCCGCGGGCTGCTGCCAGGATATCAGCGACGCTCCCCTTCGATTTCGTTGCGGGACCGGAGGCCGGGCGCGCGGCTCCGGGCGAAGACGCAGGCTCGGTCGATTCGTCGCCCGGGCCGTCGGCCGCCGCAACGAGCGCCTGGCAAAAGGCCTGCCAATCGGTGACGTCCGCTTCGCGCAGGGCGACGTGCGCACCGCGGACAACTTGCACGACGCCGCTGCGGATCAGATAGACGCTGTCGGACAGGTCCCCTTCATCGCAGATCACCGCGCCCGGTTCGACCACCTCCAACTGGGCGGCGTCGCGGAGCGTCGCCAGTTGTGCGGGGGTGAGTCCCCGAAAAATCTCCAGCCGGCCCAGGTGCGTGCTCAGGACGCGTTGTGCATAGACCTCGTCGGCCCGTTTCCGATAACCGGCATCGCTCTGTACCTTGTCGAAGATGTTGCGCAGGAACTCGATCATGTGGCAATCTTCGTCGACGACGATGGTTGCCGAGCGGGGGGCCAGCGTCATGCAGCTCATTTCGCCGAAGACATCACCTTCCACCATCGGCGCCTGACGCGTTGCGTAGTCGATATCGGTGGGGCCGTCATTGGGAATCGACGCTGGGTCCGCACGCTCGGCCCGCCTGGCCCGGCCGGGAAGCCATCGCCCCAGCAGGCTGGTCCGAGCGACCTGGGTGCTGCCTGTCAGGAACGCCGTGGCAACTCGACGCCGCTCCGGTGGCTCTTCCGCTGCGGCTGCCGGGGGCTCGTTGCCGGAACGGAGCGCCTCCAGGCGTTGCATGTCGGCCGCACTTGCGACGTAGAAGGCGCTATGGCCCCGGTCTCCCTGCCGACAGATCGTATCCCCTTGGCGAAACTTGCGGAGCACAATCGAACCGGGAAACTTCTCCACGGAGATCGCCTTCTTGAGTTCCCCGAAGAGCTCGAATTGCTGCAACTCCTCCGAACTCAGCAGTTGGTCATCGCGACGTGGTGCCAGCTCAGCTTCCGGCTTGGCCGAGATCTTCTTGGTCGGAGAAATCATGGTAGCGCGATCTTCGTGAAGGGATGACGTTGCCGGCCGGGAAGCTGGCACGGGCGAACATGCCTTGCGTGCCGCCGGACATGGTACCAGCAATGCAACGTGGTCACCAAGCAAGGTGAGGGCCGTCGGGTTCGTAGGAACCGCCCTCCTGGTGTGAGGGGCGACCGTGCAACCATTGCAGCCAGACGCGCCGCTTGCCGAACAGGCCGCCGGCGTCCAGCCCCCAGGTGCCTTCATCGACGCACCGGGGTTCGCCCCGGCCGGCCGCGTTGCCTCCGACGAAGCCGAACGCGTCCCACGGCGACCGTGATGGTTTGGCGTACCAGGCGATCCGCTGCGGATGGCCCGCTCGGGCATGGTTGTGACTTGCCGATCGCCACAACCCGGGCGGTCGCGTTGCCTTCTTCTGGGATGGGCCGAACGGTGACGGCGCGTCGACGCGCTTCGTGCTGGCAGGACGGCCGGCCGCCGCGGGGCGCGGGGTGATCGAAGCCAGCAGGGCTCCGATGAGCAACAAGCTGACGCAGCGCAAAGCGGGTCCCTGCGGGAATGAGTGGGTCATCCTTGACTCCTGTTGATGATGGTCGGCTCCAGGGAGCCACTCGATCAATTCGTTTCGCCCATGCGTACCGTGAGCGCGCGTGGCGGTGGTCCTCTCGCGGAGCGAAGCCGGACGATGGTGACGGTTTGTTTGGTGGTCGACGGAACCGTGGGCTAACTCCCAACGGCTGATGAATGATTCAAATTACCCCCGCGGATTGCGCAGGAATTTCTGGTACGGCAGCCGCACGTCGCGGACGAAGTACTGATCCACGCGAACCGCATCGGGCGGCTTGTAACCGACCGTGGCGGAGAACGTCACCACATCGTCTTGGTCCACACCGTCGCCGCTGGCGCCGAAGCCGCCTACCAGCTTGCCGTCGACGTAAAGCGGCGCGCTGCCGGGAAAGAAGACGACGCCGTTCTGGTTCTCGATGTTGTCGGGGTCGCGAAAGTTGCGGCCGGGATTGAAGGCGTCAAAGCCAAGCACACTGGTGTCGTCCGACGAGTAGACGGACGCCGGCAGCGGCGGACCCGCGTTCTCTGCAGTCAATGGATCGATGCCCGGATCCCGCAAGATCGAAAAGTCGCCAGGCTGTGAACCGTCCACTCCGGATGGGTAGCGAGGCTCGCTGAGGAATCGGAATGTGCGATTGGTCAGGGCCGTCCCCTTCGGCAAGTCCGCCACACCGTCGTCGTTGTCATCGACGCGATCTGCCGGCGCGATGTCTTCCTCGGCATAGTAAGCCGTGTTGCGGGCCTTCGCGACCGCCACATCCAGCGAGAAGACCGTCGCATCCGGCATGCGATACAGGCCCAGAACGTTGCCGGCCCGATCCGCAACCGAGAAGACCATCCGCGTGCGGCTGCCGATCGGCAAACGGATGCCGGCCCGCACCAGGTTGGCTTCGTCAATCGCCTGCGTGATGATCGTTTCGACATCCGCGGCCGTCAGCTCCGGGGTCACGCCGTCATCGAGCAACACCTCCGAGTCCTTCGCGGGCACCAGCCAGCCGTCCGGAACCGGCTCGCCGGCCCGGTACGTCACGCCCGGCGCGACGATCTGGTCGGCACCACTGTCCCCGTCACCGTTTCCCAGGGGACCTCCTTCCGTCAGCAGCGTGGTGACACCCGACTGCGGCCGTGCGGCGGTGGGATTGGGGCCGTAGATTTCCAGCGTCACGCCGACGAGGTCAATCCGCCCGAAAGGCAAGTCATAACCGGCCGGGCAATCCACGCCACCCAGGGTGCCGACCGACGCACCGGCACCTGCACTGCCACACGCTGCCGCAAAGGCGATCCGCTCTGCTTCCAGCACCTTCGGCGCGTTGGTCCGTTCGTACTCGGTTTGGCCAATCCCCGGTACAAAGGCCTGTTCAAATGTGGCGTACCCGTCCGGACCGGGAAAAAAGACTCCAATCCCGCCCACCAAAACCGGTTGCCCCGTTTCCGAGTCGGCCTTGTACAGGGGGATGCCGCCGGGCAACGTCGCGATCCCCCGCGCGCGAGCATCCGCCGCCAGTTCGGACTCGAATCCGTAGGACTCGGGCGCTTCAATGCCGTCGACCAGCGTCGTCGCGCCGAAACGCTTTCCCAGATCCGTTTCTCCCTCATCCATGGTTCCCGGGATCGCATCTTTCCCGGCGTGCATCACGCTGTCGCGGTTGGTGTGTTCGATGGCGAAGAGATCCACCGGCGGAGTATGCGCAATCTCCGGGGGGAAGTGGCCGCCGAGACCGATCGGTGCGACGAAGCCGGGCCCACGGTCGGTCGCGTCCGGGTCCTTGATACTCGGATTCGACTCGACCTCGCGCTGCGTGACGGTGGACTGGCTGATGAAGCGAATCGTCCGCGAAGTCAGGGGGCCGACAATTCCATCGCCGTCGCCGTTGGCAAAGAAGGCCGCCGTGCGCGCCTTGGCAACCGCGCCGTCGACGGCAAAGACAAAGTCGTCAGGGCGGCCGGCGTAGGTCGTCAACACGTCTGCCTCGGCGCGAACTCCCAGGATCCGCCCCCCGCGGTCGACGATGGCGATGATGGCATCTTCAGAGACGGTGGCGGCCGCCGCTCGAGCCAGAAACGCCTCGACCTCGGCCGCTTCGATCACTTCGCTCGATCCACCTTCGCCTTCCGCATTCAGCGCGTTGACGACTATCAAGACGTCCAGCGAAGTGACGAAGTGGTCGTTGTTGACGTCGATCATGGGGAGCGAATCGTCGCTCCCTTCCGCCTCAGCCGCCACCAGTCGCCGCGCGCCCCGAGCGTTCAGGTCGTTGATCACCACCAGTGCATCGCGGGGCGTTACCTGTGCGTTCCGGTCAACGTCCTCGCGCAGTTCGCCGTTGTGCCACGGACTGGCGGCGGATTCACCTTCGGCTTGCCATGCTGAGTCCACCCAATCCAACTCGAGCGCGTCCGCAGCCAGCAACTGTCGGCCCTCGAGCCGTTCGAAGCGAAGTCGACGCGGCTTGCGGGCCGTACGACGCGCTCGATCTCGTAGACTCTTCATCATGATCCCTGGTTCATCTCGAATCTGCGCACCACCAAAAAACACCTCAATCTACCTAGTCTACCTGCGCATCCGATTTGTGGCCGAAAAGTGGGAGTCTCCCCTTTTCTTCGGTGGGAAAAATCCGCGGGATCGGTTTGATCGGTGCTGTGCGGATAACCGATACAACCAGAAGAGTTTACCGCTGCGCGCACGTTCTTTTGGTGACGTTTTGAGCAAGTGCCGTCCATCGGCCGCGCGGTTCGCCGCCCGGGCCAGTGGGTGTGGTCCGCCATTCCACCTTTGCGGTTCCAATGTCCTGTTCGCCATCTGCTGCTGGCTGGTGATGGAATGTGGTGCCTGCGTCGCGGTGCGCCCGGCGGTAGCCCAACCTCCGCGCCTGTTTCCACGTGCCGGTCATGAACGACCGATCTCCGGGAGCAGCGCGACACGATCGACGGACGAGTGGCTCGGCACTGCGGCCGGCCCGTGGGAAGCAACCGGGCACGGTGGGCGGATCGACTTCCTGGTCCTGCCGGCCAGCTTCCAGACGACGATCAGCGATCAGCCGACCCTGGCCCCCCCGCAGCTCGACGAGCAACCCACCACGGCCGGTCGCTCGCTCCGGCCGCTGAACCGACCGCAGATCGGCGCCGACCACGGGCCGCTCGATTCGCCTTCGCCCACCCATGCCTTGCCGGTGGCCGACGAACTGCCCGCTCCGCGAACGTCGAATGAATCCGGCCCGCCGCCCGTTGCGCGCGACCCCGCGGCCCCGGTGACGGGTCCCGCGACGAGCCGCGGCGGGATGGCCCGCGACGGTATGGCCGACGAACCGGCCGAAGATATCGGAGCGGCAAACGCGTTAAATCCACGCCTCGACCGGCCTGCGATCCTGGGCCGGCCCATCGGGCCGGAAGGTGCCGAGGAAATTCCGCTGCCGCTCACGTCCGAATTGGAACCACTGATTGAATGGGCGCCTGAACCACCGCTTGGCTTTGCGGGGCCATCGGGCGTGTTGCCCAGCGAGGTGCAGGAGAATGCCCATTTCGCGCCGGTTGAGGATCGCTGGCGGATCGGCTTTCCCGAATGGGATCGCGACCAGGAGCCGGACCCCTGGGTGGCGCACGCGCCGTACAAACTGGGACGTCTCCTTGATCCTTACAACCAAAATGTGCTCAAGGGTGATTACCCGATCATGGGGCAGAATACGTTCCTGACGTTGACCGCCGCCACCAACCTGCTGCAAGAGACCCGGCAAGTCCCGACGCCGACGACCCCTTTCGAAAGCACCCAGGACCCGTTCAGCGAAGAGTTTTTTGGGGATCCCGACCAGTACTTCTACAACCAGAACTTCCTTATCTCATTCGACCTCTTCCACGGGGACGCGGCCTTCAAGCCGATGGATTGGCGCGTCAAAGTGAACTCGATCTTCAATCTGAACTACCTGGACGTCGACGAGCTGGCGGTCGTCAATCCGAATGTCGAAGCGGGGACGACCCGGGCCCGCAACGACTTCGCCTTGGAAGAGTGGTTCGTCGAAACCAAGTTGGCAGACCTGAGCGCGAACTACGACTTCGTTTCGCTCCGCGCCGGCTCGCAACTGTTTGTCAGCGACTTTCGAGGTTTCGTCTTTGCCGACATCAATCGCAGCGTACGGCTGTTCGGCAACCGCAATGCCAATCGGGATCAGTTCAACCTGATCTGGTTCGACCAGACCGAGAAGGAGACCAACAGCCTGCTCAATACGTTCGACGACCGGCAACAGAACACCGTGATCGCCAACTACTATCGCCAGGACTTCATCTGGCCGGGCTACACGACGCAGCTCAGTTTTCATTACAACCGGGACCAGGCGACGACCAAGTTCGACGAGAACGACTTCCTGGTCCGCCCCGATCCGGTCGGCATCTTTCAGCCCCATCGGGTCGATGTCTTTTACCTGGGTTGGGCCGGCAACGGTCATATCAACCGCTTCAACGTCAGCCACGCATTCTATTGGGCGCTGGGGCGCGACGAGCTCAACCCGCTCGCCGGTCGCCGACTCAGCATCAACGCCCAGATGGCTGCCCTCGAATTGTCCTACGATCGGGATTGGATCCGTTTTCGCAGTTCGTTCTTCTGGTCGTCCGGGGACGATGATATCAATGACGGGCAGGGCCAAGGCTTCGATGCGATCTTCGACAACCCGAACTTTGCCGGCGGTGAATTCAGCTACTGGCAACGCCAGACCGTGCGGCTGTTCGGCGTCAACCTGGTCAACCGCCAAAGCCTGGTTCCCAATCTGCGTTCCAGCAAATTTCAAGGACAAACCAACTTCGTCAACCCGGGGCTGGTGCTGGTCAATGCCGGCATGGACGCCGACCTGACCCCGCGTCTCAAACTGATCGGCAACGCCAACCTGCTCTGGTTCGAACAAACGGAAGTGCTCGAACAGTTCGTCTTCCAAAGCGGCATCCGAAACTTCATCGGCACCGATCTGAGCCTGGGAGTCGAGTATCGTCCGTACCATAACAACAACGTGCTGCTGGTCGGCGGCATCTCGGGCCTGATCCCCGGCGACGGATTCAAGACACTGTACGATCCGCTGGTCGGAAATGTCGATGGACAGTTTGCCACCTTCCTCGATATCATCCTCACGTATTGAACTCCGAGCTTTCCGCTCCGTCTGATGTGAGGAGTCTCCCATCGTCCCTAGAACCGCCCTCCAATTGCGTGCGCGGGCCCCTTTCCGGTACGACGGGCCGCCGTCGTCGCGATGCACTCGGCCTGCTCGCCGGTCGCGGCCGGTTGCCCCCCATCTGCCCAATGCGCACGGGTCCCGCTGCGCGCCGGCGGTACGCCCCGCCGGCTGCCTGATGGGCATGCTTTTATTGGCTGCAATGCTAGCTCCGGCAGCGAGCGGTCAGCCGTTGCGGCGGCGTTCAGCCGCCGCCCGGCCGTCGCGCGGAGAGACTCCCGACGATCGTGTTCCGGAGTTGTTGCCGGCGCCCTTGCCCGGGCCTCAGCCCTATCACCCGTTTCCCGAAGATCCGGCCTTGCTCGGAGTCGACCTGACCCGCCAGTCGCGGCAGCAGGCGGCTGCCAAGAGCCACGGCTGTGTGCAATGCCACCAGCATGCGACGGACATGCACAACAAACCGACCGTACATCTCGGTTGCACGGACTGTCATGGCGGCAATCCGAACGGTGCCACGATCCAGTCGGCGCACGTTCCGGCGGCCTTTCCCGAGGCCTGGCACAGCTCGGCCAACCCGGTCCGTTCGTACACGCTCTTGAATCACGAAAGTCCCGCCTTTGTTCGCTTCGTCAATCCGGGCGATTTGCGAGTGGCCCATCTCAGTTGCGGCAAGTGCCACCCTCAGGAGACGCTGGCGGTCAAGAAGAGCATGATGACGCACGGCTGCATGTTGTGGGGGGCGGCCCTTTACAACAACGGTGCGTTTCCCAAGAAATGGCCCCGCTTCGGCGAAAGCTACAGCATGCACGGCGCGCCCCAGCGCCTGCAGACCGTGCCTCCGCCCACTTACGAAGAGACGCAGAACCACGGCGTGCTGCCGTACCTTGATCCGCTGCCGCGATTCGAAATCTCTCAGCCGGGCAACGTCCTGCGGATCTTCGAGTCGGGTGGTCGGTTTCGGCCTGAGATCGGCATCCCCGAACGGTTGGAAGAGCCGGGACGGCCGCGCGAGCGAGTCAGCGATCGGGGACTCGGGACGCAAAACCGCACGGACCCGGTCTTCATCGGCTTGCAGAAGACGCGACTCCTCGATCCCACGCTCAACTTCCTGGGGACCAACGATCACCCGGGCGACTACCGGTCCAGTGGCTGCACCGCCTGCCATGTGGTCTATGCCAACGACCGTTCGCCCGTCCATTCCGGACCCTATGCGCGGTTTGGCAATCGGGGTCTCAGTCACTCCAGCGATCCCACGATTTCGCATCACGAGTCGGGTCATCCCATCGAGCACAAGTTCACGCTCTCCATCCCCACCAGTCAGTGCATTGTCTGCCACGTGCATCCGGGCACCAATGTCATGAACAGCTACCTCGGCTACATGTGGTGGGACAACGAGACCGATGGCGAGTTGATGTACCCGCACGAACAACATGACCCGACGCCCGAGGAGTTGATCCGCTCGCAGATGTCCAATCCGGACGAGGCGGCGGCCCGCGGGCTCTGGTCGGACCCCGAGTTTCTGGCGAACGTGCGTGATCTCAACCCGCACGCGCGCCACACACAGTTCGCCGACTTTCACGGTCATGGCTGGGTCTTCCGGGCCGTGTTCAAGAAGGACCGGCAAGGCAATCTGCTTGACTATCGGGGCGAGGTCGTCACGAATCCCGGCACGGACAAGCTGCAGGCCGCGGTCAGGACGCCGACCGAAGCGGAACAGGTCCATGGCAAGCGGGCGGCCGATGTCCCGGTCCACCTGATGGACATCCATCTCGAACGGGGCATGCACTGTATCGACTGCCACTTCAACCAGGATGTCCACGGCAATACCAAGCTCTACGGTGAGGTGCGGGCGGCCATCGAAATCACCTGCGTCGATTGCCACGGCGATGCCACGCAGACGGTTCCGCAAAAGCTCTTGGTCGGCCAGGGCATGAAGACCTCGGGGCCGGCGGCCCCGAGGCACGGCACGAACCTGCTGGCGATGCGGACGCCGTTCGGCAAGCCCCGCTTCGAGGTCCGCGGCCGGCGACTCTTTCAGAACTCGATGGTCGAACGTGACAAGACGTGGGAAGTGGTCCAGACCGCGGCCACCATCGATCCGCAGGACAAGCATTACAACCCGCTCTCCCACATGGCGAAAACGGTCGGCTTCGACCCCAGCGGTCAACTGGAATGGGGTGGCGATCCGGGCCGCGATGCCTGTGCCCATACGGGGGCCACGATGAGCTGCATCGCCTGCCACTCGTCCTGGAACCCAAGCTGTTTCGGTTGCCATCTGCCGCAGAAAGCGAATCAGAAGATGCCGTCGCTGCACAACCGGGGCGACGTCTCCCGCAACTATGTCTCGTACAACTTCCAGACCCTGCGGGACGACGTCTACATGCTGGCGCGCGACGGCAATGTCACCGGAAACCGCATCGGCCCGGCCCGTTCGTCATGTGCCATCCACGTCAGTTCCTACAACCAGAACCGCGAGAATATCTACATCCAGCAGCAGACGATCTCCGCCGAAGGGCTCAGCGGCATCGCCTTCAGCACCAACGTTCCGCACACGGTTCGGGGCGGGCCGAAGCACGATCGCACGGGTGCCTTTCGAGCCGGTACAACCGAAACCAAGATGTGTTCGGACTGCCACGTCTCGAAGGACAACGACAACAACGCGATCATGGCCCAGTTGCTCATGCAAGGGACCGGTTACGTAAACTTCATCGGCCGCTTCTGCTGGGTCGCCGCCGGCGAACACGGGTTTGAAGGGGTCGTCGTCAGCGAACAGGACGAGCCGCAGGCGGTGATCGGCAGCAACCTGCACCGGCTGGCCTTCCCGGAGAATTATCACGAGCACGTTGAACGGGACGGGTGGCTGGAACATGCTCACGAACACCCGGGGAAGGATATCCTGGAGAGCATTACGCATCCCTTCCGCAAACCGGAAGTACTGATGGTGCAGGCCCGCGGCGAGTACCTGTACGCGGCTTGCGGCAAGGGCGGCCTGCGTGTCTTCGATATCGCGTTCATCGACGACAAGGCGTTTTCCGAGCGGATTACGACGGCGCCGGTTTCGCCGCTGGGACAACGCTTTTACGTGAAGACCAAGTACGCCACGGCACTCGCCGCGCCCACCACACTGGCACCCGATCCGACCCGGACACACTTTGACGAAAATCAAGAACAGGCGGTTCACGGCCTCTACGCCCACATCTACGTGACCGACAAGTACGAAGGGTTGATCCTGGTCGGTGCCGCTACGCTACTGGACGGCAACCCGCTCAATAACTTTCTCGAGCGTGAGTTGACGTTCAATCCCGGCGGGATCCTGAACGGTGCCAGCAGCATCACAATCATCGGCACGTATGCCTATATCTGTTGCGATGCGGGGCTGGTTGTCGTCGGTTTGGAGGATCCGCTCCAGCCCGCCATCACCGCCGTGTTGGGCCACGACATCCTCGAGGGGCCGAAGGCGGTGCAGGCCCAATTCCGCTACGCATTTGTCTGCGACGAGGAAGGCGTCAAAGTGCTCGACATCACCAGGCTGCACGCGCCCCAGTTGGTGTCGGCGATCGAGCTGCCCGAAGCGAACAACATCTATTTGGCGCGGACCTACGCCTACGTCGCGGGCGGTGAATCGGGGATGATCATCCTGGACATCACCAACCCCGAACGCCCGCAGCTCGACCAGATCTACGATGCCGAAGGCCGCATCAACGACCTGCACGATGTCAAACTGGGGATCACGTATGTCAGCGAGTTTGCCTACCTGGCGGATGGTGAGAATGGTCTGCGGGTTGTGCAGTTGACGTCGGCGGAGACGCCCGGGAACGACGGCTTCAGTCCCCGTCCGACGCCGAAGCTGGTCGCCAGCTACGAACTGCCCAAGGGGGGGCATGCCTTGGCGATTTCCAAGGGGGTCGATCGCGATCGGGCCGTCGACGAATCGGGCAACCAGATCGCCGTCTTCGGCCGCGTCGGCGCCCGCCCCCTGAATCGCGAAGAACAACAGCAGATGTATCTTCACACCGACCGCCTCTGGAAGGTCAGCGACAATCCCTTCGACCCACTCTACCGGTACCCCGCGCCGCTGAGACGCTTTGCGCCCCGCCGTTGAGGTTTGTGTGAAGCATGACTGATGCGACGTTTCTGCCAGCGACCGGCCCTGGTTGCACCATGCCCAACATGACCAGCGGAAGAGTGAACGATGCCCCCCTACGGTAGCTCGACGTCCAGAATGTCACCTTCCCGGAACGTCGGCGAGTGGGAAGCGACGATGACGGCGCCGAGCCGTGGGTCATAGACGGCCACCGCTCCGGCGGGTGACGCGTGAAGTCGATGGAACGCGAATCCGTAGCGCCAAACGGGCGCCCGGCCCTCGATCACAACCACCGCCCCCCGGGGGATCTCCGGCAACTCGGGCAGTTGGTTGTCCGGCGTGATCGGTTCGGTCACGCCGATCGAATAAAAGACGACGGATGCGGCTGTCATCAATTTCTGCCTCCGGCAAGCCCGGGTGATTCAAAGAAAAGCAGTGTTTCAGCGCCAGTTGTTGGGTTGTCGTGATTCGTCGTAGACATGTTCAACGCGCATCGCCGTTCACCCGCCACGGGTTCGCGACCGGTTTGCCCTGCGCTGCACGGAACCGGGGCTAACGCCCACCGGCTGATGAATCATCGAGGATAACCGCTCGGCGCGGGTCTCCGACCCTTTTTGTTCGGCGCGGGTCTCCGACCCTTCTTGCTCGGCGCGGGTCTCCGACCCCGCCGAAACCGCTGACCGCAGGTCTCCATAATTTCTCGTGTTCGCAGCGAAACGCATTTCGTCCTGACGGCGTTAATGGCTGGTTTGCTTTGCGAGAAAAGGCTCCCCGGCTATCCCTGCCGTCCTCGGCGTTGCTCCCGGCGAGACTCACGGTTGCCGCTCGGCGCCCCTTCGCGGCGGTCTCCTTTGTCCAGCTTGTTGTCCTCGGGATTTTCGCCCTTCTGATCTGCTTGCGAACTGACCGAACTCTGCTCCTTCCCGGTCACGTGTTTGCCGGTATCAAACTCCTCGATGCGTTTTACGAACGTGCGACGATTGTCGCTCTGATACAAGTCTGTGACGATTCCGTCGTAACCGTAAAGGAGATCCTGATCCGGCGCATTCGGCTGGAACAGGGGCAGGAGTTGGCCCGCAATCATCGGCAGCGTCGGGTCCATCGGTTCGATGCCCTCGCCAGCAAGTTCGGTGACAAGTCGTTTGAGTTCTCCGTCCACGTGCAATGGTGCGATGCCCGGCTCACGCTGCCCGTCGTCACCCGTGCTGACCATCCGCGGCATGGCGTGGCGCTGGAACCAACTATGCCCGCCGCGGGCATTCTTGTGATTGTTTCGAGTCACTGCGCGTGGATAGCGCAGACGCTTGACGGGCAGCTGACTCTGGCACCACATCGCGACGCGTGCCGACAGGTGGCCAACCTGTTTCTGCCAACCGTTGACGGCGAACACGCCGCCTTCGCTGGTCGACGTCCACTCGGCAAACTCGGGGCCTTCGAACCGCAAGTCCTCACCATCCTCGCCCAGGATCCTGGTCAGCCGGACATGGCAAAGTCCTAGACTCAGCGGTTTTCCACCGCCGAGCCGCCAGGGGACCGCGGTGGCCTGGATCAGCAACGCAAGCTCCGCCGCCGAGAGTGCCCGGAAGGCGATCCGCAGCGTGCCGACCGACCCTTCGGGGAGCAGTTCGCACGTCTTGTTGACCTTTTGTTTGGGTGACTTGAGTTTTCCGAAATCGTCATAGACGCCCTGAGTGTTGAACTTCCAGGGTGCCTGGTCACCCCGCTCCTGCGACGTCCGGTAGATCTTGTAACCGCGCAGCGAGTCTTTCTCAGAAACGTCGTCAGGCGCTTCGCTCTGCCGATAGAAGGCCATGCACCCCGGATGCGGCGGTGCCAGGGGCGCCAGGTGTTCCTGAAAGACCTTGGACCTGGCGTCCGCAAAGGCCAGGTTCTCCGGCCGGATCCTGGCCGCGAACGAGGTTGCCTGCTGGCCCCGGCCGGGGACTTGCCCAAACAGATTCGTGACCGTGTCAACGGTATCACCGTCTTGCATGACATCCGGCCAGACATGTTTGGGAACCACGTTCTCGTCTTTCAGCGGTTGCCCCCGCTTTCCCCAGCGAGCCCACTGGATCGATTCGATCTGGGTGGCCTCGGTGATCTCGGTTGCGTTAGGATCTTTCGGTTCGAGCCAGATCAGGTCGCCCTTCCGGAGTTCCGGCCGACTGCCGTGCGCATTGCGTCCGCTGTACGCTTCCCAGAATTCCGACGGCAGAACGATTGGCGGACCGTTGGGCAGGAACGCTCCCTCGCGCTTCTTTTCCAAGGCCTTGCGGCCACCCACCGGCTGGCCGGAGATCTTCAGCTTCCAAGGTGTTTGGGCGGTCGACTTCGTTTTGATCGTCGTCAGGCTGCCTTGGTCGTCGAAGCCGGCCCATAGGGTGGGCCCGCGGTCGCCGCGCGGCAACCGCCGCTTGTTGACCCGTTCCAGTGCCGTCAGCCGCACCAGCTTCGTCTCGCCCAAGCGGATCTCGCCGTCCCGGAACGTAGAACCTGGCTTCGTCACTTCGGCAAGAAACACCTTGGCTGGCTTCGTGGGCGAGCCGTTGTCGCCGCGCGGGCCGAGCTGCACATCGCGGCCTTGGCAAAGGTAAGCATGTTCATTCATGTACCCCAGCGTTCCGCCGGTCAGGACCGTCAGCAGTGTCCGCAACGCACCGCGAATCCCCGTGGCCGGTACGATCACGTCGTTGCCGATGGTCAGCGCCGCGTAGGTCTTGTGGCCCTGCTCTTCCTTGATCGGATTGGGATGGCAAGAGAGCAACGGGCTCTGCGTGGTCACTTCAAGTTCGAGGACCCCGGTCACCCGCTGCCGCTCGACCTCATCCACGGTCAAGGGTGTGGGGGCGTGAGCCTCGCGCTGTTCGCCGAAGGGGAGAAACGTATACGGGTTGTGGAAGGGGAGGCCGATCGCCTGAGGCGGAGCCTTCTTGACACCCCGAGTCGCGGCCGGTTGCGACCGGCCCCGTTGCTGGCCGCGACCGCCCCTTCGGTCCTGCTGGCCGCGACCGCGGCCCGATCCGCCGCGGCCTCCCGAGGCACCCCGGCGCTTGTCGGCTGGCGGGGCCGCCGCGCGTGGTGTCACGACTTCTTTACCCGGGATGGTCACTTTCACGATTCGGTTCTGCGCATCCCGTTCGACATCGACTTCCAGGCCGTCCTCACCGTCATCCTTGCGAAAACAGACCGCCTTCTCGGGGATGGCAAAGTCGGCCGAGCCCTTCTTGGTGGGCAACATGACGCGAAAGCCATTCTTGATCTGTTTGAGCTTCCCCTTGTCCATCTTCATCGTGTTTCCTCGCTGTCGGAACCTCGTGGTTCCCCCATGTCAGTCATGCCCACCATCGCGGGCCGGCGGTGGAGTTGGGTCAAACCGCTTGGTCCGCGACCGTGAGACCTTGAAACATGCGGGCGAAGTCGCCGTCCGACGGCCGGACGCGAACATTGTGCAGACTCAACCGGCCGCTGCTCTTGCTGGAGCCGACTCGCAGGATTCCCAGGTCGAGCGCCCGGAGCGTCGCCACAACCCATTCGACTTCATGCAGCACCGGATCCTGAATGCGGATCGAGACCTGAAACTGGGGCGACCTTCCATCCGGTCCGGCCGTCAACACGGTGTTGTCGAAGAGCATGCTCTCCGCGGCACCGCCGGTGACACGGTCGACGGCGACATGCATCCGCAGTTGTTCTTCGGGATAGACGTCGCGGCGTACGGGCGGCTGGTCTCGTTGGTAAAAAGTGGCCGTGATCTCGGGCAGACACGCCGCTTCCGCGTCGGAAATGTGAATCCGTCCGGCGGCGAAGACACTACCGAAGAGGCGATTGACGGGGCAGGCCAGGTACCGGGCGCGGTCGTGTTCCGTGTCAATTCGAGGTGGTTTGGGCTTTCGATCGGCCGGCAGGTCGGCATACGTTTGCGCGTCATCCACGACGGGGCAGTCCGCAAACCGCGGATCGCGTGCGGCCAGCCGGGTAGCCCAGCCTCGAAAGATGCCCCGCAATGACCCACCCGGCAACCGCCAGCACTCCGTGCCGTCGGCACGGGTGATTCGCTGAGGTTCCACCTCGTGGTCCAACCCCTGACCGTCTCCAACCAGAATATCCTGGCCACGGGGAATCACGAAGCAAACATCGATCTCCAGCGTTGACGCGTTCCCGTCACGGGGTGTTTCCGGAAAGGGCTGGCCGGACGGAACCGGCTGCCCGGTTCGCCGCCAGCCCAAGTGATCGTCCAGGTAGCTGGCGTAGTCATCCAGGTCGGCAAGGTTGTATTTCTTGTAGCTGGCGGCTGCCCGATCCAGCTCGACCCGGCCGATGCCGCGCGCCGAACTGCCGCCCAGCGTGAGACCACTCGCAAACCCTCTCACGAGTGCCTCGAAAAATTCCGTGACGGATGCCTTCGTTTCCGTCACGGTCGACTCCGGGCCCTCGACCTCGTCCGGTTCGCGTAGCCACAAGACGGCGTCCGCCGACGACCCGGGCGGACAGCATTCCAGCGAATACAGTCCGCCATCCATGACAACACCCGTGTGGCGGTTGCGCCAATGGTGCGTCCTGGTGGTCACCGGCGCTGCTCCCAGTTCGATCACCGAGTCACCAACCTGCAGGGCACTCGAGCTCCACTGCGGCTCCGGTTGTTTGTCTTCATTGGTCGCGACCGTGATCTTCCTCGATTCCAGGGCGTGTCCGAAGAAGCGTCGTTCTTCCTGCTGCAGTGCGTCTCCCGCCAGCCCCTTGCCGCGCAGGTAGCGAACCCAGGCATGTCGTAACGTTCCAGCCAGCGCTGACCCGCGGAGGACGGGCACCTCTTGCCCGTTGCGCGCCAGCGTCAACACGTTGTAATCGCTGCCTTCGCCCGGCGCGATGCCGGCGGGAAAGCGTAAGGGAAGATTGAGTGCGTAGATCGCTTGAGCCATCGGTTGATACCCGTTTCGCTGTTGCGCATCAGAAATACGGTGCCGGATCGTCGGCGCGTGGCAAGTCGGACACCGCCCCCGCGGTCACTGGGGCATGGTCCGATCTGTGCTGAGATCGGCCAGCAGGGCCAAGGCCTGCGCAGCATCGGTTTGGTTGTGCTTGCCAGGGTCGAGGAGTTCGAGTGTCTGATTCATGATCGGCTCCCAGGTAAACCAGATCCGGGCAGGCCGTTCCTCCATCTGCCGCTTGAGGTACGTCCTGGCTTTGTCCTGGCCATCCTTCTTGACCCGCTGCTGCACGGCCCGGATCTGGGCCGGGCTGGGAAGCTGCGTCGTCGACCGGGCGATCGCCAGCACGGCTTGAATGGCACCTTGCTGGTTCATGGATTGGGATGGCGGTTCCAGTGTGGGAATCTCTGCCGTCTGCTTGAAGAGACATGTTGCCTTTCCCGGATGCACACTGACGGCCCCATAGCCGCGCTCACGTCCGCCACCGATGCCGTGCTGCAACGCAGCCAGGGCCGCATCGTCCAGGCGAGTCGTGAATGCGATGACCGTTCCCGGCAAGAAGACCTTGCAGGCATCGAGCCGCCCGCGCTGCGTGGTGCGGTTCCAGCCGAAGCGGATCCCGGCATTGGCCCATTGGTTCTTCAACTCCACCGCGCCCAACGAATTCTCTTCGCTCCAGCGCCGCACCAAACGGGCCAACTGCGATTCGGCCGACTCCGTTGCGTCGGGCGATTCGATCAGCAGGGGAGACTGGGCCACCAGGACCGTCGGCTCGTCCGTGCCGGTCCGGTTCTGCCATTCAATGGGCCGCTCGTCGGCGACTCGGACGGCCGTCAATCGCCCGGTCCCCCGCACCGTCCGGCTCTTGCCAACCGCCACGACCGGGTTTGCCTGGAGGCTCTTCTGCAGTTGATCGGCGACGTTCTCCGGCAGGACGACGATCCCTTGCCAGCGGAGCGGCGCCATGGCATCGACGGTGAACAGATTACGCCCGTCGCCGGTGCCGGGATCGTTGTGAACGCCGTGCGAGCTGATCGTGCGGGGCATCGATCCCGCCGGCCACAACCGGATCCTGGACGAACGGCCAACCAGCAACACGCCGTCAGACGCTTTCAGCGGCGCGCCCCGTGATGCCTCGGTCCAGTCGTACGCCGCGATCGCTTCATCTTGAAAGTCGTCCGGTCCCAACTCCTTTTCACCCAGCGAGAACTTCTTGGCGCGATGGGTCAAGCTGACGCGAATCGCCGCCGCGACGTCTGCTGATGTGGGCTCCTCGCCATCGCCGTTTTTCTGGCAGGCGTTGACGTAGCCGACCGGGTGTAGAGGCCAGGCGCGGAACTGGCCGCAAGCAAACAGCTTGTCCGCCAAGGCCGGATGTTCCTGGTTGATCCGATGCAGGATCACGCCCTGCACGGCGCTGGCCGGGATGCTGAATCCGGACCGAATCACATTCGTCTTGTCGGGAATCTCAGGACAGCAGATGGGCGTTTCCGCCTCGAACGTCAAACGCAGAACCGCGTGCGTTGCAGCAAGGGTGCTGGAAGCTGCCCGGTCGGCGGACGTTTGTACCTTCCAGTCGTCGTCTCGCAGTCGGTCATGAAGGGCCTTGAGCAACTCGCCGGGCGTCTCTGGGGCCGCGGCTGCCTGGCTGTCGCCGCCTGCCTGGCCGCCATTGCCCGTCTGGCTGTCGTCGTCCGCCGATGCGCCGATTTCGATCACACATTGGCCGCAGCCCCGGTTGCGGCCGCCACCGATCGCGGGAATCGATCGCAAGGCGAAGCGCCAGGCCAGGTCTTCCACGGAGCCGCGCGGCGAACTGCTGTACAGCTGGCCGACGAACTGCGTTCCGATCGGCAGGCACTCGGTGGTCCGCAAGGTCTTGTCGACGGCGACCCCGTCGTCGCCCAGGCGCGTCCGGGTGACAAACCGGCTGCGTGTCGGCTCGTTGGCTGTGGCGTCGGTCAGTCGGATGGTTGCGTCGACGTCCGATTCCCGGCCGCTCGCGCCGAAGACTCTCGTTTCCAACTCCTCGTCCCAGCCGAACTGTTTCGCCGCCGTGGCCACTGCCTCGCGCATCAGGCCTTTGACGTGGGAGGCCCGTACCGTGGGCTGATTTTCATGGTCCCGAGGAATCAGCTCGTTGACCGACTCGCCGCCCAGCCCCGTCCCGGGCTCGGCATCGCTGGTCAGCAGGATCGAATAGGTGTAGGCGTTCATGAAGAGACCTCCGCCACCTGTCGGGTTGTCGACTGGCTCAACCGATGATCCTCTTCCAACAGCAATAACGCATCAGGAAGCCCCGTCGCCCGCACGGTTTGCTTCTTTTCGATCTTTGCACCACCTTCCCCAACCGTGGTCTTCACGGTCTTGTTCAACCAGCTCTTGCCGAGGTGTCCGTCTTCTTCCCACAGTTCGTCCTTCAGGATGGGGTGCTTCTTCATAACCGAAGCGATGAACCTCATCCGCTGGCTCCAGACGTCACGCAGGCCCGGCAGGATCCGGGATCGCATGCTGGTGGAGATCCCGGCCAGCCTTTGCTTGAGCTGCAGCAGGGTGCCGATGTCCGGGCCCCGCTCGCCCGGTTCAAGCAGATAGGGGCGTCGCGTCAAGCGGATCTCGAGGTTGCGCTCGGAGTCGTGAAACCTTAGTTCCCGATTGCGCCGATCCGCGGGGGCGTCGATCAGGGTGTCCGTGATCGTATCCCAATCGACGGCCGCCGGCGTTTGCGAGTTCTGTTCTTGCGGGCGGTAGGCGGCCTTGGCATTTCCCAAGAGCCGCTCCGCGTAGGGGATCGCCATGTGCAGCGGAAAGGTTGCTTTCGCGAACAGAATACCGGCACTGATTGTTAGGCTGGGATGGTCCGGCAGCCAGAGCGATTCGGGCTGCGCTTGCTGGCTGGCCAGGCGAGTTTGGCGGGCAAACTCCTGGTGCATCGCTTGCACGAACGTCATCGCATGTGCCGGATGGCACAACAGGAGGACGTCATCGCCGCCCAGGATCAGAGGCCGGAACGGGAGCACCAGGACCTCGCCGCCCCGATCCTGGTCGTGATAGATGCATGCCCGCAGTTCCTGGTCGCTGAGGTCTTCGGCCCAAGCGGCGATCACCCGGGCCAAGGCGGTCAGGAACGCGCGGCGTGTCGACCGTTGTAACGCGCGGCTCATCCTGCCCAACCATTGGCTTCGATCTTCCTCGGTCCAAGGGTGGTCGTCCGCCTTGACCAGGCGTTCCGCCACCAGTTGGAGTTGTCCGGCATCGTTTCCGTCCATGGCAACGATCGCGAACCGGGACCGGTTTCCCAGGGCGGCAGCACCCGCGTCTGCTTCGGCGTCTTCGGTAGGGTCGGCGGGATCGGTCACCAGGGTCTTGAAGAACTGCAGGTTGTGTTCGAGCAAGCGCAGAGGCAGTTGGTCGACCAGATCTTCCAAAAACTGGGTGCCCAGTGGGTCTTTTCTGGCGGCATCCTTGCGTTGGCCGATCAAATGATGAACGGTGGAATCGCGTCTCCAGGCCGTCTCGTCGTTGACGGGCCAGAGGCCGGACATGGCGCACGGTTCGCCGGCCAGTTCGCTCGGGCAATAAGGATAGAGCAGGTCGCACTGTTTGGCTTGCGAGTACGATGTGGCGATTCCCACGCGGAGGTCCAGCCCGTCGCGATGTGCCTTCTCGACCAGTCGCTCACGAAGCTGCTCGGCCTCCGTCGAGCTTCCCAAGTGAAACGCTCCGCTGCCACCTCCGGCAAACAGCAGTTGTTCGTCGGCAACGAATCGCTGCGCGGCGCGGTCAAAGTCCGCGATCAGGCCGCTCGCCCCGATCATCGGCTTGAGCTTCGGCACAGCGAAGATCACCCGCTGGATGGATTTGATGTCGTAGGTCAGGTACATGCGTTCTTCCTACTCGCCAGTACGCCACGGATCATGGTCCAGTGACACCTCGTCGACGAAACGGGAGTTTTCTTGGGAATTTGGCAGCGGTTCCACGACGACTTGTCCCAGGCCGATGTTGGTCCCTTTGCCGACGTGCAGCCATTGCAGTGCGGCGAGTAGCGGCCAGAGTGGTCCCGGGCCGTGGGGCAGATCGAGACCGCCGGGGACGCAGGCGATTGGAAAGTCGCGTCGTTGGCTGCCGGAATAGCGGGCGACACCCAGCGGCTGGCCGAAGCGGGGTGCGGCAGTTACCTCATCCGCCGCCTGGATCAGGTCGCCCTTCAGTTGCCGCCACTGGTCGGCTGCCTCGGCCGCCAGAAACGACTCGACGCGACGGCAGGCTTTGGCCACGAGCTGCTTCAGCGTCGGTCGCTGGATCACCTTGCGGTCCTGGTAAAGGGCCACGGGCGTTTGGAAGGTGATTCGGCAGGCCGCTGTGGCGGGTGGTCCGGCCAATGGCCAGGTGGCGCCCGACAGCGGCCAACCGCCCCTCGATTGAGAAGGATGCCCGGCCGCATCCAGGGCGGGACGGCTTCGCACGACGAATGGGTGTCTCGACTTCCCCAGTCCCATCCCGGACGCGATGTCCCAGGCGCGCAGGGCCGGTTCGTTGTAGTCAACGCCCGCTCCGACCAAGAAAAAGTCGAATGCGACTTCGTGCTGGGCCGCCTGATCGGCCATGCGAAGGATGTAGCTGGGAGGTCGCGACGCCGGCGGATGAAAGATCGACCCGTACGCCTCCAGATCCAACGCGTGCAGCGCCGCGCCCCAGACGCCTCGTAATCGTTGTAGCTCGCACGCTTCCCGTGGTGTTTCCGGGGCAAAGGCGATCGTCAGGCGACGCGGCAGAATCACCAGCTGGCTCAACAAGTGACGCACGCCGCTCGCCAGTTCGCCACCTGCCACACAAGCTGTCATGGTTTACATCCCCAAAACGGTTCGATCGGAGGCCATTCTATCGGGTGGGTGCTTGTTTGCAAGTTTTCAACCCTGGCAATGCTTCATCGCTTCGGTAGGTCATGCTGTGCATGACGTTTCTTCTTTCCCTTTTTTCCTTCGTCCCCTTCTCCTTCTTCGCCGTTAACTTGATGCGCATTTGGATGCGCATTTGGAGCTCATTCTTGCCCGGGGCCAACCGGCGCGTAGCTTGTGCTTGCCGGCCCGCGGTCCGTGAATCGGCATGCACAGCATGCCGTCCAAGCCTGTGCGGAAGTCACGGTTGCAGATACGTCACGGCTGCAAGTACGTCACGTCGTACTCACGCAACACGTAATTCACCGTGCTGACGTATTGGAACCGTCGCCCTTCGGCCAGGGCGACGGCGGCACCGGCCACGGTGGGAACCTTTTGGCCGCCGGTAATGTCGACAATCACTTCGTAGGCAGGCAAATTGCGTTGCAGCAGGTAGTCGTAGGCCAGTTCGACACACTCAACCAGCGCTTCCGCGTCCTCGAAGTCGGTACCGCTGGCAAAGTTTTCAAGCGGCTTGGACGGCTGTTGCAGTTCCGGGATCAGTTCCGCCATGCTGCGGCACTCGACCCGGCGGCTCGCGGTCAGCTTTTCTACCAGGGCGCGGAACGTCGCCATCTCATGGTGTGTCCCCGGCCTGGTACTGCCGTTCCGGGCTTGGGAGTCGGCCGACGGGATCACGACAACCTGCTCAAGCCGTTCGAAGTGGTAGGCGATCGCTTCGAGGGGCATGCGCCAGGAACCGTTGAACTGCTCCCGTACCGATTCTTCGCTAACCCCGATCTCTTGTTCGGATGCCAGAATTTGTTCGATGACGGGGCGGTCGCTGGGACGGTTCGGCAAATCGATGCCGATTGGACTGAGAAACAGGATCAGGGCCTTGGCCTTGCTGGGGTTGGAATTCTGAATCACATGCACCCGCACCCGCTCGATACTGTTTCGCGTGTAAAGCCAAAGACCCACCAGGAGCGACGGAAACGCGATTACGAACAGCAATTCGAGCAGGAAGGATGGCGCTCCGTCCACCGACTGGAACCAAGGTAGCCGGCCGACCAGGCCGCCAAGGCCCGACGTAAAGAGCCCCAGGAACACCAGCAATACGCTCGACCAGACGATCACCCAAGGGCGCCTCGAGCCAACCACCTGGACCAGGACTTGCAGGAGGTGTTCGGCACGATGCCGGGGCGTTCGTCGGTCTACCACTCGTGGTTCCTCAAGTTCCAGAAAGGGGAAAGTCCGTTCATCGATTGCCGATATCTGACGTGACATTCAGGGGCCGGTCTCGGCCATTGGGATGATTCTCCTATTTTCCCTCTTTCGCATGTCAATCCAATAGTGGGCCGATCCGGATTGCTTCGGCGTGGCGGCTGAGTTGCAGGGCGATCCGGCCCCATTCGTGGATCGTCAGTTCGCGATCACACAATAACCGGACCTCCAGACGCTTCTCCGGGGCCTGCACCGCGCGACGCCGAAGACGGTCATTCACTTCCTTCAGTGTCCGCGGACGGTTCCTCTCCGGCCAGAAGCCGATATCCCCATTCCTGGTCATCCAGATCTGAATCGGTTCCGCTCTCGTCAGGCCGGCTGTCGCCTGCTGGTCGCTGATAGCCATCGAGACTTCCCAGGGCTGTGCCTTCTTGCGGATCTGAGTGATCAACAACGCGGCCCAGATGTCGACGCCGGCAATCAGGATCAGCATCAGGTTCTTGCTCATCGTCGAGGTCTCTCAGGTGAAGCGGCGCTGGTCGGTCAGGTTCGGTCGAAGATACCTGCTGGTACGCCCTGCGGCAGTCGTCGATGACAGATGCGGCCGCGCAAACCGTCCATGCGCTGTAACCGATGGCGCTCGATCCGAGTGCCATCAAGAGCGGGCCTTGATCGCCCGATTCGCCTGCAGCCAGGTACCCGTAGAGTCCGGAAAACGTCAGCAATAACCCGAGCCCCATGCAGAGTCGAGCCAGGTTCTCGGTGAGACCGTCGCCCACCATTGGGTCGCCAGGCGAAATGGAGGTAGCGACCGAACGGGCGGTTCGGCCAGCAACCCGGGAGAGAGTTGCGGCGAAGACAAGAAGTTGCACCAGGGCCAACCAGTTCGAATCAGCCAGATAGCGCTGCAACGAAGGGAGCTGGGTAAAGAGCAGATTCATTGGCGTGTTCCATCGTCCTGAAGTTGGATCACACCTTGTACGCCAAACAACGTTCGTGGATGACACATCCGCGCCATTCCGCACGATGTATCAAGAAAACAAACAAGACGCTGTGCGCGGGGAACGCAAATGCTGTGCGAGGGTCTCCTGCCACCGCACCCACGCTTTCCGGGTCTCACGACTCGACGCACACGCGATACGCGGCCAAGGCTCACACCCAGGTTCGCCCACGATGCTGTTGCGCCCTGAGATGCTCTTCAGGGATGCCGTTGCGCCTGCGCATCCCAAAGAGCCTGGCGACCTGCATCTGGTTTCAATCCCATGTTCTTCAGGGATGCCGTTGCGCCGCGGAGGAGCAGCCGTCACTATTTCTCATTTCAAGGTTTCAATCCCATGTTCTTCAGGGATGCCGTTGCGCCATTGAAGGCGGCAAGCTGATCGGCACAGTCCGCCTCAGGTTTCAATCCCATGTTCTTCAGGGATGCCGTTGCGCCAGCGTGTGGAGTGATCACGATCACACCGTGCTTCCGTTTCAATCCCATGTTCTTCAGGGATGCCGTTGCGCCCCTGGGGATTGTAAGTCCCCGTGAGACAAGGCTTTGGAGGGCAGGTTTGCCCACTTGTCGGCTTTTCCGACGAAGTCGGAAAACAAAAGTGCGCGTCAAACTCCAGAATTGCAGCCTAAATCACTGCGGTTAAAGCACTTACAGAGTTGCCCAGCACTGGCGTAGTCTGGGTAAAATAGTCAATGGCAATTCCAGGCAAGATGGGTGGTACAGATTGTCAAAGAACTGGCCACGTCGGAGAATCCCATCGGATCGTTTTGCATGCACTTGCCCGAGTGCGATCGCCAACTGCACAGGCTGCATCGTAGCAAGTTGGTAGCTTGATTCAAGCATTCTTTTTCGATGACTTAATCTTCGATAACTGCATCGCGGCGAATGTCTTGCCAAGCGATTGGCGTGTCGAATCGATCGAGTGTTTTTCAGCAACGCACAAACAGTAATGTCCGGAAAGTACGCAAATTCCGGCGACGGAGGCCACAAATCGTGGGCGTCAGGCATTCCCCCATTCGTTGTTAGGCATCCGAGTCGAGCGGCGTTGCTGGAGGAGGTGTGGCGACCGGCTCTTTGGTGCCCGCTGGAGCTTGCTCCGGGGCTCGCGTGTGGATCCTGTGCAAGCGAAACTTCATGATGCACGCCGTGGCGGTTTCTTGCAGATAAACCCCCGCCTCAATCCGCTCGACCGAATTCCAGTCATTCCGATTGGTCATTACCTCGTGGTGCACGATGGTCATCCATTCGCGGAACACTCGGTCATCAATCAGCAGCCAGGCTTGCCAGCCTCCGCCATAACCGAGCAGCCGGTCCTCGACGTCGCCCAGCCAATGACGCGCGAGCATGATTCCCCGCCGTCCTCGATACTGCGGGTAGTCATGTACCAGCTTTTCTACGGGGATCGGCCGCGAGGTTTGGCCATCGTGAATCAGCACCGCTTCGATAAATCCCCGGCGTTGGCGGACCGCTGCGAGGCGAGCGCCGTCAATCTGTGCTCGTCGAGCAGTCGCGGATCCCCCATGAAATTCGACGTCCCAGACAGGGCCGTTGCCGACACCGGCCGGTTCGGCTGCCTGGTAGGCCACGCTGTCGTGGGGACCGTGGCCGTCGAAGCTGGCCAACGTACCGGAACCGCCCAGTGTTGTGATGATCCTCTGAGACTCCGTCGAGATCGGTGCTGGTTCAGCCGGCCTTGGATTGAAGGATGCGTCCCTTGGCTCAGCCGCTGACCTGGCAAGACGATCGGCACGCTCGCCGACCGTTACTGGCTTGCCTGGGTCAACCGACGTCGGGTCCACCGACAACGCGCGTTCCCTCTCCGAGGCAATTGGAGGCTCCGCGTCCGCGGGCGGTCGATCGTCTGACGGCGGCGATTCTGATGCCGGCATTTGGTCGACCGGCGGCGTTGGGGTTTCCTGCGGCGGATCGGCGGGAGCGGCTGCATCACGGCTTGGTCGAGTCGCCGCCGGGTCCGCCAGTAAGGCATGCAGGTCCTTCTCGGCCAAGGCGGCAGCGATTGTGTCAAGTTGCTCGCCAAGCCCTTCGGCGGCCAGGCCGGGCAACAGCGGCTGCGTGCCGTCGCGCAACGTCCCGTGCAGACGGTCCAATTGTTCGACCCGCTGAACCAGTCCCTTGATCTGAACGAGCAGTTTCTGGCGCGGCGCGCCCTCCATCCCATCCAGCCGAGTGCGGAATGCTCCCAGCCTGCCGATCAGCACCGTGCGAATCTGGCTGATCTCTGTGACCAATTCTGCCGCCTCATTGGGTGGCGCAGGGTCGCTGGCTCCGACATGCGCGAGCGAACGTCTTGCCAACTCGATCTGGTTCGAGGCGTCACCCAGCGCCTGCGACGCGTCGCCAACCTGGTCGGCCAGTTGCCCATACGATGCCACCATCCGCCGGTAGGAACTGGCGAAGGCTTTAAGGTCGCTGTGCTGCAGATCGTTGATCGCCTGATCAAGTGACTTGCCGAATAGATAGAGGTGTCCGGCCAACAGTTCAGTTCGCTGCCGTCCCTCTTCCCCGCTGGGCAAGGTTGAAAAGCGGCCGGTTGGCGAAGCGGGAGCTGCGAGCGCGGGCTCCCCGACCGCTTGATCCGAAGACCGCCCGGGTCCGTTTTCACGTTTCGTCGCGTCCTGCGCCGTCAAGGGGGAAACGGGCATCAAGACTGCCACCGCGAGCATCAACCGCCACACGACTTGACCGGTGACGGGGACGGTGGGACCGGCAGCGAGGCGTATCATCATTTGATTTTCTCCGTAACAAGGTCTGACGTGAAGCAGCAATTCGTTCTCCGTTTGGCTGTGGCCCTGCCATGTTGGGAACGCGTCATGGATGGCGTGTCGAGGTTGAAATGCAATTGGCCTTGTTTCGCCATTCTGTAGGTCATGCTGTGCATGACATCATGCCTTCTGCCATCATGCCTTCTGCCATCATGCCTTCTGCCATCATGCCTTCTGCCATCATGCCGCAACGTGTCGTCAACGACTTGCCACACATCCATCCTGCTGCGGGTGCGGAAGGTACCCTTGACTCGTTCCTTACTATTCCATTTCCCGAATTGACTCCTGGCCGTCTCGAAACAGGGTTACGATCTGCCGGCGTAATGTCGACCAGCGATCCATCAACGAAGTCAGTTCCATCTGTTGTTGGTCCGACCAGCCCGGACGATGCGGCTGGGCGGCAACCCAGTCTTCGAGTTGGCCGAGGAACTGGCCCGTCGAGTGGAGTCGGTGGAGTGTGCGGACGTAGGCCGCATCAGGGGCCGGCAAGCTGGTCATGAGACTCGCGACAAAGCTCCCGACATCTTGGCGCAAAGCCTCGCCGCTCGTCAGCAACTGCTCGTAACGTCCATGTTCCTGGGGCGGTTCCGTGACCAGCATCGGCTTGAGCGCTTGCATCGGTTCCTGGCCTTGAGCTTCCGCGTCCTCCGGAGACGATACGTGGATGGGTTGCCGTAACGGTTCCGATGATGGCGGGCGAGTGATCCGCCTGCCGCTGCTGGATTTCGCGACGGTGGACGTCTCGCCGGCAACGGGGCGCTTGGATGGAGTCGCCAGCCTGGGTGCTGGGGGCGGCTCGGGGCGTTCCCGGGTCATCAGCATCACCAGGACCACGGTTAACAGTCCGAGCAACGCCGCGCCGAGCAACGGGCGACCGCCACGCCACGTCCAGGAATCGATCATCCCCGGCCAAGCACGATTCAGTCTGGTGCGGTGTTCCCTCAGCCGCCCGATGGCGATAATGAGGCGACTTTCGATGGCTCGACGGACGGGCTTTCCGCAGGCCTGGACGCGACGGAGCAAGAAAACCAACTTGCTTAGCGATAGCTCAAGATCGACCCGAGGACGGTCCTTATCTTCGCACCGCGAAAATGGGATTGTCCCAATCCTGTTCGGCACGAGAATTGCTAGCCAAATTTTCTCGAAATTGGGCTAGCTAGCGATTGCGCAAGTTGTCATCTTGGGGACATGACGGCGCGCAAGGAACGA
>JAUIGN010000096.1 GCA_030430075.1 bacterium
CTTCGTCTGCGCATCAATCGTCCGCGCATCTATCGTCCGCGCATCAATCGTCTGCACGCCAAATCGTCACCGAGGTACACGCGTTCCTGTGTCCGCGCATCAATTGAAAGCAACCACTGCGCACCACCGGGTACAAGCAACAACATCCGTCCGCGCACCCAATCCAATAACGACCAAGGTAACCCGGCGGCGGCCGAGAGACTGTGATTTCAAAACCCGCGTCATCCGCCGCTCGGGTTGACCGTTTTGTTAGGGGCCGCGATTCAGTCACACAAGTTGCGACCGAGCTGTTTACGGGAGTTGTCAATCTTTCCAGATTTTGTGACGCGATCGTCAAAAGCCGTTTCGATCGCATCTGTCAATCGCGATTCGTATGCGCACAACCAATTCCATGGGTATATTTTCGCGAATCTGGTTTTCACATTATCCGCAAGTCTCGCTGGTATGTCATCGTATTTGTATTTGCCATCAGCCGACAATGGAAAATCTGGAAGCAGAATGCCAATCAGCCCTGAGTACCCGCGGACCTTGCTGTTGAGTCCCGCCGAGATTTCCCAGTCTACGTGCTTCCGACAGCGAGTCTTCTTCCCAACAAGAACAATGACCACGGAACTGCCGGAGATATAGCCTTCTTGAATTAACTTCTTGATGTAGTTAGTGCTCAGTTCCGAGTCGATGTCGCCCGGTTTGACAGACTTGGAGATGAATAAATGGCCGAATTGTTTCTCGAATCGATCGCGGTCCCATTGGTCGTCCTTATGGTAGTAGCTGATGAAGACTTTGTGCATATTTAGCTCCTACGTCATTCTTTCGTGCCCCTAACTAACATAATTCACCCGGCCACTACCGGTGATAAAGCTGATATCGCGGGGGTTATCAGGGGGTCGTGGACACTGCGGTAACGGTTGTATCGCACGGTCAGTGACCCTGCCATACAGATTTTATCGCAGGCTGCCAGGTGGAGCAACTTACCTAGGCTGGCCGCTTGACACGACCTGCGCATTACGCAATCATACGCGTAAATACGGTGACATACCTGTCGCGAAGAGCTTTCTGGAGGGCTAGACAATGAGCATCAAGAGCTTCTGCCGGCTATTGAGCGAAGCAACGTTCGGCAAGAACGACAAGAGGTATTTTCCCCTCTGGTTGCGGCGTTACGCTCAGGCCGCCAAGACCATCGACCAACGGGTTTCCGTGACGGCGGAGGAAGTCATCCGCTTCTCCCGCTCACTGAGAGACAATGGAACACCGGCCTGGCAGCGACTCCAAGCAGTGCGGGCGGTCGAGGCGTATCGTGATCTGGTGCTGAAAACTGACCAGCCTTGCTTGCGGGAAATCCGCACAAAGTTAGGGCGTGTCGCAGCGCGTGAGCAGGCGCTCGGTGCCAACCGTGGTCGTGCGGAAATTCCGCCCGAACGCGACTTGATTGGACGCATCGATCCGACAGAACCTGCCGTCCTACAGCTGATGAGAAAGGAACTGCGATTGCGGCACAAGGCTGCGGCCACCGAACGCGCCTACGTGGGCTGGGTCAAACGATTCATGGAACACTGCCGGTCACCGGACTTGGAGCAATTTGGCGAGCCTCAGATCAAGTCGTTTCTGACCCACCTCGCGGTCGACGCCAACGTGAGCGCCGCGACGCAGAATCAGGCCAAGTCGTCCCTCTTGTTCCTGTACCAGGTGGTCTTCGGGCGAGAGTTGGCATTTCTAGACGTCACACCAGCCAACAAGCAGGCACGATTACCGGTCGTCCTGAGTCGAGACGAAATCGCCCGACTGTTGCAGGAGTTTCTGGGCTTGAAGCGGCTGATGTTCCTGATTATGTACGGCGCGGGCTTGCGGCATCGCGAATCCCGCCGCATACGTGTGAAGGACGTGTGTTTCGATGAAGGACACATCGTGGTGCGCAACGGCAAAGGGGACAAAGACCGCATCACCGTGCTTCCAGAATTGTGCCGTGAGGCATTTAGAGAGCAAATCGAACGGGTGCGGCGTCAACATCAACGTGATCTGGAGGACGGCTACGGAACCGTGTATCTGCCACACGCACTGGAGCGAAAATACCCCAATGAGAACAAAGCTCTTGGATGGCAGTGGGTGTTTCCCTCGCACCGCATGTCAGAAGATCCTCGCTCGACGACCGTCCGACGCCATCACGTGAGCGAGAACTTCTTTGCTGACGGTTTCAAAGCAGCCGTAGCGCGTGCCGCCATCGTGAAGAACGCCGTCCCTCATTCGTTGCGCCACAGTTTTGCGACGCATCTCTTGGAAGACGGGGCCGACATCCGGACGGTGCAAGAATTACTCGGACACAAAGACGTCCAGACGACCATGATCTATACGCATGTGATGAACCGGCCGGGGATCGCGGTGAAGAGCCCGGTGGACGGAATGTCAACGGTATTGACGGACAGCAAGTAAGCAGGCTGGCAGGCAGCCCGTTCATGTTCCGAACGTCAAGGGGGTGAGAGCGCGTTGCGTCGGGCGAATCTCAGTTTGTTTGTCCCGTCGTTGGCAGGGCTCGTCGACGACGTATCGAGAAATACCTCCGGCGGCCGCGTTACGTTTCTTGACAACTTGGAACGCATACCTCACCGCCCTCCCCTGCCCTGGCAAATGCGGCTGACGAAACCATCGCCAGCCGTGCACTCGCGGGAGGCCCCTTGGCGGGCCAATGCCCGTCCGCCCTGCCGGGTCGTCATCGATGACCCTATGTGGCCACCTCTCAGATAGGCTCAACACCGACTGGAACTTGCCGACCGACGCTACCGGCCCACCACTTCGAACGGCATGGCCGGAAAATAACCGTAGTCGGTGCGGCGGGGCCTGGGATTGGGGTTGGCCTCGGTCGGTTTCGGCGTCACCTCGCGATATGCGTGGAATACGAGGTTGCCGCGTAGCCCCGCCTCGACCTCGTCTGCGTCGGTTGTCAACTTGACCGCATAGCGTCCCATTCCGTCCGTCACGACCTCCGCCTCCACCCCCTCCGGCTCGGCCAACTCGAGGTGGTTCTCCGTCGCAAAAAATCCACTGCCGCTGGGCTTGATCGGCAGGAGGATCTCGCCACCCCGCCGCAGCAGGATCTGCGGGCCATTTCGCAAAATCTCGTACGGCGGCTTGGCGCCGGCCGAACCGCTGACGACCACCGTCCAGGCTTCGACGGGAACCAGGTGATGCCAGATGAATGCCTGCATCATGTTCTCCGCGGGGATCGCCGGTCGCGTGATCCAGGCACTGCTTCCCTTGCCGCGTCGCGCACGGCCTGCCATCTCCAGAGCGATCGGGCCGTCGGGCGGGTCGGCCGGGACCGTCAGCGTCATCTGCACGCGTTCCTCGTCGCCCGGCAGGATCTCGCCTGACAAGGTGAATCCCGGCGGGGGCTCCATCAGGGCGACTTCGATGTCTTGGTTGAAATTGTCTTCCCGCAGGGCATACACGGTGATCGGCACCACCGTGCCCGCTCGGGCAATAATACTGGATGGCGTGACGCGGAGCTGAAAGTCCTGTTCCGGCGCGCGGAGATACAAGCGGTAAACAAACTCGCGGCCGCCGTTCTCCTGTGTGTCGCTGAGATGCAGGTAGCCTCCCGTCGACGGCAACCTGGCATCCAGATGCGAATCGGCATGGTGGGTCGACAGTCCCTGTGTCTTGTCTTCATGATCGTCGTTGTAGGCGACTTCCCGGCCACGGGCATCGGTCAGCCGCAGCATGGAATCAAGGGGCGAGCCGTGACGCCGGGCGCGAACCTCGGCAATTAACCGCCCGCCACCCGGAATAAAGAACACGTCCCGGTCACCCGGTCGATCGATGCGTCCGTTCACGATCGTGCGAAACGCCAGGCGCTGAGCGGTCTCGATCGTGTCGTTTGGCTCCTCGTCGAACACTTCCCGGAGGCGATCGATCTGCAAGGGAAACCGGACCTCCATCCCATCGTGCTGGGGAACTCGAAACCATCGCATCGGCTGGTACAGCCGCGAGGTCGTCGTCTTGATGTCGAACGACGTCTGGGTCAGGTTCCACCCTTCGAGCTCGATGGTGGCTTGCGAGTTGCGCGGTGCCCCCAACGGGAAGATGCTCGTCACGATGGGAATCTCGCCAACCGTGATGCGATAGACGAAGTCTTCGCGGCCGCGGTAAAGCGTGTCGTGAATCTCGACGGTGTACTGATCGTCGCGGGGCACTTCGAAGTAGATCAGCGGGTCCTGGCGGAAATGGAACGAGTCCGCGTGGGCAACCTCCCTTCCGGACGAATCCATCAGGCGCATCGTGGCCTGAAACCACCCCGGCACGGCATCGGCCAGGTACGGGATCACGTCCCTGGCCGCCGCGCTGATCACCAGCCGATCACCCTGCCTGGCCGAGAACGTGAAGGAGTCGCGGTCACCAGGCATGATCTGTCCGTTGACGACAATCGGCAGCGCATTGACAAACTCCTGCGGCACCGTGTCGTTCGGCTCGACTTCCGCCACTTCTTCCCAGGTCCCCACGTGGAGCCAGAGCGGGTTGGACATCGCCGTCTCGGTCCGCAATCGCAATTCGTGCTTACCCGGCGTGGCGTTGTCGGCAACCGTCAGCCGCACCGTCAGCTCTTCGGCAAGTTGATCGTTGGGCTGTCGCTTGGGATCCTGGTCGCGCTGCCGGTAGATCTCCATCTCCCGCAACTGCTCTTCGGTGACACCGGCGGCGGTCGCGACTTCCTCCGGGGTGGGCGACGTCTTCCCCTGGCTAGCCAGTTTCTCACGCGCGTCGCGGAGCGCGTTCCGCAACTGGATGTACATGCCGCGTGTCATCGGGCGGTACCAACCGAGCACCTCGACTTCCATACCGCGGCCCCACACATAAGCCTCGGTGACGTTCTCCAGGTGCTGACCGCCGAGGACCATCGTGCAGGAGCTGCCGAGCTGGCAGCCGGCCGGGTAGGCATAGGCCAGGTGCGGGTCCTGTCCTCGCCGTTGCGCCGCCGCAGTCCATGGGACCAAGACAGCGGTCGCCAGGGCGAACGCGAACCAGCGTCGATTGGCGCGATTGTCGAACATCGGTAGGGCCTCCCAAATTCCTCGTTTCGTCGCACCTGATCGCTACGGACCGGTTCGCGACGGAATCGCTCGCCGCGGACGCTCAAGTGATCTCGGTCAGACGCCCACCCGACTCCATGCCTTCGTCGGCCCCGGGGGTGGCACGAATGAAGTCGCCACGCGGATGGGGCAAGCCGGCTTCCGGATCGATTCCCACCAGTTCGTACATCGTGCCGATCAAGTCGCCCGGATAGACCGGTCGGTCCTTGACGCGTTCGGCGGTACTGGTCGACTCGCCCACTACCTGCCCGCCCTTGAAACCGCCGCCGGCGACCAGGGTCGAGAAGACCGCACCGAAGTGATGACGCCCACCGTTCCACGGTGACTCGGTGGCCACCTTAGGCGACCGTCCAAATTCGCCAATGCACCACACGATCGTGCTATCCAGCAGCCCGCGGTCGGAGAGGTCCGCGATCAGCGAAGCCAGGCCGCGATCCAGTTCCGGCAGCTTGCGGCGCATGGCGGGAAAATGATTCTTGTGGGTATCCCAACCACCGTGGTTGATCGTCACGAATTTGGTTCCCTGCTCGATCAGCCGGCGGGCCGCCAGGCAGGACTGTCCGAACTTGGTGCGGCCGTACCGTTGCCGCAACGCATCGTCCTCGACGGACAGATCAAAGACTTGCCCGGAGTCGCCCAGCATCAGATCGTAGGCATCGTCCCGTGACTTGGCGGCCACGGCCAGCGACGTATCTTCTCGGAGCGTGCTACCGAGCGAGTTCATGCGCTTCAGCAACTCGCGACGTTGCCGCTGTTGGGCATCCGAGAGATCGGCGGCGACGATCCCTTCGACGGCAAACCGGGCCGCATTCGGATCACCTCCGGTGGCAAACGGCTTGTAGCGAATCCCCATAAAGCCTGCTTCGGAAAACCGCCCTTGGGGACTCGTCAAGACGACATACGGCGGAATGAGGCTCTCTTTCAGATCCTTCTTCTTCTTCTCCTTGGGGAACCCCTTGAAGGCAGTCACCACCGCACCAACGGCCGGATAGACGATCCGCCCCGGCATCCGTCCCGTTTGGGTCAGGTAAGACGCCGTCTCGTGGCCGTTGACCCCGTGGGTCAGGCTGCGAATCAGGGAATACTTGTCCGCCAACTTGCTCAGTTCCGGCAGCAGCTCGCCAATCCGCATCCCTTCGACGTTGGTGGCCGACGTACCGCCCAGCGGGCCCGTGTAGTCGGCACCGGCGTCGGGTTTGGGATCAAACGTGTCAATGTGGGTCGGCCCGCCGGCGAGCCAAATCTGGATCACCGCCTTGGCGCGAGCGGGTGGTGTCGCAGCAGAGCCCGCCTCGGCCGACTTCTCGCTTCCATCCTGGCCGGCCAGTTTGGCGGCGAGCATCATGCCTGCCGCATTGAGTACGCCGGTCTCAAGTACCTGCCGCCGGCTCAGCAGCAACGGCTTCCGCTGGGAAAATACGTGGTTGGTCATGGGAATGCCTCCCTGGTTTGGATGCGTTGGGCACCGTTGTGTTGTGGAATGGTCCCAATCGGGCGGAACCGCTTTCGCGGTCACCCGCGGGGAACGCTAACCCGGGTTATTCATCAACCTGCGACGATTCAGTGCAAGTTACTGTGCCTCAATCTATTGTGGTGAACTTACCCAAAACGGCTCGCATATCAGCCGGAACGCGTTAGCGTCCGGTTTGGCCTGTTTTCAAAGGAACCGGGGCTAACGCTTAGGTTTGGCCACATTTCTTGTACTTTGTTTTTGCAACGTCGTATCCGATGACCATGGGGAGTAGTTCCT
>JAUIGN010000068.1 GCA_030430075.1 bacterium
TTGAGCGGCTCCACCCTTCTGGGCAGCGCCACCTTTTTGAGCGGCTCCACCCTTCTGGGCAGCGCCACCTTTTTGAGCGGCTCCACCCTTCTGGGCAGCACCACCTTTTTGAGCAGCTCCACCCTTCTGGGCAGCACCACCTTTTTGAGCGGCTCCACCCTTCTGGGCAGCACCACCTTTTTGAGCGGCTCCACCCTTCTGGGCAGCGCCACCTTTTTGAGCAGCTCCACCCTTCTGGGCGGCGCCATCTTTCTGAGCGGCTCCGCCCTTCTGGGCAGCGCCGTCTTTCTGCTCCTGTGCCGAGACGGCCGACGTCCCGATCAGCAGAAGTGCACAAACCGCAGCGGTCAACAAGCGTCGCATGTTGAAGTCTCCTAAAAAATACCGAAGTTTACTGAAGGTCCCACAATGTCTAACTGTCCGTTTCGACAAACTTAACCTAGTCTACTTTGCCATTTTTGGCTCTGCTAGCGGGTCTTGGAAAAAAACGCACCTAACACAAGCTGGCTGGCATCAATTCAGGGCAAGTTGGTCATTCAACGAGGCGGCGTGGGGTCCGCAACCGACCTGTTTCACGCGTTAAATTGAGGGCTATGGCTGGGCGATTCGATGACCGCTGCGGCAAGATGAAGAATTCGAATTTTTTCCCGCAAAACGCGCCCAATTGGTTCATCCACCGCGAGTTTTTTGTTTGGGTCACCAGGACGAAGCGGTGCTACGGCAAGTGGCGAAGGTGGACGCTGCGGGGTGGGCGTGGTGCCGGCGCCGAGTGCGACGGAGGACCGCAGTCGATTCCGATGGCTGCCGAGCGCTGCAGACGGGATTAGGACGATTGCAGCAGTCGTACCAATGCTAACAGGGTGGGGCTGCAATTTGACCGGGGGAGACGCCACCGTTGGTGCGTAGCGACCGACGCATGGTGGAAGGTGGGTTTGCCCCTTGCTGCGAGTCATCCTGGGCCAGACGCGAACGGGGCCCGGCAAGTTGCCGAACCGCGTTCGCGTCCCGTTCGCTTGGAGATCAACGGAACCGTTGGGTATCACCCAGCGGCTGATGAATGAGCCAGGTTATTGCTGGGCCGTATCTTCAAGTTCCGGGATCGGTGCATTGGCGGGAATGATCTCGCCTTCCCAGGTGACCTTTCCGTTCTCCAGCGTCAGGATGCGGTGCTTGCTTCCGGGAGCGGGCGGTGCGTCATCTGCAGGGAGCCACTTGCGGTGTTCTGCCAGCACTTCGGCGAACGCCGGTCGCGCCGCCAGGTTGGTCCATTCATGTGGGTCGTCCTGCATGTTGTACAACTCCTCGGACCCGTCAGCGTGACGGATGTACCTCCAGTGTTCGGACCGGACGCCATGATTGTGCGCATTATGCGTGGTGATTGCCGGCCGCTCGCGCGGTGCTTCCGCGTCCTGTAACAGGGGAGCCAGGCTAAGCCCTTCCAGGTCCGTACGTGGCGGCAAGCCACAAAGGTCGACCAGTGTGGGATAGATGTCGAGCAATTCAACCGGGCGTTTGCAGTTGGCTGCGGTGGCCACCCCGGGACCGGCGAAAATCAACGGGACGCGTGTCGAGCGGTCCCAGAGCGAGTTCTTGCCGGTGATCTGTTTTTCCCCCAGGTGCCAACCGTGATCGGACCAGAGCACCACGATCGTGTCTTCCTTGAATCCATTCGCTTCTAATGCCTCCAGGACTCGGCCGACCTGGCTGTCCACGAAGCTGGTACATGCCAGGTACGAACGGGCAAGGTTCGTCCATTGGTTGCCCTCCATGAGGAACTTCAGCCTCGGCTCTGGCAGCTTCCAATGGAGATACCAGGAGAAACGAGGTGTGTCGTCGCGATCGTCCAGACGGACCGGCGGCAAGACGCTTTCGTCAGCCGGGTAAAGGTCGAACCACTTTTGTGTGGCGTAACACGGAACGTGTGGCAAGAAGAAGCCAACGGACAGGAAGAACGGTTCGGACGGCTTCTGGTTGAGCTGATCGACGGCCCAACTTGCGACCTGCCAATCACCCTTGTCTTCGTCCCGATGCGGAAAGACACCCCAATCGACCAACGGATGGGGGTTGGGCGTGGAGACCAGTTTCTGTTTGGGTTTAGCTCCCACGCTGGCACCCGGGCCAAGCTGATGGAACTCGCGGTCGGCGCGCTTGCGTCCATAGCCGCCGTGATAGATCTTGCCGGTCGAGTACGTGCGGTACCCGTGGGCCGCCAGGTATTGCGGGAGCGTGACACGATCCTGGAGTGATGCAACATTGCGAAACCAGGGGGCCAGGCCGTAAATACCGGTCGTCGACGGGCGGAGGCCGGTCATCAGGCTGGTCCGCGAGGGGTTGCATAATGGGGCTTGGCAATGGGCATTCTCGAACAACGTGCCGCGAGCGGCCAGCTTGTCGATGTGTGGCGTTTGGATCAGCGGATGGCCACCCAGGCACCCGATCCAGTCGTTTTGATCGTCAATGGCGATGAACAGGATGTTCGGCTTCTCAGCGGCTGCCGAGGCTGCGGCGCTCAAGGCGAGCAGCAGGAGTGAAAGGCAAAGCGGCAAACGTAGCATGTCGACGACTCCCGGTGGTGGAGGAATGAGGTTGCTATCGTGACCGATGGGAACAGACGCCGATCTCGGCGCGGCGTCGACTCGGGAAACGTGCACCGCACTCGTCCGCCAAGTGGCCGCTCGGGTCACTTGCGGTGAATCCGGCCTCGCCGTGAGATTCACACGGTGCGGCGTGACCGGCTGGCCACGTTACTTATCGGTGCCCCCGCCGAGGGTCACGGTGATCTTGTACTTGTTCTGCAGGTGCGCGTGCGCCTGGCTGGCGTAGCTCGCCTTGGGATAGCTCTTGCAGACTTGCTGGAATGCCTTGATCGCCAATTCCTTGTTTCCGGCCTGTTCCTGGGTGTGGCCAATCTGCAGCATCGCCCAGGCGGCCGAATTCGGCGCGCCGCCCACGATCTGGCCGTACAGGATGATCGCCTCCTGGTAGTCCTTCATCGCGCGGTGGCAAGCCGCCATCTCCGAGTAATTATTGGGGAAGTTGTTGCATTGGCGATAGTAGCCGATGGCCTCTTTGTACTTGCCCGCATCGCGATAGGTGGTGGCCGTGGCCCACAACCACTTTTCCGTCTGCTGTGGGTCCGACTTGAGCAGCTGTTCGTAAACGGCGATTGCTTCGTTGTACTTCTTGGCGCTACGGTAGGTTGCCGCGATCTGCTCGTGCCAGCGAGCCCCGTTTTCGACATCGCGTGCCAGGTTGGCTTGGTAGGCCGAAATGGCGGCATCGTAGTTTTGCTCCTGCCGGAAGCTATCGCCGATCAGGCGTTGCCCTTCGATCGCGTCGGTGAAGCGAGCGTACTGGCGTCGTGCCTCGGCGAATTGGGAATTGGACCTCAACCAGGCGGCATACCGGCCCAGGGTTTCGTCGTCGTTGCCAAGCTTCGAGAGGATCTGCTCGTAGGTCTCGGCGACCTGCTCGGCTTCCCGCGCGGCAGTTCGCACGTCGGCGACGAGGTACCCGTGCTGCCGCGCCGCCTGCTTCGCTTCATCGGTCGTCCCCGCGGCCGGTGCCTGCGCCTGCAACCAGGCGGCGGTTTGGTCGGCCAGCTTCTCGCCCTGCAGGCGTCGTTTGTCGTCGGCAACCAGCCGGCCCAACGGGGCGCGCACGACGCTGACGACTTGCGTGGGCAACTGGGGTTCGGAATAGGTGGTTGCCAGTGCTGCCACGCCTTCGTCAAAGGCGGCAAACTCGAAATCGTACGCCGCAAGGGAACGCGACGCCGTCTCACAGGCCCGCTGGGATTCGCGGGTTCGCGGCATCTCGAACGTCAACAGTTTCCAGAGTTCCAGACGCTTCTTGATGTCGTCGTCGATCATCGTTAGATCGACAAAATCGACGGCGGCCAGGGCAGCGGCCAGGTGCTGGGGATGTTCGTCCAGGACCGCCTGATATGCCGTTTTCGCTTTCCGAACCTCGCCCATGTCCTTATACGACTGGCCGATGTAATAGGCAGCAGCAATCGCTTCCGGCGATTCCGGCCAGTAGTCGATCACGGATTGAAAGCCCTCTTTGATCGCCGTGTTCAGCTTCCGCAACTGGACCTGACAAAGGCTCCATTTCAATTGGCCGTAAGGAGCACCGACGCTTCGTTCGTAGAGCGTGAGAAACTTCTCGTACTCGGCCAAGGCGACCTTCCAGTTTTTCTCACGGTAATACTTCTCCGCAATGTTCAATTGGTACCGCTCGACCTCACGCAGCTCCTTCCAGCGGTCCAAGGGCAGCTCATCCAACCGCTCGGCGACCGCCCCGCCACCGTTCAGCAACATCAGCAGGCAGGTGAGGCCGGCCAGCCGCCAGGACCAGGTGCGCCGGCGAGAAGTCGGCTGCCGACGGCAGTCCGGCTGCCGGCTCCACCCGCTTCGATCAACCGAGCCGCGTTCCACTTGGCTTACTTGTTGCGTTTTCGGGATGCCAGCCATTTGCTGTACTCCGTATGTGCGTAAAAAATAATGTTGGTGCCCAGTTGATAGCAGGCTTCGTAGACTTCGGGGGCGACGCCCGAGTGATCGTCGGTCCAGGCATCGCCGATGTCCCCCGGGTGATAATAGCAAACCAGCCGTCCATCAACGCGCCAGCCCAACGCGTCTTTGCCGCCGTGGGGTGCCACATAGGGAAGAAACGGCAGTTGGTACGGAATGCGGTGGATCGTATCGTCCAAGGGAATGCGAGTCGGGCGAACGTTCGGCAGAACACGCCGCATCATACCCAGGAATTGGTTGTGAAAATGGCCGCTTCCCCCGTTGTCCCCGAAGATCATCCCGTGCTTCTCGAGGAGATACTCGCGTAAAACCTTGATCTCGGAATCGGAAAGAGAAATGTTCCGCTGCCCGGTCAGATAGACCATCGGTGGGCTCTTTTCGGCGGGGAAGCTCTTTAGCTGAGCGATCGTCCGGGACTCGGTTCGCTCGGCCACCTTCTGCGAGGTTCGGACGCCATACTCGACCAGCATATTGACATCGGCCCCGATGCCGAAGTCCTGATCCCAGTCTCCGCCCGCGTATTCCAGCCGGATGAAGCGGACCTTTCCTTGTTTCGACCCGCCGGCAAAACCGGCGCCCGCACCCGCACCGTAGCCAACCGTGTAAGCATGTTCGGTAATCTCAGTCAGCTGCAGCTTGACTTCGTCGATCGGCGGCACCTTGAAGCTGATCGCGCTGAACGGATTGACGACGAATTTCTTCTTGATAATCTTCTGGACTTTCACCGTTTGCGCAAGCTGTTGCTGCTGGCCTCCGCCGGCCGGCATCTCGTAGAGATCGCGACAGCCGCCCAACTGGGAGAAAAACAGCACGATCAGCACGAACGCGATGGAATAGGCGCCCAGCGCCGTGATCGACTGGTTCAGCTTGGCGTTGTGGCGACCGTAGTACCAGGCTTGCGGATCCAGCGGGTCGCTCGTCCGCGCCGCGGCGTCAGCTCCTGCGTCGTGCGTCGGCATCGCCTCCAGTGGCCGCTGTTCGGCGTGTGCCAGGCGCCGAGCGAGCTCGCGGCGCTGTCCCGCGCGATCAATGGCCCAGATCGTCCAGCTCAACCCAATCAGGAAAAGTCCCACGGTACCGAGTCGGCCAAGCAGCGAGGCGGCCGCCGACCAAGCGAGATGGCCTGCCGAAAACAGGGCTAACTGCCAGAGCAAGACGTAGGCCCCGGTGGCACTCAGAAATCGGTTCACCCGCGAGGGGTTCGCGCCCCGCCAGCACCAAAGCAACCAGCCGGACGCGACCGGCAACGCGCACGCAAACGTGATCGTTTGCAGGGCGACCAGCCACATCCGCTCCCAGGGTACCCACAGCCAACTCGCCCAGGCCGCCAACCAGACCAGGCTGTAGACCGCCGTCAGCAGGTACGCCCAGCGCGGTGGAGTTGGCACGGTTGATGGGGGCTTCTGCATCGGAAGTGGTGCTGAGTTAAGCGAAGGAACGCGAGGGGCGTCCGCGCCGCAGCAAGGGGCGGATCAGGTGGGCGACTCAGTCGAGGCCGTCCAGGAGTTTATCCAGTTTGTCATCGAGCGGCTGCGCATCCGAATCGGCCGGGGCGGCGTCGCCGATGCCCATCGCCGCGGCGGCCCGCTCCAGATCGGGCTGATCCGCAGCTGCTGCGGCGGTCTCCGCGGATGCCGGCGCGTCATCAACAACGGGCTCGCCCCCATCAGCCGCCTCGACCGCCACCGTTGCCGGGGCGAGTGGGGAATCCGGCCCGGAATCGCGAAGTGCGTACGGAATCACGGTCAGTACGACCAGCAGGACAATGCAGCCGACGGCAGCCACGGCAATGCTGCGGACGAGGTCGCTCTGGGCCACCACGCCCATCACTTCCTGTGGGCTGCGGCCTTGTAGTTGGCCAATGAACTCACGCAATTCGGCGGCCGTGGCGGCACCATCGGTTTTCATCCGCTGCAGGTCCTTCGCAATGCCCGCCGTCGGTGCCTGTTGCTGCTCGAGATGCTCTCGAATCGGTTCCATGGTCAATGTCCTTTGACGCAATTCATTTCGTGTCGTCGAACGCGTTCGATTGTGGTTTTCTCTGGAAATTGGGTCAGTTGACCCGTCAGTCTCTGACTTCTTCGACAATATGCACCAGCTCGCCGCCTGCCTCGCTGATGGCCTCGATGACCGGCTCGAATCGTTGGGCAAGTGCCTCGTTATGGACTTTCACCAGCACCGGACGCTCGCCGGGCGGAGCACCTTCCAGCAGCCCCTCGATTCGGCCGGCCAACTGCGCGACACCGATCTGCTGACCGTTGAGGTACAGCTTGCTGTCCGCGTCGATCAGGACGCTGACCACCGAGTTGCTGGCGTTTTGCAAGTTCTTTGCTTCCGCCGGCGTCCACTGCAGATGGCTGTCGTCCTGTGCTCGAGCCAGAATCACAAAGAAGATCAACAGATTGAACGCAATATCGCCCATGGCCATGCTGGGGACTTCCGCCCGGGCGGAGCGACGTGAAATCTTCATGTGGTCGGCTCGAGGTTGGAAACGATGTGGGCAATCGCAGGGATGGGATGTGCCCCGCCGCCAAGGTGGGCCTGGGCGAGGCGGAACGAAGCATGCGGCGAGGCAGTTCCGTGGAAATCGGATTGGGGGAATCTGGAAGGCAGGAAACTGACATCTATGGTACCGGCTTGTGCCGTGGATGTCAGGCTTTTCAGGACGGGATTTGGGCGGACGGGATTTGGGCGGACGGAGTTTGGGTGGACGGGGTTTGGGTGGACGGGGTTTGGGTGGACGGGGTTTGGGTGGACGGGGTTTGGGTGGACGGGGTTTGGGTGGACGGGATTGGGCGGACGGGATTGGGCGGACGGGATTGGGCGGACGGGATTGGGCGGACGGGATTGGGCGGACGGGATTGGGCGGACGGGATTGGGTGGACGGGATTGGGTGGACGGGATTGGGTGGACGGGATTGGGTGGACGGGTTGTGGGTGGACGGGTTGTGGGTGGACGGGATTGGGTGGACGGGATTGGGCGGACGGGATTGGGTGGACGGGTTGTGGGTGGACGGGTTGTGGGTGGACGGGTTGTGGGTGGACGGGTTGTGGGTGGACGGGTTGTGGGTGGACGGGTTGTGGGTGGTCTTGGGGGAGACCTGCGGTCGGCGGTTTCGGCGGGGTCGGAGACCCGCGCCGAGCGTGAACGTTGTGCGCGGGTCCGAATGTTGTGCGCGGGTCCGAATGTTGTGCGCGGGTCTCTGACCGCGCACCCGCATTGACCGTAAGGTCTCCCCCGCGCCAGCCTCAACGGCACTGACGAGCCCCATGGTCATTCACGCGCAGTCCCCGCAGCGGCAGCAACACGCCGCGGTGACCGCTCACCATCAAGGGACAACGATCTCGCGTTCTTCCTCCAGTTGCAACGTAATGGTTCCGCCCGCGTCATCGATTGTCGAAGTAACGTCGATCCAGTGATGGTACGGGGTGTCGGGACGACTCTTGACGATCACGACTTTCTCAGCGGGTGACGTTTTGGCGGCGAGGAGCGACTTGATTCGTGTGGCAAAGCGGGGCATGGGGACCGCCTCGCCATTGACCAGAACTGCTGTTCTCGTCAACTGCACCTCAATGTTTTCGGTCTGTTGCTGTTGATCCTCGGCCGTTTCGCTGGCGGGCAAGTTTTGCAGTCGGCCTCGATCCGGTTGAACGGAAGCGCACACCAGGAAAAAGACGATCAGGTTGAACGCAATGTCTCCGGTCGCACTTGACGGCGGTTCGACCAGCAGCTTGGTGGTTCGTGCAATCCGCATCGCCGTCACTTGCCTCCGGCGCCGGTCACGGAAGTGTCGTTCGTCGCGGCGGCGGGCGGGTTGGGCGAGTCTTCCAAGGCCAACTGCAGTGTCACCCCTTCAATCAGCTCGGTCGCCGACTCTTCGACCTCCAAGACAAAGCGGTTGATGACACTGGTGAAGTAGTTGAACGCCATGAATGACGGAATGCCGATAATCAACCCGAAGCAAGTCGTCAGCAAGGCTTCACTGATGCCCGAGGCTGCCGCCTCCACGATGTTGGTTTCTCCCATCTGAGCGACGATGTCCTGAAACGATGTGATCATCCCGGATACGGTTCCCAGGAATCCCAACATCGGCGCGACACTGGAGACCGTGGCCAGCACAGGCAAGTGGCGTTCCAATGCGGCGACCACGTGCACACTGTAATCATCCATTGCCTTGACGACCTGTTCCTCGACGCGGCCGGCATCATAGTTGAGCCGGCGGAGGACCAGGAATTTTCTCAGTCCGGACGAGAGGATGGCCGGGACGGGCCCTTGTTCGCTGTTGCAGAGTTGCAGGGCGTCCTCGACCTTGTCGTCGTGCAGCAGCTCATGCACACGACTGCGAAGCCGGCCAGTGTCGGTGGACAGCATTTTCAAGCTGCGATACCGTTCGATGATCACCCCGGCAGCGACGACGCCCATCAGCAGAATCGGCCACATGAACCAGCCTCCCTGACGGAGCAGTCCGATCGCGCCGGACTGGGTGATGTCGTCCAACTGGGTGATCCAGCCGGAGGTGTCGGGCTGCTCAGCGTCCGAAACTTGTGGTTCCGCACCATCGTCTCCAGTGGGCGGTTCGTTCGCTTCCGCCGGATCACCTTCCGAGCCGGCCGCGGAACCGTCGTCACCCGGCTCGGCGGACGACGCCGGGGAAGTGTCGGCCGCCCGAGGTGCACCGTCCTCGAGAGCCGGCGTTGGGGCGGGTGACGCCTGTGCAAGCAACAGCAGAGCCATCAACGGTAGCTGAATCATGGGGCAAGATCATCGGTGGGGAGGGAATCGGGGCGGATCGGTGCGAGGCACCGGCGGGGAAGGTGAACGCGCTACGGGGACTCGATCGCTCGGGCTTCTGCCTCGAACTGCTGGATCATTTCCGGCAGGGCCAGCCGGCCGCGCGAGTACCGTGCGGCCTCGCTTTCCGGGAAGTCCCAGCGACAGCGGTTGTAGCGGCGAAACGCCTCGCGATTGTTGTTGGCCATGCGATTGCTTTCGCCGGACCAGAAGAGGCCGTCCGGCGTCAGCTCGTCATCGGGGAACAGCTTGGCAAAGCGATCGAATGCTTCCCCCGCCTCTTGATACGCTTCGCTCTTGTAGAAGCACTGGCCGATGCGGAAGGCGATGCGCGCGGCATACTGATGCCCGGCGAACCGTTCGAGGAATTTCTCGCCCACCTGGGCGGCAACGTCAAATTCCTCTGCCTTGTAAAAGTAATCGCTGATGCGAATCATGACGCTCGCAATCAACGGGCTCTTGGGGTAGGTCGCCGCCAGCGTCACGTAAGCTTCCAAGGCGGCGTCGAAATCTCCCGCCTCTTCGTAGCTCTGTGCCAGCTTGTATTGGGCGTCCGGTGCCAGCCCGTGTTCGGGGAACTGGCGGACGATCATTTCGTACGAATCGATCGCTTCGTCCCACTGTTGTAATTCTTGCGAGAACTGGCCGAGCAGGTAGGCGATTCTGGGCACGTACTTCGGATCGGGGTAGTCTTCCATCACTTCCCGCAGGATCCGTCGACCCGCGTCCAAATCGGCTTGCTCTTCGGACTCGCGTCCCAGGCTGCGGTGGCTTTTGAACAGTTCGAAATAGCTCTCAGCGACGTGAAACTTGGTTTCGACCGCCAGTTTCTCGTCGTTGAACGTCTTGCTGAACGCCGCCACCAACCCGTCGGTTCCGACGACGACGGGGGCTTCCGTGAGGAGTTCCATGGTCCCGGACTCCGTACTGGCGGCGTTGTCCAGATAACGCACGGAGAGGGTATCACCGAAATAGCACTCGATCATCGGGCTTGCCGGATCCAGGTTGTTTTCGCCCGGCTTCTCGTTGGACTGCAGCGTGAAGGAACCGGTGAAGACGCCGCTGTGCACGAGGGTTTCGACGAGGGTTGCCGATTCCAGTTCACCGAACGCCGAGCGGATTTCGACAGTCACCGTGTCCCGCTCGTCGGTGGCATCCTGATCTGCATCATCGACGCGCAGGAACAGCTTCTCGCCGACGTGCAACTGGGCGACTTCGCCTTCGTAGTCGCGGTCGGTGATCGCCAGCTTTCCGTTGGAGATCAGCCTGGCCGCGGCCACGACCTGGGTCGGCGCGCCGTCCACCCGCAGCTCGTCCCGATAGCCGGCGGCGATCCGATCCTTGCCGGTCAGGTTCAGGACGCGTGCCACGAGGCTCTCGTCCAGCGAGCGATTGTCGGGGTCTGCCTCGTCAAGCAGCCCGCCGCCAACCAGGTTTCGCGGCATCTCAGGCGTAATCGGTACGACGCTGGGGCTGGTCCGGCTTCCCAGTTGCATCACGATCTGGCCGACGAAACGCCCCTCTTCCAGGGCCCATTCGTCGGCGCTGGCACGGGGAACCTGAGAGAACGCTCCGGACACCACACAGCGGACGTCGGCGGTGGCGCCGTCGGTCGTTTTGACCTGCACCACGATCTCGCTGAGGCTGTCCCGGGCAGCGTCGGGGTCGATCACCTCAATCGTCAACGGCGCCTCAAAGGCGACGCTGCTGACCGCCTCCGACTCGTTCCTTTCATGATAACTGATGCGCGGTGGAAGTTTTGGATCCGCGGCCGGTACCACGTGGCTTTCCAGAATCTGAATCAACGCGTCAGTCGGCTGATTGACGTAGACGACCGTCTCGCGGGGAACGGAATGCCCGGGAAACGTATTCTGTTCGTCCAGGTAACGGATGTAGATGCGGTCGCCTCGGCGAACCTGCAGCTTGTCGTCATCCGGCTCGGCGGACGTGTCGATTTCCTTCGTAAACAGGCCGCTGTAGTCTTCGGTCTCCGTCGCGTTCAAGGTGACGGGTTCGCCGTCATTGACGGAGACCTCGAAGGCGACCTGGTCGCGGGCTGCCGACTGATCGCGGTCGTAGTCGCGGATTTCGACAATCACCCGTTCCCCCGGTTCGACCCGTTTGAGCTGCTTCCGCACGGTCGTCACGGCGCCGGTGGACGATCGTTCAAAGTCATAAGCGATCGATGCCACTTCGCCGTTGAAGTAAGTTGCCCGCAACTGTTGCGTCAAGAGGCGGCTGCCGCCGGCGTTGGACTGTGTGACGTCGTCGGTGTAACTGGCGGTGACCACGTCGCCGCCGGCGATCTCCAGCTCGCCGTTTTGCGAAAGTGAGAGGACATCCGCGGAGGTCGGGATATACCGCTGATCGGCGTCGGCCCCGGAGATCTCCACATGGTTGACGGCGACGGCTTCCCCGAGGTACTCATGAATCACAAAACGCGTGTAGCGGGCATCGATCTCATCAAACCGAAACTCCCAGGCGTTGTCCGAGAGGATTACGCGAGCCCCAGATGCGGGGCGCAGCTCGACACCCCGCAAACCCATGGCATAGCCGTTGCGGATTTCCTGCGGGCGAATCGTCAGCCGGGCCGGTCCCGGCTTGTCGATCGTGATCGTGCCGAAGCGATCCATTTGATACGTGTTCCAACGGCCCGTATTCGCCAAGCTCGACGTAAAATACTGTTCACCCAGCTCGACGCGAATGATCGAGCCGCCGCCTTGATGGGCGTAGTTCAGCCAGACGTCGTAGACACCGGCCGGGGCCTCGAATTCCCAGGTGACTGCGTCGTCCGTCGACTGCCACGAGGTGAGCTGCTGATGGTCGTCCTGCTCCTGGATGCCAAACTGGTCCGACGCCTTGGCGAGCTCTGCTTGCTCGATTGCCAACGCGGTGACGGCGGAGGGGGCCGCCGGCGCGGGGTCTTGCTGGTCGGCTGCCGTCTCGCCAGCCGCGTCCAGGTCGAAGTCGCTTGACAGGAACGGTCCCAGGGTGACACGCTGTTCATCCAGGTTGGCCCGGGCGCGCAACGCCGCCAGCTTGGTCACATTGGAGCGGGCGGCGGCGAAGATCGTCAGGTCATGCACGCCCTGCTCCAGCCAGACATCGACGGTTCGATTGCCGGCACCCAGTTCCATTTCCAGCTTGCCGTTGATGGCGAGGCCGGTCCGCTGGCCCTGGACCGCGAAGCGAACGGCGCCCGACCGGGGTTGGACGAATTTGCCAAACCAGACGACGGCCAGCGACTTGGGGCCCTCCTCGTCATCTTCGTCGCGTTCCCAGACCAACTGGCCGCCGGTCACCTTGCCTTCGTCGATCGGCTGGCCGGCCGCCAGGTTGACCACTTGCTGCCACGAGTTGTACGAGGTGGCATTGCCGGCGAAGACGCGATACTGCATGGCGCCATACTCGGCCGCCACCGGCGCCGCCGTCAGCGTTGCCGGATGGGCCGCCAACCGAAACCAGAACTCGCCGTCGTAGCTGGCCTGGAGTTCACCCCGGACCGGTTTGTTGTCGTCGGTCTGCGGGACGAAGAATTTGGCGCGGGCCAGGGTCCGCAAATCCTTCATGTCGACCGTCAGCGATTTCGGCGTGGCCCCGTCCGGCTCGCTTTGCCAGAACGTCTGGGGATCGTTGTCGATGGCCATCAAGGGGCTATGATCGATCGCGGTATCGCTGGCCAGGGCCCCGGCCGGCAGCTCGCCGCTGGCCGCCGTCCCTTCGAAGATCCCCGAGTGGGGTTCGGATTCGGTCAACGTGACTTGCACCTGGTCGCCGCTGTCGGCGACGAGCTTGGCGACGACCGTATCCGGCGAGGGGGAGAGATCGCGGTCACCGTCCACGACGCGGAGGTAGATCGGGTTGCCCGGCTTGATTTGATTGGCCGGCCGCTGCATCGACTGGCGGGCGTCCGCCCGCTCGCGATCCCGTCCTTCGCGAGCCAGGCGTTCACTAAACGTCTCCTGTTCCTCGTCAACGATCTTGCTGCTGGCAACTTCGAATTTCGCGTCCGCGGCGATCCGAATTTCCACGTCCGAGAGCGGGACGCTCTTGAACTCGGCCTTAAACTGTTCCGGGTAATCACAGAGGATCTTGTCGTGACCGCTTACCTGGAGCACGCCGTCACGCTTGGTGACCGTCCCCAGCTGGGTGTCAACATCCGTACGGAAGACCCCCTTGCCGGCGCCTCCGCTGGTCAGGTAGATCAGTTCCTCGTCGCCACCCGGCTCCGTGCTGACGATGACCGGAATCCGATTGTGGCCGCGGCTGATGCCCAGGTCGCTGTCTTGCACGACAATGGAGAGAGGCATGCCCGGCGCGTGCTGCCGCTTGCTGGCCCGTCCCAGCCGTCCCACGGTCATCAGCAACTGCAACTGGTCGATGTACCGCTCTTCGGCGCCGTACACTTCGGCCAGGTTGTAGAGTGCCTGATTCGCCAGTTCGACGTTGGGAACCCGTTCCAGGACGGTGCGAAAGATCTGCCGTGCTTCGTCATTGTCACCTCGGCGATGCGCCAGCACTCCGCGGAGGAACTCGGCGCGGACAATCACTTCCGGGTCGCGGCGGTTGGCCAATTCTTCGAACACCCGTTCCGCCTGATCGTAGACCTTCTGGGCCATATACGTTTCGCCGATCCCAAACTCCGCTTCGATGGCGAAACGGGAATCGGCGTACCGGTTGATCACGGTGGTGTATTCGCTCCGAGCGACATCGTACCGCTTGGCGCCGAAAAAGTTCTTGGCCAGCAGGAACTGGATCTGGGCCTTGACGTCATCGTCGACGGTCTGCGACTCGCTGTTCTTGATCATCCACTGCCGCAAGATGTTCTCGACTTCGTCGTGATTCGCTTCGCCGCCGGCGGCGATCAGGTTTTCGCAGACGAATACCAGCAGGTCGACCGGCACCGCCTCACGGTTCTTGTCGAACAGCTCCTTGTTGTCGAGATACGTGTCCAGGGCGAGCTGCCGATCATTGAGCCGCAGGTAGAGGGCTGCTTGCAGGAGCGGCGCGATCGGGCTGTCTTCGTCGATCGTCAGCCCGACCGTCCCTTGCCGGGCAAAGCATTGCCCGATCATGTTGCGGGCCGTCTGCTTGCGGCGGTCATCAATATTGGTCAGGTTGTTCAGCATGCCGGCGAGCAGCGTGGCAGCGACGTTGTAGTCTTGTTGGGTAACGGCGGCTTGTGCGAACGGCATCAACTGATCGAAGCGGTGCGAATCGGGCGGCAGGCCGCGAGTTACTTGCTGCCAGGCCAGCAACCGCTCCATGGGCTGCATGGCGGTCGGCGGCATGGCGGCGAGTTCCATCAAGCGTGCCTGGGCGGACGGCCAATCGAAGTCCATCTCCGCGATCATGCGGGCCACGCGCAAGATGTTTTCCGGCGAATTCCCCTGGTCCTCGTCGACCCGGTAATCCGCATGACTCGTGCGGTAGTTGTTCAGCATGTGGTGCAGGCTCCAGGCGTCCAGACCGTGGGGCCGAAACGGCCTGTCGTTAATCCGGGTCGCCGTCTCCTGCAACGTCTTCTGCACGGCATCCAGGTTGCCAAGCCGCAGGTAGGTGTCCGCCAGCCAGAGTCCGTAACGGGCCAGGGATTCGGTGTCCGGCGTGAAGCGGGCGTGGGCGAACGCGATCTTCTGCTGCGGGTCCTCGATCCGCTGGAACAGGCGCCAAGCGGATTCTGCAGCGTCGCGGTGGTCGTTGCCAGGCTGGGCTGCGGCGGTCCAGAGGTCGACCGCCTCCGTTTCCATCTCCATCCGCATCAGGGTGTCGCCCAGGGTGGCCGCGTAACCCCATTCAGGGCCGAAGGTCTGCTGCGATTTTTTTGCCCAGTCCAACGCACGACGTGCCAGTGCCGGATCCTCGTTCTTTTCCGCCGCGATCAACAGGCGGCGCCACACGTCGGCCTGATTGGAGGGTGGCTCGACTTCCAGCATCGTCAGGGCCGCCTCCTTGGCAACCTCCGGTTGGCCGTAGTCGGTCGCGACCTGCAGGTAGCGGTAGCGATACTCGAAATTCTCGGGGTCCAGGTCGATCAGGGCGCGATAATGTTGGGCTGCCTTGATCCGTTCCTTGGCCGGCGCGTAGTGTTGGTGGTAGTAGCCCTGCCCCCAGAGCACATACCGCTGCAGGTCCTCGTTCATTGTCTTGAAAAGCGCGGGGCGAAGTAGCTGGTCGCGGATGGGGACGTCACGCGCGTCGTTGGCACCCCGGCGCATTTGCAAGACCAATGCCACGACCGGGTCCTGGTCCGCCTTGGTCAGTTCGGCCTGGACGTATTCCGCCCGCTCCTTGAGCTCCTTGTTCTTGCGCGAATTCTTCGCCCAGTTTGCCAGGTACTGCCGCAAGTTGGTCCAGTGAATGTACTCCCGCCGAACGTCGATCAGCCGAGCCACGTCGGCTCGGAATTCCTGTTCATTGGGGGCCGTGGACAGCAGCCAGGAAATGACATTCCAGGCGTTGCCGTCATTGACCGGCGATTCGGTGATAAGCTGCCTGAGCACGCGGCGCGCCTTGACGTCGTCCTTCATGCGGTCGCGGTAGAGGGCGAATCCGAGCTGGTAGCGGAGGAACCAGACGTCGGTGGGGTTGGCCGCAATCGCCTCCTGCAATGCCCGCTCGGTATCCTTAAGTTGTTCCGGTTCGGTACCGTTCAGCTGCACGAAGTACGAGGCGACGCTGTGCGTGCGTGGCACGGCCGGCAGGAGCTGGCGAAACAAGGCCAGTGCCCGCTCCTTGTTGTTCTCCCGGTTCCAGGCAACGGCCAGCAGGGCGACGCGTTCAAACCGATCCTCCCGGTCCTTGTGCTGCGCCAGGTACTGTTTGACCAACGGCTCAATTTGCGATGCCGGCGCCGCGGAATCGTACATTCGCTGAATATGATGGTAGAGAGCCCACTGGTCGTCACGGATGGCACGGACCTGTTTGAGCAATTCGACGGCGTTTGAGTGCTGCCCGAGATAGCCGTAATTCTCTGCCATGGTGCGGAGCGTCTCCCGCCGCTCCTCGTCGTCTTTCAGCAGTTTCGAGTCAACCAGCTTGTTGCCCATGACGTTGGCCGGTCCCCATTGACGGGCTCGCCGCCATTCGCTATAAGCGCGGAGACCGATGTGGCGGGCATATTCGTCTTTTGGCAGGCGGTCGAACATCTCTTCGGCCAGGGTGGCACCTTGGATGATGCCGGCATTGCCCAGCCCCGCGAAGAGTCGGCAGGCCGCTTCTCCGAACTGGCGACCGCTCGGGTTCGGCGTCCGTCGCCAGCGAGCCTGGTAGGCTTCCGCCGCGTCTTCCCGTTCGCCCATCTGCTCCAAGGTGGAGGCCAGCCGCAGTTCGACCGCAGCACACTCGGCAGCCGACGGATACCGGGTAAGAAACTGGCGGGCAATCACCGTAAATTGCTGATGGCGGGAAAGGGCTTCCAGACCGTCAAGGAGTTTCAACATCACCTGAGCGTGCTGTGGATGAGCCGTCTGGGCGGCGACAAAGCGTTGGGCAGCGCGCACCAGCCCGAACACACGCGCGTGCTCGTGGTAGAGGGTGGTCAATTCCAGCAACGCCGCGCCGGCCTCCGGTGTGGTGTCCCGGTACTTGCCCAATTCCGCCTCCAGCCGCGTGGCGGCCTGATTGACGGCCTCGTCTTCCGCCGCGCGCCGGGCCGCCGCTTCCTGCTCACGGGTGACTGCCTCCGCAGCGGCGTCCTGGGCGGTCGCGGCCGCCGGTAGGTAGGACGTGCAGACCGCGACGGCAAGGCAGGCGGAAGACGCGAACATTGCGGCGGGGGCAAGGATACGGCGCGTGAAGCGGCGAGTTACGTGCATTACATTCCTGCCTTGGCTAGTGCTTCTGAAATCTGTTTCGCGTCGGTAGCCAACGGGCTCTCCGGGTAATCGCCGATGAGCTGATCAAAGCGGCGTTTGGCTTCGCCTTTGCGGTCCATGCGGTACAGGCAGCGGCCGTAATTGAACAGGATGACATCGAGGAACTTGGCATCCGGGTAGTTGGTCAGGACGTTCTCAAAGGTGTCGATGGCACGCGCATAATCCTGCTGGCGATAGTAATAATTGGCCATCTGCGCGACTGCCTCGCCGACCCGTCCGCTGTCGGGAAAACGATCGAACACCTTTTTGTATTCTTGAAACGCGCGATCGTAGATCTGCGTCGCGCGGGCCCCCGTTGCTTCGTCCGCCAGCTCCCGGTAGCACTCGGCGATACCGAACTGGGCTTCGCCCCGCAGCTGGCTGGTCTGCATGTTGACGAGCCGCGCGTAGACACCGATGGCCCGATTGCGGTCACCTTGCTTGCGCGCTACGTCTGCCAGTTGGAGCAGGGCGTCATCGACGAACCCGCTATTGGGAAATTCTCGCTGCAGCCGCTGTGCCATGGCAGCCGCCAGTTCCAGCCGATCCATTTCGAAGTAAATCCGCCACAACTGGACGTAGGTTTCTTCCAGCAGACGCCCTCCCAACTGGCGGGCTTCGGTCATGATCTCTTCGCACAGCGCGAGGGCCTGGTCGTACTTGCCTCGAGCGTTTGTCTTGAGCCCGAACTCCTTGTAGCGATTCCCGATGTTGGTCAGCGCGTTGGCTGTCTTCAGGCGCGTCTTGATCCGCAATTCGCCGTCAGCGATTTGCGACTGCGTGATCCGCACGCCGCCCAGGTTGCCTTCAATGCACTTGGCGTCGATCTCGACCCGGCGAACCTGGTCACTGGTGTTGATCTCGTCGACGTACACCAGCCGCACGACGTCGCCCGGCAATGCCTGCAGGACGGAGTCGTTGGCCAACGGCTCGTCAGCGCGGGCCAGCGGAACCGTGGCCCGAAAGATGCCGCTATGCACGGACTCGTCGTCGTCCTCGGAGAACGTCCCCGTCTCCCCACCACCGCCCGCAGCTTCGCTAGCGCCTGCCCCGAGTTGAACGGATGCGGTTTCCATCGGCTGGATACTTGCTCGGGCCACCGCTGGGACCACCTTGGCCTCCGTGAACGTGACGGAGACTTCGTCGATCTTCTTGAAGGGGTCGATCTCCGGCTGGCCTTCCTCGTTCACTGCGACCTCGTCGCCGTCGTCACCCCGGTTCAGGGCGGCAATCGCCTCCGCTTCCAGCTCGGCATCGGTCTTGGCCCGATGGACTTCCAAGACGGCGGTCAACGTGTCGGCGTCATCGGTGAGATCGCGGTCCGCGTCGGTCGTCTGAAGATTGACCGTTTTGCCGAGCACCACGCCTTGCAGGGTTTCGCTGAAAGCGCCGTCGGTGATGGCGACCAGTGCGTCTCCCACGACGGCCACATCGTGAATGGTCTGCCGATTGAGCTGCTTGTCGGCCGTGTGTTGGTCGATGTAAGTGACGGTGACGCGATCGTCCCCTTTGATATCGAGCGTGCCGTTGTCGGGCTGAGGGCGTCCGAGCCGCGTGGCGATGCTGCCCAGCACAATCCGCACGTTCCGCCCGACCGGGTAGCAGGAGACCGTTTCGACATCACCGCTCGACGCCTCGCAGCGAACTTCAATTGGTTCCCCCGGCTCGGTCGCCGCCAGGTCGGCGTCTTCGATCTTGACGAACAGCCGTTTGCCGGCCTCGACCTTGCGGACCTGCCGGTCATCGCTCGAGAGGGCCGTGCCCACCTTCTCCAGTGCCGCGATGGCGCGGCTGTAGTGCTGCAACTGAAAATGGCCGAGCCCAATATAGTAGTACGCCTGGTTCACGTTTTCACTGACCGGGAAGCGTTCGATCACGTCACGCATCACCTGGAAGCACTTGCCGAAATTTCGGGCTTCGTAGAAGCAAATGCCCATCCGTAAGGTCGCTTCGGCCCGTTGCTCTTCATCCCGGTTTGCCTCGTCGGTTACGGCCTCGAATTGAACGCGCGCCTTCTCAAACGCCCGGTCGCGTTCCAGGAAGTAATTGCCCAGCCGCATATGGGCCTGGAAGCGGACCCGGCTGCGCGGGTAGCGTTCGATCACCGATTGCCAGATCTCGACCGCCTTCTTGGTTTCGTCCGCCTCGTATCTCGCGTCGCCCGCCTCAATCAACTTGCGGGCCGCCCGATCCTCGATCAGTGAGCCGCGGATCGGGGCCGGTCCGTCCTGCGCGGAGACCGTGCCGGCGAGGGTAGCGAACAACAACAGAACGGCGCAATTCGCCAGGGCAAGTCGAGCGAGCATGGAGACACACCGATCAGGTGGAAATCGAAAAACATACCGGACGTCGGAGTCTATTCTAATCTAACCAGGATCCTTGTCGGTGGAGCCGCGATCCGGTGCAGCGCCTGAGGGTTGTGTTCCCCGCGACTGCTGCCGGCGACCGCCAGAAATGGTCGTCTTGCTCGTCGAAGCGGGGGCGGCCGATCCGACCACGGCGAACCACCCAGCCAACATCTAGGGGACCAGCATCTCGGGGGCCAGCATCTAGGGGGGCCAGCGTCTCGGGAGTGGCACCGGGCGGCCCCACTTGGCAGACGGCCAGCCCTCGCCTCACCACCTAGCGCCACGCCAGACCATGGCGGCGGGCGCCGCACCGGCGGCAAACTGGACGACCATGCTCGCCGCACTATGCGAAGAGCTCACGCACCGGTTCACCGTTGTCCACCAGTTTCATGGGCCGCAGCAAAGGTGTCATCACTTCTTTGTTCCCATCAATTCCCAGGGCGTGGCAGAAGGTGGCGTGCAGATCGGCAACCTGCACCGGCCGGTCTTTCGGCTTCTCTCCGTTTTCATCGGACGACCCGATCACGGTTCCTCCGCGCACCCCGCCGCCGGCCAGAAATCCACTGAACACCGATGGGTAGTGATCGCGTCCCGCGTTGTCATTGATCCGCGGCGTGCGGCCAAACTCGCTCAGCATCACGACCAGCGTCTTTTCCAGCATGCCACTGTCGGCCAGATCCTCGATCAGTGACGCCAGAGCCGGATCCATCACGCTGCCATGGTTTCGCATGGCCGGAAAATTATTGCTATGGGTGTCGAAGCCGCCCCGGTTGACTTGCACGAAGCGGACGCCGGTCTCCACGAGTTGCTTGGCCAGAATGGCGCCGCGGCCAAATGGTGTGTCACCGTAACGATTCAATGTCGACGTGGGGACTTTATCCAGCTCAAACGCCTTCAAAGCGGGGCTGCGCATCAGTCGCACGGCGTCGTCGATCGAGGTCGCTGTCGCTTGCAGCTTGTCATCGTTGCGATTGTTGGCGAACCGGCCGTTGAACTTGGCCAGCCGCTCGAGCCGCTTGTTACCCCGCTCGCGCGTGATCCCTTCGGGAAAGGCGAGGTACGGATCACGTTCGCCCGGGTTGCCGACAAAGTAGGCTTCGCAGCGCTGGCCGAGGTAGCTGGAGCGGGGCGCCCGGCCACTGATGCTGACGTATGCCGGCAGGTCGCCCAACGATTCTTTTTCGTGGACGACGACCGAGCCGAAGCCGGGATGAATCAGGTTGGCCGACTGGTTGTAGCTCGTTTGTAGATTGTAGGTCGCTCGCCCGTGCGCTCCCTGCGTGCCCGCAATGGATCGGATCAGGGCGGCGTGGTGCATTTGCTGAGCGAGGTTCGGAAAGATCTCCGAGATCCGAATGCCGGGTGCCGAGGTTTCGATGGCTTCAAACTCACCCTGCGTTGGGCGGCCCGGCTTGGGGTCCCAGGTGTCAATGTGCGACATGCCGCCGCCGTTCCAGAACAGAATCACGTGTTCTGCCTGACTCGGGTGGCTCGTCCCCTCCAGCGCCAACAGGTGCCGAACCTGAAAGCCCAAAAACGTGCCGCTGGCGGCTCCCAACAACGAGCGGCGACTTATCTGGTATTCGCTACAGTGCATCCGGTGGCTCCTTGCTTGGCAATGATTCGTGGTCAATTTTTAGCTTTGTCAGAGTCGTACGGTGATAACCCGCGGCGAAGGGACGAATGCTCGTACGACGTTTTCTCACCCGCATGCCGGGACGGACGTCGAACTGAAGTGTCCCGGTCCGGTTAGGGCAAGAATCGAAATTCGTTACAGTTCAACAAGATCCAGCGAAGGTCAGCGATCCCCGCCGGGGCGTTCTCGGCGTCTCCGACGATCGCCGCGGCTTCACGGAATTCGTCGTCCGATGGGTGTCGGGTCAGGATCTCTCGATAGGCCAGTTGAATCGCCTGCCGCAAGTTCGCTTTCTCACCGACCACCAATCCGTAAATCGGCTCATCTTCCCCGACGCGCGAAGCTTCGTGCGTCAACCGTCCGTTCAACATCATCAGGGCCTGCCGCATGGAGGGGTCCTGGTCGCGGTGGTTGCCGAGTTGCGTGCGATCGGTCTGGCCAAACACTCGCAGGAAGTGCTCCGGCGGGGCGGGCGACGCCATCCGGAACGACGAGCCGAACTGCGGATTGTCGTCGATGGTCGTGCGAACGAAGCGATCAACGAATTCGACGTTTCGCCGCTCCTGCTGCATCTGGGCCTGCATCCGCTCGGCTTCCAGCTCTTCCTTTGACATCACCTTCATGCGATCGACCATCACCTCGGCCTGGCCCTTCTTCGCGGCCAGCAGAGAATCAAAGTCGAGCTCGATGGCGGACTCCAGGTTGTAGCTCGCCTGCCGGGGGCCCTTGTTCTTGGCCGGCATTGACTCAGTCGACGATTCTCCACCGGAGCCGAGTTGGGCGAGCGGCGTCGGGGCGTTCTCTTGGTCCGCTGCCCCGCTCCCGGTCGGCCGGTCGTCGCGCGGCGCTTTCGCGATCCGCGATTGTTGCCAGACGGTTTTCAAGTTCTTGCCGGGCGCGTGTTTGGGGGCAAACAGGTGTCCCGCGGTGACGATGCTGTCGTACAGAACCTCGCTCATCATGCGGCGCATCGGCGTCGCCAGGAACGCGGTTTCCAGTTCTGTCTGCGTGACGTCATCGGCACCGACGGCGTGGGCACGCTGGTAGGGCGCACTGGTGACGATCATCCGCACGAGCGACTTCAGGTCGTAACCGTGTGCCACGAATTCGTCCGCCAGGTAGTCAAGCGTTTGAGGGTGGCTGGGAGGATTGTCGTCGCGAAAATCGTCCACCGGCTCGACAAACCCGCGGCCAACCAACTGCGCCCAAACCCGGTTCACAAAGGCGCGCGAAAAGAAGCGGTTCTTGGGATCGGTCACCAGCCGAGCCAGCTCGGCCCGCAACTCGCTGGTTCCCGACATGCCGGCGTCCACCTTCAGATTCCGGGCGTCGCGTTTCGCTTCGGCCGCGATGCCTTCGGGTGCCAGACGCTGGCCGCGTGACGCGTTCTGTACCTTGCTGTCGACCGCGGCGAGCAGGTCGTCCACCGTCGATTTCGTACTGGCCGCCTCCCGGGCAGCCAATTGTTCAGACTGATCGGACCGCAATTGTTCCAGCCGCGCGACGTAGGCGGCAGCTCGCGAGTTGCTGGCCATTTCGAAGGGGAACTTGGGAGGCAATGGCTGCCTTTCTCCCGGCTCGCCTTCCGGCGGCCAGAGGACGGTCGTTTGGCTCGACTCCGTCGTATAGACCGTGTTGGTGAACTGCGTTTCGACCCGGCGTGTCTTGCCGAAGAAGGCTGCCAGGTCGTAAAAATCTCGTTGCGTCCAGACATCGAACGGGTGGTCGTGGCATTGGGCGCAGGCCACACGGATCCCTAGAAACACTTGCGCCGTGGCGCCCGCCAGGGCCATCGGATCGGCGTTGTCTCCCAAGATGAAGCCCACCTCCGGCGTCGCCCCGGCTTTGCCGCTGGCGGCGATCATCCGGCGCGCCAGCTCGTCGTAGGGCATCTCCTCTTCGAGTGCCTGATGCACCAGGGCAATCGCCGCCGAGCCACCGTCGGCATTCGATCGCAACCGCAACATATCGGCGTAGAAAACGGTCCAAGTGTCCGCGAAACGTTCGTGTTCAATCAAGCGGTCTACGATCGTCGTGCGGCGCGTGGCCTTAGGGAGCGCGGCGAATGCGCGGATTTCCGCGTCCGTGGGAATGCGTCCAATCAGGTCGATGTAGATTCGCCGCAGGAATGTCAGATCGTTGACCAAAGGTTGCGGTTGGTGAGGGATGCCCAGTTCACGATTCTCGGCGTCCAGGACGCGGTTAACACCCTCGCCGTCGGGCCGCCCGGCGTCGGCGGCGTCCGAGCGAACCGCCAGAGGACCGGCGAGCGCCCAGGTGAGCAATAGCATCAACATCGGCGGGCAACAAGCAGCGATTCCTCGGTAAGACCGTACTTGCATCACGGTAAAATCCTTTGGTGGAGGAACGTGTGGGCGGGATGACGGTTGGATGGCACATCGGCGGATGCGGCCAGGGATCGCGAGATTCGAAAATCGTTTCCTCGCGAAGGCACCCACCAATGTAGAGTCTCAATTGTCACCGAATCAACAGACTGTGAACATCTCTTTTTTGACTTTTTTTGCTGATCGGCGGCTTTTTGCGAAACTCTTCCCGTTCATCGATTGCGCCGGGTTCGTCTGTCAGCCGGGCTCTGCTGCCCATGTGGCGGACCCGGACTCCCGCTTGCGGACAACCGCAGCCGCCGGCCTCAACCCGCCAACGTGCTCGGTCGGGCACGCCGCTTCCCTTGGACGTTCCAGCGGTGACGAATCGTTGGGTCGCCGATCATCGCGTGGTAGACTGACAGGCACGATGGACGGGAGTCCCAAAGGATTCTCGCTTTGGTATTGGGCGGCGTAGCATCAAGGCGGCGCCGCAACGAATTCATGTTTTGGGAGAGTCTGCTCATGCCTACCGCGCGGGTCTATCTGTGTTCGCTGTTCGCTTTGTTCGTTATTCCCCAGTTGTTCCAACCTGCGACCTGCGAGGCGGGTAAGGTGACTGTCAAGGGCGTGCACATGTGCTGCGGCGGCTGCCAGACGATTGCGGAGGACGCCTTGTCCGATCTGGAGGGTGTCGACGAGGTCGTATGCGACCTCAACACCAAAGCGATTGAATTTCAAGCATCCAGCTCAAAGGCGGCGACGCTCGGGATCAAGTCGCTCGCCGCTGCCGGTTTCTTCGGCAAGGCCGACCACGCCAGTACGCCCCTGCCCTTCCCTGCCTCGGGTGCCAAAAAGGGTTTAAAAGCCAACACGGTTCTCCTGACCGGAATTCACCTCTGTTGCACGGCCTGTGTGACCGCTTCGCACAAAGCGTTGACCGGGGTGAAAGGGGTTACTGTGATCGATATCGATCGGAACGCCAAATCGATCAAGCTCACTGGCGACGGTTTGGACACCCAAGAGGTCGTCGACGCACTGAACCGGGCCGGCTTCTACGGCCTCGTCTCCAAGAAGGCCGAATCGCGCTCCAGGTGACACCGCACGCGGCTCGGCGCGGGACCCTTCCCTGCTCGTCGCGGGTTCCTTTCCTGCTCGGCGCGGGTCTCTGACCCCGCCGAAACGGCTGACCGCAGGTCTCCAATTCCTATTTTCCTAACCAATCTCCCGAGTCGCTACGGTTGCCGAGTAACCGACGACATCACGTCTCCCAACAGGGCGCGGGCTTCACGCGAGGCTGTCGTGTCGTCTTCCGGCAAGATGGGCCGCGCCTCGAGCCGATCGTTGGGAATGTCGTAGAGGCGTCCATTGCCGTAGAGCTTGAATCGTTTCGTGCGGGCGAATCGGACCAGACCGAACTTGTCCTTATCCCAGCCTGGACGCGGGTCGTAGTGACAATAGGTCCACTCCCGCTTGGGGCCGGGTTGGCCCAGCAGTTGAGGGTAAAAGCTGATTCCATCCAGGGCGCCGGATTCGTCGAGCGGCTGGTGGGCGGCAGCCAGCAACGTGGGGAGAATGTCCGTCGAATCGACCAGGTCGTCGCAGATTCCGGGGCCGATTTTGCCCGGCCAGCGAGCGATCAGCGGGACGTGGGTCCCCGCGTCCGTCGTCAGTCCCTTGCCGCCCAAGACATTGCCGAATATCGTTTGCGAACGCACTTTGCGATCCGTGCCGTTGTCGCTGAAGTAGATGATCAGGGTGTTCTCTCGCAAGCCGAGCTCATCGACGGCATCGACAACCCGGCCAACGGCGTCATCCATGTAGGCGACCATGTCAGGGAAGTACTTCGTGTCGCCTCCGGACGTACCAAGCGGCGGATGCATCTTGGCTTCGATACCCCAGTCGGTACTGCGGGGTGTGGGCACGAACGGCCAGTGGGGAAGCGTCATCGGGTAATAGACGAAGAACGGTTGCTTTGTCTTCGCCCGGCGACGCATGTAGTCCGTGATGAATTCCACCCACAGGTCTTCGCCGTAGCGCCCTTGCGTGTCTTTGCGAAATGCACCGTTCTCGCAAATGACCGGGTCGGCATAGCGTGGGCCTTTGTCTTCGGTGTGGCCGGTGTGCCAGAGCGAGTACTCGTCAAAGCCGGCGTCTTGCGGATGCATCCCTTTGCCCCGCCTCGACGCGGCTCCGGGGTAATCGGGCGGATCGTAGCTGTGCAATTGCCACTTGCCGGCAATGCAGGTGTGGTAACCGGCATCCTGCATGCAGTGTCCAAGCGTCCGGGCATCGGGGTCCAGGCAACCGAAGTAGAGCCAGTTGCGGTGGTTGTAGAGCCCCGTCATTAATTGGATCCGAGTATTCGTGCAGAGCGGCTGGGCGTAGGCATGCGTAAAGCGGAGCCCCTCCGCCGCCAGTCGGTCCAGCCGAGGTGTCCGATAGCTCGTCCCGCCGTAACAGTTGAGTCCCTCGACACCCAAGTCGTCGGCCAGGATCAATACAATGTTCGGTCGCTCAGCAGCGCTGATGCCCGGAGCCGCACCACCAAGAACCGCCCACATGCAAGCGGCGCAGAAAACGGGGTACGTCCAACGTCGGTCCGGCAACCATGGGCCTGCCTGATTCACCTGCGGGGGTTGCTCGCTGCCCTGGAGGGGCGCTATCCTGATGGCCTCTGTCATTGGGATCCCTTCAGAAGGAGCGTTTCCTTGCGTTGTCTTATGCTGTTCTTGTTGTGCCTGCAGCCGTCGTTGGTGTTTGCCGCCGAGAAGATGAACGTAGTCTTCTTCCTGATCGACGACCTTGGCTACATGGACATTGGCGCCAACAATCCGGAGACATTTTATGAGACGCCGCATATCGATTCGATTGCAGCTCGGGGGATGCGGTTTACCAACGGCTACGCGGCCAATCCGGTCTGCTCGCCGACTCGATACTCCATTCTAACCGGTCGCTATCCATCCCGCGTCGACGCGACCAATTTCTTCTCCGGCAAGCGGGCCGGACGGTTTTTGCCGGCGCCGCTTCATTCGACCATGCCGTTGGAAGAGGTGACGATTGCCGAGGCACTGCAGAGCCACGGCTATGCCACATTCTTTGCCGGCAAGTGGCACCTGGGACCAACGGCCGAATTCTGGCCGGAGAATCAAGGCTTTGACGTGAATCAGGGTGGCCACAACAAGGGTGGCCCGTGGAATGGCGGAAAATACTTTTCGCCGTATGGGAACCCGCGCCTCAAAGATGGTCCACCGGGTGAACATTTGCCGATTCGGCTGGCAAAGGAAACGAATGCTTTCATTGAGGCGAACAGGGATCGCCCCTTCTTCGCCTACCTGGCACCGTACTCGGTTCACACGCCGTTGATCGGTCGCCCCGACCTCGTCGAGAAATACCGCGCCAAAGCAATGGCGATTCAAGGAGAGGAATTCGCTGCCGAAGAGCAGGTGTTTGGAGACAAGGCACGACGGGTCCGCGTCCTGCAAAAACACGCCGTCTACGCGGCGATGGTCGAATCGATGGACACTTGCATCGGCATGGTGTTAGCCAAGCTGGCGGAACTCGATCTCACAGAAAAGACGGCCATTGTGTTTACGTCGGACAATGGCGGGCTCTCGACGTCCGAAGGGTCACCGACCAGTAACCTGCCCTTGCGCGGCGGCAAAGGCTGGGTGTACGAGGGAGGGATTCGCGAGCCTTTCCTGATTGCGGTCCCCGGAGTTACCGAGCCAGGTTCCGTATCCGCAGCGCCCGTCATCTCCACAGATTTCTATCCGACGATTCTGGACCTGGTCGGCGCCCCGCAGCGACCACAGCAACATCTTGATGGAATCAGTCTCGTGCCACTGTTGAAGGGTGGCAAGACGCTCGGCCGTGAAGCCCTTTATTGGCACTATCCCCATTATTCCAATCAGGGCGGGTTTCCCGGTGGAGCGATTCGCAGCGGCGACTGGAAGCTGATCGAACGCTATGAGGACGGTCGCGTCCACCTCTACAACCTGGCGACGGATGTCGGCGAGCGGACCAGTGTTGCCGATCGTCACCCGGATCGCGTTCGTTCGATGCGTGCCAGCCTGCATCGTTGGTACGAGGAGGTCGACGCCAAGTTCCTCCGCCCCCACCCGCAGCGGCATGGTGAACCGTGGCGGCCGGCGACGTACGGCCGTTGATTGCGATCGCGGCGCAATGTTGGGAATGTTGGTTTCGGCATCGCCGGACTTCTTGCGCTCACCCGCTCGGGGAGGCGCAGCCCTCCCTGTTCCCGGCAGGCGACAGGGGCACAGCACGCTGCGCGAGTAAACCGACCGAACTCGAATTTCACGCGGCGCCCGACCGCGCGGACCGGCCCGATGCCACACCGGCTGTCGTTCGCTCGGTTCCAGGCAGGTTGGGCGGTGCGTCCACGCTTCGTGGGCCTTGTTGATTGTTGGATGCGGCGTGCGAGGTACCGTTGTTGTAACGGACCGTGAACTACCGCACGCCGGCAATCATGGTGGCGTGCTCAAATGACCGTCGATGATCGTCGATTCAACGTACCCCTAGGATAGGTTGGGGTGGTCTGTGCTGTGTCGCGTCCGCGTTGCCGCTGACGGTCCCAGGAATGGCCTGGATGTGGCCTAGCCTGTAGCAGTAACTGAACTAGAATTGGAGGTATTGCATAGGTCCTGCATCAGGTACCTGGATACATTGATCGATAGAAAATCGAGGCATGAATGACAAATCTTGCAGCAGCGCTGAAGGACGAAATACGCCGCCTGGCCCGGAAGGAAGTCAAAGCGCAGACAGAATCGACGGCCCAAGCGGTGGCTCGTTACCGAAGTGAAATCGCCAAGCTTAAGCGCCAGGTCCGTGACCAGGAGAAAAAGATTGCTTTCTTAAGTGCTCAAGAAAGCAAGCGGATTGCACAACCGGATCCGATTGACGAGGGGACGGACAGTGTTCGTTTCTCAGCGCGATCGGTGAAAGCGCAACGCAGACGAACCGGCTTGTCGGCTGCCGACTACGCCAAATTGGTGGGAGTCTCGCCGTTGACGATTTACAACTGGGAGCTCGGAAAGTCCCGTCCCAGGAAAGAGCAACTTGCTGCACTGGTCGCAATCCGCGGGATCGGCAAGCGGGAAGCGCTCGCAAAGTTGGAGTTGCTTGAGGCGAATGCGAGTCGCACCGCGCCGGCTCCGCAAAGAACGCGGCGCAAAAAGTAATCGACAAGCCGTGACTCAGGCCCATACGGCGCGGGCCTCTGCCCCCCAACCGGCGCGCGTCCCTACCCCCAACCGGCGCGGGTCGCTACCCCTGTTCGTCGCGCGTCTCTACCCCGGATCGGGGCGGGTCGCTACCTCTGTTCGGCGCGGGTCGCTACCTCTGTTCGGCGCGGGTCTCTGACCCGGATCGGCGCGGGTCGCTACCTCTGTTCGGCGCGGGTCTCTGACCCCGCCGAAACCGCCGACCGAAGGTCTCCAATCTCTCATGCTGCGATTCGCTCCATTATTCGCAGCAGCGCAACTGCCCCGCGCAGATCGGGCGGGCCGAGCGACACGTTGTTGATGCCCAATTTCTGCATGGTACCCGGCGGCGCGATGTCCGAGCGAATTGCGTCATGCCCAGGGTGGCCTCCGGAATGACGAATTGAGTCGAATTGATCATCAACGATAACAATTCACGGCACATCGCTGTATGGTGGCCGCTGGTGGTGAACTTGTCCGAGACGCCCCACATATCACGCTGAGGGTGTGCCAGTCGTGTCGGAAATACGGCCTGGAGCGACTGCAACGCCGTGAAGCGGGCGGTTGCCCTTGAATCTCCTCTCCGCGGCGACTTCGCCGCCTCTTGCCGCCGTTCTCTCACCTACGATTGAAGAACGGAAATATGCATTGCCGTGCGGCCTTCGCACTCCCCGCGATGTGGGGCCAGAAGGCCGTGGTCCATGGTTGCAAGGCAACCATGCCAAGGCAGACAAATGGAAGGCGATCTCGCTGCGAGGCGACAAGAACCAGTTCATTCACTCGGAATTCAAGCAACGAGCCGTTTCTCCGACCGGACGTTTGGTCGAGCTAACGGCGAAACGAATGGCAGCCGTATGACGAGTCACGTTGGCGATTGCACCGTTGGTGTACTGTATTGCGGTGACCTGGGCGGAGCGTTGGCTCGGCTTCTTTCCGCCGCCGGCGTGCGTGTCGTGACAACCTGCGAAGGCAGGACGCGGCGCACGCGAGAACGGGCGGAGGCAGCGGATGCCGAAATCTTGCCGACCCTAGGTGCCGTCGTCGCCGAATCGAATGTCGTCATCTCGCTCGTTTTGCCGGAGGCTGCCGACCAGGTCGCTCGGCAATATGCTGACCGGCGACTTCTCTGCCCCCGCGGGAGCCTCTTCATCGAGGCCAATTCGATTGACTTGCAGACACTCGGCACGATCGAACAACGAATGACTGGAGCCGACATTCGTTTTGCCGATGCAGCCGTTCACGGCGGTGCCGGGACGCTCGGCCAAATGGGCGTCCTCTATATGAGCGGATACGAAGCCGACGATGCGTGCGCGATCTTCGGCAAGGCCGTCCGTGTGCTCCCCCTGGGCCACGAGATTGGGCAAGCGACTCGGATGAAGTTGTTGATGGGCGGACTGTCGAAAGGGATGAACCTACTGTTCCTCGAAATCGCCGTCCTCGCTCATCGAGCCGCCATGGTGGAGCCGTTTCTCGAGGAAGCCAATCGGTTCTATCCGGAGCTGATGACGGCGATCAGTCGAATGTTGCCCACCTATCCTCAGCACGCAATGCGTCGCGTCGGGGAACTTGAGAGTATCCAGGCGATGGCTCAGTCGTTTGGTGCACCCCACGAGATCGTTCGTTCGTCACGCGATTCTCTGCAGGCGGTTGCCGGCATCTGGCAGGACGAATTTCAGACGAGTTCCCCGGTGGATATTTCCCGCATGATAGCCGCGGCAGCCGATGTCACGGCCATGAGCGGTTCCGAGATATAGGAAATGAATAGCAATGGCATCCAGCAAACCACGTTCGGCAGATCTTCATCCTGGTCCTGGTTTTCGCGTCCGTGTTGAATACCCTCGCTTAGACGCTCGGTCTTGTGAGCGGTTCTTGAAGTTCGAAGTCCCAGATATTTCGGACGCGCTGAATCGACTCTATGCGCTAGATTCAGCGATTCGCTGCCAGAATGCACGGCCCCTTTCGCTGTGCGGCAGCGTCTGCACCGTCCGAGTCTTCCCGGGCGACAACCTGATGGTTCACAAGGCCCTGGAGATTGCCAAGCCCGGTGACATCATTGTGGTGGACGCCTTTGGCGAACGTTCGACGAACGCGGTCCTCGGCGATCTGATCTGTGCCAAGGCACAGCATTGTGGCATCGCCGGCTTTATCGTCGACGGGCTGGTGCGAGACATGCCTGCCATTGATGCCTTGAATTTTCCGGTGTTTGCTCGCGGACGAACGGCCGTCGGCCCGCTCCACCGTGGCCCCGGTGAGATCAATTACCCGGTGTCGTGTGGTGGCGTCGTCGTCAACCCGGGTGATGTGGTGGTTGCCGATGAGGCCGGAATCGTGATTGTTCCGCTGGCCCATGTGGAGGAGCTATTGCAGCGTCTGGAGGCACATCGCGAGCAGCTTGCCAGCTACCTGGCGGCGGTTATGCAGGGTGATTTTTCCAATGAATGGGTCAGTGAGATGCTCCTGGCCAGCAAATGCCCGGTGACCTACGAGGGCTAACATGATCTTGCCAGGTTATTTGAAAACGCGCGCGCTGGCGGCCCGAGGCTGCGCACTCCTGCGGCGGATGAGCAGGGAGAAACGCACCGAGAAAGCACTTCGCAGCGCCTTCTACATTGGTCTCTGGTCGCGGGCCGCGGAAGAAATCGGAGCTACCGTGGTTGACGCGCATGGCGACCTGCTAACGATTGAACGTGCCGGTGCGATCGCCCGCGTCTTTCGCAACTATACGGACTTGGACGGTCCCGTGACCTTGCGTGCCGCAGGATCCAAGTCATTGTCAAACGCCATTCTGCGTGCCCACAGGATCCCGGCACCTAACCATGAGACGTTTACGCTGCATCGACTGGCGACGGCGTGCGAATTTCTTCGTTCACACGCGCCGTGCGTCGTCAAGCCGGCGGCCGGCACCGGCGCCGGGGCGGGTGTCACCACAGGTATCGTCACAAGGAAGCAGCTCGTCGAGGCGTCGATTGCCGCCGCGGCCTACGGGGACGGGCTGCTCATCGAACAACAGGTTGCCGGAAGGAATCTTCGCCTGCTCTACCTGGACGGCGAACTGCTGGACGCCGTCGAACGACGTCCTCCAACGGTTGTCGGAGATGGCCAGGCGACCGTGGCACGGCTCGTCGAAAACGCGAACAAGGAACGTCGCCGCGCTGGAACCCGCGCCGCGCAGGTCCTCCTTCGCCGCGACCTCGAACTGGAGCGGACGTTGGCGCAGCAAGGACTGTGCTGGCGATCAGTTCCGGCGCCGGGTGAACTTGTGCAAGTCAAGACCGTCATCAATGACAACCGGGCGGCCGACAATGTCTCGGTGATCGATGCCGTTTCGGACGAGATTGTCGATACCGGTCGATTGGCGGCCCGGGCATGCGACGTCCGGCTGGCCGGCGTCGATGTCGTCACGCCGGATTACACGGCGGACCTGGCGAGTGCGGGCGGCGTGGTCCTGGAAATCAATACGACTCCAGGCCTTTACGTTCACCAAAGCCGAGGGGCCGTGCGCGTCGCCGCACCGATTCTTGAGGCGTGTCTTCGGTCGTCTCGAAGAAGACCGCGGGTGGGACCAGCTTTGCCACGACTGTCTGCGGAAGCATCTCTTGCCGCTGAACCAGGGGGAGCTTGATGGTGTCCATTGCCGTAAGGCCCGCTGCAAGTCCTGGCGCCGCGGTCATCCCGCGCCAACCCGGTCACGCGATGCGTCCCGTGATTGTGTTTGAGGGAAACGACAATGCGCTATCCATCGTTCGCCGCCTGGGACGCCGCTCGATTCCAGTCTACGTGTTAAACGATCCCAACGCGGACGTCCAATATAGCCGCTATGCTCGCCGGCTACCGGTTTCGACATCGTCACCCTTCCCGCAGGCGGCGATCGAGTTTCTTACCGGAGCGGCCTCGGACGACTATACGGGGGCCATTCTGTTAGCCGCCAGCGACCAAGCGCTGACCGTGGTTGCACGACACCGCAAGCAGTTGGAAAAGAAGTTCCTCCTGGACCTGTCCAACCCGACCGCCCAAGAAGGGATGCTCGATAAACTCACGACCTACCGGATCGCAGATGCGGCCGGCGTGCCGACTCCACAGTACTGGCAGGTAGACGACCGAAGTGAGCTGGAAGGTCTCCGCGCATCGCTGGTATATCCGTTGATCGTCAAACCCCGCCATTCGCACCAGTTTGTCAGAAAGTTCAAAAGCAAGTTTGTCGTCGTTCACACGTTTGACGAGCTGCTGAGGGCGTATGACGTCGTGACCGAAGCCAACATTGATGTGCTTCTTGTCGAGATGATCCCTGGCCCGGACTCGCGTCTCTGCAGTTATTACACCTATCTGGACGAGGAAGGAAACGCGCTCTTCGATTTTACCAAGCGGATTGTGCGGCGGTATCCCATGAACATGGGACTGGCCACGTACCATGTGACCGACCATGTCGAAGGGATTAAGAAGCCATCACTGAGATTGTTTCGCCGGGCCGGTCTCCTGGGACTGGCGAATGCCGAGTTCAAGTATGACGTGCGTGACGACACGTTGAAGCTGATTGAATGCAATGCACGGTTCACGGCCGCCAATGCACTCCTCGATAAGGCAGGCTTGGACCTGAGCAGTCTGGTCTATAACCGGCTGGCCGACCTGCCCCTGCCGCGGCTGGACCATTTTCGCGATAACGTCACGCTGTGGGACCCGTTTCGCGACTATAAGGCCTATCGCGAGTTGCGTGCGCGCGGCGAATTGACGGTCTTCGAGTGGCTGCGGGGCGTCTTCCGCCCGCAGGTCTTCGCCGGCTTCAACTGGTCGGATCCCAGCCCTGGAATCGCTCGTTTGCGTCGGCGGATCCTCAAGTCGTAAGCTGGCCCGATCAGGGGCGGTTCACTCGCCGATAGCAGCTGGCCTGATCTTGGGGCCAACGTCGTTCGTTGTGATTCACGTTCCGGCGCGTGTCGTTTGCAGAGAATCCACGGGCGGCTTGCCCTTGGGTTACAATGGGCATCGCACCGTCGACAATTCAGACCTGTGTTCGTTGGGAGGGGTACAACGATGACGGAATGCTTGAGATGTCACCGAGTCCTGCTGCTTCTCATTCTCATGAGTTCCGACTTCAGCGCCGCAGCAGAGCTTGGCGAGCACGTGGTCGAGCGGACTTACCGCACGCAGTTGACCTACCGCTGCATTGTGAGCGTGCCTGACGAGTATCAGGCCGACGATGCGCGCCAGTGGCCCATGATTTTGTTTCTCCACGGCGGCGGGTCGCCAAAGTCTGACCGGCTAAAGAAGACAATTCATCGGCTTACCCGTCTGCCGGCGGTCGTCGTTGCGCCGATTTGCCCACCCTCGCCAGACGGGCCTCGCTACCAGAAGTGGGACTGGAAGCAACTGGGTGAGGTCGTTCGTGAAATCAGCAAGAAGTATCGCATCGATGCGGAAAGGCGATCCGTCATTGGCTTCAGCATGGGCGGTTCCGGTGCCTGGGAACTGCCGTCTTACGAGCCGGAGTTATTCACGAAGTGCGTGGTGATTGCCGGCGTCTGTCATCCGTGGTCTTTGCGGCACTACCCGATGACCCGCGTTTGGGTCTTCGTAGGTGAGAAGGACTACATGCGCAAGGAGCAGCAGGAGACGGTAACCTCTGCCCAGCGTTTTGACGTGGACGTGGTTGAGACCGTATGGGCGGGAGCGGACCACGGAGGGATCTTCAGGTTAGCGATGGCGTATCCGAGGATGCTGGAGTGGCTCGTGGCGGATGAAGACCTGAGGATCGGACCAGCGCCGATGGGCCCTAGCAAGAGCGGGGGCTCAAAGTAGCCGTTAAGGGCCCACGAACGCATTGTTACGGTCCATGCCGGTGTGGATGTTTGGGGAGCGGCTGGGAGTTGCCGTGCCACCGCCGTTGGGCATGCCTGCTTCGCATTCGCTTGAACATCGTGGCGTCGCAGAATGACCGACATTGTGTCCGCATACGCCGCGCTGGGGCTCCCTGACTTCCGGCCTGCCCTCGATCAGATAACACCTGTGAGGCTGGCTAAGATTCGTCCAGGACTATCGGCCCCGTGAACATTTGTGCGCCGGAGACTGTGGATCGCCGATGAAATTGGGCCAACGGGTGCGACTCGGCAACCCGTGGATGATGGTCTTCATTCGAATGGGGCCCGGAGAATGGGGGCCCGGACAGGCCCTTTTTTCGTTACAGCCCGCAAGCCCCGAATTTTTCGTAGAAGACCGACGATCGGCGCGACCCGAGTCGATCCTAATGAATGCTTTCAGGGGCAGAAGATAGCCAAGCTGGGGCGGTCTTCCCCGGGGTGTGGTTGCCCGCGTCGCAAATCGGGAACCTTTGTTTTGCTTTCACGGTAAAGGGGGCCATCATGTTGGAGCGGCTGAACGGCACTTGGCTCAACTTGTGCGCAACGGGTATTTTGTTCGTTCTGCTGTCGCTCCAGTGGTCAGAGCATGTCAACGCGCAGGGCGTCCTCGAGCCTGGAAACGACGTGGTTGAGGTCCCACGACGCACGCTGACTGAAATTCAGCAGGAATTAGAGGCTTTGCGAGCCAGGGATTTGGAGCGCCAAGCGTGGGAAGCCTCGATCATGAATCGCTTGCCGGCGACGACATTCCAATTCAGCGGTACCGAGAGCGAAAGCCGGTTGATCGGCTGGGACCGCGACCCCAAATCAAGCCATGACCAGTCAGGCATGGGCGCCAAGTCGAAGCACGACGGCTATTCATGCAAGAGTTGCCCGGGTCAGTGGATGCCTCTGGAGGCTCCGTGCGTCGATTGCCCGCGAGTTTCAACGCTTAGCCCCTACTTCAACGTGAATGTCTTTGGTGCGCTCAAGCTTGACATGCTGTTCAATAACGCACGACCTATCGCACCCGGCACACCATTTTTTCTCGCTCCTGATTCGCTTAGCGGGTTGCGCCAAGACACCTTTGACATCCATGCTCGGCAAACCACACTTGGAGCCGCATTGACCGGTCCCCAGGTCGGGGCGTTCCAATCGGGAGGCCTCGTGTTAGCGATGCTATACAACGACGCGGTCATTGTTGACCAATACGGTTTCCTACCCCTTCAGGCGTATGGCGAATTGCGAAACGAAGATTGGCGATTTGCCGCGGGATTGCAATTTGACGTATTTAGTCCAGGATTACCAACGGTCCTGCCCTTTTCGGCGCTCGCAGCTTCCGGTAACGCCGGCAATGCGTTTCGAGGCCAACTGCGGCTCGAGCGGTTTCTGAACCCGACGAACGACCGCCAGTGGACGCTGCAATTCGCCCTGAGCGAGCCGATCGTGACGACGATCGACCCGGCGTTCGGGTTGAGCGAGGATAATGGCTGGCCGAATGTCGAGGGACGCGTTGCTTGGGGGCATGGACCGGCCGAGCTCGTTGGACTGGAAGTGAAGCGGCCATTTGAGGTTGGAGTTTCTGGAGTCGTCGGCCAGAATCGAACCACACGGCAAAATCCGAATACGCTCGTTATCGATCGCGTCATCGCCGATGTTTGGGGACTCAGCGGTGACTTTCGCTGGAAGATCAATGACACCTTCGGTGTCATGGGCGAATTCTACACAGGCCAGACGCTGGGCACCTACAATGCGGGAATTCTGCAGTCTGTCAATGGCGATACGTTGGACGGAGTTCGTACGACCGGTGGCTGGGCGGAGTTCTTTGTCTACTTAACGCCGTGCCTGCATAGTCACACTGGATACGCCATCGATGACCCGCGTGACACTGATCTGGCAACCGCAGCCATCTCGCTCGCGCGAGCCCGCAACCAGACACTTTACACAAACCTTCTCTGGGACTTGAACGCAACCTTCCGCGTCGGGTTTGAGTTCACCTGGCGGAAAACAGATTACCTCTTCGCCGGAATCCCTGACAACGAAGGGCCCGGTTTCCATACACAATTTCAGTGGGCGTTTTAACACGTGCAGTCACTGCGACACCGTCCAGCGGCACTCGTACATCCCGTCGACCTCTGGATTGACGAGTGACCAGCCGATCAGGGAACCGTAAGGATGGTCGACGGTATACTGCGTCTCAACCAGGCGAGGCGGCTTCGAGCCGTCGGCCGATCGGAGGACGAGATTGTAGTTTTCATAGGGACGTTGATTGGAAAAGAGCAGCCAGACCGTGACCACTTCGACCGGAATGGTCGTACGGAAAATGCTCCGATCCTGTCCGAATTCTGTTGCACTGGTCCCCTCTGTGCCAACATGACTGAGACAACTGCCTCCTCATTTATTACTGTAGAGGGCGAGGAGGCCATGGATGTCAGACCGCACGGAAGAAAACTCGAAAAAACCCGACGCAGAAGTCTCCGAGGTGCCCGAGAGGGCGGCAAGGCGTGCACCGACCGCGACATCAGGGCCTGGCAAGACTGGGAGTCCCCGTCCGGCGTCATGTTGCTGGTCATAGCCTACACTGCCCGTCGCTCGACGGACGAATCACTCCGCACGGCCTTCCGCGTTACCGCATGGCAGTGAAGTTCTCGCCACGAGTGATGGGCCCAATCGCCTGGAACGGTTTGCCTCCGCTGCTAGGGAGAACGATTGGATCTGGCTCCTCAGTCTTCGCTCATTGGGCCTGTCAGATTTTTTGTGTCACGCCAGCAGGAACACTATTTGCTTAAGTCAGGCATCCGGTCTTCGTACATGACGGCGAAGTGATTCAGGGCCT
>JAUIGN010000069.1 GCA_030430075.1 bacterium
GGTTGCCCTGGAACTACCAGGCAGCCGTCGAGACCGAGGAAGCCCTCGTCGATGCCAGCTGATCTCGCTGGCTTGCCCCCACCGCTGGCGACCAAAAATCGCGATTGCATGCTTGCCGGAAGGACACGCTTGATGACAGGGAGTTCGATGACCGGTAGTTCGATGAGTGGCAGCGTGGCGGCACAAGATCGAGCGAAAACAGGGCCAAACCCGGCACCCGGCAGGCACCCTGCGTTGGCGAACTTGTCAGCGGGCCGCATGGTCGACCTTACCTACCCGTTCGACAGCGAGACAATCTACTGGCCCACGGAGGCCGGTTTTAAGCTCATTCGCGGCCCAGCCGGAATGACCGAACGAGGCTATTATTACGCGGCAAATCGTTTCGTGGCGGCCGAACACGGCGGGACCCACCTCGACGCGCCAATTCACTTCTTCGCCGGGCGCCATACGGTCGACCAGATTCCGCTCGACAAACTGGTCGGTGAAGCGGTGGTGATCGATGCCACGGCCGCCTGCAGAGAGAATGTCGACTACCAGATCGGTGTAGCCGATCTTCATCGCTGGGAGTCGACCCACGAGCGTCCGTTGGTCGACGTCATTGTTCTTCTGAAGAGCGGCCATGGCCGTCACTGGCGCAATCGTGAGCGTTACCTGGGAACCAACGAATCCGGTTCGGCCGCCGTGGCCAAACTTCATTTCCCTGGTTTGTCGCCCGACGCGGCCCGCTGGCTGGTGGAACATCGTTCAATTAAGGCGATCGGGATCGATACGCCCAGCATTGACTATGGGCGGTCCCAGCGATTTCAAAGCCATGTCGCACTCTGCGGCCACAACATTCCTATCTTCGAAAATGTGGCCAACCTCGATCGCCTGCCGACGACCGGCGCCCTGGTCGTCGCGCTGCCGATGAAGATCGGCGGCGGAAGCGGGGGACCGCTGCGAATCATCGCATTGACCCCGTGAGGGGAAGCGGCGGGCCGGGTCGAACGTCCGGAAGCCTCATCGACGAACCACGATTCAGTCCACGTCAATTCGACGTCGTCATTCGCAATGAGCTTGCGCAAAACGCCGTGTTTCTCAGCCGGAACGCAGTCGTGTCTGAATTGGTCTGGTATCAACGGAACCGGGGCTAACGCCCAACGGCTGATGCGCTATCCGGGATGACGCTCGGCGGCAGCGGCATGATGGGGGCTCGCCGCCGGGGGCGGTCCTGCCTGTTGCGCGTGCAGGTCTGCGCAGTCGCCAGGCAGTGGGCGGCCTCACGTGAGCCAGTTCGGATTCGTTGTCGCCGCGCGACGGCTTGTTGCCCCCTCCGCTGCAACCTGCAGCGACCTCCATGCGTGTGGGAAACCTCGTTGAGACGTCGGGCAGACCAAGTTGCGGCGTGGTACCTACCGCGGTACCGTTCGCCGCCGGCATGCAGTATGCTCTCGACTCGATTCTGGCCCGGCCCCCATTTGCGATCAGGATGATCTGTTGTCTCCCATTGCGTTTGCCATTTTGGTCATTGTTTCCGTTGCCTTCACCGGCCTGCTTGCGGGCAGTGTTCGCTTTCGCGGTATCGGGCTCGGCTCGGCCGGCGTCCTTTTTTCAGGGATCGTCTTTGGCCACTTCGGTGCGTCGATTGACCACGACATCGCGGACTTTGCCAAGGAATTCGGCCTAATCCTGTTTGTGTTCACCATCGGCCTGCAGTTGGGACCGGGAATTGTTCAGTTGTGGAAGAAGCAAGGCTTGACCCTGAACGTGATGGCAGTGGCCATCGTCGGCCAGGGCCTGGCGTTGGTCTGCGGGTTCCTGGTCTTGCTGGACCTGCCTCCGTTCACGGCGGCCGGCCTGTTTAGCGGCGCGACGACCAACACACCGTCGCTGGGTGCCGCGGAACAGGCGGCGCGGATGCTGGAGCAAGGGACGACGGCCGCCGGGATTGAGACGCTGGAGGCGGTCTATGCGGTCGCCTACCCCGGCGGGATCCTGGGGATTATCGTCTCAATGCTGCTGATCCGCGCCGTGTTCCGGATCGACGTGGCGAGCGAGGCGAAGCAACTCAGCGACCTCGAAAAGAGCCGCCGCGAACCGATCGAACGTTGCTGCATCGTGGTGGACAATGGGCACCTCGGTGAGATTCCGTTCAGCCAGATTCCCGGCGTCGAAGAGACCGGCGTGCGCATTTCGCGAATCAAGCGAGCCGGGGACGTGGAAACGCACCCGGCGACCGACGAGACCACCTTCCAGACGGGAGACATCATTCAGGTGGTTGGTTCCCACAGCGGGCTGGAACGATTCACACCGTTGATCGGGCACCGCAGTGACGAGGACTTGATGCAGACGACGGGCGACGCCCAGTTTCGGCGGGTCTTCGTGACTGCCCGGCGGGCCCTCAATCGGCCGCTGGTCGAACTGTCGCTCGACAAGATGTTCAATGCGACCGTGACCCGCATCATCCGGTCTGGCGTCGAGATGACGGCGCACGGCTCGAGTCGCTTCTACTACGGCGACACGGCACACATTGTGGGTGACGAAGCGTCGCTGGACCGGGCGGCGGCGTTCCTGGGCAACTCGGCGAAGTCCTTGAACGAAACACGTTTCTCCGCCCTGTTCGTTGGAATCGCGGTCGGCGTCGTGGCCGGCATGATTCCTTGGTACCTGCCCGGGGTACCCTTCCCCGTCCGGCTCGGCCTGGCCGGCGGCCCGCTGATCGCCGCAATCGTGTTCAGCCTGATTGGCAGCATCGGCGGACTGGTGTGGTACATCCCTTCACCGGCCAACCTGGCATTGCGCGAGCTTGGGATCATCCTGTTTCTGGCCTGCGCGGGGCTCAGCGCCGGCGACACCTTCTTTGCCGCGGCGATGAGCGTCCAGGGGCTGAAGTGGATGGCAGCCGGGCTCGCCGTCACCATGATCCCGCTGCTGACGACGGGCATCACCGCCAGGCTCTGCTGCCAGCAGGACTACCTGACAATCTGCGGCGTCATTGCCGGCAGCATGACCGACCCACCCGCCTTGGCATTCGCCAATTCCCTGGCCGACTCGGAGGCGAGTTTGACGGCCTACGCGGCCGTCTACCCGTTGACCATGATCCTCCGGATCATGGCCGTTCAGGCGATCGTCTTGCTGTTTTGCTGACCCGGATTGCTGGTGAACGAACCACCATGCAGTGCAGGTTGCTGCGCCGTCGTCGTTGGCGGTGGACCGACCCAAAGGGCCGCAGATCTCAGCCGGTACGCGTTCGCGGCGGGTTTGCGCTGTTGTCCACACAACCGGGGCTAACGCCCAACGGCTGATAAATGATTCGGCAACAGGCTGGCGATCTGCGGTCCGTCCCGTAGTACCTTGGTTCCCCACTTCCATGTGGACGCGGCGATGGCAAGCTCTGCCTGTCCGCATCAATGCAAGTCCACGACCACGCCATGGTTGCGCCGCAATTCGAGCACCCCGTCGTCGGCTTGGGGGTGGGGGACGGAGGAGAGCAGTAGTCGTCCTTCCGCCTTGACGTGGGCGATTTCCGGGCCACCCTCACTGTTCAAGCGTGCAATCACGACGACCCCGTTTCCGGAACCGTCTCGATACCGCAGTTCGAACAGGTCCACGGATGCCTCATGACGAATCGTCATGTGCTGGCCGCCCAGCCAGCCTGCGGCGAGGCCCTGCTTCCGCAGGGCAAGCAGATCGCGATACCAGGCCGCCATCTCCGGGTCGTGGTGCTGCGGTTCATGACACTTGGCCGCCAGGAAGGCCCGTTTGTCCCCGGGAGCCATGACGTCACCCCAAACGTGCTGCGGGTATTCCTTGGCCCGTCCTCGGGCGACAGCGCGTCTGAGACGGGGATCTTCAAAGTCGGCGAAGAACGGAAAGGGCGACTCCGCCGCCAGTTCCTCACCCATGAACAGCAATGGGATGCCGGGGTAGAGGAGCGTCAAGGTGGCTGCGGCCCGCTGGAACTCTTTCGAGGTCAATTGATGCAGACGCTTACCGTGGGGGTGATTGCCGACAGAATCATGCGTTTGCAGACCCATCACCAACGAATCCACCTGGGCCTGCGCCGGCCCACGGCGCTGCTCGGCACGCTGCACGGCGTTCGTCGCGTCGCGGACTTCGTAGACATAGCCGTAACGCAGCGCATCGGCGACGTCCGCAGCACCCGAGTAATTGCGGTGCGTCAATTGCAGGTCCGGCAACGCGTGTGCATACAGGGAATGCATCAAGCAGTCGCACCAGATCGCGTCGTAAGCGGGCCGGTCCCGCCGCGCTTGCAAGAGGTCGCCGTCGTAGACGTTGGCCTCGGCGATCAGATGAACTTGCCGGCCCGCGGATTGCTCGAATTCCCGCACGGCGATGCGGATCTCATCCAGCATCGTCGTCTCGCGGTCGTCATGAATGAAGTGGACCGCATCCAGCCGGAGGCCGTCCAAATGGTACTCGGCCAACCAGAAGACCGCGTTGTCGAGGACAAAGCGGCGAACGTGTTGGGAACGATCCCGCCGCGAACCCCGGGCGTCATAGTTGAACGCATCGCCCCAGGGAGTATGGTGCCGTCGAGAAAAATACGGCCCAAACTCGGCAAGGTAATTCCCTTCCGGCCCGACGTGGTTGTAGACGACGTCCAAGATGACCGCCAGACCGCGGGCATGACAGGCATCGACCAGGGCCTTGAGATCGTTCGGCGTACCGTACGAGTTTCTGACCGCAAACAGGTTGACCCCATCGTAGCCCCAATTCCAGCGGCCCGGAGTCTGGGTGACCGGCATCAACTCAATCGCAGTGATGCCCAATTCGACCAGCGCATCGAGCCGCTCGATTGCCGCGAGAAATGTTCCTGCTTCCGTAAACGCACCGACATGCAGTTCGTAGATCACCAGATCACGTTTCGACCGCCCGGACCATCCTCGGTCGGTCCAGGGAAAGGACCGCTGGTCAATGACCTCCGTCAAGCCGTGGACGCCGTCCGGTTGATAGGCGGAACGTGGGTCGGGCCTGGTCACCGTGTCGTCCAATCGATAGCCGTACCGCGCCCCGGGCCCAACGCCGTCGATGATCCCAGAAAAATGCCCGTCCCCCTCGGGCTGCAGCGGGTGACGCCGGCGGGTCCCATCCTGTTCCACATCGACGTCGACCTGGCGGCAGCGAGGTGCCCAGACACGAAAACCGGTCTGGCGGTCGGTCAGCGGGGTGGCGCCAAGCGGGAGTGGCTGCATCGGTTCGGACGGCGAATCCACCAAGCCAAACCAACGGCATCCTTCCAGGACCCCGCTGGTCGCCTCTTCTGCCGCCAGGAACAGCCGATGCTGCCAACCGGCCCGGCGATGGCAGGCGTAAGCGGCGGCAGCGATCGACCGGTCGGCATTGCCGACAACGATGGCCCGGTAGCCGGCTGTCAAGGCAGCCAGATCGTTGCCAGAGTCGCCGGCAAAGACAATTGCATCACGGCGAACCTCGGCGTGTTCGACCCACCAGGCCAACGCGTGCGCTTTCGAGACGCCGGACGGTAGCAGGTCGATCAGCCCGTCACCATTGAAGGGATCGACACTGTGGATGATTGAATAGGGCGCGTCGGCTTCATCCAGCCGGCTCTGAATCTCCGCCACGCAGTCGGCAAGCCGAGCGGCATCGGCATAGAAGCTCAACTTGAAACGCCCTTGCTTCTCCGGCTCCTGCAAGCGGATGCCGCCGACTGACGCAACCCGCTCCTGTAACTCGTCCAGTGGGAAGCGGGCGATGATCTCGTCCTGGTGCTGCTGGTACGCTTCCACCAGCGTGAAGCCTACCGCTTCGTCGTAAACAAACAACGACGTACCGACATCGCAGATCAACCAGTCGGGCCGCGGAAGGTCGAACTGCTCCATCGCCTGGGCGACCGACGCCCGATGACGCCCCGTGCTGTAGACCACCGTGACTTGGTGTTGGCCGAGTTGGTCCGCCAACGTCCGCAGGTCGTGCTGATTCCGCCGATTCCCGTCCAGCGGGATCAACGTGCCATCCAGGTCGGTTGCGAGTATTCTGGTGTCCGTGTCCATGGTGCGCGGTTCAAGTACGTCCATTTCTAATCTGCCTAACGCCAATCTTGTTCAATTCGAATCCAGTGATGGCATCGTCAACGTGCCGGCTGACAATGCCTTAACGATTCCGCTTGGCATCCGCGAAGTTCCCGCGGGCCTCATCGGAAAACGACGACCTACGAAATCCGATTGAACGGTATTGCAGGTTGGGAACCAAGGAACGTCATGCACAGCATGACCTACGGAAGTAGGGCATCCGGAAGTAGGGAATCCGGAAGTAGGGAATCCGGAAGTAGGGAATTTGGAAGTAGGGAATTTGGAAGTAGGGTATCCGGAGGTTGGGAACGACGTCATTCCACCGTACCGACCATACGGGCTCCCCTCTCCCCCAGCTTGTCTGGGGGAGAGGGGCCGGGGGTGAGGGGCCGAGATTCCCTGCCGAAATGCGTCATGCAGATGATCACCTGGCCCCAATGCCGTTCAATCGTGACCCGGTGATAGTGTCCTCAACGTGTTGACTGACGTAGCATGAACAATTCCACCAGGCATCCGCGAAGTTCCCGTTAGCATCATCGGCAATCAACGACTTGCGAAATCCGATGCAACGGTATTGGGACAAACGCGCTTCACCAATCGAAAGGAACACGGGGGCGGCGACCAAGGAAATACGGAATTCGCCGCGGCTACCTAAACTCGTTTGAGCCATAGATTCTGGTAGGGCTCGAGTTCCACCGGGTCGGCGGTCGAATAGGTCGTCGTTCGAATCACGTCCTCGAAAAACCGTCCCAACCCCACCGTCCGCAAGGTATTTCCGTCGACCGACTGCGGACGGTCCGAGAAATTCGCCAACACGATCAGGCGGTTCGCATCATGCAACCGGAGGTAGCCGAGGACGTGCGAATTGGACGTATTGATCAACTCCATGTTTTGGCCGGAGAGCGCCGGCAGATCCTTCCGCAATTCGATCAACCTGCGGGTTGACATATAGATCTCACTGCGGATCGAACCGTTGCCGGACTCGATGTGGTCATCCAACTCCTCCAGGAACTCCCACTTCATTTTCGGACGGTGGATCCACCGCGAATCGCCCGCCTTGGCTGGATCAAGGGCAAAGTCGTAATCGTTCAACATGCCCCACTCCTCCCCCAGGTAGAGCAGCGGAATCCCGCCGATGCTGAGGGTGATGCCGTGCAGGAGCATCATCCGGCGAATCGCCAGATCCTTTTTCTCTTCGTCGTCCTCCTCGATCGCCTGTTCCAGACCGGCCAATGACGCCATGGTACCCGAGATCCGCATGTCTCCGGTTTCCAGGTTCTCCTGGAACGGGATCCCCCGGGCAAACGAACCGGGAAACTGTCCCGTGTAAAACTCGTTGAGGAATCGGCGATGGTCGTAGGCCCGAATGCCGACCGCTTCCGCGTGGCGGTCGTCGAAAGTCCAGCCGATGTCATCATGGCAACGCAGGTAGTTGACCCACGACGTATTGGGGGGAAGCTTGCTGCGATGCTTGAGAGTCTGTACCAGCAAATCCACTTTGCGGGTGGCGAGCGACTCCCAGAGCAGGGCCATGAGCGTCGGATTGTAAGAGATCTGGCACTCGTTCGGATGAATGTACTTGACGACCTCGTCCGGGTGAACGATCGCCTCGGACTTGAACAACAGCCCTGGCGTTGCAATTCGGGCAAGGCGGTTAAAGGCCTGTATCAGCAGGTGGGCTTCCGGGAGGTTTTCGCAATCGGTCCCCATCCGTTTCCAGATGAAGGCGACGGCATCCAGCCGCAAGATATCTACGCCCATGTTGGCGATAAAGAACATCTCTTCCGCCATCGCCCGAAAAACGGCCGGATTCGTGTAATTCAGGTCCCATTGAAAACTGTTGAACGTGGTCCAGACCCACTGCTCCATCCCGTCATGCCACGTAAAGTTGCCTCGCCGCACCGTGGGGAAGATCTCGCGGAGCGTGCGTTCGTATTGTTCCGGAATTTCCCGATCGGAAAAGATCCAATAGAAGTCCTGGTATTCGCGTTCCCCCGCCTGGGCGTGCTGGGCCCACTGGTGCGCGTCCGCGGTGTGGTTGAAGACGAAATCCAGGACCAGCGAGATGCCCGCTTCACGGAGGTCGTTGGCCAGCATCCGCAGGTCGTCGATGGTGCCGAGCCGCGGGTCAACCGAGCGGTAATTGCTGATCGCGTAGCCGCCGTCATTGTTGCCCGGCCGCACGGCGAACAGGGGCATCAAGTGCAAATAGGTCAGCCCCAGGTCCTTGAAGTACGGCACATGCTCGCGGGCACGTACCAGATTCTCACTGAAGAGGTCGACGTAGAGGGCACCGCCGACCACCTTCTCTGAGAGAAACCACCCGGGATCGTTGCAGCGGTGGAGATCGAGTTCACACAGCGGCTCGGGCCGCTCCGCCCAGGCGGCGGCGGCCGTCAGTAAGACCTGTTCGATATGGTAGAAGAAGTCGTATCGCGTACCGTACAGGCGAAACAGGATCCGGAAAAGTTCGAGCCAGTGTTCGCGCAGGCGCAGCTCGAATTCCCGGCATCTCGATTCGCTTGTTCCGCGTTGCCGCCAATATTCTTCCAGCCGTGGTCGCAGCCGTTGCAGCGTCAGATCAGCATGAAACGGGATGTCATCCGGCGTGCCGTTGTCACTCGATCCGATCATTGGGAATGACGATTTTATCCATAAAGTTGTAGTATTCGATGCCCTCCAGAATCCCCGCCGCGTGGGGAGCTCGGGCAAAGTAGATCCGAGGCCGGTTCTTGAGCCGGTTGAGTTCGCTGCTGTGGTTGGCGACGACAACCCCCAAGGTACGTCCGAGCAACATCCCGGCGTCGTTGCCGGAATCACCGGCGACCAGCACATGTTCCGGCGCGAATCCCCACTTCCAGAGCACGTGCCGCATCGAGAGGTCGCTGCCGCCGCGGACCGGGATGACGTCCAGGTACATCCCCAGCGACATGACAACTTTAGCACGCAGTCCGGCTTCTCGGAGGATCTTCTTGATCTCGATCGTGCCAGGGGCCTTCGTGGTATCGACTTCGTAGCTGACCTTGAACTCGGACTGGTGCGCGTCCTCCTGCGGGAAGAACCCGGGCACCTCATCCAAGACCTTGCGAATCTCGTCAGGCCTCCAGGCGTAGCCGATCGACTTCCGCCAACTGCGGTCGGCCGTGAGATCTTCGCCGTAGTGGAGTTGCGTGCCGCAGTCGGTATCGATCAGGTCCGGGCGTGGCAGACCGAGCTCGTCGATCAACTGCATCGCGCTATCGAGCCGCCGGCCGGTAGCGATTCCGAACCCGACGTGGTCGTTGGCTTGAATCAACCCGATCAGTTGGCTGAGGGCATCCGCGTCACCGGTCAACGTGTTGTCAAGATCGGTCATGATCAGACGGTCGAAGTCGGGCAGCCGGCGGGGCTTGGTCTTTTCCATGAGGACCGGCTCCGCCGCGTGGTCGAGGATATCTTCGACGTCACGCAGGTAGCGCCTGGCATGGTTCGTCCAGGCATAGTTTTCCCTCGTCCCGTGGATGCCGTTCCCGGACCACTCGGTCCATTGCTCGGGTTCGGTAAGGGCCCGCATCAGGGCGTGCTCGATCTCTGCGGCGTCTAGCGGATCGACGAGCAGACCATTGCGGCAATTGGCGATAATGTCGCGCGGTCCACCGTCGTTCGTCGCGATAATCGGCAACCCGGTCGCACCCGCTTCGAGCAACGTGAGGCCGAACGGTTCGGTCAGGGCGGGGTTGATGAAGACGCCGTGCAGTGATTCGGCAAGGCGGTAGAGTTCAGGCACGTCGCCGGGCGCGTGGCTCTTCGGATAGGCAATCTTGCCGTACAGGTCGTAGCGATCGATCAGGTAGAGCACATTGTTGATGATTGCCTGCTGCGACTTCGGCAGGTCGCGAAGATCGTCCCGCGTCCCCATCACCATGACCAGGTTGGCCCGCTCCTGAAGAGCCTGGCTTTCACCGTAGACCTTAACGAGCATCTCCAGATTCTTGCGCTCGTCCGGCCGCGCCAACGTGAGGATCATCGGCTTGTCTGGGTCATTGAGGAACTTGTCCAACTGCGTCTTGATCTGCGGGACCTGCCACGCGTCGCCGCGCGGCGAGAAGGCTGTCAGGTCGACTCCGGGCGGGATGACTTCCATCCGCCCGGGTACGTAGTGGTCGTACAATTCGTACTGCTGTTGGACCTCCTGGTTCGTGCTGGTGACGACCATGGCCGCCGTCTCCAGCGCAATTTCCTCGGCTTCGATCCGGGTGCTGAACTTGTACTTCTTCTCTAACGCTTCCGCGTCGACATTCCCCAGCGAAAGCCGCTGCCGCTTGACGCGACCCAACGAGTGTCCCGTGAATACGAACGGGATGTGCAGCAGCCGCGCCAGTTGGGCGCCGGCCAGCCCGGCGTCGGCATAGTGGCCGTGAATCACGTCCGGCAACCCGGTGCGTTTGAAATGCGCCAGCGTCTGGTCGATAAACATTTCGATGTACGGCCACAGCGATTCCTTCCGCAAGTACCGCTTGGGTCCGAACGGAATCCGCACAATCTTGGCGTGCTCGGCAATCGGCTCCTCGAGCTGTGCATAGTCGTCGTCGACTTTGGGGTCCACCACCTGGCGGGTCAGCAATTCGACTTCCCGAACATTGGGCTGCTGCGAAAACTCCTTCGCCAGCTCCAGGACGTATTTGATCTGCCCGCCGGTGTCGGCGTCCCGGCCCAGTTCGGGATCGCGGGCCCGGATCAATCCATGCAGACTGATCAGGGCGATCTTGAGTTTCTTCGCCGGGTTCGTCGATTTCGCTTCCTCGTGTGTCGCCACAGCCGTCTCCTCCGACAGATCCGATGACATCTTGATTCCTTTGCTAGATTCTTGAATAGCGAACTGAAAGTATCGTGTGACGGCGGCTTGCCCCCATGCTACCGTATTCCGCCAATCTGCCCGCCCGATTTGCCCCTTGGATTTGAGATGGTCGTGGTCGCGCCCAATCCGCTTCGGTGTGGTCCGGTCGAGCACCATGCCAGCCCGGCTGCCTTCGCTGGCATGACGTTTACCGGGCCGACCCGCCGGCCGATGCCTCCGTCGTGCCGCTCGGCTGATGCTCGTCGCGGAGCAGGTCGAGGACCGATTTGACCGGTGAGAACACGCCGATCGGAACCTCGACGAAGACGCTGTTCCAGCGTGCCATGCTGCCGTTCCAGAGGCCAGGCCGCTCGAGGACGGTTGCCGGTCGCCCATTGACCTGTTTGGACGCGGTGATCACCCGATCCGGTTCGACAAACTGCCTCAGATCGAACGGTCGGCCGCCCTCGTCGCGAACGGCCAACGCCATGAAGACCGGATTGAAGTGCGTCGCCGCGGCGAAGATCTCCTGCTGGGCCCGGTCGTCCTGGTCGAGTTCCGCGGATTCGACGATCTGCAGGGACGTTCCGCCACCCGGCTCGTTGACCCAAAACGGACCGCCGCCGGGCTCTCCTTCGTTCTTGACCATGCCGCAGACGCGGAGCGGCCGTTCGAGCTGGGCCAGCAAACGATCGCGATCCGCCGGTGTCTCGCCCGAGTTGCCGACGTTCGCCGCCGGAAAGGTCAATTGGACAAAATCACGGGCCGCCGGAATGGCCCCGCGGCTGCCCTCCCGCAAGGCGCGGACGTGCTCGTGAATGGCCCCTTGGAGCAGCACCAGGTAGCCGCCCAGGAGCTGGATCCACTCCAGCGAGCAATCCCGCGCGTGCTCATGGGCGACGTTGTCGATGTTCTTCACCAAGACCAGATCGCCCTCGAGCGCGTTCAGGTTCTCGATCAGGGCCCCATGGCCGCCAGGCCGCAAAACCGGGTGACCCGCTCCGTCGCGGAGCAGGCTCCCATCTCCAGCCATGGCAATGGTGTCGGTCGAGCCGCGTTGCTCAGAGAACGTGACCGCCGCAGCGGCCCCGGCGGTTTGCGCGCCGAAGCCGTCCAGTTGCCGCCGAAACTCGGCACGACTGTCGGCGGAGACGGTAAAGTGAGCCTGAATCTCGCCGCTTTCACGACTCAGACAGGCGATCGCCTCCAGCAGATGTTCCACAAACGGCGTCCGTGTTCCATCAGCGTAAGCGTGGAACGGCAGCAAGCCCTTGGCCAGTTGGGCGAAGCCCAGCCCATCCTCGCACACAATCGCATCAATCACCCGATCATAGGCCTCCTCATTGATTGCGGCGGCCAAGTCGATGCGACGCTGGCGAAGCGTTGCGTGGACCTGCTCGGCGAACGCAAACCGATCGATGGACTCGCAAAACCGCCGCTTTTCCTCCGGCTTCGAAAGGGCGAACATTCGCGAGGCGGCGCCGGACGCCGGGACAAATTTTTGCCATCGCCCCCGCCCGGCTGCTTCCTGATGGGCAGCCAGCAAGGAAGGCCGCTGGTGATCCGCCAGCAACTCGAGACCATCATCCAGCGTGCAAGGACGATCCAAGCAAATTCGTTGGGGCTGGTCGGTCAGCAATCCCCACTGCCGCTCGACTTCAACAAGTGCCACACCATGCCGCTCGAGCGCCTGCTGGTTCTCCGGGGTGAGGCTCAGTTCTGCGTCCGTTTTGTTCATCGTCATTCAAGTCCGTCGTGGGTTGTTCTTGCACCGTCCTTGGTTGTCGCCGCCGACGAGCGTTTCGGCAAGACGTTGGCGATGCTCCGCCGTTTTGCCTGGGAACGGCCCCACGGTTCCATCACCGAGCGGCCGCGCGTCGGTCGCGAGCTGCCTCAGCGTGCTGCGACCGCCCGCCGCTCACTTGGAGGCCGCCTCGACCATCAATCGCCGCTCGTCCGGCGATGGCCCCCGAGCAATAAAACAGAAGGATTGGCCGTCTTGATCAATCTGGCCGCACTTTAAACCACGTTCGCGAAAGTCGGCTCGCACGACTTCCGCCGTGGATCGCTGATGCAGGCTGACGGCCCACTCGCGGGGACCTCGGGTTCGGACGCTGATGCGTGGTGCTGTCGTGATTGGAATGACGTGATGCCTCCGCTGCTGGAACAGTCGATCATACCCGCCCACACGGGCGCTGGTCACCGGCCGACGTGCCGCCCCCTCCAGAACGGGTTTGGTCAACGTTGACGCGCCGTGCCCATGAGCGCCGTGCCAGTGAGCGCCGTGCCCGTGGGCGCCGTGTTCTTCAAAGCGCTGTGTTCTTTAAAGCGCCATGTCGACAGGCAAGCTGCACGCGCGTGAAGTGGTGGCCTGCCCCCTGAGCACCCCCTCTGAGCACCGCGTGGCCGGTTTGAGTTTATCAGAGGCCGCAAACTCTGTGCCACTTCCCCACGAGCCAGGAAGAACCTCGAGAATCAAGACACGAGAATCAAGACACCTTGTGGGTTGGATCAGGCCCCTGACCCCCTTTTGTTGAGACGCCGTTCCGGGCGGCGAGCCGCCCCGCCGCATCCGTGCGGGACACCAATGTCCCGCATAATGAGACAGTGGTGTCCCGTTGATACGGCACGCGGTACAATGAGACAACGGTGTCTCATTCGAGGAATCCCCTGGCGTGTGCGCGGCACCGGCGGTAGGCGACGTAGCATGGGTCATTCAGCGGCCGTTGGCGTGAGCACGCGGTTCCGGTGATCGCCCCCGAACCGGATGCGATCGCCGTCCGGCCGGGCGAGGATGCGGGCGGCGCGGGGAAGATCACGGCAAACGGTTGCCAAACAGCGGCCAAGCCGGAACCGTTGTCAGCCCCTGAATCAGCTGGGATCAGAAGCAACAGGAAGGACGAAGAAGATGCAGGACGTGCCGTTGATTGTCAGCTACCTCCGCGATCCCCAAGCCGGGCGTGCGATCAGCACGGTTGAAGGGGAGTTGCTGCGGGTGACGTCGCCAGCCAAGGTATTGACGATCGACTACCCTCAGCCCCCTCGCCTGTTCATCCTGGAGGTGCTGGCAGGTCAAGCAGAGTCGACGCGGAACACGGTGCTGACGCTGCGTCGCGAGCGTCCGCTGGCGGACATCTTGCTGTGGGCCCCACGGGCAACGGCCGCGGATGTGCGGATGTTGTCGCGAACCGGCGTGAAGGATGTGGTTGTCAGCCATTCGGTGACCGAGCTGATCGCGGGCGCGCGAGAGATCCTGGAAGAACAGCAGACGCTGCCTCGCCTGACCGCATTGAGCCGACGAAGGAACAAGAGTTCGCGATTCGAGTCCATGTTGAGTCGCAGTACGGCGATGTGGGATCTGTTCGAACTATGTACGCGGATCGCTCCAGCCGAGGCCACGGTGCTGATCGCCGGGGAGACCGGCACCGGCAAGGAATTGCTGGCCCGCGCCGTCCACCGGCAATCGAAGCGAAAAGGGAGATTTGTGGCTGCCAACTGCGCCAGCATATCGCCGGAACTGATCAACTCGGAACTCTTCGGTCATGAGAAAGGGGCCTTCACCGGCGCGGATCGTGCCAAGAAGGGCCTGGTCCGACATGCCGACCTGGGCACCCTGTTCCTCGATGAAGTCGGCGACATGACGCTTGAGGCACAACAGAGTTTGCTGCGAATGCTCCAGGAAAAGCGCGTCCGGCCCGTGGGCAGTCTTGTCGAGCAGGAAGTGGATGTGCGGGTCGTCGCAGCGACCAATGTGCCACTGGAACGGGCAGTCGCAGCCGGCGAGTTTCGCGAGGACCTATTCTACCGGCTCGATGTCATTCGAATGAACGTCCCGCCGCTCCGCGAACGCCATGAAGATGTGCTGTTTCTCTTTGGCCACTTCATTAAACAGCTTTCCAAACATTATGGGTTTACCCCTCCCAGTTTTGCGGAAAGCTTTCTGGATGCACTGGTCGAGTACGAATGGCCGGGGAACGTTCGTCAACTGGAAAACTTCACCGAACGGCTCGTGCTGGCCCGCCCGCAGCGGACCTTGAACGCCCGCGATTTCGCCAAACTCCGCTCGAATGGCGTGGCCGCGGGACCAACGCACTCGCCCACCCCCCGCGACACCCCCACACAGCCCCCTGTCGACACCTCCCGTTCCCTGCAAGAGAACATCGATCCGCTCGTCGCACAACATGAACACGCATACCTGCAAGCCGCCCTCACGCAGAACGAGGGACGGATCGCAGACACCGCCCACCAGGCAGCCATCAGCCGACGGACGCTGCTCAGAAAGATGAAGCGGTACGGTCTCGATAAGCAACGCTTCAAGAAGCACGCGACGCCGAACCAGACAGAAGCGCACCAGGCAACGAAGCACCAGGTGCCACCTGAAGCAACTTAGCCCGAGATGGGCAACTGCCGGAATGGTCATGCACAGCATGACCTACGGAAATACAAAACGAATGACTCGCTCGGCGCGGGTCTCCGACCACCCTGCTCGGCGCGGGTCTCCAACCACCCCGCTCGGCGCGGGTCTCCAACTACCCTGCTCGGCGCGGGTCTCCGACCCCGCCGAAACGGCCGACCGAAGGTCTCCAATTCCTGCCTTCCCAGCCGTCCAGCCACGCCGTGCGCGCCGCCGAAATCACCAGGACCCAAGGAAATCGCAAGCCGGATCACCTCCTGCACAGCATGACCAACGGGAATGCGGAACTTATGACTGGCGAGGCTGCGATTCAGACGAACGAGGCATGATGTGCGCAAACAGGGGGGATGAAACGAATCTCAAGCGAAAAATCTGTGCACGACTCACCATCATCCGGGCTGGTACCGCCTTCATCCACAACGCAAGGCCGGTGAGCAACTCACTGGGCCTCTGCGGTACGATCAGAACCCGGTACGATCAGAACCCGGTACGATCGGAGACCGGCCGCAGCAATCGCAGCGGAGCCAACAGGTTGTTCCGCCACCCAACCGGCGTCTCGGTTGCCTGGCAAACAACAACCGTGGCGTCTTCGCCGTCCAGGTTGCCCGCATGCTCTTGGCGCACGGCGGAGAAGAGCCGCTCCGCGAGCGCCGCGGGCTCCGCAGCATCAAATGTGCGAATTCGCTGCAACACGCCCGCCAGCCCCAGCGTGCGACCGGTGGCATCACGCGATTCAGCGAGACTGTTGCTGAAGGCGAGCATCAAGTCGCCTGGCGCAAGCATCGTTGTAAACTGCTGATAATCGCTCGGTGCGACCACACCAAACGAGCCCTCGACCGCAGCCGAATCGTGGCGTCCCATTTTCAAATAAGACCACTCGGCCAGATCGCGGCGGAACAGCAGGGGAGGCGGGTGACCTGCGTTGCAGACGGTCAGCGAGCGGGTCGACGCAAAGTAAGTGCTCATCAAGGTCGAAGCAAACCCTCCGTCGCGTGAAGTGGCTGCGAGCTGGGCGCCCATCTGCCGGACGGGACGCGCCTGGCCGATCGCATTTACATTCCGCTTCATCACGCCACGCAAGCGTGCAGCAAGCTCGTTAAATAATGGCCCGAAGCCGCACACGTCCGCCACGAGGATTCTTGTGATCCGGCCCGACGCACATGACGAGATCAAGTGCAAATCGCCCCCGCCTGATTCCGTGACTCGATTGGACCGGCTGCGAACCCAGACATCCAGCCCTGGACGCCGCAAGTGACGTTCGCTGTCCCCCTGACCTCCGCAGACCTCCAGGCAATTCATGCCGGCTGGAAGCGGGTCGGGGCCGTCATACAATTCGCTCATGTGCGTCGTCTCGAAAACTGGAATGAGGGGCTTCGCGCCGCGGCCGTGAAAAATAAAAACAGGCGGACAACCGGTGAGGGGCCTGATCGCGGGTCATCGACTCGCCTGAAAACACCCATTTCGCCAGGAAAAATCGCCGCCGCGTCATCTACCGATTGACAGCGCTTGCTACGATGACAACCGGCTTGGCCATCGACACGAGGATCGGCCGAGCCTGCATCTGACGCCCTGGCGGTCGAAGCTTTCAAACCCTGTAGCGTGTGCACATCAGACGCCATTCGTCGGCAGATCGTGCCGTCGGTGTGTCGTGGACCGATGCTTCGCTTCTGCGACGATGCCGATACGCACACAGTTTGCTCCGCTCTCCCACCTTGGCGAATCCCAGTCCTGACGATCATACACTAGTTGGCGGGCGCGGGTTGACAACTGAGAATTCGTATTGGTGTACCCACAAGACGCGGGGGGGCTGACGCTGTGTGGGAGGAGACCTGACGGTCGGGGGAAGTGCGGGGTCGGAGACCCGCGCACAGCAAAAAACCGGAGACCCGCGCACAGCAGAAAATCGGAGACCCGCGCACAGCAGAAAATCGGAGACCCGCGCACAGCAGAAAATCGGAGACCCGCGCGTAGCAGAAAATCGGAGAATCGCGAATAGCAGAAAACACGAGACCCGCGAATAGCAGGAAACCGGCGAACCGCTCCTGGCAGTAGGCCGGTGAGCCAGGCACATGCAGAACCAGAGAACCAGAACGAATGGCTGCATGACCTCGCCGCAACCAACCCCACCCAATCGGGCTTCCCAGCGCCGTACCATACAGGACGCCCCACCAACCGATTGCCCATTCCGGAGTTGCGATGTCGCTCATTACATTGCTCTTGATCAACCTGGCTGGCATCAGCCTCGCTGTCGGGCTGCTCTGGATGGTCAGCCTCATGCTGCGTAATGCCAGCATCATTGACATGTTTTGGGGGCTTGGCTTCGTCGCCGTCGCCTGCGTCTCAGGGTGGCTCGGCGAGCAGTCATCGCCTCGGTCGATTCTGCTGATCTGGATGGTCACGATTTGGGGCATTCGCCTTAGTGGCTACCTGGTTTGGCGGAATGCGGGCCACGGCGAAGATTACCGCTACGCGGCGATGCGAGAACGGCACGGTCGGCGATTTCCCTGGGTCAGTCTGTTCACCGTGTTTGGGCTGCAAGGGTTGCTGGTGTGGTTTATCGGGCTCCCCGTCCAGGTCGGGATTCATCATGCCGGAACCTGGCATTCCTGGCGAATGCTGGGAGTTGCCGTCTGGATGACCGGCCTGTTCTTCGAGGCCGTGGGCGATTTTCAATTGGCCAGGTTCAAAGCCAACCGGGCCAACCAGGGTCGCGTGATGGATCGGGGGCTCTGGCGTTACACGCGGCACCCGAATTACTTCGGCGACTTCCTGGTCTGGTGGGGCATTTTTCTGGTTGCCGCCGAGCTGCATTCGTGGTGGTGGACGATCGCCGGGCCTCTATTGATGTCGTTTTTGCTGCTGCGGGTTTCGGGCGTGCGACTGCTCGAGTCCTCGCTTCAGAATCGCGTCGACGGGTACGACCGCTACGTTCGCGTCACGAGTCCCTTTTTTCCCTGGCCCCCGCGCAACGAGCCCCGCTCGGCCTGAACGGCGCGACACGCTGACCGCTCCCTCTTGTCAACCCGCTCCCTCTTGTCAACTTGCCGGCGCATACTATAGCGGCAGGATCACTTACCTGCTGCAGATCAATTCGGGACCTGGCAATGAATCGAATCGCCATCATCGGCACGGGCGTTAGCGGCAGCCTGGCGGCTCGGCTGCTCTCCACCGAGCACGACGTGACGGTCTTCGAGGCGCAGCACTACGTCGGTGGACACGCAAATACCGTCGACGTCGAGCTTGATGACACCACCTTCGCAGTCGACACCGGGTTCATGGTCTTCAACCGGCGAACCTATCCGCATTTCTGCCGGCTATTGGACCTGTTGGGGGTCGCGTCGCAGCCGAGCGACATGAGCTTCAGCGTGCAGTGTGGTCGGACTGGCTTGGAATACCAAGGCAGCTCGCTGAATGGACTGTTCGCCCAACGCCTGAATTGCATCCGCCCCTCCTTCCTACGGATGCTGGCGGACGTCATCCGGTTCAATGCACGCGGGATGGCGGCCTCCCGCGATGGCTCGCTGCGGGACGACCAAACGGTCGGCGAATTCCTGCGGGATTGCCGTGTCGGCTCGAAGTTTGTGCATCAGTATCTGATCCCGATGTCCGCCGCCATCTGGTCGAGCAGGCCGGAAGACATTTTGGAATTTCCTGCCCGGTTCATGATCGGCTTCTTTGCGAACCACGGGTTGATGCAACTCCGCGATCGACCGCAGTGGCGAACGATCTTGGGCGGGTCACGGACCTACCTGCAGGCCCTGCTGAAACCGCTCGAATCCCGAATCCAGCTCAACGCACCCATCCGGGCCGTGCAGCGGGCAGGTGGGACGGTCGTGGTGACCCGACATGATGGGAGCGAGGAAACATTCGACGACGTCGTCTTGGCAACGCACGCCGATCAGGCCCTCAAGCTGCTGCAGGATCCGTCGCCGACCGAGCGGGACGTGTTGGCCGCCTTCCCCTACCGTAAGAACCGGGCCGTCCTTCACACCGACCACACGATGCTGCCTAAACGTCGCGGCGCGTGGGCCAGCTGGAACTATCACATTCCGGCCGGTCACACTCAGGCAGCCTCGGTGACGTATGACTTGAGCCGGCTGCAGAACCACGCTTCAAGCACGCCGATTCTGCTCACCCTGAACCCGACGCGGGAGATCCGGGAGGAGCAGATTTTGCGCGAGTTTACCTACGCGCATCCCGGCTACGCCAGCGGCTCGATGCCCGCTCAACGCCGCTTTGACGAGATCAGTGGTCGACGGCACATCCACTTTTGTGGAGCCTATTGGGGATACGGCTTCCATGAGGACGGCGTCAACAGCGCCCTGGCGGTCGCCAAACACTTTGGAATCGGACTCGACGCATGCACAGTTGCATCTACGAAGGAATCGTCACGCATTGCCGTCAGCAGCCTGTAGTCAACGCTTTCCAGTATCGCCTGTTCATGGTCTACCTGGATCTTGACGAACTGCCGGAACTGGTCGGTCCGAGCGGCCTGATTGGCGCGCGGCGAACCGCCTTGCGGGCGTTCTGCCGGGAGGATCATCTATTCGACTCCAGGCTGGAATTGGCTGACGAGTTACGCAGCCTCGTCCGCTCGCGAACCGGGATCGCGTCGCGGGGCCCGATCCGTCTGCTGACTCAGCTACGGTACTGCGGTTACTATATGAGCCCGCTCAATCTCTACTACATGTTCGACGAAACGGGCAGCGAGGTACGTTCGGTTGTCGCGGAAGTCAATAACACTCCCTGGAACGAGCGTCACTGCTACGTGCTGTGGGAAGGCAACCGCCGTTCCGCCGGCGGTCAACTGGACTTCACTCATCCGAAAGACTTTCATGTCTCCCCCTTCATGGATATGGACTTCGACTATCGTTGGCGGCTGTGCACGCCTGGGTCGAAGCTGAGCGTCCAACTGGCCAATCTCCGCGGCAGCGACAAGTTGTTCGACGTGGGAATGAGCCTTCAACGCCGCGACTTGAATCGTCCTCAACTGCGGCGAATGACGGTTCGCTATCCGCTAATGACCGCACAGATTGTTTCTCGCATTTACTTTCAGGCACTTAAACTCTGGTGGAAACAATGCCCCTTTCATCCGCACCCTCGGAAGCTGAACGATTCGCTTTCGCCTGTTCCACCGACGACTTGAGTGCCGGGACGCTCGCCACGCCGTGGCAACGCGCGCTGGACACAAGCTGCCTGTTTCGACAGGCCGTACTCCGCCGCTTGGCGCGGCTGAAGTACGGGCAATTGACACTTGTCGATCGCAGCGGCGCCTTCGAATTTGGTGAAGTTGGTGCCTGCGGCCCGGCGGCCACGATCAATGTCGCCAATCGCCGCTTCTATCGCGAGGTCGTGCTAGGCGGGGCACTTGGTGCGGCCGAATCCTACCTTCGCGGTGATTTCGATTCACCCGACCTGATGGCCGCCCTTCAAGTGCTGGCACGAAATGCCGAACTGCTGGCCGGCATCGAACGCGGTGCGGCAAACCTGCTCCGTCCGGCACGGCACGCGGCGAACTGGTTAAAGCGCAACACACGGGCGGGAAGCAAGCGAAATATCGCGGCCCACTATGACCTCAGCAACGAGTTCTTCGCCCTGATGCTCGACCGCACCATGACGTACTCGAGCGGCCTGTTTCTCAAACCCGAGATGACTCTCGAAGAGGCCTCCGTCGCAAAGTACGACCGGATCTGCCGGAAACTCGAACTGACGCCTCGGGACCACCTGCTGGAGATCGGTACCGGCTGGGGTGGCTTCGCCGAACACGCCGCCAGGAACTACGGGTGCCGCGTTACCACCACGACCATCTCTGACCAGCAGCACGATTACGCGGCACGCCGGTTTCAGGAAGGAGGCCTTGCCGATCGTGTCGCCCTCCTGCGGCAGGACTACCGTGACCTGCAGGGCCGTTTCGACAAGCTCGTCTCAATCGAAATGATCGAAGCGGTCGGCGAAAAATACCTGCCCGGGTACTTCTCCAAGTGCTCGAATCTGCTCAAGCCGGATGGCATGATGTGCCTGCAAGCGATCACGATTCCCGACCATCGCTACGACCGGTATCGTAAATCGGTTGATTTTATCCAGCGCTACATCTTTCCGGGTGGATTCCTGCCGAGCATGGGAGCCATGGCGGGTGCGATCGGCCAAGGGACCGACTTTCGGATCCAGCACGTGGAAGACTTTGGCCCGCACTACGCCGCGACACTCGCCAAGTGGCGGACGAATTTCTGGCGACAGATCGACCAGGTCAAGCAATTGGGCTTCGACGAGCGATTCATTCGGACGTGGGAGTATTATCTCTGTTACTGCGAGGCTGGATTTCGCGAGCGCCAAATCGGCGTCGCACAGCTGGTGCTCACCAAACCGGCCTGCCGCCGCGCCCCGCTCGTCAACCAAATCTAGCAGTCCTCCCGATCCCGGGGTCGACCGTGCGGTGGCAACCGTCACGGACGGCGCTGATGTAGCGTTTCTGACGACAGGGCTCCCGCGTTGGTGCCGTTGTGCGCTGGGATTCGCCAGGCTGTGCGCCCGGCATGAACCGGTTGTGCGCTGGGCTTGCCCAGTTTTTCCGCTGGGCTTGCACTTGTTCTGCCGGGGTCGCCGACTGTTGTGCACAGGTCGTAGCTGTTGTGCGCGAGTCGTAGTTGTTGTGCGCGGGTCGTAGCTGTTGTGCGCGGGTCTCATGACCCCGCACCGCCCACGACCGTAAGGTCTCCCCCTTACCCCGCCTCCGCGCAGCACCCGACGGCGTACCAGGGGAGACCTTCGGTCGGCGGTTTCGGCGGGGTCGGAGACCCGCGCCGAGCGGTAGTCAGCCCGCGCCAAGCGGTAGTGAGCCCGCGCCGAGTGCTGTTGTGCGCGGGTCGTAGCTGTTGTGCGCGGGTCGTAGCTGTTGTGCGCGGGTCGTAGCTGTTGTGCGCGGGTCTCATGACCCCGCACCGAGCCGTAGTGAGCCCGCGCCGAGCGGTAGTGAGCCCGCGCCCAAGCCGTAGTGAGCCCGCGTCGAGCGGTAATCGGCCCGCGCCGAGCGTTAGAAAGCCCGCGGCGGTAAACCACTGGCAAACAACGACTTACGCAATAATCGCAAAAAATGAACGAAATGAACGTTTTTGTCGGTTGTGCACCCCGCCGCACTGCGGTATAACCCACTGAACGTTTTGAACGAATTTCACCAGATGGCTGTTCACGAGGAATCCCATGGCAACCACGACGCTCGAACGACCGCGCAACACCGAGGCCGCCGTTGCACCCGCGACCGCGGAGGTTCAGGCCCGCGCCGCCGAGTTGCTGCGGATGGAGATCGACTTTATTCCAAATGAGGCGTTTCAGCGTGACGCGTTCACGCCAAGCGAGTTTGTGCAGGAGACACTCGGAGATCTGGCGGTCTCAGGAAACGCGCCCGCCGACCTGCCGGCCCATCTGCGTCGCATGTGCGATTCCGACCTGCTGACGCAGCAGCAGGAGACGGCCCTCTTCAGGGAAATGAATTACCTCAAATTTCAGGCCGACGCCCTTCGCGCGGACATCGACCTGGACGCGGTTGACCCAACCCTGATCGCGACGATCGACCGGCTGTTGGAACGTTCCGAGACGATTCGCGACCGCATCATTCAGGCTAACATGCGGCTGGTGATGTCGATTGTGAAGAAGTTCGTCACGCCGCAGCAGTCGTTCGATGACATCCTCAGCGAAGGTGTGTTCACGCTGATGCAGGCGGTTGAGAAATTCGACTTCGACCGGGGCTTTCGTTTCAGCACCTACGCTTACCGGTCGATTGCCCGCAACGCTTATCGCCACGTGACCTCGGCCCGCAAAGAGCAGGCTCGCTTTACCCGCGATGCCGAAGAGTGGGCATTCGAGCAGGAAGACGAGCAGGCGAACTCGTCGATGACCGACAAGGTCTGGAGCAATCTGCGTGAGCTGATGACGTCGATGCTGGACGGCCTCGATCGCCGTGAACGATTCATCATCCGCAGCCGTTATGCCCTGGGTGCACATCGCAAGGTACGCACGTTTCAATGTCTGGCCGACAAACTGGGAGTCTCCAAAGAGCGAGTTCGCCAACTGGAGCAGCGGGCGATGGGAAAGCTGCAGGCGATGGCCGCGGAAATGGAAGTAGATGACCTGTTCAGTGCCTCAATGGTCTAAGCGTCCGATCGCAGATCGCCAGGAGTTGCAAGATGCCAACAACGTTTGAACGTCGACTCGACCTGCCGGTCAGCGCGTCCGCCGGCTTTGACTGGCACGAGCGGCCGGGTGCCCTCGATCGCTTGATCCCTGCGTGGGAACGCGTTGCGATCCTCAAGCGGGGAGATGGCATCCGTGATGGCAGCACAGTGGAACTTGGCCAACGCTTGGGCCCATTGCGAATGAAGTGGGTCGCCCGTCATCACACCTATCGAAGACACCGCGAATTCCGTGATACGCAAGTGGCCGGACCGTTTCGTTCCTGGGAGCACCGGCACGAATTTCAACAACGTGACGACGGCCGGGGGGTCCTCACAGACCATATCGCCTACCAGATTCCGGGCGGCTTGCTCGGTCAATGGATCGGCGGACCGTTTATCAAAAGAAAGGTGGATGCCATGTTTGCTTATCGACACCAGACCACGCGTGATGACTTGAATGCCCACGAACGATACCGGCCGGCCGGAACGCTGCACGTCGCCGTAACCGGTGCCTCGGGGCTCGTCGGTTCCACGCTCGTCCCCCTGCTCACAACGGGCGGTCACCAGGTGACGCGGCTGGTCCGCGGCAACCCTTCCGAGGGTGAAGTCGCCTGGAACCCTCATGAGACCTTCGATGCGTCCAGTCTGGACGGTGTGGATGCCGTCGTGCACCTGGCCGGCGAGAACATTGCTGCCTCTCGTTGGTCGCCGCAAGTGAAGCAGCGGATTTACGATAGTCGAGTGCAGGGAACACGGGCGCTCTGCGAATCATTGGCCGCGATGAACGCTCCACCCAAGGTCCTGGTCTGCGCCTCAGCCATCGGGATCTACGGCGATCGTGGCGACGAAGAGCTCGACGAAACCTCCGCACCTGGAACGGGATTCCTGGCCGACGTCGCCCGCGACTGGGAAGCAGCGACACAACCCGCCCGCGAAGCAGGTATTCGCGTCGTGCATCTCCGCTTTGGTGTGATCCTCAGTCCGCGAGATGGTGCCTTGGCGAAGATGCTCCTCCCATTCAAGCTTGGTGGCGGCGGCCGGGTCGGGAGCGGCAAACAGTATTGGAGCTGGATCTCGATCGACGATGCCGCTGGCGCGATCCATCATGCACTCATGACCGAATCGCTCACCGGGCCGGTGAACGCCGTCGCTCCCCATGCGGTGACGAACCTGGAATTCACCAAAACCTTAGGGCATGTACTGCGGCGGCCGACGTTTCTCCCAGTCCCTGCCTTCGCCGCCCGGCTGGCACTCGGTGAGATGGTCGACGCATTGCTGCTGGCCAGCATCCGGGTTCGTCCCGGCCAATTGGAGCAGTCCGGCTACCAGTTTCGGCAGCCCACCCTGGAAGGAGCACTCCGCCACCTGTTGGGTCGAGCGGCTTGAGCAAGGCGTCCGCCAGCAGGGCAGCCGGGCCGCGAGACCGCTCGTCACTTCGCGGAGAGGTGCATTCAGGTACAATCGATCCACCTGCCGAGCAACGTTGCTCGCCTTCCTTCCACAAACGGCCCACCTCGGAGGCGGATTTCCAACCCGTGAGCAGATGAGCGATTCCCTACACCATTACGATGCAATCCTGGTCGTCTCATTCGGCGGGCCGGAAGGACCGGATGATGTGATTCCCTTCCTGGAGAATGTCCTCCGCGGCCGTAACGTTCCGCGTGAACGGATGCTGGAAGTTGCCGAACACTACCGGCAGTTCGGCGGCGTCAGCCCGATCAACGACCAATGTAGGGAGTTGATCGCCGCGTTGACCGACGAACTGGCGGCCCACGGTCCGCAGCTCCCGATCTACTGGGGAAATCGCAATTGGCATCCCATGCTGGCCGATACCTTGCGGCAAATGCGTGATGACGGAGTGAACCGCGCCTTGGCGTTCATGACGTCGGCCTTCAGTTGTTACTCTGGCTGTCGCCAGTATCGCGAAGACGTCGATCGGGCCCGGCAAGCCGTCGGTGAAGCCGCTCCCCAAGTCGACAAGCTTCGCGTCTTCTATAACCATCCGGGGTTTATCGAGCCGATGAGGGAACGGGTCCGGGAGGCCTTGGACCAGGTCCCCGCAGAGCATCACGACGCCACCCAGATTGTGTTTACGGCGCACAGCATTCCGGAAGCAATGGCTGGGGGTTGCGCCTACGAAGGCCAGCTCCAGGAAGCCTGCCGCCTGGTGGCCGAACCGTATCCGCAACTGACCTGGAAGCTCGTGTTTCAAAGCCGCAGTGGGCCGCCGTCCCAGCCATGGCTCGAACCGGACGTTTGCGACTACCTTCGTGAGCTTCATGGTGAAGGAACGACCAGGGCTGTGATCGTCTCCCCAATCGGGTTCATTTCCGACCACCTCGAGGTCCTCTACGATCTCGACACGGAAGCCGCCGACCTCTGCCGTGAAATTGGCTTGCCGATGGTTCGAGCCGCCACCGTTGGGACCCACCCTCGGTTCATCCGGATGATTCGTGAATTGATCCTGGAACGCACGGCCGGCGGCGAGCGTCTCGCCCTGGGTAACCTGGGCCCCAACCACGACATCTGCCCACCCGACTGCTGCCCGTCGGGCCGTCCACCTCGCCCGGCCGCCGCCGTAAGACCCGGTTGAACGCAGGTTGGATCACCATCCCTGGAAAGGCATTGTATGAACGTCTCCATCATCCGCTCGCCGCGCGACCCGCGTGGGTACCGGCTGTCGACGGAGCTACTGGTGGCCGAACCCCGTGAACAGGTATTCGAATTCTTCGCCGATGCATTTCAGTTGGAAACCATCACGCCGCCTTGGCTGCACTTTTCGGTGCAGACGCCGGCTCCGATTGAAATGCATCCAGGGACGTTGATCGACTACCAATTACGACTCCACGGCTTGCCCGTCCGGTGGCGCAGCGAAATCAGCCAGTGGGATCCGCCCACACGATTCGTCGATCGCCAGGTCAAGGGTCCCTACCGGTACTGGCATCATCTCCATACCTTCGACGAGGTTGACGGAGGGACGCTGGTCCGGGATGTCGTGCACTACGCCATGCCGTTCGGCTTCATCATGCACCCGCTGATGGTTCGCCGCGACCTGACCAGGATCTTTGCCTTCCGCCAGAAAATGATGCGGGACATCTTTACGCCCCGCCCCATCCCCGCATCAGCGACTGCAGCCGCCAGTTAGATTCCTGCTTCGTATCTGGTTCGCACGCAGCGTGCTCGATCAGGCAGCGCCCCGCGTGAGCGAACCGGCTCTCGGCATGCTGCCGTTCTGGTGCTGCCCTGGCCACCGCGGTCTGCCGTCAGCTTCCCCCCCGGATTGAAATCCGAGGGCAGCCGAGCCAGAATTGGGGCCCTCGCGGTAACCCGCTGGAAACCGGCACTGACGTTCGGGCGTTCCGCTCCAAGCCGCATCACCAGCAGGCGCCGATTGCCCGTCGGTCCGATCCCCCCGGATCGATCCCGACCGGCAACCTCGCTGCTGCGAGTCTTGTTGCCGTGTTGCCTGGTTCACTCACTTCCCAGCAGGTCCCCGATGAACACTCTGCTTCCGTTGATTCGTTCCGCCGTTTTCACTGCGGTTGCCGTCACCCTGGGTGTGTTCGCTAATGCAGCTGGCCTGCAGGCCGCCGACCCGTCACCGCAGACCGAACCTCCCCAGGGCAACGTGCGGACAGGGGTATTCGCAGAGAGCCAACTCTATCCGGGTACGCGGCGCGACTATTTTGTTTACGTGCCGGCTCAGTATGACGCCCGGAAACCGGCCAACCTGATGGTGTTCATGGATGGCAAAAACTATCTCAACCCGCGGGGACCGTTTCGCGTTCCCAGCGTGTTCGATGCGTTGATCCACGAAGGTGCGATGCCGGTGACGATCGGAGTGTTCGTGAACCCCGGAACAGTGCCCGCGACCCGGCCCGGTGCCAAGGACCGCAGCAACCGTTCGTTCGAATACGATTCGCTTGGCGATCGCTACGCGAGCTTTTTGATTGACGAGTTCCTGCCGGTGGCTCTGGAGGGCTTGAATGTCTCGACGCGGCCGGCGGATCGCGGTGTCTGCGGAATTTCTTCCGGGGGAATCTGTGCATTCACGGTGGCCTGGGAAAGGCCGGACGTGTTCGGCAAGGTCCTCAGCCACATCGGCAGCTTTACCAACATTCGCGGTGGCTGGGCCTATCCGGGGCTGATCCGCAAGACCAAGGATGCCCCCAAACCGATCAAGGTCTACCTTCAAGAAGGCCGGGAGGACCTGAACAACTTGCACGGAAATTGGCCGCTGGGTAATCGGGACATGGCAGCCGCGTTGCAGTTCGCCGGCTACCAGTATCGGCTCGTCATGACCGAGGGCGGGCATAGCGGAAAATGGGCCGGCGAAGCATTTCCGGCCGCCCTCCGCTGGCTCTGGTCGGACGACGTGGAATCGTCCGTATTCCCCTCCACCGCAACGAAGCCCGGTTGGGAGCCGCATCCGGACGCGATTGCGGATGCCGACGTGCCGCAGGGCACGGTAACGAAGATGCCGCCCTGGGAGTCGAAAGTCTTTCCGGGAACAATTCGCGATTGGGCGATCTACGTGCCCCAACAATACGACCCGCAGCAACCGGCCGCCCTGATGGTCTTTCAAGACGGCGAGCGAATGCGAAACATAACGGGGCGGTGGCGGATTCCGATTGTCTTTGACAACCTGATCGCCCGCGGTGAGATGCCGCCGACGATCGGCGTCTTTATCAACCCGGGCCATCACCAGGATCGACCCCGCCGCGGCAACCGATCTTCAAATCGCAGCTTCGAGTACGACAGCCTGGGCGATCGCTATGCGCGATTCCTGCTGACAGAGATCTTGCCGGAGGTCGAGAAACAATACAACATCACGCAAGATCCTGACAAGCGTGCCATCGGCGGCTCCAGTTCGGGCGCCATCTGCGCGTTCACGGTCGCCTGGGAACGGCCGGACCAGTTCCGCAAGGTTTACTCGAACGTCGGCAGTTTTACGAACCTGCGCGGCGGTAATGTCTATCCCGCCTGGGTCCGCAAGACCGAACCCAAACCGCTCCGCGTCTACATGGCCGACACCAGTGGCGACATCGATAACGCGTTCGGCAGTTGGCCATGGTCAAATCAACGGATGGCATCCGCCCTGCAGTACATGGGGTACGACGTGCGCTTCGACTGGGCCGAAGGCTACGCTCACAACGCGGACTACGGAAGCGCACAATTCCCGGAGGCCATGAAATGGTTGTGGCGCTCGGAAACGCACCGCCCGGTCCTCGATACCAGCGGCGACCTCGGCGGCGACCTGACCCTGCTCAATCTGCTCGTCCCCAATGAATCATGGCAACTGGTCGCCGACGATCTCGGATTCGCCGACGGGTTGTGCGCCGACGACGAGGGCAATTTCTTCTTCGCAGACATGAAGGCGCCGGCCGTCTACCGGATCGGGATCGACGAGCCGACGCCGACGCCGATCGCCCGGGAATCGGTGAGCGGTCTGGAATTTGGTCCGGGGGGGATGCTCTACGCCTGCCAGGGAGCCAAGAACCGGGTGATCGCGATCGACCCCGCTTCGGGAGCCGTCCGAGTGGTAGCAGACGGCGTCAAACCCAACGATCTGGCGGTCACAGACGACGGACTGCTCTTCATCACGGAAACGCGTGCCCAACAGGTGACGCGGATCAACCTGGAGACGAGTGAGGTCACCCCGTTCAAGACAGAGATCGCGCGGCCCAACGGGATCGTCCTCTCCAACGACGGCGGGACGCTCGCCGTCTCCGACCATGGAGGAAGCCACGCTTGGATGCATCGCGTAACCGCGGCAGGGAGCTTGGATGCCGCCATGCCGAGCATGACGCTGCGGCGTCCGATCGATCCGCAAGGAGAGTTTCGCTTCAACGCGCCGCCACCCTATCTACCGGCCTCGCGCGGGGACGGTATGGCGGTCGACAAGAAGGGACGTTACTACGTCACCAGTGCACTCGGCGTCCAGGTGTTTGATCCGACGGGTCGGCCCTGCGGGCTGCTTCCCAAGCCGGACGGTGACCAACCGCTCACCAGTTGCATTCTCGCCGGCCCCGAGCATGGCTGGCTGTATATCGCCCAGGGCACCAAAATCTATCGCCGCCGGCTGACCGTCGAATGAGCCCGCACCGGGCGCCGATGGTCGCGACCAACCCGGTCTACCCATCAGCCGTTGCGCGTTAGCCGTTGCGCGTTAGCCGTTGCGCGTTAGCACCGGTTCCGCGGATCACAGAGTCAACCGACGCTAACGCGTTGCGGCTGATATGTGCGGCGATGCGGGCAAATCCACGGCCTGCCGTTGCCACACGATGCCTTGCACTGGATCGTTGTTCGTTGATTAACAGGCTTGGCTATTGACGGCTGCGCGGCAATCTCGGCGGGCAAACCCAAGCCGCGGTTGATTCCGGGCCCCGCTCAGAGACCGGCGGCGTGTTACAATAGGAGTCCTGCACCAAGCCATTCGGCCGGCGCGCGACACCCAGCGGCGTTACATCTGCGAAGTTTGCGAAGGTCCGATCGACGATGAAGTACTTCGCCTACGGCTCGAATTGCGACCCGGCGATCATGGCAAAGAAGGAAGTCCGCTATACCGCGGCACGACCAGCCGTGCTTAACGGTTATCGACTATTGTTCAACAAGCTGGCCTTGCGAACCGAACTGCCTGCGGGGATCGGGTACGCGAATATTAACGAGGCCCCCGGCGGCGTGGTGGAAGGCGTCCTCTATGATGTCGCAGTCGAGGACCTGGCGAAGTTGGACGCATCCGAACGCCATCCAGCCCATTACCGGCGGATCAACGTCACCGTTCGATCCCGTGGCAGCAACCTTGCATGCATGAGTTACCAGGCGCAACCGGACAAGATCGCGACGGGACTCAGACCATCCCGCGACTACCTCGACCACATCCTGGCAGGGCGAGAAATTCTATCCAGCCGTTACGTCGACAAGCTTGCTCGCTCGCCAACCTACCGTGCCACGTGTGGCCATTGCCGACAAATGGCGGAGATCGTCTTCGTCAAGCAGGAAGATCAAATGCTCATGCTCTGCCATGCATGTCAAGATAGCACGTCGCCGTGCCGGGAATGAATGTCCGCTTCAGCCGCCAGGCAGCAGTTTCCGAGTGGTCATGGCTACCGGCACCGGCCCTGTTTCCGACGTTGATTGAGGGGGGTAACGGATCCAACGACGTTCCGGCTTCTCAGCTTGGTGCGACGTGTTGGAATACCGGCTTACCTGGTTCGGCTCATGCGGGCGAGAATTTGCAAATCAGCATCACGATGAATCACACAAAAACACCCACGAAATTCGACAACAGCGACAGAACGTTCGCCGAGCTGCGTTGGCAGAGTCGCTGTCTCTCGGTACTTGCAACCGCAACTGTGGGCGTCGTGCTCTATCTGCTGCGCCCGGTGTTGGTACCGTTTGTTGTCGCCGTGTTCTTAACAGTCGGTTTGAAACCGATTCTGGATCTCCTGCAGAGCCGTTTTCTCCCCAGCCGGCTGGCAGCAGTCACGACCGTCTTCATTCTGGGAGTCGCCTTGCTCACGCTACTTTCCGGCGCGGTGGCCACCTCGATTGACGAATTGGCCAATGACGCTGCGTACCAGCGTCGAGCGTCGGCGGCGACGGATCGACTGGCAACGATTGCCGAGCAGTTTGGGCTGCTACCGGAGGTGGCCTCAAGCGAAGCCGGGAGTCCTTCCTCCAGTGCCAAACGAATGCGGGTTGCCCTGCGGCAGAGTGCAGAATCCGCCAAGCAGTGGCTGCTCGGCGGGATGGCGACCTTGTCGGGTTCGCTGGGGATTGTTCTGATTTACATGTTCTTCCTGCTGCTGGGAGCCAGCAAATCGGCGGGGAATACCAGCGAACTCTGGGCCATGATCGAGGGGAAGATTCGCGAGTACATCGTCCTCAAGACGGTCATCTCGATCGGAACCGGCGTGGCCGTCTGGCTGGTGCTGGCCCTCTTTCAGGTACCGCTGGCATTGTTGATGGGGTTATTGACCTTCTTGTTGAATTACATTCCGAACTTCGGTCCGCTGGTGACTTGCGTGTTACCGCTGCCGTTGATCTGGCTCAGCCCGGACCTCAGCCTCCCGTCGATGGTTACCGCCAGTCTGCTCAGTTGCGGCGTCCAGCTGGTTGGCGGCAACGTCGTTGAGCCCCGGTTGATGGGTTCGTCATTCGAGCTGCATCCGATTGTGGTGTTGCTGGCCCTGATGCTCTGGTACGCCATCTGGGGTTTCGTTGGCATGCTGCTGGCGATCCCGATCACGGCCGCGCTGAAGGTGACGCTGCAACGCATCGAACGCACCGCACCGATCGCGGACCTGCTGGCAGGCGACTTGACGGCGCTCAACGTCGGCGGCGGATAGACGTTGTCGCGATTGCGGCGGCAGCGGAAAGGCTGGCTGGCGCGGGCGGCCGTGCGTCGGCGCATGGACCACCAGGTCGACAGCCGCCACTCATGGCGCCGCCTTGACTGCCAACACAATTTCGACAGCGACCCACATGTGTTCGATGTCGGTTTCCTGGACGTCGAAGCCGGCTGCCTCAATCGCGCGACGCGCGTAGATGGGACGGCAGTCCATCAGGTTGGGAAAGTGTTTGTGCGTCCACTCGTAGGCCTTCATGATCACGCCCTGCTCTCCTTCTTTGGAGAGGGCGACGACGACGAGCCGCCCTCCCGGCTTGAGGACTCGCATCCATTCCGCCAACACCTTGGGAATCTCCGGGGTGTCGAACAACTCAAACGTGAAACTCGTGAAGATTCCATCCAGCGATTCGTCCTTGTAGGGAAGTGACGCGGCATCACCGCATGTCAACTCTGCCCGCTCGGCAAGCCCTTCACGCTGAAGCAGTTCATTGGTGAGGGCCACCATCTCGTCGGAGATGTCGACGCCGAGCACGTTGCCGGTCGGCCCGACGGCCTGAGCCAGTTCGACGACGCTGTGTCCCGTCCCGAAGCCGACTTCCAGAATCCGCTCCCCGGGCCGGGCAGCCAATTTCTGCAAGCCCTTCTCGCGCATCGGCTGTTCAGAGTGCTCGGCCAACAGGTCATACACCTTGGCGATCTTGTTGTAGTACGCCTTCGTTTGGTCCTTGGACTGAAAGATCCGTAAGACGTCTGGTTCGTAGTCATTGACGTTGGGGTCAGTTGTCACGGTGTGGTCCTTTGTCGATAGGGTTTCGCATTCACGATGACAGAACGCGACTTCGAATACCGCAATAGAGATAAAAAAACCTGCCAGCCAGAACAGGGTCGTTGGTTCGTGGGCAGCCAAGTGGGCGACCAGCAGGCCAAGCGTCGTAAACATCAAAGCAATGCCAAACAGCACCAGCCATAGCTTACTATTTGTTTCAGACCGCAACCGCAGGTTGGCAATGGAAACTCCGAGTGACACGAGTAAGAACGTCACGCTGGAAAACGTCGCGATGGTTGCCAGGCCGCCAAGCAGAGTAAATGCGAGTGCCACTACCGCCAGCGCGACGACCGCCACCCAAGGAACTTTGACGAACGCGAAGAAACGCTTCAATGGGGCCGCGTTCATCTGAACGCGGAAAGTCCACACTTCGGTTCATGACCGCCGGCGGCGACGAGCTTCAATGGGGCCGCGTTCATCTGAACGCGGAAAGTTGATGAGCGATGCAGGTTGGTTATCCGATCAGCCGGCTTCAATGGGGCCGCGTTCATCTGAACGCGGAAAGTACCGAATCGTCGATCGACGATATTCTGACATGATCCGCTTCAATGGGGCCGCGTTCATCTGAACGCGGAAAGAGGCACCAAGCGGTTCATTTTGGGCAAAACAAACTGGCTTCAATGGGGCCGCGTTCATCTGAACGCGGAAAGGGACACAGTCAGTCCATCCGAGGTGCGGGAGGAGGGCTTCAATGGGGCCGCGTTCATCTGAACGCGGAAAGAGTGATGCGAATGGCACTCGTCGTACACGATCAGATCGCTTCAATGGGGCCGCGTTCATCTGAACGCGGAAAGCCGACAACCGCCATTTTGGCTAAAGGGGATGAAGTGGCTTCAATGGGGCCGCGTTCATCTGAACGCGGAAAGCACCTCGGCGGCATTCTGCAGGTACCGCCTGGCTAGCTTCAATGGGGCCGCGTTCATCTGAACGCGGAAAGCCCATGTGTGCCCGTCATCATCTTCGCGAAACACATAGGCTTCAATGGGGCCGCGTTCATCTGAACGCGGAAAGAAGCACCAGCGAGGCCGAGATTGTCACGTTGTACCAGCTTCAATGGGGCCGCGTTCATCTGAACGCGGAAAGACCGATTTCCTGACGACTCAGGCCCGGACACGATGGCTTCAATGGGGCCGCGTTCATCTGAACGCGGAAAGGTCCACGAGTAGTTGAGTCGGCATTGTTCAGTCAGCCAGCTTCAATGGGGCCGCGTTCATCTGAACGCGGAAAGCCGCAGGGGTAGACTCGGCCATGATCTTGTTTAGCGCTTCAATGGGGCCGCGTTCATCTGAACGCGGAAAGGCGATCCGCAATCCCTCCGCTTGCGGTTCCGGTTGTAGCTTCAATGGGGCCGCGTTCATCTGAACGCGGAAAGGCCGAGCGGTATCACGTCGTCGACAACCGACTGATGATGCTTCAATGGGGCCGCGTTCATCTGAACGCGGAAAGATCGATTTGACCGCCGCTTGCAGGCCGGGATCATCGCTTCAATGGGGCCGCGTTCATCTGAACGCGGAAAGCACCATAACCCGCATCTTCGATTGCCTTGGCAAACTCGCTTCAATGGGGCCGCGTTCATCTGAACGCGGAAAGGGTCAGCCCGAATTCCGCCGCGATTGCCCACAGCCGGCTTCAATGGGGCCGCGTTCATCTGAACGCGGAAAGCTGAACTTGAACAATGGCCGCATCGCGTGATTGCGGGCTTCAATGGGGCCGCGTTCATCTGAACGCGGAAAGTAAATGACAGACCGCCACGCGGTCATCGGAAACTTAGCTTCAATGGGGCCGCGTTCATCTGAACGCGGAAAGGCAGTCGGGGCGGTTGCGGGGCGCAGCTTAATCAGCCGCTTCAATGGGGCCGCGTTCATCTGAACGCGGAAAGACGGCATTCACGACGGAGAGTTTTTGGAGAACGTGCTTCAATGGGGCCGCGTTCATCTGAACGCGGAAAGGCGAACGGCTGACAGCGCAAAAGGGCACGCCCTGCAGCTTCAATGGGGCCGCGTTCATCTGAACGCGGAAAGAACTCCAGCGAGACGAGCGAGAGCGAATCATCGTCGCTTCAATGGGGCCGCGTTCATCTGAACGCGGAAAGGTCCGTGGCTGCTGAAGCGTGACGTCGGTTCCACCGCTTCAATGGGGCCGCGTTCATCTGAACGCGGAAAGGGAGTCAGTATCAAGCGGTCGCGCTGGAAGTGATGAACGCTTCAATGGGGCCGCGTTCATCTGAACGCGGAAAGCGCCACCTGTACCGCCATGATTTGTACATCATCGCGCTTCAATGGGGCCGCGTTCATCTGAACGCGGAAAGGCCGCTGCGAGCCCCGGGATCCGCAGGACGCTCAGGCTTCAATGGGGCCGCGTTCATCTGAACGCGGAAAGCGTCCATCGTGACTGAACGAAATGCGATCTATGCGGGCACGGTACGTGTACGTATAGATCGGGCGTTGAACTTTGTCGCTCGCCGCAGCCGATGGAGGCGAGTCGGTTTGACGCCAACTTGCGTCTCAGAACGATTCTAGC
>JAUIGN010000011.1 GCA_030430075.1 bacterium
CGTTCTGGATGCCGGGCCCACGAACGGAACGTTGACGCTGAACGCCGACGGTTCGTTCACGTACACGCCGCATGCCGACTTCAACGGCGTCGACACGTTCACGTACCACGCCAATGACGGCAACCTGGATTCGAACGTGGCGACGGTGACGATCACGGTCGATGCGGTTAACGACGCGCCGGTCGCCGTCGACGACAGTTACACGACCGACGAAGACACGCCGCTGACGATCGCCGCGCCCGGCGTGCTGGGCAACGATTCGGACGTGGACGGCGATGCGCTCAGTTCGGTCCTTGACGGAGGGCCGAGCAACGGAGTGCTGTCGCTGAACGCGGACGGTTCGTTCACGTACACGCCGAATGCCGACTTCAACGGTACGGACACGTTCACGTATCACGCCAATGACGGCAACCTGGATTCGAACGTGGCGACGGTGACGATCACGGTCGATGCGGTCAACGATGCGCCGGTCGCCGTCGACGATAGTTACACGACCAACGAAGACACGCCGCTGACGATCGCCGCGCCCGGTGTGCTGGGCAACGATTCGGACGTGGACGGCGATGCGCTCAGTTCGGTCCTTGACGGAGGGCCGAGCAACGGGGTGCTGTCGCTGAACGCCGATGGTTCGTTCACGTACACGCCGGCCGCCGACTTCAACGGTACGGACACGTTCACGTATCACGCCAATGACGGCAACCTGGACTCGAACGTGGCGACGGTGACGATCACGGTCGATGCGGTCAACGACGCGCCGGTCGCCGTCGACGACAGTTACACGACCGACGAAGACACGCCGCTGACGATCGCCGCGCCCGGCGTGCTGGGCAACGATTCGGACGTGGACGGCGATGCGCTCAGTTCGGTCCTTGACGGAGGGCCGAGCAACGGGGTGCTGTCGCTGAACGCGGACGGTTCGTTCACGTACACGCCGGCCGCCGACTTCAACGGTACGGACACGTTCACGTATCACGCCAATGACGGCAACCTGGATTCGAACGTGGCGACGGTGACGATCACGGTCGATGCGGTCAACGACGCGCCGGTCGCCGTCGACGACAGTTACACGACCAACGAAGACACGCCGCTGACGATCGCCGCGCCCGGTGTGCTGGGCAACGATTCGGACGTGGACGGCGATGCGTTGAGTGTCCAGAGTATCAATACCATGGGAACGATCGGCGTCGTTACGCACCTGGCCGATGGGAGCTTTACGTATGACCCGAACGGTCAGTTCGAGGCACTTAATGCAGGCAACACGGCATCGGATTCATTTACTTACGTCGTCTCGGATGGCAATGGCGGAACCGACACCGCAACGGTGACGATTCTCATTACCGGGATCAATGACGAACCTTCGGATTCGATTCGTTACCAGGTCTTCAATCACCCTGATGGGCACGAAATCGACCATTCGGTCGATGAGGACGGTTACATTCTGCGACTCGACCTTGGCTGCAGCCAAGGCGGTTCGGACGGCGGTTCGGACGGTGGCAGCGATGGCGGTACAGACGGCGGCAGCGATGGCGGACATGACAACGGCCATGGCAACGGTCGCGGCTCGGTCCATACGTCGAGCATGACGCTGGGGAGTCCGGGCGGGACCGACGGTGGGACCGACGGTGGGTCCGATGGAGGTTCTGACGGCGGCTCGGATGGCGGCCCAGATATCGACTGCCATGGCGGTAGTGACGGGGGCCATGACCACAACGGCAAGGGCCAAGGGCACAACCGACAAGAGAAACGCGGCCATGGGTACGGTCATAACAAGGGCCAGGTCAATACGTTTAACGCGAACACGGATCGTGCCGAGGTTTATTTCGAGTGGGAGCCGGGTTTGGCCACCGCCACGTTGACCGGCTTCGTGACCCACAACGAATCGGGTACGGATCGTACCAAGGCGGACTCGGAAGACGATGTCTACCTGATTCAAGCAACATTCGACGCGGTCTTGCTGACTGATGATGATGACGAGACGTCGCCTTGGTTTGGCGGCAGCGGCATCAACGCGACCTTCGACGACATGTTGCAGTCCCTGTTGGCTGATGCCAACGACCCGGATCGGCCAGTCGAGCTCAGTAAGGAATTCTCAGATGACGTCGCTCGGATTCACTTCGAGGCGACCGAAGTCACGATGACACGAGTCATTCCGAACAACGAAGGCCAGACATTCTCGGAAGAGAGCCACTGGGACGAATTCGGTCCGCCCCTGTTTGTCCAGTATCGCTGGCGCCTGTCGGATGCCGAGTACGCCGACCCGCAGTACGACGTTCTGGCTGCCGCAGGGTGGCTCGAGGAAGCCGTCGATCAGCCGACCCCGGGCGTGCAGGACTTCCTCTTCATTTTCGACCGGATTCCCACGGTCGAGCAGGGGCCCGAACCGCCGGTGATCCGTGACCTGGTCAGTGATGCCGAAGATTGCGGCGGGATCCTGCACGGCGACGAGGTCTCCGTCCATGGAATCTTCACGGACCTGAATGTCGAGGACACGCATACCGCGTCCATCGACTGGGGTGACGGTACGGTAACGCCGGTCGACGTTGAGGAAGTGCGAGGATTCGGCTCCGTAAACGCATCGCACGCTTACGCAGGCGCCGGCGTTTATGATGTCACGCTAACGGTGACCGATCAGACCGGTTTGTCGGATTCCCGTACGATTACCGTCAAGGTGACCGGCGCCACATTGTATGACGACGGCGTGCTGGTCATCGTTGGGACGGACAAGGACGACCATGTCAATGTCGTGAAGACTGGTCGCGGCAGCCAGGCCAAGATCAAGGTGATCGCCAACTTCCTGCCGAAACCCGGGCACGGCAACGGTCGGGGCTATGTTAAGTTCCCGGCGAGCGACGTTGAACGGATCGTGATGTGCCTTTGCGACGGCGACGATCACGCGGTTGTCTCTTCCAAGGTGAAGGTCCCAACGCTGATCTACGGTGGCGACGGCGATGATCACATTGTTGGCGGTTCCGGGGCGGATATTATCATCGGCGGTCCGGGGAAAGACCACCTGGTGGGTAACAAGGGCCGGGACATCCTGATCGGCGGCACGGGGCGAGACTACCTGGTAGGCGGTCCCGGCGAGGACATTCTGATCGGCGGCTCGACAGTCTACGACGACGATTGTGCGCTCGGATCGCTCGACAGCGAAGCCCTGCTGGCGATACAAGCCGAATGGACATCATCCCGCAGCCAGGATACGCGTCGAGCGAATCTGACCGATGGCAGCGGCAGCCTGGACCGGGAGAACGACGACTTCTTCCTTAAGCTCGGCGAGACGGTCGAGGATGACCTGGTGAAGGACAAGCTGACCGGCGGATCTGGCTGCGACTGGCTCTTCTGGGGCTACCGCGATCACCGCCGTCAGTAATTCGCCGTGCTCGTTAACTCCCCCTTCCGGCGGCTTCGCCTGGCCACCGGGAGGGGCCGCCTCAGGATTCATCATCAGCCGTTGGGCGTTAGCCCCGGTTCCATTGATCGCAGAGCAAATCGGACGCTAACGCGTTCCGGCTGATATGTGCGGCGCTTTGGGTAAGTTCACCAGAAGCGATTGCCGCACAGCGACCTGCAATGTAATGGACGTTTGTTGGTCCGTGAATCAACGGGGCTGATGTGACGCAGCGCAGCCGGCGAGTGAGCGTGCTAATACCTGTTTCGCTCCGATTGGTCGTTCGCGAAACGTGCAAGCGCCGTGCGTGCATGTCCTAATGGAAGACGCTATCAAGGCAACACGCGAACGTCGCTTTAGTCCGCATCGGCCAGTAGTCTGGCCGGCACGGCTTGGCGAGCGTCCGTTGCCACGTCATCGAAGTTGCGGGCCGGGAGGCAGGCCGCTGCGCTGGCGGTTCGGCTGTGGGCAGCGGCCATGTAGAGGCCCATCGCGTACAGTCCGACCAGGGCATAGAACTGAAACGATAACAACGAAACGGTATGCAGCGGGGTCGCGACACCGGTGTCAAAGCCGCCCGGGATCACCCAATTGCAGATCAGAATGATCGGTTGGGACATCGCCAGAAAGACCAGCAGAAGTGACCAGCGAGCCAGACGAGTTGCGGGCAATTCCAACCACACGACGGCGAGCGGGACCATCAGCAAGAGAAAGTAATGCTCCCAGGTAACGGGTGAGATCAGCAACATGGCAATCGTCGTCAGGCCAAACGCAATGTCGCGCTGACGCCGGTCGGCGGCTCGCCACACAACCGGTGCCAAGAGGGCCATCACCAGACCCCAACAGAGGAGCGTCCCAGCCAGGGCCAGAGGGGGGCTCAAGATGAGCGGCTCGGTGGACCCGCCGTGGCTGCCGGGATCAAACAGCTTGTGCCAGAAGCCGGCGACGGAGGCGTTGTTCCACGCGCTTTTCCAGGTCCCCGCGGTCGGCAAGATCTCTGTCACGTACGTGCGATAGGTGTCCGTTCCCAAGACCCATGCCGTGAAGCCCGTAATGAGCAGGAAAGCAACAGCCGAAGCCCACACCGTCTTCCACTTTCGTTGCAAGACGAAGTAGCAGACCAGGAATGCAGGGAACAGCTTGATTGCCGCGGCGGCTGCCAGCAACGCGCCGGCCAACGTCGCAGCTCCCCGCCGGTCGGCGACCCAGACGCCGACGATCAGCACCAGCAGAATCAAGTTCAATTGGCCGTGGCGCATTTGTTGATAAAACGGCTCGAAGAACACGAGCAACGAGCAGAGCGGTAGGAGGCTCCACCAGGTGAAGCGGATGTGGAGTTCACGTATAACGAGCCACAGGCTGACAACGAGTGCGAGCAGCGAAGCGCAATTCCAGACCAGGTAGGCATCCGAATAATTGAGACGGTGCAGCGGAATCGCCAGCAGGACGGATGTCGGGGGATGCACATTCACATCCCAGTCGTTCCGCCCCGCGACGCTCTCCATTCCCAGATATCGATCGATCGAGACGGCGACCGGCGCATAGACCGGAAGCTCATTGAACACGTTCTTGGCCGAAGACCACTCCTGGTAAAAGTCCAGGAGAACATAGTCCAAGGGACGCATGCAGTGCAGAAACCTTGGCCCGAAGATCGTGCAGAGCAGCAGGGCCACGCTGAACCACTGTAGTCGCTTGGCAGTCGTCCAATAGGGTGGCGCAGGAGCGGGCGACTGCTGGGTGGCGGGGAGCTCAGAAGTCATGCGAGAGGCTCGTGGGGGACTGCGGTTGCCGCTTGGTCAATGGGTAGTATGGGACGGTGCGTCGGCGGGAACGTGCGCCGCGACGCGCGGTTGCGAATCCGTCCGCAGGGCCACAATCAGGGTGCCGTAGCGGACCTGTTGTGGGAATCGCTCCCGCAACGCCTGCCGCATTTCGTCCGAAATCTGGTCGGAGAAGAAAGGGTCCTCGTTGATCACAACGACGCGGACGTTCCGTTGTTCCAACATGTCCAGGATCCGTTGCACTCGTCCCCGTGGATCGTCGAAAAAGTCATAGATCGTGGGCGTGGGGTTCTTTCGCTCGGCCAGAAAATAGATCTCAGGGCAATCCGGTGACGCGTAGATGAAGGAGCCGGGCTGTGAATTCTCCACCACGGTTTGAATCACTTTCTCATAGCGGGCCTTCTCCTGGTCGAGTACGCGGATTCCAGCACGCTGCAGCGTCAGCGGATGGCGATGGTCCCGAATTGCATTTCTCGACTCGGTGAGATAGGCGGCATTCATGCGCCAACCACCAAAGATCAGGAAGAATACGACCAGGCCAACGACCGCACCGGGCCACCGATTGGCAGGATTCACGGCGACAAAATGCAGCCCCAGAATGAACAGGGGGGCGCAGTAGCAGAAGTAGATCAGGCTGGCGAACGGGAATTGCACCAGCGCCATCATGCAGGCCAGGGCCGCGACCAGAAACAGCGTTTGCCGCGTCTGTGGGGCGAGCACATGCTTTTCGCGAACGAGGATCAGGCCGATAACACACGCAATCGCCGGGATCATTCCCCTTAGCGCGAAGACTCCCCAGTAATACCAATTGGCGGCAAACAACAGCGGAACCGCCCCGATGGCGATCCAGACCGTCGCAACGCCCCACCTGGCCGGCGTAGACAATCGCGGGCGACGGAGGCAACTGGAGACCAGGATGAGTGCGGGAATCAATGCAGGCAGCAACGTGCTGAGCGGTTGCAGCCCCAGCTCGGCATACTGAAATCGTTGTTGCGGCAGCACGATCACGCCCCGATACAGGTCTCCCAGGGCACCGGAGATGATGTAAGGAATGAGGAAGCAAACGACCGGCGCGGCGACGCCGGCCAGGAACCAGCAAACGTCGCCCGACAATTGCCGGAACCGGGTCGCGAATGGCCCGCGTCCTTCGTTCCATTCATTCCACAACAGCAACCCGCACAGTCCGCCAATCGGAATGACGTAGTTGATCGCTTCCATCGCGCCCAGGTCATGCCGCAAGAGGGCCACGACCAGCAACACCATGCACGCACACATCAGCGCCGTGAAGGCGACGAATGCGGCCGAGCGTTCCTTGGTTTGGGGTGACAGACCCTTGGCATTACCAGCTTGCCTGCGAAACATGATCAGCATCAGCGCCGCGGCAATGAAGTAGAGGGCGACGATCTTGATCGTGAGGGCAAGCCCGCCGCAGCACCCGGCAATCCACAGCCAGCGCCGCTGTCGGGTCTCGATGAACCGCAGCAGGGCCAGTGCCCCGAACGTGCTGAAGAACAGGATGTACCAGGTCGGCATCCCGGCGAAATAATTCGGCACGCTCCACACCAGGCAGCAGGCAGCCGTCAGCGCTGCCAGCCACCGCGGCCCCTCGCGAGATGCGATGAGGTAGATGGCCACCACGAAGGCCAGTGTGAATCCCAACAGCATCAACCGGATCGCGATCAGCTTTGTACCGAGCAGCCGAAATGCCAGGCTGTGAGCGAACGTCAATCCGCCCGTGTACATCTCGTCAAAATCACGATGCGGCAGTTCCCCCTGTAGTACGCGCTCTGCCGTATGTGCCAGCAGCCCCTCGTCGCTGGGGATCCAGCCGCGGTCCAGGTAGTAGCCGAGGTAGGCAACGGCGAACAGGACCAGCAGGACGGGCCAGAGAAACGGCTGAGCGACCGCCCACGGCGTGCGCGGTCGGCGGGCCGCGGGACCCGCGCACCCCGTGGACCTCTCCCCAGACTCTTGCCGCGGCGCGACCATGATGCTCCCCACAAACTCACATGCACCGTGTTTCCCGCCCCCGCCTCGATCGACCTCACTGGTGTGGAGGAAATGCAACGCCGGTGACATAACACGTCGTCGACAGGTGTCAGACGCCGCCAGCCAATGGTCACAGGTGGCGGAAACCTTCATAAAGAGCAAGTGACATGCCGATGGGAGGGCCGCGGGACGCCGGCTGCTCCCTGCCTGGAAACGCGTCGGAACTGAGCAACGTATGAGTGCAGGCGGTACCGACCGCTGTTTCCAAACGGTAACACGCAACTCGGGCGCGTTAACAGCGAATCTCCTTTTCCCTACCGTGAAGCGGGCATTCTGCGGGGAAAGTTAACGTTCGGATACACGGATTCGCCGGACGTCCGGTTGGCATTCGGTTTGCATCTTGAGTGGCGTCCTTAACCGACCGTCCCGACGTCATCCCGCCCTGCCCCCAGTGACCGCCATGCATTCGCTCGTCATTCCCGTCCTCAACGAGGCGAACATTGTTCCCGTACTCTATGATCGCGTCTCGGCGGCCTTAGACGCGTGTGGTGAAGCGTACGAAGTGATTGTGGTGGACGACGGTTCGACGGACGAGACGCCCGAACTGATCACGGCGATCCATCAACGCGACGAGCGGTGGAAGCTGATTCGGCTGTCCCGCAACTTCGGGCACCAGTTGGCGGTGTCTGCCGGACTTCAACACTCCAGCGGGGATGCCGTTGCCATCATTGATGGGGACCTGCAGGATCCACCGGAGGTCTTGAGCCGGCTCTTTGCGAAGTGGAACGAAGGCTACGAAGTCGTCTATGCGGTGCGTCGCAAACGCAAGGAAGGGATTTTCAAGCGGGCCGCCTACAAGACGTTCTATCGGCTGCTCAGCCGACTGGCGAGTGTCGAAATTCCCTTGGATGCTGGTGACTTTTGCGTGATGGACCGGGCCGTTGTGGACGTGCTGCGCGCCATGCCGGAGCGAACTCGATTTGTCCGCGGCTTGCGTAGCTGGGCCGGCTTCCGGCAGATTGGCGTCGAATACGAACGCGACGCACGGCACAGTGGCGAACCGAAGTACACGCTTAGAAAGCTGGTCAGCCTGGCCACCAATGGAATCATCAGCCTCAGCAGCAGGCCGTTGCGAATCGCCAGTTGGATGGGCGTGACGCTCTGCGCGGCGTCGGCCCTTTTGGTGGTGGCCCTGTTGGCCTGGTGGTTGTCGGGGCAACGCATTTTCGGAATTCACCCGAGCAACTCGGTTGGCTGGACCAGCATCATGTCCATCCTGTTGTTCCTCTCTGGATTGCAGATGCTGATGATTGGGATTGTCGGCGAGTATCTGGCGCGCGTGTTTGACGAGGTCAAGCAGCGGCCGGCCTGGATCGTTGCACAAGCGGTTGGCTTCAACGCAAGCGAGCAGTCGTTTCGGGCGACGGCGGCTGGAAAGCAATCCGTCAGCTACCAACTGCCGCTGCCGTTCCCCGCCCGCTCGACCGGTGCCAGCTTGCGCGCGTCGGCAGAGTCCTTCGGCCCCCCGATTCACCTGGACACGGGGGCGGCCGGCGAACCGGAGAAGGTCGAATTTCACTAACGCGGCTGACCCTCCACCCATGCCATTTCGGATCGTTGGCCTGACAAAGCACAGGCCGCGCTACCGCCTTTACGCCCTCCTTCGCGAGCCAGAATGACAATGCAAGAAGACTTGACCAATTCCGAGAGCGATCCGATCCCGGTAGACGCGACTGCCCCCGCCGCGGATTCTGCGACACCGACGACGCCCTCGCGCGTTTCACTGTATCTGGCGGTCGCCTGTAGCCTCTGCATCATTGGTACGGCCCAGTTCTGGAAACAAGCAGCAGCGGCCCGTGATGCAGTGGAAGAGCTGCAAGCTGAACTGGACGAAACCCAACCGGTCATCACGCGATTGACGGCCCAGGCCCGTCTCGGCGACCCGCGTGCATTACCTGCCATGCGGGACAGGAACTACTCCTTCGTCGTGAACAATTACGGCTTTGAATACGAAGGCCGCACAGGTGACCTGATCGATGAGCACATTCTGATCTACGGGCTCTGGGAAAAAGGGTTGGCGTTCTTCATGCGCGACTATCTGGCGAACCGTGCCGACGAAGATGCAGTCTTCGTCGACGTTGGGTGCAACGCCGGCCACCATTCGCTGTTCCTGGCGAGCCAGGTGGCGGAGGTACACGGCTTCGATCCCTACCCGCCGGCAATCGAACGCTTTCAACGGATGATCGATCGCAACAAGATGACCAACGTCACCGCTCACCCTGTCGGGTTGGGAGACGAGAACGCTGAGCTGCCGTTTTTCGCTCCTCGACAGGACAACTTCGGCAGCGGAACCTTCAATCCTGAATGGGGCCAGCAGGACCGGGAGCAACTGACGCTCAAGATCGTCCGCGGCGACGACTGGTTGACCGAGAAAGAGATCGACAACATTGCCCTCATCAAGATCGACATCGAAGGTTACGAGGGCCCGGCACTCGATGGCCTCCAGGAAACACTAACGGCACAACGCCCCGTCGTGTTCCTGGAAGTGACGTCCGGATCCAAGGGGACGATCACTTCGTTCGACAACCTGAAGAACCGGTTCCCCAAGAACTACGAGTTCATTGCGGTGCTCGAGTACCTCTGGAGTACGCCAGCCGACGGAACGTATGTCACCAGTCCGTTTGGGCCAACCGAAGCCAGGGCGTTTTTCGAGCAGGAGACGCAAGGCGTTCTCGTTGGGTATCCGGTCGAGCACAAAGCGTGGATTCCGGACCACCCCTATCTGCCGCCTGAGGAACGCCGACCGGCAACCAGCGCGGCGAGCGATCTGGCGGTCGACTGACGGCCCGCACAGTAGGGCTTCGCACCGACCGAGCTCGCTGGCGAGATGTCCGTCCGCTCCCGATGTCCGCTCAGGACCGGGGCATCCGTCACTGCCCCAGTGTCTGGCAATGTTTGCTGCCGGCGATGCGACGGAGTCGTTCTTTCGTCATTCAGCAGGTCATGCTGTGCATGATGTTCCTGCGAATGGGGTGGGGGGGAGACCTTCGGTCGGCGGTTTCGGCGGGGTCGGAGACCCGCGCCGAGCAATGGGTCGGAGACCCGCGCCGAGCAATGGGTCGGAGACCCGCGCCGAGCAGTTTCGTAGTTCCGTAGGTCATGCTGTGCATGACGTTCCTGCTGAATGAACGCCGCCGGTCGCGGCAATGGTTCGTTGGTTGAGGAGAATTGACAGACCTTCGTGGAAACGGTAGACAATCGCTTGCGGATTATTTGACTCTTGGCAGGAAGGTCTAATCATGATGCTTGGGGCACAGGCATGCGCGATTCGCAAGCTGCGCGCGCAACGACGACGCGTTTCTCTTTTTCGCAATCTCTCGCTAGGTTTTGAGCGACTGGCGGCACGGTTGCCCCTCGATGGCTGTGGGTTGGTGGTCGACGACCACGATCCGGTGCACGTGCACCCGCTCTACGCACCCGACACGCCGCCCGAGCTGGTTGACTTGCATCCCGACTGGATCGTCCCGGAAGATGGCTCGGAAGAAGGACCTTCCTTCTTCAGCTTTCGCGACAGCCGTCGTTGGTATCGAACGGCAACCGACGGTGCCGGTCTGCAGCAGGGTGATGCGACGACGCTGACCTGGAGCATCGTACCGGACGGGACGGCCACCGTGAATGACATCAACGGGGGCCTGTCCGGGCAAGCCAGCAACTTGATTTCCCGCTTGGATCAGATCTATGGCACGGCGTCGGTCCCGCAACTCGAGGACAAGGTGTGGTTTGAGCTGATCGACGACGCCTTCTCCCGGTGGAGCGACACGAGCGGCGTCGAGTTCGTGTACGAGCCGAATGACGATGGAGCACCGCAGTCTTCGGCCAATCGGGGTCAGTTGGGTGTTCGCGGCGACGTCCGCCTGGGTGGACACAACGTCGACGGAAACGGCAATATTCTGGCCTACAATTACTTCCCCGACCTGGGAGAAATGATCCTCGACACGAACGATACGTTCTACAACTCGACCGGCGGCAATTCGATCCGTCTGCGCAACGTTGTGGCTCACGAGCTTGGCCATAGTCTCGGTATCTCGCACGTCATGCCGGTCAACCAAACGAAATTGCTGGAACCGTTCCTGACGACCGCCTTTGAGGGCCCACAATTCGACGACATCCTCGCCGCACACCGTGGCTACGGCGACGAGAACGAACAAGGATCGGGCAATGACATTGTGGCAAACGCCACGAATCTGGGTACGCTCGGCGCGGGCCAAACGGTCTCCATCGGGGGAGACGCGACGGATACGTTCGTGGCTCCGACGGACACCGATTTCGTCAGCATCGACAGCGACGTGGACGTCGACTTTTTCCGCTTTACCGCATCGGAGGCCGCAACGGTGAATGTCGTGTTGCGCCCGTTGGGACCGACGTACCAGTCGGGTACCCAAGGCGGCACGCCAACCACATTTAACGCGGCCTCCCAGAACAACCTCAGTCTTGCCATCTTTGCCGGCGATGGGACCAGCTTGATCGGCAGCGCTTCGGCGGCCGGCTTGGGGCAGGACGAAGTCCTGGCAGGGCTTGGTATTCCGGCGGGAGACTACTACATCCGCGTCAGCGGCGCCGATGACGCGGCCCAGTTCTACCAACTCGATGTTTCGCTCGATTCGACGACGGCCTCCCCCACGAGGATCATGGACGACGGCGATTTCGGCTTCAGCACCGTCGGCAGTTGGACGCACTGGAGTGGTCAGGGCTACCAAGGCGACGTCCACGAAGTCGGCGCCGGCACCGGAGCCAGGTCGGCGAGCTGGACGTTTGGCGGACTGCAGCCTGGTCAATATCAAGTCGCCGCCACCTGGACGGCATACTCAAACCGGGCCAGCGACTCTCCCTTTGAGATCTACGACGGCGGCGCGCAGCGGGCCACGGTCCGGGTCAACCAACGGTTTGCGCCGAACGACTTCGGAGACGCCGGTGTGAATTGGGAACGGCTTGGCAATCCCGTCCTGATCAGCGGGACCAACCTGACGGTCCGGATGACGGACGATGCCGACGGGAACCTGATTGCGGACGCCATTCGCATCGAACGGATCGGCGACGTTGCCCAAGCGCCCGAGATACAAGTCTTCGAGGGGGCCGCCGAGATCAGCGACGGGACCGGCAGTAGTTCATTCGGCAGCACGACGCCGAACACACCCCTGACCAAAGTTTTCACCGTCAAGAATATTGGAACCAGCGACCTGACGCTTTCGCAACCGATCAATGTCCCCAACGGGTATTCGGTCGTATCGACATTCGGCAGCACGACCCTGGCCGCCGGCAGCATGACGACGTTTTCCGTCCGGCTCGACGCAACCAGTGAAGGGACCTACAGCGGGCAGCTCAGCTTCACCAACAATGACAACGACGAGAGCCCGTTCAACTTCAACCTCAGCGGCACGGTGGCCACTCAGCCGCCCGCACCGGTCGTGCAAATTATCGACAATGGGGACACCGGGTACAGCACCGTCGGCCCCTGGGTCCGTTGGACCGGCCAGGGTTATTACGGGGACGTCGACGAGAACCTGGCGGGGACCGGTGGCGACTCGGCGACCTGGCAGTTTACCGGCCTGCAGCCCGGCCAGTACCAGGTCGCCGCGACCTGGACGCCCTTCTCGAATCGGGCCAGCAATTCACCCTTTGAGATCTACGACGGCGGGCAGCGGCTGGCCACCATTCCGATCAACCAGCGTGTTGCTCCAAATGATTTTGCCGATGCGGGCACAAACTGGGAACACTTGGGGGGCGTTCATGCCATCACCGGCACGACCCTTTCCGTTCGCCTGACGGACGACGCGAACGGCAACTTGAATGCAGATGCAATTCGCATTGAGCGAGTTGGCGAAGTGGCTCAAGCGCCGGAGATTCAAGTCTTTGCCGGTGCCGATGAGATCAGTGACGATAGTGGCGCGTTTGCATTTGGCAGCACTGCTCCGAATGTGCCCGTGACCCAGGTGTTCACCGTGGAGAACGTTGGCACACAACCGCTGACGCTGACAGGACCGATCAACGTGCCCGCCGGGTTCGTGGTGACCGCCGGTTTTGGAACCGGCACGCTGGCCGCCGGCGCGTCGACGACGTTTGCCATCCAGATGACCGCGTCGGCCGAGGGGAGCTTTGCCGGCCAGGTCAGTTTCATCAATAACGATGATGACGAAAGCCCGTTCAACTTCAGCATCAGCGGAACGGTCGCCAATCAACCCCCCCCGCCGGTTGTGGAGATCATCGACAACGGGGATATCGGCTACACCACCGTCGGTACCTGGATGCGGTGGAACGGCCAGGGCTACTATAGCGACGTCGACGAAAGCCTGGCTGGGACCGGCGCCGATGTGGCGAGCTGGACGTTTGCCGGACTGCTGCCCGGCCAATACCAAGTCGCCGCAACCTGGTCCGCTTTTTCAAATCGCGCCAGCAACTCGCCGTTCGCCGTCTATGACGGTCCGAGTGAGCTCGCCACCATCCGCGTCAACCAGCGGGTGGCTCCGAACGACTTCTCTTCCGAAGGCACAAGCTGGGAGCAGCTTGGTGACACGTACGCCATCACCGGGACAACGCTCGCGGTTCGCTTGAGCGATGATGCGAACGGGAATCTGAACGCTGATGCGATTCGTATCGAGCGAGTCGGCGGCGTGGCGCAGGGGCCGGAGATTCAACTCTTCGATGGGGCGACTGAAGTTGCGGACGGGTCCGGCAGCGTTTCCTTCGGCTCGACCACACCCAACACGTCGGCCACCAAAGTCTTTACCGTCAAGAATGTCGGTACGCAGCCGTTGACCCTGACCGGGCCCATCAGCGTGCCGCCGGGGTTCACCGTCAGCTCCGGGTTTTCCTCGACCAGTGTGCCCGTGGGCGGTTCTGCGTCGTTTTCCATCAGGCTGCTCTCGGCCAGTGAGGGTTCCTTTAGCGGTCAGCTCAGTTTTGCTAACAACGATGCCGATGAAAGCCCGTTCAACTTCACCATCAGCGGTGAAGTGGCAGATGTGCCGCCGCCGCCTCCCATTCAGATTATCGACAACGGCGACGACGGCTACTCGACCGTTGGCTCCTGGGTGCGGTGGAACGGGCAGGGGTATCAAGGGGACGTCGACGAGCACTACCAGGGGACGGGTGCGGAGTCGGCGACGTGGACCTTTGCCGGCCTGCAGCCCGGACAGTACCAAGTGGCCGCCACCTGGACCGCGTATTCGAATCGCGCGTCTGATTCGCCCTATATGATCTACAACGGGAGCCATCGACTGGCGACGGTCCGAGTCAACCAGCGGCAAGCGCCGCTCGATTTCATGGACGAAGGTGTCAACTGGAAACGACTGGGCAGTACCTATTGGATCACCAGTACGGCGCTCGTGGTCGAAATGACCAACGACGCCAATGGGAATCTCAATGCCGATGCCGTCCGCATCGAAAGGGTTGGAGACCTGGCACAATCCGCGCCGGCGGCCGATCTCGGCCAACCAACTCGATTCGCGATGCTCCCTTTGGACGAACGGCGGCACGCGCCTGATACGGATGAGGCGCCGCTGCCCCAACCGTTGAATTTGACCGACGTGGCAATCCAGTCGCTCGGGCCGACCTGGCCCGCAGTCGACCTGCCGGCCCGCCGGTCCGGGCGGCTCGGCAGCGACCTGGTTGGCCGCGATGTGAATGGACGCGACGAGGACGATGAAACGGCGCGGAGACGTATCCAGGAAGGCATTGTCGACGACCTGTTTGTCGGTGCCTTCGACAGCCTGGAGGCCGAGTAACCTGACGAGCGACATGAGGAACCTCGCCATCCGATCGCCCGGATCATTCATCAGCCGTTGGGCGTTCGCCCCGGTTTCGTTGAATGCTGCACAGACCGGACGCCAACGGGGTCCGGCCGATCGGCGCGGCGCCAGGGGTAGGTCGACCAAAAACAACGGCGCCAGAGCGACACGCACTGAATCGCTGTTCGTTGATCCGCGTCCCGGGATCCAGCCTGGTGCCAGCGGCTCGTCACTTGAAGCGACCGGTGCCCAATCGTGGCTGCCGAACTCCATCCCGGGGTAACGTTGGCATCTTGCGGAAGGTTCCGACGAGCCGGTTCTTTACGCCACGACCGGCAGCGGCTGGCGATCCTGTCGTCGATTCGCTTCGATCGCAAATTGCTCCCGCTCCTCCCCGACCAGTTGATAGAAGACATCACGCTGGCGAGGCTCATAGCCCAGTTCGGCGATCGAATTGCGGATCTGGTCGAGCGTCAAGAAGTGCGTGGTACCTGCTTCGGCGACGACATTTTCTTCGATCATCAAGCTGCCCATGTCATTGGCGCCGAACAGCAGTGCGAGTTGCCCGATCCGGCGTCCCTGGGTTACCCAACTGGACTGAATGTTCGCCACGTTGTCCAGGTACAGTCTTGAAACGGCTTGTGTCTTTAAGTATTCAAATGAGCCGGCGGTGGGAATGTCGGCCATCTCCGTGTGTTCTGACTGAAAAGTCCAGCAGATGAACGCAGTGAAGCCGCCCGTTTCGTCCTGCAACTGCCGCACTCGATCAAGATGCTCGATGCGCTCGGCCAGCGTCTCGACATGTCCGAACATCATGGTGGCCGTGCTCCGTCCACCCAGTTCGTGCCAGGTCCGCATCACGTTCAGCCAGTCGTCTGTCATCACCTTACCACGGGTGATCTCTGATCGGACACGGTCCACCAGGATCTCCGCGCCTCCTCCCGGGATGCTGCCCAGGCCGGCGGTTTTCAATCGTTCCAGGACGGTGCGGATCGGGAGCCGATTGACTTTGGTGAAGTGATGCAATTCGGGCGGACTGAAGCCATGAATGTTCACCTGGGGAAATTCCCGCCGAATATCGCCCAGCAGTTCCTCGTACCAGCTCAGATCGAATTTTGGATGCAGGCCACCTTGCATCAAGATCTGCTGTCCACCTAACTCGACCGTTTCCGCGACTTTCTTCAACAGCTCCTCCCGCGGCAGCACATACGCTTCCGCGTCCCCGGGCTTCCGGTAGAAGGCGCAGAAGTCGCACACCGCGGTGCAGACGTTGGTGTAGTTAATGTTGCGGTCGATGTTATAGGTACGATAGGTCTCCGGGTGCATCCGCAGCGTGACTGCGTTGGCTGCCCGCCCGATGGACGCCAGGTCGTGGGAGTTCAGCAACTCGAGTCCTTCGGCCGGTGTCAAGCGTTCGCCGGCAACCGCTTTGTCAAGGAGTCTTGCAACCATGGGCTTCTACGTTGTCCGCATCATCTGGCCATGCCGCAGGCAGAATCCCGAGTTGCATGGCGTGCTTTCGAAACAGGTCCAGTCCACGCTGCTCGCGCGGTCCCAAATAGAAATACAAATTATCCCGCAAGTAGTGCCATGCCCTGGATGCACTCAAGCCTACTTTTGGGCCCTCAACGGCGGCGATCGTTTCCAAGTGTTGAACCCCGGCGTCGCGAGCTTGCTCCAGTGCTTCGACGACCTCATTCATACGCTCCAAGTCGACGTCAACATCGCTTCGCGCCGTCCACATCGCGAACACAAAGGGGAGCTCGGCCCAGCGGCACCACTGGTCGCCCAAGTCCCACTCGACAGAAAACCCGCCTGGCGAATTCATGGCCCGATCACCGATCAAGAGAACGGCATCCGCCGTCGTGTCCACGATCTCGGAACCGATTGGAAATGGTTCCACTGCAGGCGCGACCTGGTACCGCTCGTGAAGTAAGATTCGCGCCAGGGCCGCACTGGTACGCGACCCCTCGTCCAGCGCCAGCGTCCGGATGGAATCGAAGGAGCGGCGGGCCAAGAGTTTGACACTCATGACGGGGCCGCGGCAGGCGATGCAGGCATCGGAAATCACCCGATACCCCGGATCACGAAACGATTCGACCGAAGGAATCAGTGCGATGTCCAATTCCTTGCTTGCCAGCCGATCGGAGAGGCGACTGGGCAAATCAAACACGAGCTCCGCTTGCGGCAACCGCTCCGCCAGCTCAAACACCAGCGGTTTGGTGTTCAGGTAGGACACCGCGCCGATTCGTAACTTGTTTTGTTTGTTCATGTTCTGCTCGCTTGCCGGGCAATCGACGAATTATAGAATCAGCTCGCCGAAGTCGCCACGGGGGCCCGCGGCCCTGACTTGCCGAGTGGATAACCGCATCCCGGCGTCGAATTTAACTTCTGCCCGGCAGGGCCCCGCCACGGGATAGCCGCGATGAGGGGACGGCTCTTTTTTTGCGGAGCTACGCCCAACGGTCAGTCTCCGCAACAAACCGTTCCCGCACGGAGGCGGCCAGTTCGTCTGTGATCCCGTGTTCTTGCCACGGTGCGGGCAACGGCGCTTCGATCAGAACGCGTTCCCAGCTCTTCGGCACACGAAATCCCAGTTCCCTCGCGTGCAACCCAATGGATCGCAGACGCGCATCGTCGAACTGCGTCCCAAACGGTCGTTGTGCGCCGTATTGGTGGTCTCCTACGACGGGAAAGCCGCGGGCCGCCGCCTGTACGCGGATCTGGTGCATCCGTCCTGTTTCGAGCTGAATGCGGAGCCAGGTTAGCTGGTCGCGTCTTTCGATCACCTGGTAGTTGAGGATGGCTTCACGTGCATCAGGTGCCTGCTGGTCCACAATCTCCGCCTGGGCAACATCCGGAATCTTTCTCAAGTAATCGCGCCAGGTTCCGGAATCCTCTTCGAGCTGGCCTTCGACGAGTGCCCAATAGACCTTATGGACCATCCGGCCCTCGAACTGCTCCGCCAGGCGCCGCGCGGTTCTCCGGTTTGTTCCCATCACCAACACGCCGGAAACAGGGCGGTCCAGCCGGTGCACCATTCCCAGGTAAACTGCCTGATTGCTGCCGCGCGCCGTGAGATACTCTTTCACTCGAACCTCGAGACTGTCGATCCCTCGAGCAGCCTGGGTGAGGACACCGCCGGGCTTTGCAACCGCCAGGCAAGGGCCAGCCTCGTAGAGCACGTCGAATCCATGTGCGGAGTTTTTCTTGGTCATTGCGGTGTGGAACAGGGGCGGTGGGCGGACGGCAGGCACAGCTTAACTGCCGCTTCTTGACCTCGGCGGCCGGGCGTTCGCAGGGCCCCATGTCCGCCAGGTGGTCCGGTTCGCGACGCAAAACGGGCGACGGATAACCTGGGACGTCCCACGATCAGGTGCGTCGCTACGTGCGTCAGGGAACCGAGGCCCGCCGGGAAGCTCGATCGTACGCGTCGAGTTTAGGCGTTTTGGCCCTTCAAGCCAACCTGCTAGAATAGTGACGAGGAACCGGGCGATCGCCAAGCGGGTCGATGCGGAGAGCGGACGTCGCCCGATTGCCAGAGTTGCCTGTGAAAACGGCGCACCCCACCGTCGCGGACATGACCGGCACTTGGCTCGATGGGCCGGGGTCGCCGCATTCTGGTCGCGGCCTGCCCCTTGCCGATGGTCGACGGATTGCCGCCATCGACAAGCCCGAACGATGCATCAACGAACAACCCTTGTGTGCACGTCATGATGACGCCGTCGTTTTTCGTGAACTTCGCCAAAGCGTCGCGCCGATCCGTCGGAACACGTGAGCGTCCGGTTTGCGCAACCAGCAAAGGAACCGGGGCTAACGCCCAACGGCTGATGAAGAATCCGCGTCATCGTCCGGTTTGCTCAACGGCGGATGGATGAACCCGGCTGGCTCGCGGCTGATGCGGGCGGCTCGGCAGACGCCGTTCCCGCCCACAAGATAGACAACGTCTTGGAAACACCTGACATGCGACGCATTTTGCTGGGAATCTTGTCGCTGGTGTTTCTGGGAGTGTCTGTTGGAATCTACATCCAAGGCGAACCGGACACGAGGTTCTTCTTGATCCGTACCGTGGCCGACGACCAGAAGTTTCTACTCAGCGTTTGCCAACGTGTCGGCATCGTGCTGGGCGCCATGTGGCTGGCTTATGACCAGGTGCTCAAGTTAGGCCAGCGTTCACCGCCATGGCTCTTGGGTTGCATTGGTCTGTGCCTGTTGGTGATCGTTGTCCGACCGAAAGCGATCGTTGTCGTGGCACCGTTACTGGCGGTGGTCGCGGCAATGCAGTTCGTGAGCTGGCTCTTCAAGCCGCTGCCTAATCCGCGCCGACGTTCCCGCACGTCGGCACCTTCCGACACCGCGAAGTCGTCGCGGCACGACCGCCGACCGTAGACAGGTCGCAAGCCGGCGCCTGCAGAGCATTTCGTTATAGCCGGTCCAGTGCATCGACCCAGCGGACAAGCTCCGCCAGTTCGCCGGCGTTGAGCTCTCGCGGCGACCCCAACTCGGTAACCGTGACGGGGTATTTCATCTCGCGAAACGCTTCGATTCCCGCCTCGACCCGCTCAGCGATGGGCGAGGACTTGACGAGCGTCGTGTAGATCGCCAGCCGGCTGATGGGGTCGTTGTCGGGCAATTGCATCCGCAGCGGCAGCCCGGCATCGACGGCAACGACCCCTGTAAATCGGTCGCGATGTTCGAATGCAGTCAAGTAGGCCATCGCACCACCCGCCTGGTGACCATAGACGACGACGCGTGTCGGGTCGATGTTGTAGGTCGCCACACCCTGGTCGACCGCCTTCTTGATAAAGTCGACTTCGGTTCGCGTCCAACGCTCGGCGTCCTTCGGTTGTGGTGCGATCACGATCAGGTCGTTTTCTTCACCCGCCTCGCGCCATCGATCCGCGAAGGCCTCGCGCTGAAACGTGCCGGGCGCGGTGAGGTACACCACCAGTCCATACTCAATTCGCGGATTGTAATCGACGGGGACGACGGCCACGCAGGTGTTGGGCTCCTCCGGAATTTTGATTTCCGTTACGCCGACTTCGACATTTCGGACACCTTCCAGGGGAAGTTCGTCATGTGCCGGCGGCAATTCCGCTTCGATCTCATTGGGCAACGTTCCTAGCACGACTTGCAGATCGAGCGACTTGTCGCCACGCATCACGGTGACGCCAACATTCCCACCGACCTCGCGGCGGGCAATCTCGGCACGCAGCGCGGACGGATCCTGGTATTCCTGACCAGCGAAGCGCACGATGCGGTCGCCTTGTTGGAGGCCGGCCGCGCCGCCGCCACTGTCAGGGTAGACGTACCGAACGACGATTCCATTCGCATTGCGTTGCGGTAAGACGCCCAGGAAAGGGTGCTCGTAGGCCAGCAGCTTTTCTGCCAGCGTGACCTTGGTCTCGATTCGCTCGTCACCTCGCGTGACGGTGATGCCGACTTCGTCACCGCCATAAAGTGGGCCAAGTGCATGTTTCAACTGGGCGACGGTCCGCACCTCCTTTCCGGCCACGGCCACGATGGTGTCCCCCGCTTTCATGCCGGCGACGTCGGCTGGAGAGCGGATTTTGCAGGCCGCGATCTTCGGCGGCTCGCTATAAATGCTGCCCTTGGGGAGGGAAATGCCGAGCAGCCCCCGATGCAGATCGTTGCCGGCTTTCATCTGGTCGAGGTGCGCATTGATCTGGTCCAACGGCACGGCGAACCCGATTCCCGAATCATACCACTCGGCGCCGGCAAACTCGCTTGTGGCCTGCGGCGACATCGGGACGAGCACGCCAATGACACGACCCTGGATATCGATCAACGGACCGCCGTAGTTGCTCGGGGAGACTTTGGCATCGGTCTGAACTGCCTTGCCCCAGATCCGGTTCACAGCGCTCAGGATTCCGGTCGACGTGTTGGGCACCTGCGGGTCCAAGGTCTTCCCAACTGCCAGCGTCCACTGTCCAACCACCAACTCGCCCCTGGGTGAAACAACAGGTGGGACAAGCTTTTCATCGGTATTGACCTTCAGCAGCACCAGCATCCGGCTTTGGTCTCGGGCAACAATCTCTGCCGCCGCGCGCCGGCCACTCCCGACCGTCACCAGAATCGAATCCGGTTTCTGCACGAAGTTGAAAGCACTGGAGATGACATAACCGTCTTCAGAGACCACCAGCCCCGTGGTCGGCCCATCGCCGACAACGAAATTGCCGACCCGTTCCAACCCGCCAAACGTTTCAATCCGCACCACCGACGGAGCCACCTTGGCGACGGCGGCCTGCAGGGCACGTTCCTCGAGTTCGATCAGGTCGTCTTCGCCGGAGGCGTGAAAGAGGTCGCAACTTCCCACGAGCAACAGGGCGGCCAGGAGACATCGAATGAAATCGTTCATCAATCACTTTTCTGCGGATCAAGTTCGATTACCGGGCGGAACTCCGCCAACTTTTTCATGCGGGCTACGTGAGGCAGACCGCAGGGACCAGTTACCAAGGCCTGCGCCGACAATGACTACTCGTCCGGGGCAAACAAGGACACTTCGACCAACTGCTGGCCCCGTTGCACCAGCAGTCGAACTTCATCGATCCGATCGATGTAGGACAGGGCATTCTTCAAGTCCGAAGCGGAACCAGCCAGGCGATCATTGACGAACAGAATCATGTCGTCCGGCTGCAAGCCGGACTCGGCAGCCGGTGAAGCAGCAACCACGTCGTCAACGTAGGGCGGCGTCTTTGCCAGCACATCGGGAATCAGGACAATTCCCAACAGCGCCAACGTCATCGGTTCCGCGGGGCGTCGTAGATCGGGATCATCAGGTTGCGGCCGCAATTCCCCGTCAATAATCTGCTCGACGGACAACTGAACTTCCGAAATCGGAATCGCATAGTTCAACCAGGTATTGTCCAGCTTGTTCCGCAGTTCCTTGCCGACCACAGCGGCCAGCCGACCGCGACGGTCGGTCAGAGCTCCGCCGCCAGCGCCGGGGTTGTTCGTCATCGCGTCCAGCACATAGGCGGGGCCGTCGTAAGCTGATTCGAAGGCACCTCGACGTGCGGCCAGCCGAGTTCGGGCGGAGACACTCCCGTGCAACACGCTGGCGGCTTCGTCACCGACCGCCACATTGAACAAGTTGCTGAACGCAAGTACCCGCGAGCCAGGCGCGAGGTCGATGGCATCATCCAAAGCAAAGTGCGATAGTTGCTCGGCGTCAATCTTCAGTACGGCAATCTCGACCCGCGGATCCGCCCCGATCAGCTCGGCCTGAAAACGGCGGCCGTCGTCCAAGACGACCGTCACGAACTCCGTGTCCAGCACGTAGCTCCAAACCGTCAGGATGTGTCCCTCCGCAGAGATAACGAATCCGGACTGATAGGCTTCCAGCCCCCGGCCTCCCCCTGCGCCATAGATCTTAACCATCCTCGGCTGGACGTCGCGAACCACGGGCGCGAAGGTGCTCTCTGCGCGGCCGACGGCTGGAAGGCTCAACAATAAGGCAACCGAGCAGCACTGTCGGGCGAACATGCGAAGCCACCTGCGGATCGGGCGGCGCGGCACCTGGCAAGGTGAGTTACAGATCATTTAGGTCGCTTCTTTCGTTGGGGACAACTCGATCTCAGTAAGCTCCAATTCCGCGAAGACCCCGTCGCCGTGCCAGACCGTGATCCGGTGCGGAAGACGCACCTCTTGCACTTCGCGGTAGGTGTCGAAGTAGACTTCGCACGGGTCCTGCCCCAGTTCGGGAAACATTTCCATCGCGACCAAACGGCCGCTGCCCGGCTCGAATGACAAGTGCGCCTCCACCACGTCGAATGTGACCGCAACCACGTCATACAGTCCTTTGCGATCCCGCAGCGGCTGGGTCCCCAGATAGTAGGCATCACCGATCCGAGTGGGACCGTCGATCAAGAATCGCCGCCAGATATGAAATGAAGCCAGCAAACCGCCGCTGCCGGTGGGACCGAGTTGCTCGGAGAAATCGGTTCCAACCGCCACCGTCGACTCCCCGGCCGGGACGACCGCCGACGACTCCGCATGGTCCAACTGGAAGGATACGGCATCGCCCTCCAGCGACTTGCCTGCCAGCTTCCAGCGTCCTCCGAACTTGCTGAAGTCGCCATCGGTCCGACAACCGTTCCAGACCCGTTCCAGACTCAATTCGTTAAAGTAGTAGTTGGCGTAGCCGGTCCGCTCCTTAATCATTTTGGCGATCGCGGCCGGAACCGGAGGCGCCTGGGGACCGTGCGGCTGCTTCGGTTCGTCTTCGTCGCCAGGCTGCTTGCCGGGGGCCTTGTCCGGCCTTTTTCCATGTGGCGGCTGCTGGTCCTTGGCGGTCTGTTTTTGGACGAGCTCAATCAGTTCTTCGCGGGCATGGACGCCGGACAGTCGCACCAGTAGTTCGCGTTCCTTGCCGTCGCGCAAGATGGTCAGGGGAACGCGCCAACCACGGGGGTAGATCCCCAACACATTCTTGAAGCCATTAACCGATCCAATCGAGCGGCCGCCGAAGCGGATCACTTCGTCCCCGTAGCGAACGCCGCGCCGGTAGGCATCCGATGACTCGAGGATATTGGAGATAACGATGCCCCCGTCTTCGTTGGCTGAGACGGTCGCGCCGAGCGTCGCATGGTCGACAATCCGCCCGCTCCGCAAGTGTCCCATGAAGTTCTTGATCTGGTTGATCGAAATGGCGTAGCCTAGCCCAACGTTGACACGCCCCCGTTTTTCGAATGACCCTCGACCGTTGATACCGATCAACTCGCCCCGGGCGTTGAACAACGGTCCGCCCGAGTTACCGGGGTTAATCGACGCGTCCGTCTGAATGCAGTCTGCGTATTCCAGAATCGTACCGGCGGGGAACTGATAGCGATGCACGCCGGACACGATGCCGTAGGTGACCGTCGGTTGAAAGTCCGTCGCCAGCAGGAACGGATTGCCGACGGCAAAGCACCAGTCCCCGACCCGCACGTCGTCGCTATCGGCCATCACCGCTGTAGGAAAGTCATCGCGCCCACACAATTTGATCAGGGCGACATCTCCCGTCGGATCCAGACCCACGATCACGGCATCGTACAACCGGCCATCGGCCATGCTGCACTGCATGTAAGACCCGACCGGCGAGGTGACGTGAAAGTTGGAGAGCGCATACCCGTCGGGAGAGATCACGACGCCCGACCCGCCCCCATTGCCGTCGGCGGAAAAGACCGAGACGGCGGAAGCGACGGCCCGGGCAATCGCTTCGGTCCGTTGTCGCTCTGCCGCCAAGACCGCTTCGGGCACGCCATCAGCAAGCACCGCAGGCGCGGGCAGCGCCGCGAGCACCGTCAGCAGGCAGATCGCCGATCGCATCATCAGTCGCTTCATTTCGTCAGCCTTGCATTGCAGAGATTGAGATTGTCACCCCGTTCCGAGTTGTCACCGCCGTAGTCGACCACGATCTTCAATCTGCGAATTCCAGCCATGTCCAGCTCCAAGTCGAACGGCTCGTCCTGCCCCTTGATCCGCCGTGAAAAGATCTCTCGGTTGTCGCCAAAAATGCGTAACTCCAGGTCTGCCTCATAACGCGACTCGTCGTCGACTCCCACCCGCGCGAGAAGGCTTCGATACCGCTTGGTCAGGCGATACGTCACTTCCGCGTAGCTGTGCAGGGCCAGCCCTTTCTCGTAGGCTTCGTCGTCCAATTTCAGGACACTCCCGTACCGTCCCGTGTCGAACTTGGGGCCAAACCAGCGCTCGGCAGAAGGTGTCACGACAATGTTCCGCCGCGGTTTCCAGACCACGGATTCACGCGGCAGGTCGCTCAGGTAACCGATGTTGCCGACTGAATAGTCGAGCATTGTCACCTTGGCCAGTGGCATGCTGAAACGGACCCCGGAGACCGTAATCCCGCTCATTTCGTCCGCCTCGAACTTCAGCGAGCGGACGTACCAGTGGGAGCCGCTGGCATCGCTCAACCGGCAGATCGGATCACGGGGCGTGGACGTTGTCCGATGGTAATAGATCACGCCCTGGACCTTGCGACGCGACACGCTGACCGGCGTGTCGTCCAATTCGAAGCGGACGCTTGCTTCGTCAATTTCACCCAATACGCCCTCCGGGGCGTCGAGTGCCACCTGGGCGGTACCCGGATCACTCCCCTCGGCGGCCTCCGCCGTCTTGCGAATGACAATGGCATCGGATTGGCGCGGGCTGGCAACCACTTGCTCCCATTGGGTTCGCGTGGCGGGAGAAACGGCCATCATCCGTACATGGCCAATGGCCCGCGTGGAGACCGTCACCTCGCTGTCGTCCAGCAACACGACCGTCGCGCGGCCTCGCGAGACCGCGTATTGCCTGGCGTGGAGGACCGAACCGTCAACCAGCGTGACCACCGTGTCGACCTTCTCGCTGCGGGGCACCGGCCCGACCGCCGCCGCGGTGGGTTCGACCCCCAGCAATTGGCTGGATTCAAAGGTCCGTTCACCTGCGGTGGTGCCGATCACGACCTGCCGCGTGTTCACATCGACGAGCGTACCGACGACGGTCTCGCCTCGCATCGGCGTCACGGTGACTTCCACGCTCGGCGCCGCAATCATCGTTAGACCAATCACTAGAGCATTCAACATCAGCTAGGGTGTTCCTCTCTCTGCCGCAGCAGCTACCTGGCGCGTCCGGCTCCCATCGATCGCGTCGAGCAGTTACCGGGACGCTCGCTCAATCGGGACGCTCGGCACCCGGCACTGGCAGCCAAGGGCAGGGCGGATGATTTCTGTCCCTGGCAACCCGGGAGTTGGTGTCCATTGTTGTTTCGAGCGTCTTGCACAATCGGAGTTGGAGACCTGCGGCGAGCCATTTCGCTGGGGGCGGAGACCCGCGCCCAACCATTGCGCGAGCGCCGCTCAAGGTGTCTGGCTTCCCGCCTCCTGAGCGAGCCGTTCGAGATATTCTTCAATCACATCACGAAAATGGGCCGGCAGATCCTTGCTGATCTGCTGGAGTGCTTCCTGCCTTGCCTTCGGAGGAAGGTTGCCCCAGCCGGATTTTGTGCCGATCTTTTTCTGGTCAACGTCACCCTGCCCACGTCCGCCGAGCGGCACGGAGTCGTTGGCGGGCGCCGTCGATCGGGAACCGCCCTGGCCGGCCGATGCGCTCTGCTGTTGTTGCTGCTGTTGCTTTTCTTTCTCCTCGATCATCTTGTCGAGCTTGGCGATCACATCGTCTTCCTGCTGGCGGACCCGCGTCCCCGCGCGTGAGAATCGCAGGCGACGTTCGATGTCCTCCATCATCCGCGCGATCTCATTGAGCGAATCGGTCTTGAGCGGCTTCAAATCCGCCTCCATCAGCCGGGCCACCTTGGCGTACCGCCGCGGCAGGTCCGCTTCGTTCTCCAGCAACTTCGCCAGCGACCCCAGGCAGGCTTCCTTCTCCAACAGGCGATGCTGGACAACGGCCTGAAAGAACAGCAGGGATGCCGGGTCGATGACCGTCTCCGGCGACAAGGCATCCAAGGGTCCCTTTGCCTCGTCATAGTACTCGTGCTGCGCCAGCCAGCGGCCGTAGATCAGCCGCAAGTGATGCCGTTCAAATGGAGTCAGTTGCGGGTCGTTCAGCAGTTCCGAGCGATCTGCCAACGGCGGCGCAGGCGTGCTGCGGCAGACATCGACCAGCGTTCGTCCTGCATCGCTGGTGCGGGCCAGCGTCTCGGCGAGCCGATCGAGCAGCGCCGACGGGGGCGCGTCCTGGACATCCTCCCACATGGCCAGCAATTCGCCTCGGGTGGCCTCTTCCAAGGACGCTTGGGAGAGCCACTGCCGCACCATCTGCTGGGTTGTTTCGGCGTCCATGACTTTCCAACTGGCGCGGGTCCCCAGTTCATTCGGGTCGACCGCCCAAGCGGATACTGGCGGGGTGAGGACCGCGATCACGAACAACAGGTGATATCGTCGCAGAGAGATCATTAGCGGTTCTTTCCGATTTCGATGTCCCGTGTAACCTGAAAAACACGTTCCTGGCGTTCTGCCAGCCGCTGCAGCACCTGACGCAGTTCGATGTCCGTCGCCGTCCCCACGGGGTCGTCCATGTCTTCCAATAGTCGAGCATAACGCTTGGTGCGGGTGTTGATGCGTATCTGCAACCCGCGGATCATTTTAAGCTCGGCAATCTGATCAACCAGCGGCATGTCGTCCGGGTTCGGGGGCCGCGACGGCTGCTGTTGCTGACTCTGCTTCTTCTCCTCCAAGTCCTGCTGAGCTTGCTGCAACGCGGCGATCATGTCTTCCAGCGAGGCGATGATCTCTTCTTCGGCGGTCTGCGTGAGGATGCCGACTTTGACCGCTGCCAACCGATCGGCGACCGACCGCATCTCGTCGCGCATCTGCTGTACGGTCTCCGGGAACGCAATGGACGATCCTTCCTCAACCAACATTAACAGCGCCTTGTCGGCCTCGACCGCCAGCTTCGATTCGTCGAAGCCAAGCTTGCTGGCCTGGATATCGACCTGGCGTCCGCGATCCTCGGAAGCCAGCTTATCGAGCCGCTTGGTCGCCTCGTAGATCTTGAGCTGCGTTTCGAGCATCCGTCGAAAACGGCCCTCCAGCATCGCCAACGCGTGTTCGACTTCCTCTTCCCGCAACTGGCGTAAGATCTGCTCCAATTCTTCCTTCGCCTTCTCCAATTCGCGACGCGCCTCCTCCTGTGCCTGGATGGCATCGTCCCGTTTCGCTTCCTCCAGTTTTCGCTGCGCATCGCGCATTTTCTCTTCCGCCGCCTTGATCCGCTTGCCGGCCGGGTTGTCGTTTTCCGGAGGCGGCGATGATTGTCCCTGCTGGGAACCTGACTCGCCATCCATTGGCTCACCGTCCTGGGGCTGACCGTCCATCGGCTCACCGTCTTTGGGCTCACCGTCCTTGGGTTCACCGTCCTTGGGCTCACCGTCCTTGGGCTCACCGTCCTTGGGCTCACCGTCCTTGGGTTCACCGTCCTTGGGTTCACCGTCTTTGGGTTCACCGTCTTTGGGTTCACCGTCTTTGGGTTCACCGTCTTTGGGTTCACCGTCTTTGGGTTCACCGTCCTTGGGCTCACCGTCTTTGGGTTCACCGTCTTTGGGTTCACCGTCTTTGGGTTCACCGTCTTTGGGTTCACCGTCTTTGGGTTCACCGTCCTTGGATTCACCGTCCTTGGGTTCAGCAGACGTTTCCTCCACCTTGTCGGCGAGGTTTCCGGTCCGCTCAGCCACACGTTCCTGGTCACTTGCCAGCCGTTGGGCGTCATCGTTGTTTTGCGTGCGTGCTTCGAGCCCTCGTTGCAGCCGGATCAGGCGGACGACTTCCTTGATGTATTCGCGGACCTGGTCGCGTTCGTCCTTGCGGCGCTCCGACCGGTCTTCGCTCAACAGTAATTCCAGCAGGGCCTGCAAGTCCTTGAGCGCTTGTTCCTGCTCGTCGATCGCGCGCTTCAACTGGGCCGGTGGAGCGAGCAATTTGGCAACCGTATTTAACTGGGTGCGCGTCAACTTCGAAGACGATTGTTGTACGGCGCGCTTCAGCAGGGCTGCCCGTTGAGGGTTCGCGGAGGCTTCGATTTCCGCCATCCGAATGATGGTCTGTTCGAGTCGCGCGTAGTTGTCGGCGACGCGGCTCTGGTCGAGCGACAGGCGTTCAATCTCAGTCGGCGTCTGGTCGTCGGCGGCCCAACTGCACGGGGCCCAAGGCGAATGCCAGGCAACCAATCCAATGGTCACCAACACGGCAAGAAAACGAACTGCACGCCGCGGAAGCAGGGACGGGACTTGACGTTCGGCCATGATTGGACCCACCGGTGAGAGGTCTGATTCGGTTCGGCCGGCGCCGGTCGAACCGACCATGAGACGAGTTAGCCAGCGGCGCGAACAACCGCTGGGATGCCCGCAGCGCAGGCCAGGGACGTGGCTTGAGCATTGCACTTCGCAGGTGCATCGGGTTGCCGGTCGAAGCGGGTTCGCGGCAAGGGCAGGGGCCCGCAGCGCGCGAAACGCCCTGTGGACCATGCTAACGATTGAGGGCTGGCCCCTGCTCATGGTTACTCCAGTTGGTTGCTTTCCCCGAGGACTACTCGCCCCGAGGACTACTCGGACAATTCGAGCAGTTGTTGCTTCTTGGTTTCCGAGAGAATCTTCTCCTGGTCGCGAATGATGCCACGGACCAGGTCGAGCAACTCGTTGAACGATTCCAGGTCCAGCATGTTTTCCAACACCTCGTTCATCGCCAGCAGCACCTCGTTTGCCTGCTCCAGTGCCGCCTCCGCTTTGGCGACCGTATCGGCATCTTCCTCCCCGCTGGCCGCCAGTTCGTCAATCCGTTGGTCCATGGTCTGGATGAGGGCTTCCAGTCTCGAATCCAGTTCGGGGAACAACGTCTCGCCAATCTGGTTGAGGGGCTCGGCAATCTTCTCCTGCAAGCGTTCCTTGCGATCTTGCGTTTCGACGCGGTTGTTGATCAGTTCCAGTCGGATATCGTCAAAGGAAGCGGCGATCCCCAGTGTCTCCTGGGCCGACTTCTGCGATTGGAAAACGGCGCGTTGCGAACGCAATAGACGCAATGCCCACTTCCGCTTGGCAATCCGCAGCGCGGCTTCCGCGGGCGACTCGCTTGGACCGTTTTCGCCTGCACTGTCGTCTTCCAAAGGACGATCCCGCTCTCCCAGGTCGCCACCGGTCGTTTCGGCGTCAGGACCTTCGACGCGGACGCGGACGAGTGAATCGCGCATTTCGGTGACCTCCATCACCACCTGCTCAAATCGCTTCCTCAGTCCGAGCTCACGCGCTTCCAGTCGCGACAGCAGTTCGTCGGGCGCAACGACTTCCAATTGGTAGTGGTCACTGACGCCAACGTTGGGGCTCGACGTCAAGTCGGCACGGTCGGCGGCCTTCACCGTCAGATTCAACGTGTCTCCCGCCTGTAATGCACGCTCGCCGTCCGCCCGCCGAGCGCGAAAATCAATATCGGTCTCCAGGCCGCCATCCCGGGCAATCGTAATCGGGACCTCGCCCGGTTGCTGATCTCCGACCATGACTTCCAACCACGTACGGGCTACGCCGTAGTCGTCCTGGACAGAGCCCTGGATCGGAATCCGCACATCAGGCGTCACCGCCGTCCCGATCCCGCGCAAGCCGACGTTCACACGAGGGGCTACATCGGCAATCGCCCCAACGTAAACTCGATGGGCCCGGTCCGAGGCCACGTTGTCGGTATCGACCAGCGTGATCTCCAGCGAGACAGGGTCCTGCAACTTTCCCAATGGGATCGCGAATCCCAAGCGATCGTCGTCGATCGCACCGTCGGGCAGGCTGGTCGATTTCTCTGACTGCGTATCAAAAACCCGCACTTCACTGAGCGGCTTGTTGGAGGCGGCCTTCAGCGTGACCTCGGTGCCGGCCGGCAACTGGGTGCCGGAGGTCAGCGGAATATCCCGAGGCAGCCAGAGCCCCAATTCTTCGTTCACCATGTATCCGGGGAACTCGCAGCCCAACTCGGCTTCGATCACCGCGGGCGCGTCGACGACCTCCAGCGTGAAGCCGCGCAGACGATGGTCGAAGCCAACCACATCAAACGTGACCGTCGAGAGGATTCCTTTGAGCGGTTTGCCATCGTAGCTGAACGTCTGGTAATCGTCGCGGATCCGACCGACACGCGTCATATTGACGCGTCCGCGATCCCCCTCGGCCGTACGGTAGTAGATCGTGCATACGTCGGGCACATGTTTGGCCGTTGCATCGGCTCGGACCGTCAACGTCACGCTGGCACCGCGGGCGACCTTGACCGCCTGGTCCCGAAACGGAATCAGAGGCGCGCGGATCGCCCCGTCACGACCGGCCGCTGTCTGGGGTACGGAAACGCCCACGACCTCGATCCGCGAATTGCGCGGCCATGGGGTGTCACCCAGCCCGTAGATGCGTTCGACTCCGATGCGAAACGCCTTCGCCTGAGCCGCATAAAAAAGCCCAACACTGCCCGTCAACAGAATTGCACCAACCAGACTAAAGACCAGCGGCCGCGCATCGAAGACGCTAGACAGCTTCACTCGCCGCAAATTGCCGATCGCTTCTTCCTGCGTCTGTGACAGCATCCGCGCGCTCGTATCGGCATCCAACTCACGGTCCGTCAGTTCGACCGATGTCAGCAGGCTATCGTGAAACTGGCCGAACCGCCTCTCTAGCAGCATTGCCATACTGCGGTTCGGCATCCGCACAAACGTCCGCCGCAGCACCCACCGATAGAGGATCCAGCCGAGGACCAAGGCGATCGCGCCCAGCAGGACGGCCCGAGCGGTCCGCGGCATCTCGCTCGCCCCGAGCAGCACTGGGAGGTAATCGATCGCCAAGCTCGCCCAAAACGTGAGGCCGACCCAGATGACGGCCACCGAAAGCCCCTCGATCCAGACGTAGGTCCGAATCCGCCAGCGTAACGCAGACAAGAGCCGCACGATCTCGGCAGAGATTTGTGGCTTCTGAGATTGGTTCGTAGCGTCCATCAATTCCGAACGATCCTGTGAGAGTCTTCCAGCTTCCCTAATTATTTTAGCTCTAAGGATTTAAGGACGTCGAGCGTTTTGGCAAGGTTTGTGGCCGAGGAAGCTGGATCGTCGATAATTCTATGAATGCTGGCAAATTGGGAAAGCCCAACATCTTGCTTTCGCCGCTTGTGCATTCTATGACAGCCCTACGGATCGCGGCAAATTTGCCGGTTCCGCCAGACGCGTTGTGGAGGCCCAATCGCCTTGCGGTCGCCGACGACGTCGTCTGGGTCGACGGAACGGGTCTTCAATGGCTTGCCGAATGTTGCCGCCACCCGTCGACGGTAGCTGCAGGCGAGGTGAGGCCGTTGTTCCCCCGCATCCCCCGTTCGCATGTCCGCCACCCGCTCACATTGTTGCCCTCAAGAGGCACCAGGCACTTTCTATGACACGGCCCATTCTGATCATTCCCGGCGACGATCCCTTGATGATCGCCGATTCCGCCCACCTGGATCGACTTGAAAAACAGGTCGAGCTGCGGGTTTTTCGCGACCGGCCGACGTCGATTGCCGAGCAGCTTGAGCGTGCTCGGGACGCGACGCTGATGATTAACTCGCGTGGCAACACCGCCTGGACCGGGGCGTCGCTCGCCGCGCTACCTCGCTTGCAGATGATCAGCACCTGTAGTATCGGCGTGGACGCGATCGATGTGGCAGCGGCCGCTCGGCAGGGAATTGTCGTGTCCAACGTTCCCGGCCGCACAGCTCAGGTGGTCGCCGAGCACGCTTTGGCCCTGATCCTGGCGACGGCCAGGCGGCTGGCCTTTTTGACGGCGGAGCTGAAGGCCGGTGTCTGGAACAGCATGGACAACGTCTACCTGCGTGGCCGAACGTTGGGGATTATTGGCACGGGCGCGATCGGCGGCGAAACCCTGCAACTCGCCCGCGCCATCGGGATGAACGTTCAGGCCTGGACGTTTCATCCGACGGACGAGCGTGCGACCGAACTGGACGTCGCCTACGTCGAACTCGACCAACTGCTCGCCACCAGCGACGTCGTCAGCCTGCACGTCAAGCTGACGGAACAGAGCCGCCACTTGATCGGCGCTCGCGAGCTGGCCTTGATGTCGCCCGGCAGTCTCTTGATCAACACGGCCCGCGGGCCGATCGTCGATACGTCGGCCCTGGTCGCGGCCCTGGAAAGTGGACATTTGGGTGGGGCCGCCGTGGACGTCTACGATGAAGAACCCATTGCCGCCGATCATCCGCTGCTGGCTTGCCGGCAGGTTGTGCTCACGCCTCACAGCGCTGACCAGAACCCGACCGGTCGTGAATTGCTCAATTCGGGAGCGGTTGACAACGTGCTCGCCTTCCTGGCCGGCAAGCCGCAAAACGTCGTCAGCTCGTCCGGGTGATTCATCGGCACCCGGTTCCGGCTTCGCGCCGGACCGTTCGACGTCACGCACAGCGTGACCAGCGGAACGGCGGGAGACCGTCTGGCCCCCGTCGCTTGTCGCCATCGTCGCCGGCGCGAGTACCCGCTCAGGCGACTCCGCTGACCTTCATCACGACGTTGGCTTCGAACGTTTCGCCGGGCCCCAGCAGCCGCAAGCCGCTGTCGATGCCGCGGGACTGCAGGTCCGCGGCGTTGGGGACGCACGTGTACGGCTCAATGCAGATCGCTTCGCGATGGGGCGGCGTGTAGACGACGCATTCGCGAAATGCGGCGTCGAATTCTAACTGCATCGTGAGCCCGCTCTGCGGATCCAGAATCCGGGCACGTGACCAGCCGTCGTCATCAAACTGCAGGCCGGAAAACACGTCATCGAACTGGATGGCCTGAAACGGCCGCCCCGCCTGGAGTTCGGCGGCATCGGCAACGGCCTCCCGCTGTCCGGTCGGGTTCATGTCGACGAGTTCCCAGCGGCGAGTTACGGGTAGCTGAACGGTCACGCAATCCCGGTCGGCGCCTCCCAGCGGGACACGGAAATACGGATGAGTTCCCAAACCGCACGGCAAAGGACGCTGGTCCGGATTCTCGATGTGGATGTGGCTGTGGAGCGACGTCCCCTGAAGTTGGTAGCGAACCGTGATACGGAAATCGGCCGGCCACCGCTCGGCAAGCTGCGGGTCATCGAGCGAGGCCTGGAATTGGCCGACGACGAAATCGCCGCCGGACTCGACAACCCGCCAGGGTCGGTCCAGGACGAAGCCATGGATCGCATTCCCTCGACCGTCATCGCCGCCCAGCGGATACGAATGGCCCTCCCACTTGAGCGCCGGGCCGGCAATGCGACCGGGGAAGGGAAACAGCAATGGAATGCCGCTGCCCGACGGTCGCTCGCCGCCCCGCTCAAAATTTTCAGCGGCCCACAGCACGTCGACCAGCCGGCCGCCGTGGGGTACTTGAAACTCGAAACAATTGAAGCCGACGCCGGCCAGCACGCGTGCTTTGGCACCGGTCGTCTGCTCTTCCAATGAAATGCACTCGATGGACATAGCTTTCCAACTCCTTGGTCTGCGTTGTAGGGGGCCAACTGCACGGGCCGAGTCACCATAGGTCATCCATAGGTCATCCATAGGTGATGAGGCCGGGCGGCGATGCTGGCGAATTACCGTGGCAATTAGAGCCGTTGCAGCACACCCGTCATGACCGTGACCAGGACGGCGGTCACGACAACCGCCGCCAACATACTTCTTCGCCGCGGCGCACCGAAGGCCACCGTCGCAAGATGATGCAGGAGGCCTAGCGACAAAAAGATTGACAGGCCAAGCAGACCGGTTGCAATCAAGTCGGCGCCCATGACTTGCTGCTGCGCATCGGGCGCCAGGCTGACAACCAACCAGATTCCGACCGGTAGCTGGCACAGGGTCGCGACCAGCGCCAGGCGGGCTCCCCAGATGGCGATGCGCCGCACTTCAGGCCCCAATTCATCTTGGTCTTCGGCGTCGACCGGCCGATCGTCGTTCGCCTCGGACCCTGACTCCGGTCGTTCGACATGCGTCGGCGGCTGTTCGCTCCCCCCTGATGCTCCGCCGCGCAGCTCGGCGGTCGCGACGTGCTCGGCCCCTGCCTGATCCGCCGCCACGGCAGACGCCAATGCAGGCGGGGCACTCGCCCGATGTCGCCACAACGCGTGTCCGATCAAACCGATCCCGACCACCGCGAATGAGGCGAACCCAAAGTGAACGGCTTGTGCAAAGACCGAGTCCTCCAACATCAGCGCCCGGAATACGGACGCATCGACCACGCCGTCCGGTGCCGCCTGGCCACGGTGGACGCGCGAGATGATCGCGAACAAGAAGGGAAAATGGTACAGCAGATTGGTCCCTGTCAGGAACAGGAGGACCGCGCGGACTCGCCGGGCCAGCCCTGATTGCGGCGCGTATTTCCAAAGTAAGGCAGTCGCCAGAATCAAGACCAGCGAGAAGACGAGCTCCCAGATGCCGAAGAAAATCTTCGATGGGAACCTGGCGAGCACGTCGCGGTACGTCGCGTCCCAATGCAACCAGCCCAGCAGCAATCCCAACGCAGCGCCGGCGAGCAGCAACTGCAGCGATCGCCAGCAGAGATGACACCCGACGCGCGAAGCCAGCATGTCCCCACGGTTACCGCGCCAATCCAGCCACATACAGACCAATGGTCCCGCCGATGCGACGTTGACACACATCAAGTGCATGGCCAGAACCAGGATGATCGAAAGTTCAAGCAACACAATTTCCTCGGATTGACACTGCGATCTGGGGCAACGTAGGATGAGGATCCTGCGGTGCATTGTAGCGCTGGGTGGCACATTCCCCCAGCGGGGATGCACTTAATTGGGCGATTAGCTCAGTTGGCTAGAGCGCCTCGTTTACACCGAGGATGTCGGGGGTTCGAGTCCCTCATCGCCCACTGGATGCGGACGGACGAATGGCCGATCGGATGTAATTTCCTCGCACGCGGTGCCAACCGTTGCGCTGGGGTGAACTCGCTGTGCGCGGGTGAAAGTGCTGTGCGCGGGTGAAAGTGCTGAGCGCGGGTGAAAGTGCTGTGCGCGGGTCTCCGACCCCGCACGTCCGCCGACCGCAAGGTCTCCCCTCGACGCTCCACGCCCGGTGACGCTTCTGCAGAGGAGTTGGGCGGCTGAGGAGACCTTCGGTCAGCCGTTTCGGCGTGGTCAGAGACCAGCGCCGAGCATGTGGTCAGAGACCAGCGCCGCGCATGCTGACCAGCGCCGAGCATGTGGTCAGAGACCAGCGCCGCGCATGCTGACCAGCGCCGAGCATGTGGTCAGAGACCAGCGCCGCGCATGCTGGCCAGCGCCGGGCATGCCGAAGCTGCACCGAACCGTCGTCGACAACTACTCGATCGTCTCGTCCAGTTCCGTCTCCGCGCTCGAATCCCCGCGCCCCAGCGAGGCAAAGAAGGCATCGCGTTCGTCGTCGCGTCTCCTTCGCTCGGTGTCACGTGCCGCAGTCAACCCGTCCGCACGTGCGTCCCATTTCGGTTCTCCCGTCCCAATTCGTGCTCCCTTGCTGAGGCGGAATTGCGACGTCGATGCTGAGGTCATCGCGGAATCGAATGCAGCGCCGGCAGGCAATCGATCCTGACCAACGACGGATCGGTGATGCAAGCTGGTGCGTTCGAGGACGTGGTCGGCCGTCGATTGGTAGGCCACCCAGCTTAGCGGCGCGGCGGAGCGAGCTGCCCAGGGGCTCGCGTCGAGCAACCGGTCGCGATGAACGGGCAGGCGGGCGGCCATCACGTGGCCGGCATGCGTTTCGGGATCGAGGTCTTCCAGGCCGAGGACATGCCCCAGTTCGTGCGTGATGACGGCGAGCGGGCTGATGCCGAGCGACGACGGGCTGGTCGTTGCCGGCGCTGGGATCGCCCAGCCGTAGCCGGCGGCATGCTCGTCAAGCCAGATGGTCGGTGTGACGGACGAGCCGAGCCCCAGGATGGCGGGCGGCAAGTCCTTGATGATGATTTCGACTCCCTGCAGCCGGTCGGCGGCCGTGGCATCGCGGGACGTCCAGAATCCGATCGCCTCTTGCATCAAGGGGGGCAACTGTTCGACTCGTAATGGTTCGACCGCCAGCGGCGCCGTTTGCCCTGCCGGCGACGCGTCTCGACTGTCGACCTGCAACGGGCTCAGCCGTTCCACGCGAATCGCATCAATAATGACGTTGCCGTTGGCACCGTCATCGGAGACGTCGACGACCAGGTCCCCGGATCCGTCGAAGGCAAAGCTGCTGTCGAGGTCCGCGAACCAGGTGCCGGCATCCAGAAGCGTGGTTCCTGCCGGAGTCGATGCCGGGTTGCTCGGCGACATCCGTTGATTGATTTCGACCGGTCCACCGTTGAGTACGTAGGCGGCGTTGCTGGCCCGATTGCTGTACGGCGTCCAGGTGGCCGACACCCGGTAGTTACCGGCGGGCAGGCCTGAGAAACGAAACGTCGCACCTTGAGGTGTCCCACCACCAACCGCTTCGCGCACATCGCCCTGGAAGCCCTGCCCCCAGAGAGTCATATTTCCGGTATCGGCGTAGCCCAGCGGATCGTCGTTGTCGATCATCAGGGCGTCCGCAACCTCGCCCTGGATTGAGAAGTTGAAGGGGCCCTCGTCCGCATCGTTGTTGCCAAACGAGGCGGTGCCACCGTAGACGCCGGCCGACGCGGTGGACAGAACAATCTCGAACGAGGCCGTCTCTCCCGGGGCGAGGATCGTCGTGTTGGCGATCGGCGGCGCCGCAAGATGGTCGAACAAGTCCGGTTGACCGGCCGGTTGAGAGACAGCGCCGAGCGTGAAGCCCGCGGGCAGCGTGAGGACGTCGCCCAGTTGCAGCGGCCCCGCGCCGACATTGGCGATCGTGAACACCTGGCTGCTTGACGATCCCGCCAGGGCCGTTCCGTAATCGAGTTCCGTACCACTGGTCACGACTGCCCCGCCGCGGCGCACCTCAATCTCCGGGTCGGTTCGGCGGTGGATGCGGATCGCGTCGGCGATCACGTTGCCGGTGGAGCTGCCGGACAGCGTGACGGTCAGGGTTCCCGACGGATCGATCGTGAACGTGCCCAGGTCTTCCCACGACGTGCCGTCAACCTGAAAGTCGCCCGGTGCCAGCCGCTGGTTGACATAGACGGTTTGCGGGCCTGCCGTGATCCCCGTGATCCGGTACGGGGCATCCGTGGCCCGATTCACAAATGCCGTCCAGGTGGCGGACACCTGGAACATCTCGCCGGGAACCAGGTTTTCAAATGTATAGGTGGCGGTCTCTACAACGCCCCCCGCAGGTGCTTCGCGGACGTCATTGGCGTGACCCTGTGTCCACCGCAGCAGGTTGCCGGAATCGTGGTAATTCGTGTTTGCCGGCGCCGGGCCGTCGTTGTCGAGGATCAGGGTAGCCGGGGCCACGGTACCGCTGAGGACAAAATTGAATGGCCCTTCGTCGGCATCGTTCGTATCGAAGTTGACGATGCCGGAATATTCGCCCAAGGCGGCGCCGTTTAGCTGCACGGTGAAGGTCGACGTTGCGCCCGGCAGCAACGGGTCCGCCGCCGTGGCCGCTGGAGTGAAACTTGAGACCAGTTCGAAACCTGGAATGGCCTCCAGCGATGCGGCCAGTCCGCCGCCGTCCAGGATCAACGGGGCGGTTCCCATGTTGTGGACATGGAACGTGTGCTGGAGTGACGAATTCAGAAAGGCGGTGCCGATGTCGTAGCTGCCTCCGTCGGCAATGTTGGGCGACCCCGTCACCAGGATTTCGGGGCCATGGTTGGGCAGCACTTCGAGACGCATTGCGTCGGCGATCACGTTGCCATTGGCTTCGTCGGTCAGGGTCAGGGTGATCGTCGGCTGGCTGCTTCCGTCGGTGCGGATGATCGCCAGGTCCTCCCAGTCCGCGCCGGCCGCGCTAAAGTCGTTGGGAACTTGCCGTTGATCGTACGTGATCGTTACTGGGGCCCCCACCATGTCGCCGCCAATCGTCAGCGGCGCATCGGTGGCACGGTTTGAAAACGCGGTCCAGGTGGCCGACACGCGATAGGTCGTATCGGGTTGCAGCGTGAAGCCGTCCGCGGCGGAAAACGTCCAGGTCGCCGACTGGGCCGGCCCGCCCGGCTCGCCTTCGTCCACATCGCGAAGACCGTCGTCCGCAGACGCAAAGCCCTGTCCCGAGTGATCGCTCAGGCCAACCTCCGAGTACCCCACATTATCGTTGTCGATGATCAATACTTGCGGAAGTGCGGTGGCACGCAAGTTGACCCGGAACGGTGATTCGTCACTGTCGTCATCGTCGGTGTCCGTGTCATCCGGCACGAGTCGCAGCTCGCCGAAGAACGTATCGACGCGGGGAGGCACAAAGGCGATTTCGAGGTCGACAAAGCTGCTGGGGGCGGTGCCGGTGGCCGCCGGCAGTTGCGTGGGGGCGGAGCCGACGAGTTGAAAGTCGAGCGGCAAGCGGAGCCGTCCCAGGTCGAGTGTCCGGTTGCCATGATTCTTAACCCTGAGAACGCGCGTCAGGCCGACGGCGGCCCCGGCCTCCACGCTCCCAAAGTCGACGACATCCTGGTTGCTGACCAGCGTCTTGTCGTCGTCACCTCCGCTGGCCAGGTCGGCGCCCAGGTCGATAATTTCGATCTCTGCCCGATCGAGCGGCTCGATGCGGATCGCGTCGGCGACAACGTCCCCGTCACTGCCATTGGCCAACTGCACGGTCAGCGTCCCGCTGCGAATTCGTACCACGTCCAGATCGTCCCACGGCGAGCCGTCATCGAAAAACTCACTGGGAGCCAGACGCTGGTTGACGGTCACGGTGCGCAGGTGCTCGCCCCCGTCGAAAATCGAATACGGCGCGTCGCTGGCTCGGTTCTGTGCGATCGCCGTCCAGGTCGCGGACACGCGATACAGGCCGGCCGGGAGATCGGCAAACGTGAACGTCGCGGCATCGCTCGGATTGGATACGAAGCTGCCGTCGACCGAACCAATCTGATCGGCGTCGCTGCCGTCACGGCCCTGGCCGGCATAATTCGCAAACCCGATCTGCGAATAGGATCGCGTGGCGGTCGCCGGATCTTCGTTGTCAATGATCCAGGCACGGCGGGCCGCATCGCCATCGGTGTCACGGCGCCGCTGACCGACCAATCGCACCTCGAAGGTGCTCTCGGCAAGCTCGTCCAAAGGAATCCGCAGTGTGCCGTCGTAAGCGCCCGGGGCACCGGTCAGACGGACGGTCATCGCGAAGGCATCGCCGGCGGGGACGATGCGCGGAAACGCATCTGCCATCAGATTTTCATAACCGGCCGGCATGGCGGGGACGCCGACAGTCAGCGGACGGTCCCCGATGTTGCGGATCGTCAGCGTGTGGCTGGTCGGCTCGTCACTGGACCCGAAATCGACGCGGTTGTTGCCGTCCAGCAGGGCCACGCCCGACAATTCGACCACCGCTTCGGGATGGACGATGCGTTCGATACGGACGGCATCGGCGATGACCTGGCCATTGGCGCCGGCGTCGGTCAGCTTCACCGTCAGTTGCCCGCCGGCGGTTACCGTGAAGACGCCCAGGTCTTCAAACTGGGTTCCGTTCACGTTCAAGTCGTCCGGTGCCGCCTGCTGATTGACCAGGATGGTTTGATCACCGCCATCGACTCCTGCCACCGTGAACGGCGCGTCGGTGGCTCGGTTGGCAAACGGAGACCAGGTTGCGGAAACGCGGTACCGGCCGCCGGCCGTCAACCCGGGAAACGTCCAGGTGGCCGTATCGGGAGGCAGCGAGTTTCCTTCGGCAAAGTGAACAGCCCGCCCGAATCCTTGCTCGTTGGAAAGACCGTCGCCGGTCAACGCGAAGTTGGGCGTGGCGGCAAAGCCGAACGGGTCCTGGTTGTCGATGATCCGCGCATCGGCGACACGGCCCGAGACGGAGAACTCGAAGGTCGGCTCGTCGGGATCGAACGCTGACGGCGCGGCCGGGGCCCGCGTGCCGGTTGGGATGGAAACGTTTCCTGCCAGCCACCCCGGGATGGCTGCATCCAACCGCAGGCGGACGGTCATCGTTTCGCCCGGGGCGAGGCGAAATTCTCCATCGCCGCTTGGCAGGATCACGTTACCGAGCGTTCCCGGATCGGTGGGTGCGGTGAAGTCCAGGAGCGAAAAACCCGCGGGGAGCGAGATCGGTTCGCGGACGACCAAATCGGCGCCGCCGTCATTACGGATCGTCAATCGTTTCGTCAGGGGCGTGCCCGCTTCCGTTTCGCCGAAGTCATAGTCTCCCTTGTCTTGCAACGCCACCGTCCCGTCCGTCACGCTGATATCGGGAAAGGCAGTCGCATGGCCGATCGCAGGATCGCTGGAGAACAGCCGCTCAATGCGCACTGCATCGGCGATCAGGAATGCCCCCGGCTGGGATGCCGTACCCAATAGTTCGACGACGAGCGAGCCCCCGGTCACCGCGTAGGGACCACCCAGGTCGACCCAGGAAACACCTTTCTCGGTCAGCGACGTCCGTCCTTGGGCGGTCGGCGACAGCCGCTGGTTCAACGTGGCCGCGGCAAGCTCGCCGTTGATGTTCGAGACCTTGAACGGGGTCGCGGTCGACGCATCGGGCGCGGGCGAATAGGTGGTCGAAACACGATAGGTGCCGTCGGGCAAGTCTGAGAATGTCCAGATCGCCCGGTTGCCGCTCGCCTCCGCTGATGTCCATCGCGCTCCGCCGGCATAACCGGCCGACTGATTGGCTTGCCAGTTGCCGCCGACGAGCGTGAACGCTTCGTCGCGGTCATCGACGATCGTCCGGTTGCTGACGACACCGCGAACTCCAAAGGTAAACGGATCCACGTCGGCATTCGGGTCCGGGTCCGTGCCCGTCTGCGGGTTGACGCCGGCGCCGGGCAGCACGGCCACGTTTTCGTCGACATCGTTGCTGAAGATGCGGATCTCACCGAAGAAGTCGCCGTGACCATCGCGTGTCGGGTCTGCCGGCAAGGGGTCGGCCAAGGCGTCCAGGCGCACATTGAACGAATACACTTCGCCCGGCAGCAACCGCAGTGGCCCCGGTCCAGCCGGCGGCGAAAAAAATGACGGCTGAGTGGGCAACGTCAATGTCAGGTTGGCCGCCCCGGCAGGCGCCAGATCGATGCCGTAGATCTCGAGCGTCGCGTCGCCGTCGTTGGTAATGACGAACGTCCTGCTCGACGGCTGGCCGATCGTGGTCGACAGCGTCACTTCGCTCACCCCGTCCGTCACGTAATTCGGTCCTGCGGTGACCGTCAGTTCCGGGCCCGCTGTGGTCACCTGCGGCGACAGGATGTTCTGGTCTGCGGCTTCGGAAATCCGTTCAATCCGGACCGCGTCGGCCATCACTTGCCCGTTGGCCAGATCGCTCATTTGCACGACCAGCGTGTTGCTTTCGATGCGGAACACGCCCAGTTCTTCCCAGGCGACCCCCGCTTCAAAAAAATCGTTGGCAGGCAGCCGCTGATCGACGTCACGCGTCGTCAACAGAAAGTCGTCATCGTAGATCGTGTAGGGCGCGTCGTTGGCCAGGGCGTCGATCACCGGATGTGCCGGAGCACTCGGATACGTGACCGCCACGCGATACTTGCCGGGTGTAACGCCCTCAAACCTCCAGGTCGTGGTGTGGGGGCCGAGCGACCCTTGGCCCTCGTGGTACAAGTAGTCCCCGCCGAAGCCGTTGCTGGTGACCGGAATCCAATGTTCCAGCGGGCTGATATTCGCCGAGGCCGTTGATGGGGTCTCCACGAACGGGCTGTCTCCGTTGTCAATGATGCGGGGAGCATCATTGAGGCCGTTCGGAAGTTCCAAACGGAAGTACGCGATGCTGCCGACGCCGTTCGCCGTTAGCGACGAGCCGGTGTCGAACAGCGGCTGGCCAAGCGCGTCGAAGTGCAGGACGTCCGTGCCTGCGTTCGCGTCCACCTGCCGTACGACCTGCGCATTGGGGTCAAACGGCGGCGCGCCGGGGAACGGGGGCATGAAGGGCGACTCGACGCCGTTGTACCGATAGTCGCCGCCGGCGGCGAGCGGATCGATGTGCAGGACGTCGTCGAACTGGCTACCGACGATGTTCTCGTAGGGGCTGGGGAACTGCGACGGGCGACCCGGACGGCCAACATGGATCCGGTTCTCCGGGACTCGGCGAAGGGTCACATACTGCCGATCGGTGTTGGCCGGATCGCCCGGATCCGCGGCGTTCTCCAGCGAGCCCGTGAACGCTCCGAGCACGTCCTGGCGCGGCTCCCACGTCGTCGCATCGTCGTCGCCATCGATCAGGTCGGCGTCGAACATGACACCGGCATCGGCGAAACGAAAATCGACGGTGTCGCGACCGCTGCCGTCGGTCTCACGGTGCGGGTTGGCTGGATTTCCCGTTCCATCGTTGGCCTCCGACACGACATCCTGACTGTCTCCGGTGCCGTCGTCCGCCGCACCCGGCTCCAGGCGATAGGTGTCGTTCCCATCGTCGCCGTAAAGGAAATCGCTGCCGGGGCCGTCGCCCAGCGTGTTGTCGTCGTTGTCGCCGATCAACGTATCATCACCGGAGCCTGCGAACGCGTGCTCGATGCTGCTGTCGATGTCACTGCCGCGCCCTGCGACAAGATGTCCCAAGACGACCGGCAATCCGTTGCTGGTGACCGTCCCTTGCAACGTCGCGTTGAGGGGTGGTGCCGGTCCCGGGGGCACGGTGAGCAGATCAACGACGACCTGGCTGCCGGGGCCGAAATCGCGCAGGTCGATCGTATCTTCGCCACCGCCGCCGTCGATCGTGCCGGTAATTCGCGAGAAGGCGCCCACGCCGTCCCAGCGGAAGTCGAACCGATCTTCCAGGCTCCCGCCCTGCAGGTGCTGGAAGCCGTCAAACAAGAGATGCCCGCGTTCCGGGGCGTTGATGGGGGCGGCGATCGGCAGTGGGCTGGTCGGTCTCCCTTGCGTGATCGCGTTGTCCGGGGGCACCGGCAGCAAGAGCGGATCCCGCCCACACCGGCCGAGATTCAGGTCACCCGAGACAATCACCCCTTCGTCGTCCGCCGCGGCCGTCGTATGGCGGTCCCCCACATCCCAATGAGAACAGAGGTCGGGCCCGATCAGCCGATCACCGACGATCGGGGTGCCCAGGATCTGGTCGATGTTGATAAAGTTCCGCTCGGCGGTCCCGTCACTGTTGACGATGCTGTCGGTCGACGGCAAGCCGAAGGGCGGGGCCGCGCTGACGTCGTTGCCTCGGAAGCCATCGAGCGATCCGACGTCGAGCAACTGAATGGTCCGCGGGGCGCCGTAAGAGGTGTAGTCCAGCGTGTCAGCCTGCGGGCCGCCGTCGATGCGCCCGCTGAGCGTGAAATCGCCGGCATATTGGAACGTGTCGCGGCCCTGCATCGCCGGGCTTCCGGCCCCGTTGTCGAAGGCCGGGATGCGGTCGTCATCGACGTGCAGGTCAAGAAGATCACCGTCGAAGTGACGATCGCCGTCGCCGTTGAGTTGCACGAAAAACGCCCCGTCCCCGGACGTGTCGCGACGATGGATTCCCGGGTTCTCGACGAGCGGAGTGTTCGACTCGATCACGAACAGGTCATCGCCGCCGGACCCGTTGATCGTGACTCGATCCAGGTCGGCCGGCGCGCTGCCGCGGTAGTCGACGTGAATCGTGTCATCCGTGGCGGGACGGTAAATGGTGAGCTCGTCGATGTTCGCGAACGTCACGTCGTTGGCCGCCCCATGGCCGGTCACGGCGTCCAGCACATTGGACGACGTCAGGTTCAGCGCCGCGGCCGCCGCAAGAGAACTCGAATTGTCGATGACCAGGCGGTCACCGGAAACCTGGTTGGTGTGATCGCCGTGCGCCGGAGGATCATTGACGGCGAGTCGGTCATGGTCGCTGTATTCGTCGCCACCCAGTTGGCCGCCGTCAAAGTAGAGTTCGAATGCCAGGTCTCCCGCCAGCGGTGTCCAGTCGGCGGTCGTGAGCAGGCTGAAGTCGGCGCCGTTGTTCTGGAACTGAATCTCACCCGCCGCGAAAGCACCGCCCGTCACCGCGCCCAATGAAGCCGAACCGGGCTCGCCATCGAAGAGATTCGAAACGCTGAGGAAGGCAATGTAAGACGTCCCCGGCGTGACCGGAACGCCGCCGGTCGGGATGCCGAACTCCTCCATCCCACCCCGACCTCGATTGTTGGTGGTGGTGAGATTCGCCGACTGAAATAGGACCGGCCCGGTCGCTCGGCTGCCGTCCCATTCCATCAGAAACGCCTCGAACTCCACGGCGTCGGAATTCATTCGGTCGTTAAGAAAGAACGTGAATGCGTCGAGCTGCGTGACCCCGGCCGGCGCGACGAATGTTTGCCCGATCGTGGCATTCCGTGGTTCGCCGAATTCGCCGATCGCATCCAATTCGTTCCAACCGGACGCCGTTTCGACGGCGGGAGCGGCCACGCGGGCCGCGTTCGGGCCGGGGGGTGCCACGACCACGGGGACGCGAATGGCGTCGGTGAGGCGCGTTGTTTCAGCCAGTAAGAAATGGTCGTTGCCTCCGCCCCCGCGGAGGGTAAGGGTGCTGGTTGCAGGTAGGTTGCCGGTATGGCGGACCCGCAGCGTATCCGCCCCGCTGTCGTCATTGTCGTCCGCATCACCGTCCAGGTCGATCGATTGCAGCGACGTCTCGAGCGGATCCAGCGCGGCCAGGTCCAGGGTATCCTGGCCCCGCATCCCGTAGATCTGCAAGGCGCCAAATGTGCCCTGCTCGAAGTCGAACGGCTCGTACGTTCCGACCCCGTTGGTGAAGTTGTCGATCGTACCGCGGTCGGTGGCCGCCCGGATGGAATTGGCCGCCACCTCAATCCTGGTATGATCGATGACCGGGCTGTCAACGACGGTGATCGTGTTGTGATCGTCGTCTCCGAGCAACGTCAGGGTCCCCCCGGCATCGCCGCCCGCAGAGATCGGTTCGAGGCCGGTGAAATACAGGGTCAACGGGGTACCCCCCGACGCTTGAGTGCGGATCTCTCCTTCGGCGAACCCGCCCTCACGGTTGTCGCCGCCCCCATCGCCGTCGCCGACCGCATAGGCCAGGTCGGTGGTCGTGCCTTGGCTCGCCTGGTCGAACCGGTAGCGGAGCGAGTCGGTCCCGCCCGCCGCCAGGAAGAAGACATTCGGCACTTCGGCAAGATGCCGGTTGTCGAGCACAGGAGAAAACCAGAGCCCCTGCTGGGAACTCGCGGTCGGATCGATCACTTGCAGATCGGCATAGTCGAGCGTCGCCGTGCTGCCCTGTCCGAAACGCGCCTCGATCGCCGGCCCGCCGATTCGCTCCTGCGCGTAGGCGATGCCGATGTTGTACGCGCCGGCCGGCAGATTGACGGTCCCCGTGATCGCGGCCCCGGCAGTGTCCCGGTCACCGTAGTTGGCAATTCGAAAGTCGGTCGCGTCGAACACACCGCTGTGGTTGGTGTCGATGTAGAGGGTTGAGCCGTCGATGCTCTGCAAGCCGAAGGTGACGTCGCCGGCTTCGAGCGGTGCGCCCGAGCCGGCTTGGCCGATCTCCAACTGACCGAGCCACACGGCGCCGAAATACTCCGAGCCGGTGAACGAGGCGGCGTTGAATCGATCGCTCAACGGACCGTCAAGGTAGGTGGACGTCCCGGTCTGGCGTGACAGGAAGCTGCCGTTTCCTCCCACGTTCTCGTCGATGTCCAGATCCAGCTCATCGTCGCCGAAGAAGTCGGTGTACCAAAGCTCCTTGAGCGTGTTGGCGACCCGTCGTTCGGCTGCCGGTACCGTCCCTCCAAACTCGGGTAGGCCGTTCTCTGCGTTGATGATCAGTGTGTCATCGTCGTTTGAGCCGATCACGGTGAGGGAGATCACATCGTCGGCCACGCCCCGATAGATCGGTTGCAGGAAGGGGCCCGTGCCGGCGCCTCCTGTCCGCTCGATGATCAGGTCGGTACCCGGAGTACCGCCATCCTGACCGGCAACGCCGTCGTTCAGGCGGATCTCGATCTCGTCGTCCAGGCCGTCGTTCCCATAGCTGTCGGGCGACGGGCCGGTCCCTCCGGAGTCCAGCACGAGATGCAGGCCGGGAGGTCCCAATTCACCGAGCCGCTCGATGCTTTCATAAACGACCGGCTGTTCATGATCCGATGTGCCTGCATCTGAGCCGGACGAGAATGTGAATCGCCCCGCGCCCGGTACGCCGACCGTCAAGGTGGGTGCGGCAGTGATTTCGTCAAACTGAAGCGTCAACTGGTCGCCTGGAGGAACCGGAGGACTCCCGTCGGCGAAAACCGGCAGGTTGCCGTCGATGAAGTAAGCGGTCGTGGCCAGGGGCGCCAGATCGAATGTGTCGTTGTCGTCGCCGCCGCGGATGAAGGTCCCCTCCAAGGTCGACACGATCCCCGTCGAGTCCGCGACCACCGTGTCGATCGTCACGCTCCCGCCGTTGGTCAGCTGGCCGGCCCCCGGCGTCCCCGGGTCCGCATCGCCGCCCGCCACGTCGCCATTGTCGATGTTGATGGTGACTCGGGCCGACAAGCCCCGAGAGGCGAGACCATCGATCTGGTAGTCGCCCAGGTAGTCGCCGACCTCCCGAACCGTGCCGCTGACCGGGCTCACCACGACCAGACGGTCATTGGCGTTGTCGGTGGCATAGAGACGCTGGCTGACCTGGTCGAAGGCCAGTCCTCCCAGGTCGCGACCGGTCGATCCGACAATCGTCGCGGTCCCGCTGGCCGGGTCGATCGTCAGCAATTGCCGTGTGCCGTTGTCGATCGCAAGCAGTTGATTCGTTGCCGGCGCAAACGCCATTCCCGCGATCGATGTGATCGGCGCTCCAGACCCCGCCACGGTAATCGGTCCGATGCTGGTTACGGCTCCGGTCAATCGATGGACGGAAACCAACCGATCGGCGTCGTCTTCGAATCCGTACAACAGGTCCGCCACATTGGAGTCAGCCAGGGCGGTCAAGTCATCGAATGTACCGGGCGATAGATCCGCTGCGAAAGTTCCCGCACCGGTTGCCGGGGCGAGCGAATACAGGTCGCCATTGCCGGCTGCGACTCGGTCCGCACCGTAAACCTGGCCTGTGGTCGCGTCGGGGGCCAGGGCGGCGATCCGCGTCGTACCGGTCAGGCCGAGCGGCGTCACCGCGCCGGTGCGAGGATCGATCGCCACCGTCTCTCCGCTGACCGTATCGGTCCCAATCAATTGGCCGACTGCCGTCAGGTTGCCTGCGACCCGCACATGGTCTCCGGCGTTGAGCGTGATATCGCCCGTCCGGCTGGTGACGTCAAGCGTTGTCCCGGCCGTCGTCGTCCTGCCGACGGTGAGCACGTCCTGCGAGGGATCAGGCGTGTCCCGGGCCGTCAAGGTGATCGGTCCATCGGCCAGCACATGGTCGTCCAGGGTGAGGGGGCCGAGATTGGAGAGGTGAACGGATCCATGCGGGGCCGTGTTGACCAGCCCCACGACGGGCCCCGTGCCGGCGGGCAACGTGCCGACCGTGAGTTCGGTTGCCTGCGCGCCTCCGTCGTCGATCGCCAGATTCCCGGACATCGTATTGCGAGCGGCCAGGTTGGCACGTGTCGGGTCCGCCGCGTCACCCAGATCGGTGTCCAAATCGTCATCCGAACCGATGCCCTCCGCGGCGGTGAAGACCGCCGTTGCGCCCGTCACGTTGAGGTTGGCGGGTCCTTCACCAGAGAGGTTGTCGATAATCGCTCCCCGGCCGTTTGCCAGTCCTCCCTGGACGCCGTCGTCATCGGCACCGACCACGACCTGGCCGGCCGGTGCCGTTCCGTCCGCATCCGCGTTGACCCTGCTCAAGTAGATGTCGCTCGGGGCCCGCAGTCGCAGGTTGCCGTCGTCTGATTGGAGCGTCGAGCCATCTCCCATGACAATCCGGCCGGTGGCCAGACCGTTGACGGGGAGACCTCCGTCGTTGAATGTTGTCCCGGCCCGGACTTGGACGTCGCCGCTGCCGGCAACCGAGACGACGGGGTCGATGGTCGCGGCCGGGCTGTCGTCGAAGCGAACGTCACCGCTGGCCGAGAGGCTCAGGTTGCCCGCTCCGCCGTCGGCTGTCACGTCCGCGTTGATGATCAGGTCGCCCATCCCATCGGCTGCCAATATGATCTGGCCGCCGTCGAAGTTGGCAACGGCCTGCTCGATAATGAGCGTCTCACCGGAGACGACTTTCAGGTTGTCGAACGTCGAGTCCGGCCCGGCCGCTCCCACGCCGGTGGCGGTCGCGTCGTGAATCGTGACGCCCAGGAGATCGCTGAGAATGCCCGTCGGATCGCTCACCGAGCCGATCCGTGTGGGACCGTGATTGGTGAGCACGATGTCCCCCCGTTCGGTCTCTGCCGCGACGGTATGGATTGAGGTGGCGGGGGCGAGGTCGAGGTCGTCGTGGGTGTCGGCACCGATGCCGCTGCCGGCGGCGAGGGCCGTGTGGTCCGCTCGAATGTTGACGTCGTTCGTCCCCTCGCCACTCAGGTTGTCGATAATGGCGCCCTCCTCGTCGTGCATGCCGCCTGCCACGCCGGGGAAGTCCGCAACGACCATCACGTGCGGTGCCGCAATTTCGGTAACCAGCACGTCGCCGGCCCCGCGGAGCGTGACGCTCCCCGCGGCCGAGACGATCGATGCCTGTTCGCTTCCCGAGGGGGTTTCGTTCATCACCACATCGCCGTCGCCGGCTGCGGCGGGCAGGTAGCCGTTTTGCGGGCTGCCGCCATGAAAATCTGTCGAAGCACTCGCCAGGATGTCGCCCGTTCCGGCCGCCGTGATGTCGGCCACCGGATCGAAGTCAATCGCGTCGGCGGCGAACAGCCAGATATTTCCGTTGCCGCCGCTGGCCGTGACATCGGCATTCACATCCAGGTCGTCAGCGGCGGTCCCGCCCGCGGTACCACCCTCGGCCGCGACCGTGATGCTGCCGCCCCCGTGGTTGACGACCGGGCTGTTAATGGTCAACGGACTGGCTGCCGTCAGCCAGATGGAGCCGCCTGGGTTGGCATCGGTCGGATCAGCGATCTCCACGCCGACCAACGTACCCAACGAGCCGACCGTCAACCCGCCCACGTTGTGCAGGCCGACGTCGCCGTGTTCCGTGAAGGCGGCGACGGTCAAGCTGGCGGCACCGGGCGCGGTGACCGTTTCCAGCCGACCCAACGGATCCGCGGCGGCCCCGATCCCCAGTCTGGCCTGCAGGGTCGCTGTTGCCGCCGTGATGTTGGGACTGGTCGAGTCGCCCGCGTCGTGGATGGCTCCGCCGGTCGACGTGATATGAACGCCTGCCGCCGTGGCAGCGCTGGAAAGCCGGATATCGCCGTGGGCATCCAAGCTGATCGTGCCTGCCTGGCTGGCGACACGCGTACCGTCTGATTGAGTGATGCCGCCGGTGGCGGTGCCGATCGCCGCAACCAACGCAATCTGGCCGCCGCCCTCCGTGTTGACGCCGCCATTGGTCTGACTGATCTGATCGTCGGCGTGGAGTGTGATGTTGCCGTCGCCACCGATGGCCGAGACGTCGGCGTTCAAACCGAGGTCTGCTCCGGCACCCGCCGCAATCAGCGTCACGTCACCCCCATCTCGATTGGCGACCGGCTGATTGACGTTCAACGTGCCGCTGGAACGGATCTCGATGTGATCGCTGGTCGACGTCACTCCGTCGTCGTTGGTGATTGTGACGCCGTCCAGCAGGTTGACGGTTCCAACCAGCAGTCCGCCGAGGTGGTCGAGGTGGATGCCGCCGGACGTCGTCGCTGCCGCAAACGCCGTGCTGGTACCGACTGGGGAGGCGGTGTCGAGGTCGTCACTGGCGGTGCCAATTCCCGCACCGGCACGCAGGCCGATAACGGCGCCGCGAAGATTTGGATCCTCGCCGGTCAGGTTGTCGCGAATGCTGCCTGCACCATCGCTGAGACTCGCCTGCGGACCGCCGTAGTCCGCCGTCACGATCACCTGGCCGGCAGCCCCGTCGCCGTCACTGTCCGCATCCACGCGGCTCAGCCAGATATCATCCGGGGCCTGGATCGTGATGTCGCCGTCCTGGCTGGCGACGACCGATCCATCACTCATCACAAAGCGTCCATCCGCCTCGCCATCGGTCTGGGCGCCACCCTGATCGTTCGTGCCGGCCTGGACGACAACGTCGCCGGAGCCCGCGGCAGAGACCGTCACCGGCTGGCTGGACGTCCCAAGATGGATCGTCGTTTCCGCAGCCAGGTGGATGTCTCCGTGGCCGTTGGTCGTGCGAACATCCGCGCGAATGTCCAAGGCGCCGTCACCGTTGACCGGTGCGGCGGTCCCGTTGAACAACTGGCTGACCTCCGCCGCGCTCAGCGGGTCGTCATAGATGCGGATGTAATCGACGAAGCCCGGGCTGGCTTCGAACTGGGAATTGCCGCGCAGGTCATCTTGGAAAAAGTGGGCGACATGGTTCGGTGTGCTGAACGTGGTGTACTGGGTTACCGAGTCGTCGAGGTTCACCAACCGCAAGATGCCGTCGACGAAGACATTGACCAGACCGCTGTCGCCATCGCGCGTCAGCACCAGGTGGTGGAGCATGCCGGGAGTGAAGACTTGGAGGTTGAATTCGCCCAGGTTGTGCAGCGTCACCAAGCCGTGGACGCCACCGCTGCTGCTGCGGTTGTAGAGCCCTTTGTCACCGACGCTCGAGTTCTCCAGGCCCTTGAAGTCGATCAACTTTTTGAAGCCGACCGTATTGTCGATGCTGAACAGCATCTCGATCGAATAGTTGTCCGGGAACTGCGTGAACACGTTGGCCACGGTCGGGCCTTCGTTGAGCCCGAACGTCAGGCCGGTCGGGCCCAGGCTGCCACCCGTCGATGTCATGTCCTCGCCGTTACCGAGCGTATCGATGAACGAGCCGTTGAGATCGTAGATGTTGACCACTGGAATGCCCCCATCGGCCGTGATCCGCACGTTCCCGCCGTCGCCGGCCTCGACGATCGCGTCGACCGTGATCGTTCCGCCTTGGGCGTTCAAGTCGACCGAGCCGCTGGAGGTGGTCACCCCAGTTGTTGCCGGGAACCCGTCGAGCGTCCCGACAACGCCGACGGTGTAGTCTCCCCGGTTGGCAAACGCGACGTCTCCCGCGTTGGTGGAAGCTGCGGCAAACGTCCCGCTTAACCGGCTCAGGGCCGTTTGCAGACCGATGGTACCCGCGGCACGCACACCCAGGTTCTCGGCAACGATCGGTCCGGCCGACGTTTGATTGATGTTGCCCGCCGAGGTCAACCGGACCGTGCCGGCGACTTCGAGCGGCTGGCTGATGGTCAGCGGGCCGGCCGCGGTGGCGAGCGCGGTATCGGTCCCTGCCACGATCCCACGAGCACCAGCGAAACAGTCTGCCGCGGTCACCAGTCCGACGGTGAACCCGTCCGCATCGTGGAAGACCACACTCCCGGCCGCGCCGGCCGCAAACGTTTCGACGTTGTTGCCGGCATGAACGAGTTCCACATTGCCGGCGGAAGTGACGCCCAGGGCAGTGGCGAGGATCGCCGCGGCAGCCTGGCTGACGTTCCCGGCACCGGCGTTCAGACGGACCGTGCCGGTGGCGGCGTCAAGCGTATGGGTTACGTCGACCGATGCGCCGCAGAGGAGGATGTTCCCGGCGCCATGGTTGGTGGAGCTGGTCAATCCGCCGGCGTCACCGATGGCCAGCGCCCCGTCGTTGTCGAACTGCACGTTTCCAGAGACGGTATTCTCGAAGGACAGCGTTGCGACGTCGGTGTCGAGCGGTCCGGCAGAACCGATTCCCTGGCGGGCGCGGAGTGTCGCTGACGAGGCGCGAATGTCGATATCGGTATCGCCGCCATCCACGATCTGCCCCTGGGCTGTGCGTACATCAACGTCGCCGGTCGAGCGGACGCTTGCCAGGACGACGTCACCTTGGGCATCAAGCGAGGCCGAGCCGCTGCCGGCGTCGATGACGGCCTGGTCGGCCATCCGAATCTGACCCGCAACGGTCGTCGATGTGACAGCGACGGGACCGCTGGTCGACGTGATGGTGCCGGCAGCAGTCAAGGCAACCGTTCCCGGCGAGTGCACGTCGACGGTTCCGTTACCGCTGACAACGGTCGAAGCAATACGGACGCCATCGGCATTGCTGCCGCTCCCCTGCAGCTCCAGCGGGGCGGTCCCTGACGCGACGATCTGCGCGGCGGCAGACAGCTCGACGCCGGTTCCTGTTCCCGCCGACATCGTGCCGATCACAACCAGATCGCCATCGATCGATTCCACGCGCGTGCCGCTATCGGCGATCCGAACCCCGACATTTGCCCCTGCGGCGGCTCCGGATGTCCCGGAAATGAGAAGGTGAGCCGCGGTCGGGCCGATGCCGGTCGACGTGACGACGGCTTCGCCGATGATCGATACACCTCGACTGTCGCCCGCGCCGCTCCCGGTACCAAGAATCGTAATGTCGCCGGCGGCCGAGCTTACCTGTGTCGCCGCATCCTGGATTGCGACGCCATGGTTGAATTGGCCGCCCCCGCCGCCGCTGCCCGACAGATCCACCGTCGCCGTGCCGACCGATCGGATCTCCGCACCCGAAGAAACCAGCACACCGACATTGAAGTTGCCGCTTCCGTTGGATCCGGCGATCCCATCCACGACCAGGGCGCCGTCTTGAGCGGCAACCCGCGTGTTCGCGCCGGCCACTTGCACGCCGTGGTTGCCGCCGACTCCAATTCCACCGGTCCCCATCAGACGCACGCCCCCGGTGGACGTCGCTGAGATGTCAGCACCGTTGTTGACCTCGATTCCGAGGTTGTCGTCTCCTCCGTCACCTCCCTGGCCGCCGAGCGTGATGTTGCCGCTGCTGGTGACGATCGTTGTACCCGCACCGTTGATGCGAACCCCGCGGGTGTTGTTGGTGGCCGCTGCGCCATCGCCGTCAATCGTGATCGAACCGCTGCCGGCCGCTGCCAGGTCCGCGCCGTGGTCCATCGAGAAACCGCTGCCGCCTTCACCGCTGCCGGTGACGCCCGTGATTGCGATGTCGGCCAGCCCGGTCGACTGAATCAGGGTGTCGTCCGTTGTCACGACGCCGTTGTTGCCGTTCGGGCCGCTGCCGCCGGTCCCGCGCACCGTGAGCAGGCCGTCGGTCGCCAGGAGCTGCGCCGCTTCCAGATAGATACCGAAGCTCGAGATACTGCTCTGTCCGCCTTGCCCGACAACGTCAAGGCTGCCGGAGCCGGTCGAAGTCAGACTGGCTCCCGAACTGACATGGACGCCGGCATTGAAAGAAGCCGTTCCTTGGCCCCCGGTTCCCGTCAACACGACGTCGCCCTGGTCGGTGGAAATCTGGCCGCCGTTGGCGAGGAAAAGACCGTGGTTGAAGCTGGCACCGTCACCACCCGTGGCGTTGATTGTGATCGTGGCGGTTCCGGTCGAGGTGACGGCGGCTCCGTCGTCGATGCGGACACCAAGATTCAAGTTGCCGCTCCCGTCGCCACCTTGTCCCACGACATCAATGGGGCTCGACGCCGCCGTAATGACGGTTCCCGCTCCGCGCAGTTCCACGCCGACATTGTCGCCGTCGGCATTGCCCCCGGTGCCGACCAGCGAAATGCCGCCGCCGGGGCCGGTCGACGTAATGGTCGAGCCGTTGGTCAGGACAATGCCGTGGTTGTTCGATAACAGGCCGCCCCCGTGCCCCGTCAGCGAAATCTGGCCGCTGGCTGACTGGAGATGGCCATTGTCCAGGACAACGCCGGAGTAATTTCCCACCGTGGTGGCAAGCGCTCCGAGCGTGATGTCGCCCAGGTCGGTGTGGAGAGCGCCGCCGTTGGACAAGCGGAGCGTATGGCCGGCCGTCAGGTCGACTGTGCCGGCTCCACCTGTTTGCATCACCGTGCGGATGTCGATCGCTGCGGCGGCGACGGACAATTCGGCTGCCGCGAAGACCAGCGCATGGGGGCCAGCGAACGTCACGCTGTCGTTCATCGCCGGATCGGTGAACGTCAATTCGGTGATATCGGCAACCAGCCGCGATTGAACGCCGGCCGTCGCGGCGTCCAGGTCGGTGCTGCTAGCAAATGGGGCGCCCAGGTCGTGCTGCAGCAGTCCGGCCGCGGTGGCCGAAAAGTTGATCGCATCAGCCGCTCCGTCGCCGTTGAACACGATCGAGTTGCTTCCGGCGGCAAGCACCGGCGTCGTGATCGCCAGCATCCGGCGGTCTTCCAGCGCTTCCGGCCGTGGACGCAGGAATCGATTCCGGCGCTCACGCCGTTGCGCAGGTCGCTGCTTGCGGGTCCGCTGGAAGAAGGCCGGCCAGTAGGATCTTCTTGGTTCCGTCATGGTTTACTCGATCTCCGCGTCGGGTATGCAGATCGTGGGACGTGATTGACTGACGACGGGCCGTTGCCTGCTAGCGTTCCAGGTGGACAGAAGCATTCCACCGAGATCTTATTTCGGACGTTTTGGCAAGGAACTCTGCACTGCCTGGAAAGATTGGCCGTGGAATCGGCCAGCCGAAACTGCGAGGGAAGAAAAGACTGCGACAGGAAGAGAGAGAACGCGTCGACCGGGTCGCGCGGTGGCTGCCTGGCGTGCTCTGCCTTCATGGGGACGCATCTCGTGCTGGCTCAGACTATTTCCGCCGCGCTGGACGACGATTCGTCCCAACGCCGCCAAGTCTGCCCCGAGGCACAAGAATCAGTGACCTGAAAACGCAGGCCCCCCGGCGTACGACCAGCCGTTGTCGCGACGTCATCCAAATCTTGCGGGCCGCATTCTAACGGCTAGGTTTTTTGCGTCCAACACGAAAAAGCAGCGGCGTTATCACTCGGTTGAATGTCCAGGGACGAACGCCGCGCGTGGTCAAGAATGGCCGGCTCGCGTTCCGCGAAAGCGGCGCAGCGCCGGTCGCTTCGCGGACCGAAAGCCGACACGGCGGCCTGTGGACGCACGCGGGGCTCCGTCCCCGAGTGAAGCGTCGCACGATCGTTGGGCGCGGTTCCTTACCGCCGTTTCTCGAAGAGAGATTGAAACAGGCCGACCACAGTCGACAGGCCGCGAGCCCGTGGTTTGGCGGCCATGTTTTCTTCCATGGCCGGACGCGTGCGGGATGCCGGAAGCGGCGGAAACACGTCCAGCCTCAGCGTCGGCACGCCCAGCATGATGCGCTCGCGCAGTTCAGCATCGTAGTTGCCAAACTGGTCTTGAACGCCCAGCGACGTGTCGTCGATGGCGGCTCCTCGAATCGCGTAAAACGTCAGGTGATCGCGTGCCCGGTGAACGGGCGTGGCGTCGGCCTCTCCGTGCGTCTTGCTGACGGGAACGCAGAACAGGGCGGGCCCGCGGACGGCGGTCTGCGCCTGGACACCGAATTCGTCCCTGAGCGTGACGGCGTCCGGGAGGAACGAGGCGGCGTTCAAGACGACGTACGCCTTGTAATGATCCAGCTCGCTGGAGGCCGCACCGCCATGTGCCCCGGCCGGCACCAGCATGAAGACAGCTCGCCCCAGGTTCAATCGCTGCTCGCCGAATCGATTCCAGATCGTCACCGTGCGAACCGGATCGGTGGCCGAATCGTTGATCGCGTACCAGGTGAAATGGGCACCTGCGTTGATGACGCCCAACCCGTCGACGTCGACCGGGGTCGCCACGCTGGTCATCAAGTGGGCCAGCGCTTTACGAGGAAAGTTGTCGAAGGGGCCCTCCAGGCGAACTTCTTCTTCGAGTGCCGCATCGGTCGAATCATAGACCTGAAAATTATCGAGGTCCGTGTCGGTATCGATGACCGAGAGATGCGTCGGCGTGCCGACCAGGACCGGCTTGCGAATACAGATCGCGCACTGGCCGAACTGGTCTTCGACCGGGACCTTGACCTGCGGATCCAGGTACGACTGGATCTCATAAAACGTGAGGTAGCGGTCCGGATCGGTGATTTCCGTCAGCGTATCGCCATGCCGCTTCTCCACGGGAACGGCGACATACTTCGGTTTGAGTACCGGAATCTGCTTCTCGCAACAGTTGGCATCGAGCAGTCCCACAACGTCGTCGATCGGTCGGCAATCCAAGACCTCATACGCCTTGTAGTGATCAAGCGGGGCGCCGGACGCCAATCCACCGCCACCGCCACCGCCACCGCTGCCGCACTCCGCGGACGGCGCCAACAGGAAACGAGGTTGCCGGATGGTCAGCCGCTGCGTGCCGAAGCGATTCCGCACTTCGACGTACCGGGGCGGCTCTGCCGGGGCATCTTCGATCCTGTACCAGGTTAGCAGCGAGCAATCCGCGGTAGGAGGAGCCGGGCGGTCCGTCGGCGACGGCGCCGCACCATCCACGCCGGCCAAGTTCGCATCCGGCAGCGGGGCGGCTGGTGCCACTTCGCCTGCAGCGTCAGCCACTGGGGGTGGAACCTCCTTCAGCTCGTCAGCGGCTGCTTGTGCGCCGCTCGACGGACCATTCGACACGCCGTCCGGCGTCGCCGATGGGTCGAAGATATGGACCGGAACGGCCAATGCGGCGCGCTGCACCAGGGTGGCCGGATGATGGTCGGCGTCAAATTGCGACTTGAGCGTGACTTCGTGGTGGGTCGGAATTCCCACCGCGTCATACACTTTGAAGTCGCCGCTGGAGGCCCAACCGGGAATCGCGTCAGGCGGCGAACCGGGAGCAGAAGCAGGCGGTAGGGCCGCGACAATCGTCGCCAGCAGCATCAGGCAGCCGCTGATCGCCAAGGTTGTCATTCTCATCATGCTCAGGCCTCATCTGCGTTGAAGGGATCATCACCGACGGGCGCCGGAGGCACGGGGGCGTCCGGCTGTGGCGCTTCCGCCGCGGGCGCGACTTCAGGGGCACCAAGATCTTCCGTCGGCAGAGCTTCTCCCGCCGGCTGGGCTGGAGCCGGCTGTGGATTCATGACCGGCTGGTGCGGCAAGGGATGGCAGTCGCAGGCCGGCTTGCCACATTGGTGGCAATCAACCAGCGGATGCTTCGACTCGCTGAGCGTGAGGATCATCATCTCCGCGTCGTTATGAAGGTTGTCGGAACCGACACTGTCCGCCAGCCGATACAGGCTTCGATCCGACGGCGGAACCTTGACCATGACCGGCGGGACGCCAGATTCGTGGAAGGCGACACGATAATAGGGTGTCCAGACGTTGAACTCGTCGTACCAGCGAGGGTCCGCCGCATCGCGCCGCTCGACCGCTTTGGTTTGGGCGATCGCCACCACGCAGACATCGGGCGCGCCAAGCTCCGCGACGGCATCAACCACCTTGTCCGGCGCCGACTCACCGTACTCTGCGTACACCGCATGAATCACACTCGACTTGCAGACCGGCAGGTAGACCGGCAAATCGCCGCAGGGACCCTCAATGAGAATCTCGAACTCCAGACGCTCGGGACGCGGGCGCGCCGTCTCGCTGAGGATTTCACCGGAACGTAGCAGTTTGAGCTGCGATTTGCGGGGCAGGGGAGGACGGTCGATCGACAGGTTCACGGACACCGTCCGCTCTTTGGGAAGGACAAACGGCTTCTCGTGCTCCGCCACCTCGGCCGGGACCGGCAGTGCTTCCGCCTGGGGAGCGGATGGCTCTCCTGGCGTTGGGGGGGGAGGCGTGGGCGCCTGTGAGAGGGCCGGGGTCGCCAAGACGCCGGCCAGGAGCACGGCCGTTACCGAGATTTGACTGAAACGCATCGTCTTTCCTCCCGCAAATAGTTCGTTGGTCGAATGTTAACTGGCGGACTCATGAAGAATATACCAACTGGGTAGATGATAACGGTTGTTAACGAAATGGCAAGAAGGGAGGAATGAGTCTGCCTGGAAGATTGGCTGCTCTGCGTTGGCCGAGCGGCCAGAGAGTGGGGGCGGTGGTCCGGTCCCGTCCTGGCGGCCCCCGGCGCGGCCCCGCCGCTGGCACGCCATTTTCCGACGTTTTGCCCCGGAAAACCGCAGCCATGTTGGTGGTCCGCTGCGGTTGGGTGTTCGCCGGGGGGCCGATTATGAGCGTGGCGGCGGGAGAATTCGGCAGCTTCGGCCGGTGTTTACGGGGAAAAACGGCATGCGCTTCGCTGCTCGGTTGGCTATTTCACTCGACCTGAGCCCCAGGCTGTGCCCCGATGTCAACCGATGTAAACACTTCCGCGACCTCAGCGAAGGTTGCGCCCCCGCCCACGTCAACAGGTGTTAACACCCCGGCGTCGCCGGTTTCACCAGACGCGGCGGTCGAGACGATCGATGTTTCGGTCGTCGTGCCGACGTATTGCGAGGCGGAAAATCTTCCCGAGTTGATTCCGCAGGTCTGGAAATCCCTGCAGGAAGCGGAACTCGAAGCGGAGATCATTGTTGTCGACGACAACAGCCAGGACGAAACGGTGGCCGTCTGCGATCGCCTGGCGGAGACTTACCCGGTGCGATTGCTGGTGCGCCGTACGGAGCGCGGTCTTTCCAGCGCGGTGATCCACGGCATGCGTCATGCGCGAGGGCGGACGCTGGTGGTGATGGACGCGGACCTGTCGCATCCGCCCGAGAAGGTGCCGGAACTGGTGGCGGCACTGCACGATGGTGTCACCGCCGGCGAGCCGTGTGATTTCGTCATCGGCAGCCGATACGTGCGTGGTGGCACGACGGACGAGGATTGGGGACTCTTCCGTTGGGTCAACTCGAAGGTCGCCACCCTCTTGGCCTGGCCACTGACATCGGCCCGCGATCCAATGGCAGGATTCTTCGCCTTGCGGAGCGAGACGTTCCGGGCGGCTGAACGGCTGGATCCGATCGGCTACAAGATTGGCTTGGAACTGATGGTGAAGTCGGGCAGCCGCCGTGTGGGTGAGATTCCGATCCGCTTTCGCGACCGGCTGCATGGCACAAGCAAGCTGACACTGAAGGAGCAGCTCAATTACTTGCGGCACCTGGGACGCCTCTACAAGTTCCGACTTGGGACCCTCGCCCAACTGGCTCAATTCCTGGCTGTCGGCTCGACAGGCATGATCGTCGACCTCTGTTGCTACTCGGTCTTCCTCCTGCTGATGCCGTTGTCGGTTGCCCGGGCACTGGCGATCTGGGCGGCGATGAGCTGGAATTTCGCCTTCAACCGGCGGTTCACGTTCGCCGAGTCACGGCGCGATTCAGCGGGCCGTCAATACGTCTTCTTCTGCCTGGCCTGCCTGTTTGGTGCCGTCGTGAACTGGGCCGTTTCGGTCGGTTTGACCAACCTGGTTCCCTTTTTCCAAGAATGGAAACTGCTGGCGGCCTTGCTGGGCGTGATCGCCGGAACGGCATTCAACTTTGTGTTGAGCCACCGTCTGGTGTTTCGCTAACCCGGGGCGTTCACGGACGAAAAACCGTCCAGGCCAAGTCGCTGTCCCGCAACCGGTTGTGGTGGACGTGCTCAATGCGCCGCGGATATCAGCCGAAACGCGTTAGCGTTCGGTTCGCGCGGTGGTCCACGGAACCGGGGCTAACGCCCGGCGGCGGATGAAGCATCCACGCTAACGCCCGGCGGTGGATGAAGCATCCACGCTAACGCTCGGCGGCGGATGAAGCCTCCACGCTCGCGGTAGCCGGTTACTGGACGGCTCGGGCGAAGCGTGGCTGAGGAAGCAGGAGTTGGAGACCTTCGGTCGGCGGTTTCGGCGGGGTCGGAGACCCGCGCCGAGCACGTGAGCCCGCGCTGCGCCGTCGAGTCCATGCTTTCTCGTGTTTGAGACTGGCAGCGGTTCGGCGCGGCAGTCTTTCCCTACCTGCCGAACGGAAGGCCGCTGGCGGCCGGCTGGGCAAGTGCTCCCTGGGGGGTGGCCGGCAGTTGTCCGCCTTGATTCGGAGCGGGCTGCGGGGATGCACCGGCTTGCGGATTGACCGTGGCCTGGTAGGCGACGGTTTGCGGTTGCGCGTAGGTACCCCACGGTGCCAATGGTTGGGCGTTGGAGGCCGAAATCCATTGGTGTGCGGTCGTCACGTCGCCGCTGGTCGTCGGGTTGTGATCCCGGGTGGTCCCGGGAGTCGTAATGCCGGTTGCGGTGACGCCGTTGGCGGGAGCCGTGGTGGACTGTCCCGCTTGGGCCACCTGTTGCCCGTTGGCGGGGCCGGCAGGATTGACGGGGGATCCAGGCTGGGGCCGAGCCGGCATGATGGTGGGCGCGACGTCTCGGACAATCCCGCGACGCCGGTCACTCAGTTCCAGCAATGCGTTCGCGGCGGGACGGAGCGTGCTGTCCAGTTCGAGTGCCTTGTGGAGGTTCTTTTCGGCCCCGTCGAGGTCGCCGGCCATCGCTCGCACGTAGGCCAGGTTGGCCTGGGCTTCGGCTTCACCGACGACTCGCCGAAACTCGACGAGGCTCTCGTCGAACTGACCTTTCTCGCCGAGGATCAGTGCCAGGTTATTCCTGGCCACTTTGTTTCTGGGTTCCAGGGCGATTGCCTGGCGAGCGTCCTTTTCGGCCGTTTCCAGGTCTTGCTGCAGGTAATAGAAGTAGGCTCGATCGTTGAGCAGATCGGCGGTGGGGCTGCCACACGCCATCGCTTGATCGAAGTGTTGGTTGGCCAGATCCAGCTTCTGTTCCTCGGCGGCAATCACCGCCAGGCGATGATGGGCGGTCTGGTTTTGCGGTTCATCCCGCAAAATGGCCTGATAGAGTTCCGCGGCCTGGCTGGCGTCGCCGTGTCGCTCGCTGAGCCGTGCCAGGCTGAGGCGAGCTTGCGGATCCACTTCTTGTTGTGGGGGCACTTCCGCGACTTCGGGCGGCGCCGTTGGGATCATGCTGCAACCACTGGTCACCGTGAGGCCCAAGATCGCCACCCAACCCCAATTCCAACGCTTCAACTCCATCTCAGACTCCCATCGTTTCGTTGACGCTGGTCCGCCGAGGGCTCGTCGCGGTTGCGGACGAGCCCTCTTGGTTCGGCGTGACCATCGGCGACCTTGGACAAGTGGTTAGAAGAATCCGCCGCCAAACCCACCGCCACCGAATCCGCCGCCGAATCCGCCTCCGAATCCGCCTCCGAATCCGCCGCCGCGGCCATAGATGCCTCGGATGTAGGCCCGTTGAGCTTCACGCCCGGTATACGGTTCAGCAAAGGCCGGCGCGACCACGACGATGTTGTCGGCGTCCGCGATTCCCATTTCCTCCAGGGCGGCGACCACCACGGCACGCCGCTTGAGATCGAGGTCCGGGTCGAAGTGGACCGGGTACTCGAACTCCGTGTGTTCCCATGACGTGCTGCGACTGCGTTCGACGACCACCGGGAACACGTTGCCGTGCTCGCGGAGATTCGAGGCGATCCGTTTCAGGTGATCTTCGCCGAACTCGTTCAACCGCAGGCCGGGCTGTTTCCGTCCGTCGCCGAACTCGTTCACCTCGAACTCGTGCTGGTAGACGACGTACTTCGAGGCCTCAGCGTTAATCTCTTGTTGCTCGTTGATCTGGTCCACCACCATCCCCAGCATCTGGGGTGGTTCCGGCGGCACGTAGAACAGCGGAGCGGCTGACCGGCATCCGCTTGCCATGGCCGCCAGGGATACCAGTCCGATATAGACCAGCCATGAGTGTGTGGCTTGACGTGTCATCACTTTGTTCCCCCCTACAGGAAATTCAAATCACCGAGCGTTAGTGGGAGAAGCCCACGGGACCGGAGATGTAATGTTGTTGTTGTCGGTTGAAGTGCGAGTGCAACTTGATCTGCTGCTTGGCCATGTGGATCGCGTCCCAGTTGGCTTGCTGGGCGCGATGGCGGTAGGCGGGCCACACGGTGCTGCGGTGATGCAGGTTCGGGCGTCCTTCGATCCGTTGCGTCCAGAAGAAGTCGTGGTTGGTGACTTCCGTGACTTCCATCCCGGGCAGCAGGAAAGGAACCTGCTCTTCTTCCAAGGGATGGACCAGCTCGGGGCTGACCAAGACCACCAGTTCCGTCTCTTCACGCGTGACGTCCTGAGTACCGAAGAGTCCGCCCAGCACCGGGATCGCCCCCAGTCCGAAGAGGCTCCTGCGAGTGCCCCCCTGTTCGTCCTGAATCAAGCCGGCCACGGCCAGCCATTGTCCTTCGCGAAGGTCAACCGTCGTGGAGACCGCTCGAGTGTTCAGTCCAGGGATCCCATTCACCGTGGCATTCGCGTTCAGCGAACTGACCGACGGCGCGACCTGCAGTCGAATGCGGTCCTTGTCGATCACCGTGGGGGTGAAGGACAACTGGGTGCCGAAGCCGCGGAAGTAGGTGCTCGCCGCACCGATGCCGCCGATGCCGACGGCCGTGGGAACCGGGAATTCGCCACCGGCAATGAACGTGGCGGCCCGGCCGCTGAGCGTGACCAGGGTCGGCTCGGCCAGAATCTTTCCGTGACCGTAACCGTTGACGGACTTGATGAGCAGGCTGACGTCGCCATCATCCAGGATTGCCGTGACGTTGCCGCCGCCGCTGAGCAGGTTCTGGATGGAGAAGTGATCCTGAAACACTTCCAGGTCGACTCCCAAAGTGCGTCCGGCGTTGCGTGTCAGTTCGGCGATCCGTACTTTGAGCATCACCTGCTGTTCGCCGGGAACGGTGATGAGGTTGACAATGCGGGCCTCCGGAAGATCCTCGGCACCAGGGATCCTGGCGACCGTGGCACCGGACAGGAGATCGCCCGATCCGAAGCCGAAGCCAAACCCGGCATTCGATTGCCCACGGATGATCGACATGATCTGCGAGACCTCTTCCGAATCGCGTGCCTGACCGCGGACGATCAGTTTGTCGACCACCGGGATGAGCTGCACATAGCTGTTCGGGAAGAACTCGTTGATCCGCTTCTCCAAGCGGCCGTATTCGAGTTCCGCGCGCTCCTGTTCTTCGTTGTCCGGCTCGACACGCACCAGGTAGCGAAGCAAGAGCTCCTCCCCGTCGTCGATTCGGTACCACAGGGAGAGGGCCGTTTGCCCACTCCGTTTCCCGATGAACTCGAACTCGTTCGGGCTGAACTGGTTCAAGTCCATGATCTCCGGATTCGTGATGGCGATGCGGTGGACCGGATACTTGGTCCGCACGATCTTCGACCGAGTGGGGTCGAGATCGAGTGACAACTGTGGCTCGATGACCTCCTCAATCAGCTCAGTTTCGAGGACGTTGGGGTCAACCACATGATGTGGGGGCACCAAGCCATCTCCGCCTGGCGGCGGCAATTGCGGCTGGGCAACCAGAGTCGTCGACCCGACAAGATGGGCAAACGCAACGCCTGCCAGCATCAGGGCGGTCAGTTTTGTTGAGCGTGTAATCATTTTCTTGCATACCCGTGCGGACCAAGATTTGGCGAATTCTGTAGGCTAGTCTTCGACCGGACGGGTTGTGTCGCTTTGCTAAATCTTGCGGGTTGCAACATTTTTCCGATCTGAAGCGGTGTTGCCTGTGAAGGTAGGAGGAATGGGGTGTGTGTCCGGGATTGTTTGGTTTTCCTAGTGGAGACGGATTCGTTCCGTCGATCAGGTCTTAGGGTTTGAATCGGCAGAATGAATCAGAGCGCCGTCGGCTCGACCCACACCCAGCCAACGGTGCTATCTCTCACAGAGAACACAGCGAGGAACATTGAAATGGGATCAGAACTGGCCGTCCTACTCGTCTTGGCCGTCGCGCCAGGCGCCGACTATCCACCGGCGAGTGGTGCTTTTGCCGGCCGGCAGGCGCAGTCCTACCAGTCGGTGCGACGCGTGTCGTTCGAGGAAGAGGAACAGTCCGACGACGCGACGACCGGGTCGCCGACACGGGCTGACCAACAAACGTCCTCGCGCCGCTCCGGGCAGGGTACCTCCAGGCGGAGCCTGCGGTTGGCGTCGGCCCACGGGGGCGAGAGCGTTACCCACGGTGGCGAATCGGTGACCTACAGCGCGCCGCCCGCCTCCGAGGTTGTCATTGATGGAGGCGTGGCGGACTGTGCCTGTGACCAGTGCGTACCCGCACCCCATCATCACCATCACAGTTGTTGGGGCCTGGTCGGCTTGCCGGACCCCTGCCTCTCTCCGGGGGACATGACCCAGCATGTTCCCTACCTGGCGCGGCCCAAGAATTACTATTATTTCCGGCCCTACCAGTACTTCCATATTGCCGAGCATCAGCGGGAAGTCACCCTGTACGGTGAGAATCCCAAAGAGCCGTACGCGAATCGGCTCTTCAAGCGCGTTTATGCTCGAACGGTCGACCCGTACACGCAGCACGAAGAGGTCGAACCGATCACGCCGGTTCGTCCCCTGCGGCGGCGTTAGGCGAGTTGCCAAACCAGCGCTCCTCGCAACGGCAAACCTTACAAGGCCCATCCGGATCCGGATGGGCCTTGTGCGTTTCTTGCTCGCCACGCGCCCCGGGCGCAAGCACGGATCATTCGTCAGCCGTCGAGCGTTCGCTCCGGTTCGGTTGATCGCAGGGCATACCGGACGCGCACACGTTGTGGATGAGATGCGCGTTGTTCTGCATTGGTTCTCCACAAATCACGACGGCTCGATGGCTTTCCCCGAATCGGTGTCTGTGCATGGATGGTCCGGGTTCACAAGACAGGGGGGGCTGCCAGGCGAGCTGAGTTGGCTGGAGCGGGCCGGCCTCAGCTCACGCCGCCGGGTGGGCGACGGCAACCCGCCCGGTGCCGTGTCGTCATCCGGCGGAACCCGGCGGGGTGAGCAATCAGGACGAATCGGACGACCCCGGAGATCAGGAGAACCGTAAATGTCCGAATAGACCGAAGACTTTGCTTAAGTCATTCAGGCGGTGACGCCGATCAAAACGCATGAACCTTTCTGACTTAGCCCAAACAAGTCGAGCAAAAGATGGTAAAGAACAGATCCCGCCGTTCCCGTCGCGCGACTCCCACCCAGGGGCTCCAGTTGTGGCAGACCCTCGGGGCGTTCACACTGACCGCCTCCAACGTCGTGTTGGGGGCGCAAGTCCTGGCCCAGGATCCGGGCCTGCTCCTGGATCCCTCCACCACCTTGGTCCCGCTGCCAAGGGTGGAAAAGGACGCGGACTTTTTGAAGGCCGAAGTCTGGGAGGGGCAGCAGCGGGTGCGCAACGAAGGACGTGCCACCTTCAAGCCGGCGGAAATCCTCTACGGCGATCCGCCCTATCGATCCAGCAAGCAGCCGGAGACGTTTGCGCCCCGTAAGGGCAGTGCGGCGTCCAGCACCAACGCCCTCCGCACCGGCAAGGTGATCCGGAGCGGCCCGGCGATCAGCAACGGCACCGCGATCAACAACGGCAAGGTCATCAGCAGCGGCAAGGTCATCAGCCCTGCGGCCGCGCCGAATACCGCCAACACGTCGGTCCGGCCAGGAAAGACGGATGTCGTCCGGTCTGCGGAGATGAATGACGCCCTGGTCGCGCACGAGCTGCTGAGCCAGGCCAAGGAACTGGCCGATCAGGGTAACCTGATGTCAGCGCAACAGTTGACCCGGCAAGTCCGCGAATTGCTCGGTGAGATCCCGGCTCAAGGGCTGTCGGAGACCGACGCTCAGCGGTTGGAGTCGCTCATCATGCGGGCACTGGCCGACAAGGAACCTGGCGACGACGGCGTGCGAACCGCCGCAAAACATGCCGACGAGGACGCCGTCGCTGAAGCGGCCGCACACGACGCCGGTGAGACGAACACGGCGAACGCGCTGCACAAGACGACGTCGCGGGCCTCCAGCCGTCCGGCACCGTTGCCGGAAATGGTTGGCGAAGACGCCGAGAGTCAAGCACCGGCAGACGGCCGGCTGGCGACTCGATTCGGCACGGCCCGCCGCGTCCCCCGCCTGACCGCCATTCCGCACTCGGGCAACCGGGTCGCATTTCGTGAGGGGATACGGACGGACGGACCGTCGGATGGCATCCCGTCCGGCGTCACATTGAATTTTGACCTTTCCAGCGGCAACCGTGCAGACAGCGCCGAGGGCGCGTCGGCGGGTGGTCTGTTGGGAAGCTTCGGCGGCCAAGCGGCGTCCCAGTTGCCGGCGAGCGTGGCTCCGCGGTCCGACGGGCAGGCAGTGCTCTATTTTATAGGCGGCCTGGTGCTTGGGCTGTTCACCTTGTGCAGTTCTCTGATCGTATTCGCAAAGCTGTTCGTGCCCCGGCCGCAGTACAACGGGTCTTCCGAGCCGGCGCCGCACTGGATGTACCACTTGCTGCAGCAGTCGATGAATCAGCCGTTTGGGACCGCCCCAGCGGCGGCGCCGCAAACTGCTCCGCCGCCCGTAGCGACCGCCACGGCTGAACCGAGCGAACAGCGGCAGGCCCCGCAGGGGCTCACACCGCGGCGAAGCGACGACGACGGGGTCGTGACGACGAAGGTGCGGAAGCCCCGATCCAACGAACAACGGCCGTCGACGGGGATCCTGGAAGGCATCTTTCAGGAAAACCTCAAGATGCAAGATGAACTCAGTCGCGTCGCGGAATCTGTCTGAAGAACTCACTTGTCGTAGCGAAATCAGCCGCCAGGGAATGCACTGCGGCAAAGGAGAAAACCATGAGTAATTCGATTACATTTATCGGCATGGACCTCGGAACGTTCAGGACGTCCGCGGTCTCTTCCAACGGTCACCAGGCGGAGCTCGAGACCGTGGTGGGGTGGCCCAAGGACCACATTGCCGAATCGCTCCTGGGCAAGCCGGTCGTCTATGGAAGTGAAGTGATCGAACATCGCATGTCGTTGGATTTCGTGCGACCGTTCGGACACGGCGTGCTGAAGTTCAACTCGCACACGGAACGGGGACTCGACGAGAAACAGGTCGAAAAACACCGCAAGGCGGCTCGCCTCCTGGTCGACCAGGTCGTCTCGCAGGTCGAGCCGAACCCGTCCGGGCCAATTTACGGTGTCGTCGGGATGCCTTCTCGAGCGACGATCGTCAACAAGGAAATGGTCATCGAGGCAACCCGGAGTGCCTTCGATGCCGTGATGCTGGTGCCCGAGCCGTTCGCCGTGGCGTACTCGGCGAACCGATTGAGCGAAACCCTGGTCGTGGACATCGGTGCCGGCACGATCGACCTTTGTCCGATGTTCGGCACCTTCCCCAACGACGAGGATCAGTTGACGATCCCCTTCGGAGGCGACGAAGTCGACGAAGAGCTCTACAACCGCATTCTGGAGGCGTGTCCGGATGCGAGGATCTCCAAGAAGATGGTCCGCGAGATCAAAGAGAAGCATGGCTTCGTGGGTACCACCGAAGACCACGTCGTGATCTCGTTGCCGGTCAAGGGCAAGCCGACCGATATTGACATCACCGAGCACATTAAGCACGCCTGTGCCAAGCTGCTGCCGCCGATCGTCGAGTGTGTGGTCGAGCTGGTGGCGCGCTTCGAGCCCGAGTTTCAGGATTGTCTGCTCAACAACATCCTGCTGGGCGGTGGCGGCAGCCAGTTGAAAGGGCTGCCCGAGCAGCTCGAAATCGCACTCCAGCCATATGGCGGAGGAAACGTCCGGCGAACCCACGACAGTGTCTACGCCGGTGCCACCGGGGCGCTCAAATTGGCGATGGGCATGCCGATGGAATACTGGAGCAAGCTGGAAAACTCGCGGGCCGTCAGTAAGGCGAAGGCCGCATAGGCCGGAGGGCGATGCCGCGTTAACGTGCTGTGAATACCGTGAATAGCTACCGTCCGGCGACGGTAGCTGCCTAGTGCTCTTTCGACAGTCCGGCGAAGTAGTTGTAGGCTGCCACGTCCAGCGCCATTTCGTTGACCTCCATCGGCAGCTCGTGAAACTCGTTGAGGTTCTTTACCTGGGCGAGGAGGTCGCGTGAGTGGCAATAGCGAAGGGGGCGGCGCTGGCGTCGATAATGTTTTTCCAGCAACACTTCGACGATTCCTTCTTCCACGTCAAAGCCCATTTCGTGGGCCAGTTTGAGGAAGAGCTCGCGAAACTCTTCTTCCGTCGGATCGAACACTTCGATCTTGTACGGGATCCGCCGCAAAAACGCCTCGTCGACGATATCGCGGGGGTCCAGGTTCGTGGAGAAGACCAGCAGTTGGGCGAACGGGACTTCGAGGTGGCGTCCGGACCGCAGCGTCAAGTAGTCGTGCCCTTTCTCCAGTGGAACGATCCAGCGGTTGAGCAGTTCGGTGGTGCTCATCCGTTGCCGGCCGAAGTCGTCGATCACGAGCGCGCCGCCGTTGCTTTTCAGTTGGAGCGGGGCTTCATTGACGCCGGTCGCGGGGTTCAGGTTGCACTCGAGCATATCCAGCGTCAGCTCGCCACCGGTGACGACGGTCGGGCGGCGAATGCGGATCCAGCGCTGATCGACCTTCGGCATCGACAGAAGGTTGTCTCCGTCGGCGACAGCTTCCAGGGGCACCTCCTCGTGCATTGACGGATCGAAGAGGCGGATGATCTCGTCGGTGACCGTGATGCAGCGGGGAATCCAGATGTACTCGCTCACGGCGCGAATCACCCGCTCGGCGATGCACGTCTTGCCGTTGCCCGGGGCGCCGTACAGGAAGAGGGACTTTCCCGCGTTGACGGCCTGGCCGATCTGGCTAATCACGGCTTGCGGTAACTGCAGATCCGAGAACGCTCGGCGAAGATCGGCCAGGCGGGGTGTGGCGTTCTCGATCGACTGCCGTTTGATCGCATCGATGTAGCGGGACATCCGCACGGGCGCGGCCCCGCAGTAAGTGCAGATTTCAGATCGCCGACGGGCTCGTTCCGCGCCGAGCTCGGTCAGTTCGTATTCGTAGTCATTCATCGGTGCGCCGTCTCGGAACCCGACCAACAACTGGTTCTTCAAGGTCAGCAACTCGTCATTGACGATGCCGAACGGCAGGCGAATATGCTTGGCGATCTGGCGGCCCGTCGCCACACCGCAGTTCAGGAGGAGCTTGAGGATCAGCGATTCCAGCTCGGCTGACGAGAGGCCTGCCTCATCCAGCGTTCTGGGTTCGTCGGGAAAGAAGCCGAGACAGTCGGCGTCGCGACGGGCCGGGAGTGCTTCGAATGGAGGACGTCCCAACGGCGTGTCCGCGGTGGTGGTTGGATCCGCGTGAGAAATCCAGTCGGCGAAATTCGAGATGCCCATGTCAGTCCTCTGGCCTCGGGTGCGCGTATGGTTTGCTGCAAGAAGTTTAGGTCGTAACTGGACGGGGTGGGCCGAGTTGCCGGGAATTCACAGGGATTCGCCGGGGAGATTTTCGATTTGGCGGACCCGCGGGGTGGGACCGTGGCGGTCCGCCTCGTCGCAACCGCTACGACCGATGCGGCTGGCGCCGCGCCGACCGGCGGTCGCTGCGAACGGCGAATTGTCGGTTTCCGGATGCGCGACCGGCGGTTAGTCTGGCGAGTAGGCCATCGCTGCCCCTGTCCGCTCCGACAAAACCATTCGCTTCTCTTCCGCGGGATCGGCCCATGATCCACGTTCGTGGCTTGACGAAAACGTATACCGACTTGAAACATGGTCAGTTCACGGCCCTGAACGGCATCTCATTCGACGCCGCGCCCGGCATGATCTACGGTCTCCTGGGACCCAACGGCGCCGGGAAGACGACCGCCTTGCGGATCTTGAGCACGATGCTCGAACCGACCAGCGGTTCGGCGACCATCAACGGCTACGATGTGGTCACCCAACCGTCGCTGGTCCGCCGGCAGATCGGTTTCGTCTCGACCAACACGGCGGTTTACGATCGCATGACCGCCTGGGAGATGGTCGAGTACTTTGGTCGCTTGCATGGGATTGAAGCGGAATTGCTGCGTGAGCGAATGGAGGACATCTTTCAACGCCTGCAGATGAATGAGATCCGCGACATCCTGGGCAGCAAGATGTCGACCGGAATGAAGCAGAAAGTTTCGATTGCCAGGGCGATCGTCCACGACCCCCCGGTGCTTGTCTTCGATGAAGCAACCGCCGGGCTGGATGTGCTGGTCGCCCGGGCCCTGTTGGGGACGGTTGCCGAGCTGCGCGGTCAAGGCAAGTGCATCGTGTTCTCGACCCACATCATGCGCGAGGCCGAGCGGCTGTGTGACCGGATTGCCGTGCTCTACCGGGGGCAGTACCTGGCGGAAGGCACCTTGGCCGAATTGCAGGCGCAATACGGCGAACCCGATCTGGAGGAGCTTTTCTTCCGGCTTATTTCCCAGCATGACCGGCAGCGGCAAGCCGCGGCCCTGCCAGCCTGACCGGCCCACGAAGGTATCACTCGAACGTCCCCAGCCAATCAACTGCATGTTCAGGAATCGCTGCTGGCCGAGCCGCCTTCGCCCAGCAAGCCTCCGTTGCCCAGAGAGAGTGCCCGGATGAAGTCGTCAAATGTAAAGTGGGTCTTCTTGAGGGAAGTGCGCGATCAACTTCGCGACCGGCGGACGCTGTTCACGATCGTTGTTCTGCCGTTGCTCCTGTATCCGCTATTAGGGATGAGCTTCCTGCAGATTACGCAGTTTCAACGCGAGCACGTCAGCCCGATTCTGGTCATCGGTGCGGAGAGCTTGCCGGAGGCACCATCCCTGTTCGCCGACGACGGCTTTGCGGACGCATTCTGTTCCCCCAGCGAGGCCCGCCGCGTGCAGTTGGAATTCCAGCCGGCGGCTGCGGACGGTGATTTGGACGAATGGCGGAGTACTGCGCAAACCGCCGTTCAGGAGGGCAACTATGACGTCGTGCTGATCTTCCCCGCCGCGTTTTCTGAACGCTTGCGGCGGATCCAGGAACAACTGGACCGGCCGGCGAAGCGGGTGAAGACCGATGGGGCTGACGGTGACAGTGACGGTGCGAAGAAAGAGGTGGCGGCGACCCGTGTGGCGGAGGCGGAGGACGCGGCCGATATGCCCGAGCCGGAAATCTTCCTCAACACGGCCCGCGAGAAATCGACGATGGCCCGTGACCGCGTGGCCGCGGTGCTGCGGGTCTGGCGCGCCGCCATCGTGGACGACAACCTCAAGCAGGCGGAAGTGCCGCAGGCGGCGACCGAGCCATTCGAAATGGTCAATACCGATGTTGCTCGCGACGGCACCCGGCATGTGGCAATCTGGTCGAAGGTGCTGCCGTTTGTGGTGCTGATCTGGTCCCTGACCGGGGCCTTTTATCCGGCCATCGATCTTTGCGCCGGCGAAAAGGAACGGGGAACCCTGGAGACCCTGTTGTGCAGTCCCGCCGAACGGAGTGAAATCGTGTGGGGCAAGTTGCTGACCGTGATCGCGTTCAGCGTCTCCACGTCGTTGCTGAACCTCTTCAGCATGGGGCTAACCGGCGTGTTCATCATGTCACAGATCAGCGCCATCGGCGGCAATGCGGCGGTGGGGATCGGTCCGCCTCCGCTGGCCGCCATGGGGTGGTTGGTCGTCGCCCTGGTGCCGATCTCCGCGCTCTTCAGCGCCCTGTCGCTGGCGATTGCCGCCTTTGCCCGCAGCTCGAAGGAGGGCCAGTATTATCTGATGCCGCTGCTGATGATTACGCTGCCCCTGATGATGCTCCCCTTGATGCCGGGTGCCGAACTCGACCTGGGCACCAGTTTGATTCCCGTCACCGGCGTCATGCTGTTGCTGGGGGCGTTGATTGAAGGACACTACCTGGAGGCTTTCCGCTTTTTACTGCCGGTGATCGGGGTGACCGGTGTTTGCTGCTGGCTGGCCGTTCGCTGGGCGATCGACCAGTTCAACAACGAGTCGGTCCTGTTCCGCGAGAGCGAGCAGTGGGGCGTCGGCCTGTGGCTGCGGCACATGGTCCGGGATCGGCGGGAGACGCCCAGTCTGGGCGAAGGTGTGATGTGCGGCGTGTTGCTGCTGATCATTCACTTCTTCGCGACCTTGATGGCCCGCGCGCCCCACTCCTGGGCCGATTTTGCCAGCATGACGGTGATTTCACAGGTCGCTTTCATCGCCGTTCCGGCGCTGCTGATGGCGATCATCTTGACACGCGATGTCCGCCAGACGCTCCTCGTACGGATGCCCCGCCCGACCACGTTGCCGATGTCCGTCCTGCTGGCGGTCGCCATTCATCCGCTCGGGTTCGTGTTTGGACAAGGGGTTCAGCGGCTTTACCCGTTCAACGACGAGATGCTCGTTCAGATGCAGCAGTTTGGCGGGCTGCTGGGGGACATGCGGGCGGCCGTCGGGCTGGGCGCCGTTCTGTTTGTGATTGCGGTTGTGCCGGCGGTCTGCGAAGAGCTCGCCTTCCGCGGCTTCATTCTTTCCGGGCTGCGTCACCAGGGCCACCGCTGGTTGGCAATCCTCTTCAGCAGCATCTTTTTCGGCGCCACACACGGGATTCTGCAACAGTCGTTACCGGCGTGTGCGATCGGCATCGTCATCGGCTACGTCGCGGTACAGACCCGCAGCCTGCTGCCGTGCATCCTGCTGCACGCGGTCTACAATTCGCTGTCGATCGTGCTGGCGATGGTGATTCCCGGGTTGGCCGCCGAGTCGCTGATCGTGCAGTGGTTGTTCGTCGAGACCGGAGAGGGGTGGGTTTATCGGGCGCAGACCGTCGTGGCGGCGATTCCCGCCAGTCTACTGATCCTGCTCTGGTTTCGGCGGCTGCCCTATCAGGCCACCCCGGAGGAGGAACGGCATCAGGCCCTCGGGCACCAGGCCGCCACGGCGATGGTGGACTATTGATACCCGCGCAGCGAATGGACCAGGACGACCAACGGGAGTCGGCAGATGATTCGGCCGCGCGTTGCTTGCCGAAGGCTCATTTGCCGCGCAGCCGTCGATCAATCGAATCGGAGGCGGGACCATGATCGCCACCACGACAGCGGCGGAAGCTGCCGGAGACGGTTCGCTGGCGATTCGAGCCCGCTACGTGTTCCCCATCGACGGGCCGCCTCTCCGCGATGCTTGCCTGACGATGCAGGGTGGACGAATTGTGGCACTTGGCGCCCCGGCAAGTTCGCGCGTCGTCGACCTGGGCCAGGTCGCCCTCCTGCCCGCGCTGATCAATGCCCATACGCATCTGGAGTTCAGCTGCTTGGAGAGGCCGTTGGGCGCGGCCGGTTTGGCGTTTCCGGAGTGGATTCGGGCGGTCATTGCCTGGCGTCATGGTCAGCGACAGGCGGGCGGCGGCACGGACGCCTGGCGTGACGCGGCCTTGCAGGCGGGGCTGGACGAATCCCGCCGCGCCGGCGTGGGGGCGCTCGGAGAGATCGCCACCCTGCCGGTTGACCCCGTGTCGCGGTACGCGAACCTGGCCGGTGTCGCCTTCCTGGAGTTGCTCGGCTTTCGCAGCGAAACACACGCGGACCTGCTGGCGTCGGCCGAGCGGTTTGTGGATGGAATGCGGACGATCACCGGGGTCCGGCCCGGATTGAGTCCCCACGCGCCGTACACGGTCCCGCCCCGTCTGTTGGAGCGGATTGTCAAGTTGGCGGTCCGGCGGCGTCTGCCGGTCGCCATGCATCTGGCAGAAACCCGTGACGAATTGGAACTGCTTGCGATGGCCAGCGGTCCGTTGTGGCAGTTCCTGCATGATCTTGGCGCGTGGCAGGAAGGGGCCCTGCCGCGCGGCGCGCGGCCGCTGCACTACTTGAACACCTTGGCGGAGGTCGAGCGGGTCCTGGTGATCCACGGCAACTATCTCGACGAGGAAGAAGTCGAATTCCTGAGTCAGCGGCGAGATCGTATGTCCCTGGTCTACTGCCCGCGAACCCACGCCTACTTCGGCCATCCGGCATATCCGTTGCAGCGCCTGCTGGCGGCCGGCGTCCGCGTGGTGGTTGGGACGGATTCCCGAGCGTCCAACCCCGACCTGAGCGTGTTGTCCGAACTGCGGCACCTTGGCCGCAGCCATCCGAGCGTTGCGCCGGAAGACGTGCTACGGATGGCGACGCGGGAAGCCGCCGTGGCGCTTGGTGTCGACGATCAGTGCGGCAGTCTGACCGTCGGCAAACGGGCCGACCTCGTCGTGCTCCCGATTGAGGCCGCCGAGCCAGCCGACCCGTATCAGTTGATCCTGGCATCAACCCGCCGGATCAGCGCGGTTTATGCCGCAGGGCGTCGGACGGAAGTTGCGCCGTCCTAACGCAGGGGCACGACGCGATCGACGGAACCGGGGATAATGCCCGACGGCTGATGAATCATCCGCGCCAGGTTGCGGAAGATGCCGTTGGCACATTCCCAAGGCTCTGCGGCAGGGGCTGCCAGCGTCGAGCGGCAAAGTGGTCGGTCGGGCGGTGTTGCGGTCGGTCGAGCGGCGTTGCGGTCACAGCCGGCAGTTGGTGATCTTGGTCTCGAGGATGGCGGTCGCTCCCAACTGCTCGAGCTCATCCATCACGCCGATCACGTTCTTCCGCTCGACCATCACCTGCACGGCGCACCAGGCTTCATCCTCCAAGGCATTCACGGTGGGTGAATTGAATCCCGGAGCGATCCGTTCCGCATCCTCCAGTTTGGCTTTGGGAATATTGTATTCCAGCAGCGACCAGCCACGTGCGATGACCACGCCTTCCAGGCGGCGGACGATCAGATCGGCCACTTCGGGCATGCGGGCTCGAGAATTCTGAATCAGCACGGTCTCGTACGAGTCGATATCGGTCAGGACGCGGAGCCGGTTTGCTGCCAAGGTGCTGCCGGTCTGAACGAGGTCGACGATCGCATCGGCCACACCGAGTGCGATCATGATCTCGACCGAGCCGGAAAGGGGAACCAGATGTACCCGGGCCTGGTGTTGGGAAAAATACCGTTCGGTGATGCGTGGAAAGCTGGTCGCAACGCGGCGTCCGTCGAGGTCCGCAGGGGTCGCAATGGCAGCCTCTTCGGGCACGCAGACGGAGAGTCGGCAACGACCGACGTCGAGTGGCAGCCGGGTGACGAGTTCGACTCCGGCTTCCTCGATCAAGTCGCCGCCGGTGATCCCCATGTCGATCGCCCCTTCGGCGCAAAGCAGGGGAATGTCGTCGGTGCGGAGAAAGGTGATGTCGACGGGCAATCCGCCGACCCGGGCGAACAGCCCCCGGTTTTGCCGGCGGAAATTCAGGCCGGCCAGCCCCAGCAACTCGGCCGCTTGATCGGCCAGGCGACCCTTACTCGGTAAACCAATTCGAAGGTGACTCATGGGGACCCTGTGATGGTGCGCGGCTTGCCAGTGGTGGGTAAGTACGGTTTCGCTCATGCCAAGGATAGCATGGGCCTGGTTTGCGGGGTGATCGAGCGGGCCGGAGGTCAAGACGGGTCGCGGCGCGAGGCCTTCTCGTCCAAGCCGGACATGTTGAACCGCCTGGCAAGTTCAGCTTCGACTTCTTCCAGGCGAATGTCCCGATGACCCAACATGACCAACAGGTGGTAGATCAGGTCGCCCGCCTCATAGATCAGGTGTTGTCGTCCCTCTTCTCCCGCTTCCCCCGCGGCTTCGACGACTTCGCCTGCTTCCTCGACAATCTTGCCGCCGATTTTGTCGACACCGCCACGGAACAAGTGCGTCGTGTAGGATTTTTGGGGCGGGTTGGCTTTGCGATCTTCGATCACGGACATCAACTCGTGTAACACGCCGGCAGGTTGGGACATGGGAAATGAACCTGGTGTTGAATGGGGCGCGGTGACGGTTGGGTGGATCGGGGCGATCGCCGGCGGGCAAGATTCAGGCCGGTGACGGCGAGCGGCGGTGTGGCCGGTCACCCGGTTTGCCGTCCGCATTCCTCGCATAGAATGCTATGGTAGGTTTCCGTCCTCGCGGGGGCAATCGGGCCCGGAGCGGTCGGCGGTTCCCTGTGGTGGCTGCCTGTGGTGGCTGCTCAGCGGACGGTCTTGCCGTGGCTGTGGGATGCCGCAAGTTTTGTGTGCTGAACCATTTGCGTTCTTCTGCCGGGAGCACGCAGCGTCAACGGGCGATTTGTCGTACCGTAGTCATTCGCTGACGCTTCAAGTGACCGGCGGCATGAATGCGGCACGGTCCAGCTCGTCCGGCGGCCGGCAGTGGCCCGTTTCCTGCCCGCCATCACAGCCAGTCAGGGCTCGTCAACCCGGAGGCGCCTTGAACCGCTCGACCACCGCGAAAGCAGAACACGACGAAGGAAGAACGACAAAGGATTATGACCGACGCATCTGAATTTTCCTCAATGGATGAACCGCCGGCGCCTCCCCCCGACCAATCCGGCGCGGCAGCGGACCGTTCTTACCCGGCGTTGCGAAACTTCTGGTACTTGGCGGGACCGACGGCCAGCGGCAAGACGGGGGTTGCCTTGGAGTTGGCCGAACAGCTGGGGGGCGAGATCATTTCGCTGGATTCGATGGCGGTCTACGCCGGCATGGATGTGGGAACCGCCAAGCCGACGGACGATCAACGCCGCCGCGTCCCCCACCATCTGCTCGACGTTGTCGCTCCGGACCAGGAATTCAGTCTTTCGCACTTCATGGAAGCCGCGCATCGGGCAGTTGCTGAGATCACCGAACGGGGCCTTCAGCCGGTGTTTGTTGGGGGGACACCCTTGTACCTCAAATCGCTGGTCCGCGGCGTGGTGCCGGGGCCGCCCGCGGATTGGGAATTTCGCCGCCAGATCGAAGCGGAGCTGGCGGACGTCGGCCTGACCGCCTTGCATCAGCGGTTGCAGCAAGTTGATCCACTGGCAGCGGCCAAGCTGCATCCCAACGACAAGCGGCGGATCATTCGGGCGTTGGAGTTCTACCGGGCGACCGGTCAGCCGATCAGTCACCAGCAGGTCCATTTTGACGACTTTCCCGAGGGTGACTGTCGCGTTTACGTGCTCTCCTGGCCGCGTGAGCAACTGCACGCTCGGATTGACGCGCGAGTGGATCGAATGTTTGCCAAGGGGCTCGTCGACGAAGTCCGCGGGTTGCTCGAACGTTACGGGACGCTCAGCCGCACCGCCATGCAGGCGGTTGGCTACCGCGAAGTGGTGCACTGCCTCCAGCAGGACCGGCCGCTCGACGAGACGATCGAGCTGGTGAAGACGCGCACCCGCCAGTTCGCGCGGCGGCAGTTGACCTGGTTTCGCAGCCTGGACGAATGTCTCTGGGTGGAACTGTCCGGCGATCCCGAACCGGCCGCGGTCACCGCCCGGATTCTGGAACTGGCTGCGACGAACCCGACCTGAGGCAGGTTGCGAATGGCGCCGACCGAAACGGTGGCCGGTTTTGGCTCGCGTTCGGCCGCCCGAACCTAGGCACCAGCCACGGCTCCGATTAGAATGCGTGGCTTGATTTCGCGTCAGGGCTCCCCGTTGGGGGGCTCGCTGCCGGTAGCTGGCGCCGCCGGCCGGCGGGCATACGCTGGCACCGTCGGCAGGCGGTTGCCGCGAGCAAACCGCCCAAGTTGTCAATGAGCCATCCAGCGGGCCGGCCCCACAGGAGAATCCCTTGTTACGAACGCATACGTGTGGTGAGTTACGGATCGAGCATGAGACGCAGGCGGCGACGCTCTGCGGCTGGGTCGATAGCACACGAGACCATGGTGGGGGAGTGTTCCTGGATCTGCGGGATCGCTACGGCAAGACGCAAGTCGTTTTCGCGCCGGAAGCTGGCGAGTCGATCGTGAAACAGGCCAGCCGGTTGCGATCCGAGGATGTGATTCGTGTCACGGGGAAGGTCGCACCGCGCCCGGAAGGGACCGTCAATCCCAAGCTGGGGACCGGTGAGATCGAGCTCCGGTGCACCGAGCTCGAAGTCCTGAACAAGTCGAAGACCCCGCCGTTCACGCCGGGACAGCAGGAGCTACCGGGCGAGGATCTGCGCCTCAAGCACCGCTACATCGACCTCCGCCGCGAGGCGATGCAAAGGACGCTCGTCCTGCGCAGCCGGCTGATCAAGGCGATGCGGGACTACTTCGAGGAACATGACTTCCTGGATATCGAAACGCCTATTCTGGGACGCAGCACGCCGGAAGGTGCCCGGGACTACCTGGTCCCCAGTCGAGTAACGCACGGCGCCTTTTATGCATTGCCGCAGTCCCCGCAGCTATACAAACAGTTGCTGATGATCGCCGGTTACGATCGTTACGTGCAGGTCGCCCGCTGCTTTCGTGACGAAGACTTGCGGGCGGACCGGCAACCCGAATTTACGCAGTTGGACATGGAGATGGCCCTGGTCGATTCAGAGGACGTGCTGGGCATGATCGATGGTTTGATGGCGCGGCTCGCCAAGCAACTCCTCGACATTGACCTGACCTTGCCCCTGCCGCGGATGACTTACGACGACGCCATGCGAAGGTTTGGCCATGACGCCCCCGATCTTCGCTTTGGCATGGAGATCGTCGACTGCACGGACCTGGCCGCTCAGACCGAGTTTCGTGTGTTCAAGGCCCCGGCAACGTCGGGCGGCTTTGTGCGCGGCCTGAACGCAAAAGGGGCGGCGGGCAATTATTCGCGGAAGATGATCGACGAGCTGACGGATTACGTAAAGCACGATTTCGGTGCCAAGGGCCTGGCTTGGTTCCGCGTGGAAGAAGACGGCTCGCTCTGGTCACCGATCGCCAAAAACTTCGAGGCCGACCTGTTGCCGCAGATTGCCGAGCGCATGGGGGCGGAACCTGGCGACCTGTTGCTCTACATCGCCGATTCCTGGGAAACCAGTTGCAAAGCCCTGTACGGCTTGCGGAAACGGATCGGTGCGGAAATGAAGCTGTACGACCCAAGCCAGATGCATTTCTCCTGGGTGGTACAGTTTCCAATGTTCGATTTTGACGAAGAATCGCAGCGTTGGGTCGCCATGCACCATCCCTTCACCGCGCCGCTGGACGAGGATGTGGCGAAGCTGGCCGACGATGCGGGCGCTTGCCGGGCCAAGGCGTACGACCTGGTAATCAACGGCTCGGAGGCGGGCGGCGGTACGATTCGTATTCATGACTCGGCGGTCCAGCAACAGGTCTTCGGATTGCTGGGGATCGACGAGGAGACGGCGGCCGAGCGGTTCGGGTTCCTGCTTGAGGCACTCCAGTACGGCGCGCCACCGCATGGCGGGATCGCCCTGGGCATTGATCGCCTGGTGATGCTGTTTGCCGGTTTGGACAACATTCGCGACTGCATCGCCTTCCCCAAGACGCAGCGGGCCACCGACCTGCTCACCGAAGCTCCGGGGCAGGTCGATCAGGAGCAGCTCCGCGAGCTTAGCATTCGCGTCGTTCCGCAGGGCGACCAATAGCCGATCATGCGGACGTGCCGTCTGCCGCCGGACCGGTCCGCAACGGGCGGCAGTCCGTTCGAGGCCGGCGCCGGAGCTTCGGTCCGGTCCGTTGGGATTGGTGGATCTGTCGCAGTATTGACCCTGCAACAGGGTGGTTTCGAGTCGAGCAGCCGTTGACGTCAGGGCGGGCGGAAGCGACACTAAAGTCTTGCTCAGTTGAGGTGTTTGTCGTTTTGTCAAGCAATGAAATGGGGCGCGTACGCTCGCTGGTGACAGGCATGGTTGGTTCGTACCGGGCTGCCCGTTACAGTCGTGTGCAGCTCGGCCGGGTGATCACCCGGCCGAGCCATCCGGTCGCGGGAGACGCCATGGCTGTAAATATTCGGCAGGTGTGGTGCGCCGTAATTCCTTTCTAATATCGTTGACACGTTCGTGTCGGTTGTGAACCATCCTTTGGCTTCGGACCCTGGGCAGGGCGCAGGTGGTACCGCGAGAAATTGGTTTCGCAGACGGTTTGCCGAAAGATCGCTCTGAGACGGTACCCATTCGAGTAACACGGCGAAGTTTTCCGGCATGCAGAATACACCTACGGAAACGGATCGAGTGACCCGGGCTGAAAGGAATCGCAAAATGAACCTGCAATGGATCGGTGGCCAGTACACGTTCGGTATGACGCTGTGGGTTGCGGTGGCGGTCATGATGATCGGCGGCTGCAAAGACCTCACGCCGAGCCAGGATGCGCCGTCTCTGGACTCGATCACCGGCACCGCGAGCACGTCGGATTCGGAGCCTGCGCCCGATATCGGCACATCGGCAACGGAGTCCGCGCCCGGAGCGAACGGTGAGTCCGACCCGGGACGCAGCGAACCCGAGGATGTCGCGGTGGCCGCTGGCGGCGCGTCGGCCGACGGACCCGCAGTCCGGCCTCAACCGACACCGACCACCAGCGACGACGGAAGCGAATCCCCGCCGGAGCCGAAGCCGGCCACGGCTCCCAAGCCAAACGGCCCGCCGCCCGCCGCCGCGTCGCGCGTCGCTTCGACACAGTTAGTCCCCAAGCGGACGGTCGCGATTCGCGCCGTCAAACCGGACACCGTGTATGAGCCTCGCGTCGTGATGAGCCGCGGACACGAGCAGACCTGCCTGGTCGGCGTCGGCGACGCGATGCCCGACTTGAAGCTAACACGGTCGAATGGCGAACCGGTGACGATGGGGGAATTGCAGGGTGAAGCACTGACGGTTGTCGTCTTTTGGACAAACCGCTTTGCATTTGCTCGCGAGCAATTCGCGCGGTTGGCGGAAGAGGTCGCCTTGCCGTACCAACATCTGGGGCTCAAAGTGATCGCGGTCAATGTGGGTGATCCGGTCGAGCAGATTGAACCGGATGCGATGACGCGCGAGTCGGTTGTCTGTGTGCATGATCGAGACGGTGCCGCCGTTGCCCAGGTTGCAGAGTCGAAATTGCCTCGGACGTACTTGTTGGATCGTGACGGGCGGATTTTGTGGTTCGACATCGAGTACTCGCGGACGACTCGCCGGCAACTTCGAAATGCCATCTTCTACCATTGTCGTGAGGATGCCGGTGGAGACGCTGCAGAGCAGTCCGAGCCAAGATAGACAACGTTCGAAGATCAGCATGACGGGGCGGAACGGTGAGCCGACTCGACCCGCCGAATCGGCCAGGCGAGTGCTTCTCGTGTCGTAAGATTGGTCCCCCTTGCACCGTTTGCCTCAGGTTGTTGGTTCAACGGCGTAGTAAGATGGAAATACCGAGCATGCTTGGCGATACGGGGCGAGCCAGTGGGTGATGACGAGCTGCGGCAGGTTGTACACTTCTCTGGTGAAGTGCAGGGGGTCGGTTTTCGTTACACCACGCACCGGATTGCCCGCCGTCATGCGGTCACGGGGTTTGTCCGGAATTTGCCGGATGGCCGAGTTGAGTTGATTGTCGAGGGGCAGGCGAGTGAGATCGCCGGTTTCCTGCGCGACGTCCGGTCGGCATTTGCCGACAACATTACTGAACTGGAAGCCGAGGACCGGCCGTCTGAGAACGAGTTTACCGGATTTGAGATCCGCGGCTGATTTCTCGAACCAAACGGGGCTGCCTTGCGTATGACCTGAATTCGTTGATATTCCCGCGATCTTACGCGGCGCGGCCGCAACGGAGCTGGGAGCGTGCCAACATCTGGCATTTGGCATCTGGCGAGGCAGGGCCTCGGTCATATTGCGAGCGAACGTCCGTGATCTAAATTATCCGCTCCCCATTGGGCGCTGGAATTTGACTCAAAATGAACGACGATTACGGCACAAGTAAGCCCATCCTAGCCCATCGCTGCCGCGGATTGCTCCCGACTTGGGAGCCAACCGTGTGTGTGCGTCACCAAGTAAGACATTAATTCCCTGATTATTTTAGCGCAAACCGTATGAACTCTATGATGCTGGTCGCGGCAGGTCCCACTTGGGTCAACAATTGGCTGACACCCGTTTGGATCGTAAGTGTGGGAGCCCTGATGGGGCTGGCCCTGCTGCTGGTCCTTTGGGGCTGTGTCTTCGCCGTTTCCCGGGTCCCCGGAATTTCCGCGATGGCCGAGGATCCGCAGCGGCGGTTACCGCTGGTCGGTTTAGGCGCCGTGGTGGTTTTCGGCTTACTGGTCGTATTTGGTGCCATGCCGGCGGCTTCCAATTGGCAGGCGGACGGCACGTTTCTCGAGAACTCTGCGCTGGTCGCCCTGTTGGGGATCCCGTTCGCCATCGGGATTGCCTTTGCCTTGGTTTCCAGCAGTTCGCGGCGTGCCGTCGGTGAGATTCCCGGTGCGGTCCGGGAAGGTCCTCTCTGGCCGATCCTGATTTTGCTGCTCGGCTTGTCCGCCTTCGCCGTTGCCGGGGTGGTCGTCGTCAGCGAGCCTGCGGAGATTCTGCAATCGCTGGCCCGCACGCCGTTTGTCGGATCGCGTTCGGTGAGCTTCCAGGTCCCGCCGGCGGACGAAGTGAGCGATGCGGCGGACCCGCCCCAGAACCGGCTTGATGTTTCATTTCGGAAGGCCGAGCTGCGAATGCTGGTATTCAACAGCGATGAAGCGCTGACGGTTGATACCAGGGAGACGTCCGAAATCGACATCGATCCGTTGATCGAGGTCCGCGCCGGGGAAGAGCTGCGCTGGCTGACTTCGAATCAAGCCGCCGATCCGTTCGAAGACGACAACGTCACCGCCTTGTATGTGCGGAACTACGGTAACTCGACCGCGAACTTGGAGTTGACCGTCGTCACTCAGCCCGAATTCCCCCAGGCCGGCGCGATTGTCATTGTCGCGCTCGGGGTCGTCGTGCTGTTCCTGTTTTACTTCCTGCAACGGACGGTGATGCCCCGTTTGTCGGCGGTCGCGCTCTCCACGCTGAAGTCCGAGATGGCGCAGCCCCTGTTTGCCATCCTGATGGCGATCGGCTGCTTCGCACTCGTCGTGTTTGTCTACATTCCTTACAACACATTCGGTGAAGACATCAAGGTCCTGAAAGACTCCGGGATGACCTTGATTATGGTGCTCTGCATTATCCAGGCGGTCTGGGCCGCCGGCACGTCGATCTCCGACGAAATCGAAGGGCGGACTGCCCTGACGGTGCTCTCCAAGCCGATCGGCCGGCGGTCGTTCATCATTGGCAAGTACATGGGCATCTTCTGGACCGTCGCCGTGATGTTCTGCGTGTTTGGGTTGTTCCTGATGGTGGCCGTCGCCTACAAGCCGCTTTACGATGCCCGCGAAACTTCCAACACGGAACCGATCTGGCAGATCTGCATGCTGGAGATGGTTGGTGTGGTGCCCGGTCTCCTGCTGGGCTTCATGGAGACCTGCGTGTTGGCCGCGATCAGCGTTGCGATCTCGACACGCCTGCCGATGCTGGCCAATTTCATCATCAGCTTTGCGGTCTACGTGCTGGGGAACCTGGCACCGCTGCTGGTGCAGAACGCCGTGGTGAACGAGTTGTTTGAGCCGGTCGTGTTCTTCGCTCAGTTGATCAGTGCCATCTTGCCGATGTTGGACCATTTCAACATCCAGGCAGCGATTGCGGGCGGGGCCAGTGTGCCATATGTCTACCTGGCGTGGGCCACGGTGTACTGTTTGATTTACGGCATGGTTGCCCTGTTGTTCGCTCTGGTACTATTTGAAGATCGAGACCTCGCTTGAGCCCTCGTGCCGGCAACCCCCTCGTGCCGGTAGCCTTCGGGGAGTGGTGCCGCACCGGTCCGCCAGCGCCATCCTCGACACGTCCCCACCATCATCGCGGGTACGGCGAGCGGCTCTGGGAGCCCGTAGGGGGAACTGCATGCGGTCGATTGCCCTTCAGCGCGCCCGGCATTTTGCCCGCGTGCCCCAACTGCACCGCACCCTGCTTGCTGCCAGTGTCGCGGCCGCGGTCTGTACCGCACTCCTCGTGTTGGATCTCGGTCTCATCGTGCAATTGCTGGTCAGCCGTACCAGCCAGGAGGCTCCGGGCGACTGGCTGCTGGGGCCGTGGGTCTCGGGCGAATTCGTCGAATGGCCCTTCCTGGGCAGCCCCGTTCGGTGCATGCTCCTGTTAATTGTCTTTGGGGTTTGCTTGGCGCTGGCCCTGGTGGGTGTGCGTTGGTGGGCCGATCTCACGGCACACCGTTACGCGTTGCACCTGGTTACCTCGTTCCGGGAAGCGATCCACCGCCAGGCCTATCGGCTCGGCGCCGGCGAACTGCTGGTTGCCACCGAGGCCCGGCCGGAGATTGCCGCAGTCGATCAGACGGACGCCCTGGGGCGGGGGCTGGCGGCATGGTGGGTCGCCATTCCTGCCTGCCCGCTGATGCTGCTCGTTCTGACCATCCTGTCGTTGTTGGTCAATCCCTGGCTGACGTTGTTGGCCCTGTTGCTGGCCGGATTCCTGTTTCGCATTCATCGGACGCTGACCGGGCGCGTCGAGGACCGCCTGTCCGCGATGCGTGCGTTGGCCGAACAGCGGCGGGCCGCGTTCTTGTCGCTGCTGAATTTCGCCCCGCTGGCCGGCAGCTACTCGATGGATGGCTACCCGGCGGATCCGGTCGAAGCTCGGCTCGCCGCCTGCCAGGATGCCGAGCTTCGAGCGGAGAACAGCCTTTCGATCATCGTTCCCGCCATGCTGCTGATGGTCCTCTTGTCGACCGGGCTGCTGCTCTTTGTGGTCGGCGTTTCCGACCAGACGACGGTCGCAGGAACTGCGATGCTGGCCGTTGCCTTGGGCTGCGCGTACCTGCCCGCGCACCGTCTGGCACGCCTGCCGGGAGAATTGGCCGAGGCGGAACTGGCCGCTCGCGAGGTGTTTGCCTACCTGGATCGTGAGCCGGCGGTCCGTCAAGCGCCAAGTACGCATACCTTGGCAAGGCTGCAGCGCGAAATCCGATTCGACCACGTTTCACTGGAGGGGCCCAAGCAGCACGCCATCTTGGACGAGGTCGTGTTCGAGATCCCCGCTCGGAAGCGTATCGTTCTGCTGGCATCCGATCCGCAAACGCCGCGTGCATTGGGCGGCCTGCTGGTCAGGCTCTACGACCCGACCGCGGGCCGCGTGCTCTTCGACGGTCAGGACATTCGCCACGTTGCGCTGACTGCCGTTCGCCAACAGGCAATTCCGGTCTGGCACGATCGCTACTTGTTCCCCGGCACCATTGCCATGAACGTGACCTGTGCCGACGAGCAGTTTACCGTCGACCAGATCAGGACCGCCATGGAACGGGCGGGGGCTGGCGAATTTCTGCAGGAGCTGCCCGCGGAACTCGAGACGCGGGTTGGCGAAGAGGGGGTATCGCTGAGCGAGCGGCAAGCGTTCCAGGTTGCTCTGGCTCGTGCTTTGATTCGTGAGCCGTCGTTGCTGGTGATCGAAGAGCCGGCGATCAGCGGCGGGGTTGACGAGCAACATGTCGATCGGGCACTCGAACAGGCGGCCGAGCAGGCGACCCTGTTGACCATCCCGGCCCGCCTCGACACGATCCGGCACGCTGACCTCGTCTACGTTTTCCACCAGGGCCAGTTGCATGCCCGGGGCAGGCACGCCGAACTGCTCAACGAAGACGAATTCTACCGACATCAGATTTATATACGCTTTAACGCGTTTCGAGGTTAGGAACGGGTCCAGAACGATCTCATTGATTCTGCGGTGCGGACGTCGGGGAAGGCGTTGATGACAGGTTCCGGCCCGATGCCGGACGGCATCTCGTCATGCACGGCATGACCGGCAAAAGAGATGCAGGAACGATTTCTTCGATTCGCCCGTTGGTGACGTTGGTTATGTTGGGCCAGTTATTGATAACCTGTTCGCTGGCCTTCGAGGCGCTGACATGCGCGCGGTGCGCGCTGTTTTCGGGAGCGAACCAGATGTCGGCTCGTTACCAAATTGGTTGTGGCCTTGCCACCTTGGGAAGAGAGGGTGCGGATGAGCGACGCGTTGTTTTCTGTACAGGATCAAGTCGTCTTGGTCTCCGGCGGGAGCCGTGGTATCGGGCGTGCCATTGCCGAGGGTTTCGCGGAACGGGGGGCGCGGGTCGTCATCACCGGCCGCGAGCAGCAATCACTGGCTGCCGCGGCGGGCGAAATGAACGGCCGATTGCCCGTCGAACCGCTCGTCTGTGATGTCGCCGACGGCGAGGCGATCCTACGCGCGGTGGCGCAGGTTGTCCAGCAGCACGGCCGGATCGATACGCTGGTCAATGTCGCCGGTGTCAATCGTCGCAAGGCTGCGGTCGATGTCACCGAGGCCGACTACGACTTCATTTTGGACATCAATCTGAAGGGGGCATTCCTGATGTCGCAGGCCGTCGGCCGGCAGATGCGGACCCAGGGCGCCGGGAGTCAGCTCAACATCGCTTCACTCAACACCGATCGCCCGCTGGTGAACGTCCTGCCGTACGCGATGAGCAAGGCGGGGATCGGCCATATGACGCGTGGCCTGGCGACCGAGTGGGGGCCGTACGGGATACGCGTGAATGCCTTGGCGCCAGGGTTCATTCTGACCGACCTGACGGAACAATTGTGGTCGCACGAAACCATGCAGGCATGGGGAGAGACCAATACGCCCCAGCGTCGCCTGGGCCGTCCCCAGGACATGGTTGGTACCGCCTTGTTTCTCGCCTCACCCGCGTCCGAATTCCTGACGGGACAGATCCTCTATGTCGATGGAGGATTCACGGCCGGGTGGAATTGGCCGATTCCGGCCGACGGCGGGCAGTCATGAGTGCATGCTTGCGCAGGCCGGGGCGTCGCTTGCCCGCAGGGCGCGCGGACCAGGATGGCAACCTCACGTTCGGGCGAACGCCGTAGTAAGATGACCTGCCAAAGCCGCCGCCGCCAGTCCGCTTGCTTCATTGAAGTACAGGCCGCCAGCAAGTACCCTCATGGTAGGTCCCCCATGGACTGCTTACGATTGCCATCCCACGAGAGGTCCCATGATACGAATCGCTTCGCAACTTGCCCTGGTGTTTACGGTCTGCCTGACGTTGGTTCCCGCCGTCCAGGCGGCCCCCCGCAACGTCGTTTTGTTCGTCACCGACGATCAAAGCCCCGACACGGGGTGTTACGGCAACGAGGCGATCAAGACGCCCCATATCGATGCGATCGCCGCCGACGGCACCATGTTTACGCAGGCGTTTTGCACGACGGCCAGTTGTTCGGCGAGCCGATCGGTGATTCTGTCCGGATTGCATAACCACGCCAATGGGCACTACGGCCACCAGCACAGCTACCACAAGTTCAATAGTTATGCGAACGTCTCCAGCCTGCCGGTTTACCTGGAGCAGGCCGGTTACCGGACGGCTCGGTGCGGCAAGTATCACGTGGCCCCCGAAGCCGTTTTTCAGTTTGCCAAGACGATCCCGGGGAATTCGCGGAGTCCCGTCGAGATGGCGAATAACTGCCAGGCATTGATCGAGGCGGAGAGCGACCAGCCATTCTTTCTGTACTTCTGCACGTCCGATCCTCACCGGGGCGGTGGCACCGCCGACGAATTGCCCTTTCAGCCGAATCGGTTTGGCAATCCCAAGTCCGGCACGAAGGGATATCCTGGCATCGAAGAGGTCGTCTACGACCCAGCAGAGGTGCGCGTGCCGGGCTTTCTGCCTGACACGGATACCTGCCGGGCAGAGATTGCCCAGTACTATCAGTCTGTCTCACGCATCGATCAGGGAGTTGGTCGACTAACGGAGATCCTCCGCTCGGCGGGCCATTGGGATGACACCCTGTTCATCTACATTTCCGATCATGGGATCGCCATGCCGGGTGCCAAGACGACCCTCTACGAAGGCGGGATGCGGGCCCCTTGCATCGTGCGTGATCCGACGCGGGAGAAGCGGGGGGTCGCCAATGACGCCATGGTTAGCTGGGTCGATATCGTGCCCACGATTCTCGACTTCGCCGGGGCCCTGGACGCCGAAACGGGGCGGGTCAAACAATCGCTGGTCAAGCAGATACCGCCGCCGGGACGTGATTCCCAGCGAGCACGCGGGAATGTCACCGGCGAACTGCATGGCCGGTCCTTCTTGCCGCTGCTGGAACAGCCTCATGCGACCGGCTGGGACGAAGTGTTCGCGTCGCATACCTTTCACGAAATCCAGATGTACTACCCGATGCGGGTCGTCCGCGGCCGTAAGTACAAGTTGATCTGGAACATCGCCTACCCGTTGCCGTTTCCCTTCGCCTCGGACCTCTGGGCCGCGCCGACCTGGCAAGCCCAGTATCGCCAGGGCGCCGAGACTCCGTACGGAGCGAAGACCGTCGCCAACTACATCCAGCGGCCGCAGTTCGAGCTGTTTGATATCGAATTGGATCCGCATGAAGGTAACAACTTGAGCGGTGATCCAGAGTTTGCCGCGGTCCTGGAGATCATGAAAGCCAAGCTCAAGCAGTATCAAAAGCAGACCAGCGATCCTTGGATCATTAAATGGGAATACGAATAACGGTTCACCGTGCCTGCTGCTGCCGGACACCATTGCTGATTTCCCGAACGTAGCCTCGGTCGCCAGCGGGCGGAATCCTGGACCTGCCGACGGTAGCTACAGGCGAAGTGGGGCCGTCGTTCGTGCGCCGTTGCGGAGGTTGTGCTGCGCCGGGCGTCAAGCGGCCCGGCATGACGCCGCAGCCTGTTCTCATCAACTTCCTGAAAGCTCGATTGGCTGACGGCAGGCGGAAAGCTGGCGTTCGCCCAACCGTGCCGGTCTGCTAAGATTGTCGACTTCCGCCAAGGAGTGGCCGTTGCGACAGTTGATTGTGATCATGGGATGCCTGCCCCTGCTGGCCGGCTGTTCGTTCTTTCGGACACGACCGGCGCTGCCGGACGCGTTGCTGGTGCGCGAGCAACTGGTGATTCACAGCGACTTCAAGCTCCCTCAGAAGCACCGTTTGCTGGAGGAACTGCTGGCGATCCGAGGCGACCTGGTTGCAGCGCTCGACATCCCGGTCTCTGACGAGCCGATTCATTTGTACCTGTTCGATGACGCCAAGACGTATCGAACCTTTATTACCAGCGAATTTCCCGGCTTGCCGAATCGGCGGGCGTTTTTTGTTGAAGGCGACACCAGTTTGACGGTCTACGCGCATTGGGGTGATCGGGTCGCCGAGGACCTGCGCCACGAAGTTGCGCACGGCTACCTTCATGCCGTGACCCCCAACTTGCCGTTGTGGTTGGATGAAGGACTGGCGGAGTGTTTCGAGGTTCCTCGGGGCTACGACGGATATCATGTCGAGCATACCGCCAAGCTGTTGGACCTGGTTGAGAATGGGAGCTGGCGGCCCGACATCTGGCGGCTAGAGCGTCTGCACGATATATCGGAGATGACGCAAAAAGACTATGCCGAGGCCTGGTTGTGGGTCCATTTCCTGCTGCACACGACGCGCGAGCGACGCGTCTTGTTGCAGCACCACCTGGCGTTGCTGCGCGAGCACGGTCGATCGCCGCCTTTGTCCGATGCGATCTGGCAGACATCGCCCACGGTCGACGACGAGCTCGTCGCGTATCTGCGCGCTATGGCGAGTTGATCAAGCGAGTCAAAAACCGATGCATGTAACGCTCAAAGAAACCCGTCTCGGCCTCAGAAACTCGACCACCCGTCTCCCGTTTCGCTACGGTTCCGCTTGCTTGACGCGCTGTCCGCAGGCCGTTCTGCAGGTTGCGGTCGAGGCGGATGGCGTCGCTGGTATCGGGTATTCCGGCGATTGCCTGCCGCCCAGTTGGTTCGACAAGTCGCCCGGCAAGCCGTTTGCCGAGCAGGTCCGTGACATGCTGGCGGTGATTGGATTGGCCGAGGAGGTGTTTGCGGCGTCGTACGCGCAGCCCACCGCCTTCTTTCCTGCCTGGCTCGAATCCGTGCGGACCGTTCATGCGGAGTGTACCGCGCGTGGTGTGCCTCCGCTGCTGGCCTCGCTGGGGACCAGCCTGGTCGAGCGAGCAATGGTCGATGCCCTTTGCCGCGTGACAGGGACCAGCTTTGCAGTCGCCGTGCGGCGGAACCTGTTGGGACTCGTGCCCGCCGATGTCCACTCGGCGCTGGCGGGGTGCGAACCGGCTGCCTGGTTGCCTGCCCAACCCGTGGAGGCGATCTACGTTCGCCACACCGTTGGGCTCGGTGATCCCCTGACAGATGCCGAGATTTCCGACGACGAACGGCTGGAGGACGGCTTTCCCCAATCCCTGGAGGAGTATGTGCGGCGGGACGGCTTGCGGTACTTCAAGATCAAGGTGGCGAATGATCTGCCGCACGACCTCGATCGGCTTGGCAAGATCGCTCGGATCGTGGAAGCCTATCGAGGCGGGGACTACGGCGTGACGATCGACGGTAATGAACAGTACCGGCAGGCAAACGAATTTGACCAGTTGATCGAGGCCATGCGGCGGGAGCCCGACCTGGCCCTGCTGTGGCGAAACACCGTGGCGATCGAGCAACCTTTGGAGCGGTCGATTGCCCTGGGCTCCGAGCAGACGAGAGGCATCCGCGAACTTTCCGGCAGTAAGCCGGTCATTATCGATGAATCGGACGGCAGCCTGGATTCTTACCGGCAAGCGATCGAACTTGGCTATCGAGGCGTCAGCAGCAAGAACTGCAAAGGCCCCATCAAGAGTCTCTTGAACGCCGGCCTGACCTGGCTGGCGAACGAGCGTGGCGCACGCTCGGACTACCTGATGACCGGCGAAGATCTGTGCACGGTCGGTGTCGTGCCGGTGCAGGCAGACCTGTGCCTCGTCGCCACGCTCGGCTTGCACCATGTGGAACGAAACGGACACCACTATCACCCGGGACTAACGTACCTGCCCGCCGAAGAACAGGAAGCGGCACTGGCTGCGCACCCGGACCTCTATGCTCGACAACGCAACATCATTGCCCCGCGGATCGTCGATGGCAAGTTCCTGATAGGCACGCTACAATGCCCCGGCTTTGGATTTGCCTGCCTGCCGGACATGGAAACGATGCAATCCCGCGAGACGTGGCGATTCGAATCGTTGGGCATGTGAGCGATCGTATGCAATGCCTTCCACATTGCCGGCCGGGAACGCTGGCCGGCATCGGGCCTGATCGCGGGCCGCTCCGGCAGGGCACCGCCTGCGGTGGCGCCGATGGCGTCGACGTCACGATCTAGTCACCACGTGTTGAGTCGATTCGATGATCAAGACAACGGTAGTCGGTAGTTACCCGGTTCCCTTGTGGTTGCGGGCGATGAGTAACCGCGAGAGCTTGCGAGACGCCATTCTGGCGATCATCAAGACCCAGGAACTGGCTGGAATCGACGTCGTGGCGGACGGCGAGCTCTATCGATGGAATGTCAATCATGCGGAAACCAACGGCATGATCGATTATTTCGTCAAGCCCATGGGAGGCGTTCAGGGAGTGCTCACCACGGACCAACTGGACGCCTGGCGGAGCCGTCCGGGAAACCAGTTCCGTGCTCAACCGCCAGGGATTGTCACGGGGCCTCTGTCGGCAGGCACGTTGAACCTGCGGGCCGATTATGAACTCTACCGGGATGTGACCAGCCGGCCCAAGAAGTTCACCGTGACCAGCCCCTATATGCTGGCCAAGATGCTGGCCAACGCGCACTATGCCGCGTTGCCGGAACTGGTCATGGCCTTAGCCGACGTTTTGAAATCGCAGATCGGACAGGTTGACGCGGAGATCATTCAAGTGGATGAAGCGAATGTGACCGGTCATGCCGAGGATGGGCCGCTGGCGGCGGCGGGCATCAACCGCGTTCTCGAAGGGGTGCGGCCGGAAGCAGACAAGGCGGTCCATCTGTGCTACGGCAACTATGGCGGCCAGACAATTCAACAGGGCGCTTACGAGCAACTGATCGCGTTCTTGAACGACCTCAACGCGGATCACCTTGTCCTGGAGATCGCCCGCCGTCCCGAACATGAACTTGACTTGCTGACGCAGGTCAAGCCGGAGCTTGGTCTGGGCATCGGCGTGATCGACATCAAAGACAACGAAGTCGAAACGGTTGACGTCGTGGCGCGGCGGATTGAGCGGGCCGTGAGCGTCTTGGGCGCGGAACGCATCAAGTATGTGCATCCCGACTGCGGGTTCTGGATGCTACCGAGGTCCGTTGCCGACGCCAAAATGCGCGCCTTGGTTGCCGGCCGGGATCGGTTCGCCGGCGGCTGATGCATCATTCCGTTTCGCCCCCCGGCCAAGGCCTGACCGCGGCTCGTCGGCCGCTGTGGTCCGCTCGACGTAGTCCGCGTAGGCCCGGCCGAGGTTGGGCCGTTGATCGACGGCGGAGGAGTGGACAAGGACAGCGAATCGTAAGCGGAGCGGCTCGCCCGGCTGAACGACGACTCGGCTTGTCGGCCCCTTGCGCATCGCCTGCCTGCCAAACGGGTTGGCGGCGACGAACCCATAGTTGCGGGCATGCATCCAGCTCGGACGAAAGTTGTTTGGATGGCACATCAGGGTCATGCCGACGTGCTTCCCGTCAACTGTGCCGCTATAGTCACACCAGTCGGCTGCCTGGCTCCAGATGGCGGCAGCTCCCTGGCGGCCGTGGGAGTCGGTGAGGCGTCCGCCCCGCAGTTCGCTGAGCGGCGTCGCGACTCGGATGCCGAGCCCCATTTCTTCCTGGTCGCCGAAGTAGAACGGCGTCTCCGCTTGAAACGTCGAGTCCCACAGCAGCAGAAACCCGGCATCGGTCGTCTGCAATTGGAATTGGAATTGCTCGCGGCAAATGATCGATTTGTCGGGCCGCAGGTACAGTTTCTCTTCGCGGAATGATCCGGCCCCCGGCCCGCCGCGGGGTTCCTGCAGGAAGCGGGCGTGGACCACGGAGGCTTTGTTGCGCCAAGAATCGGCACCGTCCAGGTCGCCGAACGCCATCCAGATGCCGGGGTGCATCGTCGCGTGATCGGCCCGGTCGAGGTCCGGCCGCGGTGGATGGTGTCGCGTGGCCTGGATGCCGTCCGGAGTCTTGACATGGGCGAAGAACGGCCGCGGGGTCTTGCCGGACGGGTCGCGAAACACGTACGACCCGACGGCGCGACCGTCCACCGTCATGATGATCTCGGCCGGCGTCGTCTGGAACTCGACCGGCGGGGCGGGCTCGGCGGGTTCGGTGGCAACGGCGGCAGGGGCGGCCGCGAGCAAGATGACGCCGGCAAGCATTCTTCGCATGGGTGTGGTCCCGGACGGAGTTGGAGTTTCGTCGGTTCGGCGATCAGCTCCGCGGCTGAATCGCTTCGATGATCGCGCTGTTGTCCGCTTCACCGTAGCCCATTGCCTCGGCGCGTTCCAGCAGTTGGCGATGGGCGGCGGAGAGCGGGAGCGGACAACCGGTTTCTTCTGCGGCCGCGAGCATCAGGCGGACGTCTTTGAGATGCTGGCTGAGGCGGGCTTGCGGTGAGAAGTCTCGCCGCACCATGCGTGTCCCCTTCGTCTCCATCACCCCTGACGCTGCCGGTGTCTGCCGGAGTACGTCCAGGGTCAGTTCCGGAGCGAAGCCCAGCGACTCGGCAAACGTCAACGCTTCCGCCAAGGCGGCCCGATTGAGACCGAGCAGCAGATTGTGGACCAGCTTGAAGCGGGATGCCGTGCCGGCGGGCCCGAGATGAAAATGGGTCGAGGTTAGCTTCTCCAACAGGGGCGTGACTCTCGCCACGGGCGATGGATCGCCGCCGACAAACAAAGCCACGTTGCCGGTTCGCATCTGCTGGCTCGAACCAGCCACCAATGCCTCGACGTAGTGCGCACCGCGCTGGGCCAGCGCCTGACCGATGGCGATCATCTCGGCCGGATCGCCGGTCGACGCATCGATCACGATCTGGCCGGGGCGAACGGCCTCGCGGTGCCGTGCGATCAGTTCGGCAACGATCTGGCTGGTCGGCAGGCAGAGGACCACCGGATCACAGCCGCGGATCACTTCGTCCGCATCCCTGGCCGCGATCCCTCCCAGGGCCGAGCAGGCAACGAGTTGTGCTGCGTCGGTATCGAAAGCGTGGATCGTTTCGCCACTGGCCATCAGACGCTCGGCCAGGGCGGATCCCAAGAGGCCGACTCCGATCAGGCCTACAGGACTGACGTCCGTCATGTGCTGCCTCCCGTTGTTAGGGTCGGGCCGCACTTGGCTTCGACATACCGTTGCAGCAAGGCAAAGGCGCGACGCTCCTGCGGACCCGCAGTCTTCTCGACAATGATCGCCAGCCGCGAGAGTTCGGTGCGAATCTCCTCGGCGGGCAGCACCGCGGTCCGCGTTGCCAGAATCGCGGCCTCGACGACCGCATGCTTGGCTCGATTGAATCCGAAGAAATCGCGGAAACGACCGCGGTCAACGACTTCGCAGCGGATGGTGGTGCGGGCTGCCGAGTCGTCCAAGTCGACAACGCGAAACGCGTACCAGCGGCAGGCGTCCGCCAGGATCATGCCGTTGATCCCCTGGGCCGACTGCAGTGCAGGGGGCGACGCGATCTGCTTGACGGCCGCTTGTGCCAGCAACTCGACATCGTCGGTCACATGCAGGACGCCTTCGCCGTGGCGTTTCAGATTCTGATAGGTCTGCGAAGTCTGGTATGGCTTCAGGGTAAAGGTTGCAAACGATGCGTCGACCTCCGGCCCCATGGGCGAGATGTTGGTCGTGCCGTCGCGATTTATCGTGGTGACAATGCCTTCCAATATCATGATGTGGTGGCTCGATCGAAAGGTCCCATCCTTAGAACGTGACTGGCGAGGTGGGCGAAACGTCACGGCGCGGCGGCTCCAGGAGTTCACCGTTGAGCGAGTCGGTGAGGGTTGCTGGGAGCCCGATGCTGCGGAGGAAATTCGCTAACATCACGAAGCCCCCTTCGGTCAAAATTGCCTCGGGGTGGAACTGCAGACCGACCAGCGGCCGCCGGCGATGGCGGATGCCCATGATCACTCCGTCGGGCAACCAGGCGGTGACTTCGAAGTCGCCGGGGAGCGTGCGGCGGTCGACGATCAGCGAATGGTAGCGGCACACAGTAAGCGGGTTGTCGAGTCCTGCGAAAACGCCGCTGGCCGTGTGGGCAATTTGGCTCGTCCGGCCGTGCATCGGTTCTGGGGCGCGAACGACCCGGGCACCGAACGCGGCAGCAATGGTCTGATGTCCCAGGCAAACGCCCAGCATGGGGATTTTCTCCCAGAGCTGGGAAACGACGTCCAGAGAATGGCCGGCGAGTTCTGGCGTGCAGGGGCCGGGTGAAAGGACGACCGCCGCCGGTGCGAGCTGTTTCACGCGCGCGACATCGGCAACGTCGTTACGCAGCACGCAGGTCTCGTGTCCCAGGCGCTGGAAGTAACGCGCCAGGTTGTGGACAAAACTGTCGTAGTTATCGATGAGCAGAATCACGCCGGTGGGTCCGCGAGTCCGGGGTTACGCGCCCAGGGCGCTAGTGAACTTGGAGGGGCAAGTCGTCTTGATTGACTCAATTCGCAGCCGCCGACGGGGGCGGCAAACAAGGGGCGAGTGTTCGGTCGCCAGTGGTTCGAGGGCCAGTTTCGCTAGGGTGCCAGTGCCCGCAGCAGGCCTCGCGCTTTATGCCAGGTCTCTTCGTATTCGAGTTGGGGGTCAGATTGGGCTACGATGCCGCCGCCAACCGGGAATTGCCACCAGCCGCGACCAGCCGTGATGGTTCGAATCAGGATGCTGAGATCCAGTGTGCCATCAAACCCAACGTAGCCCAAGGACCCACAATACGGCCCACGCGCGGTTTTTTCCAATTCGGCAATGATCTGCATGGCACGGACCTTGGGGGCGCCCGATACGGACCCGCCCGGGAATGTGGCCCGAATCACATCCAGCGGCCGGCAGCCGGCTGCCAACTGCCCGCGGACCACGGAGACCAGATGTTGCACGAATGCGTACGTCTCCAGGCCGCACAATTGGGTAACCTGGACGCTGTCCGGCGTGCAGACGCGAGCCAAATCGTTGCGCAGCAGATCGACGATCATCACGTTTTCCGCGCGGTCTTTGCTGCTCTGACGCAGCTCGTCGGCTGCGTAGAGGTCGGCCTCGGGGCGGGCGGTCCGCTGGCGGGTTCCCTTGATCGGTCGCGCTTCCACCTGGCCATTCCGGACCCTGACCAGCCGTTCCGGCGACGCGCTGGCGATTTGAAACTGGCCCACATCAAAGTAGCCGCCAAACGTGGCCGGATTCCGTTGCCGGAGGCGGCGATACAAGCTGATGGCGTCTTCGGCCGCCGGAAACAGCAGTCGCTGCGCCAAGTTGACCTGGAAGACGTCCCCCGCCCTGATGTACTCGATGCCGCGACGAACCATCGCCAGGTATGCCTCGGCCGTGAAGCTGCTGGTCAGGCCGTCCAGGTCACCGACGGCGAACTGCCTGGCAACGTCCTCCCGGTCCAACGGCGGTAAAGGCGTGGCGAGCGAATCGGTGGCGAGCGAATCGCCGCGACCCGATGGCTGCTTCGGCGGGGCGTCCAACCACTGTTGAAACTGCCGCACACGGGCAGCGGCCCGTTCGCGCCGCGCCGGCCGATCCTGTTCCGGGAAACCCTGCGAGACGATCCAGGCCCGCTCCGCGTGGTGGTCGAATGCGACCACGGTATCGTAGAGGCCGACTGCCAACGCGGGCACCTGGAACTCGTCGAACCGTGCCGCCTCGATCCGCTCCAGGCTGCGGCCGAGGTCGTAGCTGAATAGTCCTGCCGCACCACCTTGGAACGGGGGCAGTTCCGGCCGCGGTTCGACCGGTGCCGGCAGGTGGCGGTCAAGCAGAGCGAGGCCGTCCGAGCTATCGGCCGGTACGCAAATGAAGGCGTACGGATCGGCAGCCACGAAGGAATAACGGCCGAGGTCGGGTTGCCGCAAGGCGCTGTCGAGGAACAGGCAGTGGGGCTGGGCGCTCAATGCCAGGAAGGCCGACTCCGGGTCCGGTGCAGGCAGCAATTCAGTGGCGACAGGGAGTTCGTCGGGAAGCTCGATCACAGCATCCTACCGAGTGCCCAAGCGGATAAACTGTCGAGCGGCTTGTTCGGCCAGCAGCCGATTGCGGGCGGTCCCCACGTTGCCCCGAGCGGTCGCCCGTTGATGATCGGGCAGCCTCTTGACCGACTCCTCGATCCACACGTTGGCCAGTTCGGCCGAGTGAAAGACGTTGGCGTTGCGCACCACGCGGCGTCCTTCACGCACGGCGAGCGTCGCCACGTAGTGCGGAAACTCGGCGAACGGGTCGCTATAGGGCTGCTTCTTCAAGTGGGCGACCAATCGATTTTCCAGGTCCGGCAGGTCGTTGCCAAAGTGCGTCTCGAAGAGCGCCAGGTTGCGGGGCACGACACCGGGCGAAACGACCGGATGCTTGCCCTCAAACGGTCGCAGTTGGGCGGCCTGGCGGACGAAAGCAGCGAAGTCCGAGCGTCTCGTCTTGGCCAAAAAGTGGGCCATTGACCAGGCCGCCGCGTAGCCGGTCGAGGTTAGCCTGGCGGCGCTGGCCGTATCGCGGATGAGTTCGCCACCCGCGTCACCCGTCCGCGCCTTGATATAGATTTCCAGCTCCAGCATCCGCAGGTCGTTCACCTGCCCGGCGCCCTTCCATTTCATGTTGCGGCCGAACGTGGTTGGCGCGAAGAATTCGGCCAGACCCTCCGTCAGCCACATTGGCCACATCGAGAGTCGGGCCTGGACGCCGATGTTGTGCAGGATCTGGTGCGCCCCTTCATGGGCAATGGTCGAAATGGCTTGCTGAATCGCCAGCTCCGGATTCGTTCTCAGTCGATCCGACTCCTCGTACATGACGATGTGGTTACTGAGCGAATCGTAGTAGGCGACCACGCCCGGCGGCATGCGGCGGTACTGTTGGAACTGGGCTTCGTTACGGAACATGATTGCGACCAGCGGGACGAGCGGTTCGTGCGTCTCGATCCGCATGCGTTCGACATGGTTCTTGATTCCCGGTCGCATGCTCTCCAGAATTCGGCTTGTGCCGTAAGCAAATCGCTCGCTGCAGTTGTAGGCGTAGACGTAGTTGCGGGTCGACTTGGTGGTAAAGCCCTCGCCCAGAGCGGCCTGCAGCTCGGCCTTCAGTTCTGTGGGCGTCGTGGCCACAAAGGGACGATCGGTGTCCGGGGCCTCGGTCGCGTGCCGGGCGACGAGCGCCCCGTCGGGCAACAGGACGATCCGATGCGAGCCAACGCCGGCATGCACTTTTCCCACGACCGGACGGCCATCCTGGTCGTTGGTCAGGACATTGAGATCGTCCGGGTGCGACACAGGACCCGGTGGGAGGTCGATGCCGTATTCTCGCGGGTCGACCTCATCCGGATGACGCTGCGCCCAGCCTGCAGGCGGGACCGCCAACCCCAGCACGGTGGCGAAAACCAGTCCGATGTGCAAAAAAAGGCTGCGCATAGTGCCGGAGGCGTTGCTGTCCTGAGAAGAATTGAACCGAAACGTTCACAAGATACCCGAGTTTAATCATACCAGGGGCACGCGGTCTTGGCGATTAGCGGGATCGTATCGATTGCCCGCTGGAAGGATGAATCGCCAGCTCAAACCGATGTTTTTCAATAGTACGATTTGAGCTTGGGAATTACGATAGAGACAGGTTCAGTTCCTGAAGCCCCCCCGAGCTCTCGCGGCTCGGTGGAACTCACTTGACCGGTTGGAGATAGAACGTTGAATAAGGCAGTGCAGATCGGCGTGCTCGTGATGGGCCTCGCGGCAGTCGGGGCGAGTTTGCCCGCCACCGGGGGTGCGGCAGATCCAACGTTTGTCGGGGTCTTGGCTTACGCGGTTGACGAGGGTGGTTCGCAGCGACTGGGGCTGTCCGAGGCGACCCGTCAAAAGCTGCTGGACCTGATTGACCAGCGGGAAGCTGACGCACTGAACATCGTGCTGTCCATCAAAGACCTGCCGCCGGCGGAAATCGCCAAGCGGTTGGCGCCGTTCGTGCGGGAGTCCGAGCTGAAGGGATTCCAGTTGTTGACGATGGAGCAGCAGGAGATCCTCAATCAGATCCGGCTTGCCAAGGCCGGGCTGCGTGCCCTGGGGAACGACGAGATCGCCATCGTGCTGGAGCTGGACGATGCCCAGAAGGCGACCGTTGCCGAGCTCATTAATCAGCTCGACGCCGACCTGACCAAGGGGGGCGAGGATCAGCGTCGGATTACTCGCAGCATTTACGATCGCAAGCTGGCAGGCGTGTTGACGCCTGCGCAACGGGCGACATGGCAACATATGACCGGACTTGCCGGTCCGGCACCCCAGCCGTCGGTCGCTCAGGCGGATGCCGGCGCGGCGTCCCCGCAGCAACCGGAGGCCAAGGCGGACGACGGGGCCGCGCCCGAGCCGGCGCCGGCAAAACAAGTGGCCGGCCGCGACGATGGCCCGCAGCCGGACAGCCCGCAGCCGGCCGCGACGCCGGAAGATCCGCCGGCCGCGACCGCCAGTGCCGACCCGTCGCCGGAGCCGGCCGAGCCGGCAGGGGGGCGGGACGGGATGCTTCAGTTCAGTTTCAATTATCACCCTTGGCCGGATGTGCTGGAGTGGTTTGCCGAACAGTCCAACCTGTCGATGCAGATCGACCTCTATCCCGAGGGAACGTTCAACTACACCGACAAGAATTACTACACCCCGTCCCAGGCCCTGGACATCATGAATCGCGTTCTGCTGACGAAGGGGTATACGCTCGTTCGCACCGGCCGCCTGCTGACGTTGATCGATTTGGAAGACCCGATTCCGCCCCAGTTGGTGGAACTGGTGTCCGCTTCGGCGTTGGACGAGCGAGGTGAGTTCGAACTGGTGAAGTGCCTTTTTCAGTTGGCCAAGTGGGATCCGACAGAGGCGGCCGCGGAAATCAGCAAGCTGATTGGACCGCAAGGTGCGGTGACCCCGCTGCCGACGGCCGGCCAGGTGTTGGTGACGGAAACCGGCGGCAAGCTGCGCGAGATCCGCCAGATGATCGAGGGCGTAGAGAATCCCGGCAGCGGCGCGGGCGAAGGCATCCAGGAGATTCCGCTCCAGCACGCATCGCCCGAGGAAGTTCTCGCGATCGCGCGCCCGCTGCTCGGCCTGCCCGAGGAAGAAAACGCCAACGACGACATCAAGATCGCCGTGGACTCGTATTCCAATCGGCTTTTTGTGACCGGCACGCGACAGGCGGTCCAACGATTGAAGGACCTGGTGCCGATGGTTGATCGAGCACCGGCCAACGCGGGTCCAACGGTGGCCGCGGAACAGCCGCAGTTGCAGTCGTACCAGATTGTGAAGGCCGACCCCAACCAGGTCTTGATGGTCATGCAGACGTTGATGGCCGGCTTGCCCGACGTGCGGCTGGCGGTTGACGAGGTCACCAAGAAGCTGGTTGCCTTGGCACGGCCCTCCGAGCATCGCACGATCGTCGAGACGCTCAAGCAGCTGGAAGGGGATGCGCCCCGGGTGGAAGTGATTCAGTTGCGGCGGATGGACCCGCAGCTGGTGATGTTGGCAATCAACAAGCTGTTTGGAACGGATGAGGAAGGTACGACCACCGGGCCGAAGGTGGACGGCGATCCCATCTCCATGAAGCTCTGGGTCCGTGGCACGGAGAGCGAAATCGCACAGATTCAGCAGTTGTGCGACAAGCTGGAAGGCCCGAACGCAGAAGCCACCACCGGCCTGCGCAGAAACGTCCGTGTGTTGCCGTTTAGCGGGACGTCGGCCCAGGCGGCGTTGGGTAGCGCCGAGCTGATCTGGAAGTCGATGCGGCCCAACGCGATTCGGATGGTGACCCCGTCGGCGATCGACAGTTCGATTCGTGAACGCAGTGCGCCACGCCCTGAAGGCTTGCCATCCGAGAGTGGTCAAGAAGAGACGCCGCCGCGTACGGTTCCGCCGGCTGGCCGCCCCGAATTCAACGGACCCGCCAACCGGCCTGCAACGACGTCTGGGCCGAGCATCGAACCGGATCCGGACCTGAACGCCGCGGCCCGTGGTGCGGACCTGACGTTTGTGAGCGTCGTGGATGATGGTCCGCCGCCGGCCGACGACGGGTTGCCGACGACTCCCGACGCGGCCGACGAAGACGCGGCCGACGAAGACGCGGCCGATGACGACGCGGCCGACACCCAGGAGTCGGGCGGTTCGAATGCCAGCAAGCCACCGGCGGACATTGTGATTTCGATGACTCCCGAAGGGTTGATTATTGCTTCCGAGGATCAAGCGGCGCTGGACGAGTTCGAGGCCCTCGTACGCTCATTAATGGATGGGTCTTCGGTCGCCGGTGCACAGCCAACGGTGATCTGGCTTCGTTATGCGAAGGCCGATGTGGCGGCCGCCTTGTTGACGCAGATCTTGACCGGAGTGGCGGCGAGCGACGGCGGCGGCTCGTTGCTCGGCGACGTCGCCTCGTCGATGTTGGGGGATGTGGGAGGCGGTCTCCTGGGCGGTCTGTTGGGAGGCGGCGGCAGTTCGGTGCTGCCCTCGGGTTCGCCCAGCATAATTCCCGATATGCGATTGAACGCCCTGATCGTTCAGGCCAGCGCCTCGGATATGCATTTGATTGATCAGCTCCTGCCTATCATCGACCGCGAGGGCAGCCCGGAAGCGGTGGAAACGGCGGGCAAGCCGCGCTTGATTCCCATCTATTACATGACGGCTGAGGCGATGGCCAACATCATTCGCCAGGTCTATTCGGACCGTCTGGTTGGGGCCAGCGGGGGGCAGCAGCAGCGGCGCCAGCCGTCTCCGGAAGACTTTGTGCGGGCGTTGCGTGGCGGCGGACGGGGCGGCCAGAACGAACAGGCCAAGAGCGAGGTTGCCAAAATGGCGATCGGCGTTGACCCGCGGAGCAATTCGCTGGTGGTGGCGGCTCCCGAACCGCTCTACCTGGAGGTCGAAGAGTTGGTTTCCCAGCTCGACCGACAGGGCATCGACTCCGAAGAGGGGATGACCGTGTTGTCACTCAAGGGGGCCAAGGCGTCGACGATTGCCCAGGCGCTCGGGTCGATCACCGGCGGTTCCGTCACGACCAGTTCCGAGTCGGGTTCCTCGACGACCACACAAGGGGGCGGAGCGACCGCGACCCCCGGCAGCGGCGGCAGTTCGGCGGCAACCTCGTCCGAGGCAATTCAACGGCGAATGGAGTTTTTCCGCGCGTTGGGTGGGCGGGGGGGGGGATCGTCGCCGTTCGGCGGCGGTCGTTCCGGTAGCACTGGCGGCTCGCCGTTCGGCGGCGGCCGTCCCAGCTTTGGCGGCCGTGGCGGTCGTGGGCCGGGAGGCAGCAGTGGACGACGCGGTGGGCGTTGATTGAGCGACCCGCTGTGGGCGGGCGTGAGCGTTGAAGACGGCCTGCCCTGCCGAGGGCGGCTGGGTCGCGGTGATCGCAAGAGTGACCTGACCGCCGAATGGGCAAGCGAGAGTGGATTCCCGCTAGTCGACGTTGCTCCGAGGAGAAAATCGTTCGCCCACCGGCGGCCGGTCCGTAATCTAACCCCGGCCAACCGTGATCCGTTCGCTGGATGCCGGAAAAATCCCGTTGCCATCCGCGCGCCCGGTGCTTAACGTGGCGGACGGGCGACCGCCTGATGAGTCATCGCAAGTCACCATGCCACAAGCGTTTCCAGCAGGCAGGCCCAGGTCGCCGCGGGTATCTGCCGGGCCGCGTTCGCCTCCGGTTTGGGGGGGCTGGCAGCGGAACCGGGGAGAACGCCCGGCGGCTGATGGGATGAAGCGGGGTTATTGGCCAACGCTTGTGAAATATCCGGCGCGAAGCGGGAGGGCTACGAACGAGTGGCCGGCGATTGCTCGCGGCATGTGAATTCGTTTCCGTCGGTCGCCAGAACTTGACTCACGAACAACGACACCGGCGGCTTGAAAAAGTTAAGATATCGTGCACCTGATTGCCGGGCCCTCGCCCAAGTTTCCAAAATTGCGGAACCTCAAGTCTCCTGGTGGGTTAAATTGAGTGATCATGGGGTCAGAATGATCTCAGTCGGCACGGTGCAGCCCCAGTCGGTCTGGCATCGCTGTCAGCAAACCGTAATCCTCTCAAGCACAAGGACTGAAGACGATGCAGCGAACGCGACACACACTGCTGGTAGTTTTGACGGCCATCACGGCGGTTTCCATGCTGGCGGCGACCGCCATGGCGCAGCCGGGAGGCGGGCGGGGCGGACGTCCCGGTGGCGGCTTTGGCGGCGGTTTCGGTGGTGGTGGTTTCGGCGGCAGCGGGTTGCTTGATGTCGCGCTTCGCGAAGAGGTGCAGGAGCATTTGGAGTTGCTTCCGGATCAGGTTGACGACCTGAAGAAGCTGGCGGAAGCGGAGCGGGAGGGGCAGCGCGAGCGGATGCGAGGTCTGTTTGGCGGGTTTGATCGCAATGCCAGTGAGGAAGAACGGGCCGCGGCTCGGGATCGAATCCGGAAGGCGCTCGAGGATGCCGCCGCGGAAACGAAGGCCAAGGTCGACCAGGTGCTGTTGCCCCACCAATCAAAGCGTCTTTCTCAATTGGCCATGCAGCGTCGCTTGCGGGGCGGAATCGGCGGCGCGTTGAGCAGTGACTCGCTGGCGGATGAGCTCGGCATTTCCGCTTCCCAGCGCGAGACGCTGCAGGCGAAGGTTCGCGCGGCGGAAGAGGAGCTGCGGGAGAAGATGGCGAAGCTTCGTTCGGAAATGCAGGACGAACTGCTTCAGAGTCTGACCGCGGCACAGCGGGCCAAGTACAAGGACCTGGTTGGCGAACCGTTTGAGTTTGCTCAGGACACGCGCGGCGGTGGACGCGGTGGCGACGGCGGTGGCGGTGGTCGTCCCACGGGTCGTCCGACGCGGGGCCGGCGTCCTGCTCAATAAGACCACAGGGAAGATGTCGAACGTGACCGAGTGATTTGAGAATCGAAACGAAGGCCGAGAGAATGGAAGCTGGAGAAATCCTCCTACAGTCTGGTTTGCTCGACGACAACCAATTGGCCCTTTCGCGTGCCGACCACCAGGATGGCGCGAGTCTCGTCGATGCGGCGGTCGAGAAGGGCTTCGTCAAGGAAGAAGAGGCTCTCCGTGCCCTGGCGGAAGGGGTCGGCTTGGACTACATCGATCTGGCGGAGACGGAAGTCGACCTGTCGTTGTTGAAGAGCTTTCCCACCAAGCTGATTCATCGGCAATCCCTGTTTCCGATTCGGCAGAGTAACGGCGAATTGGTCGTCGCTACCAGTGACCCGTTCGACCTCTACCCGATTGATGAAGCGAGCGCCGCGACCGGGCTTTCGGTCACCCCGGTCCTGGCGGCGCGGGCAGAGATTTCCAAGCTCATCAAGCGGCACTTGGGGGTTGGGAGCGAAACCGTCGATGGCATGATCCAGGCCACGGCGGATGAAGAAGAGGGCCTCGAACTGCTGTCGGGCATCGAGTCGGATGGATCGGAATTGTCGGAAATGGCCGAAGAGGCCTCGGTGATCCGGCTGGTGAACGAGATTCTCCTGGAGGCCATCGAAACGCGAACCAGCGACGTTCATATCGAGTCGCAGGCATCCGGGTTGGTCGTGCGGTACCGGATCGACGGGATGTTGCAGTTGCAGCCAATGCCCGCCGAGATCAATCGGTTTGCGCCGGCCATCGTGAGCCGCCTGAAGATCATGGCCCGCTTGAATATCGCCGAAAAGCGGTTGCCCCAGGATGGCCGCATGAAGTTGCGTGTCTCCGGACGCGAGGTCGATGTCCGTGTGTCGGTGATCCCCATGATCAATGGGGAAGGCATCGTCATGCGGTTGCTCGACAAGGAGTCGATGAATTTCGATCTTCAGTCGCTGGGGATGGAACTCGCCACCTATGAGACATTTCGGCAGTTGATTGCCAATCCGCACGGGATCCTCCTGGTAACCGGGCCGACCGGATCGGGAAAAACGACCACCCTCTACAGCTCGCTGATCGAGATCAACCGGCCGGATATCAAGATCATCACGACGGAAGATCCTGTCGAATACCAACTGGAAGGGATCAATCAGATCCAGGTGCATCCCAAGATCGGACTCACGTTCGCGCACACCTTGCGGAGCATTCTGCGTCATGACCCCGATGTGGTCCTGGTCGGCGAAATTCGCGACCTCGAGACGGCCGAAAATGCGATTCAAGCGTCGCTGACGGGCCACCTCGTGTTCAGCACCTTGCATACGAATGACGCCGCGGGGGCCTACACCCGCATGGTTGATATGGGGGTGGAACCGTTCTTGGTTGCCAGTACCGTGGAAGCGGTGATGGCGCAACGCCTGGTGCGGCGACTATGTGACAAGTGCAAGATCGAGTATTCGCCGACGGTTGATGACCTACCGAATGATTTTCCCCTTGAACGGCTGGCCGGCGCGTCTGTGTTCCGGCCCGGCGGATGCCGTGAATGCCGCCACTCGGGTTACACCGGCCGGATGGGAATTTACGAACTGCTGGTCACCACCGACGATGTTCGGCAACTGGCCCACGACCGGGTGAGCACCTGGAAGTTGAAGGCGGCGGCCATCCGCAACGGCATGCAGACCCTGCGGGACGACGGCTGGTGCAAGGTGCTCAGCGGCAAGACGTCGGTGGAAGAGATTCTCCGCGTTACCAAGGGGGATCGCCAGTTCGAGGCGGGCGATGCCTGATGTGGCAGGGCCGCGACCCAGCCGCGAGCGTGCCCTTGGACGATTCATCAGCCGGTGGGCGTGAGCGCACGGTTTCGTTGATCGCCAAGGCAACCGATTGATCCCGGCCAGAAACTACCGACCCGATTGAGGATTTGGATTAGAATAGATCCTGGGCGGGTGCCATTTTCGAACATCACCAGCAATAAGCACTGTTATGCCTGAATTCGCCTACGTGGCTCGTGATGCCAAAGGGCAAAAGACCACCGGCAATATCACTGCCGGATCGGAACGCGAGGCGATCTCCGTCTTGGCGGGACGCTCGTTGTTTCCGATCCGTGTGGCGGCAAAGGCGGAGACGCTGCGTCTCGATTTCGGTCGGGGCGTCAGCGGTCAGGTGATGGCGGTCACCTACAGCCAGCTCTCCTCCCTGTTGCGAAGTGGCGTGCCCTTGCTGCGTTCCCTCTGTATCCTCCGCGATCAGACGTCGAACCGAAAGCTCAAGTCGGTGCTCGACGAAGTGCATGGTCGCGTTGAAGAAGGGACGGGCCTTGGCGAGGCGATGGCCCGGCATCCCCGTGTCTTCAGCGAGATGGCCATCAACATGGTTCGGGCAGGCGGCGAAGGCGGCTTCCTGGAGGAGGCGCTCGACCGCGTCGCTCACTTCACGGAGGAGTACGAAGATCTCAAATCGCGGACGGTGGGGGCCTTGGCCTACCCGATGTTTCTCGGTGTGATTGGCTTTACGGTCGTCGCCGTATTGATTGTCGGTTTCGTGCCCAAGTTTGCCGTGATGTTTGAAAGCCTCCGCGAGCGGAATGAGCTGCCCATCCTGACGGATTGGCTGTTGTGGTTCAGCGAGACGGTGCGCGGTTACGGGATTGTGATCCTGGTCGCCGTGGCGGTGATCGGCGGGTTTGCGTATGCACGTGCGGCGACCGAAGCGGGCCGCCGGTTTATCGACATGGTCAAGCTCAAGATTCCGGTGGTGGGCGGGATCTTCGGGAATCTGGCGGTCGCCCGTTTTTGCCGGGTGCTCGGGACGATGCTCCGCAACGGAGTTCCCATCCTCAAGTCGCTGGAAGTCAGCCGCGATGCCGCCGGCAACCGCGTACTTTCAGAGGCCATTCGGGATGCGTCCGAGAACATCTCGTCCGGCCAGTCCCTGGCGACGCCGTTGGCGGCCAGCGGCCATTTTCCGGCGACGGTGGTCGAGATGATCTCGGTGGCGGAAGAAGCAAACACGCTCGACACGGTCCTGGTCGAGATCGCCGACGGGCTAGAACGCCGGACGACTCGCCGCTTGGACCTCTTCGTGAGGATGCTTGAACCGATCATGTTGCTGTTTCTGGCAATCATCGTCTTGATGGTGGTGATCGCGTTGCTGCTGCCGGTCATCAAGATGAGTGCCACCATGTAAGTCGTGGCGCGGTCGGATCAGATCAGGGCCCGGCCCTGTGCCCGATCTCGCATCAATTCCCTGTGAAAGCAAAACTCAAACGAACGAAACCACATTACGGAGGAAGTGAGAATGAAACGCGTGCGTCGTAACCGTCGGCGGTCGGCAGGGTTCACCCTGATGGAAGTGCTCCTGGTACTGGCCATCCTGGTGATTCTCGGATCGATGGTCGGATACTACATGGTGGGTGCCCAGAAGAAGGGATACGAGCGGACTGCTCGTGCTCAGATCGGCAACTTCGAACGGATGCTCACCGGCTACCGGCTCGACACGGGCTCGTATCCGACCACGTCGCAGGGTTTGCAAGCTCTGCGGGAGGCGCCCGCGGATATGGGGAATTCGAGCAAATGGGATGGGCCTTATGCCGAAAAGGCGATTCCCGCGGATCCCTGGGGCAACCCGTACCAGTACGAACTGGTAGACGCGGACAACTTTCGAATCTGGTCGTGGGGGCCGAACCAACAGAGCGGCGACGACGACGACGTGACCAATTCGTAACCGTCGGCTCGACGTTGCCCGCGGAGCCCTGCGCCAGGATGGGCGAACCGAACTGGTAGTTGAGGACATTGGACCTTGAGCCGGCTGACCCTGCGATCGCGCTGCCGCCCCCATCGAGGGCTGACACTGATGGAGATTCTCCTGGTGTTGGCGCTGCTCGTTGCCGTGGCGGCCGTTTCTCTGCCCGTGCTTCGCGGGCCGATGGAGAACCAGCGTCTCCGTGCGTCAGGTGACATCGTGCGGGTCGAATGGTCCCGCGCCCGCGTGAAAGCGATGGAGACGGGACGGACGTACGTGTTCCAGCATCAGCCCGAGGTCGGGGCGTTTCGAATCGAACCCTGGTATCTGGACGATGACTACCTCGAGTCGTCCGACGTGAACCTGGCGGGCGGCGCAGGAGGCGGGATTAACGGTCTGCAGGTCAACCAGGCGTTGGCGTCCGGCAGCGGCGTCAACACGGCTTCGACAACGTCCACCACCGCCACCTCAACCACGGAGCTCGGCGAACTTCCGGAAGGCGTCGTCTTCGTCGGCGGGGAGTCCGAACTGGACGACAGGTCGGCCTTCTTGTCACTGACGGCCATGCCCGACGAGGAGGACGCGCTCTGGTCCGCTCCCATTTTCTTCTACCCGGACGGCACGTCATCCACGTCTCGGATCCTGCTCCGCAACGGCCGAGGACGATATTTGATGGTCAGTCTGCGCGGCCTGACAGGTGTGGCGCAAGTCAGCGACTTGCTCACGGTCGAGGAGGTTCAATAGATGTCGAATCGCCAGTTGCCGTCGTCGACCCGATTGCCCTCGCAGACGAGGATGCGCGGCGGATTGTCCCTGCTGGAGGTGATGCTCGCTTTGGCCATCCTGGGTGGCTCGTTGGCCGTGGTCGGGGAGTTGATGCGGTTCGGGATGCGGAACGCCGAGGCGGCCCGTGATCTCTCGACGGCCCAGGTCTTTTGTGAAGCCAAAGTCAACGAAATTGCGGCCGGCCTGTTGCCGCCGCAGCCCATTGCCAGCGCCCCGATTGAAGAGATGGCCAACTTGGATGCGGCCGGCCTGTGGCTGTACTCGGTCGACGTGCAACAGGTGGACCAGCAAGGTCTGATCGCCGTGACGGTGCGGGTCTTCCAGGATCCCAACCTCAAGCTGCGCCCCGTGGAATGTTCGCTGGTGCGCTGGATGATCGATCCGCTGCAAATGGAATTGACAGACACCTCGATGGAGGGCGCCGGCGGTGGATAGAGGCGATTGCAGGCCGGTCGGGATTACGCGTCGAACCGGCAGCGCCGGCAGGCATTGGGTTGGGACGGTGACCGGCCGAGCGGCTGGGCGGGGGTTCACGCTGTTGGAACTCTTGTTGGCGCTGGCCCTGACGGGGCTCGTGCTGTTCACGATCAGCATGGCGGTCGACATGAACATGCGCGCCTTTCACAAGCGGCGCTCGGCGATCGAACAATCGCAGCTCGCGCGCACCCTGCTGCGCATGATCGCGGACGATATTCGGGGTGCGGTCGCCAATTACGAACAGGATCTCTCCGGAGTGGAAAAGCTGCTGGGTGAGGCGGCCGCAGGCGCGGTGGGCGGCATACCGGATGGGATGGAGTTGGAGGGTGAATCGGGCGCGATCGAGGATGATCTGCTCACAGACGACCAGCTCAACACCGTCGATCTCGCCAGCGGCGCAACCGTACCCTCGAAACCGGGCATCTACGGGAATCAGTTTGAGCTGCAGATCGATGTAAGCCGGTTGCCGCGGATTGAGGAGTACCAGCAGTTGTTAGCCGTGGATCCCGCGGAAGCCATGGTGGACGTACCGAGCGACGTAAAGACCGTCACCTACTACGTGCAATCGGCCGGCATGGCCGCCGCGGATCAGGGCGGCGATGCCGTGCCCGACTTGGGCGTGCAATCGGAACCGACCGGGTTGGTGCGACGGGCCATGGATCGGTCGGTGACCCGATGGGCGCTGGAGAATGGGCTCGCCGCCGCCCAGCAAATGGGAGACGTCATCGCGCCGGAAGTCGCCGCTTTGGAGCTGAGTTATTTTGACGGCTACGAGTGGCGGCTGGAGTGGGACAGCGAACTCGAAGGGACCCTGCCGGTCGCCATCCAGATCGTGCTGGTGATGCGGCCTCCTGAAGATCCCGCCAGCGCTGCGGATCCGAGTCTGCTCGACGAGTCCTCGCTCCGGTACTACCGCTCCGTCGTCCACGTGCCGACCGGTCGTCCCGTCGAGGAAACGCTGGAAGAAGATGCTGACTTGACCTCCGAGACGGACGCGAAAAGCTCCGAGGGAGGCGGCCCGTGATAAACTCTCCCAAGTTGTCCCAGGCCGGACGGGGCCGGCGGAACCGTCGAGCCATTGTCCTGCTGATTGTGCTGGTCGTGATCGTGGCCCTGTCGCTGGCCGCTTACACGTTCAGCGACCTGATGCTGACCCATCGGCACGCCTCGGTTGTGCACGGCAAGCGTTTGCAGGCCAGAATGCTGGTCGACTCGGGAGTCGCTGCCGTTCTGCAGTTTCTTTCGGCCGATGACGCGTCCCAGTTGGAGTCCGGCGGGCATTATGACAACCCTGCCTACTTTCAAAAGGCGGTGGTGATCCCGGAGATGGACGCTGATTCGCGGGCCAGTTTCACGGTGCTGGCCCCGCTGCCACCTGGCGACGACGGCACGGTCGGTGTTCGGTATGGCTTGGAAGACGAGTCGGTTCGGCTGAACCTGAACATGGTCCTGCTGGCGGACCAGATCCAGGAGGGCGCCAGCCGAGACCTGTTGATGGCGCTGCCCGGGATGACTGAGGAGATTGCCGACGCAATTCTGGATTGGATGGACGAGGACGACGAGGCACGCGAGTTTGGGGCCGAGTTCGATTACTACTCAAGCTTGGAGCCGTCCCCCTACGCGCCACGGAATGGACCCCTGCAGACGGTCGAAGAGTTGCTGCTTGTCGCGGGCGTGACCCCAGACTTGCTGTTTGGGATCGACGCGAATCGGAATGGGATGGTTGACGGTCACGAGATGAGCAACCTGATCGGCGGCGGCACATCGACCAATGCGCCGGTCGACCCGGCGATGATGGCGGGTCTGGCCGGATCGTCGTCCGGCGCCGACCGCGGCTGGGCCTCGTATCTGACGATCTACAGTGCCGAGCGTAACACGAATTCGCTCGGCGAACCCCGGATCTATCTCAACGGCGACGACATGCAGCAATTGCATGACGACCTGAGTGCCGTCTTTAGCGAAGAGATCGCCAATTTCATCGTTGCTTATCGGATCTATGGACCGAGCGACGGAAGTGGCGATACGACGTCCGCCGACAACCTGGAGCTCGACCTCAGCCAGTCGCCGTCGACACAGATCACCCAGGTGCTGGAACTGATCGGTGCCAAGGTTCAACAGGGTGGCAGCAGCAACCAGGCGGGAGGGCGAGGGAGCCGAAGTTCCGGTGGCGATTCGCCGTCGCTGATCGCCTCGCCGTTTTCCGAGGACCCGTTGGCGATGGCCGGCTACCTGCCGCAATTGATGGACAATTGCACCATCAACGAGAGCCCGTCGATCCCTGGGCGGCTGAACATTAACCAGGCGCCAGCCGAATTGTTGATCGGAATTCCCGGCATGACCGAAGAGATTGCCGATGCGATTTTGAACAGTCGCACGGTCACGGACGAGGAGGGGGACGAGAATCGCAACTATGAGACGTGGCTGCTGGTTGAAGGGATCGTGACGCTGGACGAAATGAAGTCCTTGTCGCCGTTTATCAGCGCCGGTGGGAATGCCTTCCGAGCGCAGGTGGTCGGCTACTTCCAGGGCGGCGGACCGTCGGCTCGCGCGGAAGTCATTTTTGATGCTACCACCTCGCCACCCGCCGTATTATTCTGGAGAGATATCAGTCATCTGGGGCGCGGCTATGCGCTCGGCATGCTGGGCGTCGATTTGATCGACGAATCTTGACTTTTTTCCGAGGTTGATCATGGCACGATTCCTGGCCTTAGAATGGGATGCGCGAGAAGCCCGGATCGCCGTCGCGCGGACACGCGGCAATGAGATCGCGGTGGAGCATGCCTTTTCGGTCGATCTGCAATCGCGTGACGGCGAGGCACGCGGTGAAGCCGACGTGGGGCCGCGAATCGCTGCGGCGCTCGCCGCGCGCGGCCTGGGACGCGTCGAGACGCTGGTTGCCGTCGGGCGAGCCAACATCGAACTGCGGCAACTCACGCTACCTCCCTCGCCCCCCGAGGAATTGCCGGAGCTTGTCCGTTTTCAGGCGCTGCGGCAGTTCACGACGATCAACGAGTCCTGGCCGATCGACTTCGTTCCGGTGGACGCGGGCGAGTCCGAGTCGCTGCACGTCATTGCCGCGGCGATCTCTCCCGAGCTGGTCACGCAGATCCAAGCGAGTTGCGAGGCGGCCGACCTGTCCGCCAAGCGTGTCATCCTCCGCCCCTTCGCGGCCGCGTCGCTGCTGCGTCGTTGCGAGCCGCCGGGGCACAGCCCGTGCACGTTGATGGTCGACCTGCTGGCGGAAGAAGCCGACCTGACGGTAATGGTCAACAACCAGGTGGCCATGATGAGGACGGTACGCTTGTCGACTGGGCACGGCACGGAAGCCCAGTCGCGAGCTATGCTGGGGGAAATTCGACGGACCATCGCAGCCGCCCAAAACCAATTGCGCGGTCACCGAGTGGAACGCGTCGTGATGTGTGGTGACGGCAGCGTCCAGGCCGCGCTGAAGACGCTGATCGAAGAGAACCTGTCACACCGCGTCGAATGGTTCGACCCCTTCGGCCAGCTTCCCCTGGAAGGCGACCTCGCGCAAAGCAAGCCGGAACATCCGGGCCGTTTCGCTCCACTCTTGGGCATGCTGGCGGATGAAGCGGGCGGTGCCGCACACGCGATCGATTTTCTGCATCCTCGCGAGGCGCCGGCGCCACCCAATCCGTGGAAGAGCAATGCCGTCTACATCGGCGCGGGCGTGGCGGTCTGCCTTGGTTTGATCCTCCTCCTGGTCGCCAATATGGCGAGCCTGGATCGGGAAATTGCCGTCTTGGAGGCGGAATCGCGGGCGCTGGATAAGACCGTCGAGAAGGCCAAAAAGAAGCTCGACGACGTCAACCGCGTGGAAGACTTCTTGCGGACCGATTATGTCTGGTTGGACGAGATCAAGAACCTCGCTGATACGCTGCCCCCGGCGGATGACGTCATCTTCACGCAGGTCAACCTGATTGCGGCGACCACCGGCGGACAGATTTCCCTGGATGGCTACACGCGCAAGTCGAGCCATATTGAGGATGTGCAGCGGGCCCTGCGGAGCAGCGGCCGGCGTATCTTAAGCAAGGGTGGGCAGATCGACAATCGCCGCGATGAATACAAATGGCAGTTCAAGGAAGTGATGGTGCTCGGGCCCAAGGAGGAACTGACAATCGTCGGGCCCCGGAACACCGAACTGGAGTCGACGGAGGACGCTGCCGAAGATCACGCCGCGGCGGATGCTGAAGCAGCAACCGACGGCTCGCCGGAGGCCGAGGAAATGCCCGTCGATGTGGAGCCTGTCGAGCAAGTCGACGGAGGTGAGGATACCACCGCTGCCCAAACCGTCGATCCGTCCGACGGAAACGATCCGGCCACGGAAGCCGTCGCGGCAGAGCTGAGTTCCGCGACGGCGGCGTCTTCGCCCGACATCGAACCGCAAACCGCCCCCGCACCGAGTGCTACGCCATGACAAAACGTGAGAAGACCCTAGCCCTGCTCGTCGGCGCGCTGCTGATTCTGTTGGTCGGTTGGTCGATTGTCGGCCGCATCTCGTCGGCGTTCGACACCCGCAACAATACGCTCGACAGTCTGACCGAAGAGATTGCCGACAAGGAGATGATTGTCGATCACGGTGAGCGGGCCGCACGGCAACTCGCTTCCTTCGAGGCATCGTCACTGCCGGGTGATCCCGCGCTGGCGCGCTCGTTATACCAGGGATGGTTGCTGGAACTGGCCAAGGAAAAGGTTGATCTGGCCGGCGTCAAAGTTGGGTCCCTGCCCAGCCGCCCCGTGGGCGACGTTTACTACCAGCACGCGTTCTCGCTGACCTGCGAAGGGGATCTGCAGCAGCTGACGGAGTTTCTCTACGAGTTTCATTCGGTCGGCTTGTTGCACCGGATCGCTCGACTTCACATCAAGCCGGTCGGTAAGACCAAGACGTTGGCCTTGTCGATGACCGTCGAAGCGGCCTCGATGAACAACGCGCCGCATGTAACCGAACTGAATCCGCCTCCGGCCAGTCGCTTGCAACACGCCGACCTGGAGACGTACGTGACGTCGATTCTCAATCGCAATACGTTCGCGCCGGCAAACAAGCCGCCGCAACTGGCGACGCTCGGAACCCAACGCGGCAATCCGAACCAATCGATTCGGTTTCAAGCGAAGGCCAGCGATCCGGAGAACGGTAGCCTGAGTTACGCGTTTGAAGGGGAGGTGCCCGACGGTGCGAAGATCGATGCCCGCACCGGGGAAATCACCTGGACGCCGACGGCCATTGGTGAGTATCAGGTTTCGGTCCGGGTGACCGACAGCGGGTTGCCGGCCCGCACCGACACAGCCGATTATTCAATTCAAGTCGAAGATCCTCCGCCGCCGCCCGCGGAGACACCCGAGCCGCCCGGGTTCGATCCAGCGACGCAGGCCGTGGTGACCGGGATAACCGACGCCTTCGGCCAGCGAAAGCTCTTCATCACGGTTCGCACCGAAGGGGTGATTCTCAAATTGCGCGAAGGTGACGTCGTGGATGTGGGAACAGTGAAGGGCAAGGTCAAGCGGATCAACCCCGACGAAGTCGAGATCGAGACCGACGATGGCGGCTCGATCATCGTCGAACTGGGTGACAGCCTGGTTGACGCACGCGCCTGAGAGGCCGTCGATTTCCTTGCGGCATCGGGACGGTTTTTGCGCGCGAGCCTTCGGGCGTGTGGCGGCCTGTTGTGGGCGGGTGATGCTGTTGCGCGCGGGTGACTATTGTTGTGCAGGTGACTATTGTTGTGCGGGTGACTAGTGTTGTGCGCGGGCGACTATTGTTGTGCGCGGGTCTCTGACCCCGCACCCGCCCCGACCGCAAGGTCTCCCCCCAGGCCCAAGAAAATGCACGGCCGGTCGGACCGTGTGTTCTGCTGATTGGGGAGACCTTCGGTCAACGGTTTCGGCGGGGTCAGAGACCCGCGCCGAGCGAGTTGCGGTTGCGCCGAGCAAGTCAGGTTCGACGTGCCACCAGCACGGCTTCATGGCGACCGTCCGATTGCCAGCCTTCGGCGTAGTGGTCGATTGTCAGCCCGGCGATCAGCGTGGGAAGTTCGCCGTCTTCCAAGAGAAAGGGGGCCGGTGGTTTTGGATGGCGTTGGAGGTTTGTCATCGTGGGCTGGATCACGACTAGCTTGCCGCCGGTCGCCAGCGAGCGTGCAAAGCTGGCGAACAGGGGACGCCAGAGGAAGTGAACGGTGAGGATCAAATCCCAAGGACCGGCCGGGAAGGTCGCCTGTTGGAGGTCGAGACGCAACGTGCGGAGGCGGCATGCCGAGTCGCGAGCTCGCTCGCTGGCCAGGTTCAGGCCGACGTCGGAAACGTCGGCCAACGTGACGTCCAGGCCCCGTTGGGCCAGCCAGATCGCATGCCTTCCCGCGCCGCCGGCAACGTCGATGGCTTGACCGGCGGCCGGCAGGTGCGCTGCCAGTTCCACCAGCGTCGAGCTTGGCGTCAGGCCGCCATGGCTGCCGTTCGCATACTTTTGATTCCACCGTTCGCGGTCATTCATCGGCTTGGGCGTCGACCTTGGTCACGGTGCCTTCCTGGTCGATTGAGAAGACCGCTGTGGCCCGCGGGTCCGCCACGAACAGGGCCCCGTCCCGGATTGCCAGGCCAACCGGCCCGACGAACGGCTCTCCTGCCGCCCACGGTTCGGGTTTTCCGTCGCCGGCCACCTTCCACACCGTCTTGGCGTATCCATCACAAACAAACGCGGTGCCGTCGTCGGAAACCGCCACGGTGTGCGGAAACTGGAATGGTCGTCCCGGGACGACGACCGTCTGCTTTCCGTCAGGGGCGATACGGTGGAGTTGGTCCTCGGTCGTCGAGATGACCCAGACCGCATCGTTCTTATCCACAAACAGTCCGCGGCATCCGGCGATCTCTGCAATCTCCTCCGGCTCGTCCTTGCCGGCAGCAATCTTGACGACACGGTGGATTTCCAGGTCGGTGACGTAGATGTCCCCCTTGCTGTTGACGCCGATGTCCATCGGAATGCCGATGAGCCCCATGCCTTTGGTCGCCTTGGTCACCGGTTGCGGTTTGCCGTCGGCATCGAATCGATAAATGTTCCTGGTGGCGCTGTCCCCGGCCAGCAAGTTGCCTTGGCGGTCCACGCGGACGCAGCGAACGGCGTTCAGAGGAGTACGGAATCTCTTCTGGCCGCGAAAGAAGACGGAGCGTTTCCCATCGGCGATCTTCCAGATGCCGGGCAGGTTACGGTCTGCGACGAACATTTGGCCATTTTCCGCGACCGTGATCGAGAGCGGATACTGCATTTCCTCGGCGTGGCAAGCTGGCGAGTCCGGCAGACCGCCGCCGACCAGCGTGGCGAGGCAAATGCAGGCGACGAGTCGAGGCAGAAAAAACTGCATGGTTGGTATCCAAGAAAGCGTTTCGGGGGGCGAACAGGGACTGCGAATCGTTTATCTTAGCACGTCAGGCCGTTTTTTCATCTGGTAGGGAAGTCGATGGCCAGCCGCCGTGGTCAACCGCGCGGCTCCGTCAGATCGGTGGCACGGACATCGTCTTGCAAACCTCTCCGACTGTGGGAAAATCACGGCATGCTCATCCCACGTTTTTCGCTGCGATTTCTGCTCTTTCTGATGACGGTCTGCGGCGTCTTTTTCTTCGTCGTGACGTTGGCGGTCCAAGGAAGTCAATGGGCGGTCGCCTTGAGCGTCGCTGTTGGGGGACTACTGATCAGTATGTTGCTGCAGGCAAGTTCCTTCGGCCTGGCCTGGGCACTTACTTCGGTGTTCGGCATGTTCCGCCGGAAGGACGTGGCGACGTCGCCCTTCGCCTCGTCCAAGCCGCCGCCCCAGGTCATTGAACCGTTGTTGCCCGAGGAGTGACCACGCCAGCATGGCCTTATCGTTTTCCAGCGTGACGAGGGACCGTCGCCGTTTTCGAGCGGTCGTGGTCGGAGCCCCGATCCTGACGGCCGTGCTGTGCGGCAGCCTTGCGGTCGCGCGCGCCGGCACCGGCGGCGTCGTGAGCCTTCCCCTGGCGGGGACGAAAATTCGGAGCGGTCTCAAGCTGCAGATCGACACGCGGTGGGTGGATGGAACCGGCTATCGTCCCGTTCGCCTGCGCGTTTCGCCGATTCCGCCCGGACCGGCACCGGCAGACCGCTCGATTCACATCACGCTGCGACCCCGCAGTTGGAGAATGGGCACGATCCGAACTTCGGTGAGCGAGACGGTATGGTTGCCTCAGGGAGCCACGTTCGCTGATGTCACGGTGTCGATTCCTCAGTACGAGATGTGGAACAATTTCGATATCGAAACGAGCGAAGACGATCGGCGGTTACGCGACTTGTCCTCCCGCTACGTCGGGTTCCCGGCGCGCACGTTTTACAACTGGAGCGAGGCGTCTCCGTCCATCCTGGTCCTCGATCCCGCTGCCCCGGGCAACTCGATTTCCTCGACCCTCCGGCGGGCAAACCCGGATTCGAACGAGTTGCCGGACATTCGCGCGTTGGCGAGCCGCGTTGCCTTGGATTCTTATAACTCGTATGCGGCGCAGGGAGCGTTCAATACTTCCAAGTCGGTGGATGACTCGGATATCTTGCGGCTTCTGACCGATTTGCCGCGCATCGAGATCTTGCCGCCTGGTGACCTCACGGATCGTTGGATTGACTTGTCGGCGATCACCTTGGTCGTCGTCTCCCTGCCGGACCTGGAAGAGATTGTTGACAGCTTGCCGGAGAGGTGGCGCGCGATTCGGCAGTGGCAGGCCTGTGGCGGAACGTTGTGCGTGTACGGCGTAGGGGACGGCTATGAACGGCTGGAGCGCTTGGAACAGCTTGTCGAGGCGTCGTCGCTGGCGACGGACCCACAGCGACCTTATGCGCGCGGATGGTCCGAGCCGCACGAGCGGCATTTTACCAACGACGTCGGTTCCCTGCGGTCGGTGAACGGAAACACGGTATTCGCGCCGGGAATCAGCATGGTCCGCGCTGACGGCACCGCCGTTCCCCAGAGCCATCGTGATCCGCCCGGCCCCAAACGCTTTCTGTTTCGACGATTGCGGCAGGGCAATCTCGTGGCGATTGGTGCCGAGAATCCGTTTCCCGGCGAAGAAGAGCATTGGGCCTGGCTGTTGAATAGCCTGCCTCAGGATCAGTGGATGTGGTATCGCCGGCACGGCATCTCCATGCATCGCGACAACCCTGAGTACTGGGAGTTGCTGATTCCGGGTGTCGGCGAGGCCCCCGTGAACTCCTTTCTGGTACTCATCTCACTCTTTGTGATCGTCATCGGTCCGGTCAATTACCTGGTCCTGCATCGCCAGCGCCGACTGTACTTGATCCTCGTCACGGTTCCGCTGGGGGCGTCGGTCGTGACGCTTTGCCTGCTGGTTTACGCGTTGCTGACGGACGGGCTGGGGGTGCGCCAGCGGACGCGAAGCGTCACGGAGATTGACCAGGCGAGCGGACACGTGGTCTCCTGGTCACGCCAGTCGTACTATGCCGGACTCTCCCCTTCGAGTGGCTTGTCGTTTCCGAAAGATGCGGCAATCTATCCGGTTGAATACGAGCCGATGAGCCGGGTGTCACGAGACGGCCGCAATCTGCTTGCCTGGGGCGACGATCAGCGGCTGGCCGAAGGCTTTCTGCCGACCCGATCCACCAAGCAGTTTTTGGTGCTCGAGTCGCGGAGCACGTCGTTGGGGCTGCGGGTCGATGAAACCGGGGATCCGCCGCGAGTAACGAATGCCTTGGGCACCGACATCGAAGACCTGATCCTCCGCACGGCCGGCGGCGGGCTCTACCGCGGAGCGCGTGTCGCGAAGGGGGACACGGTCAGCCTTTCGCCGGTGCCCGGCAAGGAAGCGAGCGACTTCTGGAGCAAGTTGCTGGTGTCGAATCGGCCCATGTATCCTGAAGGATTCGACCCTTACAAGCTGGAGAACGCCGCGGACTTCTTCGTAAACTACGACTATTCACAGAACGTGGACCCCGGCCTCTCGGAACCGTCGTTTAACACGAGCTTGTTCGAACGACGGATCCGCGAGTTGCTGGCCAACCGCTTCGGCGGGCTGCAGCCGCGGAGCTTTCTGGCGACGGTCTCCACGCCCGTTGAGGTCTCGACCGGGATTGCCGATGCGCGGGACGAAGCCGGCTTCCACCTCGTGACAGGGAGTTGGTGACGGGTGACGCTTGCAGACCAGCCGATGATAACGCTCCAACGCCTGCACCGGTTCTTCGATGCCACCCGGGCAGTTGACGATGTTTCGTTCGACGTCATGCGGGGAGAAGTGTTCGGCTACATCGGACCCAACGGCGCGGGGAAGACGACCAGCATGCGGATCCTGGCGACCTTGGACCTGCCCACGTATGGGGATGCGCTGGTCGACGGATTTTCGGTGATCAATGATCCGGATCGCGTCCGCCGCCGGTTGGGTTTCATGCCGGACGCATTTGGGACGTATCCGAATGTGAACTGCCGCGAATACCTGGACTTCTTTGCCCGAGCTTACGGGCTACGGGGGCGGGAGCGGACCGAAGCCCTCAAGCACGTGATGGGATTCACCAAGTTGGACGGTCTGGCGGACAAGCCGATTCGTGGACTCTCCAAGGGGATGAAGCAACGTCTCTGCCTGGGACGTTCGATGGTCCATGACCCGAGCGTCTTGATTTTGGACGAGCCGGCCGCGGGCCTCGATCCCAGGGCGCGGATCGAACTGCGGCAGATGATCCGCGAACTGGCCGACCACGGGAAGACAATCCTCGTCAGCTCGCATATCTTGACCGAGTTGGCTGAGATGTGTGACCGCGTCGGCATTATCGAGCAGGGGCAGTTGCTGGCGGTTGGTGCGGTGGACGAGATTCAGCGCGGGCAGACCGTTCTGAGCGAAGTGGAAGTGCGTGTCCTGGACGACGTCTCCGGACTTCGCGGCTGGCTGGAAGCGCGGGGAGACATCGAGCATTTGGTGGTGGATGGAGAGCTCGTCCGCTTTTCCCATGCGGGCGGCCGCCCGGAGCAGGCGGAGCTGTTGCGTGAAATGATTCTGGCCGACTTCAAGATCGCCGCCTATGGGTCGCATGTGAAGTCCCTGGAAGATGTCTTTATGCATGTCACGCAAGGATTTGTGCAATGACATCCGCGGACGCCACATCGAAATTGGCCGAAATCAACGACGGGCGGTCGAATCCGTTCGGACCGTCTTATCGACAGCCCGGGACGCCAGGCCGCTTCGATGCGGCGGTGGACCGCCTCAGCGAGCGGCTCAATCCGATCCTGGTCAAGGAAGCCCGGCAGGCGCTCAAGAGCCGGCAGTTTGTGATCACCTTTTCCCTGCTGCTGATCTGCGGCTGGGCCTGGTCGCTGCTGGGCATTGCCCTGGCGTCGCCGGCGATCTACTACGCACCGGGCGGCACCTTCATGTTGATGGGCTACTACTTTGTCCTGGCGGCGCCGGTGCTGGTCGTCGTGCCCTTTTCCGCTTTTCGGTCGCTGGCGTCGGAGCGCGAGGACGGGACGTTCGAATTGCTCTCAATCACGGTGCTCAGTTCGCGGCAGATTGTTACCGGTAAGCTGGGCAGTGCCATGCTGCAGATGGTCGTGTATTACTCGGCACTCGCCCCCTGCATCGCTTTCACCTACCTGTTGCGGGGCATTGATATCTTCACGATCGGGTTCGTCTTGTTTCACACCTTCGCGACGTCGGTGTTGCTCGCCTCGCTGGGGCTGGTGGTGGCGACGGTGACCCGGTCGCGCCAATGGCAGGTGGTGCTGTCCGTGTTGTTGCTGATCGGCCTACTGTTGGTCGCCATCATCTGGAGTGTTTCCGCGGTCAACATTATTTTCGCCGGCAGTTCGATGCCGTATCAAACCCTGGATTTCTGGACGGCCAACCTGGCCGTCGTCTGCTTCACCGTCTCCTTCGTGGTGTTATTCGTCCTGGTAGCCGCCGCCATGCTCAGCTTCGCCAGCGACAATCGGTCGACCAAGCTACGCGTGGTCATGATGGTGCAGCAGCTGTTGTGGATCGGCTGGATGACATACTGCTGGCTCCGTTCGGAAGCGGAAGAGGTGTTGTTCGTGTTCTTGATCTTCCCCGCCATCTATTGGTACCTCGTGGGAAGTCTGATGGTCGGCGAGAACGCGCAACTTTCGCCGCGCGTCAAGCGGACGTTGCCGCACAGCTTCCTGGGCCGGATGATGCTGACCTGGTTCAATCCGGGCTCCGGAACCGGTTACGCCTTCGCCGTGGCGAACATGGCCACCTTGACATTCGTGATGGCAGGCCTGGCGATTGTCTCCGGCATGGCGGCCATGGCGGGGGGGCCGAGCAACGATGATTGGGTGCTCTTCAGTCTGCTCATCACTTCCTACCTGGTGACCTATCTGGGAGTCACCAGGCTGATCGTCCTGGCCCTCCGTCAGATCGCGTATGTGGGGATGATTGTGCCGTTCCTGATGGGGATCTTTGTTGCACTCCTGGGGTGTGCGGTGCCGGCGTTCTTGCAGGCGTGGTGGTTCGGCTATAGCGAACTGGAGTACACGCCGTTTCAAGCCACGAACTGGATGTGGACGCTGACAGAGGCCGGTGAAGGCGGCATTTGGGCAACGCCGTCCGTGCCGATTGGGATGGGGGTGGTGGCGATCCTCGTCTATGGCCTCAATCTGCTGTTCGCGATGTTCGAAGTGGAGTCGGTGCGCCAAGCGACACCGCAGCGCGTCCTGGACGACGAGTCGGCACGGAAGGCCGCGGCCGGCGATGATGAAGATGGGGCGAAGGTCACCGGCTGAAGCCGGCCGGCCCGCTTGCCGTGGCGAATGCTTCGCCGGACCGGTGGTGGCTGGCTGCTGAATCGCGACGTCCTCCGCCCGAGCGTTCCGCTCCCGAACGTCGGTACGATCCGCCGGTTCTGGCGAGTTTTTCCGTTGGTCGTGCCGCGTTGAGGCGTTAGACTGGAGGGGAGATCGCGCAGAAGGGGGCAGCATTGGAATCCATGACGACGTTGACGGCGGAGTATGTCCTGAACAACTCGGTCGAAGGCCTGGACACGGTCATTGGCCAACTGAAGGACCAATTGCGTCAACGAAGGTTGTTTAACGAAGGTGACGTAGCCCGCGTCGGCATGGCCCTTTACGAGGCGTTGGTGAATGCGATCGAGCACGGCAATCTCGAATCACCGTCGTCGACGCGTGAAATGCACGAGGCTTATTATCGCGAGGTACTGCAGGAACGCAGCCGACATGCGCCCTACCGTGGCCGACGTGTTCGGCTGACATCAATTCTGACAGGGAGTTTCGCCAAGTTTATCGTCCAGGACGAGGGACCTGGATTCGACCCGTCCCGCCTTTCCGATCCCACGTTGCCGGGCAGCGTCGCACAGACGCACGGACGCGGTCTCTATCTGATCCGCTCGTTGATGGATGAAGTTACATTCAACGAGTCCGGAAACGTCGTCACGATGGTCAAGCACCGCGCTGGTCGTTGATGGTTCGCCCCGGAACCTTCAGATGAAACCATCTATCTTCTCCGTGATCGCGATGTTGTTGCTGGGTGGCGGTGTCTTTGTCATCGACCTGCTGGCGCCCACGTATTTTGCCACCGGGCTACTGTATGTCTTAGTCGTCTTGTATTCGACTCGCCTGCACGGCCGCTACACGGCGGTTACGGTCGCGGCGTTTGCCACCGCGTTCATTGCGGTGGCGGACATCGCCTGCGCCGCCCAATCCAGTTCGGCGGACGCACTCAGCCAGTTGGCGGTAAATGGTGTGCTGGAAGCATTCGGAGTGTGGGCGGCCGCCATGCTGGCGGTCGACGTCAAGCTCCGCGAACGCGAGTTGGTTCAGCATCTCGAACACCGGTCGGCACGGTTGCAGAAAGCAACGTTCGATTTGTCTTCCCAGATGAGCTTGTTGGAGGATGCGGAGCGCGAGTTGGGGTACACCGAATTCAGCTACTTGTCGCTGATCGAAAACCTCAACCTGCACGTGATTCGAAAAGACCTGGATGGTCGCTTTACGTTTGCCAGCCAGTCGTTCTGTGATCTGCTCGGCGTAACGCTCGACGATATCGTGGGGCGGACGGATGCGGACCTCTATCCTGCCGAATTGGCGGAGAAGTACCGGGCGGATGACCTGGCCGTACTAGAAAGCGGCGAACCCATGGATGACGTCGAGATCAACCAGGACGCGCTCGGTACGAAGTCGTACGTCCAGGTGATTAAGGTGCCCCTGCTGGAAAAGAACGGCCAGATTGTCGGCATCCAGGGGATCTTCTGGGATGTCACCGAGCGGATGAGTTCGCAGGTGCAATTGCGAGAGAGTGAGGCACGGAAGCGGGCGATTCTCGAGCACGCGATGGACTGCATTATCTTTCTGGACGAAGAGGGGCGGATCGTTGAAGTGAATCGTGCCGCGCTGCAGACATTTGGCGGCCGCAAGGCCGCGATGATTGAGAAAGAGTTGGCCGACCTGGTCGCCGACGGTTCTCGGCACCGGTTCCGTGAGAGCTTGGCGCAGTATGCCGGCGGCGGCAAGACGGGGTCGATCCTCGGCCACCGAGTGGACGTTGAAATGCAGCGGATGAATGGCGAGCGGTTTATTGCGGAGATTGCCACGCAGCCGATTCCCCTGCAGGGTGCGGCCGGATTCGCCGTCTTTCTGAGAGACATTACCGACCGCAAGAAGCACGAGAGTGATTTGCGAAAGGCCAAGGATGCCGCCGAGTCCGCCAACCGGGCCAAGAGTCTCTTCGTGGCCAACATGAGCCACGAAATTCGCACCCCCATGAACGCGATCATCGGAGTGACCGACTTGCTGCTCAGTGAATCGACCGGCACGGAGCAGCGCGAGTACTTGACGATGATCCAGCAGTCGGCAGATTCGCTGCTGGAGATCATCAACGATATTCTGGATTTCTCCAAGATCGAAGCCGGCAAGATGGAGTTGGATGAGGTGGCGTTCGACCTGCGCGAGCGGGTTGGAGATACGTTGCGGTCGTTGGCGCTGCGGGCGCACCGGCAGGGGCTCGAATTGCTCTGTGCGATTGATCCGGCGATTCCCGATTGGCTGGTTGGCGACCCGTTGCGGCTGCGTCAGGTCGTGGTCAACCTGGTCGCCAATGCGATCAAATTTACGCCGCGTGGCGAAATTCAGTTGACCATCGAAAAACTCTCCCAGACGGCCGAGCGGGTCGAATTGAAGTTCTCGGTTCGCGATACGGGCGTAGGCATCCCGGCGGATCGGCACGAGGCGATCTTCGCTCCGTTTGAGCAGGCCGATAACAGCATGACGCGGCGGTACGGCGGTACCGGCTTGGGGCTCGCCATTACCGGGCGATTAACCGAGATGATGGGGTCACCCCTGACGGTTGAGAGTGCGGTTGGCCGGGGGAGCACTTTCTCGTTCCATGCCCATTTCGGTGTCGCCGCCGAGCACGCGGCCGACGAGGGCGAGTCGCGCGCCGCGCCACTGGCCGACCTGTCAATCCTCGTCGTCGACGACAATCGTGCCCATCGCGACATGCTGGCGACAGTCCTGGCGCATTGGCGAATGAAGGTGGCATGCGTTGCCGATTACGGCGCGGCGCTGACCGCGTTGCGAGAGTCGCGGCAACGGAACGCGCCGTTCGATCTCGCACTGGTTGACGCCACGATGCCGGCTCCGGATGGGTTCGCCCTGTGTGAATCGATGAATGCCGAGCCTGAATTGTGCGCGGCCCGCGTGGTGATGTTGACAGCGGGGGACCAGCGCGGGCAAGTAGCCCGTTGCGAGCAACTCGGGGTAGCTGCCTACGTCATGAAGCCGCTCAAAGTGAATGAACTGCGCGACGCGCTCCTGCTGGCACGCGATCCACTGGCACAAGCACGACAGTTGGCGGAACGGTCCCAGGGAGCGGACCTGCCCACCGCGGGAGGGCTCGATATCCTGCTGGCGGAAGACAGTCTTGTCAATCAGAAGCTGGCCATCGAATTGCTCAGCCGTCAAGGGCACCGCGTACAAGTCGTCGATAATGGCCTGGAGGCGGTTGCGGCTGCCCGCGAAGGGGCATTTGACGTGATCTTGATGGACATCCAAATGCCGACCATGGATGGCCTGGAAGCGACCCAGCGGATCCGTTCCGGAACTGCGGGATCGGGCAGGCATGTGCCCATCATTGCCATGACCGCCCATGCCATGAAAGGGGACCGCGAGACGTGTCTTGAAGCGGGCATGGATGGTTACATTGCCAAGCCGATCCGTAGCGCGTTGCTGGCCGAGACCATTAACCAGGTATTGCAGAACTCCGGGGCCCGGGCCGTTCGCGCGGAGGAAGGCGGCCGGTCTGGCGATGCCGGCCAAGCGCCGCTGGCCGACGATCGTCCGGCACGCGGCCTGCACGCCGGCACCGCCGCGGCAGATGAGCTGGCCCGTGGTGGCACAGAGGGAGAGGACGCGTCGGCCACCGGGGCCGGGGCTGGAGACCCCACCGCGCCGGTCATCGACCTGGAATCGGTGATTGACTGGAATCATGCGCTGCAGGTCGTCGACCAGGACCGCGACCTGCTGCAGGATCTGGCCGCCGCGATGCTGGAGGAGACCCCCGTGCATCTGGACCAACTCAGGACGGCGATCTCTTCCGGTGACCAGCGGTCGGTTCACCGTGCGGCGCATACGATCAAGGGGTCGCTCCGGTGTTTTGGCGCGAATGCCGCGAAAGAGACTGCCTTCGCCCTGGAGCAGGCGGCCAAGGATGGAAGGATGCAGGAAACCTCGCCGTTGCTGGACGAGTTGTCTGAGCGGCTGGAGACCGTATTCGAAGCGCTCAATCAATTTGTGGCCGCCGACAAGATGAGCTAACATCGCGGCAGCCGGTCCGGTCGAGGTGCAACGGGGCGGCGTCTTTGCTGGGGCGGCGCCCGGCGACTTCACCCAGATCGGCAATGTCCCTGCGCCTCTGTTTTTTCTGACTGAGTTTCGCCCATGAAGATTGACCGGATTGACCTGTATCATGTGGCCATGCCATTGATCTATCCGTGGCGGACGGCCTACGGCGAGGATCTTGCGGTGCATTCGGTTCTGTGCCGGATGTCCAGCGGCGAGGCGGAAGGGTGGGGAGAGAGTTCTCCGCTGGCCGCGCCTTGCTATAGCCCGGAATGGGCGGGGGGCGTTTTCGCCACCGTCCGCGACTGGCTGGCACCCGCCCTCATCGGCCGGGACGTCCCTTCCGGCGACCGGCTCCAGGAGTTGCTCGCCGTCTACAAAGGGAATTCCTTTGCCAAGGCGGTCTTGGATACGGCCTGGTGGGGGCTCACGCACGTCATGGAGGAGCGACCTTTACATCAAATCTGGGGCGCGACGCGTGACGATGTGCCCGTGGGGGCCGATTTTGGTGTCATGGATTCCATCGACGATCTGCTGGACAGCGTCACCGAGGCGGTGCAGGCTGGATTCGCCCGGATCAAGCTCAAGTTCCGGCCCGGGTGGGACGTGGAAATGGTGCGGGCGGTCCGAAAGGTCGCCCCCGATCATCCGATCCACATCGATTGCAACAGCGGTTACACCCTGGCCGATCTACCGATGTTTCAGGCGCTGGACGAGTTTCAAATGGCGATGATCGAGCAACCGCTGGCACATGACGATCTGGTCGATCATGCGACGCTCCAGCGCCAAATCAAGACGCCCGTTTGCCTGGACGAGAGCATTACCGGGCCTCGCCGGGCAGCCCAGGCAATTGCCCTCAAGAGTGGCCGGCTGCTGAACGTCAAGCCGGGTCGTGTCGGCGGTTTGACCAATGCCATTCGAATCCACGACTTGGCTCGGGAGGCCGGTGTGCCGTGCTGGGTGGGCGGGATGCTGGAGAGCAGCACCGGCGCTTCCCACTGCGCCGCACTCGCAATGCTCGATAACTTCACCTATCCCGCCGACATTTTTCCCAGCCGCAGGTTTTACGAACAGGACCTTGCCGACCCGCCGCTTGAGCTTGTTCACCGTGCGGGGGGGCACCCGAGCGTCGCGGCGCCGGAGAGAATCCCGAGGCCTGTGCCCGAGCGGTTGGCGGCGCGAACCGTCCAGCAAGCGACGATTCGGCCGTAGAGATCGCGGGTCGGCCTTAGAGATCGCGGGAAACACTGCTTGCGGATTTGAATCCGCCGTTCCTTGCGAGCCCGGTCGCCATTTGGGGCCGACCCTGGTCGCGCCCTTTCAGTGCAGCAGGCGACGAGACCGGGGCGAACGTCGCCCAGCGCGAAACACGGATCAACCGAACGGTAAACCAAGCGGTGATCGGCGCGACGTTGAGGAATCTTGTCCCGTGCTTCGCTATAGTGGCGTTTTGCCAGCATGCGTCCCCTGCAGGCTCGATCGGATGCCCGGCGGGCGAACGATGTGCCGGTTGACTGGGGATGCGGAAATCACATGACGAGGAGTTGACCATGCGGAACGAGTTGATGGCGATCGCGATCATGGCCGGTACGGTCGTTGCGTGGCTCCTGCCCAACGCGGCCAATGGCGAATTGACGATCACGCCCGACGTCGTCTACGGCCACAAACACGGATTGGCGATGACGATGGATGTGTTTACACCCCAGCAGGATGCCAAAGGGGTGGGTGTGATGTTCATGGTCAGTGGAGGCTGGGTTTCTCGCTGGACGCCGCCCGAAAGGATGAAGGGCCTGTTTCAGCCATTACTGGACCATGGTTACACGGTCTTTGCGGTGCGCCACGGCAGCAGTCCCAAGTACACGGTTCCGGAGATCGTTCCCGACGTCCGGCGCGCGACTCGGTTCGTGCGGGCCAACGCCGAGCGGTTTGGGGTCGATCCCGACCGACTGGGTGTGGCGGGCGGAAGTGCCGGCGGCCACCTCGCCCTGATGCTGGGGACAACCGGCGACGACGGTGATCCCGACGCTCGGGACCCCGTTCTGCGGGCCAGCAGCCGCGTCGCCGCAGTGGTCGCCTATTTCCCACCCACGGATCTCCGCGAGTTCGCCAACGACGAGGAACTGACGAAGTCCTTTCCGGCGCTGATTTTCGATGACAAGCTTGCTGAGGGCGTCTCCCCCTTGCTGCATGTCACCTCGGATGATGCTCCCGTTCTGCTCGTGCATGGCGATCAGGACCGGTTGGTTCCGATCAGCAACAGCACGCGGATGTTGGCGGCGCTCAAGGAGGCGGATGTGCCTGGTGAACTTGTCACGATCGAAGGTGCGGCGCATGGCTTTTCCGGCGAGGATGCCCAGCGCGCCGTCAAGGCCTGGATCGACTGGCTCGATCGGCATCTGGCGGACAAGTGACGCTTCTCGCGGCCATGGGGCGCCGGCCCGCGGTGCGGTTGATCGACGAGCAAACCGGACGGGAACGCATTCCGCGCTGCAATACCCGGTGCCGTGCGTAAGTTCACTGCAAACGATGGCCAGGCAGCGACTTGGACTGCTCCGTTGTTCTTTCACGAGTGATCCAGGCCGGAAAATGCAGGGCTGGTCGCCGGCCGTTTCCTTTTTCGCCGATCAAGGCTATGGTTGAAGGGCTTCGTATTCTCATTCCCTCATGTCCCCCACCTCGCCGATTATGTCCGAGTACGATCTCCCTGAATTGCCCCAAGACCAGCAAACGACGGCAGATGCCGGTCCTCCCCGCATTGAGTTGGCGGCGCGAGTCTATCGGTTGCCCCCCTACCTGTTCGGGAAAATTAACGCGCAACTGTTGGAGAAACGGCAAGCCGGCAGCGACGTGATCGACCTGGGAATGGGGAATCCCTCGGATCCGCCGGTCGACCAGGTCGTCGAAAAGCTCTCGGAAGCCGCCCGCGATCCAGCCAACCACGGGTACAGCAAGTCGAACGGGATCCTCAACCTGCGTCGCGAAGTCGCCAGCAAGTATTTGAAGCGGTACGGCGTGCGGCTCGACCCGGAATCCGAGGTCATTACCTGCCTGGGCTCGAAAGAGGGCTTCAGCCACATGTGCCTGGCGCTGATGGGGCCCGGAGATACGGCCATCGTGCCGGCTCCTTACTTTCCGGTGCACATGTACGCCGTCGCTCTGGCGGCCGGCAATGTGATCGCTTTGGAAGTCGCCAACGGCGACCAGTTCCTCTCCAACATCGCCTACACGTGTCAGCATCTCTATCCCAAGCCGAAGCTGCTGGTGCTCAACTACCCCCACAACCCATCAACCGTGACGGTCGAGCCTGATTTCTATCGAGAAGTCGTCAAGCTGGCGAAACGCTACGGCTTCATGGTCATCAGCGATTTCGCCTACGCCGATGTCGCGTTTGACGGCTATCGGCCTCCCAGTTTCCTCGCCGCTCCGGGGGCCGCGGAAGTGGGGGTGGAATTTACGACGATGAGCAAAGGGTACAACATGGCCGGCTGGCGGGTCGGTTTCTGCTGCGGCAATGCGGAGATGATTCGCGCACTGGGCGTCATCAAGGGGTACTACGACTACGGGATGTTTCAGGCCGTTCAAATCGCCGCCATCGTCGCCTTGCGGGATACGGAAGCCGCGGTCGAGTCCCAGTCGGAGATCTACTGCAAACGCCGCAACGTCCTGGCGGAAGGGCTCAGGCGGATTGGCTGGGATGTCGAACTCCCCAAGGCCGGCATGTTCCTTTGGGCCAAAATTCCCGAGCCGTGGGCGAGCCGGATGAGCACGATGGACTTCGGTTTGATGCTGCTGGAAAAGGGCGACGTGGCGGTCAGCCCGGGAAGCGGCTTCGGCACCGCTGGCGAGGGGTATCTGAGGCTGGCCCTGGTCGAAAACGAGAATCGCCTCCGCCAGGCGGTCCGTCAGATCAGTCGCTGCCTCGATCGGGAAGAGAAGGGGTATGCATCCCAACAGGCATCGGGGGCCCCAACCGGCTGACGATGACCGCCTTATGGGGGCCATCGTCCGGGTCTTGGCAGCAGGAGGTCTGTCGGTCATGCTGTGCATGCGGCGGGACCCGATGCGCCTGACAACTGCCGGCAGCGCAAAGTAAAAGGGCCCTTGATCGTCGAATCAAGGACCCTTCCTAGTTTGACTGACCGCTTGGGAATGAATTCCGTCACGGAGACCCACAGTCAAGCAGTTCAAGGTATCGGGGCGCCAAGGCAGGCAACTTTAGAATGAGTTGCCATGCGGGTTTTCGCGACCGAAGTTACCGGGTTGGACCGTACCACCAACGGTCGCTTAGTTTGCCCATTTTTATGAAGAGAACTATGAGCATCGCAAAACTGGCTCTCGAAGATGGTACCGTTTTCGTTGGCGAGTCATTCGGCGCGGAGGGTGAAGTCGACGGCGAAGTTGTGTTTAACACGTCGATGACCGGCTACCAGGAGATTCTCACCGACCCAAGTTATCGTGGGCAGATTGTCACGATGACCTATCCGCAGATTGGCAACTACGGCGTCAACCAGGAGGACCTGGAGAGTAGCAAGCCGCATCTGGCAGGATTTATCGTCCGCGAGAACAGCCGGATTGCCAGCAACTTTCGTGCGAGCGGCGACCTGCAAGCGTACTTGCGCGAGCATGGCATTGTCGCCCTGGCGGGGATCGACACGCGGGCCCTTGTGCGGCGGATTCGCATCCATGGTGCCATGAAAGGCGTGCTTTCCTCACGTGACCTGGATGACGCTCGGCTGATCGACAAGGCGGTCGCCAGTCCCGGGCTGGTCGGTCGCGATCTGGTTCGCGAGGTCCTGCCGGACGCCGATCTCCAATGGGATGAATCGCTGGACGATTGGGCCCAACTGCACAATCGGCCGGTGACCGAGCGTGGATTGCACGTCGTGGCGCTCGATTTTGGCATGAAATGGAACATTCCCCGCCACCTCCGCAGCCAGGGTTGCCGAGTTACCGTGTTGCCGGGAACGTCGACGGCGGACGAGGTCCTGGACCGCAAGCCGGACGGTGTGTTCTTGTCGAATGGGCCCGGCGATCCCGAACCGCTGGACTATGCCATCCAGACGATCCAAGGTGTGCTCGACAAAGTTCCGGTCTTCGGAATTTGCCTCGGCCATCAACTGTTGGCACTCGCGGGCGGCGCGAAGACATTCAAACTGAAATTCGGCCATCGGGGCGCCAATCAACCCGTCTTGAATCTGTTGAATGGAAGAGTAGAGATCACGTCCCAGAATCATGGTTTTGCGGTCGAAGAAGCCTCCTTGCCGGAGTGCTTCGAGATCACCCACCGCAACCTGAACGATGACACGATTGCCGGCTTGCGCCACCGGACGGCACCGGCATTCAGCGTTCAGTATCATCCGGAGGCGTCAGCGGGTCCGCATGACAGCCAGTACCTGTTTGGACAATTTGTCGAGTCGATGACTGCTTGCAGCACCTGACCAACCCTGTCGCCGGGTGTCGTGGAGCTCCGTTTGCTTATGAATCCTGATGACGCCGTGTTTCGCCAGCCAGGTGACGACCCGCCTTCGTCCGGCGAGGACAGCATGCCGCAGGTGTCTGCCGGAGCTTCCTCGGATTCCGGCGGGGATGCGGTGGATGCAGTGGTCGAGCCGGTTCTGGCGGAAGCTGCGGCCGGGCCCGGACTGCCTCAGCCCGGCTTGATTCTGGCTGTCGTGCTGACGTCCGTTCCACTCATTGTGCAAGTGGTCTTGGGGGCCGTCCTATCGATCCTCATTTTGCTGGCAATGGTCGTCGTCACGGCCCGTCCGCACGAGATCAATCGATACGCGGCGAATCTGCAGATTTACATGTTGCCGGCCGGGACACTGATCACCTTGCTGGTTGCCCTGGCCGTTTGCCGGCTCTTTTATGGTCGTTCGATGGGCCGGAAGTTGGGCTGGCGACGCCTGGCCGGCGGTCAGCTTGCCTGCGTCCTCCTGCTGACTGTGCCGCTCGGGATACTGGCCAGCGAAGTCACGAACTGTGTGGGCGTGTTGTTGGAGAACCTCGAGATTCCGCTCCTGGAGGCGTTTCGTCAGACGGGAAGCGAGGTCTTCGGGCAGTTCGTGTTGCTACCCGGTTGGTTGGTATTCGTGGGCGGATGCCTGTTACCCGGTCTGGGAGAAGAGATTTACTGCCGAGGATTGCTGAGCCGCGGGCTGGTGGCCCGCTACGGCGTTATCGGAGGGACGTTGTTCGCGGCCGGATTGTTTGGCGCGATGCATATCGAACCGGTCCAGGCGACAGGTGCGTTCGCCTTGGGGCTGGGGTTGCAGTTCGTCTATCTGTCGACCAAGTCGTTGCTTGCGCCGATCGTCATGCACACGCTCAACAATAGCCTCGCCTTCGTGACGATGCGCTACGCCGAGGCCTTTCCGATCCAGGGCCTGACGCCGCTGCCCGATGGCCAGGTTGCCCATACGCCGCCGCTGCTGTGGGGCAGCGCCTTGCTTTCCGGCGGCCTATTGCTGGCGGTCATGTACCAGAATCGAACCACCTGGCGTCGGGCCGACGGCTCCCCTTGGAGCCCCGGCTATGTGACGGCCGAAACGCCGGCTGCCGAGCTTGCTGCGGTCCCGGTGCGGCAGTCGGCCAGCCCGGCGCTGATCATCGCGGCCGGTGTCGCCTTCGGGGTGTTGATCGCTGCGATCGTCGCCGCCCATCGGGCGGTCGCGGGCTGAGTATTCGGGGACGAGGTTGGACGCAAGCAGGCGGTTCCGCCGCGTCGTCACTCCTCAGAAGACCGGCATCCCTTCCGTAGGTCATGCTGTGCATGACATGATGCGGTCTGGTTCCTGGCAGGACCGCGTCATCAAGAACCATGCGACGGCAGCTTCGGCGCCGAGGGCCGTTGCGACGAAGGCGTGGGTCTCGTGGAATCCCAAACCGAATATCGATTCATCCCCCGTTCCTCACCCTCGCAGGACGAGCCATTCCGCCTGCTTCTCCGTGACCGATCCCACGATGCAGGCCGCCGCACCGCCGTCCGCCAGAACCCGCTGGACCACCGTGTCGGCGCGGTCCGCTGCCACGCTAATCAAGAGACCGCCTGAAGTCTGGGCGTCGAACGCCAGTTCCAACGACACGGCGGCGGGGCGACCTTCAATTCGCATCAACGTCTCGGCATGTTGTCGATTCGACGCGCTGGCGCGTGTCTTGAAACCTCGCTCGACGAGCTGTTCAGCTCCCGCCAGGACGGGAACCTTGTCCAATTCCAGGACCACGGTGACGTTACTGGCCTGCGCCATTTCGGCGGCGTGGATGGCCAGGCCGAATCCCGTAATGTCAGTGGCGGCACGGGCTTCTGCTTCACGGGCCGCGTCGCGGCCGATCACATTTAACTGAATCATACTGTCGATCGCGGCGGCGAGCGTCGCGTCGGGACAGCGGCCTGCTTTGAAGGCGGTGGTGACGAAACCGGTGCCAAGCGGTTTCGTGAGCACGAGCACATCGCCGGGCCGCGCGTTGCGATTCGTCATGAGATGCGCGGGAGTCACGATTCCCGTGACCGAGAGACCGTACTTGATCTCCGTGTCACGGACGGTGTGGCCACCAGCGATGACGGCACCGGCCCGCTGAATGCGGTCCGCACCCCCACGGAGAATCTCGGCCAGCACATCGAGGCCAAGCTGATCATCCGGAAAGCCAACGACGTTGAGCGTCGTGGTCGGGTCGCCACCCATGGCATAAACGTCGCTGAGTGAATTTGTGGCGGCAATCTGGCCAAACACGAACGGATCGTCCACCAGCGGTGGAAAGAAGTCGACGGTCTGCACGATCAGCAGATCGTCACGAAGGCGATAGACGCCGGCATCGCTTGCGCCGTCGGCGCCGACAAGCAGGTTCGGATCGTTGAACTCCGGCAAGCCGCGCACGACCTGCGCGATCCCATCGACGGGCAGTTTGCCCGCTCAGCCGGCGCAACTTGCGTAATCGACCAGCCGCTTCTTTCGACCAAACAAACTCATCTCACACTCTCACCAACCTCGATCGTGGGCACCTGACCCGGCTCGTAAACACAATCGGGCTCGCCCGCCAACGGGTTGCCCGTGACGGCGAAGGCCCGGCTGCGGCTGCCACCACAAACATAACGATATTCGCAGATGCCGCAATCGTCCTCGAACTGGTCCGGGTCGCGCAAAGCCAGGAAGGTCGGGTGGTTCTGGTAGACATCGACGACCGAATCGTCCGGGAAGCGGCCACAATGAAGAGGTAAGAACCCTGCGGGGAAGATTTCGCCCGTGTGCCCGACAAACATGATGCCGTTGCCGTCGCGGACCCCGAGCGGTGCGCGGTGGCTGCGACTGCGGGCCGCCGCAACTGCAGGTGCTGCCCGCGGGTGGCCGCCTGGGTCGCCCACCCGCGGAGCCGCCAGGGGATCCCCATCTCGTTGCAGGACAAAGCGACGATAATGAGGCGCCTCGGTCGTCTTCACGCCATACGGTTGCCTGCCGGCCTGCACCCACAACCGCTCAAAGGCCTCCTCGTACTGGGCGGGTTGGATGCGCTGTTCGTCGCTGCCGCGTCCCACGGGAATCAGGAAAAAGACCGACCACATGGCAATGGCCTGCGTCGACAACTGATCGGCCAACGCGTCGATCTGCTCGAAATTTCGAGTCGTGATCGTCGTGTTGATCTGGACCGACAAGCCCAGCTCGCGGGCATCCGCCAGCATCTGCATCGTTCGCTCGTAGCTCCCCTCCCAGCCACGAAAGGCATCGTGCGTGGCGGCGTCTGCGCCGTCCAGGCTGATCCCCAGGCGACGGATGCCGGCGTCTCGGGCCGATCGTAACGCGTCCCGAGTCGCCAGGGGAGTTGCCGACGGTGTGAGTGCCACCTCCATCCCGGCGGCGACGGCATATCGAATCAGCTCAAAGATGTCAGCTCGCTTGAGGGGGTCGCCGCCGGTGAGGACCAGCGTCGGCTTCCGCGGAAAAGTCGCGATCTGGTCAATGAGCGCCTGGGACTGTTCCGTCGTCAATTCCGCGGGGTGTGAACATTCCTGAGCCGACGCTCTACAATGTTTGCAGACCAGGTCACAGGCTTGGGTGACTTCGTAATAGAACATCAGCGGATTGATTCCGAAGTCCGCCGGTGAGTATTGTGAATGGAGCATCGTGAGCACCGCCTGCCACGCGGGGTGACGAAATGTGGACCTTGACATCCATAATTAGGTTGCCTAGGTTGAACTGTCAAGGGCCGTGCCGGCAGCGGCTGATCAATCGAGGGCTTTGCAGCAGGGGGACTCGCGTCGTGAAAGTTGACGGGGGAGTTTTTGTGGGCGTTTGCCTGTGCCTCCAGTTCGTGGGGTTCGCGGAGGAAGTTGATTTCCGTCGTGATGTGCGGCCGATCCTTGTTCAGAAGTGCTTTTCGTGCCACGGGCCGGACGAGGAAGAGCGTCAAGCAGACTTGCGACTTGACGTGCAAGCGGGCGTCTTCGGCGATCCTGAGGCGACGACGATTGTGCGGGGGGATCCGGACCAGAGTGCGCTTTACCAGCGCTTGACGGCGGAAGACGAGGACCTCCGGATGCCGCCCGTCGATTCCGGCAAGACGGTTTCTCAAGAGGAGCGGGACTTGGTGCGGCGCTGGATCCAGGAGGGTGCCAAGTGGGAGTCCCACTGGTCCCACGCGCCGCCCCGCCGTCATTCCGTTCCAGCGGTTGCGGACTCTGCCTGGCCGGTGAACTGGATCGACAACTTCGTGTTGTCGCGGCTGGAGGCGCAGGGGCTGGCGCCGGCGCCGGATGCCGATCGGGTGACCTTGATTCGACGGCTCAGTTTTGATTTGACCGGGCTGCCGCCGACGCCGAGTGAGGTTGAGCAGTTTATCAAGGACGACTCCCCGCGGGCCTACGAGCAACTGGTTGATCGGCTGCTGGCATCGGACCGGTACGGCGAGCGGATGGCGATTTACTGGCTGGACCTGGTTCGTTTTGCGGACACGGTCGGCTATCACGGCGACCAGGATCACAACATCTCTCCGTATCGCGATTATGTGATTGATGCCTTCAACGAAAACCTTCCCTTCGACCAGTTTACGCGGGAGCAACTGGCCGGCGACCTGCTGGCGAACGCGACGGAGGATCAGAAGATCGCGACGGGCTACAACCGTTTGCTGCAAACGTCGCATGAAGGGGGCGTGCAGGCCAAGGAGTACCTGGCGATCTACGCGGCTGATCGAGTGCGGAATTTCTCGGCCGTCTGGATGGGCGCGACGATGGGGTGCGCTCAGTGCCACGATCACAAGTACGATCCGTTGTCGATGAAGGACTTTTACTCGCTGGTCGCCTTTTTCGCCGACATCGACGAAGACCAGCACTTGCGGAAGGCCACCAATGCCTTGCCGACGCAACGGCTGCCGGAGATGAAGGTACTCAGCAAACGCCAGCGCCGACGGCTTACGGAAATCGAGGCGCGCCTGGCTGAGCTCGGGGCGACGCTGGAGGAGCCGGAAGCCGAGCAGTCGGATGCCGGGGCGGCCGTGCAGACGGAGTCCGACGGCTTGCGGGAAGAGGCGCAAGCAATTCGCCAGACCGCCCGCCTGACGATGGTCACGCAAGCCATCGAGCCGCGAACGATCCGCATCCTGCCTCGCGGCAACTGGCTCGATGACAGCGGTCCCGTGGTCGAGCCGGCGGTGCCGGAGTTTCTGGGGACGCTGCCGGTGGGCGAGTCGCGGTTGACGCGCCTCGATCTGGCCAATTGGCTGACTCGCCAAGAGGACGGTGTTGGCGGGAACACGGCACGGATTTTTGCCAATCGATTCTGGTACCTGCTCTTCGGCCGCGGGCTCGTCCCGTCGCTTGACGACTTTGGTGTCCAGAGCGAGCCGCCCTCGCACCCCGCATTGCTCGACCAGTTGGCGATGGAGTTCATCGAGAGCGGGTGGGACGTCAAGCGGATGATGAAGCGGATCGCCATGAGCCGGACATACCGGCAGGCGTCGACGGTGACGCCGGAACTTGCCAAGCAAGACCCGCACAACCGCTGGCTGGCCCGCCAGTCGAGGTTTCGCTTGCCGGCGGAAATGGTCCGCGATAACGCGTTGGCCATCAGTGGACTGCTGGTATTGGACTATGGGGGAGCGAGCATCAAGCCGTACCAGCCGGCCGGCTATTATCGCCATCTGAATTTTCCCAAGCGGACCTATCAAACGCACACAGACCGCCGCCAATGGCGACGCGGGGTCTATATGCACTGGCAACGGCAATTCCTCCACCCGATGCTCAAGTCGCTTGACGCCCCGACACGCGAAGAGTGCACGGCGGAGCGTCCCAGGTCGAATACGCCCTTGGCCGCGCTGACGTTGTTGAATGATCCGACCTTTGTCGAGGCCGCTCGGGTGTTTGCCGAGCGGATGATGACGGAGGGCGGCGGCGACACATCCTCGCGGATTGATTTTGCGTTTCGGCACGCCGTTTCACGGCCGCCGGATGAGACGGAACGTACGGTGTTGACGGACCTGTTCGAGTCAAGTTTGCGGGAGTACGAAGCGGCTCCGGAGTCGGCGGCGGCGCTGATTCGCACCGGCCAGGCGCCGCGCCCGGCAGACGGGGAGGCGGCAACGCTGGCGGCCTGGACCACGGTCGCTCGCGCGCTGCTCAACCTGAATGAGACCATCACGAGAAACTAGCCGGGCAGTGCCTCGAACCGATCGCCGGCGAACTCGGCTGAGCCACCAGCCATTGAACGTTGGCCCGGACGATTCATTAGCCGGTGGGCGTTACCCCGGTTCCGTCGAAGGATGCACAAACCGGACGATAACGCGTTCCAGCTGATAAGCAGGGCGGATTCGGTAGGTTCACCGTAAATAACAACCGACCCGGTGACGCGTACTGATTCGTTCTCCGTTTGGGACACACCCTGGCTTAGGTAAAAATCAAGGACATACATTGTCGAGCCAACGATATGGGCCTGCGAAAGGTTGTTGGTCCAGCTTGGTTGGACGATGTCAGGCCGCATTGCGTCATGCACAGCATGGCCTACGGAAAGGGCGACGAAAGCGATGAAGGAGCCAATCGATATCTTCACCCGGGTGCCGTCAGGTGCGGGGGAGCAGCAGGCAATCCAGGTGAATCGCCGGACCTTCCTTGCCCGCTCCGGCGTCGGGCTCGGCTCAACCGCCTTGGCATCGCTGTTGGCGCGGGACGGGAACGCCGAGTTGCCGCGGGCTTCCGCGGCGGCGGGCGACGCCGTCCAGCATGGCGGGTTGCCGGGCTTCCCCCATTTCGCGCCCCGGGCCAAACGAGTGATCTTCCTCTGCATGGCCGGCGGCCCAACGCACTTGGAGACGTTCGACTACAAACCGGTGTTGGCGAAAATGGACGGCCAACCCATGCCGGATTCATTCACCAAGGGGCAGCCGATCGCGCAGTTGCAGGGGCAGGAACTGAAGTGCCTGGGGCCGATGACCAAGTTTCGCAAGTATGGCGAGAACGGACAGGAGATCAGCGACTTTCTGCCCTGGCACAGCAAGCTGGCGGACGACATCTGCATCATCCGTTCGATGGTCACCGAACAAATCAATCACGACCCGGCCCACACCTTCATGAATACGGGCACGGCGACCAGCGGGCGGCCGTCGATGGGCGCTTGGATTAACTACGGGCTCGGCAATGCCAGCGAGAACCTGCCTGGTTTCATCGTGATGACCAGCGTCGGTGGACGCAACCCGCAGCCGATCGCCTCACGCCAATGGTCTGCCGGTTTCTTGCCCGGCCGTTTTCAGGGGGTCGAATTCAGTTCCAGCGGGGATCCGGTGCACTATGTCCGCAACCCGGCAGGCGTGTCTCGCGGGCAGCAACGCGAACTGGTGACAGCGATCGAGCGGCTCAATCGGCATCGAAATCAGGACGTCGCGAACCCGGACATTGACACGCGGATCGCGTCCTACGAGATGGCATTCCAAATGCAGACCTCGGTGCCGGAACTAATGGATGTTTCCGACGAGCCGGCGGACGTGCTCGAAATGTACGGCGCGCAGCCGGGCGACGGTTCCTTCGCATCCAACTGCCTCCTGGCCCGACGGCTGGCCGAACGAGACGTGCGGTTCATCCACCTCTACCACCGAGGTTGGGATCATCACGGCGGGCTGTTGAAATACATGGATACCTGCTGCGGGTTGACCGACAAACCGACGTGGGCCTTGCTGACCGACCTCAAACAACGGGGCATGCTGGATGAGACGCTGGTGATTTGGGGCGGCGAGTTTGGGCGTACTCCCATGTTCCAAGGCAAGGGGGGCGCCGGGCGCGATCACCACATCAAGGGGTTTTCGATGTGGATGGCCGGCGGCGGGATCAAGGGTGGGATCACGTACGGTGCCACCGACGATCTCGGCTATCACGCCGCCCAAGACGTCGTCCATGTCCGCGACCTGCACGCCACCATGTTGCACCTGCTGGGCATCGACCACTCGAAGTTTCACGTCAACTTCCAGGGCCTCGACCTGGGATTGACCGGCGTCTTGCCGGCGCGCGTGGTCAAACCGATCCTGGCCTAGCCCGAATGCCATTCAATGGGATTCCGCATTTCCGTAGGTCATGCCTTGCATGATATTCCGGAATAACGGCGGCGCGCCACGGCTGGAAAGCCGAGGTCACGTTGACGCTGCCGGCCCAGCGGCGAGGCCGGACGACAGGTTGGCCCCGGACTACAGGTTGGCCAGCGGGCCGGTGCTGTCGCCGAGCTGCTTGACGTTGGCTCCCGCCATGCCGCACATCGAAACGAAGAGGTTGTTGAGCGGCGTTTCGTTGGGGTAGTGGCGGAGTTGGCCGGAGGCAAGTTGACCGCCGCCCTGGCCCGCCAATACGATCGGCAGGTCGTGGTGAGAATGGCGATTGCCATCGGCGATCGCGCTGCCGTAGAGGATCAGGCTGTTGTCGAGGAGCGTGCCTTCACCTTCTTGCACCGACTTCAGCTTGTCCAGGAAATAGGCAAATTGCGTCACCAGGTACTTATCGATCTTGGAGATGTCATCCATCTTCTTCTGATCGTTGCGGTGATGCGACAGGCTGTGATGACCACCATTGACGCCGATCGTCGGGTAGCTGCGGTTACTACCGGCGTTGGCCAGCATGAATGTGCTGATCCGCGTCGTGTCGGTTTGAAAAGCGAGCGTCATGACGTCGTACATCAGGCGAATATGGGCATCGATTTCCCGTGGAATGCCTTCCGGCACGTCGTATTCGGGGACCTCGGTCCGGGTGGTCGCGGACCGCTCGATCCGCAACTCCAGTTCGCGCACGCTGTTGAAGTATTCGTCCAACTTGCGTTGGTCCTTATTCCCCAACTTCTTGCGGAGGAGGGCGGCGTCTTCGGCCACCAGATCCAGGATACTCTTGCGGTAGAGATCGCGTTCGGCCTGTCCCTTGGCGGCGTCTGCCGAGCCGAAAAGCCGCTCGAAGGCCAGTTTCGGGTTGATCTCCTTGGCCATGGGAGTCGTTTCGCTCTTCCAGGAGATGTTGGCGGAATAGGCACAACTGTATCCCGAGTCGCAGTTGCCGCTGTTCCGACCCCGCTCGACGCCCAACTCCAGCGACGGCAGCCGAGTCTGTCCGCCGATCATCTGGGCGGCCGCCTGGTCGACGGAGACGCCTAACTTGATGTCCGCTCCGGCCGTCTTCCGCGGTTGGGCCCCGGTCAGGAAGGAACCTGCGTTCCGCGCGTGATCGCCGCCCCCATCTCCGTTGGCCCGGCCATGGTGTTGTGTCAGGCCGGTGAAGACGGTGATGTCCTGTTTGTGTTTGGCCAGCGGCTGAAGGGTCGAGGAGAGTTGCCAATCCGCGTCCTTGCCTTCCGGCTTCCAGGTGGGGACGATGGCGCCGTTGGGAAAGAAGACGAACGCCATCCGCACCGGCGCTTTCGCCGCCTGCGCACCGCGTGCCGTTGGCGTCATTGCCTCCAACACCGGCAGGGCCATCGCCGTGCCGATCCCTCGAAGAAACGTGCGTCGTGGTATGTTCGTCAAACTACTCATCGGTTTCCCTCCGCATCAAGAACGGTTTGCTATGCACGATTCCTCGAACCAGGACATTAAAACGATAGTCGTTCTTTTCCAGGTCGGCAACAATCTCTTCGACGGCGCAGGAGTCCGGGAGTTCCAGACCGCGGCCCAGCGCGTACGTCAACATCCGCTTCGTGACCAGTTCGGCGAAGTCGTCCTTCCGCGCTGTGAGCAGCTTGACGAGCTCGGTCGGCCCACGGAAGGTTTCGCCACTGGGGAGCGTTCCCTGGGCGTCCACCGGTTGGCCTTCGGCAGACGTTCGCCAGCGCCCGATCGGGTCGAAGTTCTCGAAGCCAAATCCCAGGGGGTCAATCGTCTGATGACAAGCGGCGCAGGTCGCCGACTCGCGGTGAATTGCCAGTTGCTCGCGTAACGACTTGGCGCCCGACTTCTTGGCACCTTCTTCCAGCGACACGATGTTGGCAGGCGGATCGGGCAGTTCGACGCCCAGGATATTGTCGAGGATCCAGACGCCGCGCCGAACCAGCGAGGTCCGATCCGGATTCGAGGTGATGGTCAAGATACTGCCGTGCGTCAAGACGCCGGCCCGTTGGTCCTGGGGGAGCGATACACGCTGCAGCGCGTCGCCCGTGACGCCGCCCAGTCCGTAATGCCTGGCCAGCCGCTCGTTGGCAAACGTATAATCCGCATCCAGGAAATCGAGCAAGCTGCCGTTGTTGCGAAAGATCTCTCGGACGAACATCTTTGTTTCGGCCACCAGGTCCGCCCGCAACTCCGGCGTGAATTCGGGGAACAGCTTGGGGTCGGGCATGGCTTCGACGATGTTACTGAGCGTCAGCCACTGGCTGGCAAAGTTGTCGACCAGTGCCTCAGCCCGGGGGTCGGCAAGCATCCGTAGTAGCTGCTGGTCAAGCACTTCGGGGTCGCGCAACTTTCCTCGCGCGGCCAGGCTGAGCAACTCATCGTCCGGCATGGAGCTCCACAGGAAATACGATAGCCGCGACGCCAGCTCGAACTCGCTGATCGCGTGCTGTCCACCCGCCGAACCGTCTTCGATCCGAAACAAGAAGTGGGGTGAGACGAGGACCGCTTGCAACGCAACTTGAACGCCCCGCTCGAACGAATCTCCCCGCTCGACGGCATACTCGATCAGCCGAACGTAACGATCAACTTCGGCTTTCTCGACACGGCGCCGAAAAGCTCGCGGTAACAACCGGGCCAGGATCTCACGGCTGGCCTCGGCGACCGTCTTCGATTCACTCGGAGTCGCGACCACCAGTCGACGGTGGACCTCGGGAGGGGCGGCGTTGGTCGGCCCCTGCAGTTCGATGAAACGAACGGCCAGGTTGCGGTCCCGATCGCGTGGATTCTTGGCCTGGGGTTGGTAGTAGTCGTTTACAAAGGCGGCTTCGATCCGACGGCGGCCTTCAGGTAACGTGTGGCGTACTTCATAGACGCCCGGTTTCTTGTGCCCTTTAATATCGTGAACGTGAATCGGCCGGCCGTCGACGCGAATCTCCATCCGGGCCGGATCGGGCCCTGCCTGATCGGCGGCGGCTTCGACGCGAATGACAAATTCGCCGGCAACCTTGACTTCTTGTTCGCAGACGGCCGCACCCGAGGAGGTCATGCGCACCCAGTCTCCGCCGGGTTGGGCCGCACCCGTCCCCTTCAGTTGCGTTGCATCAAACCGCCGTTTGCGGCGACCACCCTCTTCGGTCAGCACCACCGCGTGCGCGATCCGCTCAGACGCATCGACGTATTTTTCCAGTAGGAGGGGCGGCAAGGAGAGCACGTCGGCGATATTGCTGAATCCGTAGCCCACGTCGTCGGACGGAAAGTCTTCGGCAGGGTTGATGTCGACCCCCAGCAGATCGCGAACCGTGTTGTTGTACTCGGTTCGGTTCAAACGATGGATCGTCACGCGACCGGCGTCATCGACGACGTCGCAGTCGACGTGGAACAGCTTCGCTTCCAGCCATTCGAGAAGAAGCTCGCGTTCCTCCCGCGACGGCCGTGCGTCGTAGTCCTGCGGCGGCATCCCGTCGATTCCCAATTGACGAAAGGCTTTTTCCCACTGGTTGCGTTCCTGCAAGACCTGGTCCGGGCCGGCCAACTTGTGGAACGAGACATCGGCCTCCGGCAGCTCTTCACCGTGACAATCGAGACAATAACGTTCAATCAGCGGTCGCACTTTTGACAGATACACCTCATCACTGGCGACCGGGTGGCGTTCACCCTGGTCCGCTTCGTGCGCGACGAGGCCCGCCGGACCCGGAAGCAAGATGAACCCGGTCGCCGCGATGGCCAGGACCGCCCGAATCTTCCGGCCGGCAGGGCATGTGGGGCCGAATGGGGCGCCGATCGCCGGGAGTCGTGCGAATCGTGATGGTGGGCGCATGAGCGTGCCTCGAGGACGAAGGTGGGCCGATCGGTGGCGTGCGTGGGGTGGGCTAGGGGTGCCCGGCAGGAGGGATCGTTCCGAGCTGACCCCCGTACGCTCATTATGCAAATCGGGTGCAACCGTGTCCAGGTGTGTCTTCCCCCCAACGGGGCTGGTCGGAGGCCCAACCTCCGCTCGTTTGAGGGCCCCAGTGAGACCAGTCGATCGAGGGGCCGGTTGTGAAAATAGGTAGAGATTGCGGGTCCGTCTGAGTCTATCGGTTGTAGGCGTCGATCTGAATTTGTCGCCGATGCAGGTCGATCAAACGTTAGGGCCTGCGAGGGTTGTACCGGATCGGACACTTGCGCCGCCGACCGGAATCGCACGGCCCGGGACCGCCGGACCCCATCGGCGTCGCACCTATCACAAGGTCGAAAGGACTCAGATCGTGACCCATCGCATTTGCTTTGCTGTCGTGGCTGGTTGGATACTCCTGTTGCAGCCGTTGGCGGCCGACGATGGTGTACCGGCACTGGGGGTTCGTTGGACGATTTCCGATGACGATGCCGGGCAACTGGTCTCCCACGAAGACTTGGTCGCGGAGACGCTGGACGAACCGGTGGGGGATCCGGCCGGTGGGGATGACCGGCTGCTGGAGGACCTCGGCGAATCGCTCGACTTCTTCCCAGGCGGCGAAGAACCCTTTTCCGGGGGCGCCGCGATGCTCGTCCCGAATTCGCTTGGAGATTCCTTCTTTACCGGCGGGCAGATTGTGGGATTCGACGGAACGGTGGTCGTCGCCGACATCCCCGGCAGCCGTCGAGCGAAGATCGCGGAGAATCACAATGTCATGCCGCAAGACCGTGTCTACTTTATGTACCAAGGGTTCCACAACGCCGGGACCGTCGACAGCGACTTCAGTTCGTTCATCGGCACGTTCGACTACGGCGTAGACCGGTATACGCTGGGCTGGGAGAAGAAGCTGCTGGGCGGGATCGCCTCTGTTGACCTGCGGCTCCCATTTCGCACCCCGGTCAACCTCGATCTGGGTGGCTTCTTTGCCGGTAACGGTTCATCCTACCTGGACAATGTGGCGGCGACATTCAAGGTGCTGCTCGCGCAGACGGACGCCACGGCGTTGTCGGCCGGAACCTCGCTGACGTTGCCGACGGCGGCGGACGTGACGGGGTTCGTCAACTCATCCGATTTTGTCCTGCAGAACGAGGCGGTGCATCTCTCGCCCTTCCTCGGCATGTCGCAAGTTGTCACCGAACGGTTCTTTTGGCAGGGGTTTGCCCAACTGGATATCGACACCAACGGCAATCGTCTGACCTCCGAGGACTTTTTTCCGACGGTTCCCCCACACATGCTGCAGGACCAGACGTTGCTCTACTTGGACGCATCGGCCGGCTATTGGCTGCACCGCGATCCGTGTGCGCCATGGTTGACCGGGTTGGCCGCCATGCTGGAGTTGCACTACACGGGGACGTTGGACGACGCCGACATTGTCTCCGCCCAGGGATTCGGTGATGCCGTTGTTGTCGGCAACACCGCCAACCGGGTCGACGTGCTCAATTTGACCGCCGGACTGCATGCCGAATTCGGACGCAAACTCGACGCCCGCACGGCAGCCGTCGTACCGTTGCGCGATGGTACGGATCGGATGTTTGATTTCGAACTGGTGGCACAGGTCAACTACAAGTTCTGAGCCACGCGTCGTGAAAATGGTCCGGCAGCGTACGCGTTGCCATTCCGTACGTCCATTTTGAAGGGTGGGCACGGCGTTGACGTCCGCACGAATCCACCGTCGGCGCAATGCGCGGACGATCTCAACGGTTACCGGCTGCTGGGGCACCTGGTCGAATACCGCCGTCAGCCGCGACGGGGCCGGTCGGTGTGATCAGCGGGTTCCAGGGAACGGTTGGTCGGAAGGTGACGCCTGCGTTAACGGGCGGCGCGACGTACCCGGCGGGGGCCAGGGCCTGCCGTTGGTCGACGGACTGTAACCACGACGCGGGACGGTTGCCGGGCGTGCCGTGCGAGATCGGAGCGAACCCGTGACCCTGCACTGCCCGCGGCCATGGCGCGCCCGGCCGAGTGGGCTTGGCGACCATGGTAGGGGGTAGCCGTTCGAAGGCCGGCCCAACCACCGGCGCCGTCCCAACCATCGGAACTGGCCCACACACCGGGGCAGGGCAGCAATGCCGGATCGGCCCAGGGCCGCAGGCGTGGCTGGTCCAGCCGCCAGGACTGCGAGGCCCGTTGGCGTGGTAGCCGGGACCGACGCCCCAGCCGAGATGGCGTCCCCAGGCCGTGTGCACGCCGGCTTGACCGCTCGCCTGGTTGCTTGCCAGGATCACCACGGCCAACATCGTCAGAACAAACCGTCTCATGGCAACCTCGCTCGCGACGCAGAAGGGGCGGTCGTGTCGTGAACGCACTGGGCGTCAGAGCAGGTATCGAACCGAATGCTGAGGTGTGTCGAGCCGGGCTGGCCGCGGCCGCCTGAATCGAGCGCGGTCCGATCGCGTCGTCACGAATGTACGGGTCATTTGCCTGTGGCGGGTGCCGACAGATCCGTTTTCGGGCCGACCGTCACGGTCGTATTGATCGCGTAGGGGTACGCTTCCAGCACTCGAGCAACGTCGGCCACGGTGATCGCCTGGTAACGCTCGACCGCCTGGCGGACCGTGATGTATTGCTGGCGCTGCAACCAGCCGGTGCCGATACCGAACATCCGGCTGGCAGAGCGTTCGGCCTGCAGCACCAGGCTCGAACAGATCTTGCTCTTGGCTCGTTCGAGTTCATCTTCGCGGACGCCGTCGCGCTGGGCCCGCTCCTGCAATTGATAGATCTTTTCCAGGTTGCTTGCGCAATCGTCCGGCGCGCAGCAGACGAAGGTCATTTGAATCCCGGTCCCCTGGTATTCGTAGGTACCAATGGATGCGAATTCGGCGTGCCCCGTATCCACCAACTCCCAGAACATGCGGCTGCCGCTATCGTCGCCGAGGACATTGGCGAGCAGGCGGGCGGCATACCGATCGTCGTCCATCACCGCCGGACCGTTGGCGATCTGAACGACATACTGCTGGACGGCCTGCGGCTTTTCCAGGGCGACGAACGCGGATCGGGGGGCGGCACGGGGGGCGTCGCGATGGACGGCAAATGGCTGCCAGTTCGCGGAGATTCGGGCCGCCTGGTCCACCAGCGCGGGAAAGTCGAGATTGCCGGCCGCGGCCAGCACAATGTTGCCGGGGCTGTACCGCTGCTCGAAGTACGCACGCATCTGCTGGACGGTCAATGCCGTGACGCTCTCGGTCGTGCCTAGCACGCTCTTCCCCAAGGGATGGCCCTCGAAATGGACGGCCATGCACTTCTCCGCCGCGCCAAACGGCGGTTGATCCTCGTACTTGGCGATCTCTTCCAAGATCACTTTCTTCTCGACTTCGAAGTCCTCTTCGCGCAGCGACGGCCGCATGATGTCGCCCAGCAGGTCGACTACCTGCGCCTGGTGCTCGGGCAGCACGGCGGCGTAGTAGACCGTGTGCTCCTCGCTCGTGTAGGCGTTTGATTGTGAGCCGATCTCGTCCAGCTCGCGGTTGACGTCCGCCGCGGTCCGGGTCGGCGTGCCCTTGAACACCATGTGTTCCAGGAAATGGCTGACTCCGGAGACTTCGTCCGATTCATCCCGTGAACCGGTATTCACGAAGAAGCCGAATGCCGAGGAATAGGCTTTGGGATTGCATTCGGCGACGATTTGCAGGCCGTTGTCGAACGTGTGCTTAAGAAATTCCAATCGTTGTCTCCAGCGGCTTCTCACCCAGGGTCACGACGACCAGGTCTTGCGGCGGATGTTCGGCCAAATAGGCGTTGATACTTTGGCAGGTCAGGCCGTCAATCAGGCCTCCGACTTCCGCCAATGTGCGGACTCGCCCGAGGTGATACCAGTCGAAGGCGATCGAGCGGCTTCGCGAGTTGCTCGATTCCTGCATCATGATCAAGCCGCTCTTGATACGTGCCTTGAGCCGATTCAGCTCGTCCTCCGCGATGCCGTCCGCCAGCCGGACCAGTTCGGCGACCAGGACGTCCAGGGTCTCTTGGGCTCGCTCGGTCGTCGTCCCTGCGTAACAGACGACGCTGCCGCGGTCCTTGAGCGAATCACAGGAGGCGGAGACGGCGTAGACCAGGCCCCGATTTTCGCGGATTTCGGTGAACAGACGCGAGCTCATGCCGTCACTCAAGACACCGACCGCGCCGCGGGCCTGCATGTAACCAGGGTCGGAATACGGCACGCTGGGGTAGGCCACCCCAATATGGGTCTGGCTGGAATCCGATGAAAGATGGTGATAACCGCCCGCCGGCGGCCGGCCTTCGATCGCCGGCGGCTCCGCGCCGCTCCAGTCGCCAAACAGGTTCTCCACGCAGTCACGCAGCGCGGGCCAGTCGAATTTCCCGGCCACGCTGAGAATCGCCCCGCTGGGACGATAGTGGCGTTCGATCATTTGTTGGATGTCGGCGAGACTTAAAACGCTGACCGCTTCCACCGAGCCGTGGGGAGGGCGGCCCCAAGGGTCACCATAGTGTCGCTGCCGGAGTTCGGTCATGGCGGATTGAGCCAGGTCATCGGCCGCCGCATAGATTTCCTGCAGGCAAACCAGCCGAGCGTCATCGAGCTGATCCTCGGGCAGATGGGGACACCGGACGACGTCCGCATAGATCTCCAGCACTGCGGGCAAACTGTCCGCCGGCATCGCCCCGGCAAACGACGTATGCGCATTCCGAATTCCGCCGGACGTGTCGGCGCCCAGCATCTCCAGATCTTCGATGAACTGGCGGCTGTCGCGCGACCCGCAGCCCCGCTGGACCATCTCGCAGGTGAGGTTGGCAAGCCCCCATTGGTCGCCCGGATCCCTGGCATAGCCGGCCGGCACCAACAAGGCGAAAGCTGCCGATTCCAGCCAGGGCATCGGCTCTGCCAAAAGCGTCAGGCCATTTGCCAGCTTGTGAATGTGAATCTCTTGCGGCACGTAATCGGAGCCTCGTTTTCCGGGTCGTCAGGTCGTAACCGCCGGCCGCTCGCAGCGACAGGCGGGAACATCGACCGATGTGGGGGCCAGGCGGGGGGGGACGGATGGCGCGATCAACCGCGACCGTCCTCCCTTACGGTGGTCCATCGCCAACGCGCTGGCGTCGCCAAACCGGGATTGTCGGACGGGCTGCCTGATTGGGCTCGGCGAACTGCGGACAACCGGCCGGCCGGCAAGGGCCGCCCGCCGATCCACAGCAGCCGATCCACAGCAACTGCGACCACTTCCCGAACGTGGCCAGTCGCGTCGTGCCGTTTCCACGCAAACTAGAGGGTACTGTTCGGCCTACGCATACGCAACGTCGGCAGCCTTATAAACCGTCCGGACAATCCGAAATCCGAGCCGCTGATACAAGCGAACCGCGCCGACGTTTTGGGCCGTCACCTCCAGATAAGCCTGCCGCAGCCCCGCTTCTTCAAAGCCTTGCAGCGCATGAAACAACAGCGCCGTCCCCAGTCCTCGGCCCCGATGACCGGGGGTGATGCCCAGGTTCTGAATTGCGCCAAAGCCGCGGTGGTCCCGGACCCCTTGGACTGTGCCGCAAACCTCCGAGGATCCCACCTTCAATGTCCCGGCGGCAGCAGGCTCCACGCCGCCGGTGCACTCCAACAGCCATGTCGCCCTGGGAAGAAACCCGTCACGTCGGGATATCTCCGACATCAGCCGATGACAGCCTTCCCGGTTGCCCAGACAGGGGAACACGTTGGCGTCAATCTCGAAACAGAAACTACTGTACTTCGCCTCGGCGTGGGCGGCCACCAGGTCGCCCGACCACGCGCTCAGCGTGTAAGGCGGAGCAACCGGGGTCGGCAATTGCGGCACGCGCCCCAGGTCGATTTCCATCCGGTATCGCTTGAAATACGTCAAACCCATCGAGGTCGACCCGTTGGAGCCCAAGTCCGCCTGGCCCGCTTCCCAATGGCGGGCCGCCTGGCCGCCCGTTTCCTTGGCCTGCGACGATCGTTGGCCGGCAATGTACCACCCCAGTTGCCATGGATTCCCCGTTGTGGAGCAATCCGCAGCAACGGTTCCACCGATCGCTGGGCTCATCGTATCGGCCGATATTCTTACCGTCAACCAATTTGAGGGCGGCTCGAACGGGGCCGTTCGAGCCGCTGATTCTCCGGCCCGGTATTGCGCCGTCATCAGCGAAATTCATAGGCATCTTGAGAACCGGTCGAGCGGTCGTGGCGGGCCGCGTTTGCGCAAGCGGAGCGACCAAGGCGGCGGTCGCCAGGTAGCCAGCTTGAGTGGCCGGCGCGGCGAAGCGGCTTGACGCGTTTTGATCTGCAAAATATAGTTTTTGAGTACTCAAAAACTCGAGTTCCCCCATCCCCGGACGGCGGTCTGGTGACGCGACGTCGGGCAGCCGGCGAATGTGTGCCAGGTCGTAGGCTGCTGGCGACCCAGGCCGAATGAGGTAATGTCGATCGTGCCGCACCGATTTCGTGCTCCGGTCGCTGTCGGTTGCGACGCTTCGGCGTCTCCGCGGACAAGGGACAATGTTCCCAGCCGGGACGGACCTGCGGTTGTTGAGTGGTCCTGCGGGGGCACTTGTTCCTTGCCAACGCTCTACGTGGTTGTCGTCGGAAGGCGTATTTGATGGTCGGAAAGTTGATTCCCAGGTTGGTCCTCGTCGTGGCGGCATGGATCGTTGTTCACGGCTGTGGACCGGCCGGTCGCGATTCGGCTGAGCCGTCCGGGACGTCAGCGGGCGGGCCGGAGAAGATCGTCACGACGTGCGGGATGGTGACCGACATTGTCCGTAACGTGGTGGGAGAGCAGGGGGCCCGGGGAATCGTTGGCCTGATGGGGGAGGGCGTCGATCCTCATCTCTACAAGCCAACCAGCAACGATGTTCGCCAACTGTTGCAGGCAGACGTCGTGGTATACGCCGGGCTGATGCTGGAAGGCCGGATGGCCGACCAATTGGAGAAGCTCGACCGGCCGGGCAAACTCGTGTTTGCGGTGACGGACGGCATTGATCGTCAGTACTTACGGGAGCCGCCTGAGTTTGAGGGGCATTATGATCCGCATGTCTGGATGGACGTCCAGGCCTGGTTGCGGGGCGTCGACCATGTTGCCGAACGACTCGCAGAGGCCTACCCACATCATGCTGCAGCGTACGTCGAGCACGCGGCCGCTTATCGCGAAGAACTTCAGCGGCTGGATGACTATGCGCGTGAATCGATTGCCTCGATCCCTCCTGCCCAGCGTATCCTGGTGACGGCGCACGATGCCTTTGGCTACTTCGGCCGCGCCTACGATATCGAGGTCCGCGCGGTGCAGGGGCTGAGCACCGAGTCGGAAGCGGCGGTCCAGGACATCAACCGGTTGGTCGATCTGATCGTCGAGCGACGGGTTGCGGCGATTTTTGTCGAATCGAGCGTCTCGGAAAAAAACATCCGAGCGATCGTCGAAGGGGCAGCGCGGCGGAACTGGGACGTCAAGATCGGCGGCGAATTGTACTCGGATGCCATGGGCGCTCCGGGCACGTATGAAGGAACCTACGTGGGGATGATTGACCACAACGTCACGGTGATCACGCGGGCCCTGGGCGGCACGGCTCCCGCCGCCGGCTTGAATGGGAGCCTGGCACGATGATTCAATCGCCCTCCGAAGTTCCGGCGGCCCGCGACGCGGCGGCGGAGCATCCGGCGTCCGCGCCGCTCTCGATCCACGACATGACGGTCGCCTACCATCGCAAACCGGTATTGTGGGACATCGATTATGATGCGCCTGCCGGCAAGTTGGTCGCGATTATCGGCCCCAACGGCGCCGGCAAGAGCACGCTGATCAATGCCGTGCTCAACCTGGTTCCCAAGGCTTCTGGCGAGGTAAGGATATTCGGCAAGCCCTACACGCGGCAGCGGGGACGAGTCGGCTACGTGCCGCAACGGGAGAGTGTGGATTGGGACTTTCCCGTGAATGCCCTGGACGTGGTGCTGATGGGCATGTATCGCCGCATCGGGTGGTTTCGTCGCATCACGCGCCGCTACCGACTGTTGGCGATGGAAGCCCTGGATCGCGTGGGAATGGCGGACTACGCGAAGCGGCAAATCAGCCAACTCTCCGGCGGCCAACAGCAACGCGTCTTTCTGGCCCGAGCACTCGCTCAGGACGCCGACCTGTACTTAATGGATGAACCGTTCGCCGGCGTCGATGCGGCCACCGAACGGGCCATCGTGGAGATCTTGCGCGACTTGCGTTCGCGCGGCAAGACGACACTGGTGGTCCATCACGATTTGCAGACGGTGAACGACTATTTCGACCACGTCGTGCTACTCAACATGCGGCTCATCGTGAGCGGTCCGACCGACGAGGTGTTTACGCGTGAAAACTTGCGCAAGACCTATGGCGGGAAGCTCGCCTTGCTTGATCAAGTTGGGCACAAGATGACCTTGCATGAGAGCGGCCCGTGATGCGCGGGACGCAGGTGAACCGGCAATCGGCCGAGCGGCCGCCCCGCGGCGAGATGACCGCCGAACTCCGGCCGGCGCGACGGCTCCGAGCGGCGGGGAAGGGTCTGGCCGGAACCGTGCCGCGAGGAGTGCTGCTGGCCGGGGCACTGCTGACTGGCGGATTGCTGACTGGCGGATTGCTGGGGGCCCAATCCCACCCGGCTTGGGCGGCGGATTCGAGCCGTTCACATGCCGGCGTGGAATCGACCGTCGTTGGGACCGGGACGCCGACCGCCCATCGCTCGCTGGCCGATCTGCGCATCGAGTGGCCCGATCGCGAGCAACTGATGCGGGTCCTGCTGCTGCAAGATTACAACACGCGGGTCGTCTTGGCCGGCACGGTCGTGCTGGGGGCCGCAGCCGGATTCGTTGGCGTATTCATGTTGCTTCGGCGGCGCGCCTTGCTGGGAGATGTTGTCAGCCATGCCTCACTGCCGGGGATCGCCGTGGCCTTCGTCTTGATGGAGGCCGGGGCGCCGGGCAACGGCAAGTGGCTGCCGGGGCTGCTCGCCGGGGCCGCCATCGCGGGGATGCTCGGCGTCCTCTGCACCAAGCTGATTCTGCGCTATTCGCGCATCAAGGAAGACGCCGCGATGGCCATCGTGTTGAGCATCTTCTTCGGGTTCGGCGTCGCCTTGCTGACCACCATTCAGAATATGCCGACGGGGAACTCGGCCGGCCTCAACCACTTCATTTTCGGCAAGGCCGCTTCGATGGTTGCTCAGGACGTCTACCTCATCGGCACCGCCGCCTTGCTGCTCGGGCTGATCGTCAGCGCGACCGCCAAGGAACTCCGGATCTTGAGTTTCGACGAGCGATTCGCGGCGACACAGGGGTATCCGGTCTTTGGCCTGGACACACTGCTCATGGCGCTGGTGACGGGGGTGACGGTGATCGGCCTTCAGAGCGTCGGTCTGTTACTGGTCGTGGCGATGCTGATCGTGCCGGCTGCTGCCGCCAGATTCTGGACGAACAATCTCAGCCGCATGACGTACCTGGCCGCCGCGATCGGCGCGTTGAGCGGCGCGTTGGGAGTCGTCGCCAGCGCCTTGTTTCCCCGCCTGGCAGCCGGTGCGGTGATCGTCTTGACCGGCGCCGTCCTGTTTGCTGCAAGTATGATGGTCGGCACGCGTCGAGGTCTCCTGGTTCGCTGGTTGAACCACTACCGCTTGCAACATCGGGTCGGCAAGCAGCACGTGTTGAGAGCCTGTTTCGAATTGCTGGAGCATCGATTCGAGCGGGATGCGAACCTGAGCCGCGACCTGACCGAGCACCTGGTTACCGAGGACGACTTGTTGCCCCTTCGCTGGTGGACCCGCCGGCGGCTGCGTCGCCTGCTGGCGCGCGCCGAACGGGATGATCTCCTGGTAGGCGTGCGTGACGGTTCCTACCGGCTAACTCGTCACGGTGCCGACGCCGCCCGCAAAGTCGTTCGCAATCATCGCTTGTGGGAGATCTATTTGATCGAGCACGCAGACATCGCCCCCAGCCGTGTCGACCGCGACGCGGACGATATCGAACACCTGCTGGGAATCGAGGTGGTCCGCGAACTGGAACAGTTGCTGGCAGAACAGCACCCGCAATTCCCCGTACCCCCGAGTCCCCACAAAATTGAACCGACGACTTCCTGACAACGGCCGCCACTGGTGCCCACCGCCCACCGCGGCCCTCTGCTCGGCGCGGGTCCGCAACCACCGTTCGGCGCGGGTTCGCCCCCACGGCTCGGCGCGGGTTCGCCCCCACGGTTCGGCGCGAGTTCGCCCCCACGGTTCGGCGCGGGTTCGCCCCCACGGTTCGGCGCGGGTTCGCCCACACGGTTCGGCGCGGGTCTCCGACCCCGCCGAAACCGCCGACCGAAGGTCTCCCCTTCCTGCCCTCCCTCCCTCCCTCCCTCCCTCCCTACCAACCGACATGCAGCCCGAAACTCCTCACCTGGCAGCGATCCCGACCATCGAGCCACAAAGCCCCCCCAATCCAATCAAATCAACGATCCGCCCGCATGAACTGAAATGGTCCTGCGAGCGGCTTCGCACGCCTGGCCTTGACGCCTTTTGATAACCTGGTTTCGCAAACCAGTAACCGAGCAACCGCGCCACCCTCAAACCAGCACATCGTCGAGACTCGATCCCATGATCCAAGAAGCATGTGAACTACTGGGACGCTGGGACAGCTACGATTCGTGGATCGTGCTGACCGCGGCTTTGGCGGGGATGGCGTGTGCATTGCCCGGCGTCTTCCTGGTGGTCCGCCGGCAGAGCATGATGGGGGATGCACTGAGCCACACGACCTTGCCGGGGATCGTGGCTGCGTTTCTCTTCGCGTTCTACCTGAAGAGCCGCGGCTGGATCTCGGCTGAAGTGTATGAAGCCTGGCGGCACGCGGCGATGTTTGCGGGCGCCATGGCGATTGGCGTCCTGTCGGCAGTGCTCACCGAATGGGTGCAAAAACGGGGGCGCGTGGAGGCAAACGCGGCACTTGGCGTGGTCTTCACGACGCTGTTTGCAGCCGGCTTGCTCTCAATTCGGCTGGCGGCCGACAGCGTCCATATTGACCCCGATTGTGTGCTCTACGGCAACATCGAGACCGTGGTGATCGACCTCTGGCCCGGCACCGGCATCCCCCGCGCCGTGGTTGTCAATGGCGGCGTGCTGGTCGTCAATCTGCTGTTGGTGTTTGTGCTCTTGAAGGAGCTGAGGATCTCTGCTTTCGATCCGGCGCTGGCCACGACGATGGGGATCAATGCACGTTGGATGCACTACGGGCTGATGGCGGTCACGGCGGCGACACTTGTGGCGGCGTTCGAAACTGTGGGGAGTATTCTGGTGATCGCAATGCTGATCGTGCCGGCTGCGACGGCGCACCTGTTGACGGATCGGCTGGGGGGACTGATCGGGCTCAGCCTTGCGGTGGCGGCCGTTAGCGCCGTCTGCGGGCATGCGCTGGCGATTGTCGCGCCCCCGATCGCCTTTCGTCGGTTGGGCTTCGCCACGGTGGTCGATGCGAGTACGGCGGGGATGGTCGCCGTGGCCGGTGGCCTGCTCTTCATCCTGGCCATGTTCTGCGGTCCTCGCTACGGACTGATCAGCAAGTGGGTGCACCGCTTTCGCCTGCAAATCCGCATCGCTTCGGAAGATGTCCTGGGCCTGTTTTACCGGCTCGGCGAAAAGGACGACGCCCCCGCGGTCGTCCCCGCCGCCCGCTTGCAATCGACGGCCGTCGGAGCCCTGATGTCGAAAGTGGCCCTCTGGCAGCTTGCCCGCGCAGGGGAAGTAACCAGCGCTGCCGCCGGCTATCGGCTGACCCCTGCCGGCCAGCTCCGGGCCGAACGGCTGGTCCGCTCCCATCGGCTCTGGGAAACCTACGTGGCGAAGCACTTCGAACTGCCCGACGATCACCTGCACGAGTCCGCGCATTGGGTCGAACACTTCATTGATCCGGAGCTGCGCGACGAGTTGTTTGCCGAACTCAGCGAGCCGACCAAGGACCCGCATGGTGCCGTGATCCCGTTCGCTGCGGAAGGCGAACCCGGCACGGATGACCGCCCGGAGACGAGACCTTCTTGAAGCCCGGTCGATATCAAGATAGAGCAAGCGTGTCACGGGGACGCACCACCAGTTGGGCGAAGCGTGCGCCGCACCGCCGCCGAGTCACCGGCGGGCAGGCCGAGACGCGACGTCGGTGACGGGCCTCGGGTGATGGGTCTCCGGCGATGGGTCTCTCTGGTGATGGGCCTCCGGTGATGGGCCTCTCTGGTGATGGGCCTACGGTTGTACGACTTCGCCGCCGTCTCGAGTCGACATGGCCCGCCAGGCCGCCAAATCGATCGTTTCGCTGAAGAGTCGAACCGATCCATCGGCAAGGCAGGAGTTGACTCCGCCCGGGTGATAGCTGCGCGATGTGACGGCCGCATAGGTCAGTTGGTTGATCGACTTTCCCTCACGGTACGAGTTGAAGTCCACGTCGTAGTTCACGCCACCGTCGGTGTAGGGAACGACCGTGTTGGGCACGAACGTTCCCGTAAAGCCCGTCTGGTGGACGCGCCCGTCGACCCATTCGGTGTGGCCGCTATTGGTCTTGAAATTGCCACCGTAGGCCGTGACGTCGGCGGGGAGTGCGGGAATCGGAGCACCGGCCGCGGCCGGATTCCCGCCGTCACGCAAGTAGGGGTTGTACGCCTTGACCTCGGAAAACGCCAACGTGTTGCTTGTCCCGTCCGTAATGCTGGCGAAGCGGGTATGGCTGTTGGGGTGCACCAGCCCATTGCCGCCGCTACGGACCAGAGGGTTGTAGACGAACCAGGTCCCGAAGTTGGCGCCGTAATTCAGTGGATAGTGGGTCAACGCTCCGTCAGGCCGCTCTTTGTCTTGCACCTCGCTGGGGCACATATAGACCGGGACTCGAGTTTGCGTCACCAGCGGCTGGCTCTTGTAGTTGTAGTTCCAGTCGATCAGGTCCTCCAGGTTCGCCTTCTCCAGAAACGGAAGCAGTCTGGCTTGCATCGACCAACTGTCATACGTCGCCCCGATCGGCAATGTCGCGGAAGGTGGAAAACACTTGTAGGTGTCGTGGTAGTTGTGGAGTGCCAGCCCTAACTGTTTGAGGTTATTCGAGCACGACATTCTGCGAGCAGCCTCGCGGGCCGCCTGCACGGCCGGCAACAGCAGAGCGACGAGAATCCCGATAATGGCAATGACGACTAGCAGTTCGACGAGCGTGAACCCGGATTTTCGGACAGAAGTGGGGCGGTGCATGAATCTGATCCTGAGGCGTGACAGTCACTGAAAGGGGTGGGCCAACTTGGGCAGCATTCGATATTGATACTCTGTATCAATAAGGCGAGTCTAGGTGGGTGTTGGTCGCATGTCAAGCGGCAGGAGGCCGTTTTCTTCCGCCGGGACGGGCTCGCCGTGAGAACGAGTCCCAGGATCAAGTCGAATCGGAGGAGGTCGAGCCCAGCGATTGGGGCCTGCCGGCGATCCGACGCCATGGGACCATCACGTGCACTTTCGGCCTGCGCCGCAAGGACTGCGGCTCGGCCACAGGACGCCGACCGCTGGGCCCCGGTTGCCCACCGGCACCAGGTGGCGGATCCGGCTTGCCGGCTTGCATTTCGGCTGCGGCTGCGGGAATGGGGAATTCCGGCGTGTCATGCAAAGCATGGCCAGCGGAAGTCCGAATGCCGGTTGAACGGTATTGGCTCTAGGCAACTAGCGACCGCAGCGTCACCAGATTCACTGCGTCCCAGTCTTCCCCGGCATCGGTGTCACCCTTCGGGGTCTCCAGATACATGGGCACCTGCTGAAAACGGCGATCGTTGAGCAAGTACCGGAACGGCTCCAGGCCGAGCTGGCCGTGGCCAATATTCTCGTGGCGGTCGACCCGGCTTCCCAACTCTCTCTTGCTGTCATTCAAGTGGAACGCGCGAACTCGTTCCAGACCGACCGCGCGGTCCAATTCCGCGAAGGTGGCGTCGTACTCGTCCTGCGTCGCCATCCGATACCCGGCGGCAAAGGCATGGCAGGTATCAAAGCAGATTCCCAGCCGCTTCTTTTCTCGCACCGCTGCGATGATGGCGCCGAGCTGCTCGAACTGCCAGCCAAGGTTGGTTCCCTGCCCGGCCGTATTCTCCAGCAAGCATTCCGCGCCGAGCTGGGATGTTTGGCGGTGGATTTCGTCGAGTGCTTCGGCAATCCGTTGTATGCCCGCCGCTTCGTCCGAAGTTGTATAGGATCCTGGATGCAGCACGACGAATGGAATTCCCAAGTGATCCGCACGCTCTAATTCGACCACCATCGCGTCCAGCGATTTCTTCCACAGCCCGTCATCGGGGCTTGCCAGGTTGATCAGATACGAGGCGTGCGACAGCGGGTGCGAGATCCGGGACCGGTCAAGTGCATCCTGGAATCTGGCGGCGTCATCCGCCACGAACTCCTTGGCACGCCATTGATTGTTGTTTTTGGTAAAGACCTGGACGCAGTCGCAACCAACCTGCGCAGCACGCTCGACAGCCTTGTAATAGCCGCCGGCAATCGACATGTGGGCACCCAAGATCACCATGTCAGCTATCTGTAGCAGATTTCGCACCGCTTGGCGATGTGACGGAACGCGCACACGGGAAGCCCGTCTTGCCGCATCTGGCTGGCTCAGCCAGGGGCGGATCAAGGTCCGCACTCCGTGGCCCAGTGGGTGGACTCGGCAAGGATCGCAGCGACCGCCTGCGCCGGTGACGACCGGGGTCAACCAGCCAGGGCACCGATCACGCCGAAGATAATCTGCGCGGCCAGGATCACCGTGCCGATAATTCCCAGGACCATACCCGCCTGCGTCAGGCCGCGGCCGGCAGGGTCCATTACACCGCTGCGGATTTCCCGCATGTCGGTTTGCCCCATGGCCCACGCGATCGGTGCGCAAACGACGCAACAGGCAATCCCGATGATTCCCAGCGTGAGAATCAAGCCGCCCCGGTGTGGACGATGGCGGCGCGGGCGCATGGTCGGGCCAACCGAAGTCGGCGCCGAGTACGGATTGGCATTGTCCCCTGAGACATCGGAGAACGGATTCGGGCTGGCCTGAACCGCCTGTTTGGTCGGAGCATTCAGGGCCGGAAAAACGACTGCAGCGCCCACCCAGTCGGTCGTGCCTTCACGTTGCAGCGACGAATTGGCCGTGATCCGCCCCTCGGTGAACCAGGCGTCCAGGTCCGGTTTGCTGACCGGGCCGTAGACATTGCCGTCTTCGGTCCGAAGGCGCCAAGCCTCACCGGCGGTCGATGAATCGACCGCATCCCGCTCGGACGACTGGGGAACGGTATAGACGTGCTTGCAGTGCGGACAACGGGCCTTGCGGCCGGCGAACTGGTCTTCGACGCGCAGCTTGCGTGCACAGCTCTGACAAATTGTCTCGATGGACATGCCCGTGAGGTCCTTCCCAGCTAACTTACGCCAACTGCCAACAGCATGATAAAGACGCCGATCACCAGGGCGACGAGGCACAGAATGGCGTGGATCATCCCGATGATCTGTCCGGCTTGCGTGAGTCCCATTCCGCTGGGGTCCATCCGACCCAGCCGCATTTCGCGCAGATCGGCGCTGCCCATTGTCCAGGCAAAAAGGCCGAACACGGGGCAGCCGACCACCCAACTGACAACGCCAAGTGCGAGGATCAGTCCACCTCGATGCGCCGCGGTGTACCGGTAGCGAGTCTGACCGCCGCCGGCGGCTGCCTGTCCGCGTGGATTACCCGCCGCTCCGCCGAATCCCGCTGCGGCGGAGCCGGCAAGGGGCGACGTGCGGACCGCCACCGGAGTCGGCTTGAGCACGGGGTAAACGGCTTCCGCCCGATTCCATGTCGACTCGTCCGGGGCGACGTAACAATCGGCCGTTACGCGCCCGTCGGTTACCCATTGATCCAATTCCTGTTTCGATACCGGCCCGTAGATCTGCCCCTCCGGCGTCTTCAACCGCCACGTCTTGTCTTCCGGGGGTTGCTCGGCGGGATTCGAAGCGACGCCGGAGACGGTGTAGATCTCATTGCAAACGGGGCAGCGGGCCTGCTTGCCTGCAAACTCATCGCCGACACGCAACTTGCGATTGCAACCTGGGCAAATGGTCTCGATGGGCATGAGATTCGGTCGATCGCAACAGGAGTGGATTAAAAAACATCAGGGGACTCGAATCACTCGCCTTATCGTGTCCAGGCGAAGTGTACTCGAAGCCCAAAACCGGTTCAACGATGCCGCATTTCGCTCGACAGCACCCCCTCCGCTGCGCTCGCGCAGGAGCCAGCCGATGCCAGCAGCTTGCGATGCGCCGCGACCCGCGCAGGAGCCGCCGCCATGCGACGGTCCCCTTCCCGGCACCCGCACTGCGTGCTCCTCAAACTCCTTGCCCAGCCGCCCGGCAGGGCCCTACAATGCTGGCAACTCTTCGACAATGATCGGAAGCACCAATTCGAATTGACCGAGCGTTAGCAGAGATTCGGGAGCGGCACAATGGGGGACATTTGGTGGGTATTCGCCGTCGGCGGCGCGATCTTGGTCGCAATCTTTGCGGTGATTGTGTATGAGAGATCGCCTGGACGTCGGAAGCAGCGGGCCGCCGCGCTGCTCGACGAAGCGCGCCAGTCGTTTCAACATCGCCGCGAGTGGCTGGAAGCCCGCTTTCTCACGCTGGCCCAGCAACGGGGTCTGCCGCGCGGCCTCCGCTGGTCCAACTGTGAGTTCGAAGACGACGTTGCTTTCGCTCGCAACCGCAAGTCGGGTTTGCCCCGCGCCCTGGTCGGGGTCACCATCTCCTTCGAGGCGATCCCCGGTGGGGGGATGGAGGAGGTCGAGGCGGTCAGCAATCTGCGGGCTGCCACGGTCGTCTTCCGATTTGACGGCCAGACGTGGGAAACCGATGGCATCGCCTGCTTCAACCTCAGCCCGACCGAAGCGATCGACTACTACAAGCACGAACTGGAAACGGCCGACTGAGGGACGGGCAAAGAGCGATTTCGGAACGTCAGCGGCACGGAGGCGACGCACGGTGATTGACGTATTGGCGGCCCGTTCCTGAAGACCGGCGCAGGTTGGCAAGGCCCGGGTCGTCGCCGCTTGTCGACTGCTTGGTTCGACTTCTCGATCAGCCTTCGGCCAGCAGTTTCCGCAGCACGGTCTGCAGGATGCCTCCGTTGCGGTAGTAATCCATCTCGACCGGCGTATCGATCCGCACGTTGGCTGCGAATTCCGTCACCTGCCCGTCAGCCGCTCGAGCTTTCACTTTGACGGTGCTGCGCGGTTGCAGGTCGTCATTCAGGCCCTCAATCTCAAACACCTCTTCGCCGCTGAGGCCAAGCGATTGCCAGGTTTGACCGGCTGGGAATTCGAGCGGCAGGACGCCCATTCCGACCAGGTTGCTGCGGTGAATTCGTTCGTAGCTGGCAGCGATGACCGCCCGCACACCCAGCAGGTAGGTTCCTTTGGCCGCCCAATCCCGGCTACTGCCTGTGCCGTATTCCGTGCCCGCCAGGACGATCAGCGGGACACCCTCCTGGCGGTACTTCACGGCCGCGTCGTAGATCGAAAGCTGCTCGCCGGACGGGAGATGGCGGGTCCAGCCGCCTTCGGTGCCCGGCGCCAGTTGATTGCGGATGCGGATGTTGGCGAACGTGCCCCGCAGCATGACGCGGTCATTGCCGCGGCGCGAGCCGTAGCTGTTAAATTCATGCGGCGGCACGCCGTGTTCTTGCAGGTAACGGCCGGCCGGGCTGTCTTTGGCGATCGCTCCGGCTGGCGAGATGTGGTCGGTCGTGACGGAGTCGCCCAGCAGTGCCAGGACCCGGGCACCGGCCAGAGGCTTGACCGGTCCGACCTCCGGGGTCAAGTCGACCAGGAACGGTGGTTCCTGGATATAGGTACTGGCGTCATTCCAGGCGTACAGGTCTCCTTCGGTGATCGAAATCTTGTTCCACATCTCGTTGCCGTCAAAGGCTTGCGAATACTGTTTGCGGAACATGGCGGGATCGATCGACTCGGCAACCGTCCGGTCGATTTCTTCCCGCGACGGCCAGATATCGGCCAGCATGACGTCGTTGCCGTCGGCGTCCTGTCCGAGCGGCTCGGTGGTCAGGTCGAGATCCGTGGTTCCGGCCAGCGCGTACGCCACCACCAGCGGCGGGCTGGCCAGGTAGTTGGCTTTGACCAGCGGATTGACGCGGCCCTCAAAGTTGCGGTTGCCGCTCAGCACCGCGGAGGCGACGAGGTCGCTTCCCGATACGGCGTTGGCAACCGGTTCCGGCAGGGGGCCGCTGTTGCCGATGCAGGTGGTGCAACCGTAGCCGACCGTGTGGAAACCTAACTCGCGGAGTGAGTCGGTTAGACCCGCCTTGTCCAGGTAGTCGCTGACGACGCGGGATCCCGGGGCGAGGCTGGTCTTCACGTACGGTTGGACCCGTAGTCCACGTTCGACCGCCTTCTTGGCAAGCAACCCGGCCGCCACCATCACGGAAGGATTGCTGGTGTTCGTGCAACTGGTAATGGCCGCGATCACCACGGCGCCGTGACCAATCTCCGTGCTGGAACCGTTGTTCTCGACGACGGCCGTGCGGGACAGCTCGTCGGAATCGAGGGCAAAGCCCCGCTGGTCGACCGGCGCGGTGAGCACTTTCTCGAAGGACGACTTCATCGCGCTGAGCGCGACTCGGTCCTGTGGACGTTTGGGCCCGGACAGCGAAGGTTCGACAGTTGCCAGGTCCAGCGAGAGGGACTTCGTAAAGACCGGTGTCGGCGCGTCCGTCGTCCAGAAGATGCCCAGTTCCTTGGCATACCGTTCAACTAACTCGACTTCCGCATCTTCGCGACCCGTCTGCCGCAGGTAATCCAGCGATTGGTGGTCGAGCGGAAAGAAGCCCATGGTGGCCCCGTATTCCGGCGCCATGTTGGCGATCGTGGCCCGATCCGCCAGCGACATCCGGGCCACGCCGTCACCGTAGAACTCGACAAACTTCCCGACGACACCTTCCCGCCGCAGGGCCTCGGTCACGGTCAGCACCATATCCGTGGCGGTGGCACCGGCCGGCATCTGGCCGCGGAGTTCAAATCCCACGACTTCGGGCATCAGCATGTAGAGTGGCTGGCCGAGCATCACGGCTTCCGCTTCGATGCCGCCCACGCCCCAGCCGACGACGCCCAGGCCGTTAATCATCGTGGTGTGGCTGTCGGTTCCAACCAGCGTATCCGGGCGGGCGACCGGGCCGTTTCCATCGTCGAAGACAAAGACGCCTTTGGCCAGAAATTCCAGATTCACCTGGTGGACAATCCCAACGTTCGGTGGCACGACGCGAAAATTGTCAAATGCCTGTTGGCCCCACCGCAAGAATTCGTAACGCTCGCGGTTCCGCTCGAATTCCAAGTCGACATTCTTGCCGAGTGCCGCCAGGCTGCCGAAGCTGTCGACTTGCACCGAGTGGTCAATCACCAGGTCGACCGGGATCAACGGGTTGATCTTGGCCGGGTTGCCGTCGAGTCGTTCCATTGCGCTGCGAAGCGCGGCCAGATCGACGACGGCGGGGACTCCCGTAAAATCCTGGAGCACCACGCGGGCCGGCTTGAAGGGAATCTCGACCTTGGCGGGGGCTGCCGCATTCCAGCCGGCCAGATTTCGCACGTCCTCTTCCGTGACCACGTACCCGTCACAGTTCCTCGCGACCGCTTCCAGCAACACGCGAATGGAATACGGCAGGCGACTGATGTCGCCCAAGCCCTGATCTGCCAGCCGAGCGATCCGGTAAATGCCGACCGGCCCAGCCCCGGTTTCGAACGTGTCACGCAGGCCGAACGGATCGTTGCTCGGATTGCCGTTACCGGATGTACCGTTCTTACTAGAGCCACTCATCGGCGGACCAACTCCTACTCAGGCCGGAAAATTCGAGATATTTCGTCGATCGATGGTCGATCGATCCGCCCGATTCTAGCGTATCTCCCCGGCAGTGCGGTAGGTGCCGCAATGAACGCGATAATGAGCGCAGGCCATGATCCGCGTCGGCCACGTTGCCGGAATGCGGTTCGACCACCTTCGGGGCGACATGCCCTGCCGCCAACCGGTAGCGGACCCGTGCCCGCGCGATCCCGCGCGCCGCTGGACGCAGCGCCATGCATGTCGATGAATACTCGATCTCACGACCGCTCGATGGATTCCCCCGCGCGAAGGGCAACAGCCCGGCAGGAAATCGAAGGGCTTGATCTGGGACCGACCAACTTGATAAGGTCCACACGCCGCATCCGGAACTTTCTCCCCCGAGCATCCCATGACGAACATCGATCAATTCGAGAGCGTCTTCAAGGCGGCCGACAAGCCCCAATTCAAGCTGGAGCAACTGGCGCTAAAGTCCGTTTTCGTGGTAACCGATCTGCGCGGCGACGAGGCGCAGGCGTACGATACCGCCGTCCGCGGATTCCTCGATTTGTTGACCAGGGAGGGCGACGTGACCACCTGGCGGCTGATTACGGCAGATGAATATGAAGACGTCGCGGAACTAACGCGGTTGGTCGAGTCCGAGTCGCCGGATCTGATTTGCACGTATCGCAATCTCCAGTTGGCGATCCCCGATTTTCCTCACAGCCTGGGCGTTTTTGTCGACGTGCTGACCCAGGTGGTGACGATGCCGGTCCTGTTGTTGCCGTCCCCGCGGATGATTCGCGAGGGCAAGGTGCGATTGGGTACGCCGGATGTCGTGATGGCGGTCACGGACCACTTGACGGGCGATCACCGCCTGGTCAGTCGGGCTGCCTGCTTCGCCAACCCCACGGGCCAGTTGTTCCTGACGCACGTCGAAGACGAGGCCACCTTCAATCGGTATCTCCAAACGATCGGCAAGATTCCCGAGTTGGACACCGATTTTGCCCGCGTGGCCATCCTCGAACAATTGCTTAAGGAGCCGCACGACTACATTCGATCCTGTCGTGATGTCCTGCAGGAAGTGGCGCCCCAACTGCGGGTGGAAGAACTGGTGACGGCCGGACATCGGTTGAGCGACTACAAACGGCTGGTCGACGAACACAGCGTGTCGTTGCTGGTGATGAATACCAAGGACGCCGACCAGTTGGCAATGCATGGGTTGGCCTATCCGTTGGCCGTTGAGCTGCGGGAAACCCCCCTGCTGTTACTGTGACCGCGCCGCATTCCGGGCAAGGCATGATCCCCGGCCTCCTGCACCATCACCGGTGTCGACGGCCCGATGATTCCCGCCAAGTCCACCGGCACGTTGCCGGTCCCCGGCGGGGCAGACTCCCTTTGAACGACCCTTCGTAGCAAGGAACTCCGCGGTGTATTCGCTCTTCGCTAGCTCGGATGCTCATGTCGCCGGCGGCATCACGGCCATGTTCGCAGTCTTATTGGTCGCGCTGATCCTCTGCCTCGCCCTGGAAGAGAAGCTGCACGCCAAGAAGTCGGTGATTGCCGGCATCTTCGCCATTGTCTGTCTGCTGCTGGGCGCCGTCTGCGGCATCCTGCCGTTCGACGATATTGTGGTGGGCAGCCACGAGATGACGAAGGTTGAAGAGTTGGCGGGCGAGTATGTCCTCGATGTCGACAACAACCACGAACCCCATCCAATTGACGAGCAGGAGGCGGACACGGTCCACGTGGACGGCCATCGCTTGGAAATGCCGGTCTACATCCCCGGCATCAATTGGGCCGTGATCGCGATCATCCTCGGATCCAGCCTGTTTGTGGACGTGACGAGCCGTTCCGGATTGTTCACCTGGTTGGCACTCCGAGTAACGAAACTCTCCGGTGGCGATCCGCTCAAGTTGCTGTATTGCTATGGCATCACGACGGTCGTGTTTTCGGCCGTCTTGAACAACGTAACGGCGATGATCATTGTCGGTTCGTTGACCGCTGTCTCCCTGGAAAAGCTGGGACGCCGGCAGCAACTGCTGGCGTTCTTGCTGATCGAGGGCCTCTTGACCAATATTGGCGGCCTGCTAACCCTGATCAGTTCGGTACCGAACATTATCGTCGGCACGACGGCCGGCATCAGCTTCTTGAGTTTCTTTCTCAAGGCGGCCCCATTTGTGGTGGTGGCGACCGCGCTGACGCTCTGGCTGGGGGCCCGGTTCTTCCGCATCCGCATGCTGGCGACGGAGGAAGAGCGATCGGCGGCGCGCGAACTGGTGGCGGGCTTTGACGAGAACGACGGCGTGCAGAGCTGGGGATTCTTTTTCTTCAGCACGGCGATGTTGATTCTGTTCATCGTCTTGATTGCCACCGCGTCGGTCTTGCCGGCCAACATCAATCACCTGGGCATGGGTTTCATCGCGTTATCATTTGCCGGCGTCATGCTGCTGCGCTACAAGAGTGATGTTGATACGTTCTACAAGTCGGTCGACTGGGATCTGCTCGGCTTCTTCATGGCACTGTTCGTCGTGATCTACGTGATGGAGCATGCCCACGTCTTGGCAACCATGGGCACGGTACTGGAATCGGTCATGATCGATATCAAGCAGGAGTCGGCTCATTGGCGGGACACGGTGGTCCTGTTGTGGGGATCGGCGATTTGCAGCAGTGTCACCGACAATATCCCGCTGGCCGCGATGCTTTCGAGCATCCTCGCTGAGCTGGGCGCGCCGACCGCAATTGGCGGATCCGAGTCGGGGCTCTGGTGGGCGGTCGTCTTCGGGGCGAATCTGGGCGGCAACCTGACCCCGATCGGATCGGCATCAACGTTGGTGGCCGTCACCATCATGCACAAGCACGACCTGCCGATGTCCTTTCTGGCCTTCGTCAAAGCGGCGCTGCCTTATGCGGCCGTGCAACTCGTGCTCGCAACGTTTTACGTGCTACTTTTCATGCGGTAGCAGCGGCGCGGCCTGCCTGCTGCGCCGGGAGTGGGCAGGGCCGGACCGGTTGCCCTCGTACGTGCAGGCGCCTCTCCGACCAGGCAAGGCAGCCGCAGCCGAGTCGCCTTTCGCACCGCGAACGTGGCGTGCTTCCGTGGACCGCAGGCCCCTGAGCACCGAAGCGGTTGTTCCCCAAGCCCTCAACGTCGCTCCTCAGACGCATCGACGCGCGCGCGACGATGAAACAGGACAACAACCACTCCCGCAGCCGCCACCATCGCGGCGGCCGTCGCAAGGGACCGCCACGGCACGAAGCCGATCAACAGAATGCAACTCGCCGCCCCGAGCAGCGGAATCATGATCGGCACAACAAACGTCGCATTGCCTGCTCGCCCCTGCCGCTTCAGGACAACCAAGGAAAGGTTGACGGTCGCGAAGACGGCCAGCAATAAGACGTTCGCCGTGCCGGCCAGGTGGGCCAGCGACCCGGACAATGCCAGCGCGACGGCAAGCAGGAAGACCAGGCCAATCGTGCGATGCGGAGTTTCCGTTTTGGGATGGACCGCGTACAGCCAGCCTGGCAGCAACCCTTCACCCGCCATCCCGTACAGCAGCCGTGACCCCATGATGAAGTTCAAGAGGCCAGTGTTGGCGACCGCAAATAGCGCGATGACCGTAAACCACCACGTCGAAACATCTGGTAAGCCGCGCCGGATGACTTCCAGCAAGGGGGCTTCGGATCGGGCAAGTTCATGCGGCGGAACGATCGCCGTAGCGACCAAAACGACAGCGACGTACAAGGTGGTCGCCACGCCGAGCGAGACGAGAATCGCAATCGGCAGGTTGCGTTCCGGTCGCCTGACTTCTTCTGACACGTTGACCATGTCTTCGAATCCGATGAAGGCGAAGAACGCGAGCGCACTGCCTTGCATGACACCACCCCACGCAATCGGCTCGCAGACCAATGGTGGCGGAGCGACCGCCTGTTCTTGCATGAGGTAGGCGGCTCCCACAACAACTACGGTCAACAGCCCGGCAGCTTCGACCACCGTGCAGACGATGTTCACGGTCGAAGACTGGCGAATGCCCCACAAGTTGATGCCGCCAAGCACGGCGACAAAGCCGATGAGGAGACTGCCTTTAAAGAGCGGCGAAGCTGCTTGGACCGGCGCGGCCTCCAGCAGATAGCCGACGAATGCCCAAGAGACCGTCGCCAAGGATGCGACGCCGGAACAAAGGACCAGGAAGCCTACGAGCGTCGCCAGCCAATTCCATCCAATCGTCTTGCGACAGAACGAGGCTTCACCGCCGCTCTGGGGGAAGCGGCTGCCGAGCTCGGCGTAGCTGAGCGCCGTAAATCCAGCCAGAACGATGGTGACCACAAATGAAAGCCAAGCGTAGCGTCCCGCCCGGCCGGCGACTTCTCCGACCAAGGCATAGATACCGGCTCCGAGAATGTCACCGACTCCATACGCGATCAGCGACCACAGCCCCAGCTCGCGCCGCAATGATGACCGGTTCGGCACAGCACACCTCCTTGGAGTCGTTGGCGAGCATGGACGACAGTGGAATCAAGGCAGGCAGTGTCTAAGTCTATCGCCCGCCTTCCAGGCAATTCTCGCGTCGTTTCCTGCAGCCAAATCAATGCTACCGGCAAGAGCATTCGGAAGGAATCCATATGCTGGCCGACACGCCGCCACCTTTTGCACCGCCACCTTTTGCACCGCCAACCACGCCGCTCCCGAACCTTGCTGCGGATTGGACACGGGACGGGAGCTGGGAAAGCTAGGGCGCGAAGGGGACATCCAGACTCGGCGCGAAGGGGGCGCGAAGCGCGCGCGAAGGGGACATCCAGACTCCAACGGGGCGCGAGTCCGCGAAGGGGACATCCAGACTCGGGCGCGAAGGGGACATCCAGACTCGGCGCAAAGGGGACATCCAGACTCCCGCGCATCGGCGCAAAGGGGACATCCAGACTCCAACGGGGCGCGAAGGGGGCGCGCGAAGGACGCGAAGGGGACATCCAGACTCCTGGCACGCTGGACGGCATTTCGGGAGCATTATGGGTGGCCCCTTTCGCCGTGGCCCCTTTCGCCGCCCCTTTCGCCGAAAGCACTCCGACGTTGTTGACGGCAGATTTCCATGATGGCGAGCATGGTCTCAACGAAGCGACTATGAGCGAAGATGGCGTGAGAAGATAGGCACATCCAACATCCGAGAAGATGGGGACATCCAACATCGACGATGTCATCGATCGAAGGAGACATTAATATCCATCATGCGTGGGGACGTTCTGCTTGCGCAGTTACGTGTAAGTGCGTGTGCTCGGTATTTTGCTTGTCAATCGCCTTCGCTAGATTGTTGCGATAGTCCGGTTACCAGGTGCGTTAGCGAAGCCGTTCGGCCACTTTGGCGGTGCAGATGAACTTCTTCCCGCCTGGGCCTCTAGCGTGTTGCCAGCTAAGGAGTACCGAAATGCCACGCCAGGCACGCAGTGAGTATCTCGACCCGAACACGGTTCAGGTGATCCATGGGGTTCAACGGTGCGTCCGAAGAGCATTCTTGTGTGGAAGCGACAATGCCTCCGGAAACTCGTTCGAGCACCGTCGCGGCTGGGTCCGCCAACGGTTGGAATTTCTCGCATCAGTATTCGGGATCGACTGCCTGACCTATACCGTGTTGTCCAACCATCTGCATCTGATTCTCCGCACTAGGCCCGATGTGGTGGCCACCTGGAGCGACGACGACGTGGCCCGCCGTTGGTTGCGACTCTTCCCCGTGCGACGACTCGAAGATGGTTCGGCCGCCGAGCCGGCTGGCTCGGAGATCGCGACCGTTACGGGCAACCCAGGGCGACTTGCGGAAGTGCGGCGGCGGCTGTCAGACGTCAGCTGGTGGATGCGCTGCCTGGCAGAGAACATCGCCCGCAGGGCCAATCGGGAGGACCAGTGCAGCGGCCGATTCTGGGAGGGCCGATTCAAGGCTCAGTTGCTGCTGGACGAAGCTTCACTGCTGGCCTGTGCCGCGTACGTTGACCTGAATCCCGTTCGCGCGGCGTTGGCCAACTCGCTAGAGGAGTCCGAGTATACCGGCGCCAAAGACCGGATTGACGACTTGCTTGACCAGCAGCCTCAAGCGTCGGGCACCAAGGACAAAAATGTTCGACAGCGAAAAGAGTGGCAGGCAACTCGTGCCTGGGAGCGGAGCCGCCGGCCGAGGAAAAGTGGTTGGATGAGTCCGCTGGAGATTCAGGAAACAGCCGGTTCCCCAGGACCGGACGCCAGCCCATGCGGTAGGCGAGCCAGCTTGAGGGGCTTCATGTCGATGTCGCTGCCGCAGTACCTGGAGCTTCTGGACTGGACCGGGCGGCAACTCCACTCACGAGGACGAGGCAGTATCCCAGCAGAACTGGCACCAATCCTGGAAAGGCTGGGCCTGGAAGTCGGCGGCTGGTGTGACCTGGTAAAGAAATTCGGCAAACTCTTCAAGCGGGCGGCCGGCAATGCGGAGCAGCTGGCGACCGAAGCCGCCCGGCGGGGGCAGAGCTACTTGCAGGCACCCGGCGCGAAGTTACTCGCTGTAACCACAAACTGACTGCCCCTTTCCGGCGGTTGGGGGAAGTGGCGTCGACCGGCAACAGCGCTTTCCGCAGATGGTCTGTACCTCGCGTACGATACGGCCAGTCTCCACTCGGCGTAACGGCCGTTCTTGCCCCTTCTGGGCAGCACACCTTTTCCCCTGCGTGTGAGCTCGGCTGTGCGGGCAACTCGTCGTTCGTCCCCGACCTTCGATGTCCCCGTTCGTCGCCCGTCGTTCGTCCCGGACGTTGGATGTCCCCGTTGGCCCCCGTTGGCCCCCGTTGGATGTCCCCGTCGGTCCTCCCCGTTGGCCCCCGTTGGCCGACGTTGGATGTCCCCGTCGGTCCCCGTCGGTCCTCCCCGTCGGTCCCCCCCATCCCTCACAGACGTTGGATGTCCCCGTTGGCCCATCCCCGTTGGCCCAACGTCCCTTACCCCCCCTGACCCCCATAGACAACCTGTCTTGGGGCGATTCTAATTGCAGTTTGCCTAGTTTGCCAACTGGGGCGGCCCGTTGGTTGTCCCATCGACTCATCTCATCTACCGGAGGCAAAGCATGCGGTCTCTTACTTCAGCTTGGCGATTAATGATTGTCGCGGCGGCCATTCAATTGCTCGTCGCTCCCCACCAGGCTACTGCGCAGAGCCCAAAGCGGCCAAACATTGTCATCATCTGGGGCGACGACGTTGGGCAATCAAACGTTAGCGCATACTCGATGGGCCTGATGGGATATCGCACGCCTAACATCGATAGCATTGCCAAACAGGGGATGATCTTTACTGATTACTACGCCGAACAAAGTTGTACCGCCGGCCGGTCGTCGTTCATTACCGGACAACACGGCCTGCGGACTGGCCTGACCAAAGTCGGCTTGCCAGGCGCAACGCTCGGTCTGCAAAAGGAAGACCCGACGATCGCCACGCTGCTCAAGTCCCTGGGATACTCCACTGCCCAGTTCGGCAAAAACCACTTGGGCGACCGCAATGAGTTCCTGCCGACGGTTCACGGCTTCGACGAGTTCTTCGGCAATCTGTATCACTTGAACGCCGAAGAGGAGCCGGAGCTGCCGGACTATCCGAAAGACCCAGCGTTCCGGGCAAAGTACGGACCTCGCGGTGTGCTGGAATGCAAAGCCACGGAAGAAGATGACCCCAAGATCGACCCTCGCTTCGGCCGTGTCGGTAAACAAACGATCCACGACACCGGTGCGCTAACCAAGGAGCGGATGGAAACGATCGACGACGACATCGCGAAGCGGGCTTCCAAGTACATCAAAGCGCACGCAGATGAACCGTTTTTTGTATGGGTGAACTTTACCCACATGCACTTCCGGACGCATCCCAAGCCGACGTCCGTCGGCCAGTCGGGCCGCTGGCAGAGTCCCTACCACGACGTGATGATCGATCACGACAAGAACGTCGGCACTGTCCTGCAAGCCATTGACGATGCCAAGATTGCGGATAACACCTTCGTTATGTACAGCACCGACAACGGCCCGCACATGAATTCATGGCCTGACGCCGCCATGACGCCTTTCCGCAACGAAAAGAACTCCAACTGGGAAGGCGCGTATCGCGTACCTTGCATGGTCCGGTGGCCGGGGAAGATCAAACCGGGCAGCGTCTCGAATGAGATCGTTGGGCATCACGACTGGTTTCCCACACTGCTGGCGATGGCCGGCGATGCCGACGTCAAAGAAAAGCTGATGGAGGGACATAGGGTCGGTGACATGACTTACAAGGTTCATCTAGATGGTTACAACTTGGTTCCGTATCTCACCGGCGAAACGGACAAGAGCCCTCGCGAATCCTTCATTTACTGCAACGACGACCAACAAGTCACCGGGCTGCGTTACGACAATTGGAAGCTGGTTTTCATGGAGCAGCGCGTCCGCGGGACGCTGCAGATCTGGTCTGAGCCGTTCGTCTCCCTTCGCATTCCGAAGATCTTCAATCTACGGACCGATCCTTACGAACGGGCCGATGTTACCTCGAACACTTACTATGACTGGTTGCTGGACCATGTCTTCCTGTTGGTCCCGGCGCAGGAATATGTTGGGCAATTCCTGCAAACGTTCAAGGAGTTTCCGCAGCGGCAGAAGGCAGCAAGCTTCAACTTGGACGAAGTCATGGAGAAGCTAAAGACGAGCGGCGGAAGCAAATAGCTGGTGAAGTTGTTGTTCTCTATGCGAGACCGGAGGCAGAAAGCCAAAAGGGACCAAGAAAGCAAGAAAGGGACATCCAGAAACGGGAAAACAAGGGAAAGGGGACATCCAGAATCCGGGCACGATGGGCGAAAGTCGGTAAGGATTGTGGGTGGCCCGCTTCGGTTCCCTCTTGGGCCTCTGATTTTGGATGTCCCTCTTGGGCCTCTGAAATGACAGAAACGCGATTGATCGCATTGACCGCCTGGAGCGATCGACTGACGCTGACTATCGTCACCTTCGCAGGGCAAGCTGCGAAAAACGGTTTAGTGGCAGGAATCGGCGTGACGGTTTGACGCCACCGGGGTGGCCGGAGCTATGTCGACGTCGGCGAGACTTCCTGCGTCGTCCTGATAATATTCCGGGTGCGTTTCCGAGAAGGGGACTCGGTCGGGGCGTGGGCCTGGCCATTTGCGACGCACGGCTTTCGGTTCGGCAAAGTTCCCATGTCGAAATTGCAGCGTCCAACGGGTCTGATCGCTCTGGTTTTGTACGCTCCGATGCAATGCGAGCGTCTGCACCACGAGGACCTCTCCAGGATGCACAGAGATAATCCTCTGCGGGAATCGGTCGGGGAACGAGGGGTCGGCGATCCCCATCATTTGCCCATCCCTTTCCTGCAAGCGCTGTACGCCCGGTTTGTGAGAACCGATCGCGACCGACAAGGCCGCGTTGCCCTCGGGCAAGTCACGGATCGGCAGCCAATACACGATGGCATCTTCAGAATCCTGAACCCACGGGTAGTCCTGATGCCACGGTAGCAAATGCGATGCTTCGCGCGGCAGACTCACATGCATCGATTGTAGATCACTGGCAATTACAGCCTGAGTGTTCATCAGGTGCTCGGACAACGTAGAGAGACGTTCGCAACAGCCAAACTGAAGGAGCGGCATGGCGAACATCGACGTCATCTGCATCAGACGACGACTGTCTGGATCGGTACGAATCAACTCCAGATAGCCCTTGTCGAATTCGTTGGGCGACCTGCGATCAACGGCGGGAAGCCCCAACTGACGTCGACGAAGATCAATGATGCGGGCGAAGGCATCGCGAATCGAGTCCAGTTCTGCAGGGGCGAACAGCCCGCGAACAAGGCAACAACCGTGTTCCAACAAGACGCGACGCGCCTTCCGCCCCGCCTTATCTGAAACTGAGCCATCAAGCGTTACGACGATTTCATCCGAGGACTTGGGAAACATCTTCGAATCTCCTTGATTGACAGAGACTGCGACCGGCCGCAGTTCGTGGCGGGTTGCTCCCCGACGTGACAACGACAATTTCTTCAGGTCGCCGAGGTTGCTTCTTCACTGGCCAACCAACAATCGAGGCACAGCGACAGAATGAACGGCATCAACTGGCGGACGTTTTGGCCGCCCAGCGATGCCACTTCGAGTGTGGATGCCAGCTTGTGCGCATCGATGACTCCCAGCTTCTCGAGCGTGGACTCGCTCAGTAGAACCTCAAGTTCCGGCAGATGGCGAGACAACCCCTGATAAAAGACCTCGTCAAAATGCCCTTTTGCCCGGCGCCGCCGAATCGATGCCGGCAGTAAGTCGCCCACTGCCAAGGCAAGCAAAGGCTTGTGCGGCGTCGGCTCGGGGCGAACGCGACTTGCGGTCCCCAGCGCCAAACACTGCACTCGACGATCCTGAAATGGATGCGAATACTGGATTCCATGAGGAATCGCCACAGACCAACGAACAACTTCGCCAGGCTGGTCAGTCAGAGTGCCTACGCACTGCGAAAGAAATGTCGTCTGGCAATCCGTCTTGGCCTTCCCCGCAGCGGGTCGGAGTCGATCGGCGAGAACGTGCTGGCGGACAAACTCGCGGGATATCCAAGCGGACTTCTGCGACGCCGCCAGGCCGTCGCGGCCCGCTCGCCTGTTGCACCAGGTGCTGCCAAGCCAGCTTCGCAGACGCGCCCGAAGCGGATCAAGTCCGAATGGACATAGAACATTCCAGGCGTTGCAGCCGCGAGCCCTCGCCCACCGTGCGGCCTCTCTCCAGGCCGATCGCCAATGCCCGCCGCTTAGCAAATCGGACAAGTAGTATGGCTTCGCATCGACCAGCTCATCGGCTCCACATCCCGTTAAGACGCTTTTCGCTCCCAGATCACGCGCTGCATTGAGAAGGCAGCGATCCATCGACATTCGCCAGAGGGCCGAGTAAGGCTCTTCGTGCGGAGGGGGATCGAGAAACGCACCAAAGTCGAGTGCCTGATCGCCGTCAAGGAAATGCGAGTTGCATGCTTCAGCAACTGATATCGCAGACTCAATATACGGCCGTTCCGTAGCAAGTTTGGGAAGCCTGCGATAAACCATCGTGAGTAAATCCAAGGAATGGGCGGCGCTGCGGGATCGCCGGATCTCGGACGCAAGCAGGGCCACAGACGTTGAATCCATTCCGCCGGAGAAATGTGCTGCACATCGTCCATCCATGCGCTGCTCAATTGCAGCAGCAAGACGCTGCCTGTAGAGAGGAGCAATGTCGCCGAGTCGATCCGTACCAGGATCCGCCATCTGATCTAGCCAATTCCAATACCTTCGCGCCTTCATGACGCCTTCGCCGTCAAGTTCAATCACATGCGCCGGTTTTACACGTCGAATCTTGTTGTAAACGCAATCTTCACTCAGAACCTCTTGCCTTGGATCTTCGAGAGTGAGGAATTTGGCAAAGTACGCTCGATTCAGTTCTACACTGGGCAACATCTGTGTTAGCGCAAAGACGCTGGTACTGACGGCCACATCGTGGGACGCCTTCGTCCAGAATAGCGGGTACCCTCCCTGAGGATCGCGGCCGGCAATCAACTTCGAATTACGGCGACTCCAGAACGCAACGGAGAAGTCGCCTTCGAGTTGCACCAACGCATCATCGTCCCACTTGCGAAATGCCTCTAGCGCTAGCGCGGCATCACGAACATTCCCGCCAAGCCCCAGACGGGCTGCAAGTTCTTTTTGATAATGCAATCGTCCGAATAGCGCGACGGCGCCGGTCGCGGATTCGTGGAAAGTGAGCAGTCCTGAGCAGTCACCTTTCGGACGATATAGGTGAAAGTCCGCACCCTGCTCCCTGATGACGACAGTAAAACCACGATTCATCGCGCAAAGACTCCGCTTCATTCGTAAGAGAAAACCGGCCGATACTTTTGACAACGATCTGCGAAGTCCCCAACGACCTGTCCATCGACCTCGCACCAACAGTGGCTGGCGAAAGGAAAAAAGTCGACACCCACGACAAGACGTGCCGGCACGCCACTTGTCCGCAGCAAAGACCAGCAAGTGAGGCTCCGTTCCTTGCACTCCACGGGCAGCAGATGCCCAGCGGTGACTTCCGCGACGCAACCGGGAATGGTTGCCGTCTGCCCCTGCTGCGTTGCCGCGCCATCAAGAGACCGGTGAGCCATCTTCCAGGTCGCCAGAGTTCTTGGCCAGTTGATCAAGCGTATTGCAACATAGGCACACGCCAGCATCAGCCAGCACTGAATCCGCCCCCGCGGAACCAGGCGATGCAACGCCCACACTAGAACCAAGAGCGGACGCGAACACTGCGCGACAGGCAAATGGCCAGGGCCGCCATCTCGAACAACCAATTGGGCTCGCGCCAGACCGTTCAGAAATTCACGCATGTCCATTTCCAAGTCCTGCCGATCGTGCCTGAATCGGACGGCCATCCGTGCCGCCGCGTGTACGATTCCATGTTCCAGCGTGCCTTGCAGCATCGTGGCTGCGGTGGCAGATAGCCCGTAAAAGCGACCATCCAGGTCAAGTAGTCTGCCACTGCCGTCTTCGAGGATCACCAGTGCAGTGTCCGCCTTGAGCTGAAAGTCAGGACCGGAATTTCGCGTGTTCATCGATTAGAGATTTCGGAATGTTGAGTGACATCGTGATTCGGAGTTCCAGCCGGCGCCGGCAGTGGCGCCGGCTGGCCTCCGCATTTCAGGCTCCGCATATCAATGGGCCGCAAGATTTCGAGTGTCAGGTTTGAGCCACATTCATGGCACTACGAGCCCCAGACCCACCAACCACCTGTGCCATCAATCAGGTGCCCGGAGCCATCGCGACGCATCAGCTGGGACGCCGTTCCAAAAGACACGACTCGCGGGGCGCGATAATCCTCCGGCGGATCTACGATCGCAGGTTTGGCAGCTGCGATCCTGTCTTTCCCAGAACGATTGTCAGATTCGACATTCATTTCAAAGCCTTTCACAAAGAAGTAATCGGAAACCGGGCGACACACGTCTCGCCGCAAACCTCTCGCGCGAATTTTTCAGCGATCGGACGCTAATGCCGCGACGACTCCACCGCCCACGGAGGGCCCGGGCCTGGCGTTGTCTACGAAGTGGTGACCGCCAGGCAACGCTGCCAAACGTCACCCCTGTAAATGGCGCATCACGTTCAGGGCACTCAATCGAGCCTGATCGTGTTTCGGCAAGGTTTTGAAGGTTGCGTGCGTGAGGCCGCCGCCAATTGAACTGGCAGCACTGACGGTTGGCAGCGCGGTACTTGCACCAACTGCGTCGAGCGTCGCCGCGTGACATGCTGCTTTTGCCGCGTAGGAAGTGGCAGCGTGGCCCACGGCCGTCCCGACGAACTTGCATACATCGCGGGTCGCCCGATTCTTGACTCCAGCGGCATTCAATAGGCACTTCGTAGCGGAACGCCCCGCGGCCCCCCCCATCGTCCCACTGATCGGCCCAACGACCTCGCCGGCGGCCGTCCCCAAAAAAGGAATCGCCATCACTATTCTCCTTGAAAATTGAAACGAAACTTCGAACATCTGCTTCCATTGCAATCCAGGCCACTGCTCCAGCCGCTCGCAGCTGCAAGTCAGTCGATTAATTCGTCTTTTGCCGACGCCGAGCGACTTTCGCCCTTTCCTTGCTTCCTTCTCCTTCGCCTTTTGGTACTCGAGTGCTGACGTTGTACCCTTTAACGGAAGCTAAAGGCGCCGCACTGGCCGCAACACCACGAGCTGTATTGAGTCGTGAGCGACTGCCCCACCGTGCAGGTGCCGCACGTGGTGCATGTAATCGTTCCACACTTCGAACAAGAGTGCGTGCGAACTGCGGGCGGACGAGGGTCGTGCACCAAATCAGCACCACGTAAGAATGGGCTTTTCTTGCGACAGGTTTGACACCGTTTTCGCTTAGCCATGAGACGAACCATCGGTCTTCTCCACGAATTAAGACAGTGAGATCGGAATGAAACGCGGCTGTCTGGGCAGTGACGCCCGCATTCCGGCAAGCCGACTTCATGAGGAAAGGCAACAATTGCCGTAGCCACTTCCGAAGGTGGCGACGTCCGGCGTTCGGTTAATTACCTATACCGGGCTGCGGTCCGGTGTGACAGAAATTCTCAGAGATTCTGCCAGCAACCAACTCAACTCAGGGAAGAATTGGTTCGAAACCGGCAACGACGTCCTGAAGGACAATGCCGAGCAAACCTCGGCGAACCTCGAAAACTTGCGGCTCGCCATTTCGAATGACGCGTAGTTCGACCATGCTTTCCGGATCAACATCGCCGGGTAGCGGGCGACCGGTGATGTTGATGATCGTTGCCATCGTCTCCACCGGGATTCCGTCGTAGGCGGCCAACACGTCTCCCTGGGCGATACCGGCCGTGGACGCATTCGACTCCGGCAGAATTCGAACAGCAAACGTTCGAACTTGAAGCGGCTCGTCCTGCAGACCGAGATACTCGCGCGTCGCAACTACGCCGTCAACGAAGGTGCTCTTGAATGAAGCGTAACCTTGGTTGTGTACAGCACGATTCCCGTGGGCATCATAAAACGATTGCTGCGTGGTGCCGGAGGCGGAATCGGTTTCGATCTTCCAGCCGGCGATCCCTTCCAATGTATGGAGCATCAGGTCACCTTCGGAATCGAGGTACCATTCCTCGACAACATCCTGCTTGTCGTTCAAAACGTGCTTCTTCGTAAAGTAACCGGTCTTCGCCACATCGTACCCGGTCCAAAGTTTCTCGACCTCCGCCTCGCCATCGGTAACGACGACACGCTCTCGGTTTCCGTCGGCGTGTGCTGTGAAGTCGCCATTGCAGTCAACGTACTTCCACGTGGTCGTGCGGCCGTCATCCGAATACTCGAGGTCCCAGCCGGCGACTCCTTCTTTCGTGCTTTCTACAAGATCACCGGCCGCGTCGAGGTACCGGACGTACTGCGGCGTGTATGTCTCGTCGTTTGTCTCATCGAGCGCAACACGATAGCTCACCACTCCGTCATCGCGATCGAGTCCGGACGCAACTGCGATGATGTGGGTTCCGTTCGTCGTGTGCGTAAGTCGTCGATAGCCACCAACTGGAAAAGGTGTTTCCGCTCCTTGGTCGTCAAAAAAAACAACAGTCTCAGACATTCCGTCCTCGGAATACTCTACACGTCTTGCCGCGTACCCCTTTGTCTCGATGTCGTAACCTCGAGGCGTCCGACTCACGACCCTTCCGTCTGCTGTAACGATGACAATGTCAACGTTGCCGTCCTTGTGCCGCGTCGCCTCCCAGTCAACATCGCGATTGGTCCGTGTTTCAGTCAGTCCGTCCGGGCTGAACTGAGCGGTCCAGCCGGCCGTATCGTCGTCAGTGCTCACGGCGCGGTCGTCGGACGTATCCAAGTACTCCACAGACGCGACACGATTCCTGTCGTCGTAGACGGTTCGGATCGCACTGACCCTATTGGCTCCGGCAACTCGTTTTCCCTGCTGGTCGCGAAATATCTGCGTTTCGGATCGCGGCGCCTCGCGGTACTCGAAGGTCCAGCCGGCTATCTTGGCGACCTTGTGCTGAACTGGGCTTAGGTCACTGTCGAGATACCGAGTCTCGACGACGCGCCCGCGATCATCCAGCGATTCATGCATTGCAGCCACGCCATCGACGCTGTCATCGTAGCCGGTGTAGGTTCGGCCTACGGGACTTCCATCAAGATATGCCGTAACGAACCGACTGTTTCCGTCGGCATGCTGCGTTTCGGACCAATTCGTATCGCGATAAATCAGTGTTTCTGTATTTCTGTCGGCAGAGTATTCAACCGTCCAGCCGGCGACGTCGGATTCGCTGTGGACAGCCGGATTTCCAATTGAATCAAGATTCCGTACCTCCCGAATGCGCCCTGCCTCGTCATACGTGGTGCGCATCGCATGAACGTTGTCTTCTGAAGCATCGAACCCGCCATGGGTGATGGAAGAGAGGCGACCAGACGCGTCATCGACTTGGTATTCAACGTATGCCGCCGTCTCCTTCAGATGCAATGGCTGGCCGTCGCGGTCGCGCCACTCGACCCGGCGGAGTCGCCGGCCGGAAAAGGTAAACCGAGTTATCGCGAAATGATTAGCCGCATGATTTGCGACCTTCGCATCGCTATCCAGTAATCTTGTCCCTGTAGGAAACCCGTCATTGTCGAATTCGACTACCTCGACTGCGTATCCATCCTCGTTGTCCGTCAGTTGGCTGTCTGGTCCGTAGTACTGAGTGGCAGTCGTGTACCGCGTCACTGGGTCTCGACATACGGTGATTCTCATCACACCATCCGACCTGGGTGCGGGGGCACCGTCACTGTCCAAGAGCCATCTTTCGTCGCCGAGCAAGTCCCCGTCCACGTCAACCTGCAGTTCACCAAATGCTCCATCGTCCCGCCGCGCTGGACGCCCGGCGGCGTTGAGAAACAGGAACTTTCGCGTGATCCCCATCTCATCACACTCGAAGGAAAAGTCGGTGACTCCCGTTGCTGACTGAACGGAGGGTACGACTGAAACGGACCTGCGGTTTCGCATCGTGCCTCTCTGCCCCTTTGCCCCCACGGCTGCCGCACGCAGCTCACCTGCGGCTCGCTTTCCAAGGAAAGCTGTTACTGGTCCGCCCCCAGCGTCGGCGTCCGGCGGAGAACCGACGAACTTCCCTTCGGCTGCTTGGATACGTTGTGGATCATTCATCGGATCACCAGCAGGTCGCGAAATCAACTTCTGAAAACTCGCGAAGTGAAGCCGACTGCCCAGAAGTTCCTGGTGCGTGTATTGAAGTCGCCAACAGGTAGTTCCATCAAATGCCGAGGCGGTTTCCTGGTTAATCCACCCGTTGTCGTCGTACTCATAAGAAAAGCGGACGGCATCTTGTTCGCGATCGGCGAGCTTTATGATCGGCTCAATGTGGCTCGCGTAGTGCAGGTTGAGCGATGCATCAATCAGGGCCAATTTCCTGGGATTGCCATACCAACCATTGCGACTGATGCGAAGCGATTGATAACGCTGTCGCGCCTCCCTTTCCGACAAGCGTCCTACGCCGATCGGACCATACAGACTTTCGACATAGTCGGCATAATATTCAACGCGAGGGTGATGGTATGCGAACCACCAGAAGGCAGCCCCTCCGCAGGCCAGAATCAGGACGAGCAGCAGCGACAACGCAACCGAAGCACGGAGTGGTTTCTGACAAATGGGCCGGAGGATACTTGCCTGAAACAGTCGCCGAAGCCCACCAACTGCGTGCGGATCAGGTTCCCCGTCGAGCCAGGCGTCCAGAGACTCTCGCAACTGTTCTGCGTCGGCATAACGAATCCGGGGATCCGGATCGAGGCAGCGGAGGCAGATTTGCTGCAGCCTCCGGTTGGCGGCCCGGACCTTGCTTGATGGTTGCGGCGGCAATGAATGCAAGTTCGACAGAATCCGATCTTGCTCGCGATCATCTCGTGGGCCTTCCTGCCAGGGCCGCAGGCCGCATAGTACCTCGTAAATAATGATCCCCACGGCGTACAAATCGGATTGCGGCGTCACTTTCCTCGGATCGAGAATCTGCTCGGGAGCGCAGTAGGGCAAGGTTCCTACCATCTGGCCGGTTGCGGTCAGGTTGTCGCGTGCCTCGCGGGCGAGAAAGGCGGCCAGACCGAAATCGCCAAGCTTCGCCTCGCCTGCCGCATCAAGGAGGATGTTTTCCGGCTTGATGTCCCGGTGGACGACACCGGCAGCATGAATCGCTGCGAGCCCGCGGCAGGCGGCGACGATCTTTTCAACAGCTGCTCGGGTTCCCTCGACGGTGTTGAGCGGGGTCTTGCCGAGCCAACACCGCAGGTCGCCGCCCACAAGGAATTCCGTGACCACGTACCTGCAATCCTGAAATGGAGCTGTCAGGCATGTTCCCGTTGAAAGAACCTGCACCACGTGACTGTGCCGATTCTGGTGCGCCGTCTGGACTTCACGCTCAAACCGCCGGACCGCTTCCAAGTCGGCGCTGAAGCGAGGTTTAAGAATCTTGATGGCCACCTCGCCGCCGAGCGCCGTTGCGGTCGCTTTGTAGACATGACCAAACCCCCCTCCGCCAAGGTAAGCACTGATCACCAGGCCTTCGATCTCAGGCCAGTTGCTAGGGTCCAAAGGATCGAATGCCGGGTGTCTCTCCGAGGCAAACGCGGAGCCAGCGTCGCTTGCTCGCCGTCCTGGCAGGGCGTCGTGTGACGAAGCCACGGAAGGATCGACGGATCCATCCGGGCTGGGCATCCTATCTCCGTTCTGGGCCGGATCGCCGCTACGATTGCTTGCCATTCTCTTTATTCTGAAGTCTCAATTCTGATTCGTACGCCGGTCGTTCGCTTAGCCTCTCATCTTCCTGAGACTCCTTTCGCAGTATGGAAGCAAATTCAGGTCAATCAACGACTGTTCGATCTCACCCAGATCATCCGTCGCGATAAGCTGTCCGACCTGCTCAATGATCTTTCTTGCCAATACCTCCCGTGCACGTTTCGTGATCTGGCGAGCATTGTCGGCGGAAATCGTCGAGCCTCGCAACTTGCTTAAGGACTCGGCAACTTCGGATGACGTAGGTTTCTTCTGATCCGAGGCGACTGCATTCATGAGTGGCTTCAGCGCTTCGAAATAGAGCGTGTCGTCAGCCCGAAGCGATTCGACGGCTCGCCTGATCAGATTTTGACCGAGCTCCCGATCAAACGCGTTGCTCGCGGTTGTTTCCTGAGGACCCGCTGGATCGAAGTTCGAATCCAGTTGCAGGGTTGCATTCTCGCGCGACTTAGCCTGATTTGCCCAGTACACATACACCGAATTCCTCAGGACCGTCTTAAGGTATGTGCGAAAAGACCGGCTTTCATCGTAGCCATTCAAGGCTCCGGATAGCCACTTCTCGACAACCGCCTCCCAGACCTCTGACACGGCATTCGAGTCTCGCAGGTACGCGCCAAGGTAGGCCATGCTGGCTACCTGATAACGTTTGATCTGTCGTTCCCGATCTCGACGTTGATTCGCTCGCAATGCGTCCTTTTTCCGACGAGACTCCGCGTCATCGAGTGCACCAGGCGGCGCAACTGGCTTTCCGATCGATCGCTTTAGCGCCGACTTTTCTGTTGGAATCTGGTCGATAACCCGTTCTTCCGATCGACTGTCATGAAGTTCTACGTCACGTTCCATGACGGAATACCTCTGGAATCTTGTATCGGCTGGCTGCATTCAACCGCGGAGATCGAATGGCATACTTACATGTATCCCTGAACGTCATCACTGTGACAGCTTTTTTTACCCAGAAACAGCTCGCCTCGAGGCTTTCCGCCACGGATTAGCGCCCCAACACATCGTCGATCATCACTACCCGTTCGCTGCATTGCAAGGACCACTGCAACCAACGCCTGCCGGCAACCTAACGCTTTGGCATGGGCTGCACCCCATTCGACAACTCGAACGAATCGAGTAACGAGAGAACGCGAGGACTATCAAAGGAGGACGAACAGGGGCATCGAGCCACGGTTCTGGCGAAATGTTTCATTCCTGACTACTGTTGACGACTACGGTGTAATTGGCGGTGTAATTGGGGCGGCGGTGTAATTGGGGCCACCCAACTTTCACGACGCGCGTTTTTTGAGGGGTTGGTAACGATTTAGATCGGCGAACTTAGAGCAGGCTGATTTTCGCCCTTGTTGCGGCGCGGAACTTTCTCAATATTGCGTTTCGTTCGTTCCGAACGGGGGGCCGTAGGCCACGCCGCCGCCGCAGTGACGGACCTTGAGCGTAATCGGCGTGAGATGGCGCACGCGTTCGCGCGTACTTTGCCTTACGTGAAGGCTTCGCGGGCGTGGAAGGTGCCGTGCAGCCAGCGGCAGCCCCGGCGTTCGCGTTCCGCTTCCATACTCGGCGGGCGTTCCACGCAGCGACGGAACCAGCGCCCAAAACCTGCAACCGCGCGAAGGGGACATCCAACCGCGCGAAGGGGACATCCAGCTCCTGGCACGCTGGACGGCATTTCGTGAGCATTATGGGTGGCCCCTTTCGCGCCCCCTGCAGACCGACGTCGAACTCCTGCACGACGTGGGTCACGACGTCCATGATCAGGTTGGTCTCAAGGGCCATAAAGACGCACTCCGTACAACGGCCCACTCGGTCGTCGTTGAGGAATTTGAGATCATCGGGCCAGAGGTCGAACAGTTCCGGCCCGAAGTTGCAAGCCCATTCGGCCACACCATACATGGGCTCGCGAGAAACGAGCAGATTCCGCAACAGCAAGAGCACGACGCGCGGCGTATCAACTTTGGTGCGGTTGTCCTCCGGCGGCAAATGTCGCTCGAGAAACTTCTCTAACCGCATCCGCTTCAACAGGCGGTTGATGATCGGCAACGCACCGATGGAGTGCGTCAGAATCGTCTTGCCGTGTTGCGGATTGGTCCGCTGTCCGGCGGGAAGGTCTTTGGGGCGACGTGCCTCGGGTTGGGACTTGTGTTTTCGTTTGGCCATCTTGATCCTCCTGATTTTCTGTTTGGCAAGGAGCGGATGCGTCCTTTCATTGCCTAAGAAATAGGACCAACCAAGTGTCCAGACCAGCGTGCGCGGCAAGAAAGTTTCTTCGCGCGAGGAGCCCATTGACGTAAGTCGAGCGGCACTCAACTTCCGTCAATGGAACTTTTTTCAAAACCTTTTCAGATGTCGCGCGTGATGTTGGACACTCTTGGCTGCCATGCCGTGACGGCGAAGATTTGCAACAACCGCCGAGCGACAATCGCTTGGCCAAACGCCGACCATGTTCGCCACTCGAGTGTCCAGGTGCCCTCCGCGCATGTCGGACCGGCGTTCTTGAATGTCGTCTTCAGGCCCCGACCGAAAGTCGCAGAAATTCAGAATGAGAAGTGCGGAAAAGGCGCTTGACCGCTTGCTCGATGCTTACGGTACTTCGGAACGGAATTGGTGAGGCGTGGCATGTGCGAGAACTCCCGTTTTCTGGCGCCAAAGCGGTAGGTACCGTTTTAGCACGCTGGAAACAGGCCGCACTGCCGACCACCGGCAGGTATCAGAAGCTGTTGATTCGGCAGGGTTTAGATTAAGTCGGGGCGACTGTCGTATCTTTGAACCGTTTGCCACCCTCCTCGACCGCTTCGTACAAGGCTATCCGGTGCCGGCGGCCGGTTATCTCCAAACGGCGGCTCAACTTGGCCACCGACGCGTCTGAAAACGACCGCTGTTCAGTTGCGGGATCATCGTCGAGGCGATTTACGGGGTCACTTTCGGGATCATTGGTGTCATTTGCAGAATCATCAACCGGTTGTGCAGTGTTAGTGTTACCGGCGTTGTTTGCGGTATCATCGATCCGATTTGCAGGATCATCTACTTTCTGGACGCCGCCAACGTTTTTCGTATGCTGGGATCGCAATGACATCGCATTCAAGGGCCGTACATCACAGTTCGCCGCCCAGACAAAAGATCGCACTCTTTCGCGCGCTCTTTCGAGGGCGAGAGGATGTCTATCCGCGCCGCTTTGAGAGTCGTTCGACCGGAAAGAGCGGTTACTCGCCGGTCTGCGCGAACGAGTGGGTGACCGGCATTTGCGAAAAGCCGCGAGTCAAATGCGCAACCTGTCACCATCGGCAATTCCTGCCCGTGACCGACGAAGTAATCCACCAACATCTCGTGGGGACGGACGAACGGGGCAACGATTTTGTCGCCGGCGTCTATCCGATGCTGCTGGATGAGACATGCTTCTTTTTGGCAATCGATCTCGACAAGTCCGGCTGGCGGGAAGATGCGGTCGCGGTGCTGGATACGTGTCGTCGGATAAAGGTTCCCGCGGCGCTCGAGCGGTCACGGTCCGGCAACGGTGGCCACATCTGGGTCTTCTTTGAAACGGCCGTTCCAGCTTCCGTAGCACGGCAACTCGGTTCGCATGTGCTGACGGAGACGATGGAGCGGCGGCCGGATATCGGACTCGATTCGTATGATCGCTTCTTCCCAAATCAAGACACGTTGCCGCAGGGCGGATTCGGAAACCTGATTGCCTTGCCGCTGCAGGCGAAACCGCGCGTAGCCGGCAACAGCGTGTTCATTGATGCATCCTGGGAGCCGTACCAAGATCAATGGGAAGCCCTCTCTTCCATTCAGCGCATGCCGCGTGCAATGGTTGACGAGATCGTGCGTAACGCCGGACAGACAGGACGCATCATCGGTGTTCGAGTGGCCAGCAGCGACGATGACGTCGAGCCCTGGAAGTTGCCACCGTCACGTCGCCGCACTGATCCCGACATCTCCGGAGAGTTGCCGGCGCGACTGGACCTGACGTTGAGCGATCAGGTTTACGTATCAAAGGAGAATGTGCCCCCGGCGCTGCGCAACCGCTTGATACGGCTGGCGGCATTTCAGAATCCAGAGTTCTACAAAGCCCAGTCAATGCGTCTTTCCACCTGGGGAAAGCCGCGAATCATCAGTTGCGCCGAGGACCACCCACGGTATCTCGCACTACCGCGGGGATGTTACGAGGACGTCACAACTCTGTTGGGCGATCTGAAGATCGAAGTCACTACGCATGACGAACGTGTCAGCGGTGAACCGATCGAAATGTCGTTCCAGGGAGAACTCAGACCTGAACAAAGGACCGCGGTTCGCAAGCTGCTCGAACACGACAACGGTGTCCTTGCGGCAACAACGGCGTTCGGCAAGACGGTGGTTGCCGCCTGGATGATCGCTCAGCGCGGTGTCAATACACTGGTCCTTGTGCATCGGCGGCTGTTACTCGATCAGTGGGTCGAGCGGTTGTCGGAGTTCCTCGGAGTTTCGCCAAAAGAGATTGGCCGGATTGGCGGCGGCCGCAAGAAGCGGATGGGTCGAGTCGATGTCGCCATCATTCAGAGCCTCGTGCGAAAGGGCACGGTGAAAGACTATGTCGCCGATTACGGTCATGTGATTGTCGACGAATGCCATCACCTGTCGGCGCTCAGCTTTGAACTTGTTGCGCGACGGGCAAAGGCGAGATATGTTCTGGGGTTATCAGCAACGGTGGCTCGCAAAGACGGGCATCATCCAATCATCTTCATGCAGTGTGGGCCGGTCCGTCATTTTGTCGATGCTAAGGCCGAGGCAAACGCCCGCCCGTTTCAGCATTCAGTCATTGTACGGCCGACGGGATTTCGCCCCGTGTCCGAAGCCGATCCCGATCCGCGATTGCAGTTTCAGGACCTCTATCGCGAACTGATCGCCGACAGCGATCGCAACCGGACGATCTGCGAGGACGTTCTTCGGAGCATCCGTGAAGGTCGATCCCCACTTGTACTCACCGAACGCCGAGAGCACCTCGAGTTGCTTGCGGCGATCTTAGCACCAGATGTGGAGCATGTCGTCGTCTTGCAGGGCGGTACGGGCATTAAGGAGTCCAGGGAAATCGCGGATCGCCTTGCCGCGATCCAGCCTGACCAGCCGCGCGTGTTGCTGGCGACCGGCCGCTACATCGGCGAGGGCTTCGATGACGCGCGGCTGGATACGCTGCTGCTGACGCTACCCGTTTCGTGGCATGGCACCATCGCCCAGTATGTTGGACGACTGCACCGATTGCACGAGGGAAAGACGGAAGTCCGCGTTTACGACTATGCGGATCTGAACGTGCCGATGCTCGCTCGGATGTTCGACCGGCGATGCCGGGGGTATGAGGCGGGCGGCTACACCGTCCTGTTGCCAGGCAGTGCGGTTCCGGGTTGGCCGGCAGAAGTCCCGTTACCTGTCGATCCGCAATGGAAGCACGACTATGCGGCGACCGTGAGACGACTCGTTCAAGACGGAGTCGACGCGCCGTTGGCCAAGCTATTCGTGCATGTCGCTCGAAAGTTCGACTCCGATGCCGAGGGAGCCCGACGAGCGCGAAGTGCCACCGAGGCGTTCCTCTATCGCCGCCTCGAATCTCTCCCGGAAACCGCGGGCCGATTCGATTTGAACCTCGAGTTGCCGATTCCATTTGATGGCTGGGGCAACATGGAAGTTGACCTGCTCGATTCAAGATCCCGCCTTGCCATTGAACTCGACGGCGGCCAGCACCTCGCCAGTGCCGACGCCTATCGCCGCGATCGCCGAAAGGATGCCCTGCTTCAGGAACACGGTTACTTCGTTTTGCGGTTCCTGGCAGAAGATGTCGGCAAGCAACTCGACAAAGTGCTGGACGCGATCCTGCGAGTGATCGCAAAGCGTGGCGCCAAACCACCGGATTGAAACCGTCATTCACGTGGGGCTTGGCCGGATGATGCTAAGCCGCGAACTCGATCCGTAGACGTTTTCCCAAAGCTTGAGCCGCATGCTCCAATGTTTGCAAAGTCACGGAATCATTCTCAGGATCAAGCAGACGTTCCAAAGCCGAACGGCTCGTCTTCATGCGCCGCGCCATCTCCGTCTTCGAGATTCCTTCATCTTCCATAAGCTTGGAAATCTGAAACGCAATCACACGCTTAATCGCTACCGACTCAACGTCCGCGAGCATGCCTTCTTCGGCCAGGAAGTCGTCAAAGCTGCTACCGACATGGGGATTCTTTTTGTGTTTGCGGGTCATGACTAGCGTTCCTTTAGCTCCGCCAAACGTCTGCGCGCCGTGTTCAAATCAGAAGCAGGGGTCTTCTGCGCCTTTTTGATGAATCCGTGCAGCAGAATCATCGAGTTGTCGTGAACGGTGAAAACAACACGTGCAATCCGGTCTTGAAGGTTTGAACGAACTTCCCACAGATTCGCCTCCAACTTCCGCACCAGTGGCATCCCCAACGGCCAGCCGAATTGAACCGTCTTGATGTCTTCGCCAATCGATTTGCGATCAGCTTGCTCCAACGACTTGAGCCAATCACGGACAGGCTCCGTGCCGGTCGTCGTCCGGAAGAAACGAACCTCAAGGCGAAATCCATTCGTCCGCTCAATAGTACCACTTGTGGTACACCTGTCAAACCGGCCCTTTTCCGACTATCGCTACGGAGCGGAAACGAACTGCGTTCAAATCCAGTTTGGGTCGACAACTAGAACAAGTGCCGAGTTTTTGCGCATTCGCAGTGCTTGCAACACGTTACGTCAGGCCGTGCTGACTTTCAGATTGCTCCGGGCTTTGAACCAATCGCCTCGTCGTAACTCCAAGCGGCGCAATAGAAAAGCCCTTCCGTCACACAACAGAAGGGCCGTTAATCCAGTTGAGTCGGGGCAACTGTCGTATCGTTGAACCAAACAAGTTCGACGGATTCGTAACCGCATTTGCACGAGCCATCGCGACAGCGCATCCGAATCAGTTGCTATTCTGCAGAAGGTTCGCGTAGTCCTTTCCAGCCGTCGAAGGCGGAAGAGGACGCTGTTCATTCCGGTACAGTTCAATCGTCTCGTTGACAAGTTGACAGAGTTCAGCGAACACCTCTTGCTCATCCTGACCGTGGCATCCGCCGTAGAAAAGACCCGGGCAACTGCCCACAAAACAGTTGTCTTCTGAGGACCATTCGACGAGTTTGACGTAGTTGGCGCTGTCTTTCACTGTTTGGCCTCCTGGATGGCGAGCTTCACAGCTCGTTCCTGGTAGTTCTTCGCGTCGTCGCCCAACTTCCCCGACAATGTCACCGGCTTAACGACGTTTGGGTGAACGAAGTTACGGTGGCTTCCCTTACCGCCACGATCAACGAAGCCAGCGGCTTGAAGATCCGTAACAAGTTCTCGAATCTTCCGAGGCAAGCCAGATCATCCGCGTTTGAGCCACGAAGCTGCGACACTTTGAACCGTTCCTATTATCGTAAGTCCAGACAGGACATAAAGAAAGCCCTTCGGCAATCTGCCGAAGGGCCGTTGATCCAGTTGAGTCGGGCTGAGAGGATTCGAACCTCCGACCTTTTGACCCCCAGGGTTTGGGTCTTGATTGTTTATCCTTGTTTTCTAGGATGAATATTGATCTCGCGACACTAAACTCGACACTAAACTCATCAGAAACAGCGGGAAACCATGGCAAGGCCGAATAAGATCTGGTGGTGGAAAGCCCACAATCAATACGCCGCTACGATCAATGGGAAACGCCATCGACTTGGGAAGAACCTCAACGAAGCCAAACGGCGGTTCGGCGAACTCCTGGCAAAAGACGGTCGTGACGAGCCTGTGTTGCACGTGGCTGTTGTCCTTGATCATTTTCTTGAATGGTCGCAGCTGAACCGCCCTGACAGCTACCGTTGGTATCGTGACTACTGCCAATCGTTTTTGGACGCCAACAAGAAACTACGCGTTGACGAATTGAAACCGCATCACGTCGAGACGTGGTCGAACCACGGCAAGGGGAAGCGAGGCAAGATCACGGCGATCAAACGGGCATTCAACTGGGCGGCCGAGCAGGGCATTATCGACTCAAGTCCAATTGCCCATATGAAGCGTCCAACGTCGGGGCGTCGGGACGAGATAATCACAGAGGACCAGCTCGACGAGCTGTTGTCTCATGTTCCAGACCAGCCTTTTCGTGACCTGCTAACGGTGTCGTGGGAGTGTGGATGCCGGCCACAGGAGACGAGAACCGTTGAGTCTCGATTCGTTGAGCTCGACAAACATCGGTGGCTGTTTCCCAGAGAGTTGTCGAAGACGAAACGTCGACCTCGGCTTGTCTACATGACCGGCGTTGCGGAAGCCATCGTTCGCAGAAGAGTCGATCAGTATCCAGTTGGACCGATCTTCCGAAACACCAGGAACGACCCCTGGACATCTTCCGCGGTGAAGTGCCGGTTTTCTCGCCTCGAGGCGAAGATCGGACGCAGACTATGCCAGTACAACTTCCGTCATTCCTGGATCACTCGAATGATTGCGTCTGGTGTCGACTCACACGTTGTGGCGGTACTGGCTGGGCATTCGAATACGTCGATGATTGACGTCGTGTATTCGCACGTTGAACACCAACACGATTTCTTGCTGTCTTGCGTTCGAGGTGACCTCGGAGATTCGTGTCCTTCCGGCAAGCGTGTATGACACATTTTGACGGCGTTGCTATCGTGGCAGGTTTCACCATTCGGGGAGACTGCCATGAGTCGACGAAAGCAACACGATATTC
>JAUIGN010000012.1 GCA_030430075.1 bacterium
ACGCGTCGTTCCAAATGTTCAGGAAACTGCCCGCCCTGCCTCTTCTTTTTGCGGCGTTTCTTCTTCTCTTCATGGGCGGCGACAAACGCTTCATCGTCGGTCACATCGGGGATCACCTGAACCGGCTCACCCTCGCCAAAGTCAAGCGACAACTGATCCGGAGATACGATATGCCGTTCACTGCGGCGTCCGTATAAGCGGCGCATTAACTCTTTGATCGTCTGGTCGAGTTCTTCCTTCTCTTGTTCAAGCTTGAGCCTCGAGTCCTGGATGCTGGTGCAGGTGGCCAGCAGTTCGTCATGAACCTGTTGCAGGCGACGATGCGCCTCAAGCAGCTCACGCAGCAGTTGCTGGCAGGCGGCGAGGTCGTCGGGGATGTCGAGCGATTCAAGCATGGTGCAGGTATAACCAATGTTCGAAATGGCGCAAGAGGGGATGCACGTTTTAAGGGCAAAAAAGCAAAAAACTTTCGCCCCGTCTGACGTGATTCTCTCGGCGCAGAAAGAAAGGCGACCAACGCCTCATGGCAGTTGATCGCCTTGCGGAGAATGGTCATGCGCGCCGTCAGGCAACACGTGAGAAACGTTTGCGACGTTTAGCGGACTGGAGATCAATCCCGTTGAGCAAGAGCGCCAAGCCCGTGGCATCGATCTCAATGCCTTCTGCATCATCGGGTGCGGACGGTAGTTGGTAAGTTCCCGCCTCCAGACGCTTGTAGAAGAGTGCCATGCCGTCTCGATCCCACCACAAGATCTTCAGGCGATCACGACGACGGTTCACGAAAAGGAACAGATGGCCGTCAAGCGGATCACGCTCGAACACCTGAATGACCATGGAATGCAGGCCATCGAATCCCTTTCTCATGTCAGTCGCCTCCGTGCAAAGAAAGACGCTGACGTTCGATGGAATACTGAGCATCAGCCAACCTCCCGGCACGCTTCGTTGCCTGCCGCAATGGCGATCCGCAGTGCTTCCGCATGCAGGACGGGAACTCGGATCCGGATGCCGTTGGGAAGTTCGACCTCGGCGAATGTCGAACTGGCCGCGATGCCCTGCGGGGACACTTTGACTGGCACGAACGGTTGTGGCTTTCTGCTGCCACTGCCGCCGCCTCGCCCGTCTCCCTTTCGTCCATGTTGACCCTTACTCAGCCGTTTCCGCCATTGATAAAAACTTGGATCCGATACGCCTTCTTGTCGGCAGAATTCTCTGACCGTCAGCCTGCTCTTGCCAAAACGGGCAAGACGGTCATGCCATGCTGCCTCCGCCGATTGGTTCCGCTTGCGTCCCATGGGAGCTCTCCTTGAGTGAGGGGAAATCGATACCCATTCAAGGTAAGCCAGGCGTCAACGACGGTTGAAATGAGCGCTTACCACGTCTCGATGAGCGATCTTCCTTCGAGCTTCACCTGAGTAAGCTCCGGTGGCCGAAAGACGGGCCGCGTTGGGAACTCGCGTTCTGATGTGTCAGGCGAAGAACCAATGTCTGATGAGACGTTCCCACGAACTCGCTGACGCCTTAGATGGCTCCTGTCGGGCTTGCTCCAGAAACAGGGCCAAATCTCCTTCCGAGATTCCGATCGCACCGCGTCCCAGACCGATGCGGTGGCAGACCAGCTTGCCGGCTTCGACCAGGGTGAAGACGTTTTGCGCTGATACGTTCAGCCGACGTGCGACATCGCGAACGGTAAGCACTGCACGGTTCTCCTTGAGCTCCCCATCGTCACGGAGCGTCCATGCCAACATGCTCCTTCGCCAACGGTTTTCCATCGCGTCTTCCGCAGGAGATTCGGCATGTCGTTCGGCGAGTCGACGCGTTTGACTAAGTTCCACTTCTGTTCCGGCATGAAGATTGTGGCTCGATGCTTGTGCATCGCCACCGGATCTGGTTTGCTCTGCGTCTCGCCATCAAAGAAAAGATACATCGCTTTCGTTTTGCTGCTGAAGCCGAACCGGTAGTTGCCCCAAACATCCTCGTCACAGCCGGCCAGGTGCAGTGGGGAAGCCACAATCGGTTTCCCTTCACGTCGATCAAACGACTGCGGAGGTCTGGATCGTTGGCCGGGATGGCGGAAAGTAGTCGCCGCGCTGAAGGCAAGACACATCGCGTCCATCATCCGCTACGAGCGGTCCGTCGACGAGTCGCTCGACTCACTTCAGCCAGAGTTTCCTCGCTACACATGTCTTGTTGATCAACCCTCCGAGGCAATCGGCGCCTTCGTCAGCCAAGTTCATCAGTTGACCCGCAAGCTGGATGACGATCCGTACACCGACACGTCTTGGGGCGTTCTCACTGGTTACGACTGGGAAAATGCGTTGGCAATCGCGAAGCACCGCGAACCGCTCGTTGTAAAGAAAGTCGCTTCGGGAACGGAATTCGCGACACAGATGATTGCCGAAGGCCAGTCGTTTGACACGTCGGTCAACAACAAGCACATCAAGATGGATCCCGGTGGCAAGGCAGAACAACTGGATGGCCCCGACGGCACCACCGAGGCGCTGGTCGACCAGCTTAACGACTACAAGGAGGACCTGGCGATTACCGGCGGACGCTGATGGTGTATGGGGCGCCGTTGAGAATGTGACGGTCTCCAACATAGCGATGAAAGCCGGCGTCCGGATCGTTCATTGTCTCGACCGCGGTTGCACAGTAGACGCTGACGTACCAACGCCCCGGCGTTAGCGACCGTTGGATCGACTTCGTGCTTCCCGGCCGGACGTCCAACACCGTTGCAGCGCGGCGGAAGGCGAGCCCGTCGGGTGAGAGAAAGAGGTGCAGGTCGACATCGTCGTCGGATGAGACCTTGACCGTTGTCGCCGTTTCCTCGTTCTCGACGTCGATTGCGAAGTGGTGGTACTGCCGGTCGCCGATCCTTGCCAACTCGGGTTTCTGGTCACCCCAGGTGCGATCCATTGTGCGCGGCTGGCCGTAGTCGAGCGTTGCCTTGAGCTGCGGTTGGCCAGTACCGGCCAACGCATGCAGGAAACAGGCTTCGGTCAGCGCCAGACGCTCGCCCTCACGACTGGCCTCGGGGTGGCAGCCGATATTGACGATGCGGCCGGCCGCTGGTGCGGCGCGATAGGCCCAGATTGCCGCCCCCTGGTCGATCTTATGGTCCGGGTGGTCGTATCGCGCGAGCACTTCGACGCCATCCATTTCCTGATCCACCCGCAGCCAGTTGCCGTTGTTGTGGTAGACGCCAGGCACGGCGTTGTCCGAACCGAAGTCGCGATAGCGAAGCAGGGGCGAGTCGGCGGGGATCACATGATCAATGGGGGTCTTCTTGATGCCCGTATTGAGTGTGTTGAACGGAAAGATGTGCAGGTACCCGAGTCGCGGTTCGTCGCGCTGATCGACGTTGCGTCCACTCAGGAAGGAACCCGCGCACGAACCGCAGTAGCTGCCGCCGCCTCGGTGAAATTGGCGAAGTCGGTCGCGGCCCGCTTCGGTGAGCGACTTGCCATGCCGCGTTGCCGAGCCGCCGTTGACGTACAACAGGCGAAAGCGGGGAGCGCCGTCCGGGTAGAGCAGGACACCATTCTCGTCGGACGGACTGCCAACCAGCAATTGGTTTTGCCGAGCCACATCCGCGCCGGCGTAGTACTCGTAGTCAAGCCCGAGCGACTCGGCCGCCGGCAGGGTCTTGCGGCTGGTCAAGTTCTTCCCGCCGCTCATGAAGACGTCTTTGTAAAACCCACTTGCGGTGTGGGATCGGGCCGCCTCCCCTTCGTCCGCATGCTCGTTGCAGGCCAACCGGATCAGGCGACGAAACACATCGCGCGGCCGTGTCGTGCCATTGGTTTGCGTCAGCACCATGCCGATCAGGTCGTCTTCCGGGTCGACCCAGACATAGGTACCGTCCGATCCCGTGTGTGAAAACACGCCACCCGCTTCCGTGACCCGCCACCCCAACCCGTAGGTGCGGGCCGCTGCCGCATGCTCTGCTTGAGGCGTGGTCATTTCCCGCACCGATTCCGCCGCAAGAATCCGTTCGCCCCGGTACTCGCCCTGATTCAACAGCATCTGGCAGAAGACCGCGTAGTCCCATGCCGTAGAGACCATGCCCCCGGAACCGCGGGGAAAGGGCCAGTCCGGAGGGTCACCGGGAGTCCAGCCCGCCTTCCACGACCCGTCCGGCTGTCGCTTCATGACGGTCGACATTCGCACATGGTCCGCAATGGATTCGTGATTGCAGCTATCGCGCATCCGCAGCGGTTGGTAGAGCCGATCGCGGAGATGGGCCTGATACGAGCCTGTCACCCGCTCGATTACGCCCGCCAGGATGTTGTAGCTGGCATTGCTATACGAATACGTCGTACCAGGCGCCTTCTCCGGCGGGATTGCGGCAAACCGACTGACTTCGCGGACGAGTGCCGATGGCGTTTGCGACTGCGGCCTGTTCTTGAGGGTCCCGGTATCGAGGGGCCCGGTATTGTCGAGCGAATCATCCAGGAGGGGCTTGAGGAACAGGGGCTTGATGCGCACACCGGCCGTATGCGTGAGCAGGTGACGGAGCGTGACGTCGCTCCAGGCATCGTTGTCGAACGCCGGAAGATACGTTTTAACGGCGGCGTCCAGGTCGAGTTTTCCTTGATCGACCAACAAGAGGATACCGGTTGCCGTAATCGCCTTGCTGTTGGACGCCATGCGGAAGAGGGAATCGGTCTGCATGGGAACAGTCCGTTCCACATCCCGGTGACCGAACGCCTCGTGGATCACGACGCGGCCGTGACGGGCGACCAGCACCACGGCGCCCGGGATTTCATCGTCCTCGATCGCGTGCCGCACGACGGAGACTGCCCGCTGCAGCCGCTCCGGTTGCATGTCGACGTCCGCCGGTTCACCCACCTCGAGTGTCGTCGCAAAAACGGCCAGGGGGCCAACCGCCGTGGCCTGCAGCGTTACGGCAGCGAGCAGCAAGCGAAACAGGAATGGGAACCGGGTTGCCATGGTGACTCCTTGGAATGGCGAATGATTGCCGCAGCGAGCGAACCGAGATTCAATTGGAGGTCGCAACCTCAACCGTTCGGCGCACCGCGCCGCACACGTCGCAACCGGTGAACGAAGCCCTTGAAGGAACAATTCAAGGCCTCCTTCCATCAATTCGCTGGTCGGGAAGTGCGGGACGCCGTTGATCACACGTTCCGGCTGCATGCCAGACCACATGACGTCATGCACAGGATGACCTGCGAAGGCAGGCGTACCAAGACCGACGGAATGACGAAAGTACGACTCCTTTATTGATACTTGCGCAGCGAATGGGCCAGGACGACCAACGGGAGTCCGCAGATATACGGCCGCGCGTTGCTTGCCGAAGGCTCATTTGCCTCGCAGCCGTCAATCATTCGCCTGCAGCCACCGCCTGGCGATATTGGCTGGGTTGGGGAATTGATTCATGACCCGATCCCACGAACTGTTGCGGTGGGGGCAAGACCAAATCGGGAACGTGCTGACTCGCTGATGAACGCGACCCTGCAACGGCCTGCGCCGTCTACGGTGCGGTTTCTTGTTTCTCCTGCCACAAGCGGGTTAGAACATCTTCGTATTGGCGGGCCATCCGCCGCGCGTGACCATGTTGTTCGGCGTAGGCTCGACCGGAGGCCGCGATTCCCTGCGCCCAATGCGGGAACTCGCGCAGTTCCGCAACGGCCTGAGCAATCTGTGGCGGATGATCGGAGACGATCAGACCATTCCGGCCATTTCGAATCACTTCCGGCACAGCGCCCACCGGGGTCGCAGCCACAGGGCGGCCGCACATCATCGCCTCTAGCATAACGAGTGCAAAGCCCTCGTGGGCCGACAGGAGGCAAAACGCGTCCATGGCTTGATAGAAGTCGCCCAGGTAGTTGTTGCCGGAAGCAAATGCGAAGCGACCGGGGATCAGGTCGTTGGCCAGCTCCATCAGCTCGCTTCGAAGCGGACCCCAGCCAACCAGTAGCCCCTTATACGACGGCGGTAGATGGTGCAGCGTTTGAATCAGCAGATGGGCCCGTTTTTCTCCAGAGAAACGCCCCAGGTAACCCAGCAGAAAGTCGTCGTCGGAAAAGCCGAATGAGGCCCGCACGTCGTTTCGCGATCGAGTTTGAGCCAGGCGGGCGGCGTCCACGCCGTTGAGAATCACGGTTGTCGGCACGCCCTGGCATACCTTGTGCTTGACTCCATGGCTGACAGCGATCACGTGGTCGGTGACCTGGCGACTGCGGTCCAGGAACTGCTGAGTCCACTCGCCGTCACCGTGCGCGATAAACACGCCCAAGCGAGGCGGGGTGTCGGCCAGCCAGTCGTCCAGTGCCAGGCCCCAAAACAAGACAATATCGAACTCTTTGCTGGCGCGGCGCACTGCGTCCGCGTCACCCACTTCGACCTCGGCGGCGATCCGCGGCGTCAAGGCGGGGTTGAGCAGGCCGGGGTCGGTAACAATCAATTTTTCCAGCCGGATTCGCTGGGGATCGAGGAACTTGACGAGGTCAATGATCTGCTGCTCGGCGCCACCGTTGCTGAAGCAGGGACCGATATGAACCGCTCGGAGCGGCTTGCCGAACGGACCTGCCGGCGCCCCGCCAACAACGGTATCCCCGACCGGGAACGCAGCACTCTCCTGACGGGGAAGCGTGTAACTCTTCTGGTAACCGTAGGGGGCTTTGGGATGGTACGGAGTCGTGTCATACGGAGTCGTGTCATACGGATTCGTGTCGTTACGGTTCATGTTGCTCGTCATGGTGTGCCTTCAATGAAACCAGGGGGATGCGTTGAGCCGGCTGCCGGCCGCCGCCTGAACCTGGCCGGCTGGTGTCTCGGCGAATCGCCGCAATCCGGTTACCCAATCGAGGGTGCGCGGCCAGGAGCGCGAAGCACTCGAAGGACTCCGCCGACTCTTGGTGTTTGCCCCTCTTCACGGCCACTCCAGCATGGTGTTGCTTTAACAAAGGACTAAGGACTGCGATCTTTCGCGCCGACATAGGATGGAAACTTGCCACCGCATCCGGAACTCAGCAATTCCGAGCCGATAGGCGGGACCAGGTAATCGGTCGCTCGAGGGTCGCGATTGACGTCGACGGATCCTGGTGGAATAAGTCGGGCGATGGCGCCTTGCCGACCGGCCTCGTCGGACGTCTCCGGTCCACGTTCCCAAACATTGCCACGGATCGTCCAGGACTCGATGGCGAAATCCTGGAGCTCCGGGGTCATGCCGATCAGCTTGCTTCCCAACACCAGGTTGTTGACCAGCGTGCCCTCCCTGCCGGCCACTGCTTCCGGGTCAAAAGCAATCCAGGAAACGGTACTGAGAAACGTGTTGTTGCAGATGCGCAAGTCGGCTCCCGCCGGCCACTGGCGGGTGGCCAGGCCGATGCCGTCCAGTGCATCCTGGAAAATGTTGCCGGTGATCTCCAGCCGCCGGCAGGAATGCCAGAGGGCCAGATTGGTGTGATTGGAGGAAAACGAGTTGCCCGTGATCACGATGTCGTGGGCGGGCTGATGCACCCAAATGCACTGCGACGTGCCGCGGTTGATCACTTCGCATCCAGCGATCCGCAGCGGTGCGGCACCGGGACTGGCCGTGGAAACAAAGACCTGAACGGTTGCATAGGGACCGTCACTCGCAGCCTGCTCGCAGCGCAGGTCTTCCAGCATGACGCCACCGGCAGCGCCAGCGACCAGAATTGCATGTCCGCTGGCCAACCCATCCCGGGCAAAGCCGCGAATCGTGAAGCCGCGAACGGTCACATCGCGCGCATCGCGAAGCGTCAACGTATGGCGTTCTCCCGGTACGGAATCGGGAACGGCCAGCGTGGCGTGGTGGTCGCTGACCAGGGTGATTCCTGCCTGGCGTGCGCCGCCCAACTCGAGGCCGCCTTCATAGGTGGCATCGTCCAGGACGCGAATTGTGGCGCCTTGGCCTGCACGCTGGAGCGCCTCGCGAATCGAAGCAAAGTCGGCCTCGCCGTTCTGGGCAACGGTGTAGACTTGAGGTGTTACGTCTGCGGCACCGCCAGGCGACCGATCGGGCTCGGAAGTCTCCCCCGATGTATCCCCCGATGACTTGCCGGCTGCGTCGGCACCGACGCTGGCGGCATCTTCGCCCGCCGCGCCCGGCCGATTGTCCGGGAAGAGTCGGTCGCCGAGCCCGGTTGTCATCAAGACGGCCGCCATCGCCAGTGTGGCGCCAACAGTGACCAGCGGCAGCCAAAACGAGCCAGACGTCGTGCTTCGCCTTGCGGTCGTCGCCGGGGCGCCGGGGTCAACCGACGGTCCGGTCGCCGACCGATCGGCCATCGGTGATTCCGGCGAGTGCCCCGCGGCGAGCGTACGCATCTTCATCAGGTTGCCGATTTCGTCGGAATGCGCCTGGTTCAGGATGGCCAAGTGCCGATTCAGAACGTCGGCAACCTCTGCGGCCGACTGATAACGTTGATCCGGGTCCTTGGCCAGCAACTTGTCCACGATCTCTGCCAGGAACACCGGCGTTGCCGGGTTCACTTCGTGCAGGTTGAGCGGTTCATGGGTTTCGACCTTCCGTGCCATCTCCAGGGCACTGCGTCCGTGAAAAGGCGAGTGGCCGGTGAGCATGGCGTGGATCACGCATCCTAGTGCGAACAGGTCGGATCGCGCGTCGGCGTCTTCGCCGCGGACTTGTTCCGGCGACATGTAGGCGGGCGTGCCGACCGCCAGTTCTCGCGACGTTAACTCAATGTTATCGATGGCCGCGCGCGCCAGGCCGAAGTCTGCGATCTTCACGCGATCCACGGCATCCTCCAGCATGATATTGCCCGGTTTGATGTCGCGATGGATGACGCCTTGCGCATGTGCGCTTGCCAGCCCTTGCGCGATCTGGGCACTCAGGCGAATCACGCGGATCGGGTCGAGCGTGGTTTGGCGGCGGATCTCGGCGTGCAAGGTCCGGCCGGCCACCATCTCCATGACGATGAAGGGGATTCCCCGGTGTTCGTCGACGTCATGGGTGATCACGACGTGCGGATGGTTGATCGCCGCTGCGGCTCGGGCTTCGCGAATGAATCGCCGGCGAGCGACCGGGTTGGCGGCAAGCGAGCGATTCAGCATTTTGATCGCCACGTCCCGTCGTAACTGCGCGTTATGCCCCTGCAGCACGACACCCATCCCGCCCTGTCCCAACACGCCCAGGATGTCGTACTTTCCCAGCCGTCCCACGGCGCGTTCATTGCCGGACGGACTGAACAAGGAACGGTCAATCTTGGTGTCGTCGAGCAGTTGACCGGGAAAGGCGAGGAACTGCGTGGATTCTAATTCGCCAGAGGCCGGCGGTCGTCGGGCCTCGTCCACACAGTTCAGCAGGTGGTCACGGATCCACGTTTCTGCATCCGAGCACGCCTCGCAGGCGGTCAGATGAGTGCGAATCTCTTGCGCGCGGTCCTTCCCCAAACGGCCATCGCAATAATCGATAAGCTCTTGCTCCGTCGGGCAGCCGGCTGGCGGGCTCATAACGCCCGACCCAGAGACGGCGCATAACGTCGGATGGAAGACCTGGGCATTGGTGGGAAGGGTCCTCTGCTTGTGGTCGTTGGAACAACACGAACGGTTGTCGAATGAAATGGCGAGGTGAACCGAAGGGAGCCGTCACCAGTGGAATGCCAGATGAATTGGCGCTTCTGAATCTGCCTTGGCTATATCGTCAACATGCGGGTCATCGTCAACATGCGGGTCGTCGTCAACATGCGGGTCGTCAGAATGCGGGCCTTCAAGTGCGGGCCGCGTGAGACGCTCTGCCCTCAATTGGTTCGTGGCTGAACGGCACTACCTTCACCCGGTTTACAACCTGCAGTCGAATGACCACAGATCGCCTTGTTCTGAAGGGGCGGGCAACGCGGCACGTTCCAACGAGCCGACTCCCAGTATAAGCAACAGCTACCTGTTTGGGGAGTATAATTCTGAGCGGGGCGCGTCCAACGCCGGCGGCCGACCGGGAAACTCACCCGTTTCGGCGACGAACTTCGAACGGCATCCGACGTCGACCCGTAGTCGCTTCGCGTTGCCTCGCACAGGACGAACGGCAGCGACGCCCAGCCGCGCTGGGCCGACTGGGGTGATGCGGACTGCGGTCGAAGACGTCAGTTGGCCGACTCGGTGGTGCGCATTTCCAACTGCCAGGCGGCCGGCTTGACACGCACATCACTATCGTCGTCGTAGAACGTGCGGAGCCGTTCCAGCTCCCGTTTGGCGGCCGCGATCTCCGCGGCGTACTCGGGATTCTCGTACTGATTGACGAGCTCGTCCGGGTCGTTCGCCAGGTCGTAGAATTCCCATTCATCGAATTGATAGAAGTGCATCAACTTGCGCTTGTCGGTTCGAACGCCATAGTGGCGGGGCACCATGTGGACGCTTGGATATTCATAGTAGTGATAGTAGATGCTCTTTCGCCAGTCTTCCGGCGACTTGCCCTTGAACAGGGGAACGAGCGAGCGGCCTTGCATGTCGGCGGGAATCGGTGCGCCGGCCAGGTCCAGAAAAGTCTCCGCATAATCCAGGTTCTGGATCATATGCGATGCGTCGCGGCTCCCCGGAGCGATCGTGCCGGGCCACTTGACAATGAACGGCATCTTGAGTGATTCGTCGTACATCCACCGTTTGTCGTACCAACCGTGATCGCCGACGTAGAAGCCCTGATCCGAGGAATAGATGACAATCGTGTTGTCGTCCAACTTGAGGTCTTCCAGCGTCTGCATCAGGCGGCCCACGCTCTCATCAACACCTTTAATGCAGCGAAGATAGTTCTTGGCGTACCGCTGGAATTTCCAGCGGACCAGGTCGTCGGCCACCGGCGCGTCGCGATGGAACGCGGCATCCTTGGGGCCGTACGCGGCGTACCAGGCTTCCAGTTGTGCGGGCGACATCCGCTGCATGTTCCTCCACGCCGAGCGGTCAAAACGCCCCATCAGCGCATTACCGTTGAATTCCGGCTTGAGGTCGACGAACAGGTCGAAGTTGAGATGCATGTGCCGGTCAATTTCCAATTCCTGGTAGCGGGCCGGCGGCGCGTTATCGTGCCATTTGTCGAATAGCGTATTCGGCTCGGGAATGTCCATGTCGTCATACAACGTCAGATGCCGTTCGGCCGGCATCCAATTCCGGTGCGGCGCCTTGTGCTGAACCATCAGCATGAATGGCTGGTCGGCATTCCTGCCCTGTTTGAGCCACTCGACGGCCAGGTCGGTGACGATGTCGGTGCAATGCCCGTTGATCCGGGTCCGGCCCTGCGGCGTGATCAGGTCAGGATTGTAGTAGAGGCCTTGACCGGGCAAGACCTTCCAGTCGTCAAATCCCTGCGGCTGACCCTTCAGGTGTGACTTGCCATACAGGGCGGTGGTGTAGCCGGCTTGTTGCAGCAGCTTGGGAAAAATCTGCTGGTCCCAGTCAAACGAGTTGCCGTTGTTCATGAAGCCGTTCTTGTGGCTGTGCTTGCCCGACATGATGACGGCGCGGCTGGGACCGCAAATCGAATTCGTACAGAAGCTCTGTTCGAACAGCATTCCCTGTTCGGCCAGCCGGTCGATGTTTGGTGTCGGGTTGACCGATTTCAGCCACCCGTTGTACGCGCCAATTGCATGAGGCGCGTGGTCGTCACTGAAAATGAACACGATGTTGGGCCGCTCATCGGCCGCAGTCACGGGGGCCAGGAAACCTGCGGCGACTGCGAGCATCACGCAGCCGATGTGAACAACGGAAGTTGAATTCATGGTTGTCTATCCAATCCAATCCAGGTAAGAACGTCTGGTCTGCCGGTCCTCGCTGCAGATCCCATCCAGCGCAGCGTCAATCCGCCGTCGTATGCAGCCTGCCGCCAGGCAAGAGTGCGCCCGGTTGTATGCGACGGCATGCCGTGGAGTCGTGGGCCGCTTCCGGCCCGCATCCATTCGTCGATACCAATCGCACCAATCGCGAAGCCGGCGGGCCCCCGTCGGCTCCGCGACAGACGGTTTGCCGGTTCACGGTTCGCCGACGCGCGGATCCCCCACAGTTTAGCTGGAGCACCCCGTCGATCCCAGCATACCGAATCCACGCCGACCGATTTTTTCTTTACACTGGGGAAAGGACTCGAGGCTGTTTGCTTCGAGCGGACGGCGATTGTTTCTGGCTGGGAGTCCCAGATGGCGTGGAGACGGACATGGACCAGGTTTCCGATGTGGGGCCTTGTGTTTTCGGCGGTCGCGGCTTGGATCCTCGCGCCGTGGTCGGGCCAGTTGGCCACGGCAGATGAACCACAGGTGGCAGGTTGGCATTTCGAGGAAGACCGGCCGGCGGAACTGCTTGCCGGCGGCGGGGTGTCCTGGGGCCAACCCGGCCCGCGGCCCCCCGAATTTCCCGCCATGGGCAGGCAGAATCAGGCCGTGCACTTCGACGGCAAGGGGGCTTACCTGGCGGTTCCCGACAGCAGCGCGGACGACCGCTTCGAGTTTACCAACGGCGATGCATTGACCATCGAGGCATGGATCAAACTTGATGACGTCCGCAATGGGAGCCCGCAGTACGTCATCGGGAAGGGACGCACGGGGGCGCCGACATTTGCCTCCGACAATCAGAATTGGGCGCTGCGGGTTGTCGGCCAGCAGGGGGCAGCACGGCTCAGTTTCTTGTTCGCCACCGAGCCGGGTGCCGGCAATGCGCATTGGCACCGCTGGACGTCAACGTTTGGTTTCGCCGCGGACGGCTGGCACCACATCGGCGTCTCCTACCGGTTCGGCCAGCCATTGTCGATTCGCGGCTGGATCGACGGGCAACCGACGAACGGAGCCTGGGACCTGGGTGGGGCGACGCAACGTCCGCCGGTGGTGGACCGCGATGCGGTCTGGATCGGTTCGTCGCAGGCCGGAAATCCGGGCAACAGCCTGCACGGCTTCCTTGATGATGTCGCCGTGTACCGCGAAAGGTTTGACGATCGCCGGATGGCGGCTCGCTTCAAACGCGTAGGGGGCCCGCGTGTCGTAGGACCCCAGCCGGAAGTCATGCCGAAACTCGGCGACCTCGCGCCCGGCTACGTGGCGATCACGTTTTCCGAAGGGCTGCCGGCCCACGATCGCTGGCTCCATGTCGGTGAGTCCTGGCCGGAGGCGTCCCTGCGATGGCACGGCAGCCAGTTCTTGCTGCCACGCATTCCGCTACGGTACGACGACTGGGGCATTCGCGCCGGTTGGCAGGCGCCGGTCCTGATGCGGATGGCGGCCGACGTCGACTTGGCTCTGGGGAAGCAACAGTTGCTCGTCCGCACGCGGGCGCTCAGCCGTCTCTGGGTGGATGGCCGGCTGGTGGCAACGACCGCCCCGATCACCAAGCAGCCACCCAACGGCGAGGAACCGATCACCCCGTTGGCAGAGCCGCCACTGCCCGGTTTGCGCGTTCACGGATACCACCAGCAGGAAGTGGTCGGCGAAGTGATGATTTCTCCCGATTCGGGTGCTCCGGCGACGTCATCCGAAGCCCGCCGCTGTCGCGTGGTACTGGAATCGGTCGTCGGTGGAAAGAATCTCCGAACCGAGTCGGGTGAGGTCGTTGTCGCTCTGCGGACGCCGGGCGAACCAGGCTACCACGTCCTGCGACCAGGCGGGACAAGTAACTCGGCGACGCCACTGACGGATGCGGCGGTCGAGTCCGCGTTGGCTGAGATCGAGATGTCGCTGGCATCTCTGGACGACCGTTCGCGGCGGACGGCCGCTGCCTCGCAGGACAGCTTTTGGCATCAGCGCCACGCGGTGGCTCGGCGGTGGGCACGGCAGACTCCTCCACCGGCACCGCCCGCGACGCGTGCCCAGGCAACGCACCCCATCGATCGCTTCGTGGCGGCAAAGATCGAGCACGCCCTTGACGCCGCGGCGTCGACGGACGTCAAGACGGCCCGCACATTTTACGACGAAGTGCTGCCGATCCTCCAGAGACGCTGTTTTCGCTGCCACGGAGAAAAGAACAAGGGAGGGCTCGATCTTTCATCGCGTGAGCGAGCCCTCGAAGGGGGAGATTCCGGACTGCCCGCCGTGGTGCCGCACCAGCCGGAAGAGAGCGAACTGGTGGCCCGGATTCGCAGCGGCGATCCGGCAACGCGGATGCCGCCGACCGGCGCGGCTCTGGAAGACAGTGACGTCAAGCGGTTGACGACCTGGATCCAAGCCGGGGCCATGTGGCCCGCCCGCCCGCTGGCCGCAGAAGCCGTCGCGCTGGCGCCCGTCGTTGATGACGCTGCGTTCTTGCGACGAATCTACCTCGACACGATCGGGGTGCCGCCCACGATTGCCGAAGTCCGTGCCTTCCATGCCGATGCGCAGGCGGGCAGGCGCGAGCGCTTGATCGGTCGTTTGCTGGCGGACGACCGCACCGCCGACCACTGGATGAGCTTCTGGCTCGATCTGCTGGCCGAAAATCCGACGTTGCTCAATGCTTCGCTCAACAGCAGCGGACCGTTTCGCTGGTTTCTCTACGATGCCCTGCGCGACAACCGGCCACTGGATCGGATGGTGACCGAATTGATTCTGATGCGAGGCAGCCGTCACGAGGGCGGCAGCGCCGGGTTCGCGATGGCGGCAGAGAATGACGCGCCGCTGGCGGCCAAGGGACACATCGTCGCTTCGGCGTTTCTTGGCATCGAACTGCAGTGCGCGCGTTGCCACGATGCGCCGTACCACCGGTCCACCCAGCGCGATCTTTACTCTCTGGCAGCCATGCTCGATCGCAAGGCGGCCCGCGTGCCGAAAACCAGCCGTGTTCCGGCCGCGTTTTTCGAACGGCAAACACGCGAACCGCTGATTCGCGTTACGCTGCCGGCAGATGCCGCCGTCGAGCCGCAGTGGCCGTTTGCCGAACTGACCGGCATCGCGGACGGCCCGGACATGGAGCGGCTGGTGCAGCAGCCGGAAGATTCACGCGAGCGACTGGCCGCCCTGATCACGGCACCCGGCAACCAACGTTTCGCACGCGTGATGGTCAACCGAATTTGGCGGCGATTGATCGGCGCCGGGATCGTCGAGCCGGTTCACGATTGGGAAGGGCGGACGCCAAGTCACCCGGAATTGCTCGAATGGCTGGCCCACGAATTGATTCGACATGACTACGACGTGCGGCATGTGATCCGCGTGATTACGACATCGGCGCTCTACCAGCGCGATGCACGGGGACACAACCTGGCGGCGTCACCTGCCCTGCGATTCTTCAACGCGCCGGAGCGGCGTCGGCTGACCGCCGAACAGATCGTCGACTCGCTCCATGTGGCGACCGGTGCCCGCATGCAGGTTGAAGAGCTGACGTTTGTCCACGACGGGCGCCGTGCGGTCAGCAACCGGTTGACGCTGGGACGCCCGCACCGCGCCTGGATGTTCGCCAGTTTGAATAACGAACGGGATCGTCCCAGCCTCTCGCTGCCTCGCGCCCGCGCTGTCGCGGATGTTCTTGAGGCCTTTGGCTGGACCGGGTCTCGCCAGAAGCCGATCAACTACAGGAGTACCGAACCCAACGTCCTGCAGCCCGGCGTTCTGGCAAATGGTATCCTCACATCGACGCTCGCGCGGGCCTCCCACGACAGCGAACTCGCTCGGCTGGCCGTGGAAGCGCCATCTGCCGACGCCCTCCTGGAGACGCTGTTCCTGCGGTTCCTCGGCCGGGAGCCGTCCGCGGACGAAGCGGCCGGCCTGACCGAGGCGCTGGACGCCGGCTTCGCGACCCGCGTGATCCCGGTCGCGGAGCGGATCGAGCCAGTGGCGCCGGCCCCATTGCCGTTGGTCACCTGGTTCAACCATCTTCAGTCCCGAGCCAATACGATCCAGCAAGAAGTGGAACGCCGTGTTCGCCGAGGTCCGCCGGCCGATCCTCGCTTGGAGCCCGCCTGGCGAGAAGTGTACGAGGACGTGGTCTGGAGCCTGATCAATCACCGCGAGTTTGTCTGGGTTCCGTAGGCTCGCCGCAGAACCAGGAATCGAGAAGGATACGCTGCATCATGAATCGCAATTTGACGCTTGACCGCCGCACTTTCATGGCGGCAACATCGCTCCTTGGCTGCCGCGCTGCGTTGCCCGACGTCGCATCCGCCGAAGCGACCACCCGTCAGGTTCGTGGGGGGGCCGAGCATGTGATCTCGATCTGGCTTGGCGGCGGGATGGGCCAGGTCGATACGTTCGATCCGAAACGAGTCGGGGATCCCCGCCGGCGCGTTGCCGGGTCGTATTACCCAGCGATCGAAACGGCGGTTCCCGGTGTCCGCGTGTGCGAGCATCTAAAGACGCTGGCCCCGGTCATGGATCGTGTGACGGCGGTTCGGACGGTCAACCACGACATGATTGATGAGCATGCGGCGGCGACGAACCGCATGCATACCGGACGGCCAATCACGGGAACGGTGACCTACCCGTCGCTCGGCTCGATCGTCGCCCACGAACGGGGCGCGGCCGATGAAGGGGCTCCGCCCTATGTGCTGATCGGCTACCCGAACGTGACGCGCGGCCCCGGCTTCCTGGGGGCCAAACACGGCTACGTCTACCTTACTGACACCAGCCAGGGGCCTGCCGGACTGGCTCGGCCAGACGGCATCTCGCCGCAGCGGCAGTCGCGGCGGGAACGTTTCCTGGAAGTCCTGCGCAAGAATGCGACGCCCACCGACGACCCGCGGCTGGTCGATTACGACGAGGCGATTCAACAGAGCTTGACGCTTAGCGGCCCGAGCTTCAATCGCGCCTTTCAGCTCGACAAGGAACCGGCCGATCTGCGAAACCGTTATGGGGGCGAATTCGGCCAGCGGTGCCTGCTCAGCCGTCGCCTCGTCGAGCGGGGTGTTCGCTTTATCGAAGTCTCCCACAATCTCAACTTCCTCAACGGTGCCGGGTGGGACGTACACAACGAAGGCATTCTGCAACAGCACAAGTTGATTCAGGAACTGGATACGGCGATGGCGACGCTGATTCTGGATCTCGAACGCCAACGGTTGCTGGACAAAACGCTGGTGATTGTCACGACCGAATTCGGGCGTCCGCCCGAGTTTGACAGTGCCGGCGGCCGGGGCCACCAGGGAACCGCCTTCACGTGTGTGTTGGCCGGTGGGGGCTTGTCCCATCGCGGTGCGTGGGGCGAAACCGACGAACTCTCCAAGACGATCGTCAAGGATCCGGTCAGCGTGCCCGACTTCTTTGCCACCGTCTGCGCGACGCTCGGCATCGACTACGGCAAGAACTTGTACGACGGCGATCGCCCGGTCCCCATCACCGATCGGGGCCGACCGATTGAGGCCTTGTTCCCGGTGTAGGACCGCTACCGCTCAGCAGAAATGCGGGTCCGCCAGGATCAAATGCAGGTTCGCCAGGATCGTTCATCAGCCGTTGGGCGTTAGCCAGCATCATTCATCAGCCGTTGGGCGTTAGCCCCGGTTACGTGAAGAGCGAAGGAACCCGGACTCGAACGCTTGCCGGAGGATTTCCGCCACATTGTGCATCAATCACCCGAGATATGCACTAACGCAGTCTTTCCCGTTCCCGCGTTCCACCAGCCGGTCTGCTCGGGCGATTGCTCAGCGGGCGTTCCGCCGGCTTGCCGGTTGCCAGGGAACCGCGCCGCCGCGTTGGATCTGGACGCGGAGGGCGGCCGCGAGTTCATTGAATTTCTTCTTCTGTGTTGCGGCCAGGTCGTGCGCTTCCAGTGGATCGTTGCCGAGATGGTATAGCTCCAGCGGTGCAAAGGGGCTGTTTTGCAGCAGTTTCCACGGACCGCGACGGACGGCGCTGATGGTCAGTCCGCCGTATCGTGTCCCCCCTTCGCGACGATGGAAAAAGAGGTCTCGCTCGGGGCGCTGGGCCGGCTCGCCTTTCAGGGCCGGCAGCAGCGAGCGGCCTTCGATCGGGTGATCGAACGTCGCCCCGGCCGCATCGCAAATCGTGGGAAAGAGGTCCATGGTGATCGCTGTTTCAGGGCACCGTGCCGAGGCGGCGATCTGGCCGGGCCATGCGGCGGCGAAGGGCACCTTCAGGCCCCCCTCGTACATGCTCTGCTTGCCGTCCCGGAGCGGGCCGTTGTGGGCACCGACACTGAGCTGTCCACCGTTGTCGGAAGTGAAGATGACGAGCGTGTTGTCGGCCAGTCCGGCTTCCTGCAACGTCGCCATGACCTTGCCGATCCCCGCGTCCAAATGCTCGATCAGGGCGACCAGCGAAGCACGCCGCGGCGCGATCCCCGGCTCGCGTTGCTTGACTTTCGCCAGCCACTCGGGGGGCGGTTGGATCGGCGTGTGCGGCGCATTGTAAGCAAGGTATAGGAAGAAGGGCTGCGACCGGTCTTGCTGGCCCCGCAGATACTCACACGACCATTGGGTGAACAAGTCGGTGGCGTGTCCGGTGGGGTCAATCTCGCGGTCGTTGTTGCGCATGTAGTTGATGCCGTGGCGCCGATGGTTGTAGTAGTCGTCCATCATGTCGCCCAGGTAGCCCTGGAAGACATCGAACCCGCGGTCCTGCGGCCGATTTGGTTCCGTCAAGCCGAGATGCCATTTGCCGATGATCGCCGTCTGGTATCCGGCGCGTCCCAAGACTTCCGGCAGTAGGATCGCGTCGGATGCCAGTTCGCCCCAACTGTTCTCCGCATGCGTCCGGATCACACCGGGGACGCCCACCAGTTCCGGGTAGCGTCCGGTCAGCAGCGAGGCCCTGGTGGGGGAGCAGACAGGGCAGTTGGCGTAGAACTGGTCGAAACGCATTCCCGATTCGATGAGGCGATCGATGTTGGGCGATCGCAGGTCCGTCGCGCCGTAACTGCTCAGATCACCGTATCCCAAGTCGTCCACAAGAATGCAGACAATATTCGGCCGCTCGTCGGCGACCAGGCTGCCGGGGAGGGTACCGAGGATGCCGGCCAGCAGAGCCATGGTGGATAATGCCAACCGCGTCGCGGTGGAAAGACGTTTCAGATGCCGGGATCCAGCCGTTGATCGCATGAGTCGTTGCTCCAGGGTTTACCGGTTACCTGCGGTTCACATGGTAATCTCTCGGCCGTGGAAATCCACGTGGCGCGGCGAGCGGCCTTGTTGGGAACCCCCGTGAATATCCGCAAATCCAAGCGCCGCTTCAAGTTATTCATTGACGCTTGAGGGGCCGACTACTACGATAAAAAGTGGCCTTGGATTCTGTTGCGTCTGCGTCGTAACCTTGTCTCAACGTCTGGGCGATTTCCCATTCTGCCCGCGGAAGCCGAGCCACCTCCAGGGATAGACAGGTGTCTGACCACGATCCGTCGAAGACGACGAAGCACGAGCCGGCCGGGGAGTCTGCCCCGTCGGGATCCTCGGTGTCTCACCGCGCTGTGCCGCCCAGCGACGAACGAACCGTAATCTCCAAACGGCGACCGCTACCACCGCCTGAAATCATGCGGCCGGTCAAGCCGGATGAGATTGGTGTCTCGTTGGTCGGCGAAAAGTTGGCCCATTTTCAGCTTGAAGAGTTCATCGGCGGCGGCGGCATGGGAGCCGTCTTCCGAGCGGTCGACAACACGTTGGGACGAACCGTCGCGGTCAAAGTGGTCTCCAACGAGAGCACCGACGAAGAGACCCTGCGGCGGTTTCGCAACGAAGCCCAGAGTGCGGCCCGGTTGGACCACCCAAACATCGCTCGTGTCTACTACGTCGGCGAAGATCAGGGGTGGAACTACATTGTTTTCGAGTACATTGAAGGCGTCAACATTCGGGACCTGGTCGACCACAAAGGCCCGTTGCTGCTCGAAGAAGCCATCAGCTATACGTTGCAGGTGGCCGAAGCACTGGATCACGCCGCGGAGCGGGATGTTGTCCATCGGGACATCAAGCCGTCCAATGTCCTGGTGATGCCGGACGGCCGTGTCAAGCTGGTCGACATGGGGCTGGCCCGCTTGCATCATGTCGATTCCCCCTCCGACGACTTGACAGCAACCGGCGTAACCCTGGGGACGTTTGACTATATCTCTCCGGAACAGGCACGCGATCCGCGCAGCGCCGATGTGCGGAGCGATCTCTACTCGCTGGGCTGCACACTCTACTACATGCTGACCGGGATGCCCCCGTTCCCCGAGGGGACGGTTCTTCAAAAGCTGTTGAGCCATAACAGCGATCCTCCACCGGACCCTCGCGAAGCAAGACCGGAGATTCCGGACGAGATCGCCGCAATCGCGACGAAGTTGATGGCCAAGCAACCGGGCGCGCGGCACGCTTCGCCCCGAGCACTGGTCAATGACTTGTTGAAAGTGGCCGACGAATTGGGCATGGCGGGGATTGCGTCGAGAACCGCACCCCTGCGGCGAACGCCGTCCTGGCTGGCAACCATCGACGCCTATGTGCCCTGGGCGCTGCCCCTGGCCGCGTTGATCGTGGTGGCCACCATCCTCCACTGGGTCTGGCGGGCACCAAGTGTGGATGCGCAACAACTGCCGCGGCCGGTTCTGGCGGCTGCGCCACAACCGGTTGCCGCCGACCTGGAGCAGGCGCCCGATGCGGATGTCACCGCCGGAGTTGAGGCGGATGCACCGCGTGCGAATGAGGACGTTTCAGCAGCAGGCGGTGAGGCTTCACCCGTCGAGCCGGCGGCGGACACGACCGGGGACCGCGACAGCGGCCGGAAGTCCGTGTCGCGACCGAGTGGGCGAGGGGCTGGCGAACCGATGCCTGAACAGAATCCGGACGCCGGGGCGGCGCCGCCTCAAGGATCGCCCGCTGCCGAAAGACCAACGATGGCGGACGAGGGTATGGGCGCCGAGTCGGGTACGGCTGCGGCTCCGCCGCCGGAAGAAGGGGCCGGACCGCCGGCGCCAGAGAGTCGACCGGTGCGCTTGGTCGTGGGGCGCCCCGAGGACTTTTCTGATCCGGTGGTGGTGGTTGTTTCCAGCCTCGAACTCGCGTTCAAGCAGGCGCGGGAGTTGCCCCAGGTGAGCGTCATCGAGTTGGCGTTCAACGACCGTGAGGTCGCGCCCTTGGCCGCCACGCTGAGCCGCCCGATGACGGTTCGGCCGGCGCCCGGTTACCGGCCCCAGTTGACGTTCCGCCCGACAAGCTCGGCACTCGTCACGGAGAAGCCGATGATTCGCCTCACCGGCGGCAAGCTGAGTTGGGAAGACACGCATTTCGTCATTCAGATGCCGTACGAGCCGATCGACGGCTGTTCGCTCTTCGCGCTGAACCAGGTCGATACAATCGCACTCCGCGATTGCTGGATGACGATGCGCAGCGAATTTGACGGCACGGCCGCCTTCTTTACCGTCCGGGGTCCGAGGCAGATGATGGCCGATTCAGACGAGGGCCTGCCGATCGTCAAGTCTCCCAGCATCCAGCTCTTACGCTGTGTTGCCCGCGGCAAAGCGACCTTGGTGCAGGCGACCGAAGGGCTGCCGTTCTGGCTCTCCTGGGAGGATGGTCTTTTTTCGTCGACACAACGGCTGATTGAATCGAGCGGCCTCACGCGGACGGGCGGCGCAGAGATGATCTCGGTGGACCTGTATCGCGTGACAGTCTCCAGCGATCTGGGGCTGTGCCGGCTTGTTCTGGACGATGCCGCACCGGCGATCCCCACGTTGGATCTGACCTGCAATCACTGTGTTGTCCGCGTCGATCAGAATGCGCCCCTGATCGAACATGTCGATGTTCCCTCAGTTGCCAAAGCGGAGTCGCGACTTGATCGCCGAGGGCAGCAGAATTTCTATGCGGCATCGACCGATGCGGTCTGGCGAATTCATTCGCTGACCGACGGCGTACAGATTTACCACTGGGATGATCGGGCCGAATTGCCCGAGGCCCGCTGGTTTGCGGAGACATCGTCCGAACGCGTGATCCGCTGGGCCGCTGATCCGGACTTGAGATCGTCGCGCGAATACGAACATACGCCCGATGACTTCCAACTGGATGAGAGCCAGCGAAAGAAAGCTGGTTTTGATCAACTGCCGGCTGCCTGGGCCGCGGACGAGGTTGCCACAAAGAACGGTGCGACGCCCTGAGCACGGCTCGCACAACGGCTCGGCGCACGTATTGGACGCGCTCACGTGCTCGGCGCGGGTCCTGGACGTGCTCACGTGCTCGGCGCGGGTCTCCGACCCCGCCGAAACCGCCGACCGAAGGTCTCCACCGCCTCCCCTGGGTCCCATCGCCCCCGAACGATACTTGCAACGACAATCATCCAGCGCGAGTCACCAGTTCGTCGCAACTTGCGGTGAACCTTCCCAAATCGCCGCGTCTCTCAGCCTGAACGCGTTGCGTTAGCTCGAACACCGTTCAATTGGAGGCCGGTGATCGCATCCGCAACGTGTTCGTCGAAAAAATGTTAACGCTTCCACGAGGCATCCGCGGTTCCCGATACCTCGTTGGAAAACAACGACCCACGAAATCCGGCCTTCTTGGGGCATTGGTACGACAGCGCAACGCCGTGGCTGTTTGCACAATAGGTTGAAGCTGGCGTCATCGTGATGGCACAGGACGTTATGGCCGAATCCGAACTTGGCGCTGTAGCGTGAGTGACGTACGGAATGTCCTGTAGAGCATCACCTACCGACGTGCGGTATCCAATGGGACGGCATTGGGGCGAACGCCCGGCGGCTGATGAACTGCCCGTGCTAGCGACCGGTTTGCTCGGCACCCAGCAGATAATGAATGGTTCGGGGCATGCTCGGTTTGCCGCAACGCGAGCCGGCCACCTGCCGGGGAATGCCTTCAACAACGTTGCGGACATCCGTCCGTTCGAATCAGCGTTGAAGTGTTTCCCAGTCGAGTCCCACGTCCTGGCACGCGGCCGCATGTGTCAGGGCTCCCACGCTGATTCGATCGATGCCTGTTTCGGCGATACCTCGGACGGTCTCCAGGCGAACGCCACCGGAGGCCTCCAGGACCACGGGCAATTGGGCGGCATCGCGTTCCCGCACAGCGGTCGCCAGCATCTGGTTGTTCATGTTGTCCAGCAGTACGATGTCCGGCGCGGCGGCCAGGGCCGTCCGGAATTGATCGAGCGTATCGACCTCGATCTCAATCGGGACGTGCTGGGCCGGTTCCTCGCCCAGGTAGCCGCTCACGAAGGAGCGTGCTTGCACGATCGCCGCCGCCGGATCGAGATCGGCATGGGCCAGGTGGTTGTCTTTGATCAGCACGGCATCGAAGAGGCCCGTGCGATGGTTGTGGCCGCCGCCCGAGCGTACGGCAAACTTTTCCAGCCGACGCCAGCCGGGCGTGGTTTTGCGCGTGTCATAGATCCGCGCCGACGTGCCGTCCACAGCACGAACGTATCGGCGGGTCAGCGTGGCGATCCCACTAAGCCGTCCGATCAGGTTGAGGACAATCCGCTCGGACGTCAACAGGTCGCGGGTCGACCCTTCCAGTTGGCAGACCGGTTGGTTCGCTTCGACCGGATCCCCCTCAACCGCATCCGGGTGCCAGGCGACGTCGACCTGCATCTCCAGTAAGGCAAGTTTCGCTGCCTCGAGCCCGGCGATGACGCCGGGTTGGCGAGCCACGATTTGGGCACTTCCCCGCGCCGATTCGGAAACCAGTCCCATCGTGGTGAGGTCCATCCCGCGATCCAGGTCCTCGCGCACCGCGAGCCGAATCAGGTGTCGACAGTCGTCAATCGTCTGCTCGTCCCACTCCACCTGAGCAAATTCCGCAGTCCCCATAGATGTCTCCCCTGCAATCGACGGATTCAATCGGTGGTCGTATCATAATGCCTGGCGTCAAGTTGCCCACCGCCGCGCGCAGGTGCGAGGCCGGCCAAGACCGCGACCCGGTCTGGTTGAGTTGGGGCCAATCGACGACACTCGTATGTGTGGTCGAGATGAAGGCGAACGGGGGGACGGCAGAGTAGGACGATGGCTGAGTCTCGGACGACGATCACCGACGGCGTGGGAAGCGCGTTTGCTTTCCGCGGCCGTGATCGGTCCTGCGTGGCAGCACTCGCCGCCGTGGCGCTGGCCGCGATCGGTGTGCAGGTCTGGTTGGGAGGACCGTCAACGACGTGGCATCACGCGGATGGGGCGTATGTCGATCCCAGCTACGTCGATCTGAGCCGCCCGTTGCCCGTGGAGCGTCTCCCCGCGGTCCAGGCCGGATTTCGTTTGGACGTCAATCGTGCCGAGTGGCCGGAATGGACCCTGCTCCCCCGGATCGGTGAAACGCTGGCGAGGAGAATTATTGCGACGCGTGACCGAGTTGGCCGGTTCGAAACGCACGACGACCTGCTGGATGTCTCCGGGATTGGACCGAAGACGCTCGCGCAGATGCGACCTTACCTGTTGCCGATCACGCCGGCCGATCGATCGGGGAAACGAGCGAAGCTGCGATCGCCCGCAAAGCATTGAACTCGGCACCGCGGCGGGATGAACGAACGTTGCTTCACACAGCTGGCGGCAGGTGAGGTGTGCGAACTTCGTGGACATGGTAAAGGCTGTTGGAATCGACGATGAACTTTGACCTTGAAGCGCCCTACGAACCGGCCGGCGATCAGCCGAAAGCCATCGAAGCGCTTGTTTCCGGCCTCCAAGAGGGGCGGCGTGACCAGGTTCTGCTGGGCGTGACCGGTTCCGGTAAGACGTTCACGATGGCCAACGTGATCCAGCAGGTGCAGCGTCCGACGCTGGTGATTTCTCACAACAAGACGTTGGCCGCCCAACTGTATTCCGAATTCAAACAGTTTTTTCCCCGCAACGCCGTCCATTACTTCGTCAGCTACTACGACTACTACCAGCCGGAAGCCTACATTCCGCAACGCGATATCTACATCGAGAAAGATGCCTCGATCAACTCCGAAATTGACCGGCTGCGGCTGGCTTCGACCAGTTCGCTGGTGAGCCGGAGGGATGTCATTATCGTGGCCAGCGTCTCCAGTATCTACGGCCTTGGTTCGCCGGAGGATTACAAGCAGATGATGGTCTCGCTGCGGACGGGACAGTCGATCGACCGGGATGAGATGCTGATGAAGTTGGTCGATATTCAATACCAACGCAACGACGTCTCGTTCGAACGGGGGCGGTTCCGAGTTCGTGGAGACTGCGTCGAACTGTGGCCTTCCTATGAAGAGTTTGCCTACCGGATCGAGTTCTGGGGCGATGAAGTTGACAAACTTGCCTATATCAATCCGACCAGCGGCGAGACGCTTTCCACGGAGGACCAACTGTTCGTCTATCCGGCCAAGCATTTCGTGTTGCCGGAAGAGCGCATTGCGAATGCGATCGAGAGCATCAAAGCCGAATTGGAAGGGCAACTGGAAAAGTTTCGCGAACAAGGAAAACTGCTGGAAGCCCAGCGCCTGGCAGCCCGAACACGGTTCGACATCGAGATGATGATGGAGGTAGGCCATTGTCCGGGGATCGAGAACTACAGCCATCCGCTCTCCGGGCGACCGCCCGGCGAACCGCCCCACACGCTGTACAGTTTCTTTCCCGACGATTACCTGCTGATGATCGACGAATCCCACGTTACGATCCCGCAGATTCGAGCGATGTACGCGGGTGACCGGAGCCGCAAGATGACGCTCGTCGAGCACGGCTTCCGCCTTCCCAGCGCTTTGGAGAACCGGCCGCTGCGCTTCGAGGAGTGGGAAGAACGGGGGAAACAGGTGATCCACGTTTCCGCCACGCCGGACGACTATGAACTTGAGAAAGCGGGCGGCGAGATCGTCGAACAGATTATTCGACCGACCGGCCTCTTGGACCCGATTGTCGAACTGTCGCCGGCCGCAAACCAGGTGCCGCACCTGCTGGAGCAGATCAAAGAGCGGTCGGCCGTCGACGAGCGGGTGCTGGTAACCGCGCTGACCAAGCGATTGGCCGAGGACCTGGCCGCCTTCTTGAACGGCAAGGGAGTCAAGGCAAAATGGCTGCATAGCGAATTGAACGCGTTTGAACGCGTGGACCTGTTGCGCGACCTGCGGGAAGGTAAATTCGAGGCCCTGATCGGCGTCAATCTGCTCCGTGAAGGCCTGGACTTGCCGGAAGTCTCTCTGGTCGCCATCCTCGACGCGGACAAGGAGGGGTTCCTCCGCAGCGAAACTTCGCTGATTCAGACGATCGGTCGTTCGGCGCGGAACGTCAACGCCAAGGTCATCCTGTACGCCGACAAGGTGACGGACTCGATGCAGGCGGCGATTGACGAGACGCAGCGGCGTCGCACCGCCCAGGAAGCTTACAACAAGGAGCACGGAATCACACCGCAGACCGTACTGAAGAACATTCGCGCCGGGATCGAGGCGACCGCAGCTGCCCACCGACAAGCGAATGCGGCGGTCGGGCGAACGGATGAGACGGTCTACGTAACCGAAGAGTACATCAACGAATTAGAGGCGGAAATGCTGGAAGCCGCCGAGCAACTCGAATTCGAACGAGCGGGCGTGATCCGTGACCGAATTACCCAACTGCGCGAAGAGATCGGCACACCACTCGACGAGGTCGAGGCCAAGCCGCCCGCCAGGAAACGCCGCGGCCGGCGCGGTGGCAGCGGCGGTAAGATTCCTCGCCCGAAGCGCGGTTAGCGATCCGCCCGGTCCGACCACGGGCATCGGCGAAACGAGGGCAGGCATCTCGATTGATCCTTGCGCAGCGAATGGACCAGGACGACCAACGGGAGTCCGCAGATTTCTCGGCCGCGTGTTGCTTGCCGAAGACTCTTTTGCCGCGCAGCCGTCAATAAGTTTTCCTGCTGGCGCCTATCGCTCGGCGAGCGCCGCAGCGAAACGCCTCGTTTGTCGTGAGGACAGCGATGGGATTGGCCCCCCGTGCTTGAGGAACTTGGGTATTTCGATGTCGATCGAGGAGAGGAAGGTGGAGACCTTCGGTCGGCGGTTTCGGCGGGGTCGGAGACCCGCGCCGAGCAGGATGCGGGAGGGCGCGCCGAGCAGGATGCGCGAGGGGCGCGCCGTGCAGGATGCGGGAGGGCGCGCCGTGCAGGATGCGCGAGGGCGCATAGAAAAGGGCGGCCTGGCGGCCGCCCATGTTTCATCAGGAACCTGGTCCGGTGGGCGACTCAGGCACCCGTGCCGGCCAGGCCAAGTGCTGTGATCTCTTGCTCCAGGGCGGCGAACCGTCCGGCGGCGCGGAACTGCTTGACCAGCATCGAACGGCCGGTCTTGGTCCAGACGCCGATCGACCGAATGGCGGCTTTTGTGGCGGGATCGAGGAAGGTCACTTTGGTGGGAGTGATATCGTCGATCGTGACTCCCGCATCGCTTTGCGAGTAGTTCACGAGCAACTCGACCTTGCGATTGGTCTCATCGTCCTCCCACACAGATTGGTAACTGTTCATTGCATCACTCCCATGAAAATTGAAGGTCCGGAAACGAAAAAACGCGCTGTGCTACCCTGGGCCACACCCGGGGGCCGGCGCGAATTCCGCAGTATAGATAGAAAATCGGTTTTTGGCCGCAGCAGTTGAATCGGATTTCCAAAAAAACGGAAAAATTTTTCCCCGCCTTCACAGTCGCCCAGCATCGTCGCTGGGTCCACCGGCGGAGAACGCTCGGACACGGGGTGGGCGCATCGGCGTCGGATGCTCGAGCTTGGAGTCTGCGGGCTCCAGAACCGCCGTTCCGCGCGCCGGGCAGCTAGGTTGTGCCGGGCAGCTAGATTCTCCTCGTTGCCGGGGCGCAGCGGGCTACTGGTCGGCCAGGATTTCCGCCATAATTATGGCCTTCCGACCGGACGACCTCGGCTCGCCGGCCTCTCAACCGCGGCCCGCGGAGCAGGCACGGCCCTCCCAGGTATTGCCCTGATTGGTGTGGCCGGCATGGCCCGCCACGATCGCTCGAAACCACGATGGCACTGATTACGTTAAGCGATTTGAGTATTGGATTTCGCGGTCCACCCCTGCTGGATGAGGTTTCATGCCAGATCGAGGAGGGGCAGCGGATCGGCCTGCTGGGACGCAATGGCGCGGGAAAGACGACGCTGCTCAGGATGCTGAACGGTGAAGTCGCACCTGACGGTGGCGAGATCAGCTTTGCTCCAGGGTGCGTGGTGGCGACTTTGGGCCAGGACGTCCCCCAGCATCTGGCCGGCACGATTCGCGACATCGTGGCTTCAGGGGCGGACCGAACGGATCGCCGGTCTGGAACATCCGCCCCGGCAACGGGCCAACCAGACGACGGTGACGAATGGGAAAGGCAGCACCGCGTCGACCGAATCCTTTCTCGCATGGAACTCGACCCCGACGCCGACTTTGGCTTGCTGTCCTCCGGGATGAAACGCCGCGTGTTGCTGGCCCGGGCGTTGGCGTGCGAGCCGAATCTCCTGCTGTTGGACGAGCCGACCAACCACCTGGATATCGATGCAATCCGGTGGTTGGAGGAGTTTCTGGGAACGTCGCGGTGGCAAGGGACCCTGATCTTCGTAACGCACGACCGGATGTTTCTCCGCCGGCTGGCGACACGGATCCTGGAGATTGACCGCGGCCGGCTGTTCGATTGGTCCTGCGACTACGACACTTTCCTCAAACGTAAAGAGGCCGCGCTGGCCGCCGAGGAAAAGCAGAATGCGCTTTTTGATAAGCGGTTGGCGGAAGAAGAGCGTTGGATTCGGCAGGGAATCAAGGCGCGGCGAACCCGCAACGAAGGTCGGGTCCGGGCCCTCGAGAAAATGCGGCTGCAGCGGCGCGAGCGACAGGAAAAGACCGGGACCGTCCGCCTGCGAATTCAAGAAGGGCAGCGTAGCGGCAACCTGATTGCGGAAGTCGACAACGTCTCGTTCTCCTACGACGCACGGCCGATTGTCCGCGATTTTTCCACCACCATTATGCGCGGCGACAAGATTGGCATCATGGGACGGAACGGTGCCGGAAAAACGACCTTGCTGCGGATCTTGTTGGGCGAATTGCCGCCGCAGGAAGGGACGGTCCGCTTGGGAACCAACCTGCAGATGATCTATTTCGATCAATTGCGAGCCCAACTGGATGACGACAAAACGGTCCAGGAGAACGTCGGTCAAGGGTACGACACCATTCGTGGTGACGGCAAGTCGCAGCACATTATCGGCTATTTGCAGGACTTTCTCTTCACGCCCGAACGCGCACGGACGCCGGTCCGCTTCCTTTCCGGAGGGGAACGAAACCGGGTGCTGCTGGCCCGCTTGTTTACCAAGCCGGCCAATGTCATCGTGCTGGACGAACCGACCAACGACCTGGACAGCGAGTCGCTCGAATTGCTGGAGGAGCGGCTGATCGAATTTCAAGGGACGGTCCTCCTGGTCAGCCACGATCGAGCGTTCTTGAACAACGTCGTCACCAGCACGATTGTCTTCGAGGAGGGTGGCGTCAAAGAGTATGTCGGCGGCTACGACGACTGGCAGCGCCAGGCGGCTGCGAGCCAGCAAGGCGGCTTGGCGGGGAAGGGAACCGTCGCCGCACGAGGCAAGGCATCCAAGGGGAAGTCAGCCGGCAAAACGCCCGCAACGGACGCGCCGCAGTCGTCGCCTCAGAATTCGTCATCGGTCCCCCCGGAGGGACGCGGCTCGACGAAGCGGCGGCTTTCCTACAAAGAGACGCGCGAGCTGGAGTCGCTCCCGGGGCTTATCGAGGCGTTGGAAAGCGAGATCGGCGAATTGCATGAAGTGATGGCGGATCCGGCGTTCTACAAGCAGGCGGGCGACGTGATCGCGCAGCGGCAGGCTGAGTTGGGCGAATTGGATGCCCGGCTGACCGCCGCCTACACGCGGTGGGAAGAACTCGAGCAGTAGCCGGCAGTGACGGGGGGCGACCCGCTTATCCGCCGCCCGCGGTTCGCTGGCCCACGGTTGCGGTGATTCGATTTTTCTTCCCGAACGCGGAATAATCCACGCGTGCCGGGGCTCAAACGTGGTAGTGTACTGTCAAGTCTTGAAATGAGGGTAGCCGGAAAGTGGGGAGATCTTCCCCCAACGCGTCGCGGCCGCTCGGCCGTACCGGCTTGTGGGGCCAACCCGTTCCCGTGCCAACCCCGGATTGTTGGCTTGGCAAAGCACCGATGAGGCGGAGCATGGTTGATTCGAGCAAGGCGGGTCACGGCGCCGGGAAGGACCGCGCGGCCGTTGATCCGGATGCGCAACCTGGCGGTGAGTCCGATTTGAGTATCGAGCAACTCGTTAGCGAACATTATCAGTCCGTCTACCGTTACGCCTATCGGCTTTCCGGATCCGCCAATGATGCCGAGGACCTCACCCAGCAGGCGTTCATGATCGCCCAGCAGAAATTGCACCAGGTTCGTGAGCTTGGCAAGGTGGACCGTTGGTTATTCGCCGTGCTGCGGAGCTGTTTTCTCAAGAGCCGCCGTCGGCAGCGTCCCACGAATGCGGCCACGATCGAGTTGAATGTGGACGAGATTCCGGCCGAGAAGAATGACTCCGAGGTCGATGAAGAGCGGCTTCAGGCGGCGATTGACGACCTCCCTGAAAACTTCCGGGTGGTCGTCCTGATGTACTACTTCGAGCAGCTTTCTTACAAGGAAATTGCGGCCACCCTGGAGATTTCGATCGGAACGGTGATGAGCCGCCTCTCGCGGGCCAAAGGGAGAATCCGCCAGCGTCTGTTTCGCTTGACAGATCTCGCGGCACCGGCAGACCACTCCGCGGACACTTCCACGTATTTGGTATAGTGACAATGAACGATTCAATTCGCGAGCTGATGGACAGTTGTCGCCCGCTGAGCGATGACCTGCAGCAGCCTGAAATGCGGCCGTTGGCCGAGTTGATGTCTGCGGATGCGGAGGTTGCCAATCAGTTTGCCCGTTCGCAAGGGCTGGACGCGGCCATTTCTGCAACGGTGCACGATGTGCCGATCCCGGTCGGACTCGAGCAGCGATTGTTGGCCGCCTTGGACAGTCAGCAGGGAGCGATGCGGGGCGAGGGGAGGCCTGCAGATGCTGGGGAGGCCGTTGAGCGGAAGCCGGTGGTTGCAGCCGACATTACCGCGGTGGCCGCGGATTCGGAAGCCGTCACCGTCCCCCGGCCAGCGAAGAGGTTCGGCGGATGGCGGTTGTGGACCGCTGTCGCGACGACTGCCGCCGCGGTCGGGCTGTTCTTTCTGTTTGGAGACTTTCGGCCGCCGCCGCCGATCAGTGGCCACGCGTTGGAGGCCGCCGCCTTGAATTGGCAGTTGGATGACGAGGGCTGGACAGATGGTCCGGAGATGTGGACCCGGCATCCGCTGCCCAGCCGGATGCTGACGCGTCAGGTCAAGCGTCGTCAGGCAATTTGGTTGAACGAATTGGGCGTCGATGCCTCTTGCTACGAGCTGGCGATGCCGGCGGGTTCGTCGGCGCGGATCTTTGTTTTTTCGAAGCCGGCCGGTGTCGAGTTGCCGGCGGCTCCCCCACGTGCTCCCGTGTCCACACGGGGCACGACCGTCGCCGCCTGGACGCGCGACGGATTTGCCTATGTGCTGGTTCTGCACGGCGGGGACGATGCGTACCGAAACTTGTTCCGCCGCGGTTCACAGCTCGCGGTAAGGCAACCGGCGCGCGTCACATCTTGCTCAACCCGCACAGCCTGAATCTCCCGCCTGCTGGAAACCGGGCCGTAAGAACTTGGGCACCACCCAGGTGATCTTGTCTGGCGAGTTGCGCCGAAAGCGTATAGGTAGCGGGTCGTTTGACGGCGGCCCGGTGGGAAACCTGATTCCGCGCTCAAACGCTCGTGAGGCTCGTCATGAAATACACGATTTCCGCATTGCTCGTGTTGATGTTCTGGACCGCCACGGCGAATGCCCAGGACGCGTTTCAAGATGCCTTGCCGGGCGGTGAAGATCCGCCGGCGGCGGCCAATTGGGATGCCGCGGACCCTCGCTACGAGACTCCCAAGCAGGCCGTGCGGCGGAAAGCTGCCTGGAAGGCGGCCCAGCGGCGGTACCGGCTCGAGGCCATGAAGCGACTCGGGTATTCCCCGTCTCGACCCCCGGCGTCCCCGTTGCCGTTCATGGGGGCGGCACCGCGCACCTGGATCGTGGTCCCCAAATTCTCACCGCTCACCGTGACCTTCAATCCCTATGGGATCTCAACGGTGCCGGTTGTCGGTTACTGAGATCACGTGACCACACGTGTGCCGGCGACTCAGTGGTGCGGACGGGCTGGGAGTCGTTGATGGCGCGTTTCGGCGCGATGCTGGACCGTTTTCCATCATGCACGGCATCATCTATACGGAACTTGGACTCCGGCAGTTCCTGGTTGGCGTGCACGTGCAAGGCTCGCCCTCTCGCCCTCCACCGTTTGACGGGTGATGTTGCCCAATTGGTTGCGGTTAGTGAAAATGAGTCATTGATCGCGAAAACCGGCAAGAGGTGCAATGTCACGTGGAAATCGTTCGCAACCCGACACGACCTGTTCAAATCGGCTCGGTAACCATCGGCCAGGGCCATCCGATCGCCATCCAGAGCATGACGGCGACCAAGACGACGGACATCGATGCCACGGTCGCCCAGGTGAACGCCCTGCATCAGGCCGGCGCGGATGTGGTGCGGATTGCCGTCGACAACAAGCGAGAGGCCGCGGCCCTGGGAGAAATCCGCCGGCAGACGCTCGCCAATCTCTCGGTTGACCTGCAGGAGAACTATCGCCTGGCGGAACTGGTCGCGCCGCACGTCGACAAGATTCGCTACAACCCCGGGCACCTCTACCACCACGAGCGGGAGAAATCCTGGCAAGAAAAAGTCCGCTACCTGGTGGACGTTGCTTCGCAGCACGACTGTGCCATGCGGGTCGGCGTGAACTGCGGCAGCGTCGATCCGGCCAAGATCGACGATGATGGAGGCGACGATCCGGTCGCCCCCATGCTGGCCAGTGCACTCGACCATTGCGAGTTTCTCGATTCGATCGGATTTACCCGCTACTGTGTCTCCCTGAAAGACTCCGACCCGCAACAGGTGATCGACGTGAATCGGCGGTTCGCTGCTGAGCGGCCCGAGATCCCGTTGCACCTGGGGGTAACCGAAGCCGGGCTGCCGCCGGACGGGGTGATCAAGACGCGGATTGCTTTTGAGCAGCTCATCAGCCGAGGAATCGGAGATACGATCCGTGTTTCGCTGACCGTTTCCAATCCGCGGAAACCGGAAGAGATCGCGGCGGGGGCACAGATTCTAAGTGACATCGCGGCCGGCCGTGTTCGTTCTGTTGTCGATTTCGGGCGGGATTCGCTGAACATTATTTCCTGCCCAAGCTGTTCGCGTGTGGAAAACGAAGCGTTCATTGACCTGGCGGAAGACGTTAAGGCAATGACCGAATACGCCAAGGAACACGCCATCACCATCGCCGTGATGGGGTGCCGTGTGAACGGACCGGGAGAGACAGACGACGCGGATTTGGGACTTTGGTGCGGGCCCACACACGTGAACCTGAAGAGGGGCAGCGAATCGCTTGGGGCCTACCCGTACGATCAAATCCTGGATCGGCTCAAGGCGGAGCTTGATGCGTTGATTTCCGCCGGTGCTGCCAGCTAACCGGCGGGTCAACCTACTTGCCTGGCATTGATTCGAGGCGATCGGCGAGGTCGGTAAGCCGCTGGATGGTTCCCGGCCGGTCGGCCGGCGTTTCGCGGCGCAGCCAAAGGGCCTGCCAGCCTGCTTGCCTCGCTGCCCGGACGTCGTTGACTGGGTCATCACCGACCAGCAAGATCTGGTCCGCCGCCACCCCCAGTTCCGATTGCACGTGGCGGTAGAAACCGGGATGCGGCTTGGGATAGCCGATTTGTGACGAGATGTAGAGTCGGTCGGCGGCGGCCAGGGGGCGGAACGCTGCGCAGATCGCCGCCAACCGTTGGTCGAAGTTCGAAGCGATTCCGATGCGCAGGTTACGCTCGCGAAGCCGGCTCCAGGCCGGTGCGACGTCGTCGTAGAGCCGCCAATGTCGGGGCGCGGCGAAATGGGCCCAAAGCTCTTTGAAGAGCGCTTCGCCGGCCGCCGGCACGTCGTCGAAGACCTCGGCCACGATCCGTCGCCAGCGCCGGCGTTCGTGCGGCTCGCTCGTCCGTTCGGGTGTCTGGTGTCTGGCCATTGCCTGGGCGAATCTGGCCCGGATTGCGGCCCGGTCATGGCGCGAACCGTAGCGACGCCCGGCGCTGGAATAGACGTCACCGACGTCGGGATCCGGGCGGATCAGTGTGCCGACGGCGTCCAGGAGCACGACCTGGAGTGAATCGTTCATGGAGATCCCCGCAGCTCGCAACAGCGCCGCAGCATTCTTCCCTGCCGACTCTGCCATACCGCCCGCTCGACAACACCACCCGGCCAGCATGACGCTGGTCGCCACGGCGGGCACTGCGGCGCCGGCTCGCGGGCAATCAAAAGAACAGGCGGCGAATGTCCATCCCGGAGACGAAGATCATCAAGCAGAGCAGGCAGGCGACGCCGACCAGCGTCAATGTCATCTGGAGCCGCTCGTCGACCGGCTTGCCACGGACCCATTCGGCCGTCAGGAAGACCATGTGGCCGCCGTCGAGCGCCGGAATGGGGAGAAAGTTGACGATCGCCAGGTTAGCGCTGAGAAACGTGAGGAAGATCAGCAATCGCGAGACACTCTCGGAAGCTTCCAGGCCGGCAACGGTGGCAATCGAGACGGGCCCGCCGACATTCTTGGGTGAGATCTGGCCGGTGACGAGCTTCTTGAGAAATGTTCCCACACGAGCCAGGTCCTCTTTGGTTTGTCGAAATCCGAGGCTGACCGCCGCGACCCACGAGTCGGCAACGTGAAGGTCCGATTGAAGTGCGAAGATCAGCCCGCGTTCCGCGTAGAACTCGTCGGTCGCTGCCGGCACCAGCGTCATCGACTTTGATGCGCCTTTGCGGTCGACCGTAAGCTGGATCTGCATGTCGGGCGTCATGGATTGCAGTGTCGAGTGAATGAAAGGCCAGGTAATCGTCTGAGGATCGATGGGAGTCACCTCGCCGTTGAGGATGATCTCCCGGGAGTCCTTGGCCTCGTCGGTTGACGAGAACTGCACGCTTACCACCTCGTCGCCCGGCTTGATTCCATGTGCCTCCGCCGGACTGCCGGCCTGCACCGCGGCAACACGCGGCAAGACGTTGTACACGATGCCCAGGGATCGGACGGCCATGGGTGACCCGAACGAGAAGTCATTCTCGAACGAGGTAGGAACGTCCGGTGTCACGCTGATCGTGACCGGCTCCGCGGACCCCTCACGCGCGACGGTGAATTCGACTTCGCTTTCCCAGTGCGGTTGGAGGCGCGAGGCGAGCGTCATCGGGTCATCGATCGGTTCGCCGTTGACACTGAGCAGCGTGTCGCCAACCTCAAATCCGGCCTGGTCGGCGGGCGATCCGGCGTAGATGCCGGTGACCGGCGAGGCGGTCATGACGAGACCGAGTCGTTTGACATGGTTCGGCTGAACGACGATCTCTGCCCGGGCACCGGGTGAGGTCGCGCCTTTCTCCGGCTTGCGTTCGACGGTGAAGGTGACTGCTTTGTCTGCCGATCGCGCCAGGAGTCCGCGGACTTGATAACCGTTCTGAATTTCGACTCCATCGATCGCGACGACCGTGTCGCCCCCCTCGAACGGAACCTCGGTCTGGCCGGCCGGATAGTGTTCGGCAAACGGCTTTTCCAGGTCGGCCAGGCGGGGCGACCAGGCGGGGCCGATCCCCAGCAGAGGACGTTCGTCGCCGGCGATCGTGTGCACCACCGGGCGAAGCGTCACTTTCTCGAGCTCCGCCGATTCACCTTCCCCGCGGCGGATGGTGATGTCGAGCTGATCGTCCTTGGCCATGTACACGGCGTTCTTGAGATCCCAGTCAAAGCGGAGATGCGAACTGGGGGCACCTGAACCAAGGGCCACGATTCGATCGCCCGGCTGGAGCCCGGCTTCCCAGGCGGGACTGCCCGGCGCAACTTCGGCGATCTCGCAGGGGGTGTAGGAGACGCCGCTGCGGAAGGCGAGCGTGGCGAAGATCACGGCGAAGATCAGATTCATGATGACGCCGGCCGAAATGATGGCCATCCGCTGCCAGACCGGCTTGGCAGGAAAGCTGCGCGGATCGAGCACATACTCATCGCTGCCGGCGGATCGGGCGGCCCCGGTGTCGTCGCTGGTCGGTGCCGCGCCGTCGGAGGCATTCGGGCTGACATCGTCAGCCGCGTCGGTCTTGCGAATCTTGATCCGTTCGGCTTCTTCGGCCGCCGCCCGCGGGTCGTCATCCTGGCCCAGCATTTTGACATAGCCGCCCAGGGGGATGATGCCGATGCCGTATTCTGTCTCTCCCCACTGAAATCGGCCCAACCGGGAGGGGAGCTTGATCGGTCCCAGGGAGATCGGGACGTCGAAGCCGACGTAGAACTTCTCGCATTTGACGCCGCACATCTTGGCCACCAGAAAGTGACCCAGTTCATGGACGAAGACGACGAAGCCCAGTCCGCAGGCCACCGATCCGACCATCCAGAGGATGTTCAGCGTGCGATCCAACGAGGACACTTCAGCAATCAGGCACAAACCCACCGTGTTATCTCCCCTCGAGCCCACGCGTCTAACTTTACGAGTCGTTGCAGCGTAGGCGATTCGTCAAAGTCGTGATGTTCTAGCACCGCCCGGCAGGCCGGAACGATTTTGTGGAAGCCGATTTGGCCTTGCAAAAAGCACTCCACAGCCGCCTCGTTTGCCGCATTCAAGACGGCACCGGAGGTCCCGCCAGCCCGCGCGACTTCGAAGCCCAACGGGATTGCCGGAAAGCGATCTTCGTCAACCGGCTCGAACTGCAGGTTCATCGACTGTGTAAAGTCTAGCTTCGCCGCCGGTCCTTCCCAACGGTCAGGATAGGTCAGCGCGTGTTGGATGGGCAGTTTCATATCCGGTGGGCTGAGTTGGGCGACGACCGAACCGTCAATGAATTCTACCATCGAGTGAACAATTGACTGCGGGTGCACGACGACGCCGATCTGGTCGGGCGGGATATCGAACAGCCACCGCGCTTCGATGACCTCCAGCGCCTTGTTCATCATGGTCGCCGAATCGACGGTGATCTTGGGCCCCATCTCCCAGGTGGGGTGAGCGAGCGCCTGGGCCACCGAGACTCGGGCGATTTCCGCCGTCGTTTTGCGGAGAAAAGGGCCGCCGCTGGCCGTCAGAATGATCCGCTTCACTTCGTCCGCACGCCCGCTCCGCAACGCCTGGAAGACTGCACTGTGTTCGCTGTCGACCGGCAAAATCTTGGCGTCTTTCCTGGCTGCCAAGGCCATCACCAGCGGCCCCGCCATCACGAGCGTCTCCTTGTTTGCCAGGGCCACGTCCTTGCCCGCTTCCAGGGCCGCCCAAGTCCCGGCCAGGCCGGCGGCACCCACGATTGCGGCGACGACCATCTCCACGTCGGGGGACGCGACCAAGGTCTCGATCCCCTCGGCGCCCGTCAGCGCGGTGGCTTCGGCGGGCAGACGCGACCAGTCAAATCTCTCGGCATGTTGCCGGTCCGTGGCGACGACCGTGGGAACTCGGAAGGCAGCGGCCTGCTCGCACAGTCGACCCAATCGCCGATGGGCCGACAAACCCAGCACGCGGAAGCGGCCCGCTGCAGCGGAGATGACTTCGAGCGTACTCTGCCCGATACTTCCAGTGGATCCGAGGATGGCGACGTTGCGAATCGGGGCGGTCATGCGGGGCGTCGAGATGCTTGGGATACCATGCCGAAGGGGTGCAGAATGCAATGCATCCCCACAATCAGCCTTTGACTTCTCGCGATTGACGACAACAATCACCATAGTACGACGGAACTCGCGCCACCCTGCTTGTCGTGCAGCGGCAGACGACCACCACCGGCCCCGTGAGATTTGCGGGCAAATTCAGCCGCTTCAGGAATCCGCGTTTGGCTCAAGGAGAAGCCGATAACACCAGACGCCGTGGGGACTTGGGTTGTGGACAGGGCATTCTAGGACCGGCGGCCAATCGCAGCAACCCGATTTGAGCGGCCTGAAGCAGTGTATACTGAAGGATTGGCCGCGCGCTGCCGATCGGTGGACGGGGCCAACCAGTTCCCAACCACGGTGGACGGGGCCAACCAATTCCCAAACAAACCGGGACCTATGCCGGCAGGCGGATCCTGAGATTCGCCGCAAGAAACAATCGACGTCTGGCCGTCATCCGAGTGATGCCCCAGTAAGGAGATTCTACAAGATGAGTCAGGACAACGGAAAAGGCCGCCGATCCCAGGATTCCAAGGGCGCCGGTGGATCCAATTTCCTCTGGTACATGGGGCTCCTCGCGCTGGGCGTCGTGCTGGTGGCGTTCTGGTTCACCAGCTTCAATACCATCAAGATCGACCATCAGGATTTCAAGGCACTGGTCGCGCAGAGCGCCCGGACCGACTACTACGGCCCCTATGTCGATGGGGTCGACGGCAGCCTGGTGATCCAACAGCCGGCCCGCGACGGCAAGCTCATTCGAATGCGGCTCAGCAACCTGCGCGACGTCAAGATGGGCGAGTCCGCCGTGACGGGGAAGGTCGACCGAGAAATTCTCGGCGGTGAAGGCGAAAGCAAGGTCGAGACAAAAGACTTTCGCACGGAGTTTCTGCCGACCGAATCCATTGTCGACGAGTTGACCGGCCTGTTTGAGAAGAATCACATCGCGTCGTCGTTTGCCGAGCGGAGTTTGCTCCGCGATAACGGGCCGCTTCTGCTGCTGACGGTGCTGCTGGTCGTCTTTTTTATCATCATGATGCGCCGTCTCACCGGGGCTGGATCACCCATGTCGTTCGGTCGCAGCCGCGGTCGGCTGTACGCCCAGGAAGACCTGGGAGTGACGTTTAGCGACGTCGCCGGGATCGATGAGGCCGTCGAAGAGGTCAAGGAGGTCGTGGACTTTCTCAGCCACCCGGAAAAGTACCAGAAACTGGGAGGCCGGATCCCGAAAGGCGTCCTGCTGGTCGGCCCGCCCGGAACCGGCAAGACGTTGCTGGCCAAAGCAGTCGCCGGAGAGGCCGGCGTTCCTTTCTTCAGCCTCTCGGGAAGTGACTTCGTCGAGATGTTTGTCGGCGTCGGTGCGGCTCGAGTCCGCGACATGTTCAGCCAGGCGGAAGCCAAAGCGCCCTGCATCATCTTCATTGACGAACTCGACGCCCTGGGAAAAACTCGCGGCAACAACGCCATCGGTGGGCACGACGAACGGGAGCAGACCTTGAATGCGCTGCTGGTCGAGATGGACGGATTCGCTTCCAATGCCGGCGTCATCGTGATGGCCGCCACCAACCGCCCCGAGACGCTCGACCAGGCCCTCATGCGACCCGGCCGGTTTGATCGCCACGTCCTGGTCGATCGACCGGATATCCGTGGGCGGGAAGCGATCCTGAAGGTGCATGTGAAGCAGGTCAAGTTGGACGAATCGGTCGAACTGTCCGATATTGCCGGGATCACGCCCGGGTTTGTCGGCGCCGATCTGGCCAATCTGGTCAATGAAGGTGCCCTGTTGGCCGCCCGGGCGGGCAAGACCAAGGTCGGCATGAAGGAGTTCAACGAAGGTGTCGAACGGGTCACCGCCGGCCTGGAGAAGAAACAGCGTGTCATGCGCGTCGACGAAAAGAACCGTGTCGCGTTTCATGAAGCCGGCCACGCCCTGGTCGCCTTCAGCCTGCCCGATACGGATCCCGTGCACAAGGTGTCCATCATTCCGCGCGGCCTGGCTGCCCTGGGTTACACGATGCAACGTCCCGATGGGGACCGGTTCCTGATGACGCAGACAGAATTGGAGAGCCGCATCCAAGTGCTGTTGGCCGGGACGATGGCTGAAGAACTGGTCTACCAGGATATTTCGACCGGCGCACAGAATGACCTCGAACGGGCCACGGAAATCGCTCGCAGCATGGTCATGGAATATGGGATGAGCCGGTTGGGGCGGGTCAACTACCGCGAGTCGAACACGTCACCGTTCCTGGCGGGAGCCGGCGACGAACCAAAGCGGAGCCACAGCGAGCGAACGTCGCGGGAAATCGACGAAGAGGTCAAGCGGATCATCGACGAGTCGCTCGAAAAGGTCCGCCACATCCTGGAAGTGCGACGCAACGCACTCGACCAACTGACCGCTCGACTGATCGATATCGAATCGGTCGACGCTAGTGAATTGAAGCGAATCATTGACGAGAGCAGCGACGGCCCATTCGTCGTCGCCGGGAACTCTCCGAGCACGCCGCGAACGAGTCCGCCAATTGGCGGCAATCCGGCGGCTGGGACCGGCGAACAGAGCGGGTAAGCAGCCGAGCGGGTAAGCTCGGTCAGCCGGCAGCGGTGATGAGGGGCGGGGCAATCACCGACACATCACGGTTGTTAGCCCGGAGCGTGGCCCCGACATCGGACCTTTGCAACGCCGGCGATTTCGTGGTCGACAGTGTCGCAGCATGCGGCGTCGGTAGCTACCGCTGCCAAACGGCCATTCCGCTCGTCGTTCCCGTCTGTCCTGGGTGGCTTACCTGTCGTGGCGTACCTGTCGTAGTTTACCTGTCGTGGTTTACCTGTCGTGGTTTACTCGTCAAACCACTTCTTCAACGCGTGCAGCGTGGTGGCGCGGCCGGCACGGGCGATCGACGTGGTCAGCGGAATGTTCTTGGGGCAAACTTCCACGCAGTTCTGGGCATTACCGCAGACCTGGATCCCGCCTTCTGCCATGAGGGCGTCGAGCCGCTCGCCGGCCGCGTTTTTCCCTGTTGGATTGGAATTGAAGAGCATCGCCTGGCTGATCGCATGGGCACCCACAAACCCGCGGTCAAACGCTTCGTTCTTGCGGGCGCTAAAGTCTTCTTCGGATTCGCCTTCCTGCCGGGTCAATTCGATCTTGGTGTACTGCGGGCAGGCTTCTTGGCAGCAGCCGCAGGACATGCATTCGCTGAGCGGGTAGGCCACTTCTTGGGTGGCACGCGTTTGCCGCGGCCCGGGGCCCATGTTCTCATAGCTGTCGACCGGGACCCAGCCCTTCACGCGCGTGAGACCTCGGAACATCCGCGAACGGTCGACCATCAGGTCGCGGATCACCGGGAACTTGGTCATCGGCTGCAGCTCGATCTCGCTCGGGTTATCCTCCAGGAGCCGGTCGACCAGGGCCGAGCAAGCTTGGCGGACGCGCCCGTTGATGTTCATGCTGCAGGCACCGCAGACTTCTTCCAGGCAGTTGCAGTCCCAGCAGACCGGGGCCACGCTCTTGCCGTCGACGGTTTCGGCCTGGGCGGCGATCCGCTGGAGCACACTGATCACGTTCATGTCGTGCTCGTACTTGACGCGGTGCCGTTCCCAATAGCTGGACTGGCCGGGGCCGTTTTGACGCAGAATGCGAACTTCGAAGTGGTCTTTGCTGCTGCGTCCTTCGCGTGCTTCTTCTGCCATGATTGCTGAATTCAGATTCAAGGAATGCGGGACTCGGCCCTCGCCGGGGCGAGCCGTGGTAGATTACGAGCCAACGGTGGCGGCGGCGTTCGGGTCGGCTTGTTTTTCGGCCTTCTGTTTGGCTCGCCGTGCTTTCCAGACCTCCATGATGACTTCGGCGCCGACCAACCCATAAAGGCGCGGTCGCGGTTCAATCAACGATGTATCCACATCTTCGTACTGGATGTCCGGTTCGCTGCCGTCCCAACGAACGACGGTTGACTTCAACCATTTCTCATTGTTGGCTTCAAACCGGTCGCACCACGCTTCGGCTTCGGCCTGACGACCAGCGGCGTCGGTGCTTTCCAGGCTGGGCATGGCGAATTCCGGTTTATAATGGGCTCCACGGCATTCGTCCCGCTGCAGGGCCCCTTTCAGGATCGCCTTGGCGATCGGGAACATGTCTTGCAGTGCTTTGGTGAAGACGACGTTCTGATTCGTCCAATTGCCCGTGTCGGAAAGCGAACACTTGGCGGCCCGGGCTTCCAGGTCGCTGACAGTCTGGTACGCTTCCTGGATCTGCTCGTTGCGACGGACAACCGTCGCGGCCTTCGTCATCACGTCTCCCAATTCCTGGTGAATCAGGTAGGGGTTCTCACCACCTCGGTCGCGGCGCAGCAACTGGTCGTGCTGGTCCTGATGGCGTTTTCGTTCCGACTCGAACAGCGAAGCATCCATCTCGGCGGCGGCCCCCGATTGGGATTCGAGCAGGTTTTGCAGGCCGGGTGCGGTGAAGAGACCGGTGAAAATGCAACTTAAAAGCGAGTTCGCACCGAGTCGATTGCCGCCGTGATACTGGTAATCGCACTCGCCGATGGCATAGAGGTTGGGGATGTTGGTGACCTGGTTGCGCGGCGATCCCGGTTCCAGACCACCTTCCGCCGTGCGTTGATAGTCGGCCCAAAGGCCCCCCATCGTATAGTGCACGGCCGGGAAGATCTTCATCGGGTTGAGGCGCGGGTCCACACCCTGAAACTTCTCGTAGATCTCAAGGATACCGCCCAACTTGCGATTCAGCTCGGCGACCGGAATGTGTGTCAGGTCCAGGTAGACGCACTGCTTATCCGTTTCGACGCTGAGTCCTTCATTGACGCAGATATCGAAGATTTCCCGCGTGGCAATGTCGCGGGGGACCAGGTTGCCGTACTCGGGATAGCGTTCTTCCAGGAAGTAATAGCGTTCGTTCTCGGGGATGTCACCGGGCGCCCGCGAGTCGTGGGGCGTTCGCGGAACCCACACCCGTCCGCCTTCGCCGCGCGCCGATTCGCTCATCAAACGCAGTTTGTCGGCACCCGGGATGGCCGTCGGATGGACCTGCACGAACTCGGGGTTGCCGTACTTGGCACCGGCCTGGAAGCAGCGGCTAACGGCGCTTCCGGTGCAAACCATCGACATCGTCGATCGACCGTAGATCAAGCCGCACCCGCCGGTGGCGACCACCACGGCATCCGCGGGGAAGGAGCGAATTTCCATCGAGACGAGGTCCTGGGCCACGCAGCCGCGGCATTCCCCCTGGTCGTCAAGGATCGGGCCCAGGAAGTCCCAGAATTCGTATTTCTTGATCCGGCCCGCCGCTTCCCAACGCCGCACCTGTTCATCCAGGGCATACAGCAGTTGTTGGCCGGTGGTGGCACCCGCGAAGGCGGTTCGCTTGTAAAGCGTGCCGCCGAAGCGGCGACGATCAAGGAAGCCTTCGTGTGTCCGGTTGAAAGTGACCCCCAGCCGATCCATCAAGTCGATGACACGCGGAGCCCAATCGGCCATCTCCTTCACGGGTGGCTGATGCTGGAGGAAGTCGCCGCCGTAGACCGTGTCGTCGAAATGCTTCCACTCGCTATCGCCCAACTGGCGTGTCTGCTCGTTGCAGGCGTTGATCCCGCCCTGGGCACAGACGCTGTGAGACCGCTTCACCGGCGTCAGGCTCATCAGGTCGACATCAATGTCAAGCTCGGCCAGTTTCATCGCCGCGGCCAAGCCAGCCAGCCCGCCGCCGACAACCATCACACGCTTTTTTCCCATGACCTAACGTCTTTCCGAGACTTGCCTCTTGCTGGAGTTGTTCGTCGTTTCTTACTCGGCCCTACCGGCGCCCGCGTGGAGCCGGGACGCGTCTGCGGACGAACTGTGTTCTTCGCCCGCCGCATGATCGGCCCGCTTGTGGGCACTCGACGCTTCATCCAATTCGCCCGTCGCAAGCTTGGCTTCGTACATGCGATTTTCCACCGCTTCGGCTTCTTCAACGTCGATCTTCATCGCCCCACCCAGGGCGCTCATCGACAGCACGGCCAGTCCGACTCCAATCACGGTGCAAACCACGTCCGCCCGTTTCTGCGCCGCCGGCGAAATCCATACACCCCACGTGATCCCCATCGTCCAGATGCCGTTGGCCAGGTGGAAAACACAGGACAGAACACCGATCGCGTAGAGTGCGGGAACCACCAACCCGGACATGGCGGCACCCAACGTCGACGCGGCGTTATACGGGCTGAACTGGGCGCCCCCCAGCGGTTCGGCAACCCGCAGCCAGGCTGGAAAATGGAACCAGCCGTGCATGTGAAATACGTGCCACATGATGAACAGGAAGGCGATCATGCCGGTCGCCCGCTGCAGCGTGTAGCGAATATTATTGGTGTACTTGTACGACCCGGTGTTCGGCAGCCCGCCGCGGATGATCACCACACCGATGATGGCATGGAACAAGATTGGCAGGAAGATGAACGTCCACTCGACCAGCGGCAACAGGTTGCCCAGGCTGTGAATCGCATAGACGGCGCGTTGGAAGGTCGCCGACGAATTCAACACGCTGGCATTGGTCGTCAAATGAACGACCATGTAGGCTCCGACCGGGATCAGCCCGCTGAGCGAATGGAGCCGTCTGATAAGAAATTCGTGGCGGGCGAGAAACGGGGCGGGGGCTTTTTCCACGGTATCCTGCTTTCCGGCATCGCGAAGGTCGGTGCGGCGATCACCCGCCAATTCGTTTGGCGAGACGCCAGTCGTCGCACAGGATAGTATAAAGTTGACATGCCACCTGACAAGACGCCGAACCACCCTTCCAATCGGCCTCCGCCGAGGCCTTTTGTCGCACGAAATTGGGGGGCCGGTTGTGCAGGTGATGCCGAGGCGACCACCAGGAATTCCCGATCTCCATCCGGCCCAAGTCGGAATTGACTCTCTCGCGAGCGTATGATTTGATAAATACGGAGAGCGATTTTCTCGACCGGCTCCGACCTCGGGCTGCTCGATGGCAGACGGTGGGGCGGACGTCCCGGGCCAGTTTCCGCCCGGAGCGGCGATCCCATCCGGACTTAAACCGGGGCGGGTCGCCCGCAGGGCATGAAGCGGAGCCGGCGAGAACCAGGTAACGTCAGGATGTTCACCACGATCTTGTTGAGTGCCTCATCGTGATTACCCAAGCACCACGCCTGCTGATCACCGACGACGACCGTGACGTTCGCGAGACACTGGGGTCGATTTTCGAGCCGCGGGGCTTCGAGACGCTGCTCGCCAGCGACGGTCGCGAAGCGCTCGACATCGTCCAGCACGAGCCGGTCCATGTCGTGTTAATCGACATGCATATGCCGCGGATGAACGGATTGGAAATGATCCGAGCGGTCAAGCGGACCCACGCGGTGATGCCCTGCATTCTGATTTCCGCGAAACTGGACGAGCAACTGGTGGAAGCAGCTCGACAGGCTCAGGTCTTTTCTCAGTTGGCCAAGCCGCTGAGCCTGCTGGACGTCACGCAGACCGTCGGTGCGGCCATGCGCCAAACCTACGATTGGCCCGGTGCGGCAGGATGATCCCACCGCCGCCCGGCGACTGATTCCCGGATCGACTGATTCTCGGACCTGCAGCGAGGAATTCTGGGGGGGCGCCGCGTCTGCTGGGTGGCAGAGCGTGGCGGCGAACCGGCACGGTGCCCGGGGGGCGAACTCTCCGCTGCGGCGTACATCTCACTCAACGACGGCGGCAAGCTCATGGAAATACATCGTCGCGGATTTCACCGGGCCATCGCCGCCTGGGGCGCCCTTGGATTGCCGGGTCTGTCCCGCGCACGGCTCGACGCCGCTCCCGCGGCAAACGAACACCGGGCGGACGTGATCATCATCGGAGGCGGCTTGGGCGGTTGCGCAGCCGCATTGGCAGCGCTGCGAAACGGTCGGCGGGTCGTGATGAGCGAAGAGACCGATTGGATTGGCGGGCAGCTTACCGCGCAGGCCGTTCCGCCGGACGAGCACCCCTGGATCGAAACCCACGGCGCCAATGCTGCCTATCGCCGCCTGCGGACCAAGATCCGAGCCCACTATCGGCGGCACTTTCCCTTGACCGATGCGGCGCGGGCCCGGGAGCGGTTCAATCCGGGCGGCGGCAGCGTCTCTCGCCTCTGCCACGAACCACGCGTCGCTTTGGCGGTGTTGGAAGACTGGTTGGCCCCCTTTGTCGCTTCGGGGCAGTTGACGATGCTGTATCAGTTCCGCCCCGTGGAGGCCGACGTGAGCGGCGATTCGGTTCGTCATGTGACCGTGGAATCTCTGCTTGACGGCCAGCGGCGGCAGCTCAGCGGATCTTACTTTCTGGATGCGACCGAATTGGGTGACCTGCTGCCCCTGGCTGGGGCGGAGTTCGTCACCGGAACGGAAGCTCGCTCGGAGACCGGCGAGCTCCATGCGCCTGAAACGGCGGATCCGGAAAACCAGCAAGCCTTTACGATGTGCTTCGCGGTCGACTACCTGGCGGGGCAGGATCACACCATCGACCGGCCGGCTGACTATGGCTTTTGGCGCGACTTCGTCCCGAAGCTCACGCCGCCCTGGCCCGGCAAGCTGCTTGACCTGACCTACACGCATCCCCGTAGCGGTCAACCGAAGCGGTTGGGCTTCGACCCGACCGGAGCCAAGACGGCCGGTGCCTTGAATCTGTGGACGTACCGCCGCCTGGCAGACGCGCGAAATTTCCGGCCTGGAGCCTATGCCGGCGATATTTCGCTCATCAACTGGCCTCAGAACGATTACCTGCTGGGCAACCTGATCGGGGTCTCAGCAGCCGAGCGGCAACAGCACATCGAGCAAGCGACCCGGTTGAGTCGATCGCTGTTGTACTGGCTGCAGACGGAGGTTCCCCGGGCCGACGGCGGCGAGGGGTTCCCCGGCTTGCGGTTACGTCCTGACCTGGTGGGAACAGAGCGTGGAGTCGCCAAGTTTCCTTACGTCCGCGAGTCACGGCGGATTCGCGGACGCTTTACGATCTTGGAAGAGCATGTTGGAAGCGAGCATCGCGCTGAAATCACTGGGGCTTCGGGTGATGCCTTGACGGCGGCTCCTTTTGCCGATTCCGTCGGTGTCGGAAGTTACGCGATTGACCTGCATCCGAGCACGGGCGGTGACAACTACATTGATTTCGCGGCGCTTCCCTTTCAGATCCCGCTGGGGGCGTTGATCCCGCAGCGGCTGCGGAATCTGATTCCGGCTTGCAAGAACATCAGTGCCACCCACATCACCGGCGGATGTTATCGATTGCATCCCGTTGAATGGGGTATCGGCGAAGCAGCCGGGTGTCTGGCCAGCTTTGCCATTGCCCGGCAGCAACCACCACACGCGATCCACGCCGCCGCAGCGCGGGTCGCCGACTTTCAACGGGAGTTACAGAAACAGGGCGTCGAACTCGCCTGGCCCTGATCTCGGAGCAACGTGTCAAGGGCAACTCCCGTACTTTCAGCGGAACGAGCGGGCGGCAAGTTCTCAATGGCCAGTTTCAAGGGTCCGACCCTTCGTAAGTCATACAATGCAGCGCCGCGATCGCCGGGGTCCGTTTCGGGCGGCGCGGGGTTGAATCCTGCACCCGGTTTCGATTCACTTGGAAGGTGGGCGACGAGCGGTTGGACGGGGGACGCGGCGGCTCGGAATTGAGGGCGGCCCGGAATTGAGGGCGGCTCAGAATTGAGGGCGGCCGGCGATCGGTGGCGGCGCGGGTTGTCTCGCGGAGAGTTTCTAACCGGGGTAGGGACGTTGCGATGAGCGGTTGGCACTACAAACGGGAAAACGGTGAGATCGTTGGGATCCTCAGTGAGGACGAGATTAAGAGCTGTGCTCAGCGCGGCGGGATTACACTCGATTCACCCGTCATGCACGAGGAGCATACGCGCGGCCAGTGGGTTGCGGCGGGGCGGCTCAAGTCGCTGCGGAAGCGCATCGAGGCCAGCCCTCCGCACCGCGAAGCCCAGTCGGCCGCCGCGCCGCCGGCCCCCAGTGTTTATGTCCCCCCACCCCAGCCCCGGATTCCCCCTTTGCCCCTCAAGTCGCTGGCCGCCGGGATTCATGGCGCGGCGAGTGGGGCGATCGGAGCGATGGCCAATGTGCTCGAACGACTCGCGGCCAAACGGCAACTCCACACCTGCCTCAAATGCGAGAGAGAGTTCGCCAAGTACGAAATCCTGGGCAAGTGTCCGCTCTGCGGCGAGTGGGCGGTGGTCGCCTGCGAAACGTGCGGCCTGGAATCCGGCGCCAAACGGTTTGTCGAGAACGACTGCAAATGCCCACGCTGTGGTGACAAGGTGACGGTCTGAAGCCGCGAATCCGTCGGTGCACGCGCCCGGCGGCCTCACCCGCTGACCTGTTTGCGTGAGACGCCGATTCGCTGGCGTTCCTGGTCGACGTCCAGCACCTTGACGCGGACCACGTCGCCAACCGAGACGACATCGCTCGGGTCCTGCACGAAATGGTCGGCCAGTTGTGAGATATGGATCAATCCGTCCTGGTGGACGCCCAGATCCACGAATGCGCCGAACCGTGTCACGTTGGTGATGACACCCTCCAGAATCATCCCCGGCCGCAGGTCGTTGAGGTCGTTGACTCCCTCGGTAAATGTCACCGTGCGAAACTCGTCACGCGGGTCACGACCTGGCTTGGACAATTCCGCCAGCATGTCGCGGACCGTTGGCAGGCCGGTCTGGTCATCGACGAACTCGGCAGGATCGAGGCGTTCGACCAGGGGCCCGTTCCCCACCAGGGTCGCTGTCGTGGTTTGCAGCCGAGCGGCCATTTTCTCGGCCACGTAGTAGCTTTCCGGGTGTACGGCCGAGTTGTCTAACGGCTGGCTGCCGTTGCGGATACGGAGGAAGCCGGCCGCTTGCTGAAATGCTTTCTTGCCCAGCTTGGGGACCTTGAGCAGATCATCGCGCTTCCTGAATTTCCCCTCGGCGTCGCGAAACCGCACGATCGCCTCGGCCAGCTTGGGGCCGATCCCCGCTACATGCGCCAGGAGCGGCGCGCTGGCCAGGTTGACGTCGACGCCGACCGAGTTCACGCACGATTCCACTTCGCGGTCCAGGCAATGCCTGAGCTGAGGTTGGTTAACATCGTGCTGGTACTGCCCGACGCCGATCGATTTGGGGTCGATCTTCACGAGTTCCGCCAGCGGGTCTTGCAGGCGGTGCGCGATGCTGATCGCGCCTCGCACCGTGACGTCCAGATCGGGATATTCGCGGGCGGCCAATTCGCTGGCCGAGTAGATGGACGCCCCCGATTCGTTGACCATTACCTTGGTCACCGGGCGGCCACATGCGCCGATCACCTGTTCCACGAAGGCCTCGGTTTCGCGCGACGCCGTGCCGTTTCCGATCGCGATCAGCTCGGCGTCAAACTGTTCAATCAGCTCGTTCAGCGTCTTCGCGGCCTGCTCGACATCATTGCGCGGGGGCGTCGGATAGATGGTCCGCTGGCCAAGGAACTTGCCGGTTCCGTCGACGACGGCGACCTTGCACCCGGTGCGAAAGCCGGGGTCGATGCCGATCGTCACCTTCGGCCCGGCCGGCGCCGCCAGCATCAACTTTCGCAAGTTCTTGCCGAATACGGTGATCGCTTCCTCGTCGGCCCGTTCCTTCATGGCTTGGAGCACGGACGATTCGACGGCCGGCAGCAGCAGGCGTTGGTAACTGTCGACGACGGTCGCCGCCAGTTCGCGATGAAACTCAAACTGGCGATTGTGGGCCAGCCGCGTCGTCAGCTTTCGCAACACGAAGTCGTCGTCCAGGCTGATGCCGACCCGCAGAATCCCCTCCGCCTCGCCACGTTTCATCGCCAGCAAGCGATGTGAGGGGGTGCGTTTCAGTGACTCTTGAAAGTCAAAGTACATCTCGAATTTGCGGCCGGACTCTTTCTTTCCCCGTTTGACGCGTGAGGTGACCTTGCCGTAGTCCTCTGCCTGACGCATCAGCCACTTCCGCGTATCCGCGTCTTCCGACCATTGCTCGGCCAGGATGTCGCAGGCACCTTGCAGGGCGGCCGCGGCGTCCGGCACTTCACGCTCCGGATCAATGAACGGGCGGAGTACCTCAGCGCGTGACTGGTTCAAGGAGCCTTGTCGCACGAGCAGATCGGCCAACGGTTGCAAGCCTCGTTCTCGCGCCGCCGTGGCCCGGGTTCTGCGTTTGGGTTTGTAAGGAAGGTAGAGATCTTCCAGCGTCTGCTTGTCCGTCGCCGCTTCGATCTTGCCACGCAATGCGTCGGTCAAGGCGGCCTGCTGGTCGATCGACTTGAGGATTGTCAATTTGCGTTGGGCCAGGTCGCGCGCCTTGCCGACGGCATCTTGGATCGCGCGCAGGGCGATCTCATCAAGGCCTTGAGTTGCTTCTTTTCGGTAACGGGCGATGAATGGGATCGTGTTTCCGGCATCCAGCAACTCGATCGTGCTGCGAACTTGGGCCTCCGCGACGCCGAGTTGGGCGGCGATCTCAGCGACCACGCGATCAAGGTCAAAGTCAGTGAATTGGGAGGTGTTCATCGTGGGCCGTGTTCCCTCCGGGGCAGTCTCCGGCGGCGCGAGAGGCAGCCTCGTTGCCAAGCGGTCGAACGATCTGGTCTCTTGGAATCCAGGACGAACGGCGCCGCGATCCGTCAGGCCTGGGCGGCCCATGCCGCGATCCGTCATTCCGAGCCAGCAGCATGCCAAAATGATTCGCTTTCGGCAATCGGAGCGGTGCGATTCTGGCGAGGTCCTGCGCGCCTCGTGCCCGCTTGGTGCGAGGCCGACCGGCAGCGGCGAGCCAGATTCCGGACCGCCCTTGCCGTGTTGCAGCCAAGCCGCGTTGGGGATAGCCAGTCGAGCGGCCGCGCGCAACTCCAACCGCCACGGGCTCTGGTCGTCGCGGGCTGTTGTTGTCACAATTCGCACTGCATTCGACCCGCTGCGTGTCACGCCGAGGCGCGAATCTAGGCAACCTCCATCCATTCCCCGGTACGAACGTGCGGCACGTTGTTGAAGGTCCGTTCCTGCACGCTGCCGGACCACTGGGCGTCCTGGCTGGCAAGTCGCATGGAACGGCGGGAGACCGATGGCCGCACTTTGCCAGGAGCCGCCGCCGCCCGGCAGTCGTTCCAGGCTTGCACCGTCTCGCGGCGGTGGCAACGTTCCAGAGAATCATGAAGACTCGTTCCCCAGGCGAAAGGTAGTGTCCCCAATCTCATGAGCTCAACGCCGGAAACCATCGCCGCGCATTATCGCCAAAGGGCGGACCGTTTTGCTGTCGAAGAAGAAGAACTCGCGCGGAAAGATCGCCACCTGACGCACGCACGAGTGGCCGTTTTTCTCGCGGTGGCGTTGTTGCTTGCCTTCGGGTGGATCACGCAAGTCGTCACGCCGTGGTACTTACCAGGAGTCCTCGGCGCGATCGGGTTTGTGGCCCTGGTCACCTACCACGACGCGGTCGATCGCCGCCTGCGTCGAGCTCGACAGATGCGCATGATCAACGAACAGGGGCTGAGCCGGCTGGCCCGGGACTGGGACGGACTGCCCGTGCCGGCGACCCGGGCGCCCGACGAGCATCTGGCCACCGCGACGGACCTGGATCTGTTCGGACGAGCTTCCCTGTTTCAGCTTGTCAGTTGCGCAACGACGCCGATCGGCAAGAAGATTCTCCGCGACTGGTTCCTGGAGCCGGCTGGGTGCGAGGAGATTCGGGCCCGCCAGCAGGCGGTGGCGGAGTTGACCGACCATGAGTCGCTGCGTGAAGCGCTGATCGTGGAAGGGAAACTGCTGGCCGGAGATGCGACCGAACGCTTTGTGAAATGGGCAGGAGGCAGTAGCTGGCTCCGTCAACGCCCCTGGCTGACCTGGTTTTGCCGGGTCGTGCCCGCGGTCGGGCTGGTGGCCCTGCTGTTGACCGTCCTGCGCGTCATTTCGCCGGACGTCGGCTTTGCGGTCGTATTGATCGTCGTGGCGTCCAATATCGTCATCAGCGTGCTTTTCTCCGGGAATGTCCACGACATCTTTGCACGCGTCAATTCGCGACAGGGCGAAGTCCAGGGGTACCTGCGGATGTTTCGCCTGATCTACGAAATGCCGGATTCGGCGGGAACGTTGTCCGACATCAAGTCTGCGGCGGCCGAGCAAGGAGGGGGCGTGATTCTGCGGATGCGCGAATTACAGTTCGTAATGAAGTTGGCCAACATCAGCCACTCCGCCATGCTCTTCGTTTTCGTGTACCTGCCCTTGCAGGTCGGATTCCTGTACGACTTTCATGTTCTCACGCTGCTGGAAAAATGGCAGGCCGTTTGCGGTCGGCACGCCAAGGCGTGGTTCGACGCCTTGGGGCAATTCGAAGCACTCGCCTCGCTCGCCACCTTAGCCTACGACCATCCCGACTGGACGATGCCTGAAGTGAACGCATCATTCACCTCGATCGACGCCACGGCGATCGGGCATCCGTTGCTTGCCGATGCGACCCGCGTCACCAACGATGTGGAAGTGGCCGGGACCGGCTCGTTCCTCTTGATCACGGGATCGAACATGTCGGGCAAGAGTACCCTGCTGCGTTCCATCGGCGTCAACATCACCCTGGCGCAGGCGGGTGGGCCGGTTTGCGCTGCCGGCTTGCGCATGCCGCCGGCGCAGCTGGCGACCAGCATTCGTGTGCGGGATTCGCTGGAAGATGGTGTTTCGTTTTACATGGCCGAACTGATGCGGTTGAAGGAGATTGTTGACCAGGCAGTTGCCTACGGTGGACGACCCGATCGAACGCTGGTCTATTTGCTGGACGAGATTCTGCAGGGCACGAATTCGCAAGAGCGGCGGATTGCGGTGGCCCGCGTGCTGACGCACCTGGTGAAGCATGGCGCGATCGGCGCGATTTCGACCCACGACCTGGACCTTGCCACCAGCCCAGAGCTGCAGGGCGAATTCTTGCCGGTGCATTTCCGAGAAACGCTCCACGATCACGACGCCGAGAAGCCGATGACATTCGATTATCAACTCCGGCCCGGCGTTGCCACGACCACCAACGCGCTCAAGCTGCTGGAAATCGTCGGGCTGGGAAGCGATGCACCGGAAGGCAGCCCGTGAGGCAGACAGGTGGTTGGTGTCGAGTTCGCACGCCGCCGTCTACGCGACGAGCACGGCCGTGCTGGGCAGCCTGCCGGTCGCCAACGACGACACGTAGACATCAAACGATCCGCAGGAACGAACAACCATGGTGATCACCGGCGTTCGCGCCATTCAGCCGCCGACTCCCGGCTCGCCGGCAGATTGGCGCACCCAATTGGGCCAGATTGTTGTGGAACTGACAACCGATGCCGGGATTACCGGTTATGGCGTCGGTGGGGGCGGGGCGGCTGGAATCCACGTCGTCGAGACGGTTCTGCGCGACCTGTTGCTCGGTGAAGAGGCGGTTGAGGTCGAACGGCTGCATGCCGAAATGTGCCGCCACACGGTCTTCTACGGCCGCTGCGGTTTGGTCGTGATGGCGATCAGCGGCGTCGATCTGGCGCTCTGGGATCTCCGCGGCAAGGCGGCCGGAAGGAGCGTGGCCGAATTGTTGCGGGATGCGTGGGACATTCGCCGCCCGTTACCTACCTACTTGACCGTCTTTGACGACGCAGCGGCGCAGGCAGCGTTGGAGGCAGGGCACCGCGCGATCAAATTGCATGTCGAACGGTTTGGCGACCGGCCCGAAGTGGCAGAGATCGAACGGCTGGTCGCGGAAACGCGGCGACGGCTGGGTGACCAAGCGGAAATCATGGTGGACGCTTTTGCACGCTGGGATGTCGATACAACCCTTCGTGTTGCCGAGCGGATCGCGCCTTACGAGATTGGCTGGTTGGAGGAACCGCTGCCGCCGGATGACGAAGCCGGCTACGCACAGGTTGTCGCGGAAAGCCCGGTGGCGATTGCCGGCGGCGAGCACGAGTACCTGGCGGCCGGGTTTCGGCGAGTGATCGAGACGGGGAAGCATGTCGTCTTGCAGCCCGACGTCAACTGGTGCGGCGGCTTGACGACGCTCGTCGAGATCTACCGGATGGCACGGCAGGCCGGCCTCCGCGTCTGTCCTCACCGCGGTTGCGAACCGTACGCGCTGCCGGCGATTGCCGCACTTGATCCGCAGCCGCTGGCCGAGTCGCCGCGGCGGTGGTTTACCTGCTTGCAGGGTGCGCCGCAGGCGCAAGACGGCGTGATCCATGCGGCTCGCGGCGCCGGCTTCGGGGTCTCGGTGGATCCAATGCTCTTTCGCTGAGCGTAGCGCACGTTCGGCCCGGAAGAACAATGGACAGGCAGCGATTCAGTGCAGGTCGCTGTGTCGCAATCGTCTGGGGTAACCCCAGTAAGGAGGGGGCGTGGTTGACGATCTGAGGCGTTCAGATCTGGGCCAGCCCAAAACGCCGGCGAAATCGTGCCGCGCGGTGTCGCGCGTACCAGTTGCGTTTCGCCTGGTTGGGACTGTGACGGCGGCGTCGTTTTCCGTCTGGCATCGTTTCGTCCTTTCCCGAGGAAGCAGCGTTGCTATTAAGCTTTTTTCGGCACGGGAAGCGGACTTCATTGGAAATTTTCGCTGGGGGGCGAACCAACGAGCGAAGTTTGAGGCAAGCCGCGACGCCTGTTCCGGCTTTACCTATGCGCCTGGGATTTACCCATCCGCCCGGAAAAGGGGATAAGTCCAGTTAATCGCCCACCGCGTTACCTGCCCGCCGCCGGGCACGGCGGGAAACGGGACTTATCCCCGACCTGTCGCTATTGCGGTGGGGCCAGGGGCTGCCATAAGCCGATGATGTTCTCTTCACTATCTTTGACCTGCGCGTAGATCCCCATCCCGGGAATCTCGACCGGCCCCATCACGTTGGCACCGCCGGCGGCCTCAATGTCGGCGATCCGCTGCTCGGTCGAATCGACTTCGATCACCACGACCGGTGAGCAACTGCCACCTTCGTCACCCCGCTGGTACATGCCGCCGTTGATTCCCCCCGGTTCGCTCGGCTTGAACTGCTCGTCGACAGGCGTCGTAATGGCAAACGAGTACGGATGCTCCGTGGGCGCCGCGGTAATCTGCCAACCGAAAACATCGCGGTAGAATTTCTCCGCCCGCTCCTTATCGCTGTACGGGATCTCAAAGTGACAAACGCGGTCCATGGCGTGCTCCCTTGTGCTGAAGAGACAAACGTTCCGAACAAGAAAAACGAAGACAAGGTACCGGCAGACGGATCCAGGTGGCGGGCGATCCGCGGGGTGGGTCAAGCGGATTTGGGTTCAATTCGCTCTTTGCCGACCCACTTGCGGAGAACCTCGGGGACGACGACGGACCCATCTGCCTGTTGGTTGTTTTCCAGGATGGCGATCATGGCGCGGCCGGCCGCGACTGCGGTGCCGTTCAGCGTGTGTACGAAGTGGGTCCCTTTTTCGCCCTTTCGCTTGAACTTGGTCTTGAGACGCCGCGATTGGTAGTCCGTACAGTTCGACGTGCTGGTAATCTCGCCCCAGCTCCCGCCTTCGCCCCGCCCCGGCATCCACGCTTCCAGGTCGAATTTTCGGTAGGCGGGTCCACCCAGGTCGCCGGTTGCCGTGTCGACCACGCGGAAGGGCACGCCCAGTTCGTTGAAGATCTCACATTCGATATCACAGATTTCCTGGTGAACCTGATCGCTTTGCTCGGGGAGCGTGAATGCGAACATCTCGACCTTGGTGAATTGGTGCACGCGATAGATGCCCCGTGTCGCCCGGCCGTGGGCGCCGGCTTCGGTGCGGAAACAGTGGCTGATGCCGCAGATCCTGATGGGAAGCTGATCGGCGTCGACCGTGACACCGGCGTAAAGCCCGCCCAGCGTGATCTCTGCGGTCCCCACCAGGCTGAGATTCGAGCCTTCGATACTGTAGACCTGCGTTTCGGGCCCGCGAGGATTGAAGCCGATACCCTCCAGAATGTCGTCCTGAGCAAGGTCTGGAGTGATCGTGGGCGTAAACCCCTTGCCGATCAGTTTGGTAACGATGAACTGTTGCAGGGCCAGTTCCAGTAGCACGGCTTCATTGCGGAGGAAGTAAAAGCCGTGACCGGTGGTGCGGGCACCTCCTTCCAGGTCGATCAGGTCGAGCTTGCTGCCGAGATCGACGTGGTCCAGGGGAGGGAAGTCGAAATCCCGGACTTCGGCCGTGCCGCGGCGGACCTCGAGGTTGGCTTTGTCGTCGCTGCCGATGGGGACGTCCGGGTGCGACATGTTCGGGATCGCGGCCTGCAACTCGCGAATGGCCCCATCCAGCGTGTCGTGTTCGGATTGGCAGGCCTCTTTTTCGGCACGCAGGCGGCGCCCCTCTTCCTTACGCGCTTCCCGCTCGGCCTCATCCTTGGCCTTCCCGATCGACTTGGACACCTCATTGGCGCGGCGGTTCAGTTCTTCGACTTCTTTGAGCTTGGCGAGCCGCTGCGATTCCTTCGCGACCAGACTGTCGACGTCGGCGGCAACGCCCCGGTGCCGGCAGTTCTGTTTCACAGCCGCGACGTTTTCCAAAATGAACTTGCGATCAAGCATGATGACTTTCGTGGATGGGAATCTGGCTGGGGGACAGCCGAGTGGGGTGGTTGTTCAGGCAATTGCGATGCGGCTCAGCTCGCGCCACAGATACGAGCTTGCACGAATGCCCCGGTGGAAGTCGACGAGGCTGAATTTCTCGTTTGGACTGTGGGTGTTGTCATTGTTCAGTCCCCAGCCCAATAACAGCACGTCGGCATCCAGGGAATTGGCGAAATGGGTGACGATCGGGATCGACCCGCCTTCGCGAATAAAGACCGGGGCATAACCGAACCCTCTTTCGATGGCCCGCGTTGCCGCGCCGACGTAAGGGCTCTCCAGGGGGACCAGGAATCCGGGGGCCCCGTGATGGCTGACCAGTTCCATGGTGATGCCCGGCGGGCAGGCTGCATGAAGCATTTCGCGGAGTGCATCGTCAAGCTGTTTGGGGTCCTGGTTGGGAACCAGACGAAAGCTGAATTTGGCATGTGCCCGGCTGGGCAGGACCGTCTTCGCGCCTTCCCCCTGGTAACCGCCCCAGACACCGTTGATGTCAAACGTGGGACGGGCCCACCGGCGTTCCAGCGTGCTGTAGCTCTTTTCGCCGGAAAGTGCCTGGACGCCCAGTTGCGTGCGGAAGCGTGATTCGTCGAACGGCAGAGCGGCGAACTGTTGCCGCTCGCTATCGGTCAGCGGGACCACATTGTCGTAAAATCCGGGGACCTGGATCCGGCCATCGTCATCGATCAAAGAAGCCAGCATGTTGGCGAGCGCATTGAGCGGGTTGGTTACGGCACCTCCAAAGGTGCCCGAGTGCAGGTCCTGTTTGGGACCATGCAGATGGAGCTCGTAGTAGGCGATCCCCCGCAGACCGTACGTGATGGCCGGCTGGCCGGGACCGAACTGGGAAGTGTCGCTGACCACCACCACGTCGCAAGCGAGTCGTCCCCGGTCGGCTTCGAGCAGCTTCAGCAGGTTGCCGCTTCCGACCTCCTCTTCGCCTTCGATGACGAACTTGATCTGCAGCGGGAGCCCGCCATTGGCCTTCAGCCATGCCTCCACGCTTTTCACATGGGTCAGCATCTGCCCTTTGTCGTCGGAGGCGCCGCGCGCGTAGAGATTGCCGTCCCGCCGCGTTGGCTCGAAGGGAGGCGAGATCCACTCGTCCAGCGGGTCCGGAGGCTGAACGTCGTAGTGGCCATAAACCAACGCCACTGGGGCACCTTCGACCGCTGGCGACTGCGCACACACGATCGGGTGGCCGTCCGTCTCGACCAATTCGACAGAGAGCCCCAAATCGGAAAACTGCCGGACCATCCAGTCCGCTGCGCGGCGGACATCGCCCGTGTGCTGGCTATCCGCACTGACGCTCGGAATCCGCAAAAGTTCGCACAAGTCCTCCTCGAACTGGGCGTGTTGCGCTTCCAAATACTCTTCCAGCTTCGGCATGTTTCTCCTTTCAACTTTGGCAAGCGATACAATATAATGACCCGGGTCGAAAGCGACCATTCCCGGTCGCCTGTTTGCACCGCAATGCAGCCTGGATGGCGGTGCTCAACGTCCACCTACCAAATGGTCGATTCATGAAAGCAGCGACGGCCGAGCCGGAGATCACTACCAGCCAGGAAGAGCAAGCGGATGGCCGCCAGAAGCCCAAACGCCAGCCGCGGTACAACGTTGTCTTGTGGGACGATGACGATCATTCCTATGAATATGTGATCCGCATGCTCAAGGAGTTGTTCGGGTTTCCAGTCGAAAAAGGCTTAGAGCTTGCTCGCGAAGTGGATCACAGCGGCAAAGTCATCTGCCTGACCACGACGCTCGAGCACGCCGAACTGAAGAGAGATCAGATTCACGCCTACGGAAAAGATCAGTTGATCGCCAAGTGCAAAGGTTCGATGTCCTCCACGATCCAGCCCGTCGTGTAGGTTGAATCCGCCGCGTCGAAACAAGGCTCCGGTGGTTGCGAGCCGCCCGAGCGGATCCATGTCGTGACGGTCTTGGCTCGGCGGCAGAATATGCCTGCCGATCGGCGTGCAACAGCGCACGGTTTCCAGGCAAGAAGCAACTTCCGGGCAAGAAGCAACGGCCGGATCGTCCTTGTCCTCGACGCCCAATTGGGGTATCACCAACCCCGCCCGCGGCCGACCTGATACGATCGGGGCTGTCGGCGGATGACACGCAACCGCCCTCCCGATTTCACTTCGCTTACGTTCATTTGGACGAGTTTCCCGCGCATGGCTGCTACCCTGAAGACCGTTACGCTGGGCTGCAAGGTCAATCAATACGAGACTGAATTCGTCCGCGAAGGACTGGTCAGTATCGGCTACCGGGATGCGGGCCCCGACGAACAAGCCGACCTGTGTATCGTGAATACGTGCACGGTCACCCAGGAAGGGGATTCGAAGAGCCGGCGAGTGATCCGTCGCCTGGCCCGCGACAACCCGCATTCACGCATTGTGGTGATGGGCTGCTACGCAACTCGGGCGCCCGATGAAGTCGCCCATTTGCCGCAGGTCGCCGAGGTGGTCACCGACAAACGGGAGCTGCCGGACCTGCTCGGTCGTTTTGGGGTCGTCGATATTCCCAGCGGGATCTCAGGATTCGGAAATCGACACCGGGCTTACGTCAAGGTCCAGGATGGCTGCTTGCTCCGGTGCAGTTACTGCATCATTCCCCAGGTCCGGCCGCAGATGGCGAGCCGCCCGATGCCGCCGATTCTGGATGAGGTCCGTCGCCTGCATCGGAACGGTTACCGGGAAATCGTCCTGACAGGGGTCCACCTGGGGCATTACGGGGTGGATTGGAACGCCAACAAGCCGAAGCACGAGTGGACTCGGCTGGCCAACCTGGTCGAAGAGATCGTCAAGCTGGACGGGGACTTTCGAATTCGGCTTTCCAGCATTGAAGCCACCGAAGTAACGCGGGAACTGTTAAGGGTGATGCGCGATCACCGCGACCGCATCTGCCCGCACTTGCATATCTGCTTGCAGAGCGGTTCTGACCGGATACTGCGACGGATGCGGCGCCGCTGGGGGGCCAGGATGTTCGTTGACCGCTGCGGCATGGTGGCCGATGCACTCGATCGACCGGCCCTCACGACCGACATCATCGTGGGCTTCCCAGGCGAGACGGAGGCGGATTTCGAAGCAAGTTGCCAGGTTGCTCGCGAAGTCGGTTTTTCCAAGGTCCACGTGTTCCCGTTCAGCGGCCGACGTGGCACGCCGGCCGCTGACTTTGCCGACCAGCTTCCCAAGCCCGTCAAGTCGGCCCGGGCGAACCACCTCATCCAGTTGGAAGCGGGACTCCGCCGGCGCTACTTCCAACAGTTGGCCGGGATGCCACTCCGGGTGCTGGTCGAGGGCGTTGACCCGGACTCCCCGGCGCACCTGATCGGCACCTCCTGCCGCTACGCACCGGTCGTGTTCCGTAGCTCGGAGGACGTCGAGGGCACGCTGGTCGATGTCACGGCGGGCCAGCCGTCCGGCGATCGCTTGACCGCGACCGTCGGACACTTGACGACGTAGTCGACTGGGCCGCGTGCCACCACGTCCAACGCCACGACGCCGCCACGAACGATGCCGGGTTGATCTTGACCTTTACGGTCCGCGGACGTACCTTCCGCCGCATGAATCAACCACCCTTCGTTCATCGTGCGCTGCAGCGGATGCGGCAGGTCAGGTTGTGGCGAACGCGGTCCGCAACCAGGAACCGTCTTCGCCTCGCGACCAACGGCAGGCCGGTGATCGATCGTGCTTGCACAGCCATGGTTCTGCTGATTGTGCTGGCGGCGACGGACGCATTCACGCAACCGCCCCGGAATCGGTTGGTGGAGACGCGACTGACATCCGCCGAACGGGTCCTCCTGTTGCGCAATGGTCAGGTGCTGGAAGGCAACATTACGCGGACCGGTGATTACTACCTGGTGACGCGCGGGACGCGCAGTGAAGTCCGCCTGCCCGCCGCATCCGTGGAAGTGGTTTGCGACAGCCTGGAAGTGCTCTACCAATACCGGCTGGCGGGGCTGGTGCCCGGGAATCGTTCTGGACACTTGGAGTTGGCGCGCTGGTGTGTTCAGCACGACCTGACGGCACGGGCCGCCGATCAAGTGCTGGCCGCCTTCGCCTTGGATTCCCGTCCAGAGGGGATTGGCGTCATCGAGCAACAACTGCGAGCAGCCGAGTCGTCGCCCGAGCCTTCACGACAGGTCGCGCCGAGCGCGTCCGGAGCTCCCACGTTGCACGACATCGAAGCGAAGATCGCCGCGCTGCCGGCGGGTGCCGTGCAGGAGTTCGCCACTTCCGTGCAGCCGTTGTTGCTCAACCGTTGTGCCACCAGCGGATGCCATGGTCTCACCAGAGACTCGGAATTCCAGCTCCTGCGACCCGGTTTGAGGCAGACACTGTCCCGCCGCATGACCCACCGCAATCTATTTGCCGCGCTGGCATACGTCGATCACGAGGCTCCCGCCCAGTCACGGTTGCTGACCGTACCCAGCCAGCCCCATGCCGGACGAGGTGTGGTCTTCGCCGAAACGGAACAAGATCAGCGGCAGACGCTGGCGAACTGGTTAAGTCGCCTCGCGGATCAACCCGTGGCGGACCTTCCCACATCGGTCGCCAAGCCGCCGGCTGTGCTGCTGCAAACGCGTGCCGAATCCATCGAAGCACTGAAACGCAGTTTCTCGAAACTGGCCACCGAAGCCGCACCCGAAGCCGGCAGCGAGGGGAACCAGCGGCGAAGAGACGACAACTACGTGCCTCGCGATCCGTTTGACCCGGAGGTCTTCAACCGGCGATTCCACGGGCCGACCGACGAATCCGAGTAGCCGGTCGCAGCATGCGGCCAGGCAGCGTCAGCCCAGCCATGTGCGGGGCGCGCGGCCCTTGCTGGGGCAGCGTGATGTCGGCGTTTCGTACTTTGTCTTCGGAAACTGCGGCTGCCGAATCCGCGTCTTGGGAAACTGTGGCTTCCGCAGCCGATGCGTCTGTTTCGGCCGCCGCCTTGGACCCTGAGTCATCTGCAGTCAACGCGCCGCGGACCGCCTTGTGAAGCGTCTCCGCCGCCACGCGTTTGGGCAAGTGGGCGACAAATGTCGTGTTCCAGCGTGCTTCGTCCAATTCCCGCCCTTCGTCGCTCAGCGCGACCAGGGGAAGGTTGGCAAGTTGATTCAACCGACCGCATTCAACCGGACCGCCGCTCGCCTCAATGCGGGGCAGATCCCAGACGACCAGGTCGAACTGTACACTGCTGGCCTGCCGTACCGCATCTAACAGATCGCGTGCGCCGTGAACTCGCGCGCCACTCCGCCGGAGAACCATCTGGGTCAAGTCACGTAGCGTTTCCGAGGCGCTGATGACCAGGATCCGGTTCGGGCCCACGACGTTGGTTGCTGAGTTGGTTGCTGATTGCTCGAGCGGAGCTTCGGTTGGAGCGACGGCCGGCTTGGACGGGTTCGATCGCAAGCAATTTGCCGGGCGTCTGTCGCCCGCCATCTGACGAACACCGCGGCTCGATCGGTGACGTTGCGGCAGGGAGTTCTTCATCATTCGCGAGGCAAGAGCGGCGCCGGCCAAACCGGCACCCCAGGCAAAGAGAGCCAGTAGTCCGGCGGTCGTTGCGAGCAGGAGGGCCTCAGCAGACACAGCCCCCGCGTCGGACCGCAGGTAGACATAACCCACGTGCTGACCACTCGACATGACCGGCTGAAGGACTTCCAGCCGGCCGGTTAATTGGAATGGCATGGGGTGGCCCAGCAAGTGGCCTGGAAACCGCGTGTCCGGCAGGACTCCGTGGTAGGTCAGCAACGACTGATCGAGACCAAACAGTCCCACGGCTGCAATCAGCCGTCCATTGGCGACTTCCGCCGGCAGCCTCGAATCCGCCTTGTCCGGGGCGCATTCGAGTTGGTCTGCAACGCAAACGCCCAGTAGCCTGGCTTCCTTTTCCAGCAACTCGCCCGACTGTCTCCTGGACTGGATGAAGGAGAGCGCGGCCACCGACAGGCAGGTCAGACCGACGGCAATGCCGATCACCGTGGGGGGCGGGAGGTGCCTTAGCGCGCGAACAGAGAGCGATGAAGAGTATTGCATCGGGCAAGCTCGAGACTGGCGGGGGGCTGGTGGGTGGGGACGCTGTCTGCAATGCGCGGCTGCTCGCTGGGTACAGCGCACAACGGGACACAGGCGGCTATCCGAAATGTGGCTCAGCAAAATCCGCTACAGGTCAAGATTCGAACTGCCAGATCAAGAGAAGGGGCGGTTCGCGGCCGGGTTGCGCCGAATCTGTCGGTTGTGCGTCCGCAGGCGAGTCACACGGACGGATGGAGCGACACACGTCACAAGCGGTCCCAACTTGCCGGGTTCCGCAGATTGACCCAGGTGATGAGAGGAAGGTCGAGTGCGAGGGGTGGGAAATGGCGGTCGACCAGCCCCTGCTCGGCGGCCAACGACCAATCCGACGAGGCCGGGCCGTCGGTCGACTTGAAGAGCACGACCTCACTGGCCGCCAGGACGTACGCCAGTCGCCCGGCGATCGAATCACTGGTCGACGACCAGTCACGGCGAATCCGGATTCCCGGCTGGCGACCTTCCCGATCGGCCAACCACTGGTAGACGTCAAATACCCTGACCTGTGGGGTCTCGGCCTCACGCAGCGACTGAAGTTCCTGCCAGGTGGCGACTGGAGCCGGCAGTTGCAGGCGCCGCGCGAGCAGGATCGCCGTGCAACTCATCGCTCGAATGCTCATCCAATGCGACGTCACCGCATCAAGGGCCAGCCGCCGATCGAGACGTCGGATTTCGTCAACCAGTTTGCCGCCTCCGGCGACCAGGATGTCGTGCGGGCGATCGTCGGTGGCGCCGGAAGCGGCGGGCGCCCGCTGATCCTGGCTCAGCCATTCATCCAGCCAGCGGGCCAACGCCGCCTCGTCCAGCAGGCTGCCACCGACTTTCAGCACGCGGACCCGGCGCCCCATCACAAGGCCGCTTCTGACGCGAGTGCGGCGACGGCGTGTGCCGGTGCACAACGGGAGACCGGCTCACCCAATTTCATCTTCAGCGACACCAGTTCGCCCCCCACCCCGGCCGCGGCGAGTGCGCGCCGGGCGAGGAATTCGCCTTCGCCTGAGACGACCACCGCGGCGGGCGGCGAACGCATCGCGCGTCGGACCGCATCGATTCCGGCAGCGACCAGCGCCGTCTGCGCGGCGGCCACCTGGTCGGCCATTGCAAGCGCGTCTTGTATGGTGACGTCGGCAGGGTCCGCGCAAACCATCCGCCCGATCCGGCCGCGTGCGGCGTCTTGGGTTGCCGGCCGGCCATCTGCCGTATCACAATCCGCCGGCTGTTCGCGAAGGTCACCGGTCAGCAGGTAAACGTCCCGGGACGTCGCAAACCACTCGCAGGCGACCGGGCAGAGGGCGCCCCGCCAGGGGAGCCGATCCACGAGTCCGCAGATCGGGGTGCGAAGGACCCCGGTATAGACCAGCTCGCGCCGTATCAGCCGTGCGGTGTCCGTACCGGCGGCTTGCACCTGGCCATCCGCATCGATGGGAATGACGTCGCAGGTTGTCGAACCGATATCGACCATCAGCGCTGGTTGTTGGCCCGCATAGCGGCGGGCAAAGCGAGCGACAGCATGCCAGTTGGCGGCGGCGACCTGTTGGACTCGCGCCCGCGCGTCTGCGGACGAATGAAACGCGCCATTGGTCGAGTAGACGAGGACCGGTCGACCCGCGGCGGCGGTGTCGACGGCGTCAAGGATCCGCACGACACCAGCGGACTTGCTGGCAAAGCAGTCGGCCAACTCACCCGTCATCGTCACGGCCAGGCCGTTGCATTCCGGCGCATCGCTCAAGAGGAGTGTCAGCTCGGCTGCCAGATCATCGGGACGCTGCCAGAGGGCAAACGGCCGGCAGGTCGCATATCCCTGACCGTCGGCGACCTTGATGTTCGCACCGCCAATATCGAGGCCTAACCACGGCATGCGCCGGCTCCACCGAGTGTCTCTGCGATTCGAAAGGTGAGGCGCCGTTCGCTCCAGGCGACGGACGCCGGGCGGCCGGCAACCATGTCCAGCATGGCGGTTGCCAGGTTCGACGTCGCCAATTGTCGGAGCCCGACGTACGAGGTCGTCAGCCGCGGGTTGACTTCAATGACGACATCCTGGCTCCCATCTTGTGCGGCGCCGAGCACCAAATCAATGCCCACAAAGCCGTTCGTTTGCGGGAGTGCCGCCATGGCTCGTCGAGCTAAGGCGATTGCCCGCTGGCGCTGAGCGTGCGCAAGCGGCCAGCGGCCACCGAGGTAGCGAAAGGTGTCATCATTCGGCTGCAATTGCCGGCCGGGCTCGAGGACCAATGTCTGCGCGGGGCCGCAGATTACAGCGACGCTGGCGGCGAGCCCCGGATGGAATGTCTCCAGCCGCCAGCCAGGCCGGTGCCATGGGACGGCCTCGAGGTCACGTCGACCCCGCAGGAGGCGAACATCCAGCGAGCCGGCACCGCAATTCGGCTTGATGATGGCGGGAAGCGGAACCTTGTCGGGTTGGCTGATCGCCAGGGACGGCGAGATCGGCTGAGGGACGGCAATCCCGGACGCGGCCAATCGTGCAGCGAGCCGCGACTTGTCGGCCGCCAGGGCAACAAAGTCGGCATCCGGAGAGATCAGCCGACCGCCGGCTTGCTGAACCCAACGGCATCGGCCGGTAAGCAATCCATCAAATTCCGGGGCGATCAAGAGGGTGGCGTCAGCCTTGGCTGCCGTCGCTGCCAGGATCCGGCGTTCTTCGCTGGGGCTGCCGACGTGGTGAACGCTGCAGCCCTCAGGCCAGAACGGGGACAAGCGCCTGTCGGCCAGCACGTGCACTTCGGTGTTACCGCTGCGCTGCAAGTCGGCTGTCATGGCCTGCAGCATTGCAGTGCCTTCGGTGAGCAGCGAACCCGCGGGCGGAGAATCGGAATTCGTCGCCCAGCAACCTCCGCCCGTCACGAATTCGTAAACCAGAATTCGGTTGACGCCCATTGGCACAACTCGCCCGTCGCGTGAGCCGGCCAGTCCGCGGGGCGACCGCCGGTGCGGCGACCGTGGTTAGAAGATGCCCAGTTGATCGCGGGCATCGTCCGTCATGCGGTCGGGCGTCCAGGGAGGATCGAGCACGATTTTCACTTCCACGTCCCCCACTTCCTCCAATTGGCCGACCATCTGCTTGCTGTTGCCGATCAACTGCGGGCCGGCGGGGCAGGCCGGACTGGTCATCGTCATGTCAATCTTGATGTCCTTCTGTTCGTCATCTGCGCGGTCGACAATCTCGACGTTGTAGATAAGTCCCAGGTCGACAATGTTCACGAAGAGCTCAGGATCGATGACTTTCTTGAGTTCTTCCATCACGGCATCTTCGCTAAGCGCCATCCGTCGGATCCTCTATTCGAAGTTCAGGCTGACCAGAATGTCGTCGCCTTCGACTTTGACCTGATGCACGATGGTCGGCTCGGTGGCGGGCATCGTACGAGCCGCACCGGTTCGAATGTCGAACCTGGCACCATGGCGAGGGCAGGCGATTTCGTGGTCGATTAGTGTCCCGTCGCCGAGTGGCCCGCCGTCGTGCGTGCAAACGTCGTCGATACAGTGAAATTCACCGCCGACGTGCAGCAGGACGACCAGGCGTTCGTCGACTTCCAGTGTCAACCGGCCAGGGTCTGGGATGTCGGTCACCTTGGCGACCTTTTGAAACTCGGACATGACTATTCGTACTCGCGTACGCGACGCGCGATCGCCAGGGCGAGCGCCTCACGGACATTCTCGATCGTGATCCGATCGAAGACATGCTGAAAGAACCCGGTCACGATCATTTGAATCGCTTCCTTGCGAGTAAACCCGCGGCAACCGGCATAAAAAATCAATTCTTCGTCGACACGCCCGCTGGTCGAACCGTGGGTGCAGCGCACATCGTCGGCCTCAATCTCGAGTCCCGGAATCGAGTCGGCACGCGCGTCGGCGGAAAGCAGGAGGTTATCGTTCCGTTGATAACCGTCGGTTTTTTGCGCGGCCGGGTCGACCTTGATCATGCCCCGCCACACCGTCCGCGACTTGTCCTGCAAGGCAGCCTTGTAGAGAAAGTCGCTTCGGCAGTTGGCCGCTTCGTGATGTTGAATCGTGTCGTACGAGAGATGCTGTCGATCCTCGGTAAAGAGGACGCCGTTGACCTGGCAATTGGCACCTTCTCCGACCAAGGCCACGCGTTGGTTGACTTTGGCGAGCCGGCTGCCGAGAGCGGCGACGGTCCATTGCAGCGACGCATCGCGGTGGACGATCGCCTTCTGGTGGGCGAAATGCCAGACGCCGCGTCCCCAATCCTGAAAATTGACGAACCGGAGGTGCGACCCCGCCCCCAGAATCAGCTCGACGGCACCACAGTGAAACCCTCCCGCCACGTCAGTCGGGCTGGACGTTTCACAGAGCAGCGTCGCCTCCGCACCCTCTTCCAGGACGACCAGCACGTGCCCCAGGTCGGTGCCTCCGTCGCTCATGCTTGAGAGCGCATGCAATGGCTCGTCAACCGTCACGCCGCGGGGGACGTACAGCACCTGACCGCCGGTCCAAAAGGCGGCATGTAACGAGGCGAATCGATCGTATGTCGGATGGAAGGCACTCTGAAAGTGCGGCCGCAGCAGGTCGCCATGTTCGGCGAGCATGGTGTCCAGACTGCCGAAAATCACGCCCCGCTCGGCCCAATTCTTGTGAAGGGTGAGATCGAGCGAATGGCTGTCGAGCGACCGATTGTGGCCGGCCAACGCCACGCCCGGGCAGAGCAGTCCCCCCTTGATGCTGGACGCCGAAGCGTTGGTGGGCTGCGGGGGAGCGAACCGGTCGAGCTTGAAAAGCCGGATGTCGGTCCGCATCCATTCTTCATGGTTGCGTGCGGGCCAGGGCGTGGCCTGGAAATGATCCCAGGCGGTGCGGCGGGCGTCGGTCAGCCAGGAAGGCTCGTCGCGGGACGCCAGAAAAGCCTCGAACGTGTCTTGGTTGAATCCCAATTCGGTTGCAGTCGCCATGAGTCGAGGGGGGGCGCCGAGCGCCAGTTTAGGAGGTGAAAAATTCGAGCGGGCAAGGGCGGCCGCTGTCGAGCGTCACGGGGTGGGCGGTTTGCGGGGCGGCGGAGCTTAGCCCACCGAACCCTCCATCTGTAGTTGAATCAGGCGATTCATCTCGACCGCATACTCCATCGGCAGTTCCTTCACCAAGGGCTCGATGAAGCCGCTGACAATCATTGTGGCCGCCTCGGACTCCGTGATCCCGCGGCTGGTCAAGTAGAACAGTTGCTCTTCACCGATCCGCGAAACGCTCGCCTCGTGACCGATGGACACGTCCTGCTCGGCCACTTCAATGTAGGGATAGGTGTCGCTTCGGCTTTCCGGGTCGAGGATCAGTGCGTCGCAAACGACGTTATTCTTCGAGTGCTTGGCGCCTTTCTCCACGCGGACCAGGCCGCGGTAACTGCTCCGCCCGCCGTTCTTGGAGATCGACTTGGAGATGATCTGACCGGTGGTATGTGGGGCGCAGTGGACCAGTTTGGCGCCGGCATCTTGATGCTGACCCTTGCTGGAGAAAGCGATGGAGAGGATCTCGCCATGAGCACCCGGCTCCATCATGTAGACGGCGGGGTACTTCATGGTGAGCTGGCTGCCCAGGTTGCCGTCGACCCATTCCATGGTCGCATCCCCGTATGCCATGGCTCGCTTGGTGACCAGGTTGTAGATGTTGTTGGCCCAGTTTTGAATCGTCGTGTAGCGGCAGCGGGCGTTCCGTTTGACGCAGACTTCGACGACCGCCGAGTGCAGGCTTTCGGTCGTGTACATCGGTGCCGTGCAGCCTTCGACGTAATGGATCTCGGCACCCTCGTCGACGATGATCAACGTCCGCTCGAATTGACCCATGTTCTCCGCGTTGATTCGGAAATAGGCCTGCAGCGGGAAGTCGATCTTGACGCCCGGCGGAACATAGATGAACGATCCGCCCGACCAGACGGCCGAGTTGAGGGCCGCGAACTTGTTGTCGTGCGGTGGAATGATCGTCCCGAAGTACTCGCGTACCAGGTCGGGATGTTCGCGGACGGCCGTATCCGTGTCGGTGAAGATAACGCCTTGCTTGGCCAGATCTTCCTGCAGCGAACCGTAGACCACTTCGCTTTCGAACTGGGCCTTGACCCCCGCCAGGTACTCGCGTTCCGCCTCCGGGATTCCCAATTTCTCGAACGTGTCCTTGATCTCGGACGGCACATCGTCCCAGGACTTGCCCTGGTGGTCGGTCGGCTTGAGGTAGTAGTAGATGTCTTGGAAGTCGAGCTTCAGGTTTCCGCCCCACTTCGGCATCGGCTTCGCTTCAAAGATGTCGTAGCTTTCCAGGCGAAAGTCACGCATCCATTCCGGTTCGCCCTTCATTTCGGAAATCTGGGCGACGATCTCCCGGGAGATCCCCTTTTCCGCCTTGAAGACGGCGGTGCTTTCCGTACGAAAGTTGTACTTGTTGATTTCGCCGATTTCGTTGGTGGAGGTACCCGTAATGTCGGTGGCCATGACAATCCTTCATGATTTCCGCGGGGCGGACTTGGTGACGACGTGAACGTAGTTTGCTCCAGCGGTAACCGGAGCCGGCAGGTTAGCCGACCGAGTGAGGTTCTTCGGTTTCGAGCATCGCCTGGTTGGCGGCCTCGGCTTGCGGGTAGGCTTTTCGGATCCGCTCGTAGCCGTGGCCATGCAATTCGGTAGCCAGTTCGACGCCGCCCGTTTCCACGATTCGCCCACCCAGGATGACGTGCGTGAAGTCGGGCGGATTGTGCACCAGCAACTTGTCGTGATGCGTGATGATCAACAGCCCCATCTTGTCGCGGCCAATCTCGGCAATACTCTCCGAAGCCAGCCGGACGGCGTCGGCGTCGAGCCCGCTGTCCGTTTCATCCAGAATCGCGAACTTCGGTTGCAGCATCGCCAGGGTGAGAATCTCTGCCCGTTTCATTTCCCCGCCGGAGAAGCCGTCGTTGACGTAGCGTCGAGCGAACTCGACGTCCATCTTGAGCTGCTCCATCTTTCCCTTGAGCTCCTTGCGAAACTCGCGCATCGGAATCAGCTCTTCTCCCTCTTTGCGGTCCGGCTGGCGAATATTCGTGGTGGCATGGCGGAGGAAATCGGCCATCTTGACCCCCGGAATCGCCACCGGCCGCTGGAATGCCATGAAGATGCCGCTGCGAGCACGCTCGTCCGGTGACATTTCCAGGACATCGACGCCGTTGAGTTCAATCGAACCCTGGGTGACCTCGTATTTGGGGTGACCGCTGATTGCCAGGCCCAGCGTGCTCTTGCCGGAGCCATTCGGCCCCATCAAGGCGTGGGTCTCGCCTCGGTTCATGGTCAGGTTCACGCCGCGCAGGATCGGCTTGCCGTCGACCGCGACGTGCAGGTCACGAATCGTCAATGTGTCGGACATGGAGTTCGTTGTCTGGATCATGGGAGTAAAAAAAGTCTGTCGCGTTGGGCTGAGGATCCCCAAGAGGGGTCGCCTTGTCATACTATTGTTGTGGGACGCGGTTGCCGAACGACCGACAACAGCTGTCGAGCCGCGCCGGTCAAACCGCCCGTGACGTACCTTCGCGGCTCGCCGGTTTTCGGCGGCCACAACGTAATGCACGTCGGGGACGTTGTATCTGCGTCGCCCGCAGGTGGGGGCGATGTGTCCGTATTCGAGTCACGTTTGCGCGACCAACTCGAGCGGCGCCGAATCGGCTCGGCGTCGGTTCGGTCTCGCTTCACTGCCCGGCCCGACTAGCCGGTAATCTTCTGGTGACTGGTGAGCGGCGTCTGGTCAGCCGGAGCCTCGACGTAGCCCGAGTGGTGCGGCACGGGCAGTTCATCGTCAACCTTGATGCCCTGCTGAAAAGCACGCCCACTGCCGCCGGCTGCCGCTCGCTTGGCGATCCGGTGGCCCTTAATTTTGTCCTGAATCCGCATCAAGCCCTCCAGCAACGATTCGGGGCGCGGCGGGCAGCCGGGAACGTACACGTCAACCGGCACGACCAGGTCGACGCCCTTGACCACATGGTATCCCCATTTGAAGTAAGGACCGCCGCCGACGGTGCAGGCACCCATGGCGATCACGAACTTCGGATCGGGCATCTGGTTGTAAAGCCGCCTTACCCGGCTGGCCATCTTGTACGTCACCGTACCGGCCACAATCATCAGGTCGGCCTGGCGGGGCGAAGCACGAAAAGCACCAGCTCCGAAACGGTCAATATCGTAACGGCTGGCCCCGGTGGCCATCATCTCGATCGCACAGCAAGCCAGTCCGAAGGTCATCGGCCACACGCTGGATTGCCGCGCCCAGTTGACGGCCTGCTCGACCGTCGTCGTAATTACGTTCTCCTCGAAGCGGCCTTCAATCCATGGCTGTGTCATAGCGTTTCTCAGCGATTCGTTGTTCCAAGACAGTTGACGGGTTGACGCACTGCTGCAAGTACAAAACCTACGCAAACTGGTCACATTCAGCTAGTACCCTCTGGTGGACGCGGCAGTGTCGGCGTGTCGTCCGGTTGCCCGGTGACGACGCCCTTCGCCCCCAGTCCGTTGGGTGACTCGTCGGTTCGTGCCCCGGCGGCCGGCAGCGTCGCGTCCGTGCCAGTATGGTCGGGAGGATTGAACGTGCAGCACGCATCGCCGTCCAGCCGGCATTTTTCCAGCCGTACGTTACTTCCCAGGAGTTCAGCGAGCAGCATCCGCTCCATGGAACAGATGGACCGATCCTGTTCGGCCAGATCCGGGTAGGGGCAGGCCAAGGCGGTCAGGATCGGCAGGTCGCCCGTCGCATCAACTTCGAAAGGGATCTGCCGCTTGCCGAACAATTCGGAAAGCGACCGCATCTTCTCTTCTAGGGATTCCCCCTGTATGAGGGGTCGATATTCGTCAGCCAGTCGAGCGGCGATCCGCTGCAGCAGGCCGCGGCGAACTTCGATGTCGGAGATATCTCGAATCTCGTGCCACAGCGCCGTGGCCAAATCAGCAAAATTCGACCCAGTCTTCCGCCGCCCCTGCTTGGTCAGCACATAACGGTGACTGGGCCGCCCTCGGCCCGCTTTGACGCTGACGCGGTCGATATGCCCCTGGGCCATCAGTCGCGTCAATCGCTGGCGAATGGCCGTCGACGTGACTTGCATGCAGTCCGCTAGATCGGCCACCGTGGCCGACTCGCGCTTGCGCAAGATGTCCAGGATCGCGACGTCGGATGGGATGATTTCCACTGGCATGGCTTGCGTTGCTTGAAGTCAACGAAGGGGCACGTGATACATGTCGACGTGACCGAGTTCGATTGGGTGGACGGCGACCGCCCACTGATCGACGGCACATGTCGGCCGAGGGGACCCGCATCTCGACAGGATATCCGAGTCACTCGCCTCTCACACGTTATACGCATTAAAATCATTTTTGACAACTATAAGTTTCAAAAAAGATCGCTTTACGTAAACTATTGACATTAAGAGAGTTGTTGGATAGAAGGTGCCCTGGTTAAGAGATCTTTCGATTTTTCATCCGTGTTGCCAGCTTGCACGGGCAGCGACGACGCAGCCGGATGTCAGGAGTTTCATGGCCGGGGGAGTTTTGATGGCATTGATACACTCGGGCGGGCTGCACTGGCGACGGTTGATGATGATGACGCTGGTCGGCCTCGCATGGCTGGCTATTTCGGCTTCCCCGGTTCCAGCGCAAGACGCAGCCGATCCCGCAGCCGCCCCGGCGGAAGAGCCGGATTCTCAAGCGACGACGACCGAAGAAGCCGACGACCCGCTGCCGGGCGGCGATTCGGAGGCAGACATTGATCTGTTGGACGGCGGGCCAACGGACGGCGGGCCAACGGACGAGGGGCCGACGGACGAGGGGCCGACGGACGAGGGGCCGACGGACACGGCTGCTGCCGCAGCGGGAGGCAACGGGCGCCGCGTACGTGTCGCGCTGGCCGAGGTGGATCCTCCGCCAACGGCTCTGCAGCGGGTCGACGGGGCCTTTGCCTGGGCAGTGGACCGGATGGCCCTGGTCCTGTTTGCTCGTCTGTTTGTCCGCGAGCAGGAGTACTTGCAGTTCGACGAGTATGACGAATACGTGCGCCCGCCGGGCGCCAGTGAGCCGTTTCGGAAGGTGGAATGGGACGGCCAATTGTCGGACACGGAGTTGATGGACGACCGCGAAGTCGAGCGTCGCGACGTGTTGGGCGAACTGGTGCCAGGGCAGGAGGGCGCCGTCCGCCAGGGAGAACTGGCGGGCCAACCGGTCGAGTATGTCACGGTGCAGGGGCGGCAGGGCAAGTACGTTCTCCGCGACGGGACCTACCACAAGCAGCTTCCCCTCCGCGAGAAGCTAAGCGGCAGCGATGTCATCAATGACGACCAGGCCGCCGCGTTTGCCGCCGCCGGCCTCTTGAAGTTGCGGGATGACGGCAGCGACTCCGACGCACCGCCCTATCTACTCCGGGAAGAGGTGGGTGGCGCGCCGATCGTGGTCCTCTGGCTCTCCTGCGGGGCCATCTTCTTTACGGTCTACATGGGATTCTTCAACGTTTGGGGTTTCCGGCATGCGATCGACGTCGTGCGAGGCCGCTACGACAATCCCGATGAGCCGGGCGAAGTCACCCACTTCCAGGCCCTGGCCTCGGCGCTGTCGGCCACGGTCGGCTTGGGAAATATTGCCGGCGTGACAATCGCCATGACCGCCGGAGGCCCGGGTGCCTTTTTCTGGATGCTGGCGTGCGGCTTCCTGGGAATGTCCAGCAAGTTCGTGGAATGCACGCTGGGCCAAAAATACCGTCATGTGAATCCTGACGGTACCATTCTCGGTGGTCCCATGCAGTATCTGGACGTCGGGTTGCGCGAGCTGGGGCTCGGACCCCTGGGGAAGGCGATGGCGATCGTCTTCGCATTCATGTGCATTCTCGCCAGTTTTGGCGGCGGCAACATGTTCCAGGCCAATCAATCGGGCCAGCAGATGCTGGCCATGATCCAGTTGGATGACTACGAGACGCTGGAGCAGTTGAATGATGAGATCAAGGCGGCCGCCGCCGCGGATGACGCCGACACCTTACGGCAGTTGCAAGACGAGAAGCAGACGCTGCAGGCGGAGATGGCCAAGCTGGGGCCCGTCTTTCTGCCCGTGTTCGGGATCCTCCTGGCCGTCATGGTCGCGGTGGTGATCATCGGCGGAATCAAGCGGATCGGGGCTGCTGCCGCCAAGATTGTGCCGACGATGTGCATGGTCTACATCATTGCTTGCCTGTGGGTCATTATCACGCACGTCACGGAAGTGCCCGCCCTGATTGTGCAAATCTTCGCCGAGGCATTCAGTCCGCAGGCGTTTGGCGGAGGGCTGCTGGGTGTGTTGGTGATCGGCGTCCAGAGGGCGGCCTTCAGTAACGAGGCGGGCGTCGGCAGCGCCGCGATCGCTCACAGTGCGGCCAAGACCAAAGAGCCGATCCGGGAGGGTGCCGTGGCCCTGATGGGGCCGTTCATCGACACCATCGTCGTCTGCTCGATGACCGCGCTGGTGATTCTGATCACGGGAGCCTGGAACAACGAAACATGGATTGTCGAGCAGGGCCGCCAGGGGACGCCGCTGACGTCGAAGGCGTTTGCTCAAGAGATCTGGTTCTTTCCCTACGTCTTGAGCATGGCTGTGGTCCTTTTCGCGTACTCGACCATGATCTCCTGGAGCTACTACGGAGAACGTTGTTGGGAGCGACTGTTCGGGCCGCGCAGCACCGTGTTCTACAAGATCATCTATGTCACCGCCGTGTTTGTGGGCGCGATCGCCAACCTGGGGGCCGTCTTGGATTTCTCGGACATGATGATTCTCTCGATGGCGTTTCCCAATGTCTTTGGCGTGGTCCTCCTGTGCCCGCAGGTGCGGCGCGACCTGCACGCTTATTGGAAGCGCTACAAGGCGGGTGAATTCAAGACGTTCACGTAAGACGAATCGATTGCCGTCACCACCGCCGGCGATCGGCCACCTAGCAGGGGACGCGCGTCGCAAGGGCCGAGGCGGCGCGGGCCGAGGTGGCGCGGGCCGAGGCGGCGCGAGCCGCTACGGGTCCATCGGGAAGTACTCGGCGACCACGCGGTGGAATTCTGCGGGCGTGTTGACGCGGCCCACGTGGGTACGAAAGTGGCGGGCACCATGGCGGCCTTGAGCGTAGCAGCAAGCGAATTTGCGCATCAGCAGCGTTCCCTTCTCCTCGCCGAAGCGCTCGATGACCAGCGCGAAATGGCGAAGCATGCAGTCCCGTTGTTCCACGGGGGACGGGTCCGGGGGGATGGGGGCGCCGCGCAGCGCCGCGGCAGCCTGTTGAAAGAGCCAGGGGCGACCCAGGGCGGCCCGGGCGATCATCACCCCGTCGACCCGATATCGGGAAAACGCCGCCACGACCTTTTCGGCCGTATCCAGATCGCCGTTACCGATCAGCGGAATCTGCTTCAGGTACGACTTGATTTCTGAAATGCGGTCCCAATCGGCCTGGCCGCGGAAGAGTTCGCAAGCGGTCCGACCATGTACCGTCAGCGCCGCCGCGCCGGCCGCTTCGACGACCTGCGCAATCTCGTTCGCGTTGATCTGCTCGCGCGTGCACCCGAGGCGGATCTTGGCGGTCACCGGGGTGGGGCGACACGCCTCGACGACCCGCTCGATGATGCGGCCCATCCGGTCCGGAACGCGCAGCAGATATGAACCGCTATGGGCACGCTCGGTCACTTGCTTGACCGGGCAGCCGAAGTTGATGTCGACCACGCTGACTTGATATTCGGTGGCCAGTCGAGCCCCCACCTGGGCCAGCGTTTCCGGATCGTTGTCCCAGATTTGCACGGCCAGCGGTCGAGGTTCGTCACGCACGCCCCACAACCGATCCGGGTGCTCCGCGGCGTGGCGATCCATCCAGACGAAGCCGCGGGCGTTAACCATCTCAGTCGCCTGCAACCCCGACCCGCCGTATTCACGTACCACCTGGCGGTAGGCGTAATTGGTAAAACCGGCCATCGGCGCCTGGAGGATCGGCGGGTCGACGACCAGTGGGCCAATCTTCAACGGACCAACCGCAGGCAGGCCGTTGGCAGGATCGATCTGACGGGCTTTGGCAACGCTCATCACTGCATCTTCTTTCAGTGAGCGCAGTGCGCCAAGAGGCGCGAATCCGCCTCTGTTTGGTTTCCTCGTTGCCTCAATCGGTTCGGTCAGGGGGTAGCAACGGCACGCGTGGAAGCATCGCGCCGACAGGCAATCCTGCAGGAATCACACCGAGCCAATTTACCAAAGACGTTCGCACAACGTTGCGGTGGCTGCCGCCCGGGATCAATTCGGCGCCGGAGCGGTGGGCGGAACGTCGCCGATCTGAAACGAACCGCCCGAACCTCGGATCGGGTTTTCCGGCACGGGACCAGGCGACGGGTCGAACGTTGTGCCGGTCCCCGATCCGAGCGGAGTGCGGGAAGGTACGGCCGAAACGGGGGCCCCTGGCGGACTGACGACCGGGACGGGCCCGGCCGGAGGTGCGGTGGTCGGAGGTGCGGTGGCCGGAGGTGCGGTGGCCGGAGGTGCCGATGCTTGCGAGCCGAATGCGGGCGAGACCGTTGGCGGAGCGGCGGACGTTGGCGCGCCGCCACGGGCGTCGAACGCGCGGTTCGCGTCGGGTGGCAGCGGGCCGGTCGGGACATCGGTGCGAAAGGAGCCGCCCCCGGCGCTCGAATTTCGAGGTAAATTTTCAGGAGCCTGCGGATCTTGCCGGAAGGCAGGGGCTGGTGGGCCATCGTCGGTTTGACCGCCGCTGATCGTGGAACGAGGTCCGGCCGCCCGCTCGCGAGCTGGGTTCGCTTGGAAGGCGGGCTGGACGTCGCGTGTTGGAACGCCTACGTCGGCTTGAGGGTCCAGTCGGGGTTGACGGGCGGCCGCCGGTTGCACGTTGCCGTCCTGAAACATTCGCGGTCCGTCGGCTACCGGTTGGCGGATCAGCGTCGCGACCAGCGACTCGGCGGGAACACGGCTGCCTACGACCGACTGGGAATACGCGGCGATCTGGAAATTGTATTTCACCACGGCGGCCAGGAATGCATCCTGCTGCTCCGTCAGCTCTCGGCTCGTGGACAGAAGGGGCGACATGGGTGCCTGTCCTTGGAGATGCAATTCTGACAACTCGCTCAGCAGTTGGGCATTTGCCTCCACCGCCTCAGCCCGCTTCTCGATCAGTTTCAGTTGGTGGGGCAGGGCCCGGTCCAAGGCTTGCAGCGATCGCGGTACCGGTCGGTTGGCGTACATGGTCCGCAATCGCGTCTGGTATCTTCCCACGAAGGGACGATCCGCCGGCAATGGCAGGGGATCGGACGTCAGGCCAACCACCTCCGCCAGCTTCTCTTGCGCCGCCAACAGGGTCACGTGGGCTTCCGCCCGACGCGCGTCAACCGAACGCTGCGCCGCGCGGATCTGCGTCTGCTCGAATTCGGACTGCGGCGAGATTCCCGACAGCACGACCAGCTCGTTGTCGGCTTGCGTGAAACGGCCCAGCGCCTCACAGAGTCGCCAGTAGGCGGTTACGGCGGCCGCTTGCTGGCCTGTGCCGGCGGCGCGGGCGATGCACTGCAAGAGTGTTACCGGCTGGCCTTCGATCTTCGTTACGTCCCACGACATCAACTGCTCGACGATCGCCTCGGCGCGATCCAGTCCCGGACGATTCTGCACGGCTCGTGCCGGTGCGTCCGGTGCAGCGGTTGCCGCCTGGCGGACCTGGCCTGGATCGGCCACCGATTGGCCGAACGCAGGCGCCCCCTCATAGGTCGGTTCGGACGGCTGAACGAGCGACTGCGGCGAGGCCTGACGGAGCGGCCGGCGGTTGACGGGTATACCTCCGTCGCTGCCAAACTGGGCGATCAGCAAACAGGCAATCTGTGTCGAAAGTGCATTCACGGCGGTTCCTTCCTTGGAAAGCACATGCTTCAAAACGTGGCCACGCTGTTGGGCGGCAAGCGTTCGCATCGTTGCCGATCTCAAGCCGGCCCGCCTCCTGCATGGGACTCCAGCTTGAACATGCGTAACCTGCCACGTTCGGCGATTCAGGTCAATCCGAACTCGAAATCGGGTTCGCCGACGAGCGTGATCATCCTGGCCGGTGACGCGGGGGCCCCAGCCCCGCGACGCGCCGGGTCGACCCCTTGGCGGCGTTACCTCGTACCAGCGATCCTGTGATCCCCGATCCCGTTCAAGTTGAATGCGGTGATAGCATTCTAAAAGTCTCGACTGACAACGCGTGAACGTTTCCAGCAGGAATCCGCGCGGATTTGCCGCTCGCATGATCGGAGAACGACGCCTTACGAAATCGGATGAAACGTTGATTGCATCGCAGACCGGCTCATTCGTCAATGTCTGGAGGTCGTCAAGAGACGTTGTTGAGCACGTCGAGCGGCCGGTAGTCGCTCCCGAGTACCGGGTTGCTGGCGACGCCCAGCCAGTTCTCCAGGACGGTGGCATAGACGCGGCGAAAATCGGTTTGAAACTTCAGGTCGCCTTCCTCCAGCGCGGTCAGGTCCGGCCTGGCACCATGCAAGCCCCCTTTCACGCGTTCGCCGGCCAGGAACAGGGGGGCCGCCGCACCGTGATCTGTCCCCTTGCTGGCGTTTTCTTTCACGCGGCGGCCAAATTCGCTGAACGCCATCACCAGAACCCGCTGCCCATGGCCGTGGTGATGGACATCCTCCACGAAAGCCGACAGGGCGTCGCCCAGCTGGCCGAGCAGCGCGGCGTGGGCGGCCGCTTGTTGCGAATGGGTGTCAAAACCGTCCAGTTCGACGTAGTAGACCCGGGACCTGAGGCCGGCATCGATCAGTTGCGCGACCGTGCGGAGCTTGTGGCCGAGCGCGTGTTCGGGGTAGGTGACGGGCGTCTGGTAGTCGCGCCGTGCCGCTTCGACACGCTCGCTGGCGCTGAGGGCCGCCGTGGTGCTGGTCTGAACAAAGCTCAGCAGATCGTCGGCCCCGGTCGGTTGGTCGCCGGCCAGGCTGCCGACGAATTGGCGCACCTCGTGATCCTCGTCACCTTGCAGTCGGAACCGTTCCAGTGAGCGGATCGAGGGAACGCGGGTGTTGGCGGCGGCTAACGCCAACGGTTGCTTCTTCGAGCCCAGATGCAGGCCGGCCGGGTCGCCGGCGGTCGACGTGCCGTCCAGAAAACGGCCCAGCCAGCCGGTCTTGCGCGGGCTTTCCTTGCGCTTACGCTGGCAGGTGTGCCAAATGTCCATCGATTCGAAGTGCGAATGATTGGGATCGGGATATCCGACCCCCTGGACGATCGCCAATTGATCGTTCTCCAGCAGATCGGCCAGTCCCCGCGCGGCAGGGTGGAAGCCCAATCCGTTGTCGATCGTCAGCCCGTCAGGGGCCGGGACGGCCAGCGTCGGTCGGTTCTGGCGATACAGCGGATCATCGAAAGGAATGACCGTATTGAGCCCGTCGTTCCCGCCGGACAACTGCACGACGACCAGTACCGTCTCGCCCCCGTTGTTGTCCTCAGCCAGCGCGTTGCGGAAGCAAGCCGGCACCAGGCCACCCAGTGAAATCACGGCGGACGTACCGAGGGTCGATTGCAGGAAGTCGCGGCGGGTGGAACGGCGATTCATGAAAATTTCCCTGCCTTCCTGATGGGACTGAAGTCGTTTGCTTTGCGTCAATTTCTCGCGACCAATCGGAGCGGAATAACATGTTGCGAGCGGTAGCGCGATTGGTTTAACGGCCTGCCTCGCTTGCGGCCGGTTTCCGCTTCTTTCGAACCGGACCGGTTCGGCGTTCAATGTCACCTGGCGGATTGTCATCCGATCTGAAACTCGGGAAGCGTACCCAAGGCGTGGACGACAGCAGCCAGCCGTTCGTTTCTCGGCCCGGGGCGCTCTGCGACTTCGATCAGTTGATCCCGCAACGGCTCGGAGACCGGTACGGCGAGCGTCAATTGCGTCAACACGTCGACGACCTGCTCACCGGTTTCGGCACCGAGGTGTTCTGTAAAGTACGTCGCCAGGTCGCCGCCGCGGAACCGTGTCTTGGGGTCACGAATGAGACGGCCGACCGCGTTGGCTCGGCCGAGCAGCGTGGAAGAATTGATCCAGGTACGCCCCCCGTCCCAACCCTTGACATTGGGCGGATAGAAGAGTCCTTGGCCCAGGTCCCCCAGCTCAGACGCCAAGCGGGCCGCGTCCGTGGTCGCCTCCAGAGACCGCAACAGCCCGACCGTCACGTCCACGGGAGAACGGACCTTTCGCGCGATCGCGTATGGAGAGAAGAACAGGTTGCTGCGCAGGATCGTCCCGATCGCCTGCCCAACGTCCCAGTTCGACGCCCGCAGCTGGCCGGCGATCGGCGCGACCAGTTCATCCGGCGGGACCGGTTCGTCCGCGACCAGGAAGCGGATCAGCTTGCGGGCGATAAACTCAGGCGCCGCAGGCTGGGCAAGGACATGGTCGATCACGTCGCTCTCCGGAAACGGCCCCGTCTTCCCCAGCACGGTCTTGTCGCCGTTGTCGTGCTGGTAGCGATTGAAGCGAAACCGGTCTCGCCGCAACTCCCAGCCGGTAAAGCACCTCGCCAGCTCCTTCACGTCCCGTTCACTGTAGTTGCCCTCGCCCAGGCAAAACAGTTCCATCAGTTCCCGGGCGAAGTTCTCGTTGGGGTGGGCCTTCCGGTTCGTCGCGGAGTCCAGGTAGATCAGCATCGCCGGGTCGCGGGAGATCCCGTGGACCAGCAATCGAAAACTGCCCAGCGCGTGTTCGCGCAGAAGCGCGTTTTGGGCGTACATGGCGCGGGCATCGGTGACTTTTTCGGCGCTCGTGGCAAAATGCCCGTGCCAGAACAGTGTCATGTTTTCCAGCAGGGGGGTCGGCGTCTGCAGCATGACGTAGACCCACCAGGCGGCGAGCTGCCGGGGATCACCGCCGGCGAGAATCGCCTCGGCAAACGCGTCCTGAGCGGCCTGCTGGGCATCGACCGGTTCCAGCAGGTCCGTCACCACCTCGGCCGGCCCACGGGCGACCGCCTCAGCCAACATTTCCCATGACGCGCCGAACCCAGCGCGGCGGAACAGGTGGGCTGCCAGGCGGCGATTCCAGGGACGTTCGTCGCTGGGCTGATACTCCGCCCAGGCCCACTGCGGGTCGATCGGACGCGATTCAGTCATCGTGTCTTGGGGTTCTCGGGGCGCGAAAAATTCAGTTCGAATGTCAGGTGCAGCACGTCGTCTCCCGGCGTCAGCCGCACCGACGCGTCGCGACCGGCTCGGAGAATGTCGAGCAGCGTACCGATTTCCTGCTCGGCCTCCTCCTTGGTGTGCCCTTCGGAAAGCATATTCTGAGCCACCAATTGCCCGCGATTGTCGTCCAGGATCTGACGGAGCGAAGCCAGGTCCGCCTGGATCCAGGTGTTTGAACGTGGGGGCACTTCCTGACCCTCGATCGCCACCAGGTCGACAAGTTCCTTCGCTAACTCCTTCGTGCTGGAAACGATCAGTCGATCCCCGGCGAAGCCGATCGACGGCGAGAAGTTGAAGTTGATGGGCAGCCGGTCCATGTTCGCTCCCTCTTCCGCGACGTATGTGGCAGTGATTAGCTGCCGGTCCGCCGACTTCTCCATATCCAGGTCGAGCTGGGGCTGGCCGTTCATCGCGCCGACGACGTTGAGAAATCCGATCAAGCTCTGGAAAGTGCGTCGAAACTCGGGACGGATCGTCTCGGCATCGATCAAGCGAACGGCGAGTGCAAACGACGGCAACTGAATGGCCGGCCGCGGTCCATCGTCGAATGACTGGCGAGCCACCACGAATTGCAGCTCCGGCCCGATCGCTCCGAGCACCTCTTCGCCAAAATCTTTGCCGGAAAAGAGCGTGGCCAGATTGCTCTCGGCTTGTGCAAGCTGGTCATTGGTGGCTTCGTCGAACAGGTCGCCGGCGCGGAGCCACATCTCCGAGAGATTGCGGTAGGACGAGACCGCTAGCAATTCGTCCTTGACGTGCAGGAGTGGCGGGGCGGAGCCTTGCCCGTCCGGCCCGTAGTAGTACGCACGTTCTTCGCCGACCCAGGCAGGGTCATGGGGCGCACCGAGGTCCACCTTGAGTTCGGCTTCGGTCAACGTCACGGAGATCGTGACCAGCGGCGTCTTTGCCAAGGTCGTGAGGATGCCGCCCACCAGCACCTCGAGCACCGGGTTCTCCGCCCTGCCGGCGAACAATTCCTTGGCCACGCCAGCCTGCCGGAGTGCTTCCGTATCGACATAGCCCCAGACACTGGCTGGCTCGGCGGCCTGCCGGCGGGCGCGGCGATAAAGGTCGCTCTGGCTGAGCGTCTCGCCGGAGGCGTCGAGGTGCATATCGACGATCCGCTGGCCGAGCTCGGCTTTGTTCGTGGCGATCAGCGAATGGCCCAACACCGCCACCCGCGCCTCTCCCACACGATAGACGGTCAAGCCCCGGTAGTCCCGTGTTTCGATCGGCTCCGGCTTGCCGTTCGCCGCCGCGTCCGCTCGCAGCAGATTCGTCAATGATTCCAGCATGTCAGCCGGCGTCTCGTGATCCTCGGCAGTTATGACGACGACGGCGCCCTGGCTCGGCGCGTCGACCGCGACCGCCACGCCGCCCGCCGCCGCCGACTTGATCAGGGCCGGCCAGGGCTTGCCCAGTTGCGCTTCAATGACCGACACGATCGCCTTGAGCTGAAGGAACTGGGGCGAATCGTACGCCTGCTGAATGCCTTCCAATGCGTCGAGCTGTTGGCGAACCGGATGGTTCAGGACCAGGTCCACGAACTTTGCCGGTTCCGCCATCTCTGCAAAGGCGACGACCGTGGGCGGTAACAGGTCGGCTGCCGAACGCGGCTCGGCTGCATGCAGCGAGCAGGAGGAAATCACGACCAACAGAGGACCAACCGTCGCGACGATGCGTGCAACCAACACAGGAATTCCTTGGCTTGCGAGACCCTCAGCGCCGGCGTTCGACGTCCCGGGCAGTCGTCCGCCGGACCGAGCGCCGGACACGGCTCAACCGGGAGTCGTCCGGCAGGGCCAACCGACGGAGTCTGAGCTGTCTCTGAGGTGGAGCGAGTCTAAAGGGTTATCAGAGTTTATCGCTTGTCGCCTGGATCGTTGAGCATGCGTTGGTCGTTCCCGGGATGGGTGCGCGTGTCATCATGTCAGGCTTGCATGGGATCGGAAATGGAGAGTCTCAGTTGCTGGAGAGTTTTTTGGGTTGCTGGAGAGCTTTTCGGTTGCTGGAGAGCTTTTCGGTTGCTGGAGACCTTCGGTCAGCCGTTTCGGCGGGGTCAGAGACCCGCGCCGAGCAGTCTTGATGGAGACCCGCGCCGAGCATTCTTGATGGAGACCCGCGCCGAGCATTCTTCATGGAGATCCGCGCCGAGCATTCTTGATGGAGACCCGCGCCGAACTTTCTTGATGGAGACCCGCGGCAAGCATTTTTGATGGGGACTGGCGTCGGGCCACTGGTTTTCCCTGCATTATACTCTCGGCCATCGACGCGTCGTTTCATGGTTCCGGGAATTTGGCCGGAATTCTTGACGCTCGCATCCGGCATGGTGGCGTGGTCTACTCGTCGCGTACTGCCTACTGCCGGATCGGGACGTGCCGGATCGGGACGGGCACCTTGCCGTCACCCAGGTAGCCGGGCGGTCGCTGGCCGCTGCCGGGCCGGTCGCGGTCTCCCAGCTCACGGCGCCAGGCCTCGGCCAGTGCCGTCAAGCGGGCGACGATTTCCGGCCGTACCGCGGCGAGATTGGTCGTGCATGAAATGTCTTCGACGACATTGAAGAGCAGGGGGTGGGGCGGGTCTCCCGGGCGGAAGTGGGGGTGCTTGGTGAACGTGGTGAGTGGCAGGAACAGTTTCCAGGGTCCGCTGCGGATCGCTTGCAGTTGGTCCTGATCGTAGTAGCAGAAAGAAGCGTAAGGCGACACGGCGTCCGGTGTGCCGAACACGAGGGGGCGAATGTCGTGTCCGTCGACGGTACCGTGACTCGAGTCGGCACCGCCGGCCAGCCGCGCGAAGGTTGGCAGCAAGTCCATCGTGGTTGCCAACTCGTGGCATTCGCTGCCGGCCGGAATGCGACCCGGCCACCACATGATTGTCGGCACCCGAAACGCGCCCTCGGACGTCGTGTAACCGCGTCCGTGCAGGGGGCGGTTTGTCCCCCGTGACGGGCTGGCCATGTCCCGCGCCATCGGGGCACCGTTGTCCGAAGTCCAGATGACCAGGGTTTGCTCGGCCAGATCCAACTCCACCAACTTGTCCAGGAGCCGGCCGGTCGACCAGTCAAGTTCCTCAATGGCATCGCCCCACGGCCCGTTGCGGCTCTGCCCCTTGAACCGTTCGCTGGCAAACGGCGCGCGCGTGCTCCCAGGCATGCATTGCGGGAAATAGAGAAAGAAGGGCCGGCCCTGGTGCGATTCAATGAACTCCAACGCCTGCTCGGTGCAGCGGCGGGTCAATTGGTCGCGGTCCGCAGGCGCTTCGAGGACCGTTTCGTTGCGCATCAATGGTAGTGGCGGCCAGCGATTGCCGTCCAGTCGGTCGCCCAACCGCTGGCCGGTCGCGTACGTCATGTCGTCGCTGTAGGGAATCCCAAAGAAGGTATCAAAACCTTGCCGCGTGGGAAGGAACGGTGTCTGATCGCCCAAGTGCCACTTGCCGAAGATCCCGGTCGCATAACCTCGAGCTTGCAGTACTTCAGCGATTGTCTTTTCATCGGGGTGCAAGCCGTAAGGGGAAACGGGTCTGAGCACCTGGCCGTCACGGGGGTTGGTGTGCATTCCGACCCGCTGCGAGTAGCAGCCGGTCATCAACGAGGCACGTGAAGGCGTGCAGACGCCGGCCGTCACGCAGAAGTGGGTGAACTTGCGACCCTCACGAGCCATCCGCTGCAGATGAGGCGTTCGATGAACGGTCGAACCGAACGGTTCAATGTCGCCATAGCCCAGATTGTCGCAAAAAATCACGATGAAGTTTGGGGCGGTCGGCGGTTCCGCCGATGCGAGGCCGACCGGCTGGAACCGCCCCAGAACGACGAACAGGGACAGGTACCACAGAAGACGCGTATTCACTGGAGACTCCTTGGCAATCGATCAGCCGGTTGCCGCCACCCGTCCGGCAATCGGGGAGGCGGGAGACAAAACGAGCAAACCGTCGACCTACGACGTTCAGTCTGGCGGCCGGCAGGCGCCTGCAGATCATACGGCTTCCGCCAGCACGGCCATTCGAACGAGTTCCGCCACGCTGCGGACTCGAAGTTTCTTCATCAGGCTCGCACGGTGTTTTTCGACGGTCTTCTCGCTGATGTCAAGATTTCGCGCGATGACCTTATTCGCATGGCCCCGACAGACCTCGTGCAGCACCTGATTCTCGCGTGGCGAGAGCATGTCGATCTTGGCAGCGGCGACCTCGGCCGCCCGGACTTCCGCCTCGGTTTGCTTCCGCTGCGTTACGTCCTCCAGGAGTCCGTCAATCCGGTCGGAGGCACCCGAGCCGTTGCCGCGCGAAACGCTGAGTCGGAGGTCGCGGCGGACGTCGTTGCGATCCACGACGGAAAACTCGCACTCATGCGGAGTCTCACTGGTGCCTGCCTGTTCCAACAATTGGCCGACGCGCGGATCGTTGGCGAAGAGCGCCGCGAGGCTGTCGCCGGACTCGCGCCCCAAGCTGGAGACGAGTTCCCGCATGGCTTGATTCTGGTCCAGGATGGTCCCGTCCGCCCGGCAGGAGAATACGCCCACGCGCAGTTGCGACAGGAGCGACCCCAGCCGCGAAGCCAGTTCCTCAGCCCGCTTCTTCGTCGCCGCGTGGTCGATCACCGTCCGCGTGGCGGTCCGCAGCCGAACGAGGTGCTTGACGTTCTTGATGATGTAGTCGTCCAGCCCCTGCCGCATGCCGTCGACCGCGACCTCTTCGTTTCCTGTCGCGGTAAACATGATCACGGGGCAGTTGGGCCATTGCGCCTTGACGCGATTCAGCACCACGATCCCGTCCGACCAATGGAGTTGATAATCGGTGACCACGAGGTCCAACTGTGTTTCACGTAGCAGGGTATCGAGTTGCTGTTGGTCGACGGCTTGCCAGATCTCTGCCGAAGGGAATTCGCTACGCAGCTCGCGCACCACCAGCGCCCTGTCCTGCGGATTGTCGTCGACCACCAGGATCCGCATCGCTCTTTTCATCCGGGTAGCACCCCCCAGGTCATGCCGCATCGCTCCCTGCCGGATTGGTATCTGCCGCGGCGCCATGGACGGCCTCGAGCATAACGATACCGTCCATTATAGGGGCACGCTGGTGTTGTGTATGCAGTGCCGGTCGCGGCCGCCCGCCGGGCTGTCAAGGTCCGGACGGCGGTTGCGGACGGGGAAACGGGCGGCAACCTGTGCTTGAAGGAAGGTCGCCGATCCCACAAAATCGCGAGGATGCGAACCATTGATCTGCTCCTTGACCAGCTCCGAATGCCCGTCGACGAATTGGCCTCGCGGGCCAACCTGCCGATCGAACGCGTCGAGGCCATTGCACTCGGGCGTTGGACGCCCAGTCCCAGCGAGCGGCAACGGGTGGCCGCCGCGTTGGGAGTCCGTGTGGACGAAATCAGTTGGGGACACACGATGGATCCACGTAACGTCCGCTACCGGCGTTTCGGGTTTGACGATCAGGAACGGGTTGACGACACACCCTGAGGCAGGCAACGTGCGCGCGCCGGCAGGAAGGTTGACCAATTCCTGTACAGGATGGAACGACCCCCGGGCAATTCGACGGTCGCTGCGCGGGTGACGATGGACCCAGCACGGGATTTTCGCTACGAGCCCAAGACTTCCTCGTAGACGTCCGGATGGAAGCCAACGACCAGGGTCTTTCCCGTGCGGATGGTGGGCGCTCGGAGGTTGCCGGTTGGACCCAGCATCAGCTTCGTCAAGGTCGGGTCGTCCGGCCTCTCGTTCACGAGGTCGAACTGTTGGACCCGTTTGCCCTTCGCCACATAGAGTTGCCGGACTCCATCCAGGAGTTCCAGGGCCGCGTTGCCGTCAAGCCGCGTCTTTTTCGCATTCACTTCTTCACGCGTGGTGATCTCGGCATCCGCAAGAAACTCTTGCGTTCTCTTGCAGGATGTTCAGCCGGGACGGTGATAGCTCCAATCAATCCAATCAATTCGTGCCATGGTGCGGCTCCTGGTTCCGGATGGATGGGGTTCCTGATCGAACGGGGCAGTCGATCGTCCGGACGAACCGCCCCGGGCGTCGGTCGGCCGGCGTCGTACCGCTCGGAATCACGTGCGGCGGGCTCAATTATAGCGGAGCGGCAGGTCGTATGTTGATGGGGTAACCGCTAGAATACGCGATTCGATTGCCGGGCTCTCCTCGGAATCCCACCACCGCGCCACGCGCCCATCTACAGAATTTTTAGTTCATGAAACTTCGCGTCGGAGTCGTTGGTCTGGGAGATGCCTGGGAGTCGAGGTACCGGCACGCCTTGCGATCTTTGGCAGACCGGTTTGACGTCTGTGCGGTCTGTGCCGACGTTGCCCATCGGGCCGAGCAGGTAGCAGGCGAATTCGGGGCGATCCCGGTCGACGGCTACCGAGCGTTGCTGGCACGCACCGATGTCGATGCCGTGCTGATGCTCTCTTCACCGCTCTACGGGTCGCTGCCGATTCTGGCCGCCTGTGACACCGGCAAGGCGATTTTCTGCGGCGCGTCGCTGGACCTGGACCCGCAGCGGGCACGCGAGATCAAGGAACGCGTCGAGGCATCCGGCGTGGCGTTCATGGCCGAGTTTCCCAGGCGCCACGCGCCGGCGACCCTGCGTCTCAAGGAACTCATCGCCACACGACTGGGCGAGCCTCGTTTGCTGTTCTGCCATCTGCGACGGCCGGCGGTCGTGTCATCAAGGGCCGCTCGGCACGATGACGATCAGTTGGCTTTGCGCGAATTGATGGAGGTGGTTGACTGGTGCCGCTATGTCTCCGGGGTGGAACCGCAGGACGTCTTCGGCGCCCGGCATTTCAGCGCGGGTGCTGCCTGGCCGGACTACGAGATGATGTGCCTTGAGTTCGCTCCGCCGGCCCCGGACGGCACTGGGATCATGGCCCAGATCAGTTGTGGCCAATACCTGCCGGCCGCCTGGTCCGAAGCGATTGGGTTCAGGCCGCCGTCGGCAATGCAGGTCACCTGCGAGAACGGGGTCGCGTTTCTCGACCTGCCATCGACGCTGGTGTGGTTTGACGACGCGGGACGGCACATGGAGTCGCTGGACAATGAACGGCCCGTTGGAGAGCAATTGCTGACCCACTTCCACCGTGCGGTTACCAGCCTGGTCCGGCGGACGGCCGACCTGGAGGACACCTACCGCGCGTTGCGGATCGTGCTGGCGGCCAGAGAGAGTGCTCGTTCGGCGCAACGCATCACGCTGGATTTGACGTAGTCGGGCGTCAAGAAATCGGCCCCGGCACAGCACCTGCCATTCGCAGGGCACGCTGTGCATGACGTTGCACGGCCCGGCACTCGGTCACGGCGCCCCCGATCAACCGCGCTCGGGACATCCCGGCGACGGCCCCGGGGAACGCGGACACACCACTCCCGCTGTTGTGCGCCGAACGTTGATTGTCCAGCCTCGATTGCCCAGCCTCGATGACCCAGCCTCGATGACCCGGCGGACTCCCACCTCGCGGCTGCGCCGGCGGGTCGCATGCGCCGAGCCAAGAGCGACTTGACGGCTCTCACAGGCCCTGCGGAACTGGCTGGACGCCGTTTCCGAAACGTGCCCTACATGGTCGAGTCTTCGGCGTTCTTCTCGTCCATTTCCTTGAGCTCTTCCAGCCAGAGGCGAATTTCGTTGCCATATTCGGAAGCCAGGTCGCTAAGCACCAGTTGGCGGTGGAAGGCGGCTGCACCCTCTTTCAGCATGTCGGCCGCTTCGGCGCTGGCAAACCGGCGCATCGGGTCGGGGGCGATCAGTCCGCGGCAGAAGTTCATCAACAGGTCGTTGACTGTGACTTCCTCGGGCAAGAAGTGCTGCAAGCGTTGGGGAAGCAGCCGTTTGGCTTCAAGCAGGTCGCGGCAAGAATTGAGACCGCCAAACAGCGGGCGGCCCGCCAGGAGTTCGATCAGCACATAGCCCAGCGACGCCAGATCGCTTCGCGGCGTGCATTCGGCCCCTTCCAGAACTTCCGGTGCGGCGTAGGTCGGTGTGCAGGTGCGGGTGGCTGGCGGGGCTTCCGTTTCGAAGGCGGAACCGATGTCGACGATCTTGGCGTTCCCGGTTCGCTTCAGCATGATGTTGGACGGCTTGACGTCGCCATGAACAATCTCGTCCCGATGGAGGGCGGCCAACGCCGCCAGGCAGTCACGGACGATGGCGACCGCCACCCCTGGCTTGACCTTGGGGTGGACCGGACCGGCCGTCACGATCACGCGGTTGATGTACAGCCACCGTCGTTCGCTGACGCGGCCCTCGATTCGGGCGAGCATTTCCGGACGCAGCAGACGCTGCAGGTCGTAACCGTCGACCCATTCCATCACCATCATCCGAATGCGATTGCGATCGACAAAGTTGTGCACGTCCAGCAGATTGTCATGTTGGATTTGGGCGACCAACGCTGAGATTCGGGCAATCCGCTGCATCGCCTCGTCGTACGACCGGGCGTCCTCATATCGTTCCGGCGAGAAGACCTTCAAGGCAATCGGCAAGGTAAACTGATCGGCCCCCCGCAGCTCGGTCAAGAACACGACTCCCTGGCCGCCTTTGCCGAGCAACTTCTTCAGCTTCAAGTGGCTGGTCCAGTTGAGGCGCCCCTTGTCGACGATCTCGCTGTAGTGCGAATACAGTTCCGATGGGCGTCGTGTCGATTTCTGTCCGTCGTGGTCGAGTGTCAGGTGGGGGTCCGCCAGGGTCGTCGTATACATGGACGGTTGCCTCGAAGGAGTGGTGCCGGTCGCTCGACAGGACGAGCGTTGGTGGGCGCGGGGGGATGGCTGCTTCCTGGATTCTGACTACTCGCGGCAAATTCGTCCAGTGAACTTTTTCGCCCGTTGAACGGCGCCCGATTCCTTGCGAACGGGCGAGCGCGCGAACCGCGGGTCGACCTTGGAGTTCGTGCCAGAGCGTACGTGCGCAACGAGCCGAGTTGCGACAATCGAAAGGCGGGGGCCGCGGCCGTCCGTTCAGGTTCGCACTCCAGCTCATCCGGCAATCGGCTCGCGCCGCGGAAATCCTAGACGCTTGTCCACCAGGTTCCGTAGCGGCCTGCCATCCAGCCAGCGGCGGAGGTTCTCACAGAAGAAGTCGGTCGTGTCGTCGACCCGGCGAGCCGACTGGGCACCGATATGGGGCGTGATGATAACGTTGGGTTGCGACCAGAGCGGGCTCTCGACCGGCAGCGGTTCCACTTCGGTCACGTCGAGTCCGGCTCCGCTCAGCCGCCCCTGGCGCAGCGCGTCGATCAAGTCGGTTTCCGCCACCACCTGGCCGCGAGCCACGTTGATCAGGACGGCTCCCGGCTTCATCTTGGCCAGGGCGGCGGCGTCGATCAGTCCGTGCGTCTGGGCATTCAATGGAATGCAGAGCACGACCACGTCGGATTCGCGGAGGAGTCGGTCGAGCTGGTCGGCGGGCCATAGCGCGTCGACGTTGGCCGGTCGGTCGACCGGAAACATGTCCGTGGCAATGATTCGCTTGACCAGGGGAGCCAGCACCTCGGCCAGCCGGCGGCCGTTGCCGCCCAGTCCGACAATCCCGACGGTGCGACCGTACAGGTCCCGGGTCGGGTGCCGGTCGAAGGTTCGTGAATCGCGCTGGCTCAACGAGGCAGGAAGGTCCCGCAACAATCCCAACAGGAGAGTCAACGCTTGTTCGGCGACCTGATTGGCAAACAGCCCCGATGCGCTGGTGACCGGAATCTCCGAATCAATAACAGAGGGAACCAGGCAGTGGTCCAGTCCGGCCGCCGAGGATTGGATCCAGCGCAGCCGCCCGGCGGCCACCACGTCGTCCCACGGCACGGGAACCTTGGCGTGACCGCAAAAGAGATCAGCTTCGAGTATTTCCGTGGCGATCCGCTCCTGACCGGCATCGACGACCTCGACATCGGGAGACACCGCGGCGATTTGAGCTACATGGCGCGGCTCCACCGGAAAACATAAGACCAGGCGAAGTTTGGAGTTCATGCGTCGTCTTTCATGACAGCGAGTTGCAGCGCACCGCGCGGGCCCAGCCAGGGAAACGGGCAACGGCTGGAGTGTCCTAACCCCAGCCGGCCCGGGGGCACGCGGGCTTCCGCGATTCAAATCCTCAAAGACTTCGATCCTACCAAGCCGTCGATCGGGCGAGTAGCGAGGCAGCGGATCAGTTTGCCGTCAAACTTCTCGCGGCGTGCGGCAACGTGCGGATTCTGCAGTCACAGGCCGGCGAAACGACGCCCGGGCCCGTGAGGCCATGCGCCGGTGGCGCCGTGCCCGCAGCGATTGCCGCTGATTGAACAAACCGCCGCAATCGGAGAGAATCAAACGCAAGGTGCGACGGAGGTGGCAGCGATTCGACCGCACCGCACCGTGGGGCGGCAGGCACACGTGAGGGTTGAAGCGCGACGGAAGTATGGAAACTCCTCTCATCGACGCACGCGATCAGTTGGCCGAGGTTCTCGATCGGTACTGGGGTTATAGCCAGTTCAAACCGCTCCAGTTGGAGGCCATGCAGTGCGGCATCACGCACACGGACTCGGTCGTTGTCTTGCCGACCGGCGGCGGGAAGTCGCTTTGTTTCCAGGCGCCCGCCATGTGCCTCGACGGGGTCGCGCTGGTCATCTCCCCCTTGATCTCCCTGATGAAGGATCAGGTCGACAGCCTCCGCGAGTGCGGCGTCCCTGCGGCCTATGTCAACAGCACGCTCAGCCTGGCCCAGAAAAAAGAGGTTGCTGATCAACTTCGGCAGGGCCGAGTGCGTCTGCTGTACATCGCGCCCGAGCGTCTCATGGTGGACCGGACGCTTGCCTTTCTGCGGACGCTCAACGTCTCTTTGATCGCCATTGATGAAGCGCATTGCATCAGCGCCTGGGGGCACGATTTTCGCCCCGAGTACCGTGAATTGCGGATCCTGCGAGAACACTTTCCCGGTGTCGGCATCCATGCCTACACCGCCACCGCGACGCCCCAGGTCCGGCAGGACATCGCCGCGCAGTTGGGCGTCGAGCAACCGCGGTACGTGGTGGGCTCGTTCGAGCGGCGCAACTTGATCTACAAGCTGATGCGGCGGGATCAGGGGCTGCGCCAGATTCGCGACGTCTTGGATCGCCACCGTGATGAGAGTGGAATCGTGTTCTGCATCACGCGAAAGGAGGTCGAAACGACGACCGCGGCACTGGTCGAGGCCGGCTACAAGGCACTCCCTTACCATGCCGGAATGGACGATGCACAGCGCCAGCAGAACCAGGAAGCATTCATGCAGGAGAAGGTGGACACGATTGTCGCGACCATCGCCTTTGGGATGGGAATCGACAAGCCGAATGTGCGGTACGTGGTCCACGCCGGAATGCCCAAATCGCTGGAGAACTACCAGCAGGAGAGCGGCAGGGCGGGCCGGGACGGACTGGAAGCGGAGTGCGTGCTGATCTACTCGAGCCAGGATTTTCTCACCTGGCAGCGGATCATCGAGGCCGCGGAGGTGATTCCCACGGGAGCCCTCGAAGCGCTCCAGGCGATGTGGCAATTCTGCACCAGCGTCGTCTGTCGTCATCGGTCGTTGCTCGAGCACTTCGGCCAGTCGCTGGAACGGTCGTCGTGCGACGCCTGCGATGTCTGCCTGGGAGAGCTGGATCTGGTCGAAGATCCACTGACCATCGGCCAGAAAATCGCCTCCTGTGTCCTCCGCCTCAACGAACAATATGGGGGCGATTACACGGCCAAAGTCCTGATCGGCTCGGGCGAAGCGCAGATCAGCGGTCGAGGGCATGACCGGCTGAGCACCTTCGGCATCCTCAAGTCGGAAAGCAAGCGGACGGTGCGCGACTGGATCGAACAGTTGGTCGGCCAGGAGTTCCTGGTCAAGGACGGCGAATACAACGTACTGAAGTTGACTCCCGTCGGCCGCCGCCTGCTCAAGGGCGAGGCGGTGCCGCAACTGCTGCGCCCCGCCAAGTCGACCCGCTCGCGGCGAGCGGCCCCGGTGGCCGATTCGTGGGAAGGTGTCGATCGCGGGTTGTTCGAGGAACTGCGGACTTTGCGCCGAGCGGAAGCGACCCTGCGGAACCTGCCGCCTTACATGATTTTTGACGATGCCACGTTGCGTGACATGGCCCGGCGGCGTCCGACAACCAGTGCCGCCTTCCACGAAGTCCGCGGGGTCGGCGAGAAGAAGCTTCGCGACTTTGGCGACGAATTCGTCGAGCTGATCCGGGATTATTGCGAACGGCACACGTTGCCCACCGATATGGCCGTCGATTAGAGTTCTACGTTGTGAACGATCGTTGGGCAGCCGCGTCGATTGGAACGCGGAGCTTTGTCAATTCCACCCCCCCTTGGCTCACCGGCACGAAGCGACGCCGCCACCTGCCGGGACGTGACCCATGAAAAGACGACGAACGCTGCTCGCACTGGCATTACCGGCTCTGCTGGTGGGAACGTTGGGCCCAGGCAACGACCTGGGGGCCCACGAACCGTCGCGTCTCGGTTTTCTCCGCGCCGTCGCTGCTGCCCAAGCCAAGGCGGACGCCCGAGCGGAAGACCCGGAGGCGGCCGGGCGGGACGTGGGAATGTGCGACCTCACGCTGGAGATGACCAACGATTTCTCTGAACCGATGCCGGGCCTGATTCGAATCACCAATCTCGCTTCGGGAAACGCACTGAAGCTGAGCGGACAGATTCATCGTGCGCTCAACTGGTATGCGGTCGAAGAAAAGACGAGCCTGCGGCTGCCTCGCACCAGGTTGAAGATCGAGGCGATATCAGGCTTGCAGACCGAATTGGCGACACAGGAGATCGACCTCGCCGAGCAGGAAACGGCGACGGCCAAAGTGGAACTCCGCCAATTCTACGATGCGGCGTCGCGCGGGCTGATCGCCGGGAACACCCATTTGCACTTGAACAAGATGACGCTGGACGAGGCGGACCGCTACTTGCGAGTCGTCCCCAAGGCGGACAATTTGAAGGTGGTCTTCCTCTCCTTGTTGCGGCGGATTCCAGACGAGCGCACCTATATCTCGAATGTGTTCGTCACGAACAGCTTGCGCGGTGGTGGGGACTTGCAGCGGCTCTCTCAAGAGGGTGTCCTGTTCGGCAACGGCGAAGAACACCGCCACAACTTTGGGACCGGTGGTGAAGGGTACGGCCATGTGATGCTGCTGGACCTGCAGCGGGTCATTCGCCCGGTCAGCATCGGGCCGGGCATCATGCGGGCCGGGACGGACGGAATGACGCTCCGCCGCGGCATTCAGCGGGCCCGAGACGACAAAGCGACCGTGATCTGGTGCCACAACAATTTTGGCCTGGAAGACATTCCGAACTGGTTGGCCGGTCTGCTGGACGCCCAGAATATCTTTGACGGCGGTAACCGGGGCAGCTACGAAGCGTCGTATTACCGGTATCTCAATATCGGCCTCAAGGTCCCTTTCTCGACCGGCACGGATTGGTCCATCTTTGATTTCTCACGTGCTTATGTTCCGGTCGACGGAGAATTGACCACCAAGGAGTGGTTGAACGGGTTGCGGGCCGGTCGTTCGTATATCACCAACGGCCCGTTCCTCGAACTGGAGACCGAACGCGGCGGGTTGGGGGACACCTTGAGACTGCCTGCGCCAAACCGGGTGACGGTGGTCGGCCGCGGTTTCGGGCGGCAGAACTTTGGCTCCCTGGAACTGGTTTACAACGGCAAGGTCGTTCACCGTGCGCCGGCAACTCGCGAGGGCGGTTACTACTTCGCCGATCTCCGCCACGGGCTCGAAGTCCGTGAGCCGGGTTGGTTCGCCCTGCGGATTCCGCGCGGCGTGGGCAAGACGGAATTGGACGGCGAACTGTTCGCACACACCAGCCCGATCTACGTCGAACTGGGCGGCAAACGCATTTTTCGCAAAGACGTCGCCCGCGAGATGGTCGCAGAGATGGAACAGGGCATCGAGACGATCCGCGACAAGGGGCTGTTCGCGTCCGATCGCGCCCGCGAGGACGTGTTGAAAGTGTACCGCGATGCGGTCCGTGACCTGAAGACACGACTCGCCCGATAGGCCGAGCAGCTACATGGGGGCGATCCGCCGCGAACCGACGTCCGTGGTCAACACGACGTGCGCGTTGAAGCTGGCTTCGATCAATTCGGCCTTGACCTGCTGGCTGGCCGGGTCGTCCCAGAGGTCGTCAAACTCCCAGGGATCCGCCGCCAGGTCATAGAGTTCACCCAGGCCGTGACTATGGTACATGCATAACTTGTACTGCCGATTACGGTGCATCGTGGCGTAGGCGCCGTTGCCGCCAGTGAAGTAGGGATCGAGCGCATCGAAGTACTCGCTGCGGACGAATTCGCGCAGGTAGTCGGCCTGCGCTTCGCCGCGCAGGATCGGTTGCAGCGACTGCCCCTGGATGTACTCCGGCGGATCGAGGCCCGCCAGGTCGATCAACGTGGCTGTCAGGTCGAGCAATTCGACCAATGCGTCCGCCTGGACACCGGTACCGAATCTCCCGGGCCAGGAGATGATCAGCGGCACGCGGACCAGCCCTTCGTAGAACCGGCAGCCCTTCTGAAAGAGGCCGTGATCGCCGAGTGCCTCGCCGTGGTCGCTGGTGAAAATGATCACGGTGTTGTCACGTTGTCCGGTGGCTTCCAGGGCGTCCAGGATCCGGGCGAACTGATCGTCGATCTGCGCGATCATCGCGTAGTAGTGGGCCTGTTGCTGGTGCGCCCCGTTTTCCGCAGGCCGTTCGGCGATCCCCTGAAAGTCAATCTCACTCAACTTTGCCTGCTGAGCCAGATCGGATTCACGGAAATGGGGACCGGGCATATCGTCGGCGTCGAATTGATCCGCATAGGATCGGGGCGGAATAAACGGCGGATGGGGATCGTAAATATTGACGTTCAGCAGCCACGGCCCATCGTGCGGCTGCTGAATGAATTCGATGGCCCGCTCCGATCCCCAGGTGGTCTGATGTAGTTCGGACGGGACGCGGGCTTCGCTTTCACGCAAGGCATCGAGATCGCCCCCTTGAGCCCGGACCCATTCTGCATAGTCGTGCCCGGCTTCCCAATCGTCGCGCGGCGCGTGACTGAATTTCCAGTAAGAAAAGCCGTCATCGATCCGCGGTTCGGTCCGGTGCCCGGCGCTCTGCAAATGGAATTTCCCGACCAGTCCGCACCGATAGCCGGCATCCGCGATGAGTCGCGTGATGACGGGCGGCCAGTCCGGAAACGACTCGTTGCCGTTGCGCGTGTTATGGACACGCGTCGGGTAGAGTCCGGTCATGAAGCTGGAACGGCTTGGGGTGCAAATCGGGCTCTGACAATACGCGTGCGTGAAGGCGACGCCTTCGCCGACCAGGCGATCGATCGTAGGCGTCTTGACATATGGGTTTCCCAGCGCGCCGATCGTATCGAACCGTTGCTGGTCCGTGCAGTACCAGAGCAGATTGGGGCGAGGTGGCTGTGGCATGAGCTTGAGTCCGGCACGGCGAGGTGTGATGCGTGGCGACAGGCCGGTCAGCGCGGCGGCTGGCTCGGCCCGGCGTGGCAGGTCATGGTACAGCGGCGGGCGGTCATGGTGCAGCGGCGGGCGGTCATGGTGCAGCGGCGGGCGGTCGAGCGGCCCGATCACCATTCGCCATCGGTCCGCTGGTCGTCGCTCTGCATTTGCAGTCCGGCGTCCGAAGAAGCCGCCGCGGGCTGCAAAAGGCCCTCGCCTGCCGCGGGAAACGACGTCGAACGAGAGCCTTGTGCAACCGGCGCGTCACTTGGCCCGTCGATAGGTGATTTCCATGACGCGTGCTTCCGGGGCGCCCTCCGGCTTCATGAACATCGTGAAGACGAACGTGTCCTCGTCGATTTCCTTGGTCACATTCCGCATCGCAGCCTTACCCGTTGGCATGTGACTGACGCCGTGTTCGGTCAACGTCTTCGTCTTCTCGTCGTACGTCCCCTCGAGCATCAGGATCCCGGTTTCAAAGTTGTCGACCCAGGTACCGACGAACTTCTTCTTCGTCTTGTCGTAACCGGAGAGGCCGCGGCCCTCGAACGGCAGACCGGAGAATTCGCCTTGGTACTCCTGTTGCAGGTAACGTCCGCCGAACAGCAGCTTAAAGGTTGCGGTTCCCTTGTTGGTCTGGGGGTTCTCGGGATCCTCGAAGAAAGTCTTCATTTCGACGTTCCAGGTACCGACCTGCCGCTTGAAAACAGCATGTTCGGGGGCCAGCTTCAGCGATTCGATAAATGCCGCCTGGGCGGCTGCGGCATCCTCCGACGCATCTTGTGCATTCACGTTGGTCGCGGCAAGCAACAAAGCAATCATCAGAGTTGTGGAGACAAGGCGGTGCATGTGAACGTCCTTTGCAAGAGTAAATGAGCAATCGAGAAGGACCTGCATTAGAACCGAGAATGTTGCCCCGGTCCACGGGCTTGCCGCGACCGACCGATTTCTCGCCGAGAGTGGGGCTCGCCGCCGTCGAACAGGAAGGGGCTGGACGGCCGGGAATACTCGGCAAGACCAGCCACATCGTAGCTACGGCCGCCGCGCCCATGCCGGGCGACCTGCGGTGAATTCGAGGACTTCGCCGCTGACCGGGTGGCGCATCGTAATCCGGTGCGCGTGCAGGCACATGGGCGGCTCGTCAATCGACAGCGTCTGTCGGCCGCCGAGTCGCCCGCCCGCCAGGTACGCCGGATCGCCGCAGATGGGGAGACCCAGGTCCCAGAGATGGAGGCGAATCTGGTTTGTTCGGCCGGTGCGAGGATGTGCTTCGACGAGCGACGTGTCGTCGTCACAACGTTCGAGCACGCGAAAGTCGGTCCTGGCAGACAGGCCGTCGGGTGCGCCGATCCGGATCCCGTGGGGGGTCGGTTCGGCGGCGACCGGCAACGTGGACGAGAACGCGTCGGCTGCGGGATACCCGCGCACGCGCGCCAGGTAGACCTTGGAGACCTCACCCGCAGCGAACTGCGCATGCACGGGCCGCGATACGCGTCGGTTCTTGCAGAGCACGACGACGCCCGAGGTATTGGCGTCGAGTCGGTGGGCGGGGCGGGGATGGAGCGGTTGGAAGACCTGCCGCAGGATCCACGACAAGGTGTTGCGGTTGAAACGGCCACAGGGGTGCATCGGCAGAGGCGCCGGCTTCGAGACAACAATCAGGGCGTCGTCCTCGTAGATCATCTCAATGCCTGCCGCCACGTCGGGCTCGCGCGTGGCGGGCATGCGGTGCATAAAACGCTGGCCGGCGCGCACCGGTTCGTCCGCGGAGATTGGGTTACCCCGGTCAAGCAGGTCGCCGGCCTCGCAAATGTCTCGCCAGGCGTCACGCGACAAATGCGTGTTCATGGCCGCGAGAAAATCAAGCACGGCAAATCCGTCGCACCGTTGGGGAACGCTGATCGGACGGAAATTGTCGTAGGGGATGCTCCCCGGTAGAGGATCCGCGCATGCGAGGAGGGCAGCCTGGCGAGCCAGCCGCAGCGCCTCCGCCTGCTGTTGTGGCGGGTGGTAGCAATGGGGGCATGACGTCCCTTCGACGTACTCTTCCGCTTGCTGGTCCTCCGCAGAGAGCGTGGCCTGGCAAGCGAAACACTGGGCAGTTGCTGTCTCTTCGAGGGCCGCGTTCAACGTGACGCGGCGATCGAACACGAAGCACTCGCCGTCGTAGTGGGCATCGCCGCATTCCTCGAGGTACCTGAGGATGCCGCCGTCGAGCTGATACACCTCTTCGAAGCCGAGCTGCTCGAGCAGGGGAGCGGCCTTTTCGCAGCGGATGCCACCGGTGCAGAACGTGACGACCGGCTGTCGCCGCATCGCCTCGGGGAGCTGGGCTGCGGCCGCCGGGAAGTCGCGAAAGTGGTCGATCCCGATCGCCGCGGCCCCGGCAAACGTCCCGGCGTGGACCTCGAAGTCGTTCCGAACGTCGAGCAGCTTGAATTCGCGCCCCTCATCCAACCAGGACCGCAGCGTGCTGGGGGCCAGCCGCGGTGATGTGTACTTGCGGGGGTCAATGCCCTCGACGCCGAACGCAATGATCTCTTTCTTGATCTTGACCAGCATCCGGTTGAACGGTTGCTCGTCACTCAAGCTCACTTTGACTTCCAGGTCAGTGCAGTCCGGCAGTCGGCGAACTTGTTCGATTAATGTTTCTGTGGCATTGCGTTGCCCGGCCACAAACAGGTTAATGCCCTCGTTACTGAGTAAAATCGTGCCCCGCAGACCGCCGCGCCGGCAGGTGTCCCGCAACTGATCCCGCAGTGCCGGCAAGTTACACAGCGTCACAAACTTGTAGGCGGCAATGTTGACAACGGCAGGCATGGCGGCGATAGGGTAGGGTGAGGGCTTAGCGATTCCCGTCGGTCCGCGTTGCGGCATTCGAGTCCTCGCGCATCGCGCGCTCGATCACGGCTGCATCGAAGTAGTTCGTCGACATGCCGGCGTCGACGACGAGGGTTTGGGCGGTGATGCCGGATGAGCGCGGGCTGAGGAGAAAGGCTGCCACGTTGGCCGCCTCTTGCGTTTGTACGGCCTGGCCCCGGGGGATAACCTGTTCGGCGTAAAGGTACGAATCCACATAGCCGGGGATGCCGGCCGAGGCGGACGTTTTGAGCAGGCCCGGACCGACGGCATTGAAGCGGACACGCGAAAACTTGCTGAACGATTTCGTCAGGAAGGCCAGCGAGGAATCGAGGGCGGCCTTGATCGGCGCCATGTAACCGTAGTTCTCGCTCGCCATGCGCGTCGTCGAAATCGAAATCGCGATGACCGAGGCATCCTGATCGAGGAGATCCTTGAACGCGTTGCAGAGGCTAATCAGCGAGAAACAGGAAATGTCGACCGCTTGCAGAAATTGGGCTCGACCTGTCTCGTGAAAGGGTCGCATGCCACCCTCGTAGCTGGCGAAGGCAATCGAATGCACCAGGCCGTGGATGACCGGATGGTGCGCAGCGATCTCGTCACGGACACGGTCGATCTGCTGCTGGTCCTCGACATCGCAAACCAGCACCTCCCGGTCCTTGAGCAGCTTGCCCAGGCTTTCGCGGCGTTGCTCGCTGCGGACGACGTAGACCACGGTGGCGCCCGCCTCTTCCAGTGTCTTGCCAATGTGGTAAGCGACACTCTTGCGATTTGCGACCCCGAATACGACGAAGGTCTTGGCTTCAAGCTGGAGGAAATCTGGCACGTGTTCGGAAGGTGGGTCGGAGTTCGGGAAACAAGCGGGCAGGGCCGCTGGCCGAATTCAGGGGAACGCGGTGCGGCGGACCATCGTCGTTCTTAGCTTGGCGGTGCGGCAACCGTGCAGGCAAAGTCGAGTCGGGCCGTCAGCTTGCCTGCGCATTTGACCTTGGCCGTCAGGAAAAACGCATCGGCCAGCCGTTCGTTCAACGTGACATGCATCTCGACGGTATCACCCGGCCGGACCATCCGTTTGAACTTGACGTCATTCAGGCGAGTCGCCACCGGCACGCCATCTCCCTCCTGGACGAACTGCGACAGCAGGATCGCACCGGCCTGCATCGACGCCTCGCACAGAATCACACCCGGCACAATCGGTTCGCCCGGGTAGTGCCCCTGGAAGAAATACTCGTCCTCCCGGAACGTCTTCCGGCAGACGATACGGTTGTCGGATTGATCGACGATCTCATCCACCAACAGCATCGGCGGGCGGTGGGGTATGGCGGCCAGAATGGCGTCTTGAGTCATCGTGTGCGTTCTTGGCTGGGGGCGGTGGAGACGGTGGATGAGTGGCCGTGACCCGATTGTTACTAACTCGATGCCGGGGCACTGGTGGCGGCCGCCATCAGCATCGAGTCGACGTCGTTGGCGACAATCACCCCGTAGTTGATGGCACCCAGCCAGCCCGACATGATGATGCCGACGCTGCCCGCATGATACAGGCCTTTGACCTGTTCCGGCAGCCCGCGGCTGATTGCCAGGCCCTCGAATTTGGTACCGAAGCTGGCCCCGGCGACGTGCTGTGTGTAGTGGCGAAACGTTCTGGGCGTGGAGGCTTCGACGTGTGCCAGACGCCGGCGAATGTTCGGTACGTACGTCTCGACGGCGTCCAGCGTGGTCTCGATCAGATCGGCCTTGCTGGCCTGGTACTCCTCGTCGGAGAGGTCGCTCCAGTCCTGAAAATGGGCGTTGGTGCTGGAGACAAGCAGCGTCCGCTCGCGGCCGTCCGGACGTGTGCGGGGATAGTAGAACGAATAGGTGCGGCTGGTAACGTCGCGGTTGAGCAGGAGGTCCGTGCGAAACTCGCGGGCGGTGGAACTGAACAGCAGATCGCCCGTCGACTCATCGACCGTCTCGCCCGGTTTGAGCGCCATATAAACCTGCGTACTGGAATTATTGAGCCGCACTTCGCGAGCCTGGTCGACGAATTGCCGGTCCAACTGCTCTTCGCCCAGCAAGCGGAAAATGGTCGCCCGCAGATTGGCGTTGGAGATGACGGACCGCGCCTTGATGGTGCGGCCGTTAACCGTGACACTCGCCACGCGCCCTTGCCGGAGGTTGATCTTTTCGACATCGCATTTGATGCGAACGTCGACCTGATTCGCCAGCAGTTCGGCTTCCATCATCTGGATCAGGCGGTCCGTTCCACCCTCGAAGGTGTACACGCCCTTGGACATGAAATTCGAAAACACGATGCCGTAGGTAATCGCCGGATCCTCCAGCGTCGAACCGTTGGCGTAAACGATCGGCTCCATCAGCAGCCGGACCACGTCCTGCCGGCCGGGAAAGAACTGCTCGAACAACTGGCCCGTCGTCATTGCCTGGTCATCGTAGAAGTTCATGCCCCGCGCGGTGTCGAAGAAGGCCTTGACGGTGGCCGGGGCAACGTCGAAACGGTCCGTCAGCAGCCGAGTGAAATCGTCACGGTTGTAGGTTGTCGTGAGTGAAAACATCGGGTTGTCGAACCGGATGTTCTTGAGCGGAACGATGGCCGCGGCAATCTCGGGGGACCAGTAGCGGCGGCAGCTCTTGATCATCCCGTACGGGAATCCGTGCAGCGAGACATCAAAGATGTGCCCACCCGGCCGCTTGAACCAGGTGGCCATGCCGCCCAGTTTGTAGTGTTGTTCCAGCAGCAGAACCGAGTAGCCGGCACGGCCCAGAATGTTGGCGGACGTCATTCCCGCCAGGCCGCTGCCGATCACGATCACATCGTACTCGTCGTTCGCGCCCTTCAGAAAGTCTTTTGGCATCGCGTCGCGGGTTGTCTCGAGGAATTCCAGGTCGAGTGGCTGCGGACGAAAGGTGGCGGCCGGCTAATCGCGCAAGCAGTGCTGGTTGGCGATCGAAATGCCGCTGACGATCGATCCTATGATACCGACGAACCCCTGATCTGTCCCGCACAGGAAGACGTTCTGCAGATGGGTGGTCCCGTCGAGCCGTTTTTCGGGCGCTCCGTAAACGGCACCATTGTCATGCCAGGTGAATCGCCGGATCGTGTGGGGAGTAAACATGTCCGTGTCGACCACGTGACCGCGGAAGTCGGGCACGAACCGGACCGCCGATTCGACGATGCGATCGTACCAGCGTAACTTCTCCAGACGGTACTGGTCTTCCGGCAGATTCGACCAGCGATCGAAATCGGCCAGCGCCGTCATGCGGATGACTCCGTCCGGCAACTGGCCGTCGGCCGGATCGTAGGCATAGTTGTTCGGCGAGCAGATCACGCCAGTGCGGACATCGCAGAGCTGTTCATCCGGTTTTCGCCAATGGAACTGTTCCGAGTCGTTGAAGAACAGGATCGTGCGGTCGTAGCCCAGCGCCTTGGGCTCGCGGTCGAGCACCGAAATGGCTTCGCAGAACGAGAGACGTCCCGCCCGCGATTCCACAGGTTCCGTAACGTCATCGCACAGCCGGAGCGTTTCGACCAGCCCGGCCGACGAGAGGATCCGGCGTCCCTGCAGCTCTTCGCCATTATCCAAAACGACGCCCACCGCGCGTCCATCCTCCACGTGGATCCGTTCCACTCCGCTGCGTAGCTTCAGCTCACCGCCCAACGCACGAAACTTGCGCACCAGGTTCTTCAGGATCAGACGCACGCCGGCGAACGGCCGGGCAAAGCCCTCCAGAAAGATGCTCCGAAACATGATGCAGAATTGCCCGTAATCCATGTCATGTTCCCGCGCATTGCCGTACCACATCAGGGGGCAAAGGATCATCTCGATCAAGAGCGGATCGGAAAGCGTGTCGTTGAGAACGTCGCGAGCCGAGATCTGAAAGCTCTCTTCGTCCAGATCGTCGTATTCGATCAAACGTGCCACCAGGCGGCGAAAGTTGTCCACCTCGTGGGGGAACTTGGCGGCGACTTCGGATTCGAGCAATTCGAGGCCGTTGCCGAAGTCGAGGTGGACGCCGGGAAAGGCGATCCGTGAACCGATCTGCGGGGCCAAGGCGAAATCGTCGCGCGTAAACCGCAGTTGCTTGAGGGCCCGCGCCAGCGGGCCTCGACGCGTCCCTTTGGGGACGTAGTTCGTCACCGCATGCAAGCCGACGTCGTAATCCCGTCCGCCCAGACGATAGAAGGAATTCAGCCCGCCGATCGTCGTGTGCCGTTCGAGAATGCAGACACGCTGATCGAAGTAGGCAAGTCGGATCCCGGCCGCCAGCCCCGACATGCCCGCGCCAATGATAATCGTGTCGTACATAGCTTGGCACGGCTCGGGCCGCAAAGGTAGATCCAGGTCGACTTGCGTGACCGTCGCCCGGCCCCGCCGACGACCGCATCCGCCCGCGGGCCGCCGATTGCCCGCGATCGCTTGCCCGCAGACAGCGACGACGCGCGACCTGCGGTGGCTCACCGACGGCATGCTCGCGCGGCGTCCCGCGGGCCGGTCAGGCTTTCTGCAGGTCTTTCATCAACGGCGTCAGATAAGCTACCGTGCTCGCCATGCTGGCCAGCTCCGTGTAGTCCTCTTCCGGAATCTGGACGCGGTGCCGCTTCCGCAACTCCATCACGATGTCCAGAAAGTCCATGCTATCCAATTCCAATTGATCGACGAACGCGACACCGTCGTCCAGATCACCCAAGTCTTCGTCCGGCGCGATGTTCTCCAGGATGTCGAGGATTTCTTCGCGGATCTCGTCAGGTGTCATTCGGTTTGCTTCTCCCTAGAGCGGGGCCAATCGCCCGCTTAAATTCGTTCAATGATCACGACGGAGTTGATTCCCAGCATCCCGAACGAATTGTTCAAGATGTAGCGAGGAGGCCCCGTCTCTCGCGGTTCGTTAACGACCAGGCCGTCCAACGCACATTCTGGATCGAGCTCATCGACGTTGATCGTCGCATGGCATACGCCGTCTTGGAAGGCCGCCAGATTGCCGGAAAGTTCCAGTGCGCCGGCCGCACCCATCGCGTGGCCGATCAAGCTCTTTGTATTGTTAAACAGGGTGTTCTCGCAACCACCAAAGACCTGCCGCAGCGCAGCACACTCTTGCGCATCACCCAGGCTGGTGCCTGTTGCATGCGTGCTGACAATTCCGATCTGCTCCGGCTTGAGGCCCGCTTTCTTCAACGCCAAGCTCACACATTGGGCCTGGCGGTCGGCGTTGGGCAATACAAAGTCGGTGGCGTCGGTGTTCATCGCATAGCCGACCAGCTCGCCATAGATCTCCGCCCCTCGGCGCCTGGCGTCTGCCAGCCGTTCGAGAACATACAGGCAACCTCCTTCCGCAACGACAATCCCGTTCCGCTGTGAATCAAACGGACGCGACGCTTTGGCCGGGTCCTCGTGGGATGCCAACGCCCCCTGGCTCTTGAAGCTGGCAAAAATCCCGAACGTGTGAATGCTCTCCGAAACGCCGCCCGCGAGCGCCACGTCGCACTCATGCAAACGGAGCATCTGCGCACCCTGGATCAAGCCGGCATTGCCGGCGGCACAAGCTGCCCCGATCGTGTAATGGGGACCGGTGATCCCCATGTTGAGCGCCACTTCACCCGCCGGATTGTTGGCGACCGTCCGCGGATTGTGGTGATGCGACCAATACGAAGTGTCGTACTCAAATCCCTTCAACTCGAAGATCTCATTTTCCGTCTCGACATTCCCGTGCTCGGTGACGCCGATGTACATCCCCACCCGCGATCGGTCGATGTTTTCCCAGTCCAAGCCGGAGTGCTTGACCGCTTCGTTGGCCGAATAAATTCCGACACTGCCGGCGCGCGTCCCCCGGCGCGCGTCTTTCCTGGTCTGGTAACGCTTCATGTCGAAGTCACAGATGCCCGCCAACGTCTTGCCGACGTAGCGAATCTCGTAGTCACTCACGCCGCTCCGGCCCGCCAGCAGGTTGCTACGGAACTCCGCCCAGTCGTTCCCATTGGGCGCGGTCAGGCCAATCCCGGAGATAACAATCCGCTGATCATCGGGCAGTTGACTTGTACCATTGGTCGCGATCATGGTTTCTCGATCTCAAGAAAGGTAACAACAAAAACTACCTATTTTCCCAGTGATTGACAAGCGGCCCGCCAGCCGTCGCAGCCAGCTTCCATTGCAGCAAATTTTCCGCCAACGACAACCGCCCTGCGGGCTGACGAATTGATGTGGCGTGGGCAGGCGGTCGGACGCACGCCACCATTGCAAGCAATCACGACGGCCCCCGTTTCGCATCGTTCGGGAGTCCGGCTGAGACGATTCGCCAGGCAATGCGAGAATTGGACACGCGAGGCAACGGCGACCGCCTGCGCCTGCTGCAAATACTACCCGGACGAACGCTCCGGGGATTCACGGCGGCGTTGTTTTCAAAGGCCTCGATTCAACCGAGCGGACCAACGCCTGGCCGGGTTATCCAGCGATGAAACGCGTTGCCGAGCGATTGAACGCGGCGCCGGGCCGGTTGCCACACCTCGCTGCCTGCTGCCGGAATTCTCGCCTCCGGCGCACAAACATCACGCCTGACGACTTCATCACAACGTCGGCTCGAGCGCGTCGGCGAGCCGGGTCATCCCCTCGGCAGTTGAGATCTGGGGTTCAAAGCCCAGGTCGGCGGCGGCACGCGACGTGTCAAAATAGTGTGACTTGGCGAGCTGGGCGGCCAGGAAGCGGGTCATCCGCGGTTCGCGTCGAATCCGTAGCACGCGGTAGGCGGCCTCCATCATGGCGCCAATCCGCCATGCCGCGTTAAATGAGATTGAACGTCGGACGGGTGGCAGTCCGGCGGTCTGCAGGATCTGGTCGATCCACTCCCAGCAGTTTACCGGCTCGGCCTGACTGATGAAGTACGCCCGGCCGGCCGAGGGGTGGCCGGGCTGCAAGAGATCGCCGGCCAGCAGATGGGCGGCCGCTGCATTCTCGACGTAGATCATGTCGACGAGGTTCTGTCCATCCCCGACGCGAACCAACTTGCCCCGCCTGGCACGGTCCAGCAGCCGAGGGATCAGGTGTTGATCGCGGGGGCCCCAGATCAGGTGTGGCCGCAGCGCGCACGTGCTCAGTCCGTCGTTCCCATTGGCGGCCAGCACCGCCTGTTCGGCCAAGGCTTTGGTGTGGGGGTAGTGGCAGAGCCACTGGTCGGGGTAGGGGGCCGATTCGTCAATGCCGTTCTGGTCCCCGCCATCAAACGTCACGCTCGGGCTGCTCGTATAGACCAGTCGCCGGACGTCGTGCTGCCGGCAACCACGAATTACATTTTCTGTCCCGACCGTGTTGATCCCATAATAGTGTTCCCACGGGCCCCAGATCCCGGCGACACCAGCGACATGATAGACAATGTCCACTCCGCGGCAGGCGTCTGCAACGGCGTTCGCGTCGCGAAGATCACCGGTCACGCACTCGATGCCCGCCGCGCCGAGTTCCGGATAGTTGCGGCGCGAGAACGCTCGGACGCGGTCGCCCCGCCCCACAAGTTGCTCGGCCACGTATTGGCCCAGGAATCCGCCCGCGCCCGTTACTAATGCAAACAAGGTCAGTCCCCTCGAGTGGGATGTGCGAATCGCTCGGCGATCACCCGCCGCATCGCGGGTTGAGCGATCACCGGCCGCCAGGCGACACGGCGCGGGCGCCATGATAGTTGGTGCCCATTCCGTTCGGTAGCGGGTCGTCAGGCGGCTGCCGGCGACTGAACATGCTGACGGAGACTGTTGGCCAATTCAGGAAAGTCCTGGGACATCTCCACCAGGACCGCCGCTTCAGTTGCCGGATCGCAGCGGCCGAGGATCTTCGCCGCACGATCAACTCCACCGATCGGTGCGGGTTGCCGCTGACGCCCGGATCGCAGCAGGGAAGCCAGACCAGATTCAACGTGCGCGACCATCTCCGGGGCCGGCTGCTGCATTGCCGCGATGCGAAGAACGACTGCCTGCTGTAGCTCGGGGCGCAGCCCACCAAGTACTTCTGCCGCAACCGCGGGGGGCAGGTGGCTCAAAACGAGTGCCACGGTTTGCGGGAGCTCGCCCCGTAAGACTTGGGCCAACCGGGGCGGCTTGACCTCGCTCAGAAACTCAAACGGTGGTCGATCGAGGATGGTCTGCTTGACCGAGTTGCACGGGAACCGTGACGGATCGCCGTGACCGTCCTGTGCCACGTCGGCTGGGGCCGCCGCCTCCCGAGTGAATGCACTGACGATGGCAGACCAAGGCTCCTCGGCGGGTCGGCCCAGGTCGCTTCGACCGAGCCGGCGGACTTCCGCCAAGATCGCTCGCCGCTGCCGAGCTGACAGCGTTGCCAGCATTCGCTTGGCGTCTGCCTTCGGCAGGCTCGTCAGCACGATCGCGGCTCGACGCAAGCTTGAGGCCATGGGATTCCAACTGGATGGAGTGTGGTTGGGCGGCGATGCCCGGGCGACGGCCCAGTGGCCGTCTCGTTTACTTGATTACCGTGCAATTGGATTTCGTAAGTCGTTAACTTCCGATGTTTCCCGCGGGATCATCGCGGATGCCAGGCGGAATCGTTCACGCTTTGTCAGTCGACAGGTTGAGGATGCGATCACCGGATTCGAATGGAACGGCATGGGAGCCAGGTGATCAATTGCATCACGCAATCTCGGCCCCTTCACCCCCGGCCCCTCTCCCCCAGACAAGCTGGGGGCGAGGGGAGCCAGAGTGGTCGGTGCTGCACTACCGGATTCCATGCTTCCGGATTCCACACTTCCGTAGGTCATGCTGTGCATGACATTCGTGAACTGCGACGGCTCAAGAAGAAGTATCGGCTGTGCCGGTTGCCCGGGAACAGGCTAATCGCCGGCGGTCCACTCCCACACGCCCCACTGGCCTTCGTTCTCGTCGACTTCGACCGTCAGCTTCGCGGGACGCTGTCCGGTCTTGTCGGCAATCTCCGTCAGGAGGCGATTTCCGATCCATCGAGCCAGCAGTTCGGCGGTCGTGTTTTCGACCGGCAGCAGGATACAGTCGCCGACCGGAAACACCCAGCGGCGCTCGCCGTGCGTCACGACAACCTCGGCACCTTCCTCCCGAACGAGAATGGTGCGGTGTCCGGTCGGGAGCAGCATGTGGTGATCAAGTTCGCCAACGATGGCCGCCAGGCTGTCGCGCAGGGCGATGAAGTCGATGACGTAGTAGTTTTCGTCCAAGGGGCCGGAGACGGTCGTCGCCACATGGTAGTTGTGGCCGTGCAGGCGTTCGCACACGTCACCGTTGAAGGTGATGAAATGCGCAGCGCTAAACACCATGTTTTCCTTGGCCAGGCGGACGCGATACTGTGCGGGCACGGCAGGGGCCTCGTTGTGATTAGGTTGGGGGCTCAGCGGAACGGCGGGACCAGCCAGCGTTCGCGCAGGCCGACGAACAGTCCGGCCGCGATCAAGTCGGCGGTGGTTCCCGGGTTGCGCCGGTGACCGTCGCTGCGGAGCCAAAAATCGAGGTCGGCAGCGGCGCGGAGGTAGGCGTCGCTTTGCGGCTCGCCGGCCTCCAGCACCTGGGCAGCCATTCGGCTCGAGAGGGCCGCCACGCCGGGACCACATTTTCTGGCGATCAGGCTGTCTGGGAATTCTGCCATCAGATGAATATGAGCGTCGATTGCCGCTGCGGTCAACGGCAGGCCATTTTGGCAGCCGGAGACGAGTCGCGGGGTGACCACATCGAAAACCTCCTGAAAGCCATTCGTATATTGACGCGCGACCAAATCGCGTTCCGCCGCGTGGCGCATCGCGTCCAGGAGATCCGGCGGGGCGGCATCGGCGACGTCCATCTGCGCGACCTTTCCCAGGCCGCTCGGATGCGCGACGCGAATCGCCTCGTAGACCGCGGCGGCGTCCGCCGGTTGCAGCTCGGCCAGGACCCCGGGCAACCCGGCACGCAGGGGTTCATCTGCAGCGACTGCGGCCAGGGGGGCCAGCAGCAGGATCGTGCCCAGATTCGTGTTGGACTGCACGAGGTTCTGAGTCAAGCGGGCGGTTTGCAAGACGGCCGCTCCAACTCCCTGCCGAGGGGCGTCGTCCATCGCCGGTCCGATCGCGGTTGCACTGACGGCGAAGTCGAGTAGGCCGATGTCCTCAAAGTCGGCTCCTCGATGCACGTTACCCGGTTTGGCAGCCATCACTTCCAGCAGGCAGGCCAGCGTCGCGCACTGTCCGATGCTGAGACTTGGGGCGGGATGCTGGTCGGGAATGGGGGGCGCTGGGGGCATGAGCGTCTGCCGTTGGATTCTGAGCGCGATGTATGGAACTCTTTCAGCGCAACCGGTGACCACGTGCGAAACACGGGCTGCGCCGTCAGCACGCGGGCTCGACGCGCGATCCGGCTGGTCAGGCGAGCTGCCCGGCGATTGACGGTCGCCGTCCAGCCTCCAACGGATGGTCACCCGTGGGAGCCGGGTCGGACCGTTCCCGCCGCTGCCCCTCGTCTGCCTTATCCAGCTCGTGTTGCTCTTCGATGGGCAAGCCGAGTGCCCGATCGACGATCCGTTTTACCTCTCCCGCGACGTCGACTTCGTACGGCTCATCCGGAACGCCGGCCTGGTCGGCAACCGACTTGCACTCGGCAATGAACGCCCGCAGGTCTTCATCGGAGACGTGGTTCTTGAGCTGGCGGTTCCCTTGAAAATCTTTCTGCGAAATGTAGTCAAAGGCGACTTCCAGGTCGTCCGGATCGATCTCTCCCTCGAAGGTGCCGCGAGCGACCCGCTGAAGTACTTGGCGGGCCGCGGATTTCTCTTCGTCCGACAACCCGGACGGGTCGATGTACCCATCCATGGCCGCGTAGGCAATCAACAGGACCGGCAGCGGCGATTCGGCGAACTCCTCCAGGGCGGCTTGGGCCCGTTCACCGGTGATATTGCCGGCCCGATACTCGTCCAGCAAACGGCCCATGTCCTCGCGAATGCTGGCCTTTGCCTCTGGCTCCAGGTCGGAATCCTCGACCGCCGCGACCACGGCGTCATGTGCCCATTCGGGTGCCTTGCGGTACATCGTATAACCTCCGATGCCGCAGAAGGCAATGCAGAGGAGGCACCAAATGAAGATGGCCAGCAGGCAGGAGCGGCAGCCGCAACCGGTCCGTCGCGGTCCGTCCGCCGGAGAATCACTATCTGTGTCCAGCTCGTCGCCATGTCGAGCGGGCTTGGCTTTGCCGGCCGAAACAACATCCGCAGGCGGCAGGCCGTTGGCCAGTGGCTGCGGTCTTGGTTGAGGTTTGTCAGGACCCTCTTCGTTGTACTGGTCGTCGTAGATCGACATCGAAACCCTTTCCAGGCCGGAGGTGCCGTCGAACTCTAACAGAAACGGCCAGACTTGATAATCGACCGTCGCTCGACAACCTCTGTCAAATTGGCATCCGGCGGTTGGGGGCAGTCGAGCGACGCGATGGCCCGGGTTTGCTTCGTTTTTCGTAACTGACTTTTATGAAACGGCTTACTGTCGCTGTTCGGGGTTTGGCACAGGCATTGCACATATTGGCGGCTCATTCGTCGTGGCCTGCCAAAAGTGCATGCCGCGCAAGCACAGACCAGACACGCCAGGAACATGACTGACCGGCCCTGGATTCGGAAGCCAGTGGCGTCAATCGAAATACTCTCCCTGCGATCTAATTGGAGGAATGCGGACGTGGCGAAACAAATGGTGTTTGACGACAAGGCCCGGCAACCGTTGCTGGCAGGTGTCTCGAAACTCGCGAAAGCGGTGCGCAGCACGCTGGGTCCACGGGGCCGAAATGCCGTGCTCGACAAGGGTTGGGGCTCGCCAAAGGTCACCAAGGACGGGGTGACTGTGGCCGAGGATATCGATCTGGATGACCCCGAAGAGAACCTGGGTGCACAACTGGTCAAAGAGGCGGCCAGCAAGACCAACGACGTGGCCGGTGACGGTACGACGACGGCCACCGTGTTGGCCGAAGCGATCTACCGCGAGGGGTTGAAGATGGTTGCCGCCGGCGGCGACCCGATGGCCCTTTCCCGTGGGATGGCCAAGGCGACCGCCGCAGTCACTGCCGAAGTGACCAAGATCGCCACGCCGATCTCCGGCAAAAGCAAGAAAGAGATTCAGCAGGTGGCGACCATCGCCGGCAACAACGATCCCACGATCGGGGCCGTGCTGGCTGACGCCTTTCTGAAGGTCGGCAAAGATGGCGTGATCACGGTCGAAGAGGGTCGCGGCAGCGAGACCACGGTCGAAGTCGTGGAAGGCATGCAGTTTGACCGCGGATTCCTCTCGCCCCACTTCGTGACCAACCAGGACGACGTCACCGTCGAGCTGGAGAACTGCCATATCCTCCTCTTCGAGGAGAAGATCTCGTCGAACAAGAAACTGATTCCTTTGCTGGAAGCGATCAGCAAGGCCAACAAGCCGCTGTTGATTATTGCCGAGGATGTTGATGGCGAAGCGTTGGCCACGCTGGTTGTCAACAAGATGCGGGGCATCCTCCAGGTCTGTGCGGTCAAGGCACCCGGCTACGGCGATCGGCGCAAGGCGATGCTGGGCGATATCGGGATCCTGACCGGCGGCGAGCCGATCTTTAAGGATCTGGGGATCGACCTGGAGAGCGTCGGCCTCAAAGATCTGGGCCGTGCCAAGAAGGTCAAGATCACCTCGGAAGAGACCATCATTGTCGGCGGTGCCGGCAAGAAGGAGGCGATTGATGGCCGCGTCCAGCAGATCCGTAATGAAATCGAGATTACCGATAGCGAATACGATCGCGAGAAGCTTCAGGAACGGCTTGCCAAACTGGCCGGGGGCGTCGCCCAGATCAATTGCGGTGCCGCGACCGAGACTGAAATGAAGGAACGCAAGGCGCTGATCGAAGACGCCAAGGCCGCCACCCAGGCAGCACTCGAATCGGGGGTCGTCACCGGGGGCGGCGTGGCCTTGATTCGAGCTGAAAAAGCGGTCGCCAAATTGAAGCTCGAAGGGGACGAGAAACTGGGGGCCACGATCATCCAGAATGTGCTGGATCAACCGCTGCGAGCGATCGCCAACAACGCGGGCAAGGACGGTGCCGTGGTCGTGAACCGGGTTCGCCAGTTGAAGAACAGCCAGGAAGGTTACAACGCGGACAAGGATACCTATGGCGACCTGATCGCCGCGGGAGTGATTGACCCGGCCAAGGTGGTCTGCACGGCCATGCAAAACGCCTCCAGCGTTGCCTCGCTGCTCCTGACAACCTCGGCCCTGATCACCGACATTCCGGTGGAAGAAGAGGAAGGGGACGATCACCACGACCACCATGGCGGCGGCGGCATGCCCGACATGGGCGGCATGGGTGGTATGGGCGGCATGCCTGGCATGGGCGGCATGGGTGGCATGGGCGGCATGCCTGGCATGATGTAAACCGGTCGCCGGTTCAGGAACCAGAAAAACAACTTTCACACATCGATAGACGTAAGGAATTTTTCACGATGGCGAAAATCAACATCCGTCCCTTGGACGATCGCGTGGTTGTTAAACCGACTGATGCCGAGCAAACCACGGCTGGTGGCATTGTTCTGCCCGATTCTGCTCAAGAGAAGCCGCAACGCGGTACGGTGGTTGCCGTTGGTCCGGGGCGCCTGCTGGACAATGGTCAGCGTGGCGAACTGTCCGTAGCCGTCAAGGACGAAGTGATCTACGGCAAGTACGGCGGGACCGACATCGAAATCAATGGCGAAGAGGTCAAGATCCTGCGGGAGAGCGACATCTTGGCCAAGGTCGTGTAACACCGGACGTCGGCCGATTTCAACCAAACTTTATCAAATAAGGGTAATTCCCAGTGGCAAAACAACTTCTCTTTGAAGATCATGCCCGCGGTCGCATGCTGCGTGGCGTGGAAAAACTTGCCGACACGGTTGCGGTGACGATGGGTCCGACGGGGCGCAATGTGATCATCGACAAGTCGTTCGGTGGTCCGACCGTGACGAAGGACGGCGTGACGGTCGCCAAGGAAATTGAGCTCGAAGACCGCTTCGAGAACATGGGCGCCAAGCTGGTCGTCGAAGTGGCTCAGAAGACGTCGGACCTGGCCGGCGACGGTACGACCACGGCGACCGTGCTCGCTCGTGCCATTTTCAAGGAAGGTCTTCGCAATATCGTGGCCGGCAGCAATCCGACGGCCATTCGCCGCGGCATCGAAATTGCCGTCGACGCGGTCGAGGACAAGCTGGTCAAGATGGGCAAGCCGGTGACCAGCCGGGAAGAGGTCGCCCATGTCGGCGCAATCAGCGCCAACAACGACATGGTGATCGGCGAACAGCTGGCCAATGCCCTCGAGCGTGTCGGCAAGGATGGCGTGATCACCGTGGAAGAAGGAAAGACCACGGACACGAAGGTGGAGTTCGTCGACGGCATGCAGTTCGACAAAGGCTACGTGTCGCCTTACTTCATCAACCGCTCGGCGGAAATGGACTGTCTCCTCGAAGACGCCTACATCCTGATCCACGAGAAGAAGATCGGCAACATCCGTGAACTCGTGCCGATCCTCGAAAAGGTTGGCCAGACCGGCAAGCCGCTGTTGATTATCGCGGAGGACGTGGAGGCCGAGGCGTTGACGTTGCTGGTCGTCAACAAGCTGCGCGGCGTCCTGAATGTCTGTGCGGTCAAGGCGCCCGGTTTTGGCGACCGCCGCAAGGCGATGCTGGGTGACATTGGTATTCTGACCGGCGGAACGATGATCAGCGAAGACCTCGGTCTGCAGTTGGAGAACCTGACGCTCGAGCACCTCGGTCGAGCCAAGAAGATCGTGGTCGACAAGAGCAGCACGACGATCGTGGAAGGCGTCGGCGAGCGTGCCGACATCGATCATCGGATCAAGCAGATTCGCAGCCAGATCGACCAGGTCGACAGCGAATACGACAAGGAAAAATTCCAGGAGCGTCTGGCGAAACTGGCCGGCGGTGTGGCGGTGATCTCGGTCGGTGCGGAGACCGAAGCCGACATGAAGCAGAAGAAGGCACGCGTCGAGGACGCCTTGCACGCGACCCGTGCGGCCGTGGAAGAGGGCATTCTGCCCGGCGGCGGTGTGGCCTTGTTGCGTTGCCAGGAGGCGGTCGAAGGCGTGCGGGCTTCGGCCAAGGGCGACGAGAAGATCGGCGTCGACATCGTGCTGGGAGCCCTGGACGCCCCCTTGCGGCAGATTGCCGACAACTGCGGTATTGACGGTTCGGTGATCGCCGACGAGACACGCGAGAAGGCCAAGAACGTCGGTTACAACGCCAACCTGGGCGAGTTCACCGACATGTTCAAGGCCGGCATCATCGACCCGGTCAAGGTCGTGCGAACCGCCATCAGCAATGCGGCAAGCATTGCCGGGTTGCTGCTCACGACGGAAGCCCTGGTCACCAACCTCGATCAGGAAGATAAGGATAAGCAGCGAATCGAAGGTAGCATTCGCTAACCCATCCTGCTTCGGTCGGCGACTGGCTGGCACGAGAGAACGAAACGTTGCGACGGGCCACCGCAGGGTGGCCCGTTTTTTGGTTCGTCAAGCCTCAGACTGCGTGCACCGCAGGGTAAAGGACTGCACCTCGAGCGATGGCAAGCAAACGAGACTACTACGAGGTCCTGAACGTCGCGCGAGACGCTTCGGAACGGGAGATTGCCGGCGCCTACCGTAAGTTGGCGCTCAAGTATCACCCCGATGCGAATTCGAACGACGAAGAGGCCACCGAGAAGTTCAAGGAAGCAGCCGAGGCGTACGAGGTCTTGAGCGACTCGCAGAAGCGTGCACTGTACGACCAGTACGGCCACGCCGGATTGCAGGGAGCCGGCCAGCAGTTCCACGAGGTGGAAGATATCTTCGAGGCGTTCGGTGATATTTTCTCCGGCGGCCTGTTCGGCGACCTCTTCGGTGGTGGCGGAGGCCGGCGCCGCGACGGGCGCCGCGTGCGGCGCGGCGAAGACCTTCGCTGTGACGCCACCCTGGACCTCGAAGAAGCCGCCCGCGGTGTCACCAAAACCGTCAAGCTGAAACGAAAAGCACCCTGCAAGAAGTGCTCGGGGTCCGGTGCCGCCCCCGGGTCGGTCGCCCAGAGTTGTCAGCGGTGCGGCGGGCGTGGCCAGGTCGTGCAGTCGGCCGGCATCCTGCGGGTGCAAACCGTCTGCCCGGGCTGCCAGGGGGCCGGCCACGTGATTTCCAGCCCCTGCGACGGTTGCCGCGGCTCTGGGTTCGTACCGGAGCCCGTGACGTTGGACGTGGCGATCCCCGCCGGGATTGATGACGGCATGCGCGTCCGGCTGACGGGGCAGGGGCAGCCGAGCCCCGACGGGGGACCGCCGGGCGACTGTTACTGCTTTGTCTCGGTCAGGCCGCACAGCCTGTTCGAGCGTGACGGGACGCACCTGATTCTGCGGCTGCCTGTGACGTACAGCCAGGCGACGCTCGGCGCGACGGTCGAAGTCCCCACCCTGGCCGGCCCCGAGGAACTCAAGATTCCGCCCGGCACACCGTCGGGCGAGGTCTTCCGACTGCGGTCCAAGGGCATGCCCGATCCGCACGGCGGGCGCGCCGGCGATCTGCACGTGCAGATGTTCATCGAAGTTCCCAAGAAGTTGACGGCCGCTCAGGAAGATCTGCTCCGCCAACTCGCGGAACTCGAACATACCGATGTGGCACCCCATCGAAAGACTTTCCTGGAACAGCTCCGTAGCTATTTTGCGTCGACTGAGGACGCAGCCGAACATGAGGGTTAATGAATGATGTCTGACACGGATTTAGAAAAATCGGACCATCAGCCCACGGACGACGCTCGCGAAACGGCCGCGGACGCCGCCGCGAAGCAGGGGCCCGCCGAACCGGACGCGGCGGTCACGATCCCCGTCACCGATGTGGACGCACTCTCCAGCGAGTTGCAAGCCGCCAACGATCGGGTGCTGCGAGCCCAGGCCGAGCTGGAGAACTTTCGCAAGCGGTCACGACGGGAACTCAGTGACCAGCGACGCTACGCCAACCTGCCGTTGCTGGGAGATCTACTGCCGGTCCTCGACAACCTGGACCGGGCCCTGGCGGCCGCGCAGCAGGCCGACGCGGACAGCGGACTGGTGGAGGGCGTGAAGATGGTCGCCGGCCAATTGCTCCATGTGTTGGAGCAACACGGTTGCCGACCAATCGAGTCGGAAGGAGTCGCCTTCGATCCCAACCTCCACGAAGCGATCGGCAAGGAGCCGTCGGAAGATGTTTCCGAAGGGTGTATCACCCGCGTCACCCGCGTGGGTTATCAATTGCACGACCGTGTGGTCCGTTCGCCGCAGGTCTTGATTTCCTCCGGACCCCCTGCCCAGGATAGCTGACTGGGCAGGGCTGCAAGCCGACCGCGGGCGAACGTAGGCCGTACACCGTCAATCCGCTCCCGTCGGTCGCAGAGAATTAACTCGACATGAACGACTTTGGCCACATCAGCCAGCTCCATTTGCTGGCGACAACTTGGGGGTGGCTCGTCGGGCACCGCCATGGTGCCCGTTCCTACCATCCCGTCCGATCGTCATGAACTGTTTGCGTCCTGATGTTGGCAACCGCCGTGGCGCGGTCCGGTCAACCACCCCGTTCGCCTACCCGCATTTCAACACCTGACAACGCACACGGCCCTGCTCGCGGTCTTCGCAACGGTGGCCGCCGTTCAGTAATCCCCGAGGTCAACCATGCCCACATATGATTATCAGTGCGACGCCTGCGGTCACGAATTCGAGCTGTTTCAGGGCATTACGGAAGCGACAAAGAAGAAGTGCCCGGCCTGCAAGAAGCTCAAGCTGCGGCGTCTTTTCGGCACCGGCGCGGCGCTGATGTTCAAAGGTTCCGGATTCTACGAAACGGACTACCGCAGCGAGTCCTACAAGAAAGGCGCGGCCGCGGATAAGAAATCGAGCAGCGAGTCGTCAGGGGAAACGAAGTCCGAGTCGAAGTCGACGTCCGGCGGAAAGTCGGAGGGGGGCAAGAGCACGCCGGCCAAGAACGACTCCGGTTCGTCGAGCGGCACGTCGAGCGGCTCGTGAGGTGGCGGCTGAGGACACCGGCAAGCACACGCGGCCCCAACAGAGGCAAGGTTTCGGTCCTATGACGACGATGCGATGCGCGATTTGCGGCAATCAGTTTGATCCCCAAAAATCGTCGGCCATGCCGTTTTGCAGCGCTCGCTGCAAGCAGATCGATCTGGGGCGCTGGTTGAACGAAGATTATGGGGTCCCGGCGCCCCCCAGTGAAGAAGACTTGGAAGAAGACTTGGAAGCTGAGTAGCGTGAGCCGTGAGCCGGTCGATCCGCCGCCCCGACCGCCAGCGTCGACGTAAGGTTACCCAGCGCATGCCTACCTCTCAACTTCGGGCGGTGTTACAGTTTGCAGTGGTTTGCGCCACCACACGTGCCAGGAGACCGATGTTCTGTGCGTGGTGGCGTGCGATGACGGAAGACGGTACCACTCCCCAATTTCGCGTCCCAGGACGGTGCTGATGGCTGACGAACATGGAGTCGTGCGGCGAATTGTCTGGAAGCAGGTTTGCCCTTGGCTCATCATTTTCCGGATCTTTCGGATCTCAATCAGCCTCCCGGTGCTCGCCTTGGCCACCCTGGGAGTGCTGCTCATGCCTCTTGGCTGGTGGGTCGCGGAGGCGGCCTTCCTGACCGACATCGACGCGAACCAGCCGACGTTCGGCCGCTGGGTGGACGACAACTCGTCCTGGCCCGCGACACTCGACAGCCTGCCCGCAAGCCAGCCGTTGGCCCGCTTCCCGTCCGCGACGGAGAATCAATTCGAAGCGACCCGATGGAGCGGCCTTTCGGCGAGCCAGGTCGTGGCCGTGTACCGAGAACTGACAGGACCCTTTGCCGGGTTGCTTGATCGCCGCTTGAGCGTCACGCAGTCCGCTTATCTCCTGTTTGGCGGACTATGGAACATCATCGTGTGGGCCTTTTGCGGTGGCGTGATTACGCGTCTGGCCGCCGTGCAACTGGGATGCGAAGAGCGGTTGGGGGTCGGCACGGCGGTCAAGCACGTCGGCAGGAACTATATCTGGTACCTGATCTCCCCCCTCTTTCCGCTCCTGGGACTGGTCCTCGTTTCCCTGCCCGTCATGGCCGTCGGGCTGCTGATGCGGTTGGACGCGGGCGCGATGGTGGCCGGCCTGTTGTGGCCGCTGGTGTTGGTCGGCGGGCTGATCATGCTGATCTTCATGGTCGGCGTCGGGTTCGGCTGGCCGCTGATGTTTCCGACGATCAGCAGCGAGTCTGGCAGCGATGCATTCGAGGCCTTCAGCCGCAGTTTTTCCTACACCTTCCAACGACCGTTGCAGTACCTTTTTTATGGACTGGTGACGATCCTGTTTGGCGTGCTGTGTCGTTGGGTGGTCGCGTTGGCCGCCGGCCAGGTGGTCGAATTGTCGCTCTGGGCGGCTTCCTGGGGTGGCGGCGCCGCACGGATCAACGAGGTGCTGGCCGGCACGGGTGGCGCATCCCTGGCCGACAACGGCGGCTGGCTGATTCGGTCCTGCAATGGAATAACGGATGTCGTCGTGGTCGCCTTCGGCTTCGCCTTTTTCTGGTGCGGTGCCACGGCGATCTACCTGTTGCTGCGCCGCGATGCGGATCAGGTCGACCTGGACGAAGTCTTTCTCGACCAGGATGCGGCCCGCTACGGTCTGCCTCCACTGCAGGCGGCAGCGCCTGCCGATGGCGGTGCCAAGGCCGACGGCGGAGCGAGCAAGGCAGATGGGTCTGGGGAGGCGGCGGTTGACGAGACAACGGGCGACGCGCGTTGATGCGACCCCGCACGGCGGATCACCTTGATCGAGCCATTCTCCTATTGATGCGTGCGCAGCAAATGGACCAGGACGACGAACGGGAGTCCGCAGATTTCTCGGCCGCGCGTTGCTTGCCGAAGGCTCGTTTGCCGCGCAGCCGTCAAAAGCCGTCCCCGCCCCATGTTTGCTGCAGGATTTGTCCGGCGAGCTGGTTGAACTGCCCCTGCGACAGGACCTGGTCGCAGCCGGCGGATCGTGCCGCCTCGAGCGTCGCCGCGTCAACGTGGGGCCCGTAGGCGATCACCTCCATCTCCGGGAATCGCGGCTTCAATTCCTCGATCAATTCCGGCGCTTGCGGGGCGAATTTGCCGAGATCGATGATCAACAGGCGCACCGCACGGTCGGCCGCCTTGCGGCGCACGGCGTCGGCGGACGGGGCCATTTCGAGCGGCCAGCCGTGAGACCTTGCGAGGCTCATCACGCGCGACGAAAAGAAGAGATCCGACGTCAGGTAAACCCCAATCATGATCACGCTTCTCCAGCCTACACGGCTTCCGGGCCGGTGACCTGATTGTGAATCTGGTACGCTTGCTCGACAGGTACAACGAACACTTTGCCGTCGCCAATCGTTCCTTCGGGGCTGGTGCGGGCCACGTCCTGGAGAACGTCCAAGGTCCGTTCCAGGAAGTCGTCGTTGACGACGATCTCGAGCTCCACCTTCCGGAGTAACGTCTGCTTGTATTCGATGCCGCGGTACATCTCCGTTCGCCCCCGCTGCCTGGCGTAGCCGAGCGCATCGCAGACGGTTAGTCGTTCCACGCCAATCCGGGCGAGCGCCTCCTGCACGACGCTCAGCTTGGTCGGCTGGATGATGGCCACGATCAGTTTCACTGCGATACACTCCCTGCAAGAACGCTTGTCACGCTACGATACTCGTTGAGTAAGACTTTGCCGAGACCCGCGCCGGGCGATCCCGATGACTCCGGCCGGGTATGCCGGAGAACGGTGCCGAGGATTCCGGCGACCTGCGGTCAACGGGTTCGCGGTCAACGGGTTCGCGGTCAACGGGTTCCCGGTCAACGGGGCACTGGTTGTTCCTGGCAAGCGAACGGCACAGTTTTCGTCGCGGGTCTCCATCGTGGGCCGCCGTGACAACGGCCTACATTTTCCACAGCAACACCATCGAGTAGAAGATGTCGTTCGGTTTGGCGCCGTTCGGCGTGCTGTCATACTGATCATTCAGCGACAGCTTCAGGTTCAGGTTGTGTTCTTCGTTCAGAAGGATCTCGTAGCTGGCCTGCGTGACCACGCGGTAGTTCTCGAAATCGGTCCAGTCGGGAAAATAGTCACCGGTGAAGGTGAACTTCTGGCGATCAGAAAGTTGTTTCTCAAAGTCCGTGCCAAAGACCGCTTCTTTGACCCAATCGTCGTCGGGCCCTCCGATTTCCATCGAGCCACCGGCACCGAACCGGGTTTTCCATTTGGTTGTTTCGGTCTTGATGATCGTGTAGCCGACACCGGCGTTGATTGCGTAGCGTAAGTCGAACGGCTTGAACTCATCGTACAACAGCGAGTTCCTCACGAACATGTTCCAGCGCGAGTCCTTAATGCTGCGTTCGTAGTTTGCATTGAATTGGGAATTATGCTGCGTCTCGACTCCGTCCGCGGTGGCCTTGTTGTAGGCCAGGTTGACATCCAGTTCGTCCCAGTCCGTTTCATGCTTGAAGTTGAAGCCGGTTTTCAGGCTCAGTGCTTCCGAGTTCCCGTCGGACCCGTTCAGGCCCAATTCGGCGCCGCCGCTGAATTTTCCCGGGAAGAGCCAGCGGGGGTCGTACCAGGCGGCCGTTGCCTCCTCGGCCGGGCTGACGTCATCAACAAGCGCTGGAATCGTCGGGTCTTCGGCCAGGACCTGGTCGGGCAGCAATTCCTCGGCCGGCCAACCGGAGACGGCGGGTGGGCCGATATCGGAGGCGGGTAACGGGGTGGGTAGCGGCCTGGGGTGCGACGGATAACCGTCTTGCGCGAACGCCGGCGCCGCGAACGCGACAGCCAGCATGAGCCCCCAACACGTGCGAGAGTAGTCGCCTGCCATGAATAATCGTCCTGCGAGAAATGAATTCAACGTGTGGCAGAAATGAACGGTATAATGCGGAGCGTTCATCAGCCGTTAGGCGGTAGAAGAACGTGTATCCGGTGATTGCCGAGCCAACCGGAGCGCACGCATTCCGGCTGCAATCCGCGGCGGTTTGCCAAAGTTCACCACAAACGAAGACGCCACAGCGATTTGCGCTGCATTGTTGTTCGTTCCTGAATCATCCAGGATAATGCGGTTCGGCTTATAGCAGATTGCCGTTTCTGAAGGCAATTCCGATTTCGCTAGCAAGCCAACCAACTTGGTGCACCGTCACCGGCTCCAACCGCACCCACCTCGCCGCTCCCTCACACCCTCCCTTCCCAATCTCTCATGCCGCACGAAGACTTTGATATCGACAGCCTGGCAGCCTACCTGCATCTCACCCCGCCGCAGGTCGCCAAGATGGCGGACCGAGACAAGCTTCCGGGCCGCAAGATCGGTGGCAAGTGGCGGTTTTCTCAGGCAGAGATCCATCATTGGTTGGAAGAGAAGATCGGCGCGTCCGACGCGGAAGGGTTGCTCGATGTCGAGGAGGTCTTGGAGCGCAACGCGGGGCACGCCGAACAGGAGGCGATTTCGATCAAGGATCATTTGCCCAGCGATGCGATTGCCGTGCCGCTGGCGGCGCGGACTCGCAATTCCGTCATTACCGCGATGACCACGTTGGCGGCGAATTCCGGGTTGCTTTGGGATCCGGAGAAGATGGCCGAGGCCATTCGAGCTCGGGAAAACCTCCACCCGACCGCCCTGGACAACGGAGTCGCCCTCCTCCACGCCCGGCGGCCCATGCCGACGATCCTGGCGGAACCCTTTTTGGCTCTCGGGATTACGTCCACCGGCATTCCGTTTGGGGGCGGCGGCTTAACCGACCTGTTCTTTCTTGTCTGTTCCTGCGATGATCGTGGGCACCTGCGGCTCCTGGCCAGGCTCAGTCGGTTGCTCAGCGACCCCGAGCTATTGGCAGCCTTGCGGGCGGCCCAGAGCCCCGGCGAGGTGCGGGCCTGCATTGAGCAGTGTGAAGAGAATTTGCCCGGTTAACGGTTCGCCCAGCCCACCCACGTGAGCGGCCCGGCGGTTGCTACCGCCTGCGGCGGCGAAGCGGGGGGCGGGGTGGTGACAACGAGATCGAACTGCGAGCGACAGCCAATGGTCCTGCGACGTGTGCTCTTGATCGGCGACCACCGCCAGGCCGATTTCTCGCGTGTCGGTCGCTGGCTGGCGGAACATAGCCTGCTCTCCAAGGCGGCGACGCCGGCCGAGGCAATTCCTGCCGTACTGCATCCGGCCCAGCCTCCCGAGCTGCTCATCGTGGCCCAGTCGCGTCCCGGCCAGTTTGCCCAAGGGGACGTCGAAGCGCTCCACCGCCTGGCGCCGCTGGCTCGCCTGGCCGTCGTGGCCGGTACGTGGTGCGAAGGCGAGATTCGGACCGGTGCTCCCTGGAACGGTGTGCTCCGCCTCTATTGGCATCAGGCCGAAGCACGCCTTCGTGAACTGTTGTGCGATGCCTGTCCTCTCTGGAACTACCCCCGCACAGCGACGGACGTCGAACGGTTGCTCGATGCGCCCCGTCCGGCACATCACGGCGCACAAAAGCTGATCGCGATCGGTACCGAGTCGTCGCTCAGCTACCAGGGGTTGGCTGCCACCTGCGAGTCGGCCGGGTATGCGACCGTTTGGGTGCCGCCCCGTCAGTTGACGATGGTGCATCATCCGGCGGCAGGAATTTGGGACGAAGGTCACCGGCCGGACGATTCCCAGCCGGCGCTCGCCGCATTCCTGAAGGCGCTGGCCGGCGCGCCGTGTGTGGCGCTCGTGAACTTTCCCCGGGAAGTGGACTATCAGCGGCTTCAACGAGTGGGCGTGCGGCAACTGATTGCCAAGCCCTTCCTCAACTCGGACCTCTTGGGGTTCCTCGACGAATCGTCACGCAGCGCGGCGGGTCATTCGGCTGCAGGTCGTTCTTCTGCGGGTCGGGCCGTCGCCTAGCGTCCGGTTTGTGCGGCGATCAACGGAACGGTGGTCGGTCGCCCGACGGCTGCTGAATGATTCGGGTGAGCGTCACGCTTCAAGCGCGGCGGCCCGTTGAACGGCATTGATCGGTCCGCCAAGGTCATGACGCCAGGCCGAATTCGCGCCAGGCGGCCGGTAGCGGTGCGGTGATTTCCAGGGGCGTGTTGGCGACGGGGTGCTGGAAGGTCAGGCTTCGTGCATGCAGGGCAATTCCCTTGGGGAACGCCCGCCGCGAGCCATACTTGCGATCTCCCAGAATCGGAAATCCATGGTGCGACAATTGGAGTCGGATCTGGTGTTTGCGTCCGGTCTCCAGTTCGACTTCGATGAGCGTCGCAGCGCCCGCTGGCCGGACTGCGCGGTAGCTGAGCCGTGCTTCCTGTGCTTCCGGGTGGCCGGCGTCGCAGACGTGCATCCGACGATGCCGCTCGTCCTTGCGGACCCAGTCAACGAGTCGTGCCTGGGGTGGGGTGGGCCGGCGTTCGATCAACGCCCAGTAGCGCTTCACGACGTCGCGGTCGTGAAACTGGCGAGTTAGCCGGGCGGCCGCTTTTGAGGTGCGGGCGATCACCACGACTCCGGTCACCGGCGCATCCAGACGGCTGACGATGCCCAGGTAAACGTTGCCCGGCTTGTTGTATTTCTTTTTGATGTACTGTTTGGCTTCCGCCAACAAGCTCGGCTCGCCCGCAGGGACGCCCATGGTCGCCAGATGCGCCGGTTTGTTGACGACCAGCAGATGGTTGTCTTCATGCAGTACGGAGAATAGCATTTGGCGTGTACTGTTCGTCCCATCTCGATGTTGACTGGCCGCGATGGCATGCGGGGCCGGCTTCCCGCAGACCATGACCCATCCCGAGATCAAACTGGTCCTGGCCAGCCAATCGCCGCGCCGTCGCGAGCTACTGCGGGCGGCCGGGTACACCTTTGACGTCATTCCACCTCGGGATGGCGTCGAAGGCGGTCCGATGCCGCGCGAGACGCCGTCGGAGTATGTGGCCCGCCTAGCCTACCAGAAAGCGGCCGACGTCGCAGGACGCTGCCCGCCCGCGATTGTCATCGGTTGCGATACCGTGGCGGAATGCGGTGGCCAGGTGTTGGGCAAACCGACCGACCGGGCCGACGCCGAACGCATGCTGCGAATGATGAGCGGTCGTGTGCATCACGTTTACAGTGGACTTTGCCTCTGGCGGACCCACGATGCCACGACGTTGGTCGACGTGGAAACCACCAAGCTCAAGATGGCTCCGCTTTCCACCGCCAAGCTGAACGCGCATCTGGATTCGAACCGCTGGCAAGGGAAGGCAGGCGCCTTCGGATTTCAGGATGGTAACGACTGGGTGAAGATCATCGTGGGAAGCGAATCGAATGTGGTGGGGCTTCCCATGAAATTATTCGCCAGGATGTTGAACGAACTCAACCGCGCGGAAATCCGTCCACGATAAGTTCCGATCCGGGGGTGGTGGGAAGGTGGCAGTTAGGACGCGCGACGTGTTGCTGGTGGCTCGTCGCTGCAAGAGGCCAGGCCGCATTGCGTCATGCACAGCATGACGTTCGGAAGGACGGCAAGGTGGCATGCTCAGCGGGCGTGCTGTGCAGGACGATTCGTGCTGGTGCCGGCGCTGGCTGCCTCGCGTCACCGACTAGCGAATTTGTCGCGGTGGTGCCTGGCCGTCGGGAATGAAACTGAAGTACTTGCGACCGTCCATCCGTTGCTGCCAGTCTTCCCGCGCGGCTGCCAGGAGTTGTGGATCCTCGAACAGGTCAACCGCCGTCACGGCCAGCACTTTGGCGGCGTAGACGATCCCCTTCTCGCCGATGGAGGAGCCGATACTAGCGACGTTCTGCCAACTGTGTCCGGGGCTTTGTGCCACCAGGCAGGTCGTCCTCAGACCGCCGGTTGGCACCCGCCAACTGATGTCGCCCACGTCGGTGGATCCCTTGCTGGGTTGCGTGCCCACCGGCTCGCGGTGAATCGCCTCGTCGATCGCCAGGGGGAATTCGGTTCCGAACTGGGCCGTGAGTGGCGATTGCAAGCGGCGGGCGAACTCGACTTCACGCTGGTCGAAGCGGGGCGCGCCGATGCGTTCCAGGTTGGCGGTGATCAATTCAGAGAGGGGGGCGTTGACCACGATTTCGTGGCAATCGGTGTCGACGGCGACGCGCAGTTTCGTACGGGTCATCAGGGCGGCCCCTTTGGCAATGTCCTGGAGCCAGCGAAAATTGCGTTCCACATCCTGGTGAGCATCCGCGCGGACGAAATACCAGACCGTGGCGGTCGGCGGCACAACGTTCGGCTGACCGCCGCCATCGGTAATCACGTAGTGCAGGCGAGCGTCTTCCTTGATATGCTCGCGCATGAAGTTTGCTCCGATGTTCATCAGTTCGACCGCGTCCAACGCACTGCGTCCACTTTCGGGGCTGACCGAGGCGTGGGACGGCGTGCCCGCGAAAGTGAACTTGGCGGAGACCAGCGCTTTGCTGCTACCGCTCCAGGCCTGGTTCCGGCTTCCCGGGTGCCAGTGCAGGCAGACGTCCAGGTCGTCAAACTGGCCGTCAAGCGTCATGTAGACCTTGCCGATGACCGTCTCTTCCGCCGGTGTTCCGTAGAGCCGGATCGTGCCCGGGAGATGGTGCTTTTCCAGGGCGGCGCGGACTGCCAGGGCAGCCCCTAAGGCGCCGGAGCCGAGCCCGCTATGGCCGCAGGCGTGCCCGGCCGCCCCCTCACGGACGGCGACCCGTTCGGGAGCGACCTGCTGTGACATGCCGGGCAACGCATCGTATTCCGCCAGAATGCCGATGATCGGCTTCCCGCTGCCGTAGCTGGCCACGAAGGCGGTCGGCATCTTGGCCACGCCCGCGTCGACGCGGAAGCCCGCCTCGCGCAGTTGGTCGATCAACAGTCGGCTCGATTTCTGTTCCTGCAAGCCGATTTCGGCGAGCTCCCAGAGCTGCCGATTGGTCTCCTTGATCTGCGCCTCCCGCCGTTCGACATCGGCAACGGCCGTCTGCTCGGCCGGACGCAGAGCGGGATGTTCATCCGCGGTTGTGGTGGTTCCGGAGGCGAAGAGCCAGGGTATGCAGAGCAGGAGGGCAGCAGGTCGCATCGGATTCTCCAAAGCGGGATGGTCGCTCACGTCCATGCAACGGGACTGGCGGGACAGGGGTGGCGTGAACGTTGCGGGAGGGTATTCAGCGCGAGCCCCATTATGTAACCTCGATCCGCTGGTCGCAACGAAATTCAACTCCCGCAGGAGAGCCCGCCCCATGACTGCAGAACCCCTTCGAATGTTGGTGCTTGGTGCCCACCCGGACGACGCCGAGTTTCACGCGGGTGGGCTGATCTCGATTTACCGCCGGCTGGGGCACGACGTGAAGATTGTCTCGGTCACCAACGGCGCCGCCGGCCATCATCGCTTGGGGGCCGATGAGTTGGCGGTCGTCCGCAACGAGGAGGCGCAGGCGGTGGCCGCCCTGACGGGTGTGACGTTCGACGTCTGGGAGTTTCCCGACGGCCGGTTGCAGCCGACGCTCGATGTTCGCGCGCGGATCATTCGAGAAATCCGTTCGTTTCGCCCGGATCTCGTCCTCACCCACCGCACGAACGACTATCACCCGGACCACCGGGCCGTGGGGCAGGCCGTCCAGGACGCGTCTTACATGGTCACCGTGCCGTTGAGCGTGCCGGATGTTCCCGCCCTCCGGCGTGACCCGGTGGTCGCCTACATGGCCGATCTATTCACCAAGCCGTGCCCGCTCGTGCCGGACGTCGTTCTGGACGTGAGCGGCGAATTCGACGCCATTGTCGGCATGCTTGATTGCCACGAAAGTCAGGTTTATCAGTGGTTGCCTTATAATCGGGGGATTGCCGAGCAGGTTCCGGAGGGAGCGGCAGAACGCCGCGAGTGGCTTGCCGGTTGGTTCGCGGAACGTCCCCGGGCGGTTGCCGACCGGTTTCGGGAAGCACTGGTTGCAGCGTACGGACCTGCGGGCGAACGAATTGAGTTTGCCGAAGCGTACGAGATCAGCGAATACGCCGCCGGGCTGGATCAAGACCAGCGCGACCGGTTGTTTCCCAAGTCGGCATGATTCGAAGCCGCAGGCGGCATGGCAGCCGACGTGGGCCGGGACGGGTGGGGCCGGGGAGCGGTTTCCGAGGGGTGGAGCGGGTCGGACGCCGCCGGTTGGCGAAACGGGGTGATTTGACAATAATGAAGGGGCGAATGAGAATCTTCAGACGCGCTCCGATTGACGCTTGGGCGGGGAAATACGGCCCCGTTCTCACTCCACCGGCTCGATCTGCGTCGTTCTATCCGATCGCCTTGCGAAGGGAGAGACTCCCCTGAATCCTTCTGTGCGAAAAATTGGCATCGTGGCGATGGTGGCTTTAGTCGCCCTGCGGATCTGCATCGGCCTCCACTTTCTGGGTGAAGGGGTCGCCAAGTTTCGAAACCCCAAGCCGTATTCCGCCGGTTTCCTCAGCAACGCCAAGGGCTGGCTCGCTCCCAGCTTTCATCGACTCGTTTGGGACGCCGACGGATTGGCTCGGCTGGATGTCGACCAAACCGAGCAGCTGTGGGATACCTTCCGCGTCCAGGCCGGTGAGCGACTGGGCTTCGACGACGGGCAGAAAAAGGAAGCCCAGCGGATCTTCGAGGCACGGCTGGGCCAGTTGAACTGGTTCCTGGATCAGAATGCGGACAAGGTGGACGAGTACCGCAACGGTCTGGTTCGGCGGGCCGAAAATCGTCGCAATGAGGCACTCCACGAAGTCACGTCTCTGCGTGGTCAGCTCTACGAAATCGAAGCCGATCTCAACACCCTGAAAGGCGATCTGATACCGCCGATCGACCAGCTCTGGCAAGGGTATGAGCTCGAAATCAACGGGCTGGCGAACGACGACCAGAGGCGTCGCGGCTGGCAAACACTTCCCAAGCCGGGGCGGCGGTCCCTGGACTCGGAATCGATTGATTCCATCATCCGGTACTTTGACGTGGCGGTGGGAGTCCTGTTGATTCTGGGCCTCTTCACGCGGCCCGCCGCCATCGCTGCCGCCTGCTTCTTAGCCTCGGTCATCGCCTCTCAGTGGCCCGGGGCCCAGGGAGCGGTTCCCGTTTGGCCACAGTTGATCGAAATGCTCGGACTTGCCGTTTTAGCGGCCATTGGGGCAGGACAAATCGCTGGATTGGATTGGCTGCTGAGTCCCGTCTATCGTTGGTGCTGCCGACCAAAACAAGGAAACGAATCATGAACAACCTGTCGCCCGAAGAAAAACAAGTTGGACAAGACAATTACTACGAAGCGATGGGAGTCTCGCGCCGTGACTTCATGAAGGGCCTGGTGGCGACCGGTGCCGTGACCGGCGCCGGGTTGGGCGGCGCGTATTTCGGCTACTCGCGAGTCGAGAACCCGGTCCGCATCGGTGTGATTGGCACCGGTGATGAAGGGAGCGTCCTGATCAATGCGACGAACCCCGACTATCACCAGGTCGTGGCGATCGCAGATATTCGGCCCTACAACATCCACCGCGCGTTCCATGGTGACTGGGCCAGCGAGAACGCGATTGCGGCCCGCTGCGGCCTGATGACCAAGTACGGTTGGGCGACCGAGGACGAGGCGCGAAAGCACGTCAAAGTTTACGACAGCGACTACCGCGAACTCCTGAAGGATCCGGATGTCGAGGCGGTTGTGATCGCCGTCCCCCTCTTCATTCACGCTCAGGTGGCCATCGACGCGATGAAGGCGGGTAAACATGTGCTGACTGAGAAATTGATGGCCCACAACGTTGCCCAATGCAAGGTGATGGCGCGTGTCGCGGAAGAAACCGGCCTTTACCTGGCAACCGGCCACCAACGCCACTACAGCGTGCTCTACGATAACGCGGTCAATCTTCTCCAGTGGGGTCTGCTGGGCCAGATCCACCATATCCGCGCCCAATGGCACCGCGGTAATCTCCCGGGGCGGGACAGTTGGCAACAACCTTTGCCTGGCGGCGAACGGGCGATGGTGGATGGCGAGGAAATCGTCATCGACACCATTGCGGACAACTTGAAAAAATGGCAGGCGGCCGTCAAGAAGGAAAAAGACTCGTCCAAGTATGACCTGCTACAAAAACGGATCGCCCAGTGGGCCGCCTGGAATGCCGATCAGAAAATCAATGCCGCCGACTTCGGCTACGAAGACAAGAAGCTCAGCAACGGCCGGCAGCGAACGGCCCTCGAAGAGCTCTGTCGCTGGCGGCTCTGGGAACGGACCGGCGGCGGCTTGATGGCCGAATTGGGCAGCCACCAACTCGACGCGGCCAGCATTTTCATCAGCGCCATGCGGAATGACGGCAAGAAGGCCCATCCCTTGTCCGTGCACGCCGTCGGTGGACGCCATATTTTCGCGGCCGATCGGGAATGTGAGGATCATGTCTATTGCATGTTCGAGTTCCCAGGCCCGGAATACGATGCCAGCTTCGATGTCGGGTACCGGGATATCGTTTCCGATCTTCCCGACCCGAAGACGGGTGTCGCCGGCTACGAACAGGACCCGAACCGCAAGATCATGGTCTCCTACTCGTCGATTAACGGGAACGGCTACGGTGGCTACGGCGAAATCGTGATGGGAACCAAGGGAACGCTGGTGCTCGAAAAAGAGCAGGAAGTCTATGTCTACAAGACCTCCGACACGTCGTCGCGGATCAAGGTCAACACCGACTCGGGCGGGCCGACCATGGGCACGCAGGGGAGTGGGGGGCCAACCAAGGCGGCGGCCGTCGCTTCCGCTGCGGCATCCGGCCCGGTAAGCCGTGGCTACACCGAGGAACTCGAGCATTGGGCGTGGTGCATTCGCAACGCCTCGCCCGAAAACCAACCTCGGTGCAAGCCCTTGGTGGCGATGGGGGACGCCGTGATCGCCCTGACCGCGAACGTCGCGATCAAACGATCGATCCAAGGAGAGAGCGGTTACGTCAAGTTTGATGAAGCCTGGTTCGAAATTGAAAATGACGCGACACCGGATGGCAGTGACGTGGCGACCGAACGGGCAAACCTGGGTGCCTGATCGGTTGGGCGCCGAGCCCACGACTTGGCCGGTTCGGATCGCCGTCCGCAGTGGGTCGGCGGGTGGCGCGGGCAAGAGCGTGGAGGATGCCAGCCGGCAGCTTTGTCAGCAGCGGGGCTCTTTCGCGCCGCGTCGGCAGCGTCGTCAGATCATGTTCCGAGCGGGATAGGCGGCACGAAGCGACCGCTGATGCTAACGTTGATATTCACTGACAGGCGCAGACGCGCTGCAGGTGTCCCGGCAACGCGGGATGACCAATTCCAAAGGAGTTTGAGGGATGGACAAGTGGCCAATCGGTGTCTTTACCAGCGTGGATGCGGGGCTTGGAGTGAAACTGGAGGTGGCGCATGAGCTGGCGGTTCCCACCATTCAACTGCACGCGCCTGCCAAAGAGACCCGCACCCAAGCGAACGCGGAACAGTTTCTGGCTACCTTGTCCGAGCTTGGGATCACATTGACTGCCGTGTTCGGCGGATTCGAAGGGGAAAGTTATGCGGACATTCCCACGGTCTCCAAGACGGTCGGTTTGGTGCCGCCGGAAACGCGGGCCGAGCGAACGCAGGAGATGAAGGAGATTGCGGACTTCGCCAAGCTGCTGAAATGCGACGTCGTCGCCCTGCACCTTGGCTTTGTGCCCCACGATACGAGTGACCCGCTTTACCAGGAAGTGTTGCAGATCACTCGGGAGATCTGTGACCACTGCAAGGCGAATGGTCAGGCCTTGCATCTCGAAACGGGTCAGGAGACGGCCGATAGCCTGCTGCAGTTTATCAGCGATGTCGAGCGGGATAATCTGTTCATCAATTTCGATCCTGCCAACATGATCCTGTACGGAACAGGCGAACCGATCGAGGCGTTGCGGAAAGTCGGCAAGTACGTCCGTAGCGTGCATTGCAAAGATGGGAAATGGGCCGACAAGCCGGGGGAAGCGTGGGGTCAGGAAGTGCGGCTTGGGGAAGGTGATGTCGGTTTTGAAACCTACTTGCGGACACTTCAGGAAATTGGCTACGAAGGTCCTCTCACGATCGAACGGGAAATTCCGCAAGAGCCCGAGCGGCAAAAGGAAGAAATTGGCCACGCCATCAATCTGTTGAGCGAGTTGAAGGCGAAGATTGGCTAGACACCGTTAGTTGCCACTTTCGTGTGCCCAGGCCGATTTCTCAAGCGGGTGGCGGGAAAATCATTCCTCGCTGCCGCCCTGCTTTACCGGTACCGCCCGCGTGGAACGCTGCGCCGCGCTTCAACAGGGGTGGTCGTCTCTCCAACCGCCCGCAGGACGTAGGTGATTGCAAAGCCGGCCGCGAAACCGCCAATGTGGGCCCACCAGGCGACGCCGCCGGTGGGGAGCCCGGAAGTGACGGATCCAATCGCGGCAATCGTCCCCTGGAAGAATTGCAACAGAAACCAGATCCCTAGAAAGACGGGCGCCGGAAGCTCGATGATCTGAATCAGAAAAACGATCGGAATCAGTGTCAAGACGCGCCCGTGCGGATAGAGCAAGAAGTAGGACCCCATCACTCCTGCGATCGCACCGCTGGCGCCGATGGTCGGGATTGGCGAGTTGAAATTGAATAAGAGATGGGCGCCGCTGGCGATCAGCCCGCAAGCCAGGTAGAACATCAAGTAGCCGAGATGTCCAATCCGGTCTTCGACGTTGTCTCCAAAGATAAACAGGATCCAGACGTTGCCGAGGAAATGCATCCAGCCTCCGTGGAGAAAGATGCACGTCAACAGGGTCAGCCACGGCGTGAATGGCGGACTGAGAATTTCACGCGTGATTTGTCGGACCTGTTGCCCCTCCTGAATCACCTCTTGAATCTGCACCGGCTCGCCGGGCTGCATGACCCGCATGGGAACCATCCCATAACGCTCCACCAATTCGGCCCTTCCATCGGACTCGTCGGCCAGTTGCGCTAGAAACACGACCGCGCAGAGTCCAATCATGGTGTAGTTGACAACCGGCACGGTCCGTGAAGGGATGTTGTCGCGTAGTGGAATCATGGTTGGGGCGAACTGCTCTGACGGACAATGAGTGGTTTCAGCGGATTGACATCGTAGCGAGAATCGCGCGAGTTGCGAACCCGCGCGAATCGGCGGCCGGTGGCGCCAAGGCGCCGCGCGGATCGCTGGAGACGGCGGACGCAGGCGGAGACTGGCTTTCGCAGTGAGACCGGTTGCTCTAGAATCTGCCAGGGCACTCGCCCGTCAGTACCGCGTTGAAACGGAATTCAAGTTCGGAGCGTCACGATCCATGCCAACGATCGACGAGGCCCTGCAGATTGGCTGGAAGCGTCATCAAGCAGGTGATGTCCGCGGTGCCGAACATGTCTACCGGCAGGTACTCGACGTCGCACCAAACAACGAGAATGCGTGGTGCTTTCTGGGCATGGCCTGCCACGATCAGGCCCGTTATCAAGACGCCGTGGCAGCTTACGATCGGGCGCTGGGCATCCGCGAGAACTTCCCGATCGCACTCAGCAACTTGGGGAACACGCTGCGGCAACTGGGCAGAGTGGACGAAGCGATCGCCAGTTGCTTGAAGGCGCTGGAGTATAAGCCCGACTATGCGACGGCTTACAACAACTTGGGTGTCGCCTATGTAGCCAAAGGTGAACTCGAGCAGGCTAAATTGACGTTTGAACGTTCCTTGGAACTCATGCCGGGCGGCGCGCTTGCGCATGCCAACCTGGGGGCTGCGCTGGTGCGCCAGGGGGATTTCGCCGCCGGCACGGCACAGTCCGAAGCGGCGCTCAAGATCGATCCCAAGTACGCCGAAGCTCATAAGAACCTGGCCATCGTCTGGCTCTTGATGGGCGATTTCGAGCGGGGATGGCCGAAATACGAATGGCGGTGGCAGTGCCCGGGGAGCAGCTTGCCCCCGTTGAAGCAGCCCCGTTGGGACGGAGCGTCATTGGACGGTAAAGCGATTCTGCTGGTCGCCGAGCAGGGCCTTGGTGATACGCTGCAATTCGTCCGCTACGCGCAGCGACTGCAGAATGAAGGTGGACGGGTTTTCGTGGCCGCGCAGAAGCCATTGCTGTCAATTCTCAACAGTTGCCCGGGGATCGACGAGCTCGTCGCCTTGGGAGGACCATACCCGGAATTCGACACGTGGGCTCCCTTGCTGAGCGTGCCCGGTTTGCGGAATACGACACTGGCGTCCATCCCGGCCGAGGTTCCCTATCTCTCGCCCGATCCAGGACTGGTCGCCAAGTGGGCCCAACGCCTGGCAGAGTTCCCCGGTTTCCGGATTGGCATCGCCTGGCAGGGTAGCCCGGACTTCCATGCCGACCAGCAGAGGTCCGTCCTGCTGGAGCGGTTCGCACCCCTGGCCAAGGTCCCCGGGGTGCGGTTGATGAGCCTGCAAAAGGGAGTGGGAAGGGAGCAGGTTGCCGAGTTGCCGGACGACTTTGAAGTGATCGATTTCGGCGATGAGCTGGATGCCGACGCGGGTGCATTCATGGACACGGCCGCAATCCTGGAGAACCTGGACCTCTGTATTTCAACCGACACCAGCATCCCGCACCTGGCCGGCGCGATGGGCGCCGAAACGTGGTTGGCCCTTTCCTTGTCGCCGGACTGGCGGTGGCTGCTGGACCGCGACGACTCGCCCTGGTATCCATCGATGCGTCTCTTTCGGCAACGAACATTCGGAGACTGGGGTGAGGTTTTCGAACGGATGGCGGTCGCGTTACGTGAGCGAGTTGATGCCTGGCAGGCGGGGGCTGCGGAAAGAATAGCGGATGTGCCCCCAGCCGAGGCGGCGGATTTGCATTCGGCTTCGTCAAGTCAGCCGTCGCAGGGGCCACCGGCAGGCGAAGCTGCGCCCCTGCTTGATGCCGGCATGAACCAGTTGCGGGCTTGTCGACACGGGGCGATGCTCTTTAACACGAACGATGTCTACATTGGCCGGTCGCTCCAACACTACGGCGAGTTCTCCGAAGGCGAAAGCGAAATGTTCGCGTCGCTGGTTCACGACGGTGACACGGTGGTCGAAGCGGGCGCAAACATCGGGGCGCATACCGTTCGGCTCGCCCAGCTCGTGGGTGAAACCGGGCGCGTGCATGCTTTTGAACCTCAACGGGTCGTCTTTCAGAATCTCTGTGCGAACGTGGCGCTCAACGGGCTCGTCAATGTCTTCACCCACCAAAAGGCGGTGGCGGACGAGGTGGGTGAGCTGGTTGTACCGGCCTTGGATTATGGTCGTGAGAACAACTTCGGCGGACTTGGGTTAGGCCAGTACTCGGAGGGCGAGCGGGTTCCGGTCGAGACCATTGATGGCCTCGAGCTACCGCACTGCCACCTGATCAAGATTGATGTCGAAGGGATGGAGTGCCAGGTCATTCGCGGCGCGCGGCGAACGATCGAAAGACACCGGCCGGCCCTGTATGTCGAGAATGATCGTGCCGAGCATTCGGCGGAGTTGATCGGGTTGATCATGCAGTTAGGGTATCGACTCTATTGGCATCTTCCCAAGATGTTCCGCGCGGACAACTTTTTCTCCAACCGCACCAACATTTTCGGACAGATTGTCTCCGTCAACATGGTCTGCGTCGATGCGGATTCGAGATCGACGTTTGATGATCTGCCATTAATCGAAGACGTTCACAGCAACTGGCAGCGTCCCTAATCTTACTCATAGAACAGGAGGTTCCCCATGTCACGCCGATCGACCGTTACCGTGGAGACGGCTCCGGGCGAGTTGATTGACAAGATTACGATCTTGGAGATCAAGGCAGCGCGGATTGCTGATTCCGACAAAGTCCGCAACGTTCAGATCGAACTGCAGACCCTTGCAGATGCGCGCGACAAAGTGATCCCCCCGAGCCCCGAGCTGCAATCGATCACGGAGCAACTCAAAGCCGTGAACGAGCAACTCTGGGACATTGAGGACGATATTCGCGAATGCGAACGCCGGAAGGACTTCGGTGACCAGTTCATCCAGCTCGCTCGCTCCGTCTACCGCAGCAATGATCACCGCGCGGCGCTCAAACGCGACATTAACCAGCTCCTGGGGTCACACTTGATTGAGGAAAAGTCGTACTCGGACTACGAATAATCGTGGTACCGGGTCCGCCTGCGCGGGGCGTCGCCGTTGGCTGCTCAACATGCATTGTTATGTGTTTTCGGTGTCTTCGGTGTTGTCGTCCCGTTTCGCGGCCACTCTGAAGTCCCAACCGTGACGTGTTGCTACCTCGGAGAGTTTTTCCAGTAGGAATTCTGCTTCAGGTGTGCCCAGCGCCGATTCGAAAATAAGCGGCTCGATGGTCCCGTCATCCGCATTCGCGCTCCCTCTTACTGTTGTATTGACGACCAGCGTTCGTCGTCGGTCGACGATCTGGTCGACCGTGAGGCGAAGATGCCAGTTTTCCGGACCTCCCAGGCCGGAGAGGCCCTCGGAATAGTAGGTGCCGCCCGACCTCGCTTCAATTCGAAGCGTTTGGGCCCATGCTTGCATGGTCTCGGTGATGATGCGCCGGCGTTCCGCCAGGTCGTGGACCGTCGGATTCGCGATGGTCAGCGGCTGCCTCACGAAGGTGTCGCTTTCCCGCCGGAGTTGGATGAACAATCCAATCGTCAGGGCGACGAAGAGCGTCAGGCATAGGAGGTCCGAGATCCAGAACGTGCGCGAGCACATCCGCCGCAACAGATAGGCGAGCATGCCGCAATACGCTCCACCCTGAATTGCTCCGGCAATCGGCATCAGAATGGCATGCTCGCCTTTCCCCGAGAACATGCTCGCCAGGGTGGCGCCGACCGATGCGCCAAACGCCGCGGCAAACAGTTCGAGTCGAGTCAAACTCCACGACTCGGACGGCAAATGGGATTGGGATGGTGACATCGTCTTATGCCCGTTTGGTTCAAGGTGCCGGACGGCGGTAGCTGAGAATGATCTTTTCGCGGCAGGTGTACGTAGTATGACGGATGCCTGGTGCGTTGAGTCCGCCCTGGTAGGTCGCTTCCTTGCCAAATTCAAAGCTCATCCCGCCCGATGGCAACACGACCCCGATGCCCGCCTTGTCAGCAAGCACGATGTCATTCGCAATGGCCGCTTCGACGCGCTGGGTAACCTCCACCGTCGTGACATGTGGCTGCCGCCTGGAGTCGACCCGCACGGAACCGTAGGCGGTGAGCGCCCCGTTCTTGATCACTCCGTCATTCGTTTTCGAGCGACCGATTAGATTGCCATTCGCCGAGTAGATTCCGGTCTTTCCTGGTTGATGAACATAGGTGTGTTGGATGACCCCCGTCTCCCGATCGCAGGTCACCTCGAAAAGCTGTTCGCCAGCCGCCTGTTTGAGCAATTCCGGGTTGGAGAAGTCCTGTGTCGTGTTCAGGTTGTATTGGTTCCAGGTGCTCAACACCCAGCTATTCCCAGAAACGGAATCGCTATTCTCAATCACAGCGTCGAACGTCAAATTCCAGTCCCCGGCCCAGAAGCCGATCCACGTCGCGCCAACCTGCCGGGGGGCAAGTTGTTGGACAGGCTTGTTCCCATTGACGGTGATCGCTGCGGCGGCATCGAACCCCCAATTCACCTGACCGTGCACCTGGAGGCTGTCCTCGCCCGTATCATCGTCGTGAACCTCCAAGGTGATGGGAAAAAGGCGAATCGCGCTCTGGCCGAATGACGGCGGCAGACTTCGAATCGATTCGATTGCCCGATTCACATCATTTCCGATCACGGAAGCAACGGTCGTCACGCCATCCCCCCAGTGAACGATGACGGCATGTTTGTCCTGCGTGCCATGGTCTCGCAGCGTTCCCCGCAACTGAACTTGCGCAACGTTGCCTAGATTGTCGTAGACCACGTCGAACGTGAGTGTCGAGGTCGCGATGAGGGGCGGCTCGTTATGGACCGTCACTTGGCTTGCGGCATGCCCTTCTCCCGTGTCGTCATCGACGACCTGAACGAACAACTTCAGGTTGTCCTGTGGCGTGCCGTTGCCCGGACTGCCGCCGTCATCCATGACGGCACCGACCGTGTGATGGAAAACAAACTGTCCCGGCAGATCGGGATCGGCTTGCAGGTCGAGTTGCACCTTTTCACCCGGGTCGGCAAAGTCACCGTCCCAGTTCAAATCGACCGTCAGCGTGGCTGTGTGCGTGTCCGCCGTGCCGGGGTCGAGCACCGTGCCGGTGACGGTGAACCCCTCCGATTCATCGACGCGGTCGTTCTGGAGCACGTTGTCCAGCGGCTTGACCGACTCAATTGAGACGGTCGGCGGCTGGTTGGTGACTTCAACCGTCATGCCGCTCGAATCGCTATCCAGACCGTCGCTGACAGTAACGTTGACCGGGTACTTGGCGACCTCGTTAGGTGTCGGCGTATCACCGTACGCATCATCCACATAGGTATGTCGCAGGACCTGTTCGACCACGACGGGGCTGCCCGCAGGGCGATCGATAAAACCAAAACTGAAATCGGGGACCGCCGCCCGATTGTCGATCACATATTGCTGGCTCGTGCTGTCGCCCCAGTCAACCGTAATCGTCCATTTTTCCGAGGCCATCGCGTACTCGTTGTGGGCATCGCTGAAGGCCAGGGTCAGGACCACTTCCCCGCCCTCGAAGATCGATGCGTCTCCCGCCAGCGACTCGATGGTCGGGGCGACGTTTGTCACCTCAATCTGCGCCGAAGCCGTGGCCTCGCCACAGTAATAGCCACCCTTCGAGGTGATGGCCATCGCGCCGTCATCGTTGAAGTAGCCGGTCAGTTTCCATGAGGATGATTCGAAGTTGTTGGTTGGCTCGTAGTTCAAGGTGACCCACTTGTCGCCCAGCTTGGGTTGCTCGGGATAGCCATTCTGCACGGTGCCCGTCAGGGTGATCACCTCCATTTCTTCGACGGACGAAGGAATGCTGTCGAACCGGACGGCGGTCGCCGGTTCGCCCTCGCATCCGTCACTCGGGTCCCCAGAAGGAGTTTCGTCCACCGGTGGCGTGGTTGGCGGCGGGCCGGGAGCAGGAGGGAGTGGATCGGGCGACTGCGGGTCGAGCGGTTGCTCGGGAGTGGTTTCCTCGGGAGTGGTTTCCTCGGGAGTGGTTTCCTCGGGAGTGGTTTCCTCGGGAGTGGTTTCCTCGGGAGTGGTTTCCTCGGGAGCGGTTTCCTCGGGAGCGGTTTCCTCGGGAGCGGTTTCCTCGGGAGCGGTTTCCTCGGGAGCGGTTTCCTCCGGAGCGGTTTCCTCCGGAGCGGTGGGATCCATCGCGCCAGCCGGTGCCGGGGGCAGTCCACTCTCACCTTCGCCACGGTCCGGCGGTGCGGGCACGCCGAATTGCTGCTGCGGCGGCGGGCTGCTTGATGTGCTGCTACCGCCGGGGATGAGCGCAGGGAGCGTTGGCGGGGCCGCAGCTTGATAGGCGAGCTGGCTTGGTGGCCGAGCGGGAGTTGCGAGGCTGGGCGGCAGCGTTCCGTGCGAGGCAAGAATCGCCGCTGGTGACCGCACTGCGTACGTCGACGGCCGCCCATCGAATTGTGCCGCTCGTGAAGCCGCTGTGGTCATGAGTTCGGCCGGCCCGTCTCCAACGAAAAAGGCGTCCACCAGTAGCTGCTCGCCGGCAATATTTGGTGCCGCCGGAGGAAGCCCATCGAATGCCTCGATTCGATCCTGTCCAACGTCGCCAACCTCGCGGTAGTCGGCATTCCAAACGTCGGCATTCCAAACGTCGGCATTCCAAACGTCGGCATCCCAAACGCAGAGCCCCAGATGGTCGTGGGCTCGGGCCGCCTCGGCCTGCCGGATGATTCCAAGCCGCTTGGGGCGTAATCGCGACGGCCCATCTTCCCAGCTCGTCAATTCGTTTCGGTCAATGGGTACGCGATGGTCGCGACCGGCATGCGCCGCCGCCTCACGCTCGCCGCGCAACAGCTCGGAAGGTGGCCCCTCTTCTGCTAGCAAGTCAAAGGCTGCAGCGCACGTCGCCGATGCGACCAGGTCGATCAGGCCTCCCGGCAGGAGTCGGCTCTCCAGGCGTTCAACAGCAGTGCGTACCGATGCACGGCGTCTGCGGCGTCGTTGGACGCGATTCGCGTGGTGGCGGCCAGGTCTGGGCATGACACTTCCTCCCGATAAGGCTTGACGGATCACATAATGGCATATACTTATATTTACTCAAAAAGGCGGGCCGTGTGACCTGGCCTGATGCGGAATGTGTCGCATTGTGGGTGCCGCCTTCGTGAACTTGTGGAGTGGGTTGGTGTCAGACACGTTTCAGCAGTTGCTCGCACGAGCGCAGCAGGGCGACCGGGATGCAATCGGGACGCTTTACGTCACGTATCTGCCGCATATCGAGCGGGTTGTCGGCGCGCGGCTACGCAAGCTGGGATTGGAACGCGTCACGACAACTGCCGACGTGGGCGACTCCGTTTTCTGTCAATTGCTCAAACCGGGTGCGCTCAACCGGGTGACCTCCGAACGCCACTTGCGGCACTTCCTCTTCAAGGCGTGCCGTAACAAACTTCATGACATTGGGGTGAAATCCCACTGGGGAGCGGATGTCGCATCGCATCCGGAGACGGGTGACGAAGGGACCGTTCCGCAGCCCGGCGACGGGCCGCCTAGCATCGAGTTGGAAGAGCAACTCGATCGCCTTTATGCCGAGCTGACCTCGCGGGAACGGTTGCTCTGCACCTTACGGCGGGCCGGCTTTAGTTGGAAAGAAATCGGCCTGCGACTTCAGCTCAGTCCTGCGGTCGCTCGGCAGGCATTCTCCCGTGCATTCCGCCGCATCCGCGCATTGACGGAGGAGGCCGAGCGGCGTCCGGCCGAGCCGCGGTGGTTTCACCGTCCGGGGCAAGGTCGGACTGGCACGAGTCCCGAAGAGACGGACGAAAGTAATCCCTGACGCATCTAATCCAACGGGGTCTCACCCGACTCGTAATAGTCGGCCGGACCGACTTCAAACGCCGACGCGGGAATCGACCGGCGCACAGGTGGAGGCGATGGGGACAAAACTGCCCGGACGCACCGAACGACGGTCGGAGCACCGAACCCCAGCAGGGGTCCCAGGATGAGCACGCTGATGAGCAGCCATTTGAGGCTGAATTGACGTGCGGATGCCGATTTTCCAGGGATTTCGTGGGACATCGTTCTTCACCCGCCAGGTTATGCGACGCATGGCAGCCGCTCGACGGCCGTCTCCTGATCTTGCCGACGTACCGTCGAGTGCCGGCGAATCCGGTTGCCGTTCGTCACGCAGGCACGTTGCCGAACACATTTTCTCGCGCACATCGCCCGGCGGCAACGCGAAAATCGGCCGCCAGCGCGCCATGATACGGGCGGGCGCCAGGCGCTGCTCGCCAATCGCCTGATTGGGTGGGTGACGGTCTTGCTGGGGGGGTGGCGATGGCCTGTTCAACGTGCGTTTGGTGTCCGCTGAGGGCCACCGCGGGGGAGATCGTAGGACCAACTGCGGTCGCAACTTCCGCGAATACCGCAGTCCGGATGTGCGTGAAGTCGTGGGTGTCACGTTTTCGTCACGTCACGTTTCAGTCACGTTTCAGCCTGCTGCCAACCTGCAAAACGTCATGCCCTCGATGACCTACAGGATCACGAATGCCAGGTTCGGGAAGTGGTTGTTGACCCGTTTTCCAACGGCAGCTCCCGCCGTTTATCCGCATCTCCTTCGTTGCCCGCTGATGACCCATGTACCTGACCGAGCGGCGATGGTCGCGGATCGGCGCCGGCGACGACGTGCCCGATGGGGTACGGTGCACCTATCAGGGCGGCATGTTTGCCGCCAAAAAAGGGCAAACTGGGCCACGCGGGGGCGAGCGACGCGGTTGACAGGTCGCCGGGTCATTTTTTAGGATGTGGGGCTAAACGAAAATCGTTGCCCCGCAAGGGGATCTGTTGTTTTAGCCTCACCCAAGCAAGTACCATCATGGCTGTTCCCAAGCGTAAACATTCGAATTCCCGAACCGGCAAGCGGCGTTCGCACGACGGCAAGAAGCCGAAGGAACTGGATTTTTGCCCTAAATGCAGTTCTGCTTTGCCGAGTCACGTGGTTTGCCCCAAATGTGGCTATTATATGGGGCGTACGGTCGTAGAAACGGATGGGGATGTGTCTTGAGCCCGACAGCCTTTCTTTTTCCTGGGCAAGGAGCCCAGGCGGTTGGAATGGGACGCCAGGCATGTGAATCGCACCCCGCCGCGCGGGCCCTGTTTGACCGGGCCAGTGAGTTGCTCGGTTACGATCTTGCCGAGCTCTGTTTCGAGGGGCCCGCCGACCGGCTCGATTCGACGGTCTGCAGCCAGCCAGCGCTATTCGTTTGTGGGCTGGCGGCGGTCGAAGTGTTACGGGACGTTTCGCCGGCGGTTGTCGACGACTGCGTCGCCACGGCCGGGCTCAGCCTGGGTGAATACTGCGCGATGGTGTTTGCCGACGTCATGGACTTTGAAACCGCCTTGCGGGTGGTGAAGCGGCGAGGCGAGGCGATGCAAGCGGCCTCGGATGCGACCCCCAGCGGAATGGTCAGCATTTTGGGGCTCGAGTTGGAAAAGGTGCAGTCGCTTTGTGACGAGGCCCGGGGCGGCGAGATTCTGCAGGTGGCGAATCATCTTTGTCCAGGCAACATCGCCATTTCCGGTCATCGGGCGGCGTGTGCGCGGGCCGTCGAACGAGCGCCGGAAGCGGGGGCCATGAAGGCCATCCCCTTGACCGTCGCGGGCGCCTTTCACACGGACATCATGGCCCCGGCGGTGACCGAACTGACCGAGGTCCTGCAGGGGGCGACGCTCCAGGCACCGCGGATCCCGGTGATCTCCAACGTTGACGCTCGACCGCACAGCGATCCCGAAGAGATTCGCGAGTTGCTCGTCAAGCAAGTGGTCAATCCGGTTCAGTGGGAGGCTTCCATGCGGTTCTTGATGGACGACGGAATCTCCATGTTTTACGAGGTTGGTCCGGGACGTGTCTTGCGCGGGCTGTTGAAGCGAATTAACCGAAAGATGCCGTGCGAAGGGATTGCGGTATAGCGTCGCAGCGTAACCCGGTGGCCTTTCCGCGGGCCGAGCGGCGGTTGTGTGGCTATCAAGGTTTGCGGGCCAGCGATCAAACAAGCGTCATCTTGCGGCGGCCGAGAATTCCGGCGCGGCGTTCCCCTCCTCATTAACGCGATTCTCCACAGATTTAAGGTTGATTAAGCGATGGCTGAAGCTGGCTCACAGGGACTGACGGTCGATCTTTCCGGACAGGTAGCGATTGTTACCGGCGCTTCGCAAGGCCTGGGGCAGGCAATGGCCGGTGAATTGGCCAGGCAAGGCGCGAAGGTCGCCTGCGTCGCCAGAAACGCGGAGAAGTTGGCCAGCGTCGTCGAGGAGATCGAGGCCGCCGGTGGCGAAGCACTCGCCTTGTCATGCGACGTGACGGACCGGGCCAGTGTCGACAAGTTGGTCGACGATGTGATCGAGAAATGGGACCGGCTGGACATCCTGGTCAACAATGCGGGGATTACGCGCGATACGCTGTTGCCAAGAATGAGCGACGACGAGTGGGACGACGTCATCAATACGAATCTCCGCGGTGCTTTTTTGTTTGCTCGAGCCGCATCTCGAGTCATGATGCGGGCCCGCTATGGCCGAATTATCAATATCTCGAGCGTTTCCGGCTTGATGGGTAACAGCGGTCAAACCAACTACTCCGCTTCCAAGGCGGGGCTGATCGGGATGACGCGGAGCTTGAGCCGCGAATTAGCCGGGCGCAAAGTGACCGTTAATGCCATTGCGCCCGGTTTCATCGAAACGGAGATGACCAAAGTTCTGGTGGACAAGTTCGGCGATCAGTTTATCAAGGAGGCCAAGACGCGGATCCCGGCCAAGCGATTGGGGCAGCCCGCCGAAGTGGCCGTTGCCGTCGCCTTCCTGGCGAGCCCTGCCGCCGCTTACATTACTGGAACCGTCCTGGCCGTCGATGGCGGCATGACCGGTTGAACTCAGGCAGCCGATCGATCGAAGGCGTTGCACAGTCCAGCGAGGCTGGGCCACGAACCGATCACGGGCGGTCGGTGAATCCACTCCCGTTGGTCGCTGGAACGTAACTCAAAATGAACGACTTTGACCCCTTGAATCAACGGAATTGAGGGAAGAGGAGAAAGGGGCGACCCGGCAAGCCGGCACGGCCAGACGCGTCCTTCGCCCCGCCGAGGCCCCCCCGCTTTTTGCGGCCCTACATTGTTGGGTCAAGCGTCTTGACCTGTCTTGTTGAAATCATCTATGTTGTTGCATCGCATGACCGTCGAGTTTCCTCGGGCGCGCTGTGCCCGTTTTTTTTGTCGTTGGAAGGAGGACCGTTAAGGTGGCAAATGTGCCTGAACGAGTCATAGCTATCGTCGCTGAGCAACTTGGTGTCGAGAGTGAAAAGATCTCAGAAGAAACGTCGTTCGTGAATGATCTCGGTGCTGATTCGCTCGACACGGTCGAGCTGGTCATGGAACTGGAAGAAGAATTCGACATCAATATCCCCGACGATGCGGCTGAGAAAATTCAGACGGTCGGACAGGCCATCGAATTTATCCAGGGCGCTCAAGAGTCCTGATTGCAGCCCGGCCGCAGCGATCTCGGGAGTCTGATTCCCCGCGGGTTGCTCCCTTTGGTCAGTCACGAATGACACGCGCACCGTGCGCGCATCTCACAACGAAAGACTCCTAACGAGAACGGACTCGATAATGAAGCGACGGGTTGTCGTAACGGGTCTTGGTGTCGTCACGTCGCTCAGTTGTAACGTCCAGGACTTGTGGCAACGCATCCTGGAAGGGCAGAGCGGTATCCACCGATTACGTTGTTTTGACCTTGAGCAGTTCAAGGTCACCATCGGTGGTGACATTCATGACTGGGATCCCAGCGATTACATCTCTCCGAAGGAGATGAAACGCGTGGACCGCTTTACGCAGTTTGCCCTGGTGGCGGCGGCGGACGCGGTGAAGGACTCCGGCCTGGAATTCTCCCAGGAAGATACGTTTCGCTGTGGTGTCATTCTAGGGTCCGGGATTGGCGGCCTGACAGAAATCGAAGAGCAAATCGAGCGGCTGCTGACCAAAGGTCCCAGCCGCGTCTCCGCCATGACCGTGCCGAAGATGATGCTCAATGCGGCCGGTGGTCATGTCTCCATCGAGTATGGCCTGCGGGGCCCGAACTTTACGGTGGCCACGGCATGTGCGAGTGCGACCAACGCCATCGGCGATGCACTCAAGACGATCCAGTATGATGACGCGGACATCGTGGTGACGGGCGGAACCGAGGCCGCGATGACTCGGATGGGCTTGAGCGCCTTCACCAACATCAAAGCGCTCTCCGGACGCAATGACGCCCCGACCGAAGCGAGTCGTCCGTTCGACCTGGACCGAGACGGATTCGTGCTCAGTGAAGGCGCCGGTGTGTTGATCTTCGAAGAGCTGGAACACGCCAAGGCACGCGGTGCCAGGATCTACGCCGAAGTGCTCGGCTACGGCGCCAGTGGCGACGCCGGTCACATTACGCAGCCGGATGAAGAGGGGATCGGTGCCGCGCGGGCCATGCAGTCCGCGCTGCGGGATGCCGGCTTGAATCCGGACCAGGTAGACTACATCAATGCGCACGGGACGAGTACGCCGCTGGGTGACAAAGCCGAAACCCTGGCAATCAAGCAAGTCTTTGGCGACCACGCGTACAAGCTGAGCATCTCCAGCACGAAGAGCAACCTGGGCCATTCGCTGGGGGCGAGCGGCGGGATCGAGGGCGTGCTGACCACCAAGGCGATCGAAGCCAATGTGGCGCCCGCCACGATCAATTTGACCACGCCGGATCCCGCCTGCGATCTCGACTATACGCCCAACACGCCCCGCGAGCGGCCGATCAAGGTCGCGATGAGCAACAGCTTCGGATTCGGCGGGCACAATGCGTCGTTCGTGATGGGCAAACTTGAGGACCGCGCGTAAGGGCCACCGTGTGGCGCCGCCGCCGCCGCTTCAGGCAGTTCGTTTCCCGGCGAGCAGGTCTCCGGTGAGGTCAGCCGGGCCGTTCCATGCGCCGGTCGTCTGATCCGCCGGCCGTTCCCACCGTGCCGGGCGCCGGTCGAATCGTTGCCGGTTATTGCAACGGTTGCAGGGAATCCGTCGCCGGATTGATTGTTTCCTCATCGACAGCCGTCTCGTTGCCCTGATCGGACGCTTGGCCGTCTTCGGTGTCGTTTGCCGGTGCCGGCAGTGGTTCACCGCCGGGTTCGACAGGTACGCCGTCTTCCACAGCTGGGTGACGTTCGAGCGGCTCCACGGATTCGGGTGACTCGGAAGCGTTGCTGCGTTGGCCATAGGGACCGCGGCTGACCGGCATCGGCATCTGCAGGATTCGTTGCAGGAACGGCGGGATGTCGATTTGGGTATTGTTTCGCCGGGCGGCATCGTCGTACGCTTTGCCCGGCCAGGGGCCTTCCGCCAGGTAGATCTCGTTATAATCCAGCAGGGAGCCTTTCTGCAGGTGGACGTTCTTGATCGCCAAGGTGTATTCCAGGATGGCACGGTAGTAGTTCGAGTCGGCGTCTGCGACGCGTCGTTGGGCGTCGAGCAGCAGATCGAGCAACCGTGTGCGTTCATTCTCGTCGGCGTCCTCGTACTTGTGGTCGAGCGCCTGGAGTTGCTCATGGGCCGCCACCCGCCGGTTGTAGCTTGTTTGGGACGTGGCGTAGGCCCGATCAAGCTCGGCAAAAGCCGCCGTCAGGTCGTGGACGACATCACGCTCCTGCTGTTCCAAAATCGCCTTGGCGCGGGCCACCTTGAGTTCGGCGTTCCGGACGGCGGCATGGGCCTTGCGGAAACCGATCGGCAACGCCACCTCCAGGCCAAGTTGCCATTCCTGAAAATCTCCGCTGGTCAAGTCTTGGAAGGCGTTGTCGAAGCGGGCCGCCTGGCGTTCGCTGTTGACCAGATCGTGCCCCAGGCCGCGCCATCGGTAGCGGCCGACGGCATCGATCCGCGGCAGGAGAAAGTTACGCGTGGCCGCCAATTCGAGAACCGTGGATTCGACCCGCCACTTCTGCCTGCGAATCTCCGCTCGGCGGGTCAATGATTCGACCAGGATGTCTTCCCAGTTGAAGACGATCTTCGCCATCAACGGTTCTTCGGTCGGCCGGATCAGCCGCCCATCGTTCATCACGGTTCCCATCAGCAGTCGCAGGCGACGTTCAGCCTGGTGCACGCCGCCATGACCGCGAAACGTGTTGGTCCGGAAGCGGTCGACCGTCCGCCCCGTGAGGGCGTTCTGCACGTCCTCTTCCATCCGGAAGTACTGCTCGCGGGCTTGAGCTTCGCGTTCGATCTCGCCACCGCGGCGATGGCTGACGTACCAGGAGTTGATCTTTCTCCAGGTTTGGAGCGCCCGATCGCGGGCCGCAATTTTTGCATCCAGATCACGGTAGGCGAAGTGCAGTTCCCAGTAGGCATTCTCGACATCGTTCACCAGGTTGCGAACGGACGCCTCAAATTCCGTCAGGCTGATGTCGGTGTTGAGTCGAGCGATCAGCACGCCGTTCATTGAGCCGGGTGCACCGCCGGGCCCGGCGATGCGATTGAAATCGACACCCGCGCCCTGCATCAGCGGCTGGCGGAATTCGCCCTCCAGTTGGACGGTCCAGGGACGGTTCGGATCGTCGTTGCCGGGCGAGTTGTTGAGGTCGTAGTCAATAATCTTGCGAACCGTAAAATCACCGCCGGTGGCCGCTCGCTTGGAAATCGCCGTGCGGTAGGCGTGCAGGTCTTGCTTGAGCAGCCGCGTCCCCCCTCCGAAGAAGACGTTGTTGAGCGCCCGGTCGTTGTTCTCGAAAAAGAAGCTCGATTCCAGCTCGGCATCGAAAGCACTCAGGGCAGCTTCAACACCGAATCGCGGATCGGTCTCCTGAATGGCCGGGTCATGGACCGTGCGTACGTTCTCCGGTGACTCGAGCACCAGCCCACCCAGGTCACGTAGGACGCGCGAATGTTGGAGGGCGGTTTGGATCGCCTCATCTAGGCTCAGGTCCCAGTATTCGGTCGGGGCCGCGTTGTCGATCGTGATCGGTGCGGGACTGCCGACCGCAACCTCTGGGTAGGATTCGGACTCCACATCAGGGAACTCGATTTGAGTCGCCAACTCCTGATAATGGGCCAGGTCCGGATCGTAGCTCACTGAATCCGCCCGCCAGGCGCAGCTCGGGACGGCAGCAGCCAGTGCTACGAGCAGCAAACGAAGTGAGTTTAGGTTGCAAGTCATCGAGCCCCTTCGACGCGGACAGGCTTGATCCGCAACGATAGCTACCTTGCCCAACGGACCGAACGTGACAGGGCCGCACCCTTGCGGGGCCCACCCGCTTCAGGTGTGCGCCCGCCGGTGGCCTGCGAATCATCGACGCAACGTGCGCGCAGGTCTCCGTGAGAGACCTGTCAGGGTGTCTCATCGGCACGATCACAATCGTCAAAACTGGTTTTTTCGGCATAACCGTTACATTTTCCGCGCCTCGACGCGGCTGGCCGAGAAGCTGGGGGGAATGGGGTGAATCGGGTTGTCTGGCCGCCCTTTGACGGCCGCGGCCGCAACAACGATTCCCGGGATCGTGTCCCCAGTCGCCGCCCCTTCGGAACGCGATCGACGAAGCAATCGACGACAGGCGACCGGTCCGGCCAGACGCGTTCGCGGACGGCGCCTGAAGGAACCAAATATCATTCCGTGCAAATCGTTGGATCGCAATCGTTGGAGGTGAACTTATCCGATCCGCCTCGCTTCTCCGCCGAAACGCGTTCCGTTCGGTTTGCATTGCCATCATTAGCACTGCCATCAACGGAACCGGGGATTCGCCCCACGGCTGATGAATTATCCGCGCGGCAACGATTCGCGGGGCATTTTCAGAATCGCGGTTATACTGGGAGGAATGTTGAAGAACTCCGCCGATTTTCCTGCTCAGCTCGACGACGCCTGGCAACGGCTTGAATTGCTTGTCGACGAGTTGGCGACCTGGTCGCAGCAGGCAGATTCCCTCGTTGAGTACTACGGCCGGCTGGTCGAGCGATCGGTTGCCGAACTGGCCGTTGTCGGCGGCGCGGTCTGGATACCGTCACCCGGTCGTCCGCCGCAGCGCCTTGGCCCGGTCCAGGCACGGGGCGCGGCAGACGTTGCCGTGAACGATGCGCAGCGGGCTTTTGTTGCAGAGACCTTCCAACAGGAATCCGTTGCTGATGCGGCGGCCGCTCGGTGGTTCCGCTGGCCGGGAACCGACCAATCAAAGCGGCCTGCAGAGAATCGGGGTTCCGCCGGTCCGCCGGCGGCAGCCGTTGACGATCCGGCGATCTGCCTGGCGCCTGTCGTCGTCGACGATCGGGTGGTGGCGATCCTGGAGTTCGTCATCGAGTCCACCGCGGACGTCGCTCAGCGGGCGGCGACGGAACGCGTGGCAACGGCATTGGCGGACGTGTCGACGGACTTTCATCGCGTCATCGAATTGCGTGTGCTGCGGCGCCGCGCCGCGCACTGGGATGCGGCCCTTGAGTTTGCCTTGGAGGTTCATCGCCGGCTCGGCCTGGACGAGACGTGCTACACGATCGCCAACCGGGGGCGTCACTTCGTAGGTGTCGACCGTCTCAGCGTCGTGGTGGCTAGGGCTGCCGGCGGTCGTGTCCGGGCGATCAGCGGTGTTGACAGTATCGATCGAAGGGCCCAGGAAGTCACGCTTTTCCGCCAGTTGGCGTCCGCAGCGATTCAGCTCGGAGAGCCGCTGCGGACGCAAGATGGTGACGAGTTGCCGCCGCAGCTGCAGGCGATTATCAACCGTTACCACGATACGACGGGCGCTCACTGCCTGGCGGTCGTGCCCTTGGCCGACCCGAGCGCGCCGCACGATGCCAGGGGCGGATCCCGTGCGGTCGGGGCGCTGATCTTCGAACAATTCAAGGGGAGCCAATTTCCGGCAGCCGTGCTGGAGCGGATGGACATTTGTTGCGGGCAGGCGGGGACGGCTTTGGCCAACGCCGTCCTGCTGCACGGCGCGCCACTGTCGGGTGTCGCTCGCGGCCTGCGCCGGTTCGCCTGGCTGTTGGGATTTCGCTCGCTGGGAAGGTTTGCCGGGGCCGCCTTGGCAGGCCTTCTCTTGGTTGCCGCGGTGGTCGCATCGCTTTGCCTGGTGCAGGTCGATTTCGCGATCACGGCCCGCGGTCGGCTGCAGCCAACCGAGCGCCGGCAAGTCTTCGCACCCATGGACGGGGTCGTCAGTCGGACATTCGTGCAGCACGGAGATCATGTGCAGCGGGGGCAGATCCTGATCGAGTTGCGTAATCTGGATCTCGAATACGAAGCCAAGCGTCTGCGCGGCGAACTGGCAACGACACGGGCGGAGCTCGAGGCGGTTCAGGCGGCACGGATGATCGACGGTCGTGATCGCCGCCAGGCGATTTTGCACGACGCGGAGATCGAACGCCACAAGGAACGCCTGGTTGGTCTGGAAAAGCAGCGCGAGATCCTCCAACGCCAGCAACAGGAGCTGGCGGTGTGTGCCATGATCAATGGGCAGGTCTTGTCCTGGGACACGGAAAAGGCATTGGCTGCGCGGCCGGTCCGGCGAGGCCAGCAACTGATGACCATCGGTAACGTTGCCGGTCCCTGGCAGGTGCAGCTTGATGTGCCCGACGAGGAGATCGGACACTTGCTGTCGGCGCAGCGAGCGTCCGGGGACGACGGCCTGCCGGTCGAGTTTATCTTGCAAACCGATCCCGCCAAGGCTTACCGAGGCACCGTCGCGTCGGTTGGGATGGCGACCGTCGTGACCGGCGACTCGGATCCGTCCATTCCGGTGGTGGTCAACGTTGATCGGGCGGCGCTGAGCGCACCTCGCCCCGGCGCAGGCGTCGTTGCCCGCCTGCATTGTGGCCGCCGCGCGGTGGGGTTCGTTTGGTTCCGCCGCCTTTGGGAAGAAGTTCGCAGACGGGCCATGTTTTGACCTGGGCCGCATCGTGGCGGCTGTTTCGGCGCAGGCCGAGCCGTGACGTTGGCGGTTCTTGCAACATTCAAGGAGAGACGGTCAATGGTTGTTTTTTGGGCTATCCTGCTGGCGAGTTGGGCGCCAGGTTCATCTCCCGCGGAGCCGATCCAGGCGGAGGACGTCTTTTTAACGCTGATCGCAGACGTCGAAGTATCGGCCATCGAATCGGGAGTGCTCGTCGAGGTTGCGGCCAAAGCGGGGCAGGTGGTGCAACGAGGCGGCTTGCTGGCGCGCGTCGACGACAGCCAGGCGAAGCTCAATGAACGGCGCGCGTCCACCGAACTGTCTCGGTTACAGCGTGAGGCCGAGAATGACCTCAACGTTCAACTCGCGCGCAAGCAGCATGCGTCGGCTGAGGCCGAGCTACGTCGTGCCGAAGAAGCCAACAAGCGACTGCCGAATAGTGTGTCGCAGACGGAATTTGATCGACTACGGTTGGAGAAGGAGCAGGCCGAGCTGCGAATTGAGCAAGCCAGGTTCGACATGGAGATGGCTCAGTTTGCGGTGCGCGGCGGCGAGGAAGAGCTCGATCTGGCACGCCTGAACATCGGTCGGCGGCAGATTTTGGCGCCCCTGGACGGGGTCGTGGTCGAAGTCATGCGGCGAGCGGGAGAATGGGTTGACGCGGGACAACCGGTGGCCCGCGTTGTCCGGCTGGATCGGTTGCGGGCGGAGGGACTATTGCCCGCTGGGATCGCCACGCCGCGGATGCTCGGGCAAACCGTACGCGTCGAAGTTCGCTTCGAGTCCGGACCGGTCGAGCAGTTCGAGGGCCGAGTCGTTTTTGTCAGCCCGGAAGTGCATCCAATCAACGGGCAGGTCCAGGTGTGGGCAGAAGTCGTCAATCGGGATGGACTTCTGCGCCCGGGTTTGAAGGCCAACATGACCATCGCTGCGCAGTAGAACGCTGGTATCCCTGCAGGGTGAACAACGGCTTGCGCATGATTCGGCCGTGCCGGCGCGCGATTCAGTCACTCGACACCACCGTGATGTCAACCACCACCATGATGTCAACCACCGCCAACACGCCGCATCAACCGCTGCCGCTGCGACGTCGGCCCGAGCTCCAGTCACAGGAGATCACCTATCGGCGCCGGTCGTACTGGTCCGTCAAGGATCCGTTGTCGCTGCGCTACTTTCAGCTTCGCGACGAAGAGCATTTTATCTTGAGTTCGCTCGACGGCGAAACGAGCCTGAGTACACTCCAGCATCGCTTTCACGCCGCCTTCGCGCCGCGCCGCGTCGATCTCGCCCAGTTGAGCTGGTTCCTGGGAATGCTCCACCGCGAGGGGCTCATTATGGCGGACGCGGCCGATCAGGGGCTGACGTTGCTCGACCGCCGGCGGCGTTCACTGCGACGCCAGTTCTGGGCGCGATTCAGCAGCATTCTGGCCATCCGGTTTCGCGGCATCGATCCCACGCCCCTCGTCAACACGATCTATCCGCTGGTGCGTTGGGTCTACACGCCGTACTGCCTGGCGGCGATGCTCGGCCTGCTGCTCGTTGCCATGGCCGTACTGGTGTTGGAGTTTCCGCTGGTCATGGATCGTTTGCCGGCCTTCGGTGAGTTCTTTCATACCGACAATCTCGTCTGGCTGGCTGTCGCCATGGGCTCGGCCAAGGTGTTGCACGAGTTCGCGCACGCGTTGACCTGCCGACATTTCGGCGGACAATGCCGTGAACTGGGCGTCATGTTGCTGGTCTTCACACCCTGCCTGTACTGCAACGTTTCCGATGCCTGGATGATTCCCAACAAATGGCGACGCATCGCGGTCAGTGCGGCGGGGATGATCGCCGAACTGGTTCTGGCGTCCGCCTGTCTCCTGTTGTGGTGGTCCAGCGAACCTGGCGTCTTCAACGCGATCTGCCTCAATCTTGTCTTCGTCTGCTCGGTCGGAACACTCCTTTTCAACGGCAACCCGCTGCTCCGTTACGACGGGTACTTTGTGTTCTCCGATTGGTGCGAACTCCCCAACCTGGCACAGCGGGGCAGCCAGTACGTGCGGGATCAACTCTGGTCTCTTTGTACAGGCGTCCGCCGGAATACGGTCCCTCCGGCGCACAGCGAACGCTTGCTGCTGGTGGTGTACACGATCGCGGCGGCCGTCTATCGGATCGCCATTGTGGCCTTCATCTTGTGGGTTTGTTATCGGGCACTGATGCCCTACGGCCTGCAAGCGGTCGCCGTCTCCTTGGCGTTTATCACGTTTGGAGGACTCATTGCCATGCCGGTTGCCGAAGCATTGGGCGTCATGCGAGATCCGAGCCTGCGGCGCCAACTGCGCTGGTGGCGAGTCGCGTTGACTTCGGTGTGCCTTGCCGTGGCCGGGACGTTGTTGCTCACCACGCCCTTCCGATTGAGTGTTTCGGCACCTGTCGTGCTCGAACCGAACGACGCGCAGTCCGTCTACGTAACCGCACCGGGGCGTCTGGTCGAAGCGAAAGAACTCGGTCGGCGAGTTATACGGGGCGAGGTGATTGCCCGGCTGAAGAACTTCGAGCTGGAACGGGAGGCGGCGCGCCTGGCGGCCGACGTCGGCGTACAGAAACGCCACGTGGAATCGTTAAAGCGTCGGCGGTCCCGCGATTCCTCGGGTGACGTGCTGGGGGCGTCGGGGCAGTTGCCGGCCGCCATGCAGGCCTTGGCAGACCTTGAAGAACGCCTCCAGGCGCGCCGGGCGGAGCAATCCCACCTGATCCTGCGGGCCCCCCGAACCGGCATGCTGATGCCATCCCGACAGAGGGTGGAAGACCGGACGGTTGCGGGTCAACCTGCCGGCTGGTCCGGCACGCCGCTGGACGCCAGCAATCTCGGTTGCCTGCTGGAGCCGGGAACGGAGCTGTGCCTGGTTGGCGATCCACGGCAGCAGCAGGCCCAAGTGATCGTTGCCGAGTCGCAGATCGCGCTGGTGAGAAAGGGGCAGCACGTTCGGCTCTACATCGATGAACGGTCCGGTGGCGTGTTGTCAGGTACGGTCGTCGAGGTCGCGGCCAGGGACACGGACGAAGCGTACCCCGAACTGGTTGCCAAACGCCTGGTGCCGATCAAGGCCGAACCCGGGCAACCGCCCCATTTGAAACAGACGTCGTACCAGGTCCGCATCGCACTGGATCCTTACGAGGCGGCGATTCCGCTGCGGGCTTCGGGGCGAGCCGTCATTCGTGTCGCCCCGCGCACATTGGCACGGCGGGCGTACGACTTTCTCTGCCGCACGTTTCGACTGGAACTTGAATGACGGTGCTGCGAGCACGTCACGAAGGGCCCGCACACCGCCACGTCAGGCGCGGCTGACGGCGAGCCGCATTCCGACACCGATCAGCAACAGACCGGCGATCGTGCGAAAAATTCGGCTGACGCGAGGATTGGCCCGCAGCCGGCTCGTCGCACCTGCCGCCACCCAGACAATCGCCAGCAACACCAGGCTGGCGACCAGTGCATGGACGAGCCCGATCAGAATGATCTGCAGCGGCACGTAGCCGAGGTCTGTGTTGGCGAATTGCGGCAGCAGGGCCAGCATCACCAGGGCAACTTTGGGGTTGAGTACATTGACCAGGACGCCATGCCCGAAGACATGGAATGCGCGGGCGTTGCGTGTGTTTGTCGCGGCCGGCCTCCGGCTTGCCTCGGCAGCGTCCGGCGGCGCGGGCAGCCAGATGGTGCGCACGCCGAGGTAGATGAGATACGCGGCGCCGAGCCACTTTACAACCGCGTAGACGCTTGCCGAGTAGCTCAGCACCGCAGATAGCCCGGCTGCCACCGCCAGCACATGGACCAGGATTCCGGTCGCATTCCCCAGGATGGCGACCAATCCCGCGCGTCGGTCACGTCCGACGGTCGTTGAAATGACGAAGATCCAGCTTGGCCCCGGCACCAGTGCCAGCGCGAGACTGACCACGGCAAAGCCGAAAAACTGTTCAAACTGCACGCCGTTTCTCCTTGCACCGGCCAAATTCGTTGCCGCCGACGATCCCGGGAACGTCGAAACCGATTGTTTGACGATCCGTAACTACCAACGATAATAAATAGTTAGCGTCTCAAGCCGTGTTGTCCTGGCACGGTGCAAGCACGTTTCGGGAGCGAGCCAGGTATCGACGTTCCCTGATTGGCGGTGGCCCTGCCACGTGAGCAACGCGGCTCAGACAACATCCCGCAACGAGTGCAGTCGCCAGACCGCGGCTCAGGTTTCCACCGTCCGGCGACGATAGCTACTGAGGAAGCAGGATGCGTCAGGCGAAATCGGGTCCGCGCCACGGCACCCGATGGGATGAACGTCATTGGCCAACTCGGACACTACTATACAAGGACGCTCACTTAATGCGACTGCCCGGATGGCTCGGCCGATTGCCAAAACTCCGTCGATCAACGAAGGACGCGGCCCGCCGTCACTTGATGGAACCGGTGCGGCTCTCCGTGCGCCGGCTCGAAGAACGCCGCGTCCTGGATGCCAGCGCGGTGTTCAATGCAGCCGGCGAGTTGAGTTTGCTGCTCTCGTCCGCCGGCGACCAGGCGACGATCGGCATGCAGAATGGGCAGATTGTGATCACGGATCGCGACCAATCCGTCGTCGAGATCAAGGACCAGAATGGCGTGGCGACCGCAGTCGCGGTTGACGACGTACAATCGCTGGAACTGCGTGGCAACTCGGCGGCGGATCAAGCGGTGCGTCTGGAAGTGGCGTTGGCTCCCGCGGACGGCGCGCGGGTCGCCTCGTCGCTCGAGACGCTCGTCCTCCACGAGAACGTGACATCCGCGGCGGATCTCGAATTCGGCAGCGATGTCGTCTTGTCTAACGACGTCACACTGACAGGGGCCGACGTTCGGTTTCAAGGTCGCATTGACGACGACGGAGATGCAACCAGCGGTTCCTCCTTGACCGTGAATGCGACGGGAACGACGACATTTATCGAACCGGTTGGGCTGCGGTCCGCCCTGGATCGGTTGCAGTCCGATGCCGCGGGGCAGACGCGACTCGCCGCGGACGTTGCCGCCAGTGGAGGGACGGTGGTCTTTCACGACCCGGTTCAGTTGGCGGCAGACGTGACGCTCAGTGATGCCGGCCCCACCGGCATCATATTCCACAGCACGGTCGACGGTCCTTATCAACTTACGCTGGACGCCCCGAACGGCCGTGTCGCCTTCAACGGCAATTTGGGAGCCCACGTTCCGTTGGCGGGACTGACGGTGGTTGCCGCGGGAGACGGGATTCGTTTCGGTGAGAGCACTCCCGTTGCGGAAGTACGGTCGACCGGCGCCATCGACTTGGGGGCAGGGGCGAGTCCCGTCGGGGGAGTTCATTTCAATGCCGGCGTCAACCAGACGATGGTCCTGCAAACGACGGGCGACGACGTCCGCATCAACGGTGCCGTTTTCCTGATCAGCGACCTGCGAATTGATACCGGATTGCATGTCGGCGACATTCGCTTTACTGCGGACGCTCCCATTGATTCGCAAAGTACTCACGGCCACGACCTCACGCTGCACGCCGGTCGTGGCGCGGTCGCATTCAACGCCGACCTGGGCGCCACGCATCCTTTGGGCAGGTTGCAGGTGGAACGAGCGGATGCCGGTGTGACGTTTGGCGAAGCGGACGCGGATACCGGGCCGGGTGGTCAAGGACCGGTGGAGACAGTCAACCTGGACGGAGGCCTTAATATCGGCGTGGGCAGCACACCGATTCAGGGAGCGGGGATTATCCTGAATGCCGGCGCCGCCGATCTGCTCATCACATCGAAGGACGCCGACGTCCGCTTCAATGGTCCGCTCACACTTGCTTCGCATCTCGCCATCACGACCGGTGCCGGCGCGGGAGACGTCGTCTTCACGAACGACACGCCCGTCGACAGTGAATCCGGCCGCTTTTTCGAACTGCACGTCGATGCCGGGAGCGGTGCCGTCCGTTTCAATGAAGACCTGGGAAACCGTGATCCGGTTGCGAACACGGCGCTGGGACGGTTGATCGTGTCGCGTGCCGCTGGCGGCGTGTTGTTCGGCGAATCGATCACCGAGGTTCCGGGAGCGGGCTCGACCGGTCCAGTCGATTTCGTGCGGCTCCGCGGCGACTTGGATATCGGTGCCGGCGGGGAGGTGATTGGCGGTGCGGGAATCGTGCTGACCGGCGGGGCGGCCAACGGGATGCAGGTTGCCAGCAGCGAGGGCGGGATGCGGTGGAACGGCCGAGTCTCGTTGGCGAACCATGTTCGTTTCGAAACCCGTGACGGCGGCGATATCCGCTTCACATACGATGCCCCCATCGATGGTGTTACCGGACGGGTCAGTGACCTTGTACTGAACGCTTCATCCGGGCAGGTCGTATTCAATCAAGATGTGGGGCGTCAGGTTGCGCTGGGGGCGTTGACGATCGAACGGGCCGGCGGCGGCGTCCGGTTTGGCGGTGCCTCGACGGGAACTGCCGGAAGTGGCGGGGCGGGCCCCGTGACGGCCGTTCGCGCCGTGCGAGGGATCGATGTCGGGGTGGGCACGCACCTGATCGGCGGCTCCGGGATTGATCTGAATGGCGGGGCCGTGGGAGTCGAGTTGACAACGGACGGCCAGCAGATTCGTTTTAACGGTCCGGTCAATCTACAGAGTGACTTGCGACTCTCGTCCGGCCCGGGACCCGGCGACATCATGTTCACCAGTGGAGCTCCCATCGACAGCAACGATGGGCCGGAGTCGGGGACAGCGAATGAGCGAAACAGGCTGGTCATCGCGGCCGGCGGCGGTCGAGTCACGTTTGGCGCCAACCTCGGACAAACGCAGCAGCTTGGCGACCTGATTATCGAAACCGCGGCAGGGGGGGTGGCGGTCGGGAGTGCGGATGTGCCCACGCCCGGCGGAGCGGGGCCAGTGACGGTGGTCGACGTCGAGGGGGCGATCCAACTTGGTTCGGCCGTGTCCACCACAGGCGTCATCCGGGACGGAATCCGGCTGCACGCCGGACCCGACATGGTGCTGACGATCCAATCGCATGGCCACGACGTGCGGTTCAACGGTCCGGTGCAGATCGACGCGGATGTTGTGATTGAGACCGGCGGCGGCAACCTGACCTTTACGGATGAGGCCACGGTCGACAGTCAAGCAGGGGAAACCCCTGGGCTGACGATCGACGTTGGTGCCGGCAATGCGACATGGCAAGCAGCGATTGGCGGCATGCAGATGCTGGGCGACCTGCGAATTCGCGCCGCGCGTGACCTGCGATTTGCGGGACCGGTCTCCGTCGCCAGCCTCACACAACAGGCCGGCAGCGGCGAGACGTTGTTCGAGGGGACCTTGACCACCTCCTCGGCCGCCGGTATCGACCTGGTCGGCAATGATTTCACATTTGCCGCTCCCGTGCGGACGACCAGCAAAGGTACGCTCAACATTTTCCAGAGCGGCACGCTTGATCTGCAAGCGGGTGCGTCGCTGGATTTGGATGGTGCGTTTGTACAGCAGGGGGGCGTCGTGTTGGCAGCCGCCGATCTGGTCACCCATGGCGAAGCGATCACCTTCGGTGGCGCCGTGATGCTGGCTGGCGGCGGTGCCGCGGAAATTCGAATGGCCTCAACCGGGGCCGGCCACCCGGCCGGGGCATCGATCGTGTTCAACCAGAGCTTGGATGGCGGTCCCACCGGAACCAGCCGGCTGCAATTGGACGCCGGATCGAACGGTGATGTACAGTTTGACGGTGCTGTCGGCGAGAACCACTCCGTCGGCACATTGCAGATCGAACGGGCCCGCGACGTGGTGTTCTCGGAACGCCTGATCGTCGGTCGTTTGACGCAGGATGCGGGCCACGGCAAGACACGGTTCGAAGATACGGTCCTGGCGACCAGTTCCACGGACAAGGCGCTGGATCTTGCCACGGTGGATGTTGCGTTTCTCGATGCGGTCACGACACAGGGAGATGGACGCGTTGAAGTGACCGTGTCCGGGCAGTTCGAGACGTTTGCGGCGGCCGACATGATGCTGGCCGGAGCCTTCCTGCAAGACGGCGGCGGGCGTTCGCTGTTGGCCGGCGACATCGTGACCGACGACGCCGATCTGACGTTCACGGATCCGGTTACCATCCGGCAGGATCTGCAACTCCAGACGGGATCCGGCAAAGGCACGATTTCCTTTCTGAGTACCGTCAACGGTACGACAGCGGCGGGTCAGCCGTTGACACTTCAGGCCGGCCAAGGCGACATCCGTTTCGCCGGGGCGCTCGGCGACATGACGCTGCTGGGTGACGTAACCATCCGTTCCGCACACGACGTGGCGTTGGAGCAGTCGATCGCTGCCGCATCGCTTCGTCAGCAGGCGGGTACGGGCGAGACGCACTTTGCGGCCCCGGTCACGATCACGGGTCCGGGAGGCGTTGATCTGACGACGGCATCAGTGCGGATCGACGATCGTCTGGATTCCTCGGCCGGCGATGGCTCCATCCAAGTGATTGGATCGGCGGATCTGGTCGCCCAAGGGAAAATCACAAGCGGATCCGGCAGCGTGATGCTGCAAGCGGACGGCAACATGACCTTGTCCACCACCCTGGACATCGTCACGGAAGATGGGCCGGTCACACTGACCGCAGACGCCGATGGGACGGCGGGCGGACGCCTGACGATGGAAGACGGAGCCGCGATCGACACCGGCGCGGCCGATCTGATCTTGCGAGCAGGGGGAGACGTTTCGATTGGAACGCTCCTTACCACCGGCCTGGTGACGATCACTTCGCGTGACGGCGCGATTGTTGATGCGGGCGACGATCACGGTGTCGACATCGTGGCGGATCGTGTCGCCCTTCGCGCCAGCCTGGGGATCGGTACGGACGATCCGCTCGACGTGCAGGTCCGTCGGGCGGCAGCCTGGAATCAAGGGGCAGGGGGAGTGCGGCTGTCCAACCAGCCTGGGGCGGGCGAGACTCAACGACAACTTACGATTGGTACCGTGGACGGACTGCACGGTTTCCTGGCCGGCCCGGCGGCGCCCGCTGATCTCGGTGGGGAGATCGAGATCGTCAACATTGGCGGAATCGATGTGGGCGCGTCGATCCAAAACAACGCAGGCGGCCACACCCGGCTGCGCGCCGAATTTGCCGGCGACCTGAACGTGAACCAGCCGATTCAGAACCGGGGTGGCAATGGTTGGATTACTCTCTTTGCTGCCGGCGACCTGAACATCAATGACAGTTTGCCGGAGTGGATCGACGACGACCCGCAGCAACCGTTTCCAGAAGCGGAGATTTCTGTTCAACATGAAGGCGCAGTTCGCGGTCAGGCGGGCGGAAGGGTCATCGTGGCCAACGGTCGGGCAAACTACGTCATTATTCGAACGCATGCGGAACGGTTTCCCGACCCCGCGGAGCTACCGACGCTGCCTGACAAGTTTGCCGACCCGACCGATTTTCCCGAGGACGATCCGGCGTTCTACGCTGAGTTGGATGCCGCCCTGGCAGCCCAACGCAATGCCGTGGCAGCGCAAGTCACCAACGTGGCACCCATCTTCTCGATCGAAGCGGTCGACCAGGGTGGATCGAACCTCGACGAGCAGGCCCGCGGGATACTACAGATCACGATCGGCAGCGAGTATCATCTCGAGCGGAATTTTCATGTGACGGTCGACTGGGGTGACGGCAACATCGAAAATTACACCATTCCAGGAAACACGCGGGCGAGTGACGGGTTTATTCTGGCCGACGGAACACGCAGCAATCGGTTTCCGGATGCTACGATCACGGCGAGCTTCGACAGCGGGCAGCTTCAAGCCGACGGCAGCCGCGCACCGGGCGTTTACTACCTGCACCACACTTACCTCGAGCCGCCCGACCTGGGTGATCCTTCGGCACCGATCCCGGTCGCCACCGAGATTCGCTACGACGCGCGGTCGGCAGGTGGAACCGAGTTGGATTTGCTTCAACCTGCCAGCGGATCCGCCATCTTCAACGGCATTCGGTTTTATGAAAACCTGACGCAAGAGGTCTTCTCCACAGCCGAGACGGAGATGACGAACCCGGGGCGGGGAGCATTTACCTTCATCAAGGTGATCGAGAGTGAGATCATTCCGGTCGAGGTGCGGAAGGTGGCCACCGCAGTGGTTACCAACACGACGGTTGCCGCGACCTCGGCTTTCGGCGAGCAATTGGAGTTCGTGACGGCCCAGTTCGAACTTCAGGAAACCGGCGATTACCGACTGTTCTTTCGGGTTGTCGACGATGCCACCCAAGTCGAGTTCGGTGACTTCACCCTGCCGAACACGGCGATCTCCGATCCAATCGGCGCACTCATCAAGGAATACCAGTTTCCCAACGGCCACTACCGGATCTATCTCGAAGACTTGAGAACCAGCCGCACGCGATTGTTCCTGGAGGTTCATCTTTACGAGGGACGGGTGGTGCCGCGCAATTTCAGGCAAGGGGCGACCGAGCGTCAGCCGGGTTCGGACGCTGTGGAGAAGGCGGTTGAAGATCTCCAGCCGGATGCCCAGGATGGGACATCCTTGCCGCCCGCTCACGAAACCACAACGGCCTCCGTCCGCAATACCCAAACCGCCGAGGAGCCTGCCCCGGGCGGAGACCAACCGCCAGGTGCGCAGGTGGTGGCGGGCGGAGCCGCGACGATCCTTGCCTTGGGGCCGCTGCTCCGACGCCGCCGGCGAAGGCCGCCAACAAGCCCGGACCGGTTGGACCGTACCGAGCGGCTGAAGCGCCGATTGCGCCGCAAATGGAAACCTTAATCCAACGTCCGAAATTCGGCAGCTCAGAAAACCACCATGCCTGAATGTCCCCATTGTCATCATTCGCTCTCAGAAGACGCTCGCCGCACGTCCCGTTGCGACCGGTGCGGTGCCGACCTCGATACGCGGCAGGTCGAGCGAGACGAGGTCAGTGACGGCTCGCCCGCAGGGCCAAACGAAGTGCCGGCGGAGGGGAGCTCGGCTGCGACACAGACCGTCGACGCCACTGATCTACCGGACGGCGTGAGCTTGTCGAGTGCGGGCGATTCGGTCGATGGGGATTTCTCCGTCCAAGACGCGGTCGACGACCCGACGTCGCCGGCTTACTCGCAAACCGTCGATGCATCCCACCTGGAGGATGGTCTGCTGCTACCCGAGACAGACCAGGAAGACGCCCGTCCGTCACCGAGTCGCGACCCGGTGAACTCGGAGCGGGCTGCCATGCAGACCGTCGATGCGGGAAACCTGCCCGACGATGATGGATCGACCGCTACTTCCGACTCGGCCGACGATCGATTCCTGGCCGAGGATGGGGAAGCGGGCCGGCAACCGGCCACGCCGACGGTCGAAGCGGTGCCGGCGGATGACGAGCTACCGACGGACGACGCTGCGACCGGGCCGGCCGACATTTCGCGAACCATCGACAGTATGACGGCCAACCAGACGGTCGACATGTCGACGCCGTTGCCGACTTCCGCGCCGCAAGGCGGGACGGTGGACGAGTCAACGGGCACGCCACCGGTATCACCCGGAAGCAAGACGGTTCAAGACCAGCCGATCACGCAGACCATCGAGTCGACCGGCCGGCAGGTCCCCGTCGATGTCGGGCCGGCGCCGGGCCAGGGGACGGTTGATGCCCGCGGGCCGATGGCAACCGTGGACTCGTCGTCGACACCTCCCGAAGGTCCAGACGATGGGACCGTGCGTGCCGACCAGTTTCAAAAGACGATTCAAGTGGACGGGGGCGCGGGGCCCGACATCGAACGAATCAACCAGATGTGGGGCGGTACGGTCCAAGAGCAGGCAACGCCGCAGATGACGATTCACGGTGCCGAGTCGGCGTCGGAAACGACCAAGTCGACGCTCGTCATCCAGCAGCGGGCAATCGTCTCCGAAGAAAAGGGGGAACATGATGGTCGTGCCGATTACGACCTGCTCGCCAAACTCGGCCAGGGGGGAATGGGGGTCGTCTATGCGGCGCGGCAGGCTTCCATCGATCGGACCGTCGCCGTCAAGATGCTCAGGCCGGAAGGGGCCGCCGATGCGAATCAACGGAACAAATTCCTTTCCGAGGCCGTGATTACGGGTGAATTGGAACATCCGAACATCGTGCCCATCTACGATTTGGGGCGGAACGAGGAGAACGCACTCTTCTATGCGATGAAACGCGTCCAGGGAACGCCCTGGGACGACGTTATCAAGAAGAAATCGCTGGCTGAGAATCTCGAGATCTTCATGAAAACGTGCGACGCCGTCGCCTTTGGCCACTCGCGCGGGATTATCCACCGGGATCTCAAGCCTGAGAACACGATGTTGGGCGACTATGGCGAAGTCCTCGTCATGGACTGGGGTCTGGCACTTCCCTTTGGCAAACACGCCAGTGAGCGAACGGTCACGGTGAAGGCCAGCATGGGAGGTACGCCGGCTTACATGGCGCCAGAAATGGCGACCGGCCCCTTCGACAAGATGAGTCCCGCCAGCGACATCTATCTGCTGGGCGCGATTCTCTTCGAGATCGTCACCGGGCGCCCGCCGCACCAGGGCAAGGATGTGATGAAGTGCCTGTTTGCGGCGGCCAAGAATGAGATCGTCAAGACGGACGTGACCGGCGAGCTGGTCGACATCGCCTACACCGCGATGGCCACGAACCCGCAAGACCGCTTCGCGACGGTGAGGGACCTGCAAAATGCGATTCGCCGTTACCAGGACCATTCCGAAAGCATCGCGATGGGTGCGCGGGCCGACGAAGAATTGGCGGCGGCGAAGCAGACGGATAACTACGACGGCTATGCTCGAGCCATGTTCGGGTACGAGGAGGCGTACACGCTCTGGGACGGTAACCTGAAAGCCAAACAGGGCATGTCGCAGGCCAAGCTGGCATACGCCAGCCTGGCCATGCAGAAGGGCGACTTGGACCTCGCCCTGTCGTTGCTTGATCGGCAGGATGCCGCACATCAATCGCTTTACGAGCAAGTCGTCGCGGCACAGAACGAACGCACCGCACGGGCATCCCGCTTTCGGCTCGCCAAGCAAGCGGTGATCGGGTTGATCGCCCTGGTCCTGGTAGGAGGAACGGTGGGGCTGGTGGCCATCGATTATCAACGCAGCCGAGCGGTGAGGGCATTCAACACCGCCGAGATCCAGCGCGTGATCGCGCAGCAGGAGCAGCAGAAGGCCGAAACGGCGCGGGATGTTGCCACCAAGGCCAAGAATGACGCGGAAACAGCTCGCGAAAAGGCGGAGGCGGAAAAGACCCGAGCCGATCGCGAGGCGATTGAGGCGAAGAAACAGAAACGGCGGGCGGATCAGGAACGGGACAAAGCCCGTGCGGAAAGAGTCCGAGCGGACGGCGAACGGGATAACGCACTGAAGCAGGAGAGCATCGCCAAGGAGGAAGAACGAAAGGCGATCTACGAAACGTACGTCGCGTTGATCGGGCTGGCCTCCGCCAAGATCGACGAGAATGCGTTCGATACAGCCCGCGGATTGCTGCGGCGTTGCAAACCGGACCTCCGCAATTGGGAGTGGGGCCGTTTGCAACACTTGTGCAATCAGAGCGTTCGAGACTTTCCTGTCGATGCACGCGTCAATGCGACGGCGTTCGCGCCTGACGGTCGGCGATTCGTGACCGGAAGCTGGAACGGTGTGGCCCAGATCTGGGAAACCGGTTCTGACCGTCCGCTCTCTGCCATGGATCACGATGGCGACTACGTTTATGCCGTCGCCTGGTCACCGACGGGTCACCAGATCGCGACCGGTAGCAATTCGCCGGAAGGATTTCTGCGGCTGCTCGACGTAGCGACCGGCGACGTCGTCCGTTTTTTTCGGGGGCACCAGGAGCCCGTGTTGAGCGTCACGTTTTCTCCGGACGGGAAGACGTTGCTGTCCACGTCGTTGGATAACACGGCCCGCCTGTGGGACGTCCAAACGGGTCGCGAACGGCGGCCCCCGTTGATCGGTCATCACTGGTGGGTCTGGGACGCAGCCTTCTCCCCCGATGGGCAGCACGTGGTCACCGCCAGCCATGATGGAACGGCTTTGGTGTGGCCGGTCGCCGCCACCCCCACGACCGCTCCATCAACCGGGCCGTCGCCCGACAGCACCGCCGACCTGCTGGCGACGACTGCCACGGGTTCGCTGGACCGCCAGCCGGGCGCCCGAGACCCGGCAGAGCCGATGGTCAGTGGCAGAGCCGCGTTTTCCGGACACACCGGGCCCGTCTACTGTGTGGACTATTCGCCTACCGGCGAGTACGTGATTTCAGGCGGGTATGACAAACGGGTCCTGTTGTGGCGGCCTGAAGATGTGAAGCCGTTTGACTATCAAGCGATGCTCGACCGACAACCGGTCCGGCCCAAGTTTCGCGAGCTGGGCACGCACGCGGCCGCCGTCCGCAGTGTGACTTTTTCCCACGACGGCAAAGTCGCCATCAGCGCCGGGCACGACAACACCATCAAGCTGTGGCATATTGAGACGGGCGAACTGCTGGAAGTCTTGCGCGGGCACGGCGGGTGGGTCCGGGATGCCGTCTTTTCCCCGGACGACAAATGGGTGCTATCCGGCGGCTATGACGGTCGAGCCAAGCTTTGGAGCATCGACGGCTACGAGGAAGTCAAGGTTCTTCGCGGCCGCGTGCTGGGGGGGCACGCGGATGCCGTCATGCATGCCGCTTTTTCCGATCGCGGCGATCGCATTGTGACTGCCAGCCGTGATCGCTCAGCGAAGATCTATCAGACGGAGACGGGTGACGAGCTGGCTACGTTTGTCGAAGGCCACGCCTTCCTGGCCTCGACGGCCCAATTCTACGCCAACGGCACTCGGCTGATGACCGCGGCCGTGGATAACACGGTGCGGATCTGGGACGTGGCGTCCGGCGGCGAACTGCAGAAGTTCTCCGGCACCGGAATTGCGGCTGCCGCGGCGGTGTCGGCCGACGGACAGTGGATACTCACCGGAAGCCAGGGCGACCAGCGGGCCAAACTGTGGGATGCGGAGAAGGCCGAACTGGTTCGGACTCTCGATGGCCATCAGGCGGAAGTGACGGTGACCGCGTTTTCTCCCGATGCCCGGTTGCTGTTCACCGGTGATGCGAACGGACGAGGTGTTTTGTGGGATCGGATTTCCGGACGGCAACTCCAACAGCTTCGCTGGCATACTTCCAAGATCACCGCTGCTCAGTTCTTGCCGAATGGAGCGCGATTGTTGACCGCCAGCGACGACAAGACGGTTTGCCAATGGAAGCTGACCGGTGTGGCGACTGGTGGACTCCGGGCGGAGCCGGTCGACGCACTGATCCTGCCGCATGCCAATACCGTTTGGTCGCTGGATGTAACCCGGGACGGGCGACGGGCACTGACCAGTTGCGAAGATGGCCGATTGCGATTCTGGGACCTCGCGTCGGCCAAGGTCGTGCGCAAAATCGAGTTCCCGGCGGGAAGCCTCAGCTTCGCACGATTGTCCCCCAATGAGCGTACCGCCTTGACGGTCCATCATCAGGAACGGACGGTCCGGCATTGGGATTTGCGCAGCGGTCGCGAGATTCGCGCGCCGGCCAGCAACGGCGTGATCGGTCCGTTGCTCGACCTCACGATCGAGGGCGGCCTCGTCTGGACGGCGGCGTTTGCGCCTGACGGCCAGGCCGTATTGACCGTGGGTGGCAACGAAGCTCGACTGTGGTCGCTCACTCCGGACGCCCGCGGAGAACGCCAGCAGATGCGCTTCAGTCCACATGGCGAATTGGCGACCGCCAGCTTCTCGCCGGATGGCACGCGGGTCGTCACCGCCAGCTGGGACATGACCGCGCGGGTGTGGGATGCGGCGACAGGCCGCGATCTGCTGAAACTCAGTGGTCACAAGGGAGCCGTCAACTCGGCCTTTTTCTCGCCCGACGGTCGGCTCGTGTTGACCGCCAGCGACGACGGCACAGCCGTCACCTGGGACGCCGGCAGTGGGGCCCGGCACGTCACCCTGGCGGATCACGGGGGGAGCGTCAGGCGGGCCAGGTTCTCCGGCGACGGCACGTTGATTGTCACTGCCTGCGAAGACGCCGTGGCGCGGATCTGGTCCGCCCGCGATGGGTCGCTTGTCAACGAGCTCAAGGGTCACGCCTACGGAATCGCCGAGGCATCGTTTTCGGCAGATGGCAGGTTGGTGATTACGGCGTCCGATGACAAGACCGCTCGAATCTGGAACCGCGAAACGGGCCGGGAATTGGTGACGCTCGGTTCGCACACCGCCGCGGTCACGTCCGTGGCGTTCTCGCCGGACGGCGCGCGGGCGCTGACGGCTTCGGAGGACTTTACGGCCAAGCTCTGGGATACCAATAATGGGCGTGAGGTATTGAACTTGAAGGGCCACACCCAAGCGGTAACCTCCGTCTCGTTTTCTCGCGACGGCCGGTACGTGCTGACAAGCAGCCGCGACGGCACGGCCATCGTGTGGTTGACCACGGACTGGAAAGCGCAGGTGCCGGTGGAATGAGAGGCCTTTTCTTACCGAAGAATCCGAGTAACGGCTTGGTTTGCCCAAACTGCAAACGGGCGGCTGAGAAACGCCGTCGTCGAGGCGCCGGCCGTCACAGCCGGGATCACGAATGCCGCCCCGTCGGCAACGTGCCGCAATGGGGCACGTTCTTGCTCGTCATCGTTATCGGGCAAGGTATCGCAGGTTTCGTTGCCGCCGCCCCGTTCGTTCCCAAACGGGACGCCCACAGCGTTGCCTTCTCACCCGATGGCAAGCTGGCGGTGATCGGATATTCGGGGCAATCGAATCAGGAGTTTCCCCCCGGTCCCCATCCGAATCCCAGAAAATGCGGTGTCGTTCAATGGTTTGACGTGACCTCAGGGCGGCGCCTGCAGCGGAAGGAAACCTTCGGCGATATCACTCGCGTGGCGTTTTCCGCCGATGGTCGGCGCGTCGCGGCAGCCCGCCTCTACACGACGCTCGACGGCATCGCCCTGAATGAGGTCCGCGTGTGGCAGGTAGCGACCGGGAATACAGAGTTGGTTTTCGATCGGTGCCAGGCGTTTACGTTTCTCCCATCCGGCGGCGAGATCCTGGTGGTCAGTCGCAAGCAGTGCGTGGTCTACCGGTTGGCGGACGGGAGTAAAGTGGAGACCTTCCCCGCATTGGCCGGGGCGCTGTCCGTCGACAGCTCGCCCGACGGAACGCGGCTGGTGGCGGTCATGGCCCAGGAAGGGCAGTGCATGATCCGACTTGTCTCGCGAGACCAGCCGGATCGTCCCCGCGATTCGCCCGGTTTTTCAACTCCGTTCTATGCCGCCGTCTTCTCTCCCAGCGGAGACCAGGTGGCCAGCGGCCACGCTCAAGGGCACGTTCTTCTCTGGGATGCAACGACGCTCAACCCGATCGGCCGCCTGCGGACCGGGGGCCAGGGATTGCAACACCCGTTCTATTCTCCCGATGGTCAACTCCTGGCGGCAGGGGACCAGCGGAATAGCGATGTCGTGATCTGGGATCGCGACACCGGTGAGGAACTACGACGGTACACGTTCAAGCAGGGGACGATCCACGCCTACCATGCACGTCGTGGCGCCTTGCCGATCGCACCCGAGCGATCGCCGCAGCGGTTTGCCTTCTCGCACGATGGTTCGACATTCCTGGCCGGCCCTTACGGGGGCATCATACGCCTGGTCTCGACGGGTCAAGATCTGCAACGCTTTGGTGACTGACCTGGCGCGGGAGACGGACCCGGCGCGGTGGCCGTCTGGAGTCGGCGGCGCGAGGCGGCGATGACCGTTGACCGACCTTGTTACGGCTGGGTGACTTGTGTCGGCTGGGCCGGCCCGGTGTAGACGGGCGCCGAGTAAACCGGTGACGGCGACCCATAGGAAGTACCGCAGGTCGGCGCCGGAGCCGGGGCACATGAGGCGTCGTTGCCTCGGAACAGGCAGCAGCCGGACACCGTTATCGACAGAGTAGCAAGGGCGAGCAACATCAGGGACTTGTGCATCATGACCTCTCGTCGTTGGGGGAATTTGAATCGCTGAAGAACTCTACCTCTCAATAACGAGTGTGCAAGTTTCTCAACAGGTGTTTTCTTTTCCCAACGTTGACAGGTTGCAGCGAAGATGCCGGTTATTCCGCACGATGGCCAAGGGCGGCAAGCGGCCGTGTGCCGGGTGAGCGCATCCTGTCGACATCTCTCCCCCAACGATCGCAACCGGCCATCGAGTTCAGGTGCCGCGCGGCCACTAATCCACGAATTCGCTTCAATGGTCTCGTCGCGAAGAAGCATCAGCGGACCGTGGCTTGGGCCTCACGTCATTACTTCGAGGCTGCACCCGAGACGAACGGCGCATGTGACGTAACGGCAACGGCTTACGATACTTGACTCAAGGGCAAAGACGCCGCCGCGTTACTAACCAACATTCAGGTTGCCGAGATTCGGTAGGTGCCCGCCGCGAGATTGCCGAACGCAAAGGCGGCGGAGTTCGCAGCGCCACCGTTGACTGCTTCGCGCACGTCGTTCTGGTAGCCCTGATTCCACTTCAGCAGATTGCCGGAATCACTGTAGCCCACGGCATCTCCGTCGTCGATCACCAGAGCACGAGTGACTTCGCCGCTGAGATTGAAATCAAAGGGACCTTCGTCAGCGTCATAATTGCCGAAGGAGACCGTGCCGCTCTTGGAGCCAATCGATGCCGTGGGCATCGATTTCGAGCACGCTCTGCAAGTCCGCGATTGAGCAGAGAGTCCGCCGCTGAATCAGGTCAATCAGCTTCAGTTTGAAGGCCGCTCCCAGGGCACGAGCTGCGACCAGATTCTGAAGGAACGAATCCACACAGAGATACTGTCGATGCGCGGAAGGTGTCGGGTGGTCAGCAGATGAGATAAGGACCTCCCTGGCGTGGTATCCAAGTGAGCTGTCAGCGGGGCGATGGGCACAGTCTGACGGGGCGTACTGCCCGAGTCAAATCGACCGACGTGGCGAAGTGTGTCGCCCGCAACACGAACACGAGGCTCGCCCGTCGATGACCATCGTCATACCTGGTTGCCGGAAGAACCGACGTCAGTTTTCCCACCGCGCTCATGCGGCCGCACGCTCGTCCGCCGATGACGGCAACGGGACGAATCGTCGGGTCTGTTGGCAATAGTCTTGATACGCTACTCCGTGGCGTTGCATGAGATACCGCTCTTCGCTGCCCACCTTGAGCAACACGAGGGCCAGGTGGCTGGCCGCGACGACGGTCATCGCCAGAGACGGCGCGGCGATCCATGTCGCGGCCATCAACAACAGACCCAGCGCGTAGATCGGATGCCGCACCCGGGCATAAAATCCTCTGGTGACGAGGCTCGTTTGTTTTTCCGGCACGATCGCCAGGCTCCAGTTGGTGCCGAGCTGCAACCAGCAAGGAACGGTCATCACGTAGGCGACAACGGCCGCGACGACGGCTGGCCAAGCAAGCAAGCGGTACGGTGTCTCAAGGGCCCACTGCGGTGCCCGCAGCAGCGGGAGACGACTTGTATAGGCCAGGATCGGCATCGACAGCCAGCCGAATACGGTCGGCACCCACGCCATCCACATCCACCGTTCGCGCAATGAACGCGGTACGGTGCCGGATGCGGCCCCCAACCTCCAGCGGCTCCGCGCAATCATCACCAGGACGGAGAGCCAGTAGCACCAAACGACCAGCGTAATCAGCCAGACAGAGAGATGAGTCATGAGTATTCCTTTGGTCAAGTTGCATCGGGAATCTCGCCCGCCGATCACCCATGGCATCGGACTTGCGAATCGCCGAGGGCGAAAATGTCATGTGGCGAATTTCTGAGTACCGCTAACGCAACGGTTCGGCGCAAGGGCCCAAAACGGATGCTCGGCGCGAGTCACTGCCGTCTGTACGGCGTGAGTCTCCGGCCCCTGCTCGGCGCAGGTCTCCGACCCCTGCTCGGCGCGGGTCTCCGACCCCGCCGAAACCGCCGACCGAAGGTCTCCAACTCATCATGCCCTCGGTGCACTTACCAACGGGACGCCAACGACATTCCGGTCGCCGCCACGGTCGCCAGCCGGTGGTTCCTGCCTTCCGCCGTCTGGCCACGGTACCTAATCGCCACGAGCCGGCAGTCATCACAAGTTGCCTTTCCCTTCCTAAGTCGACGCTGCTTTCGCTGAGCGAAAGCAATGCGAATGGACGCGCGTTCTTTACCGTGTGCCGACCTCGCTTGGATCTGTCGCCCGGCGTTTGGCAACCCACTCGGCACTGGAGGCTTGGTCGGTCGTCTGCGTCGGCGGGCGCCAAGCGGTCGGTATGCGAATTCGGGGTGTGCTGCCGGCCGTAGCAACGCGGGGCACAGTCCGGGAGGCTGGACCTTCGGTTCCTCCCCGAGGACCGCGCCGATCCAGGGCTTCCGGCGAGCGTTCTGGCCGCCACGCCGCGGGGATGCGTATCCGGGAAGACGATCGTGCCAAGCGCGCCGGTGATGGATTCTCATTCTTGGGCGTTGGCGTGCGCCAGGAGAGGCCGGTCGAATCATCGATGGCGTCACTAGAGCCTGCCTCACTGGAATCTGCGTCAGCGGGTTCCGTAGTGCCCGAGTCTGTGACTTCGGTGTCAGCCTTCTCGGCTGGCGACGGCAAAATGGTCCGCCGAATTTCCGGACGCGTTGGCTGGCAAGCTAAGGCGTCTTCCAGCGTTCGGCGACGATCTTCAACGGCGATCGACGGTGCGTTGGGAGCCATGTCGTCCGCTATTCGGTGACCGGGCCGCGATCTCGCAGTGGTCAGCTTGCGGGGCGACCCGCTGGGATACGGCATTGGAAACCGCTGGGCGATCTCCTGGATGATGATGTCGTGCACCCAATCCGTCGCGTCAATGTTGAAGTGGTTGACTCCGCCTTGCAGGAAGGACGGCTGCCCTTCGCTAACATCCCGGTTCACGATATCCATCCCGGGGACTTCTCCGCGCACGGGGCTGCCGTGGAAGATCCCCAGCTTGTTGGTGACGTAGAGGTGCACGCAGCGATCGACGTTGTCCGGAATCCGCTGAATCAGGTTGGCGTCGACAATCACAACCAGCGGGACGCGGCGACCGCACTTGCGGAGTTTTCTGGGGACCCACCCGCACATCCGACCTCCCAGGCTGTGCCCCACGATGACGAGCGGACGGTCGTCGGAACACTTGGCATGCAGCAGCGCCAGCGACCAGGAGGTTACCTCCGCATCGTAACCCTGGTAACGGAGCTTCTTCGCCAGATCGTTCATCCCCAGCGAGAAGACCTCGAAGACGCCGCGGAGGACGAGGACCTTCGGTCCGGCAGGCGAACGGGGGGCGCCCGCATTGGCGACGGTTGGCAGCAGACCGGCAGCCAGTGCGGCAACGCAGATACCGGCTGGCCAGACACGGCGGCAGTTTCGCCGGCAGCCCACCTTGCTCGGCAGCCGCTCGCCAGCCGAGGCCATCGCTAGGGCCAGCCGCGCACTAGGCGGCGTCGGATTGCTGGAACCGGTCTTCACCAGTTGCTTGCTCCATCTGCTGAGGCTGGGTCAATGCATTGCGCAACGCAGCAACGAAACGACCCAAGACATAGGCATCCGTTACTCGATGGTCGGCGCGAACAAACAGGGGGGCGATGTTTCCGGCCTCGACCTGGCCTTCGCGTACCACAGGCCGCTCCTCGATGCGCCCCAACGTAACGCTCAAGAGCGAGCTTTCATCGGGGAACTTCGACGGCTTGTACATCCGCATGGGCGGGGCGCCGGGGAAGCCGAGGTAGTTGATGACGACCGCCGAGTCGAGATGCCGGTCCAGGCGGCCGAAACGGGGGAGGCGAAAATTGCGATCGCACCACCAAAACAGCCGGCTGCCCCACCGCCGTACAAAGGCCGGTCCGCGATTCAAATAGGATTTATCACCGCCATCCAGGTGCGTCCCCGCAGAGATCTCGAGCTTGTTTTGCCAGAGGAACTGTGCAATCTCGTCCAGGTTCGCCCGGTCGGCACGCTCGATTGTCAAAATATCGACCTCCGCGTGTCGCGGGTCGTAGCTGACCAGCCGGACGTTCACATCGCGAAAGCGATAGATCCGTCCCCCGATGATCCGGCAGTTGAGCTGCGGGAATGTCGCCAACGTCCGAGCGACTGCTTGAATCAACACGTGAGCCACCGATGTCAACATGTGCGACGAGCGGTTGCGCTGCTCAAGAAATGTCAGCAGACCGCCGGCATCCAACTCGGTACCCCACACCATGGCTGCGTCGGCGCGAACCGGTTGGCTCAGGTACTGGTGATTGACCAGGCTGATCTCAGCAGCGTCAACGGGGGTGTGATTGAGGGCAGATGGCATTGAGGGCTTTCTTCGCATTGCTCGATCGATATTGGTCGGCATTTGCTCTACAAACGGCGCGAGACAACGGCGTGTGCGGGGGCCGATTGGTGGTACCTGTGACGACCACCACCGGGTGATCGCGGTTCTTCACGGTTCTTCACGGTTCAGATTCGGTCTCCAAGATGACACGTTTCCGGCGAATGTCAGACCGTATTACGTCATGCACAGCATGACCTACGAGAGGACTGACCACTTGCTCGGCGCGGGTCTCTGACCCCGCCGAAACCGCTGACCGAAGGTCTCCATTTCCTTCCTTCCTTCCTTCCTGCCTTCCTGCCAATTTCTCCCTCCAAATTCCGTCGATTGTCCCGGCGCTAAGCGGCCTCTGCGCCCGGCACATTCCGTCTCCGAACATAGTCCGCCAGGCTCTTCACATTCCTGAGGTTCGCTGGACTGATATCCCGCGGCTGCATCTGCACCTGGAACCTTGACGCCAGAAAGCAGACGAGGTCCATGACAAGCATCGAGTCCAGCCTGCCGGTCGCCAGCAAATCGGTGTCGACATCAAGTGGACCGTCCGCGCCGTCCGTGGTCGCCAGGAAGTCAAGCAGTTGCGCCGTGATCGCGTCGAGTTGAGTCATTCGTGTTCCTCCAAAGCCGCGATCGCCGTCCTCGTCGTTGCGATGCCGGTCGTGAGTTGTTGCCGAGTGGACTCGGCGGCACGGGCCGCCAAGGCGCAGCGGTCAGCCTTCATTGATGTTGTTCGCGGCATCTCGTCGACGATCTCGACGTGGCTGGGGGTCTGATGGCGATCCAGGATGCCATGACACGTGCGGCGTACCGTATGCAGGTTCACCTCCGGGGGGCCGTTCGGGCTGACGAACAGGGCCAGCCGCATTGCGTCGCCCAGTTTGAAGGGAACGACCGCTAGTTCGCAGTTGGGTAAGCGGGAGGCCAGCGACTCTTCGATCTCCTGGGGCAGCACCTTCAAGCCACGAATCTTCAGTTGCTCGTTGCGACGCCCCGCCAGGAAGAAGAACCCCTCTGCATCGACGGTGGCCAGGTCCCCGGTTCGCAGCCAACCGGCCCGAATCGTTTCGGCGGTGGCTTGCGGATCGTTCCAATACCCCAACATGACGCTGGCGCCGCGAGCACAGAGTTCCCCCGTGGCTCCCGGCCGCAGTGGTTGACCAAGCTTGTCCTGCACCTGCAACTCGACGCCCCGAATTGCTTTGCCAATCGACCCGGGGTGCCGGCGAAGGTCGGTTCCCGAAAGGTACGCCAGGCGAGCGGTTGCTTCGGTCTGCCCGTACATTGTGTAGAGCTCCGCCGGGGCGATGAGATCAGCCAGCTCGATCGCTGTGCCGGGGGCGAGTGCGGCGCCGGCGACCGTCAAGTACTTCAAGGCTGGCAGTCGGCGCGTTCGCAAATCCGTGCAGGCGAGCAGCGCCTGAATCAGTTCCGGAACCGCCGCCAGCGAGGTGGCTCGATGACGCTCGAGGGCGTCGACGACGGACATTGGAAACGTCGGCGAGCCGTCGAGCACCAGGGTGGCGCCTGCCAGCATGTGTGTTTGCAGGACGGAATTGCCGTAGGCGTGGCAAAAGGGAAGTAGTGCCAGGGCACGGTCGGAGGCTCGAATCGGCAGAAAATCCAGAATCGATTCGGCGTTGGCGACCAGGTTCCGATGACTCAAGAGGACCCCTTTGGGACTGCCCGTCGACCCGGACGTGTACAGGATTGTGGCCGCATCGCGCGGCGGCCGGGCAAGCCGCTTGCGGAGGGCGGTCGCCGGTTCGTGCCCATGACGAGGTTTGGCCGCGGGGGCAGCCAGATCAAGCGGCACGTTGTCCGCCGGGGAAGGTGGCGGGATTCGCTTCGAGACGGCCGGGTCAGCGAGCAGCGTTGCCGCTTGACAGTCGGTAAGGATCGCGTCCAGCCGTTCGAGCGGGGTGGTCGGCGGCAGCGGAACGGCGATCCCGCCTGCTAGCAGGATACCGTAGTAAGCCGCCACGTATTCAGGCGTGTTGCCGATGAGCGTGGCGACACGGTCGCCGGGCAAAAACCCGGGCCGGCTCTGCAAGTAGGCTGACACTTTCCACGCGGCGGCGGCCAACTGGGCGAACGAGTGACGGTGCGTCGGCGTCACAACCGCAGCGCGCAGGGCATGACGTTTCGCAGACTCGAGAAAGCGGCCTGCCAGCCCGGTGCCGCCCGGCAGCTCGGCCTCCGCGGCAGGGCCGCATGCTTCGAGCCCTACCAGCATCACGGTGGTGGCCCGTTGTTCAACTGAAGCCGCCACAATTCGTTGCCCCCTCCCTTGGGTATCCGCAAACTCGCACATTTCGAACCAGTAACCAACTGGGGGTCGACGTCCAGCACCTTATCAAGCGGCCGACGCCAACCGCCTCTCCGGTTCTGCCAGCGACCCCACAACGGACCGCGCGCATCTTGTCTCTGTAGGTTCTATCGGTCGTAACGAGCGTGACGTTTAGCCCGGACGACGTCGCGGCGCGGAGCCCCTCGTATTGCGGCGGTTTCGGTCAAGTTTTCTGCACGAATCGGTTATTTCGGTCCGATGAAAGAGCCTGTCTCGCCATCGACCGTCGCGCGGTCGGCGGGCGCCCGCTGGGCAACCGCGTGGCGACGACGGATCGACCAACTGCCGAGTAACGCTGGAGCCAATGGATGGCGTCGAGTCAGAAGTACACCCTGTTGACCGGCGCCACGGGCCTGGTGGGCTCGATGCTCATGCGCGACCTGTTGCGAAACGGTGAGCGGCTGGCGGTACTGGTCAGGCCGACTGCCGAGCAACGCGGGCAGGAGCGGATCGAGTCGGTGCTGCAGTACTGGGAACGCGCCGGCGGAACTGAGATGGCTCGACCGGTCTGTCTTCATGGAGATGTCACCGATCCCGCCTTGGGCTTAGACGCCGATGCCAGAAACTGGCTCGATCGCCATTGCGGGCGTGTCGTCCACAACGCCGCGGTGGTGAAATTTACGACCACGAATCGGCAGTCGGAAGTCTGGCGGACGAACCTCGACGGCACCCGCCATACGCTCGACTTGTGTCGCACGCTGGGAATCCGCGAATTCCATTACCTATCTACCGCTTACGTTTGTGGGACGCGCGACGGCGTGATTCGCGAATGCGAGCTGGAAATGGGGCAGTCGTTCCGCAACGACTACGAACACAGCAAGTACCTGGCCGAAGTCCTGGTCCGCTCGGCGGACTTCATCGATCCACCGACAATCTATCGGCCCGCGGTGATCAGCGGGGATTCGCTGACCGGCTTCAGTAAGACGTCTCACGGCATCAGCGCGTACATGCGGCTTCTGCACGCGTTGATCTCCAAAGTGCAACCGGATCAATCGGGGCGCCGCCACGTGCCGCTGCGGCTGCCGCTGGATGGCGGCGAACGCCGCAACGTCGTACCGGTCGACTGGGTCTCCGCGTCGATATGCCGGCTCCTCGGTCAACCAAACTATCACGGCCGGACCTTTCACCTGGTACCACGTTCCCCCCTGACGCCGCGGAAATTCTTTACTGCCGTCTACGAGTTCTTTCGCGCTTACGGATTTGAATTCTGCGGCCAGGATTGGCAGCCTCCGGCCGATGCAACGGCGGCAGAGCGGGCCTACCAGGCACACTTGAAGCCGTATGCCAGCTACGAACATACGGATCCCCGCTTTGACGCAATCCATGCCGAGCATTTTGCCGGTAACCCGCCTTGCCCTGAGATCGATCACTCGCTGGTGCACCGCTACCTGAAATTCGGGGCCGCGAATGGATGGGGGAGAGGGCAGGGGCAGGCGCCGCGGGTCACCGTCTGGGCCGAGGATCTGCTGCGCCAGGCGATTCAGCATGCGGGGACATCGTGGTCGTTGGCTGGCAGATGCTGCGGAACCCTGGGGCTCGACGTGGTGGGGCCCGGTGGCGGGCCGTGGCGCCTGGAATTCACACGGACGCACCCTCCGCGCTTGATGGCCGGCTGGTCCCCGGACGTGGATCGCGTCGAACGGATTTCGGTGGAGGCCCTCGTCCAGCTTGCCGGAAGGTCCGCCCAGGGGCCCGGCGAACCGCCGGCAGCCGGCGTCTGTTTTGCGACTCCCACACAGATCCGCAAGAGCGGTGCCTTTGTCCGCAAGCTGGCAGCGCAGCTCGAAGGCGACCGGCAACTGGCCCACGGCCGGGGGGATGTCCAGCACCCCTGCCGACGGGTCGGCTGACCGCTCTTGCGATGGAAGGTTCCTTCTCGCACGATTCTCAAGCCGTCACCAGCCGCGAATCCTCGGGGGCTCGGTCTGCCCCAACCCCTTGCTCGGTGATGGCGGTGGTTGCCCGCTGCTGACAGTCGCGGCACATCACCAGCACGTAGGCGGCGGGGACAAAGTAGAGCGCCAGAATCGTGGCGCCGCCCACACCACCGGCGATTGCCACTGCCAGAGGCGGCCAGAAGCCGCCACCGCCCAGGACCAGCGGCGCAAAGCCGGCCATCGTGGTCAGCGACGTGGCGACCACGTGTCGTGTCGAGCGGACGACGACGTCTCGGACCGCGATCGGGTCACCGATCCTGGCCTGGGGATCCTCACGCAGCGCCGCGAGCACGACGATGGCATCATTGATCGCGACACCGATCAGGCCCATGGTGCCGACGATGCCCATGAAGCCGAAGGGATACCCGAACAGCCAGATCGACCCCAGTCCCAGGCCGATCGACAAGACCGCCACCGACCCGATGATGGCTGCGATTCGAAACGAGCCGAAGGAGAGCACAAGCGTCGCGACCATCAGCACCAAGAGCACGCTGACATTGGCCATCAGGTTGCCGATCGCCTCGTCCCGCTTCGCTGCTTCGCCGCCCAGTTCGTAGGTGTATCCCGGCGGGAGCCGATAGCCGTCGGCGGACAACTGTGTTTCAAACCGCGCGAGGACCTCGGCTGGCAGGACGCCGGCGGTAATGTAAGCCTGGATTTCGTTCATGCGTCGTCCGTCGAGACGGGGCACAACCGCCATTTCGGGCGTCAGCCGAATGTCCGCTAACGCGGCGAGTGGAATGCCGCTGTAGTCGCGGTCATGCTCGTCGCTACGAGCGGCCCGGTTGTCGAATCCGATCCGTCCTCCAGCCGGCAGCAAGTCCAGTGATTCGATCCGTGCCAGCCTGGCACGCTGCGGCTCGGGAACGCGAACTCGAACCGGAAGCTCTTCGGTCGCCTCCAGGACCGAGCCACCGACGGCGCCTTCCAAACTGGCCTCCAGTTGCGCCGCGATGGCCCGGTGGTCGAGGTTGGCCAGTCGAGTCTCTTCCTCGTCGACATGAAGTGTGAGCTTGGGGACACTCTCGGACAGCTCGGCACGCGTGTGAATCACGTCCGGAGTTTCGGCGAGCCTTGCTCGGATCTCGTCGCCAAGTTCTCTGAGCCGCTCCAAGTCCGGCCCGAACAGGCGAATTTCGACCGGCGCGTCGAAAGGCGGGCCTTGCCCCAGTTGCCGAACCAGCAGCCGGGCATTCGGGACGCTTGCATCCAACTCGCGTTGCAACGCATGAATGACATCGCGCGACTTGCCCGCTTCGCGTAGTTGAACCAGCGCCTGCGCATAACGGGGCGTGTTCTTGCGGCGAGGAATCACGTTGTAGTAGAAGGTCGGAGCGCTCTCACCAAGGAACCAGTGGACTTGTTCTACCTGCTCGTGGGCGAGCAGCCTCGCCCGCACTTGCCTGGCCGTCGCCAGCGTTTCGACGAGCGATGCGTGGGGGGCCAATTCGAGTTCAATCTGTATTTGGTCTCGGTCCGCCGGGGGGAAAAACTGTTCGGCCAAATGGCGCGACTGCGCAAAGCCCAGGATCGGTAGCGCGACGCCCAAGGCGATCCCCAGGAGCGGACGGCGAATCAGCCGATCGAGGGTCGCGCGGTAGCGAGTCGACAGCCACTGACTGGAGTATCCGTCGCGCCACCAGGCGCGGCGTGCTTCGTATCGGTCGGCATCCCACCGCCGGGCAAACGCGGTGAATGCCGGGATGACGGTCATGGCCAGGATCAACGAGCTGACAATGGCCAGGATCACGCTGACGGCAATCGATCCAACGAATTCGCCGGCTGGCCCCGGCATCAAGGCGATCGGCCCGAATGCCAGGGCGGTCGTCAAGGTTGACCCGGACAGGGGAACCGCCAGATGGCGGACGCTCCGGCCGACCGCGTCCGCGGCGGACACTCCTTGGCGCAGCTTCTCGCTGACTTCGTCGACGATCACGATGGCGTTGTCGATCAACAGGCCGAGTGCAATGATCAGGCCGGTGACGGACATCTGGTGGATGGGGATCTCCAGGAACCGCATTCCGGTCAGAACCATCATCGCCGCCAGCGGAAGCGCCGCCCCGACGACCAGCGCATTGCGCCATCCCATCAAAATAAAGATGACACTGGTGACTGCCAGCCCGCCCAGCAGCAGATTCCAGAGCAGGCCGCTGAGCCTGGTTTCGACGTACTGGTTCTGTTCGAACACGACCGACAGGCCGACACCGCGGGGTAGGTTCTCGGAAAACCGGGTGATGACCTGGTTGACCTCGGCGGTCCAATGATCGACCCGCTGGTCGCTGCGGACGAGGACACCGAGCGCGATGGCCTGCCGGCCGTCGACGAGGGCCAAACTACGGGGTGGATTGGCGGTGCCCTTGCGGACGCGGGCCACGTCTGACAGTTGTGTCGACTGCCCGTCACGACCGAAGCGAATCGGAACTCGCGCCACGCGGGTGATCGTGTCGAGCTCGCCGGCCACTTCCAGCAGCAGATCACCCCGCTCGCCCCGCAACTGCCCGGCGGCAACTTTAGCGTCGCTGGCCCGTACCTGGCGCGCCACGTCGGCAGCCGTGAGCCCCAGCGATGTGAGTCGATCCGGGATCACTTCGACGGTTATTTCCTCTTGAGGATCGCCGAAGGTCTCGACTTCTTCGGTGCCGCGAATGGCCTTCAGCTCGTCCTCGAGGTCCGCGGACAACCGCCGCAAGACGGCATGATTGGGTGGCTGATCTGCCTCCCATTTAAGGGCCAGAATGAGCGCGAACGCCTTGATATGAAGCTGGTCAAATTCAGGATCCGAACAGCCGGCCGGCAGCCCGACGGCCGCATCGTCAAGCTTATCGCGAATGCGTGACCAGACCGGGTCGACGTCATAGATGTCGTCTCGCAACTCGATCGCGATCGTTGATACGCCGGCGCGGCTGGTGGATCGGACCTCCTTGATCTCTTCGATCTCGCGGATCTCTTTTTCCAGCTTTTCGGTCACCAGGGCTTCCACCCGTTCCGCGTCCGCGCCGGGGTAAAGCGTGTTGATATTCGCGGCTCGCCCCGAAAGCAGGGGATCCTCCATCCGCGGCAAGACGATGTAGGAGGACAGGCCGGCGACGACAATCAGGCTGATCGTCAGCACCAGGAGTCGCGGGTTGCGATAAAAGAGATTGGACATCAGCAGGATCTGACTGGTTAACGTGGGAATCGAATGGATCGTGGCACCGTCCAGGATCGTGACCTGGGAAGCTTGACCATGGGGCTGAGAATGCGCGCTTGAGTGGGCTCGTTCCTAGGGAAACGCGGCGGTCTCCATCGGCTGGACTGCCTGGCCGGCAACCACGCGATGGGCGCTGGTGATGACCACATCACCTTCGTTGAGGGTGCCCCGAACGAGTACCTCTCGCCCGTCGGTGTGGAGCATTTCGACATCACGGCGAACGGCGACCAGCCGTCGGTCGGACTGCCCTGACGCTTCGCTCGCGTCGTTCGCCGGCTCGACGACCAGGACCGACCAGAGGCCCCGGCTTCCGCGGGCCAGCGAGGTGGTCGGGACACGAAACCCGGCCGACTCGACCGGAACGTCAACTTCCACCCGGGCCACCTGGCCGGGGAGAATTCCGGCTGTTTCAGCGAGCCGAAAGATGACCATCCGTGTTCGCGTGGCAGGGTCGAGTTCCGGCAGCACGGCCTGCAAAGTGGCCGGGAACGTTCGGTGACCGATTGTCAGTTCCATCCGCGCGGCATCCAGCCGGCCGGCCGCCAACTCCGCCGGCATCCCGATCCAGGCCTCCAGACGTTGGTCCTCGACGAGACGAAATAAGGGTGACCCCGTGGCCACGATCGTTCCCTCGTCATGGAACCGCCGCCCGATCATGCCGGCAAACGGTGCACGCAGCGTGCTCTCTTCAATGTCGATTTCAATGTTGGCCAGGGAGGCGTCCAACTGGGCGACGATTGCCCGTTGCGCGTCGATCCGCTCTTGCCGCGTGCCCGCTTCCAATTCATCCAGGCGGCGTTGGGCCGCATCGAGCTGCGCGGTGGAAGAACGCAGACCCAACGACGCGTTTTCGTACTCCTCCCGGGATGTGGCGCGGCTGGCGAGCAGACGTTCGCGCCGCTCGAAATTCAATTCGGCCAGTTCGACCTGCGATTCCAGGTCACGCACTTCGGCCCGCGTCGCATCAATGGTCTGCTGGCGCGGCCCGGCGATCAGCTCTCGCAACAAACTGTCCGCCCCGTTCCGCTGGGCCTCGAGCTCGCGCCGTTTGGCTTGCAGATTTTCTGCGTCGAGGTGGGCCAATGGCTGTCCGGCAGCCACGCGATCCCCTTCAGTGACGAGGATCGTGATGACGCGCCCAGTGCGTTCAAAGCCCAGATCGCTGGTCCGCATCGCCTTGACGACACCGGCGAATGTCCGCTGCTGAGTGAACGATGCCGTGGGTGTGACGGTGATGGTTTCGACCGGTAGCGGAGGCGCAGGGGGCGAGCCTGCCGCGGGTGCGGTCGCCTCGTTCCACCAGAATCCCAACCCGGCCAGACCGCCCAGGGCAAGAACCGTTGCGATCGCACTTCGAGTCATAGTTTGACGCATCGTCAAGTTCTTTCCAAAAAAAGGCCTCATGCGGAAATCGCCCGGAACTCCTCGGGGAAAACCTCTGCCCGAATTCGGTCGTCGACCGCCACAGAATCGTAGTCGGCTGACAAGGGGCGCCACCCAAAGCCATCGAGGAGCCGGTGGACATTCTGACGGTAGGTTTCGAACGGCTCCTGGATGCCCAGTTCGACCAATTGGTCGCTGGTGGTAATGATCGAGAAGGCACCGACACTGATCGACCAAAGTCCGAAGACAAGGTCCTCCGGCACGATCCCGTCATCCAGTGTCAAGTCGGCGTGGGCGATGGCATCCCGTACGATTCCACCGACAATTCCCATGCAGCGACGCTCGCAACTCCGCATGATCGTCCGCCGTTTCTCAGAAGTTTTTTCCCAAATCGACGACGATCGGATAATGTGTTCGAGCTTGAAATGGTCGGGGAAGAGTTGAACGAAGATGGTGGCCGCCGAACCGATTGCGTGAATTCGCTCGCGGGACGTCCCCCGAAACGCGGCCGCCCGTTCAAACAAGCGGGTCCGCTTCTCTGTCGTTTGGATCGCCAGCGCGATGATAATCTCTTCCTTGCACGAGAAGTGATTGTAGATCGTCCCCTTGCTGTACTGGAGCGTTTCGGCGATCCGGTCCATGCTCAAGCCGAGGTACCCCTGCTCGATCAGCAGGGGCCAGGCGGTCTCCAGAATCCGCTGCTCGCGTTCCTGGATTTCGCGTTGTTTTCGAGATTGCGTGCTCATGACTTTGGAATTATTGACGTATCGTCAAAAAATGTCAAGGCGTTCACTTTTTTGGTGAGGCTGGGGGTGGGGACGCTGGGGGCAGCCGTCGAATACCCGCCGCGGGCGCCGACTTGATTCGCAGTCGCCAACAAGCGGTGTTCGTTTCCGGACTGGCGGGCGGTCGACGGTCCGGCGGCTGGCGGGAGCGGGCTGGCCGAGCGGCGCAGGTCCCTTTTCGGCACGTTCCGGATAATCGGCACGGTCCGCGGCAAATCTCCCAGCTTCTCAGCGAGCCGCCTGTTCGCGGCCGCCGGGAACGACGATGACTTTCAACGACGTCCGGCCGAGCGTCGCTCCAACTCGATGTCCCCCGGCCGCGGCGTGTAAATCTCCCGCTAGGACAATTCTTCGCAAAGGACTCCCCACATGAAGAAGCGAATCAAACGAGCTGTCGCGTCGCTCGCCGTGGCTGCCGTCTGCACCTTGGGTGCGACCAGCCAGGCGTCGGCCTTGGATCTATTGGACGAGTTGCTCGGTGGTCACAAGTATGCGGACGCCAGCGGCTGTGGCTGCGCGCAGAAGAAGGGGGGCCACGTACAGCGGTGTGGTTCCGGCTGCGGCAGCAAGGGCCTGGCCGGACCTGCCCAACGGGGCGGTCACAAGGTCGCGGCGGCCCACGTGCAGCACAGCGGCAAGAAGGGGGGCGGCTCCAAGAAGGGCAGCTACCACGCCGAGCTTTGCGCGAAGATCAAGGCCAAGATGGACGCCTTGAAGTGCAAGCTGACGGCCCATCACGGCAAAGGCTCGAAAGGCAAGGGCAAGGGAAGCAAGGTCGACACGACCCTGGAATACCGTGCCGATGGCGCCGGGATGGTTCCCGCACCTTCCATCAACCCGGGCTACCAGAGCGTTCCGGTGCCTCCCAACCCGGATCCCTCCACCTAGGATGCCCTCCTCGGCCACTGCGATCCCATTGGCCGTGGCCGACCAGCGTGAGCCAGGCCGCCCTCGATACCGGGGGCGGCCTGCTTTCTTGCCCCGGATCGCGGAGCGTTCATGATTCAGCCGGACTGGTTGGCTTCCGCCTCGGTCGCTCGCTCCGGGACGTATCGAGGAAAGAACAGGATCAACCCGACGACGGTAGCCGCGGCCAACGCAGCACTGCTCATCCAGATCATCGGCCAGTCCCGCACCTCAGCTGCGCCGTTCCCGGTGGTAAACCATTCGCCGACTTCACCGCTGACAAAGCCACCGACGAAAAATCCGAGTGCAATGACCAGGGTGCCGTACATGGTCTGCATGCTGCCCCGGACATCCTGCGGCGCGACGCGATCGACATAGATGTACGCCGCGGCGAGGAAACAGCCAAAGCAGAGTCCGTGGAGGGCCTGCCCGGTGAAGGCCAGCGCGAGCTTGCTGGCGAATGATATGTCGACGGCAAACACCGCGGCGAACAATACGCATCGAAGTGTGTAGGCCACCGCGCCGGCGATCAAGGTCGCCTTGAAGCCGAAGCGGGCGATCGCGAAGCCGAGTACCGTCATGACGATGACCTCGAACAACTGCCCGACGGAACTGATCCGTTGTTCCGCCGCTCCGGCCCAGCCGCCACTGTCCAGAATCTCACGCAGGAAGGGGCCGTTCCAGACAAAGAAGAACTTGTGCACAATCGCCACCAGGAAGCTGATCAGAACCAGCACCAGGAAGTGCCGATACCGCATCATGCGGATGATGACGCCGGGGGCATAGTCCGACTTGTCCTTACCGGCCGGCGGCGTGTGTGGCAGGAACAGCGCATAACTGCCCATCACCAGGCCCATCAAGCCGGCGAGCACGAAGGCGAAGACGCGGGCCTGTTCGAGCGCGTCGCCTTCCAGTCCTTTCAACCACCAGGATTCGACCAGAAACGCAGGCACGACGAATCCAATGGTTCCGAACAGCCGAATCCAGGGAAACTCCAGGTCGCTGTTTTTCAGGTGCTGAAAGGCCAACGCGTTTGTCAGCATCATCGTCGGAACGTAGACCACCGAGTAGGCCGTGCCCAGGATCATGACCGGCCAAAAAGCGGATTGCGTGCAGAGAGCCAGCATCAGGATTCCACCGCTCAGATGGCAAAAGGCGACCACCTGCTGGGTAGCGAAGCGTCGGTCAACGAGCTGGCCCAGCAGGAAGGGAGCCAGAATCGGCCCGACGGCCAGTGCCGAACCGAACCAGCCGACTTGCCGTCCGTTGAATCCCAGCGTGTCCTGGACGTAAATCGAGGCGACCGGCAGGTAGGCGCCTTGGATGAAATACTGCAGGAACATCATCACCGACAGCCGGCTCAAGAGGGGCAGCGAACTCTTCGATTGCGTCGGGGCAACGGCTTCGCTAACCTCGGACATCCTGCGACTCCTGTTCGTCGGCGACCGGTGGTGGAATGCGGCACGGGAGGGGCCGCGTCTCCCGTAACCTGAAACGATCGGACGAATCGAGCATGATCCGGATTGGCATCGTCGGTTGTGGACGTATCTTAGCGGCGCATCTCCGCGGTTATCAATTGTTGCGCGCCGCCGGTATTGACGATTTTCAGATCACCGCACTCTGCGCGCGGCGTCCCGAGGATGCTCGGTCGTACATTCAGCGCGGTGCCGGTCCTCCCCAGCGGCCGCCGGTCGGGACGGGCCCCCACGATCCGCTGGCGGTCGGCGACCTTTTCCTCTCGGATTTTCAGCCCGAGGTCGGTGATGTCGCTGTCTTCACCGACTTTGCGGAAATGATCGCCGATGGTCCGATCGACGCCGTCAACGACTTCACGACGCACACGTTGCACCACCGGATCGCCGATGCTGCCTTCACCGCGGGCAAGCATCTGCTGACGCAGAAGCCGCTGGCCGCAACCGTCGCTGCCGCTCGCCAGATGTGCCGGCAGGCCGAGTCCCGTGGGCTGGTCTTGGGGGTCTTCGAGAACGCCCGCAACCGGGCCGATACCCGGCAGCTCGGCTGGCTGTTCGATCAAGAACTTTGCGGACCGCTGCAGATGGTCCTGATGACCAACGTGGGGAATTGGTGGGGCCCGGACCGCATCGTTGCCGAGACGCCTTGGCGCCACCGGCGACTGGAGGCCGGTGGACTGGCACTCGACATCGGCGTTCATCTCTTCCATCACCTGCGGTATGTCGCCGGCGAGATTGACACGGTTTCGGGTCGGAGCGCCGTTCTGGAGCCGGTTCGTTGCACCCGCGATGCGTCCGGCCGTGTGGTCGACCGCGTCGAGTGTGACGCGGACGATACGCTGATCGCCACGTTTTCAACCGAACGTGGCGTGCACGGAAGTGTCACGGCGAGCTGGGGCGGCCATGGTGCACCGTCCCTGCTGGGCAGCGGCCGAGGGATGGCGTATCACGCCGCTCGCGGTAGCGTGCAGGCAGAGACGGTGACCACCGACGACGGCCAGTCGCGACCTTTGTCAACCCTTTACCAGGCAGGTTGCCCGGCCGACATCCTGGACACACACTTTCCACTCGGCTTGACCGACCCTTTTGCCCTCAACCAACATGACTGGCTGGACGCGATTCGCCAGCAACGCCGGCCGGAGACGGGGGGCCGGGAAGGCCTGCGGGACCTGGCGGCCGCCTACGCGGTCCTCGAATCAAGCCTGGCGGGCCGCCGCGTGGCGGTAGCCGACGTCGCCTCCGGAGAACTGCGTGACTACCAACGGCCGCTCGATGAACACCTCGGACTGCTGACGCCGCGCAGCTGACGCCTGACGTTGTGGCATGCGGGCACATTAAATCGTCCGACGCGACGGCGGGTGATTTCTCAGGTGTTGGCCGTTCGCGGCAACCGCGATCCTCTGATCGCCCACTTGCACAGCGAGCTGCCCGGTGTGCAGCCGCCTGGCCAGAAAATGCGATCCATCGGATCGCAGACGGCCTGCTGCCTGTCGCGCAACCGTTGCTGTTGCTTGACCTTAGGGGGCACCGCTGGTAGCCTGATAACTGCCTGAAACGGGTCGGGAACGCCATTTTGCATCCGAGGAGACGCGACACCATGCTACATCTGACGGGCCAAGGCTCCATCAAGACGTGCGATGGCGTGACACGGCGGGATTTCATTCAAATCGGCGCCCTGGGTGCGGCCGGCGTGACGCTGCCCGGTTATCTGGCTGCAAGGGAGCAAGGGCTGGTCGATGCGAACGACGACGACCGAGCCTGCATCATGATTTTCGGTTCTTCAGGAATCTTAGTGGGTGGTGGGTGTTCTGCTTGAGCTTGTTGGCTGAGAATGTCGGCCATGAGCGAACTCACGAAACATTACAGCTTGCTGTTGGGTTTGGATGCTTCCTGGAAAGTG
>JAUIGN010000013.1 GCA_030430075.1 bacterium
TCAGCCTGCTCGACGTCTCGCTCTGACGCCCCCTGTCTACGGCGTAGCCAGAACGCGCGCATTTCGAATGCGCGATAAGCCCTGTGCCCACAACCTGTTATCCCCTCTCGGCAAATTCCAAGTACGGATTAGCCGTTGGGCGTTCGCCCCGGTTCCGTCGAAACCTGCACCAACCGGGCCCTAACGCGTTCCGACCGATAGGCGCGGTTTTGGATCGGTCCACCGCATGTAACGACAACGCAGCCGGGTGCACTGAACCATTCGGTGTTCGTTCATGAATCCGCCGCGAGCTAGTTTGGATCGACGCCCGTTTCTGTCGCATCAAGGTCGGCGAAGAACTGATCCAGAGTGTCCGCTGCGGCTTCGTCGGCAACGCGGTCGGCCTCGATGATTTCCCAGCGAGGGCGGTGATTTCGCAATGGCGTCACGGCCGGATCCTGCTGGCCCAGGCGGGCAAACAATTCATGGGCGGCGGTGCGGTCGACAATGCCCAACTCGCCGGCGAAAGGCGACGGTTTCTGCGGTTGCGGAGCGTGGCTCGCGTTCAGCGCCGACCATCCATCGTGCAGCGTACCTGCCATGATGTGGTGCGGGTGCCGGTTCGGGTCCAGGTCCCGATGACCCAGCACGTGCCCCAGCTCGTGCGTCACCACGGCCAGCAAGTCGACCTGGCGGAAGTCAGCAGAAATCAGATCCGAGTTCGACCGTAGATTCCAACCCAAGCCGGCTGCGTCGTCATCGAGCCAGATGGTGGGGGTACTGAAGGAGCCCAAGCCCAGCACGCGCTGAGGAAGGTCACGGATAATCACATCGACATGACTTAGTTTCGCCGCGGCACGCGGATCATCCTCTGCCCAGTGGTCGATCGCGGCACGCAGCACAGGTGCCACGTCGCTCGCGTTCAAGCTTTCTCGAACGGACGTTGCGGGACTCCACGCACTTGGTGCCATTAGTGGCCCGACCCGTTCCACTCGAATGGCATCAATGATCACATTGCCATTGGCATTCATGTCGGATACTCCAACGGTCAGCGTGCCGCCGACAAACGAAAACGCGTTGTCCAGATCGGCGAAGTACGTTCCCGAGCCAGGATCCTGGACGACGGTGCCCTGGGGTGTCGCCGCCACGTTGCTTGGCGCGAGCTTCTGGTTGACCGGGGTGGCGGCGACGGCGTTCAGCGTGTAAGTCGCGTTGCTGGCTCGATTTGAATACGGCGTCCAGGTGGCTGAGATGCGGTAGATCCCAGCCGGCAGATCGTTAAAGACATAACTGGCGCCCTGCGGCGTGCCGCCGGCGACCGCTTCACGAACGTCGTTCTGGTAACCCTGATTCCAAACCTGCATATTGCCGGTGTCGGTGTAGCCGGCATCGCCGTCGTCCAGAATCATCGTGTCGGTCACATTTCCGGTGAGATTGAACTCGAACGGTCCTTCGTCGGCGTCATTGTTGCCAAAGGCAACCGTGCCGGTCCGCGAGCCGGGCGAAGCCGTTTCCATCATGATCTCGAACTGAACACTGGCTCCGACAGCCAGGCTTTGATCGACAACGAAATTCGGATAGGTCGACGTGTCGAGTTGAAAATTGCCCGTGACGAGGACGGGTTGGAGTATCAACGGGGCCGCGCCGACGTTGGTGACGGTAAACACTTGAGAGATGCCTGTCGCACCGACGAATCGGCTGCCGAAATCGAAGTTGCCCGTCCCGTCCACGATCTCCGTGCCGTTCGCTGTGACTCGAATCTCGGGATCCGTGAGTTGTTCAATGCGGACGGCATCGGCGATCACGTTTCCAGTGGTGCTGCCGGAGAGCGTCACCGTGAGGTTGGTCCCGGTCGCGGTGAATGTCCCCAGGCTTTCCCAAGCGGTGCCACTCGACTGGAAACTGTCCGGTCCGATCCGCTGGTTGATGGATACCGTGGTCGGCTGCGTGACGCCGCCGATGGCGTACGGTGCGTCGGTTGCCCGGTTGCCGAACGGCGTCCAGGTCGCAGCCACGTCGTAGACGCCGCCGGCGACCACGGCGAATGTCCACGTCGCCGTCTCAACGGCTCCCCCTGCCACCGCTTCGGAGACGTTCCCCTGGACGCCCTGGCCACTCCAATGCAGCCACGGTCCCGTCTCTTCGTAGCCGGGTGGGCCGACGGGATCACTGTTGTCGATGATCGCGATTGGGCTGGACACGGTGCCAACGACCGAGAACTCGTAAGGGTTGGCCTGGGGATCGTTGTTATCGAACAGCACGGTGCCGCTAACGTTGCCGGGGCTCACCGCATCCAGTTGGATCTCAAACGTGGTCGCCCCGCCTGGGCCTAGCGACGCGGACCCGAAGCCGGAGCCGACCAGGCTCAACCCGGGAATTCCTGCCAGCGACGATTGAAGCGAGCCATTGTTCAGCGTCAGGGTGGAGGTTCCCATATTGACCACGTTGATGACCTGGCTGACCGGGTCGTTCAACACGGATGCCAGCTCCACACTCCCGGTCTCGTTGGAAATCGATGCCGATCCGGCGGACACCAGGATCGACGGACCGGCGTCCGGAAGTTCCTCCAACCGGATCGCATCGGCGATCACGTTCCCGTTGGCCGAGTCATTCAGCGTGACCGTCAGCGTGGTTCCCACAGTGCGTATGACGGCCAGGTCTTCCCAGTTGACACCGGCATCGTTCCTGTCATTCGGCGCGATCTGCTGGTTAACGAGAAATGTCAGATCGCTGCCGCCGGCGCCGCCGGAGATGGTATACGGCGCGTTGGTGGCCCGGTTCGAGAATGGTGTCCAGGTAGCCGACACGCGGTAGCTCTTGTTGGCATCCACAACGAAGGACCAGGTGGCCGTATCGCCCGCGCCGGCGAGAGATTGGCTGACCGTGCTGAGATACCCCTGGCCGGTGAACGTTGTAAAACCGGTGTCGACGTAGCCAGGCAGGCCCGGCGCGTCGCTGTCGTCGACGATCAAGACGGCCGGCTGGACCGCGCCCGTCAAGTAGAACGCAAACGGGTTTTGATTGCTGTCGGTATTCGGCAGCCGCGCCTCGCCGATGTAGTTTCCGACGGCCGGTGGATCGAAGAGGACCGTGAAGGTCGTTTCGTCGCTGGTACCGGCCGGGTCGTATGGGGCGAGCGTGGTCGCGCCTGGCGGGGTGGCAAGGACAAAGTCGGCCGGCATCTGCAGCATACCCAGGTCGAGCGGGCTGCTGCCCAGGTTTCTTACGGTAAACGTCTCCGACTGGCTTGCTCCCGGCGCGAGTGTACCGAAGTCAATCTGGTCACCGGCCGCGATCTTACCTCCACTGGAATCGTAGACCGCCAGCTCGGGCTGCATCGGCAAGGGCTCGATCCGGATCGCGTCGGCGACCACATCACCGTTGGCCCCGTTGTTCAATTGCACGGTCAACGTGCTGCCGGTTACCCGAACCATGCCGACATCCTCCCAGTTCGACCCATCATCCACGAAGTCATCGGGCACCCGCTGCTGATTGAGCGTCGTGGTGACCTGCGGACTGCCGCTGACCACTCCATCGTAGATATCGTAGGGGGCGTCGGTCGCACGATTGAAGTACTCGGACCAGGTCGCGGAAACGCGATAGAGTCCCGGTGTCACGTTGAATGTGAACGTGGCCGTGCTGTTGCCGGTTCCCGGGCCGGATGCCTGGACATTGCCATCGCGGCCCTGCCCGCTGTAGCTGATGAATCCCGTGGAAGTGTACCCAGGAAGGCCGTCCGAGTTATCGATGATGGTTCCGCTTCCCAGGATGCTGCCGACCAGTTCGATTTCGAAGGGGTTCTCATCGAATTCGTCCGCCACGATCTGCAGGGTTCCGGCGTAGGCGCCCGCCGCCGCACGACTGAGCCCAATGACGACGTTGGCCGCACCGCCGGCGGCGATTTGACTGGGGTAGTTGCCGACAATCTGAAAGCCAACCGGAAGGACCGGTGTACCGAGGGCCATCGCCCGATTCCCCTCGTTGCGAATCGTGAACGTCCGGTTGATCGTTGCCCCGCCGGCTGCCACCGAAGCCGAACCGAACTCGATGGTGTCCTGTTGATCGTGGAGACGCACGCCGTTTTGCTCGACGACAATCTGGGGCGAAACCACCGCTTCAATCCGAATCGCGTCGGCAATCACCTGTCCGTTGGCGTCGTTGCTAAGCGTGACGGTCAACGTTGTCCCGGTGACGGTGAAGAAGCCGAGATCTTCAAACTGCGTCCCGTTCACTGCCCGATCGTCGGGTGTCACCTGCTGATTTACCGCGACGGTCACTTGCCCGTCATTATCGACCGGGGGATCGATGCCCGCATCGTCGACGCCCGCATCGTCGACGCCCGCCACGGTAAACGGCGCGTCGGTAGCCCGATTGGCGGCAGGGGACCAGGTCGCGGAGACGATGTACTCCTGCCCGGCCGTCAGCCCAGTAAACGTCCACGTTGCGGATTCGCCGGCCGCACCGGGGCTGCCGTTTGCGAAGTGCACCTCGCCGTGGAACCCTTGGTCGTTGGAAAGCCCAGTGCCCGTCGAGACGAAACCGGATGATGCGACAAAACCGTCGGCGTCCTGATCGTCGACAATCTGAGACTGCAACGTATCGGCGGTTACAAAGAACTGAAACGGGTTCTCGTTCGGATCATCGTCGGCAAATGAGACAGGTTCACGGATCGTGCCAACGCCGCCGTTGTCATAGCGCAACACGAAAGAAGTGGGCGCGGTGGCCGTCAGGCTGCCGGTCGGCGTCTGGCCGTCGAATTCGACGAGCGTGAAACCGGGCGGGACATCGATCGGTTCACTGATCGTCAGGGAACCGGCGCCAACGTTGGTGACGTCGAACGTTTTGGTGACCTCGCGATAGGGAAACCAGGTTCCGAAATCGACGACTCCGCCGAGCGGGACTTCCTGGCCGTCCACCTCGACTCGAATGTCCGGCACGCTGGTCAACACGCGCTCGACTCGCACGGCATCCGCCAGCACGATCCGATCGGGCTGGTTGGCCGTGTCGAGCAGGTTGACGATCAACTCGCCGCCCACCAACTGGTAAGGACCACCGAGATCGACCCAAAACGTCTCCGCGTCCGGAAAACCGCCCAGTTGCTCGGGTGTTTGCGTTTGATCGATCGACACCGACCCTAGCAGGCCATTCGCATCGGAGACGGTAAACGGCGATCGGGTCGAAGCGCCGTTCTCCGCAAAGTAACTCGTCGAGACTCGATAGAGTCCGTCGGGCAGACCCGAGAAACTCCAGATGGCCCGGTTCCCGGCGTTGTTGGCGGATGTGAACAGACCGTCCCCCTGGAAGCCGGCCGTACTTGGGCTCTGCCAGACTCCGACCAACGAGAAATCGGGGTCGCCATCGTCCACGATCAGCCGGTCGCTGACGAGCCCGTCGATTGCGAAGTGAAAGGGCTCGACGTCCATCCCCGGGTCGGTGGTGGGCACGCCCGCACCCGGCTTACGCGGGACACTGGTCGACATGTCATTGCTGAAGATCTGAATTTCCGCCGGAAACGGCCCAAAGCCATTCGCCGTGGCGGCGTTCAGGCGGACGTTGAATGAAATCGACTCGCCGGGCAACACCGTGGTCGGGAGGGGCGTGATTGCCGGCGTGACGGTGTAGTTCGCCGCGCCCGGTCCAGCCACCTCAATGGCGTCGATTTCGAGCGGTTCGTCACCTTGATTCTGGATCAAGAACGTCTCCGTGACCGGGGTTTCGATGGTCGTGGACATGCTGACGATGCTGACCGCGTCCTGAATCGACTGTTGCGAGTCAAGCTCCAGGACGCGGACGGACGGACCGTCGGCCACCGGTTCAATGCGGATCGCATCCGCCATCACCTGTCCGTTGGACTGATCACTGAGCTGAACGGTCAACGTGTGGCTGGTCGCTGCAAAGATCCCCAGGTCCTGCCAAAAGACGCCTGCGTCCAGGAAGCTATCCGCCGCCAGACGCTCGTCAATCGCCCGCGTTGCCAGTAGTCGCCCGTCGTCGAATACGGAGAACGGTGCGTTGGTCCCCAGCGAACCATCCTCAGGATGCGATGGGTCCGCAGGGTAGGTTACGGAGACGCGGTACTTGCCGGGCACCAGGCCGTTGAAGGTCCAGGTTGCGGTATACGGTCCGTTGGGCACGTTCGGCAGATGGTAGCGGTAGTCGCCGCCATAGCCGATGCCGTAAATTGGATTCCAATTGGAGATCGGACTAATGTTGTTAACCGCCGTGATCGGATGCTGCGTGTAGGCGTCGTCGCCGTCGTCGATGATGCGCGGTGCCTGGTCGAAGACGCAGAGAGTTTCAATGCTCTGGTAGGTGACCGTGCCGATGCCGACAGCGGTCAGCGACAGTCCGGTATCGAGGACGGGCCGCCCTTCGGCGTCGAACCACAGTTTGTCTCCCGGCGGGACGGCGGGATCACCGACGACCGGAGGATTGCCGTTCACATTACGGGCGACCGGGGGACCGTTCTGCGGGATATCGCCACCCACCGTGAGCGCCTCGATCCAGAACGTGTCATTGAACTGGCTGCCGATCACGTTCTCGAAGGGACTGGGTGTGATATCGGTTTGTCCGAAGGCGCCGATTCGCAGCAGGGAGACGCGATCATCGATCGTCATATCCTGTGGTACTTGCTGGGGGGCATCCTGCGTGATCGGGGTGCGGTCGGCGGGCCCCAGTTGACTGAAGGCGTCGTCGGTGAACCCGAGCAAATCCATGTCGATCATGATGCCGCACTCGTCGGTCGCCGAAGCCGGCGCGAGGCAATCCGACCGCGTCATGGCCAGCGAGAAATCAACCGTGTCGCTGCCGCGGATGTCCGACAGGTAATCCCGGCTGCCGTCAGCAAACTGCTCGTTGCCGGGAAGCAGGCGGAAGGTGTCGTCGCCGGGGCCGCCGTCGAGTTCGTCGTCGGCCGGGCCGTCGTAGAGCAGGTCGTTGCCGGGTGGATCGTCATTGTTGCCGCTGTCGCCGAAAATATTGTCGTTGCCGCCATCGTCCGGTCGCGGCGTGAACTGCAACCCGGAACTCCCGAAGTCAAATCGACCATTGTCCCCCAGCACATGGTCGTCTCCTTCGTTTCCGAACAACGTGTCGTTCGCCTGTCCGCCCAGCGCGATGTCGTCGTCGGGCCCGCCGGAGATGCGGTCGTCTCCGCCAACGCTCTCGTTGGCCGTTTCGATCCTGGCCAGGTCCGCTGCGGTGGTCACCAGCAGGTGTCCCGCGGATGGTATCAGGATCCCGTGATCGCCGAGCAGGCGGTCGGGTCCTTGCTGTCCGTTGAGAATGTCGTTGCCCGGTTCGTGGGTTGTGATGATGGCTGTGACGCGGCTTCGCAGATCGACTACGAACCCCGAGTCGCCCAGCACATTGTCGGTCCCGTCCTGCCCATTGATGGTGTCCGCACCCGCCGAGCCGGCCAGGTTGTCGCCGCCCTGGCTACCGGTGATCTGGTCGTCTCCTTGATTGCCGTCCACCATGATGCCGGCGGTTGCCGCGGAGGCGTCAATCGTGTCGTTTGCCGGAGTGCCCGTTCCGGTGAAGTCACCGTAGACCACTAAGGGGGAATCGGGACCGCCGCCACCGCTGACGGTCAGCATATCGGCTCCGCCACCACCGCGGACGGCGGAAATGGTCGTGTTGCCATTGCCCTGCGGTGCCGCCGTGCTGGCCACCTGAAACTGATCAGCCGCCTGCCCAAGTTGCACGTCCACCGCTTCCAGTTCCGAATACTCGATGCCCTCGGGCCCCATGTTCAGGCCTGTCACCGTGGTGCCGGTCAGCGTCCCCGACCGCGGCGCGGTTTGACCCGTATTGTTGACGGTCAATGTGTCGTAGTCCGGGCCGCCCGCGACGCGGAGCACGCCTTGGATGCAATCGACGGTATCGGCTACCTGCGGGCAACTGTTGCCGGCCAGCGGGATGCCGGCCAGCTTACCAACGTTGATGGCGTCGTCCCCTCCGTTGCCAAAGACTTGGGATTCGGTCTCGGCATTGGTACTGTCGACATCCAGCCTGTCATTCGCCTGGCCCATCGTGATCGTGAGCTCTTCGACGTTCAGGTACTTGATGCCGTCCATCATGTGAAAGCAGGTGATGGTGTCGAAGGTTAACACACCGACGTCCGGTTGCATGTCGCCGCTGTCATCGGCGGTGAGCACGTCCGCGATGCCGTCGCCGGCGTCGATCGTCAGCAACGCCTGAATGTGGTGGAGGACACCGCCGGTGTTCGTTCCCACGGGCGGGTTCACGCCGACGTCGACCTGGGCCCGGCTGCCGACCTGGATCAGATCGTCCTGGCCTTGCGTCTGCACCGTCGTACCACTGCCCGCCGTAACATTGGTAAGACTAACGATGTCAGCATCTGCCTGACCTCGGACCAGGACCACCCGTTTCAGGTCGTCGGCGTCCATGGTCGTGTTGCTCGTGTTACCGGTGATCTGCCCGGAGAGATCGATGACGGTCCCCACGCCCGGGTCGGCATTGGCGAAATCACCATCGATCACAACGGTTGTTCCCGCGTTGATCTGGCTGGACGTCGCCAGTGAATCGATGTTGCCGGCCATGAGCACGTTGTCGCCGACCTCGAGCGTCACGCTGGTGGCGGCGTCCACGCGAGAGCCGTTCGGTCCGACCTGCGAATCATCAAACATCAACAGGTCTTCGCCGCTGGCGGCCGTGTCGGGCACGGCGAGCCGGACCGAACGGGTGCCGGATCGGATCACGCCAACCCGCATGGCGCGGTTCGTCGTTTCGGCTACGACTTCGGTGAGATCAATGGAGCCGTTGGTGGCGACGTTGACGACGCCACTGCTGAGGCTGGTCAGGACCGTATTCCCTAAGACGTTCACCATGCCGTTGGCGGGAGTGCAACCGCCGGGCGCGCAGCCCTGGACACGAATGTCACCGCCGGACTGGAGCCGCCGCGTCTCCGTGCCGCCATTGAACTGGCCCGTAAAGGTGTAGGTCGTCTCGATGACCGTGTTGCCGGAGCCGAACAGGCCCGGGTCGGGATTGGCGGGCATCCCTCCGCTGGGCGGCCAGTGATCTTCAACTGCCGTCGTCCGCGGGGGCGCATTGCTCGGACTTCCGATCAGCGGATACGAAGTCACCTGCGCGGTTTCAAAGACGTTGATACCTACGCTGCTGAGCGAGACGTTGGTCTGCTGCAACCCCTCCGCAAGGATCAGATCGACAAGGTCTCCTGCCTTGACGAGGTCGATGTTGGGCAGGAACGTCGTGATGGCCGGATCACGCAGCAGCCCTTGGACGCTTAGCGCCGTCGTCCCATTGGGGGCCGCGGCGGGTGCCTGGGCGTTCAATTGAGTCAGCCGTCCCGGGCTTTGGACCAGTTGGACAACCACCCGATTGGTTCCGATCATGCCGCCCGTCTTGCCGATGTTGCCCTGCGGAGCGGCGATGGTAAGGATGTTGGTCCGCACCGTACCGGTCGCCGTACCGATGATGTCGCCACTGGCGTTGGTGATTGTCGTCGCGCCGATCGGATTGTCGATCAGGCCGTTCAGCGTCAACAAGGGGGCCGCGGTGGGGTGGGTGTTTTCGATCGTCACCACGGTGGGACCGAGGTCGTTGAGAATGTCGAACTCGAAGTCGTTGTCTGTCTGCACATTGATCGTGATCTCTGCGTCGCTGGGATCCGGCACAAAGTAGACGTCGACCTCATTGACCTCCAGGTCGCGAGGTGAGGCATTGGAAATCTGAACCGAGCCGAACGTCCGGTGAAACTCGAAACTACCCTGGCTGCCGGAAATCACGCCCGCCGGCGGGGTTTCGTCGTCCTGTTTCGCGGGAATATTGGCGGCGAACGTCGCCTCGCCGTCCATGTCGTTGATAATGTCGTCGACAATGATCGTGGTCCCGACCGGGATCGTATCGCCCACGCCGAACACGCCGCCATTCAGCGTGACATCATCCGCGGCAACGACCGTGCCGTTGGCGTCGACGATCAATTGAGGGTCTGCTGTTCCCGTCAGGATTACGGTTGCGTCCCAGCTGATATTCCGGTAGGCGTTGAAATGGGTCGTCTCGTTGTGGCTCCCAAACACAATCCCGTTGCTCTCGTGAGACTCCTTGGCACGAATGCTGTCCGGATTCTGGTTGGAAGCGACGGACAGGTCCTCCGTGGTGATGATTGCGCCTTGGTGACCGGTCACCTGCGAGTTGCTGTCGTACGTGGTGGTGGCATTCGAATTGTCCGCGCCCCCCAGGCAGTCGCAGCCGGAATCCGAATGCGTTGACAAGTTCATGCCGCTGTGATTGGACTCAATCGTCACCTGGTCGCCATCGATCATGGCACCGCTATTGAGGATCACATTGGTGGTGTCGTTGACCGTGAGGTTCGCCTCGGCATTCGAATTACCGCCCAGCCCAGCTCCTTTGGCGGTCGCTTCGACCGTACCGTTCATTCCGGTCACGTTGGCCGCCAAGGAGACGGCGTTGGCGGTAATGGTCGCGCCCGAGTTGAGTTGGGTGGTGGTCAGGGCCTGACTGTTGCCAATGAAGAGTCCCTTGTTGTCGTCGTCATTGGCGAATGAGCCGCTCCCCACCCCGCTGCCGTCGGCATACGCGGTGACGCTGCCGCTGAAGTCGCTCATCGCATTCAGAGTCACCTGATTGGTCGCCGTGAGGTCGGCGTCGTGAATCACGACCTGCGAGCTGTAGTCGATGGTGGCATTGGCATCGGCCGTGGGGACGCCGGCAAATCCCGAGTTGCCCGTGGAAGTGATGTCGCTGGCCAACTCGCTGGTCTTGGAGGTGATTTGAATTTCGTCTCCGGCGGTAAGCGTGGCACCGTCATCGACCATCGTGGTCCCCGTGTTGTAGACGCTGACTTCGGAATTTGCTGCGCCGATCGAGACAAATCCACCGCCGCTGTTGGCCGAGGATCCGCTCACGTTGCCCGCCGAATCCGAACTGAGTTCCAGGCGGTTGCCGCGCAGGGTGGCGTTGCTCCCGATCGTGGTCGAGGCGGACGGTGTCGACGTGGCGGTCGTGTCCGCGTTGGAGACCTGCACCACCCCGCCACCGGAACCGCTGACCGACGCAGTGGCGATTCCGTCACCGGAGGGTGCGCCGGCGAGACCTTGAGGACCGCCCACGCCAACCAATTGCTGCATGCCGCTCCCGACCGAGGTCAGGTCCAAGACCAACTGTTGCTGCCCCGACCCGACACTGGTCAGGTCCACACCGCGGCTGCCGATCGTGTTGCGGGTCCCGGTCAGCACATTCATCGGCATCCCAGGATCCGTGGGATTCATCGGGACAATGTTGGTGCCGGCGAGCGCGTCGGCCAGGGTGGGTGCGAGCTGAAACGAATTCGGCATCACGTTCGCCGCATAATACGTGCGCTGACTGGTCAGCCCTTGGATCGGCTGGTCCTCGACGTCCAGCAACGTGTGCGTGACACTCGCCGCGACGCCCGACGGATCGAGGCCGATTGGAACGGTGGGCGTTGCCGGATCAGCCAACTGGATCTGATCAGGTTTTGCGGGGTCGTAAATCACGGCATAGCGACTGCCGCTGGTCAGGTTTGTGATAGGCGCGCCGTCCGAGGTGTAGATGACAAGATCACCATTCTGAAAATCTTCCGCCAGGATGAGATCTTCCCCCAGATAGATGTTGTCGGCGGAGGGTGTCGACACCGGCATGGGGGGATCGCCGGAGACGACGATGTCCACGAGCGTGGAATTGAATGCGGCCGGTGCCGGCGCCACGTACGAGACCGGCTCGCCCAACACAAACCCGTGTCCAGGCAGGTTGAAGGTCGTATTCATGGAGATCTGCGTGCCGGCGAAGTTGGTGGGCGGATCTGGAACATCGGCCGTGCTGACCAGCCGGACCGTCGTGGAATCGACGACATTGACCAAATAGGTTTGGCCGTTGATCAATCCACCGACCGGCACACTCCCGGTGGGCACGCGATAGGTGACCTGGTCACTGCCGAGTTGCCCGTTGCCTTCCAAATCGTGCGGACCGGCAAAAGTGATCGTGTCGTCATCGACGTCAACTCCGGCCGGACTGCCGGCGGCGGGGACCTGCGCGAAGAATGTCGACCCCAATTCGAGTGTCGTGGCATCGACGGTGATCACGTCATATAGACGCCCCGAGGTGAGTCCGCCGATCGGCGTCTGCATGCGATCGTCGTAGGTCACCGAATTGCCGGTTTGCAGCCCATGGTCCTCGGAAAACGTTATTGTATCCGCGGCCGGATTGACTTGAGTGGCTGCGTTGAAGGTTCCGTCGGAAAGATCCGTGACAGGCTCGCCGTGTTCTGACGAAAGCATCACCACGGTGCCCGCGTCAATGCTGGCGGCCGGCATGATATTGGTCGCGGCGTGGCCATTGACATTGACGGTCGCACTGTACGTATCAATGTCGATCGCTCCGCCCGAAGAATTGCGGATCGTCGCGTCCGCGTCGGTGAATGAATCCGATTGGAAGGTGACCGCACCGGAGGCGGTCACGTGGCCGGCCAGCGTGGCCGTAACCGAGGGTGACGAGCTGGCATTGGCGTGTGACGTCGTGACACTGATCCCGCCGCCTCCGTTCTGGCTGAGATCCGCGTTCGAGACGTCCGACGCCTGCGCAGTGACGGTGACGTTGACCGCGTCGAGAATGTCGCCGTTGACTTCCGCCGAGGTGATTCCGGCGACGTTCGCAGTGGGCGTCCCGCCACTGTATCGAATCAGCGCCCCGCCGCCGTTGGAGAGGCTGGCATCCGCCAGGTTGCTCGACCGAGCCCCCACCGTGACATCTCCCGCGGCGGCGGAAACCGTGGCGCCGCTGGAAATCATGGTCGCGACATGCGCCTCCGCATTCGCGGTGATGGACGTCGTCTGCACGTCAACACCGAGGGATCCCGACGTGTTGGTCGTCGTCACATCCGCTTTCTTGTCGGCCAGGAACATCCCCGCACCCGCGGGATTGTAATTGTTCCCCGAGAGGAAATGAACGTCGCCTCCCGTGCTGGAGACGCTCCCTCCGCCGACGACGTGCGTTTTAACCACGGGCTGCAATGTGGCCGTCGCGGGGATCGAGCTTACCGTGATGACTGCCGCGATGTTGATCGCGGAGGACGTCGCCGCGGCGTCCGAGGTGACCAGAGATGTGACCCCGATGTCGCCAGTCGAATTCACCGTTCCCATCGAGCCCACAAATGTCTCGGCCATCGGCCGGTCATCATCGCCACTGCCGACGATCGACTGCACGTTGGTGCCCTCGCCCGATCCGCCCAGGGCGCCGCCGTTGGCCTCTCCGGTGCTGTCGACCGACGCGGTGACACCGGTAGCAACCAGAACGCTCGCCGATGAAGCAACCGTCCCATCGACATAGGTCTGGGCAAAGCCGTCCGCTCTGCCCGTGGCCAGCGTGGTGCCAACGTTGATGGCGCCGCTTCCACCTTGGGCGGCTGCATTGATGGTCACCGTCTGACCGAACGTTGTGGCAATATCGACGGCTCCGCTGGAGTTGATCACGCCCGTCGTCCCAACATACGTCTCCACCATCGGTGCACCGGCATCGTCACCAATGGTGCCCTGGGCGTTGGTGCCGACGCCGTTGCCAAGCAGCGAGCCGCCATTTGCTTGTCCGTAGGCGTCCACATCCGCTGTGACGCCCGACGTGATCGCCACGCTGCCGGACGAAGCGATTGTGCCATCGACATGGGTCTGGGTGCTGCCTTGGGCGACCAGGGTCGCAAGGGTCACGCCGACCGCGACACCGCCGGCCGCTCCGTCCGAGTTGGCGGAGCCATCCACGTTCTGGTTCGATTGCGTCATCAAACTGACCGCGCCGCTGGCGTTCACGGTGGTCCCCGCGCCCAGGCGATTCTCGATCATCGGGGACACGGATCCTTGGAGGTTCACGCCTTCTCCGGTCGCAATCAGCGCGCCGCTGCCCGCGGTGGCGTCGATCTTGACCTGGGGATCGGCCTGTGGCGTACCATCGGATGCGGCATTGTTACGCACCTGCAGCGTGACATTCGTAGCATGGATCTCGACCCCGCTCCCGGTGAAAACGTCCAGCGTGGGAGACAGGTCCGCAGTGGCGCCGGTCCCGGCGCCACCCGCACCGCCCGCCACACTCAATCCAAACGAGGTAATCTCTGCCTGGGTCGCCCCAATGCTGCTGACGGTCACGTCACCTCCGGTCATCACCCGCGTATTGTCTCCCAGGTAGGCTTGGACGGAAGGTTGCATGGTTGCATTCGCCGTCGTCCCGGCCCCGGAAGCGACGATTCCCGCGGCTGCGACGTTGACGTCGACGGTTGCCTTGGATGTGAGGTTCGACTCCACCACGGCGTCCCCGGTTGTCAACGTAACAGTCGTCGTCTGCCCGCTCGGCGTCTCACCGTCCGCCGTGCCGACGTAGGCGGTCGTGGCACTGCGGTCGGTCGCGCTGGCCGAAACTCCGGCGCCCGAGAACTCCGAGATGCCGACCACGGTCGATTCCGTCTTGGCCAGGTTGGTTGCCATCGCATGGACTCCCAGGCTGGCCGCGGAGACCGTTGCTCCTTCGCCGACGTAGGCCGTCGTCGAACCCTCCACTGTGGCCGTCGGCGTCAGGACCGAAACGGCGATCGACGTGCTGCCAGCCCCGCCGCTTGCATCGGCATGTGCCTTCGTCTCTTGGGCGGTGGCCTCAACCGTGGCCGCGCCGCTGCCCAAGGTGACCATGGTCGGCGTGGTGGGCGGGGCGGTGCCGGCCCGCGTGCCAACATACGCCGTGACCGGGCCGGACACCGAAGCGGTGGCATTTCCACCGGCGCCGGAAATCAGTCCCACCGCAGCCGCCGTGGTGGTTGCGGTGGCGTGCGCTTTCGCCGAGTCGGCCCTGACCGTCAAATTTCCGGCGTCCACCGTCGAACCTCCGGTAATGAAAGCTTCCGTCGCCTGTCCAATTGTGGCGTCCGTGAGAAGTGCCGCCACGGCAATGCCGATGCCAACCGAGACTCCGGTCGAGTTGGCACTGGAGTCGGCGGACGAGGTGGATTCGACGCGGACGGTTCCGTTGGGCGCAGTCAGCCCTGATTGCCCGTCGACAAACGCGGCAACGCTGCCGTTGATCTCGGACGTGGCGTGGCTGCCGGCGCCGCTAACGCTGATACCGGCCGCCACCGCGATCGGGATCGCGGTCGTCGATGCCGACGGACTCGCATCCGCCGTGGCGATCAAGTCGCCATTCAGCGACGTCACATTGGACTGCGATACATGCGCTTGCACCGTGTCGGCGATGGAGCTTGTTCCGAGCGATACGGCGACCGTACCGGAGAACTCGGAAACGCCCACCGTGACATCGACGATGGTCGCTTCCGTGACGGTCGTATCCGTTGCGTTGACGGTCACCGTGCCGGCGGCCGAGACCGTACTCTGGTTCTGAATCGAGGCATTCACCGTGCGCGTCGACGTGTTGTCAGCCTCCCCGCCAGCACCGGTCAAGGCGAAGGCAATCCCGTCCAGCGGATCGGTCAGCGCGACTCCCACGGAAACCGCCGGGGCCACCGCCTGGATGTTGGGATCCGAGTCGGGTTGGGCCGCATCGGTCATGACGGAAACCGCGCCGCCCGCGGTGACGGTGGCCTGGTCGAGGAAAGCACTGGCCGTACTGCGGACCGTATTGCTTGCCTGGGAGGCGGCGGCGGTCGCCGTGCCGGCGCCCCCTTCAGGCGCTCCTGCTCCGGAAACCGAGACGGCCACCGTCGTGGCGGAGATCTTCGGTGTCGAAGTGGTCGATACGCTGACGTCGTTCGCGGAGACCAGGAACGAATTCTCGACATAGCTTTGCAACGTGTTGTTGATGTCGTTTTCGGCCAGGACGACGGCGACTGCAATCGAACCTCCAAACGCGCCGCCGGCACCCACGGCCAGGTTGCCCCCACCGGCGCTCGCGGTGATCGTGGAGCGATCGGTTGCGGTGACCAGGATGTTGCCGCTGCCAGTCGTCGAGATGCCCGGGTCCGCCATCGCGCCAGGGCTGCCCGTGATGGCGGCCGCGACCGAATTCTGAATGCGATTGGTCGAATTGGAGCCGTCACCGTCAGCCGCCAGGCCACCGGTCGAACCGTACGAGACCGATATGCTGACATAGACGGTCAGCGATTCCAGATCGAGGTTGGACGCCGCCTGCACGCTGAGATCACTTGATGATTCCACGGTGGCGTCGTCAACTTGGGCGACAACATGGTTCTGGACATCATTGGTGGTGAGAACGGCTCCCACGGTGACCGTGCCGCTGAGACCGCTTGTGCCGACCCCGATCGACCCGCTCCCGCCGGTGGCGCTGGCAGAGATGGTCGCGTCGTGTTCTTCCGCCATGACGGTAATCGTCCCGCCGTTCGTCGTGCTGACGCGGCTGCCGCCGGTGATGGCAGCATCAACTTCGTTGCGGACGGTGTTCTTGGTATTGGCCCCAAAGCCGGAAACGGCCAGCGCCGCCCCCTCGGTACCGCTGATGTCGGCGGAAACACCCACCGTCGTTCCCCCAATATGCGTCAGCGACTTGGCCGTGACGCTGATCGGACCGGCCGCCGTCACGATTGAATTGTCGATCCGGCTGGTGACGGAATTGCGGTTGCCGTCCGTCCCGATGGTGTTCGTCGCCAGGCTGGCGGCGATGTCGATCGAGCCGGTGGGGTTGGCGCCAACAGCCACGCCGAGCGTTGCTGTGACCACGGTGGTTGAGATCTCCGAATCGTCCGTTGCTGAAAGGGCAACGGCCAGGTTGTCTGCCGTTCCTCCCGCATGGGCGATGCTGCCATTGGTGATCGAAGCGTCAACGGAGTTCGTAACCGTGTTGGTGGTGCTCGCGCCCACGCCCGAAAGGGCGATCGCGGATGCGCTGCTGAAGTCCAGCGACGAGGAGACGGCAACCGACTCGGAGGAGATCTTCGTGGTCGAATCCGCGGTCAGCTCGAGATTCAGTGCCGACATGACGGTCGAATCGTCAATGTTGGACGAGAGCGAGTTTCCTATCTCGTTCGCGCTGACCGCGACACCGACCGTCAACGTACCGGACGTACCCTGGGTCGCCGTCAGGTCGAGCGAAACGGCCGGTGATACGGCGCTGATGGTCGAGTCGTCGCTCGCAGTCAGGGAAACCGCACCGGTTCCGGTTGTCGTGACCTGGCTGTTGTTGGTGATCGTGGCTCCGGTGTCGACGCGAATCGAGTTTCCTGAGCCGGCGCCGGCACCGTCGATCGAGACGCCGGCGCTGGTGCCTCCCATGGTTGCTCCCAAGCTGACGGCGACCGAAACGGCTTCAATCTGGGGAGTGGACTCGGCGGTCAGCACGACGTCGCCGGCGGACGTGACGGAGGAGTCATCGATCGACGCCTTGACGGACCCGCCGTTGTTGCCAATCTCGTTGATGGAGAGCGCCGCGCCGAGCGTCACCGCCACATTGGAACCGCCGCCCAGGGAAAGTTCCAAAGCCACGCCGCCCGCATTGGCCAAAATCTTCGAGGTGTCGCTGGCCGCCAAGGCAACGCCGCCGGCACCAACCATCGAAAGCGAGCTTCCGCCCTGAATCAATGCTTCCGTGGTATTGTCGATCGTGTTGCCGCTACCTGCGCCCGCTCCGGACACTTCCAGGCCTGACGACCCGCTGGCTCCGAACCCGCCGCCGAACGAACCTGCCCAAGTGATCGCGTCGACGGTGGGTTCAGCGTCGGCTTGCAGGTCGACACTGGAAGGGCCGGCAACCACCGAATTGTTGATGAACGACTTGACAACTTCGACAACGTTGTTGATCCCGGCCGAAACGCCAAACGCGATCGCGCCGCCCAACCCCATCGTCGCCCGTGAGGCAGCGATTGCGGCCGCACCGCCGTCCGCCTGGATGTTCCTCGAGTCGGTGGCGGTCATGCGAATCGCCCCGCTTGGATCAAGTTGGACACCGTCGAAGTAGGTCTGCACGGTGTTGGTGATGTCGTTCCAGGAGAGCGACCCGGCGACCGTCACCGCCGTCTTGGCCAGCGCCCCTGCCAGACCTCCCGAGATGGCCAGAATTTGCCCGTCGGTGGACGCATTCAACGTGACATCGGCGGCCTGGGACATGTTGGCACCGATAATGAACGCCTCCGTCGTCAAGGCAAGGTCGTTGTAGGCGAACGATCCGGCCAGTGCGCCTCCCACACTGCCATCCGGCTTGATCGCGATCGCTCCCGCCCCCGCGGCGGTGACGATTAGCGTCCCGTTATCAGCGGACATGTCGACATTGCCCGTGGTCTGGATCGTGCCACTGTCGTTGATGTAGGCCTGCGTGTTGTCCGTCATCACGTTGACCGAAGCGTCGCCGGCGATCCCGACGCCACTGGTCGCCTTGACCTCACCCGCTTCGGCCTGCTTGGAAGAACCTCCACCGGTGGGAATGTTCGATGCCAGCGCACCGACCAGACCGAAGGTCCAGACGTATCCGCCATTGGTGGCTGTCGTGGTGATACTCTCTGCCCGAATGTCGGTCCCGGCACTACCAACGCTCATGTCACTTGCGGTCCGGCGGTTTCCAATGATTGCCAAGGTGTCGCGGTCGACGAGCGACACGGCGGCAGCGACGCCAACACCCAGCCGCTTGGCCAACTGGACCGATCCAACCAGGTTGACGTGATTGGCCTGATTGTCCGCCTTGACGGTGAGCGGTCCGCCAACAGCCATCGCGCCGCTTTGAAGCTGGGCGACCGTGCTGCTGGTCTGGTCAACCAGCGACAGGCTGCCGCTGATGCCGATGTTGCCGGAATCCCCGCCGGACTGCGCGAACTCGAAAGCACTCAGGTCCTCATTGGCCGTTACATTGAGTCCGCCATCGTCGCCCGAATGGACCTCGGCGTTGTCCTTGATGATTGCATTTGTCTGGTTGTCGAAGAATTGGAGCATCAACGATCCGCCGGCGCCGAACGTGGCGGACTTATTGCCGAAAAACGAGAACGGATTGCCCGGTGCGCCTTGGCGAACGGCATTCACAATGCCGTCCAGGTTCAGCCGCAAGTGGAGGATGCCCGCCAGGTTGACCAATTGCATCACCGTCGAGGCTTCGACGGTGACGACCTGGTCGTCGTTTTGTGTATTCTGATTAATTCTGGCGCCGTCACCGATGATCGCCTCGGAGACGTTTGTGTAATCGACCGCGCCCACCGAGGCGGTGACGGAGAATTCGGGAAGGTTGTCGGCCTTGGTCGTGAATACCTGGCTCGTCGCCCAGACATTGAAGATTCGGGACAATCCCAGCTTGCCGTCCAGCGTCGTGGCCAGGTCGTTGATCAAGTCCGGTTTGCTGGGGTCGAATCCGAACATCCCGCTGGCATCCGTGAAGAAGGACGAAAACGGTGCCAACGTCAGCGGGGTCACGTACAGGGGGTAGGTGAGATTCGAGTCGACGGTGACGTTGGCAGCGGCATCCAAGGTGGCGCCGTCGTCGACGAGTGCCCGGACGGTATTGTCGTAGAATCCCAGCCCGCCGGCGGCACCGAGGGCAAACTTCTTGGCAGATCCGGGGGACGAGTTCCCCTGGACCACGATCTGCGCCTTCTGTGAGAGATTGGCATCGACTTCGATGTCGAGATCCGACGACAGTTGCGCCGTGCCGCCGACCTTGGCCAAGACATCGTGGTTGAAGCTGTTCCAGGCGAGCCCGCCGGCGGCACTGACGGCCGAATTTGGCTTGTTGCCAGGAAACATGCCGTTCGCGGAAGCAAACTGCTTCGCCGCACTGAAGTTCAGGATCGACTTGATCCCAGTAATCGACGTCTGCAGCTCGCCCTTGGTCAAGAGATTCGAAATGGTCGGTTGAGAGCCCAGCGAAGCACCGGCGTTGACCGAATTCTTGGCGGTCAGATCGGCAAAGACCTTGATCCCCTGCCCTTCGCCATACGGCACCAGCGAATGGACGGTTCCGGTTGCAACGGAAGGATCGAGGTCGATGGGCTTTGCCGCCAACGCGTCCTGCTGGGAATCCGACAGCCGCAGTGTGTTGGCGTTATCGACGATCGCGTAGTAGACCGCTCCATCCTGCAGGCCGCTGATGGGACGATCGTTTTCCGTGGCGACCGATGCTCGCTCCAAGCCGTGGCGATCCCCCGTGGCTCCGGTCCCCAGCGGGAGCGCGATCCCGGCTCCCGCATTGGCCGCGCTGTCGGCCAACCGCAGCGTGTGGTCGTCGACGACAATGACGAAGTACTCCACGCCGTTGCTCAAGCCCCCGATCGGGTTGCCACCACCCGTCAGATAGGTAATGGAATCCGCCGTCGTAAAGCCGTGGTTGCGCAGCAGAATCGTGTTGGCCGCCGTATCGACCGGCGGCACAACGGTCGGGTCAAACGCAATCAGCTCGTCCGGCCGGTCAAAAATGTCAACCGTGGGGATAATCCGGAAGACATGCAAACCGGTGCCGATCGTACCGGCTGACGTAAGATTGATCGCGGTGCCACTAAGAGCGTCCGGGGCGGATGCTGCCAGTTGGACCGTATTGTCGTCAACGCGAATGATGAAGTAGTTCGTGTTGTTGGCCAGGCCGCCGATCGCTTGGCCGGCGCTGGTCTGATAGTTGATCTCTTGGCCGGTCGCCAGTCCGTGGTCAGGAAGCTGAATTGTGTTGGCCGTCGTGTCGACAACGGGCGCCGTGAGCCCCGCGGCGATGGTGCTGACGAACACCCGGCTGTCGAGGCTTTGTTGCTGGCCTGTGCCACCGGAGGTGAGACCGATCGCCGTGCCGGCCGCTGCGTCCGCGACGGTGGCGGCGAGTTGAACGGTGTTCTCGTCGAGTCGGATCGCGAAATAGGTCGCGGCATTGTTCAGACCACCGATCGGCGTGCCATCGCCCTGGTTGTAAGTAACGGTCTGACCCGTTTCGAGGCCGTGCGCCGGCGAAATGATCAGATCGTTGTCTGCGTCGACTTGCGTGCTGGACAGGGTGTGCGACATGCCGCTGGCACCGGACGAAAGAACGATCGCATTGCCGGCCAGCGCATCCGCGCGGCTCGCCGCCAGACGAACCTCATTCTCCGTGACGGCGATCGCAAAATAGTCGGTGTTGTCGGTCAACCCGCCGACGGGCGTCCCGCTGTCGGCCGAATACGTGACACGCTGACCGGTGACCAGGTTATGAAGGGGTGTGACCAGGATCGTGTTGGAGACAAGATCGACGACCGGTTCCCTGACCGTGCCGAGAGGGTCAAACGTCAACGTGCGGGGCGTTCCACTGGCCGTCACCAGTTGCTGGGGGCCGTCGCTGGCTCCGGCCGCGAGCGCAATCGCCGTCGCGCTATTGGCATCCGCGGCCGATTCGGCCAGTTGGATCGTATCGTCATCAACTTTGATCACGAAGTAGCTTTGACCATCGACCAACAGGCCGGGCGGATCGGTGCCGATTGGCGTCCCGCCGTTCGTTTCATAGGTCACCTCGTCGGCCGTGGACAAGCCATGGTCCAGCAACGAGATCGTGGAGGTTGCCAGGTTGACGACGGATTCGCCGAAATCGACCGTCCCGGTCGGATCAAACGTATTGACCCGGGCGGACGGATCGAAGGTCGCGGATCGCGAAATGGTCCGCTCGCGCTGTTGGTTGGGATCGGTGCGATAGACGAGCGGATCGCCGGTGGAAATGCCGTTGGTCGAGATGCTGATCGTGTTCTGCGCGGCATTAAGGCCCGTTGCCGGCATGAACGATCTCGCATCGGTTTCAAACGAGAGGATGTGCGCGTTGCCGACGCCTGCCGTTGTCAACGGAACGGCGATGCCGCCGGCGGCGTCTGCGGCGGTCAAGGCGAATTGAAACCTGTCGTCGTCCAGGCGAATCGCGTAGTAGGTGCCCTGGTCTGTCAACTGCGTCGCAGGCTGGTATTCGGGCGAAGCGGCCGTCGAGCCGATCGGCTGATCGTCGGCGGAGCCCACGGAGTAGCCGATCGCCTGGCCGGTAACAAACCCGTGGTCGGCAATCGTGAACCAGTTGTTGGCCGTGTCGACGGCAGTTTGGGGATCAAATACCGTTGTATCCCGCAACGTCAGAGTCTGCGTCGATGCGGGGGTCGAACCGCCATGGGCCAGATCCAGTTCCTCGGTCCGGGCAAGCTGAATCGTGTTGGCGTCGATCACGATGACGCGGAGGAACTCGCCGCTGAGTAGCCCGCCGATCGGGTCGAGCTTGATGCCGGGGTCGGCCGGGTTGCGAGCGAAATACTCGACCAACTGGCCGTCCGTGAACTCGTGGTTGGGGATCGTGATCGTATTGTTCGTTCCGTTCACATTCGTGAGGTCGACGTCGCGCACGACGGTGGCCCCGTCCGCGTTGATCGTGCCGTCCACCGTGGCGGTCGCATCGCTGTCATCAAATCCCAGCGAGATGCTGAGACCGCCGAACCCGTCGACGTACGCCGTGGCGTTCGAACTGGCACTGTTGGTGACGGTGCCCAGGGCGGAAACATTGACATTGCCGCTGGAATCGATCGAGACTCCGGATTCGACATGCGTTGTGGCGTGCGTTTCCGTCATGCTCAGGGCGAACGACGCCACCAGCGACTTGGGATCGGCGGCAGCCGCGGCGTCGATATTGGCGGTCGTGCGGGACGAAGCCGAGGCGGTGGTGGTGGCGTCGCTCTTGACCAGGACGTGGCCCCCAGCTTGTACGCTGGTGGTGCCGGTGAGCTCGGTATCGGCGGTTCCTGAGGCATGGCTGAGCGTGGCGCTGAAGTGGCTGAGAAAGCTCTCCACGGCCGTCTTGGTCAAGGTTTCGCCGGCGACGTCCGCGGCAGTCACCGTTGCGTCGACAACGGTCGTCGATTCGATGTCGACGTTGCCCGTGCTGACAAGCTGCGAGTTATGAACTGAGACCGAGGCGTCGGAGCCGCGGATCATCGCCCCCAGGGGAATCCCCGGGAGCAGGCCGTCAAAGAAGAACTCTTCGAATGGCTTGAGTGTGAAGTTCGGTAGCCATTGCAGGCTGGTCGGCAAGACGTCGGTCAGCAACTGGTCCAGTGAGTTCTGGTCGGCGGCGTCGGCCCTGATGGCGATCGTGCTGCCTTCAATGGAAGCCCCATCCACGACAACTTCCGCTTTCAGGTTGCTGCCCCCGAATGGGCGAAGGGGGCTGGAGATGTCGCTCTTTCGTGTCGCGGTGATCGCAATATTGTCACCGCGGATGGCGGCGGATGAATCCACGTTGATGCTGACCGTACCAACGCTGACTCCCAGCGGGGAATCTGAGAGGTAGTCGATCTTGGAAATATTCAACGTGATGTCCGACGGACCGGCGTCCGCAAGCAACGACGCCCCGGAATTGACCGTGATGGTATGGTCGGCATTCAAGGCGATTCCACCATCCGCGACGACGCTGGCAGAGGCCGCTACGTCGACGGTTTCGGCCTCGGACAACACGACCAGCGACGCGCCGCCGATATCGGTCGATTGGAAGCTGACCGAGTCGATGCCGTCCCCGGCCGAAACGGTGACGGTTCCCGTGACCTGTGCCAGGGGAACACCCGCCTTGTTGGGATCTCCCATCAACTGGGTGGCGCCGCTTCCCGGTGTCACTCCGTCGGGAGATTCGAGCACCAGGTGCGTGCCGTCGCTGGAGATGGTCAGTTGATCGTTGGTCAACCCGCCCGTGATCGCCACGTCGCCGCCGCTGAGGGAAATGCCGGCGAGCACCAGCCGCGGTTCCAAGGATTCGATCGGCTGCAGGAAAAGTCGCCTGCGTCGACGCTCGCTTTCCCGCCTGCCCCGGCGTACAGCATTCCGGCTACTGAGGAAGCGTTGGATCAGCGACATGGTGTGCTCCTGCTTGGTTGTTCGGTGTCGGCACAGGGTGGCGCGTGGGGACGCCGCCGTTGTTACGTCAACGCGTCGGTGCGTCGATACGATCAGAATCCGTCAGGCAGATTCCAACTGGCGAAGATTGGCGGAACGCTGCCCTGGCGTCCGGCGAGAGATCGTGCGAGAAGTAAAAGATCGTGCGAGAAAAAACTGTCACAATCGTCGCCTTCTACCTGGCGAAGGGCATGCCCCATCGCCACGTTCGCTGAGCGAATGCGACACGGTTTGATCGCACGATACGAAGCGGCGTGCCGTGCCCGTCCGTGGATGGAGTTTGCCCGGCCCGGTCACGCCGTACCGCAGTCTACCAGCGGCACCCGGCAATTCAAGCAAAATGCCCGCATTGAACGGCGACGCACGCGGCCGGACCCTAAACGGTAACCGGCGCGGGGCCTGAAGAAATTGAAACCTGCAGCGAAACCAAGCAAGGCCCGGTCGGCACTCGTCGCGTTACCGGTTACCCCGTTGCGCCCGCGCGACGCGGTCGCCATCAAGAACCAGCAGGTTTGCGCCAGACGGGCCGAGCGTTGGCTGTGATCTCGTCGTCAATCTCCTGCATCCTGGCCTTGAGCCGGGCGACGATCTGCGGGTGTTCCTCGCACCGGTTCTGCTGTTCGGCCAGATCCTCTCCTAAATGAAAGAGGAAAGTCTGGGTGACCGGCTTCGCCCCTTTCGCGCGATTGCGGTTGCCGCGGGGACGTTTCTCCAGGTATTTCCAGTCGCCGGATCGAATCCCCTCCAAGACTCCATTGGCCGAATAGAACACGAATTCGTTGCGGGGCGAGCGGTCTTCGTGAAATGTCGGCGATATGTCGAATCCGTCAATCGTGTTCCCCTCGGGAAGCGGTTTCCCGGAGAGGGCGGCGATTGTCGGCAGCAGATCAATGGTCGATGTAAAGGCATTGGTGCTGGTACCCGCCGGGATCCGGCCCGGGCCCCACATCACGCAGGGGACTCGCTGCCCACCTTCAAACGTCGTTCCTTTCCCAGCACGGAGCGGATCGGCGCTGCCCCCATGGTTCTTGAATTGCAACCATGGCCCATTGTCGCTGGTGTAAATGATGTACGTGTGATCGGCAAGCCCCAGCTCGCGGACCGTATCGGCAAGGCGACCGACCTCCGCATCGATGTGCTCGATCACACATTTGTAGGCGTTCTTCGCGTCGGCATCGTAGGCATCCTCGGGCACGTAGAGCGGGATGTGGGGCATCGAGTGCGGCAGGTAGAGAAAGAACGGCTGTTCCTTGTTGGCGGTGATGAAATCGACCGCGCGATCCGTGTACCGCCGCGTAATCGTCCGCTGGTCGACCGGGAGTTCGACGATCTCCTCGTTTTGAAAAAGTGGGGTCTTCCATTTCGTGAGGCATGTCTCCTGGTCGGCCCACAGCGCATCGGACGCCATCCTCGGCTTGCCTTTGTTGTCAGGATGGTTCATGTCGTTGGAGTAGGGAATGCCGAAGTAGGAGTCAAACCCGTTCGCACGCGGCAATGTTTCCCGATGATGGCCCAGGTGCCACTTGCCGATACAGGCAGTCGCATACCCCTGCGACTTGAGATGGTCGGCAATCGTGTACTCGTCTGCATGCAACCCGTAGTTGCTCTGGGGAAACAACACATGACGATGCATGCCGACCCGCTTTGGGTAGCTGCCCGTCAAGAGGGCGGCCCGCGACGGCGAGCAAACCGAGCAGGCCGAATAAAAACTGGTGTAACGGCGCCCTTCGGCCGCCAGCCGATCGATATTCGGCGTGCGGATCCGCGGCGACCCGAAGCAGCCCAGATCGTTGTACCCCTGATCGTCCGTAAAAATGATAATGAAATTGGGCTGCGTGGCGGCCGTCACGCGTGGCAACCAGACGCCCGCCAGCACCAGGGACAGCAAGCAGTAGAAGGCGGTGTGGTGGAAACCGGACCGGCGGCTGTGGGGGAAACGCATGGTGACGTGTACTCGGGTGCAAGGGCAGAAAGCGGAATCGGCCGGCCGGCGGACAAGCCCCATCATGCCGACATGCCAGTGAATGCTGGTCGAGTCTAAAAGATGTTGAACGCGGATTCAACGTTCTCCGACGGAAGTCGCCGGCAGCAGGCCACCGATCCGTGCCGAACCGCGAAGGCGGACGAAGTGCGGCCGGACGGTTGCTGGTTCCCGCACCGCGCACGGTCGTTTTGTTGACGCAGTGAAAGGTGACGTTGGCGCCCCGTTCGTTAGTATCCGTCGGGGGTGGTCGCTGCCGTCTGGATCGGCGGCAAGCCGAGGCGACGGCGGGCCTCATCCAGGATCTCGCTCGTGCGGCTGGCACCACAGCGGCTCACGCCCAGGTCACGAACTGCCAACACCGTATCCAGGTCACGAACCCCGCCGGCCGCCTTGACGGCGACGTGGTCGCCGGAATGAGCGCGCATCAGTGTGAGGTCTGGCAGCGTGGCACCGCCGGTGCCGTAGCCGGAAGAGGTCTTGACCCAATCGACGTTCAATTCGGTGCAGATTTCGCAAAGCCGAATCTTCTGGTCGTCCGAAAGGTAGCAATTCTCGAAGATCACCTTGATCTTCTGGCCGGCAGCGTGTGCGGCTTCGGTAACGGCCCCAATCTCCCGGCGAACGTACTCCCAAGCACCGCTCAACACTTGCGAGATATTAACCACCATGTCCAACTCCTGGCAGCCGTCGGCGAGTGCCTGGTCGGCTTCGGCGCGCTTGGTCGCGGTCGTGTGGCCCCCGTGGGGGAATCCGATCGTCGTCGACGCCTTGACGGTGCTGCCGTCCAGGACTTCGGCACACCGCTGCAAGTAGTAGGGCATAATGCAGACGCTGGCTACGTCGTATGCTAAGGCGAGCTGGATTCCTGCCTCCAGGTCGTCGGTGCTCAGCGTCGGGTTCAGCAGCGAGTGATCGATCATCTTCGCGATGTCGGCGTAACGGAAGTTTGCCATCGTTGATTCCTATGGCGGGATAAAAGTCAGAGTGTCAGTACGTCAGCCTGCGGTACGGATGCCGCGAGCCGCCTCGATATCGGTTTCCGGCGAGGCTGGGCCACGAACCTACCGTCCGGCCGCGCCCTGGTCGTCCGGGAAGAATTCGATCTCACCGCTGCGGACGTCGTACAGGGCGCCCACAACCATCGCGTTACCCGCGCGCACCGCTTCCCGAATTGCGGCGCTACGTTGGATCACCTCGTCCACGGTCCGTTGGACGTTTCGCTTGGCGACTTCGTCGAGGAACGCTTCCTGCTCAACCGGGGACAATTGACGGAAGCGGCGGGCCTCGGCCTGGCTGATCGAATGTTCGACTTCGGAAACGATCGTGTGAAGGTGATCGCACCCTGTTTCCCCCTTGACGTCTTTGCCGTCGGCAAGCAAGTTGGCCGAGGCCGACACGGCGCCGCACCGCGTGTGGCCCAGCACCAGGACGAGCTTGACGCCGGCGACGCCGACTCCGAACTCCAGGCTTCCCAGTGTCTTGCTCCCGATCACGTTGCCGGCCACACGGACACTGAAGATGTCTCCAATCCCCAGGTCAAACACCAATTCTGCGGGGACGCGAGAATCGATGCAACTGAGGATGGCGGCGAGCGGTGTTTGCTGCTCGGCCGTCGCGTTCACCTGCCGCTCGAAGTCGCGCGTCAGCCGGTTGCCGGTCCGAAAGCGGCGATTGCCCTCCTTGAGGAGTTCCAAGACCTGTTCGGGTGTCACCCGATCCTGCAATTCTCGAGTCGAATAGTCAGCGAACTGGATTTCATCGTCCAGCTGGTACTTGTCCCGAAATCCCCGCAAGCTCACGGAGACCCCACGCACGGGTCCGCGTTCTTCCTTGAACTCCCGAATGAGGCTCAACACGTCCGGGTCAATGTAGTCCGTGCCGCTGGCGTCAATTAACATGTTCGACCCCTGGGGAACGTCGCGGAAGACCTTTTCCAGCGCGGCCCGGTTGAGGAAGCTCACTTGATTGGCCAGCTCGACGTGCAGCACATCGCCACCGAGGTGTGTTTCGACGATTCGCCGGATCGGGCGGCGAAGATTGCTGTTGAGAATAAACAGCGTACTGACGGCCAGGCCGATCAGAATCCCCACCAGGAGGTCCGTCAGGACGATCGACACTAACGTGAAGAGAAACGGAATGAACTGATAACGGCCTTCATCCCACATCTGCTTGAATAACTTGGGGCTGGCCAGTTTGAATCCGGTGACCAACAGGATCGCCGCCAGGGAGGCCAAGGGGATCATGTTCAGGTAGGTCGGAAACAAGAGGACGGACACCACCAGCAGCACACCGTGCAGGATGGCGGACCGCTTGGTCTTGGCGCCCATGCCGACATTGATCGAGCTTCTCACAATGACGGAGGTGATCGGGATCGAGCCGATCAGACCGGCCACCGAGTTGCCGACGCCCTGGGCAATCAGCTCGCGGCTGCCGGGCGAAACGCGCCGCTCAGGATCCAGTTTGTCGACGGCCTCCAGATTGAGGAGCGTCTCCAGTGAAGCAACGATCGCGATGGTGACGGCTGCCAGGTAAATGCCGGGGTTGGCAAGCTGTGCGAAGTCGGGGAAGCGAAAGAACTCGACGAGGCCCTCGACATTCTCCGCCACCGGGATCTGGACCAGATGGCTCGATTCGATGACCCATGACCCGCCGAGTCGCCCTAACAGGCCTTGTAACAGGACGCCGAACAGCACGACGACCAGCGGGCCCGGAACGATCGAGTTCTTCAGCGGCTTGACTCGCTCCCACGTAATCAGCAAGAGAATGCAGGCGATGCCGACCACCGCCGCGCCGACGTGAATATCGCCAAACAACACCGTCCCAATCTCGGAAAACGTATTCTCGTGGTCCGGTTGCGAAAACGACATCTCGCCTTCCGGATCGGTGTCGTGGCCGAGCAAATGGGGGATCTGCTTCAAGATCAGAATGACACCAATCGCGGCCAGCAGCCCTTTGATCACGCTGGAGGGAAAGAATGCCGAGAGAGCTCCGGCACGCGCAATGCCCAGTCCGATCTGCATCAGGCCGGCGATGAAGACAGCCAGGAGGAAGGCCTCGAATGAACCCAGCGTGGCGATCTGGGTCGCGACGATCGCCGTCAATCCAGCGGCCGGCCCACTGACGCTCGTATGGGAACCGCTCAAGGCCCCCACCACCAGGCCGCCGATGATTCCCGCCAGCAGGCCGGAAAAAAGGGGCGCGCCGGAAGCCAGCGCGATCCCTAAGCAAAGCGGCAGGGCGACAAGAAACACAACGACGCTCGCCGTGATGTCCTTCGGCAAGGTGGAAATGTTCGTCAGTGAATGAGGGTCGGTTGCGTTCTTCATGGCATGCGAAATGGGCGTTTGGGGCGGTACGGCGGCGTCCCATGGTCCTTGAGATTGCGGTTCGGAATGGATTCGTCCGGACGATTTGTCAGCCGTCGAGCGTTCGCCCAGGTTACGTTGGTCGCAGAGGAAACGGGACGCAAACGGCTTCAGCCGCAACGTGGGGCTGGAGCGAAGGGAGCAGGTCGAGCGGGCTGCCAACGAACTCACGGCAAGGCGTGGCGGGACCGCAAACGACCCGCCGGCCAAGCCGACCGGTGCAACCACCCAGTTGCGACACCTACGGCTCCCGAGGATGACGAGATCAGCACTTCAGCGGCGCCAGCAACCCGTTGGCCATGCGGTGCCCGGAAGGCCGCGACGCGCACGGCGAGTAAGACCGCCGGGGATGGCAGGCGATCCGGTCAAGCGCCGAGAGGGCGGAACGATCCAGAGTCTTCCTCCGCCGCTGTCGAGTGGTCGCTTCCTGGCAGGTCCCCTCAACCGATGGCTCACCACTCGCTTCGAGTTCCGGCGTCGATTCCACGCGAATCCGGTCGACCGTCGGTGCGGACCACATCAACACCATCGCGGAAAACAGAGCGACATGACGTAACCGTTCCAGGTGACGACCGGTCGGCGCCGGCGCCGCCAGGCGGTTACATGTTCGGGTCGGACGCATGGGTTCAAGCGGGGGCTCGGGGGCTCTGCGAGCGGCAACAACTAGCGAGGCAGGGCCTTGGACCAATCGCGAGCTGCCGCTCGCGGCATGTTCGTCCGCTCCCGTTGGTCGCTCAAACTTGACTCACTTGTAAAGCGAAACCTGATACAAGCCATCTAGCAGCGGCCTTGCCGGCGACCTGCCTCACGCGGTGGGAATCGTAAACCACAGTGTCCCGGTCGTCAATTACGTTTTGCCGGCGGTCCAAACGCCACCCAGGCATCCGGCGGCTTCAATGAGTTGCACGGAACAACCGGCGCGGGCAGCCGCCAGCGCCGCGGCGATGCCGGCCGGCCCACCGCCACAAACGAGCACATCCGAATCTCCTCCAATCGGAATCTCTCGCTGCTGCTCCACCAGCCGTTGACGGTCTGACGACAATTGGCCGGTGGTTCGCAGCACGTCTCCGCTGACCGGATTGGCAACCCGCGTCGCGCGTGGGCCGGCCACCAAGGTGGTGTCGGGCGAGGCCAACGATGCCGAAATCACGAGCCCGCCTGTCGTTGCCTGAAGGAACTGCCGTCGTGACGGATCGCGGTGGTCCATGGGGATTGCTCCACTGGATAACGGCTGCTGCCCACCGGCCGGTCAAGAACAAAAAAAGGCCGTCAGGTGGGGCAGATCCCTGACGGCCGAAAATCTTGCCATCGCAGTGGGGCAGGTACCGCGATGGCGTAACACGTGGGTGGGGCAGATACCCTCGCGTCACTGGTCGAATTATATCAGCTCGCAGGACCGAAGGCAAGCGGCCAAAAAGCACACAAACAAACCAACAACTCGATCGAAGCGAGGCTCGAAACGGCGTCGGCGACAAGCGCCTGCAGGGGGGTTGAACATTCGCGCCGAACCGTGGCGGTGATGGTGCCCACCGGGCCTACTGCGACCAGGGCGAGAAATCGTGCCGTATTCGCGGACCGCGGACGATCCGCACATACGATGTCTGATGCGGGTTGTCCGAATCGAGCCATACGATGTCGCCGTCAGGCGGTCCGCCACCGAATCCGGGCGGGACGTGGGTCGGCGGGACGTGCGGTTCCTGGGGATGAGGCCAGCTTTCTCCTTGGACAATTGAGGAACCGCCGCGAAACTCGTTGTAGCGCGCCATCGCTAATTCGGCCTGAGCCGCCAGGAAGACGAACAGGGCGACAAAAATCAAAGTCCCGGCAGAGAACAGTCCGGCAATGCCCATCACCAGGGCGACCAACAGACCGACGCGAACCGCAATCTCTGTGGCCCGCAAGTAGGGCATGCGCATGGCCAAAAAGGCACGCAGAACACGTCCCCCGTCCATGGGAAATGCCGGCAGCATGTTAAAGGCGACCAGTGCCACGTTGACGAGCATCAAGTTGACCAGAAACGAACCGCCTGAGAGGGTGAATATCCACCCTTGGGTGCCGACCCCGGCGACCAGTAGGAATGCCAGTAGGATCCCGGCAATCACGACGTTCACTGCAGGGCCGGCGACGGCAATCGCCAACTCCTGAGACGGTCGGCGCGGAATTCGGGCCAGTGAGGCCACCCCGCCAATCGGGTACAGGGTGATATCACGCGTCCCAATCCCGAAGTGCCGAGCCGTCAAGGCGTGTCCCAGTTCGTGAAGGAGCACGCACCCGAAGATGGCGAACACGAACAAGACCGACGAGATCGCGCCGCCCAAGCCGCCGCTGGCCGAGAGGACGATCCAAGCGGGCAACAGCCAGAATGACCAGTGAATGAATACACCGATGCCGGCAACCGTTCCCAATCTCCATTTCATCGTGTCGATGCTCCTTCCGCGTCGAGCCACCCTGTTTAGCCTCAAGAATCTCGCATCCCTCGAGATGGCTGGTATCAGGTTTCGCTTTACAAATGAGTCCAGTTTGAGCGACCAACGGGAGCGGACTAACATGCCGCGAGCGTCAGCTCGCTATTGGTCCGAGGCCCTGCCTCGCTAGAAGTTCGCCCTGGCAGCCAGAATCTGGGGGGGCCAGACGACAATCGCAGCATTTTTCGGTCCAATTGCCTGCCCGTTGTCGCAAGTCCATTTCTGGAATATGTTTGCGGCAGATCTGTCGAGCCGGGTGCGGCGGCGGGAAAATGTCAAAGTGGCAGTCCAACCCGCCACAAGGCGACGGTGTCGTACAGGCCCGCCGGGGCTTGGCACCGATGATTCGCCCGCTGCCGGTCCCCATCCGCTCGGCGCAGGTCTCCAGAACTCGCCGAAACGGTTGACCGAAGGTCTCAAGCCAACACGCCGCTCGCCCAACCTCCGCATCCATGCTCGCGCCGCAAGAACGCCGTGATCCCGCGCCAAGCAAACGGCAAGAAGCGTAGATTTCCCCGCAGGCATCGCCCCTCGGAGCCTAGTTCAGCGGCACCGGAGAACACGGGAACCGGCACAGGGGCTTCCGCGAGGTCGGTACGTTCAGCAACCCGGCAATCGTCGTGCCCTGGAATGCCGCCTCGACCGCCGCTGCCGCATCGTCCAGGCGGCGATGGAGTGGGCAGAGCGTCGTCCCGTGGGAGGGCAGGTGGAGCGGGCAGACGCTGTAGCGGCGAACGGGATCGATCGCGTTGACAACCTCCAGGACCGTGATTTCTGCGGGCTCGCGGCTCAGTCGAAATCCGCCCCGCAGGCCCCGCTGGGAACTGACAAGCTGGGCGCGTCCCAGCCCCTGCATCACTTTGGCGAGATAGCCGACGGGAATCTGCGTGGCCTCGGCAATCTGCACATTGGTCCTGGGGACCCCACCCTGGTCTGCGAGAAACACGATCGCACGCAAGGCGTACTCGGCAGTCTGCGAAATCATTTGTCCCCCAACGCTCTGGGCAGGAAGTGGTACGATATTTTGCTAATTCTCGACTTCAGGACCTTGACATCCATAATACAGGCGTTAAATTATGGCAGTCAAGACCAAACCTTTGGGCAGGGGAACAGGTGCGACGTGGGTTGGACCCACTGCCGGGCATCTTCGCTGTCGCGACAAGGAGAAGCGTCATGGCTTCGCTAACCCTCACGGCGCCAGGGCAATCGATCGAAATCGCCGACAGGTGCCCTTTCTTTGGCGGGGAATTCTCGGACTGGTCAGCACTTCAGCCGACAGAAAAGGCGGAGGTGATTCTGGCCGCCTACCAGGAACGGCTGCTGCCGGGCCTGCGGCGCATCGAGAAAATGATAACCCGCCTGGCGCTGGAACATGGACTGGAATATGGTCGTTTGGATGAGCTGGCGGTGGTGTTCTTGGATGTTGCGAGGCAGACCCGCGACCGCGCCGAGATCTGGCGGCGATTCCTGGTCGCCCCGGCGGGCGAGGCGATGGCGGGCGAGGAGCTGGTCAGCGAGTTGGTGGTTGGGAACACTGCAATCAGCCGGCCCATTGAGCGACTCAGTGCGCTGATCGGAAACGACGCGGATCACTTCGAGGATGCTCCCTGCTATTGCAAGTTGATTCGGGTGCTACGATCCAGCCAGCGTGAGCTCGCCGAACTGCTGATGCTCGAGTCTGAATTCGTGCGTTAACATTTGCCGCTCAACGGACAAGCCGCGAACCGTACTTCGTCGACCGGACCCTGTTTAAGATTTGCGAATCGCTCCGGCGACGCCTGCCACGCCCCGCCCTCCTGCCCGTAACGACAACCTGCCCCTACGATCCGAGCCGTGTGATTCTCGACGTCTTCGCCCTTTTACCAAGCCAACCCCACCGTGTTGACTCGGTTTCGGGTAAGGCCGGTTGATTCATGAAGGAACAACAGTTCAGCGCAAGCCGCAGTTTCCCAGCGAATTGCGGCGAACGTACCCACCTTGCCGGGCAGCTCAGCCGGAGCGAGGTTTCGCCCGAAATGCTTGGCGCTCCACGAAACTGTGGGCGAATTCCCAATCGCTGATGAGAAATTCAGGCTAGATACGATTGACCGCAGGAGATGAAGGATGGCCTCAGTAACGGATCCAACGAAAAAATTCGACGCCTTTGTCGAGGAACATGAGGCGCTTGAGCGGTCCTTGCACGAACTGCGTGAATTGATCCAGCAGCAGCAGGACGGCGGCGCCACCATCTACGCCTGTCGCGTGCTGGGCGAACACGTGCATGCCCATTTTCGTCACGAAGTCCAGGAGGACGGCTTCTTTGCCAATTTGATCGAACAGGCTCCGCGATTCGAGGATCGGGCTAGAGAGCTCATTGGTCAGCACGCACAGCTCAACCGCGCACTGACTGACCTGCAAGAATTCGCTGTGGGTGACCAGCCGTCGCCTCTCTGGTGGAAGGGCCTCGGGTATCGGCTGGATGCTTTCTGGCACCTGTTCTGCCAACATGAGCACGAAGAGATCAGGCTGGTCCAAGAGGCGTTCGGGTGCGCGCTGGTCGAACGGGAGTGAGCGCTGCTTGAGTCCGCGCTGCTTGAGTCAACGTTCACCGACCGTTCCGTTCGGCTCCGGATCTTCACCCGACGTCGCGATCATTCAGGGGGCGAGTGGCCGGAGGCGGATTCGCCCTGACGCGTGTTGCCCGCCACCGTCTTGCTGGCCTTCCGCTGTTCTTCCTCGAGCACATCAAGCTGCCTGGTAACGGCCATCACATGATGCATGTTGCCTTCGATGTCCGCGCGGCGCGTATCGAGGTCAAGGAGTGCCGCTTGCTTTCCGTAGACAATCAGGCAGTCCCCCGGCATGATCTTTGTCTCTGCATGGGGGGCTCCCAGGTACGTGCCGTCCGGTTGTTCGATCCCTAGCACCAGCACGCCTTCACGAGCCAACTGGGTCTCTTCCAACGTCCGCCCGGCCAGCCAGTCGTCGTCGCGAATTTCCAATTCGGAGACGACATAGTCACTGGAGATCCTGAGCAGCCGCGTGTAGTCATGCAGTTGCAGATGTGCGAAGCGGCGAAGCGCCACGCTGGTGATTTGCCACATGACCCGTTCCAGGTACTCGCTGCTGGCAACCAGCCACAGCAACAGTCCGCCCCCGGAGAGAACTGTAAGACGGACCCAGGTCAGTTTCAGCCAGCTCTCGTTGCCCGTGTTGACGAAAGAGAGGATCACCGACGAAATGGCGACTGCGATTCCAGCGTGCCCCAACAACATCAAATGCACCGTGATACGGCGGCGGAGCGGGTGATTGACGATCTCCTCGGACTCGCGCGTCGTGAAGCCCGATCCGGTGAAGGCGGACACCGCCTGAAAATGGGCCAGGTCTTTGGAGAGCCCAGTCATCGAAAGACCGACCGTGGCGACCCGCACAATCACGATGGAGAGGCTCAAGACAAGCAAAACGGCAAAGACAGCCAACATGGGCAGCGTCCTGATCGTGGATTCCGGTTACCGAGCGAATGCCTCGAATATATGCTGGATTGCGAGCGATGTGGTTGCAACGATCGCCAAAATTATGGCCGCTCGGCCGGCGTGGCAGCTTGACGCGCCCGGACCGATCCGTTAATTAAGGATAAACAGGTCCACTATTCGGCTTGCGGTCGGATCGCGACCTGCCCTGCCCCGACCCGTCGACGCTCATTCCTCACTGCACCCTCGCCTGCGAGCCCGCCATGCAACATCGTCGATTCGAAATACTGTTGGCCGTCCTGGGTCTGCTCGTTGTCTCGCCCGGCCTCGCCGTTGCGCAGCCGGAGGACCCGACCGGAAGCGCCAACGGGAACGCCGCGTCGTCCGGAGCAGCGAATTCCATGACCGTGCAAGCCGCCAGGGAACGCGCACAGTTATTGCACGACGTCTACTCGGCGACCCTGGACGTGATGCACCATCGCTATTTTCACCGCGATCGGGCCACCGTTCCGGCGCGTGCCCTGGAGGACGTGTTTGCCGAGATCGATCGGAAGGCTCGGATCAAGTCGAGTTGGATTGCGGTGAGTGGGCGGGCGATGAGTATCGATCACGAGCCGAAAGGTGAGTTTGAGCTGGCAGCGATGAAGGCGATTCGTGGCGGGCAGGAGTCCTACGAAGTGGTAGACGAATCAACCTTTCGACGGGTCGGTGCGATCCGCCTCTCCGGCGGTTGCCTGAATTGTCACGGACGATTTGGCTCGACCTCCACCGCCAAACAATTTGCCGGCCTCGTCATCGAAGTTCCGTTGGAGAAGAATTAGGCCGTTCGGGTCCAACTTGCGTAGCGTGTTCGGGACCCGCGTCATGTCCGGCGCGGGCCGCTCGGCGGCCGATCGACCTTGCGACAGTGCGCGTTCACTCTGCCGCCACGGTTGCAGCCGGCGAACTGCACCCTTTCCCGCCTTGCTTGCTTCGCCCTGGCGGCTGGCTGGAATTGCTGGGCAATTTCAGGAAGGCGGTTTCGCGTTGCGCAATGCGGCGCGTTCGAGCTTGTACCAGCCGAGTACGAGCGGAAGGTAGAGGCCGGCGGCAAGGACGTGTGCGGCAATGCCGATCGGAACGGAAATCGCATAGAATCCCACGCCGAACTGGTAGAATGCGGCGACCCAGATCGTCCACAGGACGGCTCCCGCGACAGCAAATCGAGGCGCCCGCCCGACGGCCAGGTAGAGTCTCTGCTTCCATGCCGCCAGTGGCGTGCACCGCGCGAACAGCTTGTGCAAAAGCCAGGTGGCCAGCTGCAGCGCGGCAAGCCCTTGGAACCAGACGGCGAACACAATCAGGGCAAAGCCGACCCCGTTCAGGACGCATGCGATGGGATAAACATAGAAGGTGGCGGCTCGGTTCGTGCCGGCATGGATCATTGGAAAGTTGAAGCAGACGAAATTGTAGGTCGCCGGCAATAGCAGGATCACCAGCGCCAAGCGTAGCTTCCTTGTCGCGTTTGCTTGTGCCGAACTGGGGAGCGACGATACGCTGACTGAGGCGGGCGGTTCGTATGGATTGTCATGCATCAATTCGTGCCTGACGCAACGGGGAATGGATACCTAGCGAGGCAGGGCCTCGGACCGATAGCGAGCTGACGCTCGCGGCGTGTTCGTCCGCTCCCGTCGGTCGCTCAAACTGGACTCCTTCGAAGAGCAAAATCTGATACATGTCTTCTAGGGTCAGCCGGTTCGGCGGCGTCGGCGACCCGCGCCGAGCGGTCGAGAACGTGCGCGCTGGGCAATTGAGATTGCGCGATCTTCAACTGCGACAGCCCGATCCTACCAGACCGGCGTTGACGCTGACGACCCGAGCGTGATCCGGTCATTCCGTCGGCTGCGGCTCCGTCGACTTTGCTCGCCGCGATCGCCCATCTTCCAGCAGCTGCCAACCCTGGCCGGTATTTCTCAGCGGTTCCCCGCCGTCAACCGTCAGCAGAGCGCGCAAGACACTCGCCGACAGGTTCTTGTCCAGCCGCCGTAACGTACCGTCGACCATGACGACCGCCGGTGCGAGGTACCTGCTGCTGATCCCTTGTGGATGGTCGACAAGCAGGCTCATGGAGTCGGCCTGTAGATCGCGAGGTTCCATCCAATGAATGTGCTGGCCGTCGTTTTCGACGATCATGATGGTCGCGGAGGCATCGTCCGTAATCGCCGTATCCATTCTCCCGGTGGCGCCGGGCCACATCGTTCGCTGACCGACGACAGCCACGTAGTTGGTGGTCGTCGAGTTCGACGCCGCCCGGCCGTGGAATGCGAACGTGGCTGGCATCTCGTCGGCAAGCTGCGCATTGGACGGACTATTCCAGGGTTGGCTGAAGTCGTATCGCCGAAAGAGGGCTTGTTGGTCAAGGTAGGGCAGAATCAGGATCCGCCAGCTATGCTGGGGGATCCCCGCCTCGTCCGCAAGATAGGCAGGTGGATACCGACCGTGCTCAGCGTGGTAATTGGCGACCGCCAGGGCAAGCTGCTTCAGGTTTCACAAGTCGGCGCTGCGTTGAGCAGCAATCCTGGCATCCGCAACCAGCTTGACAAGCAGGGCGGCACCGATCAGCCCCAGGATCGCGAATCCGCAACACCCTGCCCTGAAACGCCGATTCTTTAATGATTGACGCATCCGCGACTCCATGCCTGGCCCGGCCCGCAATCCGGGGCAAGCGAATCTCACTGGCGACGATAATTGTCTAATTCGAATCCGGTGATCGCATCCGCAATGTTTCGACGGACCAAGCCTCAACGATTCCGCCGGGCATCCGCGATCGTGATTGGAAAGCGACAGTTTGTTACATCCGATTGAACGGTATTGTGGGCTGGCGAACCGGGGAATAACGGAATGTCATGCACGGCATGACCTACGGAATGGTGGAAACGCGAATGGTGGAACGGGTGGTGTGGAACGACGTCATGCCGCACAGGCGACACGCTACGGCCAGGCTAACCGACATCGACCCAGGCCCGCCGGCGATGGCTGCGGAGGATCGCTTCGCAGAGCAGGATCTCGCGATGTCCATCCGCAAACGTCGGGAACGGCGGTCGGCCTGTACCGCCGCCCGCCAGGTAACCGTAGAAGGCGCGGAACAGTTGCTTGAATGTGTCCGGGAACCCTTCGTTGTGACCGCCGGGAAATTCGGCCAGGCCGCGGGGAAGGCCGAGTTGCCGAGCGGCGGCGATTGATCGCTGGGGCGTCGAACCGGCAATGCCGGCGACCTGAACTCCGGCGCGGCGAAGCCCTTCGACATGGACCGGATCGATGAACCCCGTCCCCACCACCGCGGCCGTATGATTGTTTTCCATCGCTGGCTCCTGATCTTCACCTGATTAACGTGCCGCGCATCATCAGGGCAAGTCGCCCCCCGACCCACTGGCCGCTTGCCGCTCCTGGTGCGGGGCGGCGGCCGGTCATGCTCGGTATGGCGTTCGATAACAGGGACAGGGCGGGAATTGAACGCAAGCGAGCAAGGCGCCGGTGCTCACGGGCCCCCCCCGGTCCGCCAGAAATTCTGCTCGCCAACCGCTGGCGCGCCCTTTTCCATTTCCGGGACATTTCGAGTATCATGAACGGCAGCGAAAATCGCAGTTTGACGAATGATCGTGTGCCGCCAACCCCACTGAGCCGCCAACACAGCGGCGCATTGCGGCGGCGTCTTATGTTAGTCGCTTTGCGATCCTGCGTCAGCTTACGCGTCGATACCCTCCTTGCCGACGGTTGCCGATCACCGATCGCGTAGCCGCCCGCCAGCAAATGGATACCACCACGGAGATCTTGCTGATGTCCACTTCTCGCTTCCTCAGCTTGACAATGGCGCTGCTTCTGGCCGCCTTGGCCCCGCCGGCCATGGCCGATGACACGGAAGCAACCGCGGATGCCAACGATCAAGTGAGCTTTTACAAGCAGATTCGACCACTTTTCCAAGCGCATTGCCACGGCTGCCACCAACCGGCTCGGGACCGGGGCAGTTACGTGATGACCGATTTTGCCAAGCTGCTGGCCGGCGGTGAAAGCGACACCGCCGCGATTGTGGCCCACAAGCCCGAGGAAAGTTACCTGGTCGATCTCATTACGCCGACGGACGGCGAAGCCGAGATGCCGAAGGGCAAGAAACCGCTCAACGGCGTCGAGATCAACCTGATCAAACGCTGGATCGCCGAGGGGGCGGTGGATGATACGCCGGCCGGCGCCAAACGCCATTTCGATTCCGAGCATCCCCCCGTCTACACCCGCCCGCCGGTCATCACCTCTATCGATTTCTCTCCGGATGGGCAATTGTTGGCGGTTGCCGGCTTCCATGAAGTCCTGCTGACCAAGGCGGACGGTTCGGAACTGGTCGCCCGCTTGATTGGTGTCTCCGAGCGAATTGAGTCGGTCAAGTTCTCGCCGGATGGAAAACGATTGCTCGTCACCGGCGGGCTGCCTGGACGCATGGGTGAAGTTCAGATTTGGGACGTGGCGACCCGCAAGCTGACGCTTTCTGTCCCTGTGACCTATGACACCATCTATGGCGGCGATTGGTCTCCCGATGGGACGCGAATCTCCTTCGGCTGCTCGGACAATACCGTGCGTGCCATCGACGCAGCGACCGGCGCGCAAGTGCTCTACCAAGGCGCCCACAGTGACTGGATTCGTGACACGGCGTTCTCGCACGATGGCTCGCATGTCGTTTCGGTTGCCCGCGATATGACCGTCAAGTTGACCGAGGTCGAGACCAACCGCTTCATTGACAATATTACGTCCATCACCCCCAAAGCACTCAAGGGCGGCGTCAACTCGGTCGTCCGCCATCCGGATCGGGACGAGATTGTCGTCGGCGGCGCGGACGGCGTGCCGAAGGTCTATCGCATGTTCCGCATCACCGCCCGCAAGATCGGCGATGATTCCAACCTGATCCGCAATCTGAGCCCCATGCGGGGTCGAGTGTTTGGTGTGGCGGTCAGTCCGGACGGCAAACGAATTGCCGCCGTCAGTTCCCTCAACGGACAGGGAGAACTGGCCGTCTATTCGTACGAGTTCGACACCAACCTTCCCGCGGATCTCAAGAAGATTGCCGAGACGCGGATCCAACAGCGAAAGCCGGCAGACATCAAGAAGCTGGACGACTACCGGACCAAGGGCATCAAGCGAATCGCCCAGGTCGACGTCGACGAGGCCTCCCTTTACGCCGTCGCGTTTACGCCCGATGGGAAGACCGTGGCCGTCACCGGGGGAGACGGCAAGATTCGTCTGATCGAGACGGAGACGGGCAACACGATCAAGGAATTCTCTCCGGCGCCGATCACGCCCGCCGAACGGGTTGCGCAGGCCTTTGAGCCGGCCGAACCGATCTCCATCGACGATACCGCCGGATTCAGCGAATCACTGCCGGCCGGACGCAAGGTCACCGAGCTCAAGGTCGAGCCCCAGGCGATCGCGCTGGCGGACCAGTTCTCGTATGCTCAATTGCTCGTGACAGCGACCCTCGATAACGGCGACCAGATTGACGTGACGCGGATGGCGGTCCCCACCTTCTCCGCCCCTGTCGCCCAGATATCGCCCAGCGGCCTGATCCGGGGTAAACAGGACGGCACGGCGTCGCTGGTTGTGAACGTCGCCGGAACGGTTGCCAAGGTTCCCGTTACGGTCGCCGGGATGGAAACACCCTACGAGGCTAACTTTGCACGGGATGTCGAACCGGTTCTGTCGCGGCTCGGCTGCAACGCCGGGACCTGTCACGGTGCGGCGAAAGGGAAGAACGGGTTTCAGCTCTCCCTCCGCGGTTACGACCCGCTGGTCGATGTCCGCGCATTCACGGACGACCTGGCATCCCGGCGGACGAACATCGCATCGCCCGACGACAGCCTGATGCTACTTAAGGCGACGAGCGCCGTGCCCCACGTCGGCGGCCAGTTGCTGCGTCCCGGTGAGCCTTACTATCAGTTGATTCGCAATTGGTTGGCCAGCGGGGCCAAGCTGGATCTGACGGTCCCCAGTGTGACGGCGATCGAAATCTCGCCCACCAACCCGACCATCCAGGGCCTTGATGCCCGGCAGCAGTTCCGGGTCATCGCCACGTACTCGGACGGCGGCCGGCGGGACGTGACGCGCGAAGCATTTGTCACCAGCGGCAATACGGACATCGCCGACGTGAATCGTACCGGGTTGATGACCGCCTTCCGCCGCGGCGAAGCGCCCGTGCTGGCTCGCTTTGAAGGCGCTTACGCGGCGACTACCCTGACGGTGATGGGAGACCGCGAAGGTTTCGAGTTCGAGCAGCCGGAGTTGTGGGGCCCCATCGACGAATTCACCGCAGCCAAATGGCAGCGGATGAAGATCCAGCCGTCAGAGCTTTGCAGCGACACCGATTTCATTCGCCGCGTCTACATCGATGTGACCGGCGTGCCGCCGACAGCCGACGAGGTCAAGGCGTTTGTCGCCGATCCGCGGGACACGCGGGTCAAACGCGATGAGGTGATCGACAAGCTGGTGGGAAGCGACGACTACATCGAGTACTGGACGAACAAGTGGGCCGACCTGCTGCAAGTCAATCGCAAGTACCTGGGGCCAGAAGGTGCCAAGGCGTTTCGCGACTGGATTCGTGGCGAAGTTGCCCAGAACACACCGTACGACGAGTTCGTCAGGAAGATCATCACGGCAACGGGATCGAACAAGGACAATCCGCAAGCGTCCTATTACAAGATCCTCCGTGATCCCGAAAATATCATGGAGAACACGACGCACTTGTTCCTGGCGGTTCGCTTCAATTGCAACAAGTGCCACGATCATCCGTTCGAGCGGTGGACGCAGGACCAGTACTATGAAACGGCTGCCTATTTCGCTCGAGTCTCCCTGAAGGCCGACCCGGCCAGCGGCAAGAAGCGGATCGGCGGCACGGCCGTCGAAGGCGCCAAGCCGTTCTACGAAATCGTCGAAGAGAAACCGGCCGGCGAAGTCACCCACTTGCGGACCGGTCAGACAGCCGAGCCGGAATTCCCCTACGATTGCTCCTACGAAGCACCCCAAGAGGCGTCGCGCCGTGAGAAGCTCGCCCAGTGGATTACCGCGGCCGACAATCAGTACTTTGCCAAGAGCTACGTGAACCGTCTCTGGGGATACCTGTTCGGGATCGGGATTGTCGAGCCGATCGACGATATTCGGGCCAGCAATCCGCCCACCAATCCCGAATTGCTCGATTATCTTACCGACGAATTCATCAAGAGCCGGTTTAATGTCCAGCACATCGTCAAGTTAATCTGCAAGTCACGCACCTACCAGCTTTCCCTGGAGACGAACCGCTGGAACGAGGACGACACGATCAACTACTCGCATGCCATCGCCCGGCGGTTGCCCGCCGAGGTATTGTACGATTCGATCCACCGCGTGACGGGTTCGCAGACCAAGATCCCGGGTGTGCCGCCCGGAACACGGGCGGCGGCGATACCGGATGCGGGGATCGAGTTGCCAGACGGGTTCCTGGCCAACCTGGGCCGTCCACCGCGAGAGAGTGCTTGTGAATGCGAACGGGTGAGCGACATTCAGTTGGGGCCCGTGATGGCCCTGATCAGCGGCCCCACCGTCGCCAACGCGATTGACGATGAAAAGAACGCGATTGCGAGCCTGGTGAACGAGCATGAAAAGAATGAACCGCTGGTTAACGAACTCTTCCTGCGGGTCCTCAATCGCCCGGCAACCAAAGACGAAGTCGCCGCATTCGAGAGCTCGATGGCCCTGATCGATGACGATCACCGGGCGCTGGAAGCGGCCCTCGCCAAGCGTGAAGCCTGGTGGAAGGAAGAGAAACCCCGCCTTGAAGAGCGGCGCAAGGCAGCCATCGCTAAAGCGGAAGCTGAACTTGCCGCCTACCAGAAGCAGATCGCCCCGCGAATTGCCGAGGAAGAGAAAAAGCGGCAAGCGGCGATCTCGGCTGCCGAAGCGAATCTGAAAAAGTACCAGGATGCCTTGGCAGACCACATCGCCGCCTGGGAGAAGCGAATGGCGAGCGACGTCGAGTGGCACCTGTTGGCGCCGAGGAGTCTAACCGCGACCAATGGCGTCGAACTGCGACGCCAGCCGGACCGTTCGATCGTGGCCAGCGGCGATGCCAAACAGTCGGCTTATACGATTAATGTGAACACGTCGTTGAAAGGTATCACCGGGATTCGCGTCGAGGCCCTGACGGGTGAAACCCCGGGGGGAGGCCCCGGCCTGCCGCCCAACGGTAATTTTGTGGTCACCGAGTTTGAAGTGCAGGCAGCTCCCGCGAATAAGCCGAAAGAAATGAAGAAGGTCGACCTGCAAAACGCCAAGGCGGACTTCCTGCAGGACGGCTTCAATGTCGGGCTGACGATCGATGGGAATGCCGGTAATCAAAACGGTTGGGCAATCGCCAATGCCGGTGGTATCGAGCATTGGGCGACCTTCGAGACGAAGCAGCCGTTGGGTTTTGATGAAGGGACGGCTTTGAAGTTTGTGATTCACCAAAACCACCCCGCAGAAAAGCACCTGCTGGGACGGTTTCGGATCTCGGTTACCACCGACAAGAACGTAGGCCTGAGCCTGACCGAGCAATTCGCGTCGATCGTCTCGGTCCCCGTCGACCAGCGGGACGATCAACAGAAGGAAGTGGTCTCGAACTACTTTGCCAAGACGGACAAGGGGCTGGCCGAGCAACAGGCTGCCGTGGCGACGGCCAAGGCGCCTCTGCCGGAGGATCCGGGCGTCAGCAAACGGAAGCAGGCCCTGAAATTCGTCAGCCAGGAAGTGCCCGAAGATAAGACGCTGGTCCAACTGAGGAAGGATCTGGAATTCAGCACCAAACAAGTTGGAAACAAACGGCTCACGGCCGCCCAGGATCTGACCTGGGCCCTGATCAACAACCCGGCGTTCTTGTTTAATCGCTAGCGAGGCAGGGTATCGGACCGGTCAACCGGGCGAACGCCCGACGGTTCGTGAATGATCCAGGCGGGGACTTGAGACGAATGAAACGACTTTGCCAGGACAGGCAAAGTAATGACGCCGACGGCCGCCCGGGCGTCGGCTGTCCAATGAATAACGGCAGCATCCGGGAGGCGATCCAAGAAACGCTCGTCATACAGGACGAAATCGCTTAGAATCCAGACACTGCAGTTGATCGCAACGCGGTGTGAGACGTTCAATCAGGAGAGAGACGATGCTCAGAATCCAAGGTCCCGCTGGGAAAGATCTCTGTGACCAAGAACTCGGGGTTTCCCGCCGCGATGTGCTGCGTGTTGGCGGTTCGGGGGTGCTCGGCTTGAGCCTGGGATCGATGCTGGCCCTGAAGGATGCCTCGGCGAGCGACGCGGTGGGTGGCGCCGGCTGGGGGAAGGCCAAGAGCGTGATTATGCTTTACCTGCAGGGAGGGCCCAGCCATCTTGACCTGTGGGATCCCAAGGAAAACGTGCCCGACAATGTGAAGAGCGTCTTCAGCAATATCTCGACCAAATTGCCTGGCGTGCAGTTTACCGAGAACCTGCCCAAACTCTCTCAGGTGAATGACAAGTTCACGATGATCCGGTCGATGAGCTACACGCCCAACGGCCTCTTCAATCACACGGCGGCCATCTACCAGATGATGACCGGCTACACGACGGACAAGGTGAGCCCGTCCGGCCAGTTGGAGCCGCCCAGCCCGAAAGACTTTCCCAATTACGGTTCGAACATTATTCGCCTCCGACCGCCGACGGAACCGATGCTGCCGTTCGTCATGCTGCCTCGGCCGCTCCAGGAGAGCAACGTTGTCGGCAAGGGCGGCACCGCCGGCTTTCTGGGCAAGGCCTATGATCCGTATTACCTGTTCCCGTCCGGCGACGACCTGGATATGAACAAGCTGACGCGGATCAAGATCGACGATCTGCAATTGCGGCCGGAAGTGTTTGCAACGCGGCTGAACCGCCGAGCCCGCTTGCGGGATTTGATCAATAAGGGGATGCCGACCGTCGACAAGGCGGTCAAGTCGTACAACCTCAACGGCTACTACGAGAAGGCGCTCGAGTTGATTGTCTCCGGACGTGCTCGTGAAGCGTTCGACTACCAATCCGAATCGCATGAGACGCGCGAACTCTATGGCCGCAATACGTTCGGCGATAGTTGTCTGCTCGCCCGCCGATTGGTGGAAGCCGGCACCCGCGTCGTTGAAGTGGTCTGGCCCAAGGTCGCAAATTCGGACCGACACTCATGGGACCATCACTCCGGATTGTCGAAACGCATGAAGAACGAGTCGGCTCCGATGTTGGACGCCGGCCTGTCAGGGCTCCTCACCGATCTTGACCAACGCGGCATGCTGGACGAGACCCTGGTCGTCTGCGTCGGCGAATTCGGCCGGAGCCCGCAGCGTGGTGTCAGCACGTCAGGCAACAATAATAGCGACGACGGCCGTGACCATTGGCCCTATTGTTACACCGCCGTGCTCGCCGGAGCGGGCATCAAACGGGGCCAGGTTTACGGAAAGTCCGATAAGACGGCCTCGGCGCCGGTGGAAGACCCGGTGCATCCGGGCCAGGTGTTGGCGACGATCTACCATGCGTTCGGAATCGATCCGGAAACGATTGTCTACAACCACCTGAACCAACCGCGAGAGCTGGTCAAGGCCCAAGCGATCGGCGAGTTCTTTGCATAGCCACGCGTCATCGTGAGCTATTTGCCGGCAGCCACATTCCGGCAGCCGTCACGACCCATGCGCAGCTCGGCGAGCGTCTCCGGCGCCGCTGCGCGCAGGTTTCTATAGCAGCTCGGCACGCGTCTCCCTAACAGCTCGGCGCAGGTCTCCCTAACAGCTCAGCGCAGGTCTCCCGAGCAGCTCGGCGCAGGTCTCCCGAGCAGCTCGGCGCGGGTCTCCCAAGCAGCTCGAAACCGCCGACCGCAGGTCTCCAATTCCCTCAATACGAGACAAGAAAACCACGCGCCGCACGAGATGTGCCAATCGAGCCGCCGGTTGCGAAGCTGGTCGAATTCAGTCCCGCCGTTCGCGCTTCTTCCTGATTCGCCAACGATGATCGATTAGAAAAATCCACCACCGCCCCCGCCGCCACCAATCCCTTGCATGTCGGGCGAAATCGGGGGCCGGCGACCGCCCAGTCCGTCGGCCGGATTGGCCCACTGCCGCTCGTCCGATGCTTTGCGGAGCATGCTCAGCACTTCTGCCACTTGCCTGTGAACGCGCGGGTTTTGCCGCACGACGATCAGTCCGTCGAAATCGCTGATCGTCCCCGGTCCGCCCACGGCCTCCCAGCTATCCGGTGCGACAGCGGTGGTAATCAGATTAATCAGTTGCATGTTCGGGGTTGCAACCGGGGCCGGCTGTGGGGTGCTGCCCAAGCCTCCGCTCATTCCGCCGCCCCCGCCAAACTGTGCCAACACATCGACCGAGATCGGCGGTACCTTCCCCTGGTCCGTCGCCTTGGCGGTCCCGCCTTCCTGCGGGGCGTTACTGTCCCGCGTTGACTGGTCGGCGGGAGCTGGGGCGCTGGCGTCCGTGTTATCCGCCGGCTCGACGGCCGCGCCAACATCAGCCAAGTCCTGGGGGGCAGTCCCGGTGCCCAGCAGATCGCGGCAGTTGTAGACGCGCACCTCTTCGGCGAATTCCAAGGCTTCCTCCGTGGTTACCAGGATAACGCCGTCGCGAATTACGTAGGTCAGATCCAACTGCTCGAGCATCAGATCGAGCCCCAACTCGAGCGAAACTCCGGCCAGCCTGAGGCTGACGACTGCGTCGCCGCTGATTCCGATGTCCTCCAGGCTGCGGGTGTTGAGGTAGTACTGCAGCTCGACCTCACCGCAAAGATGAGCCAGGGCGTCGTCCAGCGGCATGTCAACGTAGTCGAAGTTTAATCGCGTGCGGAGAGCATCTTCCGCTTGCGAGCGTTGCACCTCCGCAGACCGAGCTGGCGCATGATGATCGGCCGGTTGCCGGTCTTTTTCCTGAGCAACGACCGGCGTTCCGGAGTTGCCGAAGTCTGCCGGCGACCAGGTGCTAAGCGCTACCAAGGCTAACGCGGCGAGACAGGTCGCCGCAACCAGATTCTTTCCCATGATCCACCTCGTACTTTCGAGTGTCTTGCATGTCACGTTCATGGCACGGTCGAGTCCTCTTCCCGAGGGTATCGAAAGGCCTCCACACCGCTTGCTTCCGTCACGCCAAATCTATAGACCGCCGCTTCGCCGGAGGCAACGGCCACACCGCCGCGGGTAAGCGGTCGCTTCGCCACCGTCCCCTCCCCGTCCCTTTCCAGCGATCAGGGAATCAGGCCCGCCGATCGCATTTCCCGTTCCAGCTTGTTGACGACGTCGGGCGGCGGCGGGAGAGTCGGCGAGCGGGGACGCATCCCTTGAAACCCAAGCAACCGCAGCGCGGCTTTCACCCCACTGGCCAGGTAGGGAAGCATGATCGCATCGATGCGCTGAATCGCGGTCTGAAGCTCCCTACCCTCCAGGAACTCGCCCGCCATCCCTTGCTGCAGCAGTTGACGGAGGCCGGCTGGCCAGATATTGGCGAAGGCCGTGGTGGTGCCGTTGCAACCGATCTGAGCACCTTGCAGGATGATGCTGCCGTTGCAGACCCAAAACCGGCGGCTGGCGGGAATGTGCCACCCGACTCGGGTTTCAAATCGCAAGTCATGGTCGGTCACGTACCCGAAGACATTCTCCATGGCGGTTACCTGGGCCAGCACTTCCGGCGCGGCCGCAGGCGGACCGGCGGCACCAAATCGCTCAGGAACGGGCTGGTGCATGAGCAGCACCGGCACCGGACAGCGGGGAAGCACTTGCTCGAAATAGTCGACGACTGTTGACGCGAAACGCGGGAAGCGGATGCGCACCAATTCGGCACCCGCCTCGGCGAACGCGTCCGCGCGGCGCAGTGTCTCGGTAACGCCAGGACAGTCAATGCCCCCCATGACGTACCGCTCGCCGCGCAGCGTTTCTGCAACGACGCGCGTCACCGCCAGCTTTTCTTCTTCACTTACGTACCATTCCTCTCCCGTGGCCGACCCCACCAGCAAGCCATCCAGGGGCGTCTCCAGCCAACGCTCGACATTGTGGGCCACAGCGTCCAGGTCGACGCGATCCTCCGCGTCGAATGGCGTCACCATCGGCGCATTGACGATCGGGTCTGTCGCGGGAATGGGCATTCGCAGATAACTCCTTGCAGCGGGCGGCCGCCCTGTTTCGCGCAGGTCATGCTGTGCATGACGTAACTCGGAGCACACGACCGGGCGTGGTTAGATCACGGCAGCTAACCGGCGACCGCTCCGCCGTCGCATACACGCTCCGGCGCGCATCATGGTACCATGACAGATCGAATCGCGTGTGGCAAAGTCATTGGACCCAATCGACGACTGTGGCAGCCATGTTAAACTTCGCACAAACTGTGTTCGCGAACGGCTGGACAGTCGTCATACTGCTGCCGGGCGTGGTGTTCGCAAGCGGCGAGCCGCCCATCGAGTACAACCGCGACGTGCGGCCGCTGCTGGCGGAGAAGTGCTTTCGTTGCCACGGCCCGGATGCATCGGCCCGACAGGCAGGGTTGAGGCTCGATGAACCCGGGACCATGCTGCGAGAGGCTGATCGTGCGCCGGCCATTGATCCGGGCAATCCGGCCAACAGCGAAGTGATCCGGCGGATCGTCTCGCTGAATCCGCACGAGCGGATGCCGCCGCCCGATTCCGGCTCGGCGAAGCTGACTGCCGGTGAAACGCAACTCCTCCGGCAGTGGATTCGCGAAGGGGCTCGGTACCAGGCCCATTGGGCGTTCGTTCCGCCGCGCCGTCCCATTCCACCCGTTTCGGCGGACGATCGCTGGTCCCGCAGCCCGATCGACCGCTTCGTGATGGCGAAGCTGCAGCGAGCGGGCTGGACGCCGTCCGTCGAAGCGGAACCGGCGACGCTCATTCGCCGAGTCACCTTGGACTTGACCGGACTGCCTCCCAGCGTTGCTGAAGTCGAACGCTTTGAGCACGCTTGCCGTGAGCACAAGGATGTCGCCTACCGTCGCCTGGTCGATCGCTTGCTCAGTTCGCCCTGTTATGGCGAGCAGATGGCGGTCGGGTGGCTCGACGCCGCGCGGTACGCCGATACGAACGGATACTTCACGGATAACGAACGCACGATGTGGGTTTGGCGCGATTGGGTGATTGCCGCTTTCAATGCCAGTCAACCGTTTGACGAATTCACGGTGGATCAGTTGGCCGGAGACTTGCTGGTCGAAGAACAGCCAATGCAGCCTGCCGCAGATCCGGCACATGGTGCCGCAATGGCTCGACGGATCGCGACCGGCTTCAATCGAAATCACATGGTGAATAATGAGACCGGCATTATTGAAGAAGAGTTTCGCGTGGAATACGTGGTTGATCGGATCGACACAACAGCCACGGTCTGGATGGGCCTGACGTTGGGCTGTGCCCGTTGTCACGACCATAAGTACGACCCGATCAGTCAGCGAGAGTTCTACCAGTTCTACGCATTTTTTAATCAGCTCGCCGAGCGCGGCTTGAGCGGAAGTGGTGGGAATTCTGTTCCCCTGCTACGTGTTCCCGGCGACGAGCAGGTCCGGGAAGCCGAAAGCTTGGATCGTGCCGTTGCCGCGGCAGAAGCCCGTTTTGCGGCGAGCGAACAGGCGCGGATCAAAGCACAACAGGCTTGGGAGGCGACGGCCCTGGCAACCACGCCGCCGCCGGACGCGACGGGGCTCGCGGCCCACTTCGGGCTGGACGGGCCGGTCACCGGCGCGGCCACTTGTCAGTTGATCCCACGCGGGACCATTTCCTACGCAGACGGAATGCTGGACCAGGCTGCACAATTCACAGGGGACGGCTGGCTCGAAGCGGCGGGACAGGTTGACCTTGCCCGGGGCCAGCCCTTTTCCGTCAGCGCCTGGGTTTTCCCGAAAGGTGCGGGATGCGTCATCTCGAAGATTGATGACGCGAATCAAATGCGGGGGCTGGATATCTCTTTGAGAAAAGGCAAGTTACTGGTCAGCCTTGTCAACCAATGGAATCGCAATGCCATTCAGGTTGCCAGTCGCGGTTCGGTCGCCTCGGGCCGCTGGCACCATCTGCTGGTAACGTACGATGGCTCCCACCGCGCATCCGGGGTTCGAATCTACCTGGACGGTCAATCACTTCCCGTGGCGGTCCACCACGATCACCTGACGGGTTCGATCCAGAACGACCAGCCGCTGCGAATCGGCCGGCGCCAGGCCAGTGCGTCGTACACCGGCCTCATCGATGATGTTCGAATCTACGATCGCCAACTCGAAGCTGACGAAGGATGGCAGTTGCATGCGCGGCAGTTGGTGCGGGGACTTGTCGCACGGCCGCCAGAGCGTCGCAGCGCAGCACAGCAACAACTTCTGCGGACCTGGTTCCTGCGCCACCATGCAGACGCGCGGCACGCTACCGCCGCACGGGAACTGGACGACCTCCGCGCACGCCGCCAACGGCTACTCAAGGACATCCCCACCACCATGATCATGGAGGATGCGGATGAGTCGCGGTCGACGTTCGTGCTGCTGCGTGGGCAATATGATCAGCCCGGCGAGGTCGTGACGGCTGGGGTACCGGCGTTTCTCGACACGGGCGCGGCGGCCCCTGCCAGCAGTGCGGAGATGAAGACGCGCCTCGATTTGGCGCGCTGGCTGGTTCATCCGTCCCACCCACTGACAGCCCGAGTCACCGTGAACCGGCTTTGGCAGCAACTGTTCGGAACGGGCATCGTCAAGACGGTCGACGACTTCGGAACACAAGGCGACTGGCCCAGCCACCCCCGGCTGTTGGACTGGCTTGCCGTTGAATTGATCGAGGGCCGTTGGGACCTCAAACGCCTGCTGCGCAGCATCGTTCTTTCCGCCACGTATCGCCAATCATCGCAGGGGACTCGGCAACAATTCCAGATCGACCCCGAGAACCGTTTGCTCGCTCGCGGGCCCAGCTATCGGCTGCCGGCCGAAGCCCTGCGGGACAATGCCCTGTCGATCAGTGGCCTCCTCGTCGAACGCCTGGGTGGGCCAAGCGTCAAACCGTATCAGCCGGCCGGGCTGTGGGAAGCGGTGACCTACGACAGCGATGCCCGCTACCTGCCGAGTTCGGGCGCCAACCTCTATCGCCGCAGCCTCTACACCTATTGGAAGCGTCAGGCGCCGCCGCCCAATCTGCTGGCCTTCGACGCGACAACGCGCGAGACATGCACCGTCACCCGCTCCCGCACCAACACCCCGCTCCAAGCCTTGGTGCTGATGAACGACCCGACCTTCATTGAGGCGGCACGCCACCTGGCTGCCGGACTCTTGCGGCAACCCGTCGATGATGACGACACGCAGGACGGGCACCGCATGCGACATGCCTTCCGAGCTGCCACCGCCCGCCGTCCCCGGCCCGATGAACTCGCCGTTCTGTTGGGGTTGTTGCGCGAGCAACGGCGAGAGTTCCTCCGGTACCCCGAGCGGGCTCGCCAACTCCTCCAAGTCGGTTCCTCCGAATCGGGTAACGATCTCGACAAGGCGGAACTGGCGGCCTGGTCCACTGTAACGAGCGTCATCTTGAGCCTCGATGAAACGATTACGAAACCGTAGAAACGAGCCAACAGTAACCTGCCAGAATTCAGCCGTTTGGACTTGCCGCGCGTTGCTGATAACACGTTCCCACGCGGTGCCAGACGAGATCACGTCATGCATCGCATGACGTGCAAGTTGGCGAATGAACGCCGGACGCCTGCTGGGAACGCACGGCGAATTGAGCGTCACCTGAATTTCAATGCAAAGGCATCTGATGCGAGTCAGCGCGTCTTCCGCGGAAATCCGATCCTTGGCGTACCTGAGCCGGGCGGCTCAGGCCGGCCAAAGTCTGCCAGCGACCACCGCGTCACGTCGCCAATTCCTGGCGGGCACAGCGACCGGTCTCGGTACGGCGGCGCTGGCCACCCTGCTCAATCCGAGATTGCAGGCCGAGGTTTCGCCGCATTTTGCGCCGTCTGCCCGGCGAGTGGTCTATCTGTTCATGCACGGCGGCCCTTCTCAGATCGATCTGTTTGATCACAAGCCACAGCTCGAGCGGTTGCATGGGAGCGAACTACCGGACTCTGTGCGCGGCGATCAGCGGTTGACTGGAATGACAGCAAACCAGGCGTCGTTTCCCGTAACATCGTCGGCGTTCAAGTTCGCTCGTTGCGGTGCGTCCGGTGCAAGCGTTAGCGAGTTGATGCCAAAGCTGGCGACCGTGGCCGACGACATCTGCTTTATTCGCTCGATGCATACCGAAGCGATCAACCATGATCCGGCGGTGACGTTTCTGCAAACAGGCCACCAACAAGCGGGCAGGCCTAGCCTGGGAGCATGGCTCAGCTACGGTCTGGGGAGCATGAATGACAATTTGCCGACGTTCGTCGTGCTGCTGTCGCGCGGTAGTGCCGCTAGGCCGGACGACCCGCTACACGCGCGTTTGTGGGGGCCCGGCTTTCTGCCCTCGAACCACCAGGGCGTCAATTTTCGCTCGGCTGACGACCCCGTGTTGTATCTGGCGAATCCGCCGGGGATCGATCCGGCATCGCGGCGCCGAATGCTGGACGGTCTGCGGTCCCTGAATCGCATGCGGTTTCAGGCCAGCGGAGATCCCGAAGTTGAAACCAGGATTGACCAGTTCGAATTAGCCTACCGAATGCAAACGGCCGTGCCTGAATTGACCGACTTCAGCAATGAGACGGCTGCCACCCTTGACCGCTACGGCCCGGACGTCCACACGGCCGGATCGTTCGCCGCGAACTGTCTGCTGGCACGCCGTATGCTGGAGCGGGATGTCCGGTTTGTCCAACTCTATCACCGCGGCTGGGACCAGCACTACAACCTGCCCACCGATTTGCGCTTGCAGTGCCGGGATGTCGACCGGCCGTGTGCTGCCCTGTTGATGGAACTTAAACAACGCGGGTTGTTGGAAGACACTTTGGTCGTGTGGGGAGGAGAGTTTGGGCGCACGGTTTACAGCCAAGGCAAGCTGGAAAGCAACAACTATGGTCGAGATCATCACGGCCGCTGTTTCACCCTCTGGCTGGCCGGTGGCGGCATCAAGGCCGGGATTTCCCATGGGGCCACGGATGACTTCTCTTACAACATCACGCACAACCCGGTCCATGTTCACGACCTCAACGCGACAATCCTGCACTGCCTTGGCTTAAATCACGAACGGCTTACGTTCAAGTCTCGGGGGCGGCAGTACCGGTTGACCGATGTGCATGGCAACGTGGTTCGCGACATCCTCGCGTGATACGGTGCGTCCGCAACCGCAGCCGCAGCCGCAGCCGCAACCGCCGACATCCGCTCGGCGCGGGTCTCCCTCCCCCAGCAACGTCCGACATCCGCTCTCCGCTCGGCGCGGGTCTCCGACCCCGCCGAAACCGACGACCGAAGGTCTCCAATTCCTCTCCCACCAGCCGATCTTCGCACCAACCGCAGCGGGCACCTGACCACCCTGACCATCGACCGCCAACTGGGGACGGATGACACGAGCCACGGGAACGGCGCAACGATCGCGAACCGTCGTCGGATGTTGGCGGGCGAGTCCTGGCTGAACGAAGTTGGCAGTTCGCGGCAAAACAGGTTACAACGAAGACTGTCGGCGATTGCCGACACCCACCCGCTACCGATTTGCATCGCAGCCTGCTCCCTCCCCCTCCGATCGCCTCCATGGGACGACATTCGGTGACTCGTACACTGCAACATTCGCCACGGTACCTTCTCCCGCAACCATGTCGACGACGGGCATCGGCCACGACTTCGCTCGTCATGGCCTTGCTCAGCCTGTGCAGCATGCAAGCCGGCGCGGCCGATGACGGCAATCGCTTTTTCGAGTCAGAGATTCGGCCGATCCTGGCCGAGCACTGCATTTCCTGCCACGGCCGCAGCGAACAAAGTGGCGGGTTGCGACTGGATTCTCAGCAGGCGCTGCTGGCGGGGGGCACATCAGGTCCGGCCGTGGCTGCCAATCCCGCTGACAGCCTGATCCTGAAAGCCATTGGTCGGCAGGGCGACCTGGCAATGCCACCAGACGAGCCGCTAACCAAGCAGCAGGCTGCCGCGATGAAGAAGTGGGGCGCGATGGGCTTTCCCTGGCCAAAGCGAATCGTCCGCTTGGATACCACGGCTGCGGAGAATGCCAGGCACCACTGGGCCTTCCAGCCGGTCGGTGACCCGGCGATTCCCGCTGCCACACCGAATGCCCTGGTGAGAAATCCAATCGACGCGTTCATCCACAGCCGCCTCGCAACGGCGGGCCTGGTGGCGTCGCCGGAAGCCGATCGACGGACACTCATCCGACGCCTGTCTTACACGCTTCGAGGACTTCCGCCCACCATGGCCGAGGTCAATCGGTTCGCCGCCGATGCATCTCAAGATGCGTATTCTGCTCTTGTCGAGAAGTATCTTGCCTCGCGGCAGTACGGCGAACATTGGGCCCGGCACTGGCTGGACGTGGCCCGGTATTCCGATACCAAGGGATATGTGTACGCGCGTGAAGAACGCTTCTGGGTACACGCCTGGCGCTACCGGGATTGGGTCATCGAGGCGCTCAACGCAGACATGCCCTACAACCGGTTTCTCCTGCTTCAACTGGCGGCCGACCAGGTTGCGGACAAGCGACATGAAGATTTGGCAGCAATGGGGTTTCTCACGATCGGCCGCCGGTTCCTGGGGGTCAACCGCGATATTATGGACGACCGCATCGACGTCGTCACACGCGGCATGCTGGGCCTCACCGTAAGCTGTGCACGCTGCCATGACCATAAGTACGACCCAATCCCGGCAGCCGACTACTACTCGCTGTACGGAGTCTTCAACAGTTGCGCAGAAGAGATGGTCCGGCTCGACCAGGCGACTCGCGACGAAGCATTCGAACAGGAGTTGGAGAAACGCACCGCGGCGCTCGAGGAAAAACTGGCGGCCAGTCGTGAGGAATCATCGGCACGCGCACGCAGCCGAGTTCGAGATTATCTGCATGCGCAAACAGAATTGCACAAGTACCCACCCAACGGCTTTGACCAGGTGTTTCAGAAGTCGGATTTACTGCCCGCCTTCGTGCGGCGCTGGGAATCGTATCTGAGGAATGCCGCCCGGCTTGACGACCCGGTGTTTGTGCCCTGGCATCGATTTGCCGAACTGCCGACGGACGAATTTGCCACCCAGGCCGCGACGGTGTGTGCCGAAATTCAACAGGCGTCCCCCGCCGAGATTAACCCGCGCGTCGCCGCCGTCTTCCAGCAGCCACCGCAGACCTTCATCGAGGTGATCGATCGCTATGGCGAATTGCTCACGCAGATCACTGCGGAATGGACGAAGCAACAGGCAGAGTCCGGTTCCGGGCAGTTTTCTGAGCCGGCGGCAGAGCAGCTTCGTCAGGTCATGTTCGGTCCTACGTCGCCCTGCCAGGTCCCCGCGGAGGGTATCGTCCACACCGAGACATTTTTCGACAGTGGGACGTGCACCGCGTTGTGGAAGCTACAGGGTGAGGTGGATCGTTGGTTGATTCGCCAGGAGCAGCCGCCCGGCCACGCCCTCATACTCAAAGACCGCCCGCTTCCTGCCGAACCTCGCATCTTTCGCCGCGGCAACATTCTTGACCAGGGGAAGGACGTGCCGCGTCAATTCCTGGAGGTCTTATCGCCTTCGGAACGGCAACCGTTCCAGCACGGCAGCGGCCGGCTGGAACTGGCGCAGCACATCATCGATCCGGCAAATCCGTTGACGGCCCGAGTGCTCGTGAACCGGGTCTGGGCGCACCATTTCGGCACCGGCCTGGTGACGACACCCAGCGATTTTGGGTTGCGGGCGGAACGTCCTTCGCATCCCGAGTTGCTGGACTGGCTGACGAGCCGCTTTCTCGCCGAAGGTTGGAGCCTGAAGCATTTACACCGGCTGATCGTCCAGTCGGCAACGTATCGGCAGTCCACGCTGGGACCAACGAACGTCGAAGATTTGAGACGAGCGTTGCAGGTGGACGAGGACAATCGGCTGCTGTGGCGGATGAATTCCCGGCGTCTGAACTTCGAGCAGTTTCGGGATTCGATGCTGGCGGCAACCGGCGAACTTGACCTTCAGACCGGCGGCAAACCCAAAGACCTGTTTCAGGACGCAACGAACCTGAGACGCACGATCTACGGCCTGGTTGACCGCCAGTTCCTGCCGGCCATCCTGCGGATGTTCGACTTCGCGAATCCCGACCTGCACGTCGCAGAACGGAGCCAAACTACCGTCCCGCAACAGGCACTGTTCTTCATGAATCATCCGTTGGTGTTGGCACGCGCCAAACAGTTGGCAGCCGTTTCCAGTCAAGACGTCTCGCCTCGCGAAGCGATCGAACAAATGTTCGCTCGGGTCCTCCAGCGTCCACCCAGGAAAGATGAACTGGCAGACGCTTTGCAGGTGATTTCCCGCGCCTCCACCGATCGCCCGGCGGTCCGGCTCACGGCGAAAGATTGGTCGTACGGTTATGGCAGCTACAATGAAGAGGCCGAACGGGTCGAGTCATTCGATGCGTTGCCTCACTTTACCGGGCAGTCATGGCAGGGTGGCCCCGCCTGGCCGGATCCCAAGCTGGGCTGGGTGCAGTTGTCTGCCCAGGGCGGTCATCCAGGAAACACCCGTGCGACCGCCTGCGTCCGACGCTGGACGGCGCCGCGGAACATGGTGGTCGCGATCGAGTCCGAGTTGCGTCACGAGGTCGCGGCCGGCGACGGCGTGCGTGCATTTCTCGTTCGTTCCAGCGGTGGTCAACTGGGAGCGGAAAAAGTCCATCAGTCGACCGCGAAACTCAACGTCGATTCGATCCAAGTCGACCAGGGAGAGACGATTGATTTTGTCGTCGATATCGACAATGTCCTGAATAGTGACCAGTTCCTCTGGCAAGCGACGATTGCGGAGAAGAGTGAGGGAGCATCCGCCGTGGTCTGGGATTCCGCCGCCGACTTTCCGACCAATGCAGCGAGCCGCCTGGGCCCCATGGAGCAAATCGCTCAGATTCTACTCTGCTCAAATGAGTTTCTGTTTGTGGACTGAGCGCGAAGGTAGATTATGAATTTAGGAACATCAGACATGTTTGGTTCCCCTCTCAGCCGCCGCGAGATGCTGCGGCGTTCTGGCATGGGCTTGGGAGCGTTGGGATTGGGGGGCGTCCTGGCTGACGATGGCCGGTTGGCCCAGGCCGCTCCCGGCCCTCATTTCGGCGGGACGGCGCGCCGCGTGATTCAATTCTTCTTGAATGGTGGTCCGTCCCATGTCGATACGTTCGATCACAAGCCGGCGTTGGAGAAGTATGCAGGCAAGCGGCTCAGCGAAACCTTGACGACCGAGCGCAAGACGGGAGCCGCGTTTCCTTCGCCCTTCAAATTTCAGCCCTACGGTGAATCGGGGATCGAAGTCAGTGAGGTGTTCTCTCGGACCGCTCAGCACATTGACGAGATTGCCGTCATTCGTTCGATGTACGCCCAGGTACCCAACCATGAGCCCTCATTGATGCTCATGAACTGCGGCGATTCCGTGCAGGCCCGCCCCAGTGCCGGCGCCTGGGTGCTGTACGGGCTGGGCGTGGAGAATGAGAATCTGCCCGGTTTCATCGCCATGTGTCCGGGCGGGCTGCCGATTAAGGATGCTGAGAACTGGCAGTCGGCCTTCCTGCCCGGCGCCTACCAGGGGACGCACATCGACACGCGGCACACGGAGCTGAGCCGGCTGATTGAGAACATCGAACATCCCCATATCAGTACGCCCGATCAAACCAGGCAGCTTGAGTTGCTCGCGAAATGGAACCGGCAACATCAGGTGGAACGCCTCGATCGGCGCCTCGAAGCACGCATTCAGTCATACGAACTGGCGTTTCGAATGCAGACCGAAGCGAGCGAAGCGTTCGACATTGCAGGCGAACCCGCACATGTGCGGGACCTTTACGGCGACACGGTCCACGGGCGGCAAACCCTGATCGCCCGCCGCCTGGCCGAGCGAGGCGTTCGCTACATACAGCTCTGGCACGGGGCAGGTCAACCGTGGGACAACCATGACAAGATTGCCGACAATCACCGCAGGTTGGCAAACGAGATCGACCAACCGATCGCGGCCCTGTTAAGCGACCTCAAGGCCCGCGGCATGTTGGACGAGACCCTGGTGATGTGGGGCGGTGAATTTGGCCGCACGCCGACCGTGGAACTGACGGGCGCCGGCGCATCCAAGCTGGGACGCGACCACAATCACTACGGCTTTTCTGTCTGGTTGGCCGGCGGCGGCATCAAGGGCGGAACCGTCTACGGTGCCACCGACGAATTCGGTTTCAAGGCCGCCGAGAATCGAACCAGCGTGCATGATCTGCACGCGACGATCCTGCACGCACTGGGGTTGGACCACAAACAGTTGACCTATCGCTACTCCGGACGCGACTTTCGGCTGACGGACGTGCACGGAACGGTCATCCACGAGATCCTCGGCTGATTTGTCAGCTGATCGGACCCCGGCTGCGTCAAGATCGCCTGCGGGGCGCCAATGTCGTGCGAAGCGAGCGGGGGCCTTGCCTTCGGCAACACGGGCGGTCACGCTGGTTGCCTTCGGAATTCATGGATACTAACGGCGAGTCACCGTGCGAGAACGATGTTACCGCTGCTACCGCCCGCAATCGCTCTGCTTTTGCGAGGCGATACCGCAGGTCGACAACCGGACCCATGTGTTGATGTTGCAGCATGTGGGCGAACGGTCGCACGCCTTCAACACGGCCCGCATCGTGTGTCAAGCGCTGTGCCGCTGCGATCTGATTGCGGGCCACAATCGGCAAATCGGCGAACAACTGCTGCCGATCAAGGAGCGAGCCGGCTTGCTCTATCCCTCGGCCCATGCGCCTGTTTTGGCAGAGTTGTCGGCCGAGCAAAGGCCGCAACAGCTTGTCGTGATCGACGGCACCTGGCATCAAGCTAAGACCATCGTCCGCGATGTACCACAACTGCAAACGCTGCCCTGTTATCGCCTATCGCCTTCGTCGCCGGGCCAGTATCGCATTCGCCGAGAACCGAATGCTCAAAGTCTGTCGACACTGGAGGCGACCGTGGCGGCTTTGCGCGAGCTGGAGCCGGAAACGGAGGGCTTGGATCAGTTGCTGGCCGCGTTTGCTTCGATGGTCGAAACCCAACTGGGGCAACTTGCCGAGCACTCGGTCGTGCGGCGCCGCAGACCTCGTCAAACGGGCCCGAAGTACCTGCCCTTTTCACTCCTGCAGGAGGCCGAGCGGCTGGTGGTTGCTTACGGCGAAGCGACGCCTCCCGTAGCACGCTCCACCGGCACACCGCCGCGACCGGTGAATTGGGTGGCCCAACGGCTTGGCACAGAGGAACGGTTCGAGTGCACCTTGCGCCCGGAGAGCCCGTTGTCGGCCAAGGCGCTCGAACACATGCGGCTGACGGCGGATGATTTCGAGATGTCGGTCAGCGAGGAGCAGTTTCGACAGGACTGGCAGCAGTTTCTACGCCGCAGCGACGTCCTGGTCGTCTACCATCAGCGCACCACCCAACTGTTGCAGCAGATCGGAGCAGGCCTGTCGAAATACCTGGTGCTGAAGTCCATATTCGGCAACTGGCGGTCGGGCGTTCGTTCCATGGAGCAGTTGTTGGCAATGGAAGGCCTGGCGATCCCCGACACGCGAGGCAAGTCTCGGGCTGTCGAACGAGTGGCGATGGCGGTGAAGCTGGTCGAGCATCTGCGAGAAAGCAATCCGATGGGGGACTCGAATGGCGCGGTTGCTAACGGCAAGTTTGCTGAGGTTTAGCCGAGTGCCGCACGATGAAGTGGATCGCAGGGTGCCGGCGCCACCATGAACCGCGACGCCCAGACAGATCGTCATTATCACAGGTCCATGGCACGCGATGGTGAGTCGAGAGCCAAGGGGAGCTGCATGGCGAGATGGTCATTCTCGTCGAATGCGGGCAGGAACTTGAAGCCGTAACGTTGGTATAGCTTTTGAGCAGGGATATTATCCCGATGGACTCGCAGCGTTAACAACTCGACGTGTTTCTTCGGCGGCTTGTCTTCCCGAATTTGTTCAGCTGCTCGCTTCGCTTGTCCAAGCAAATACTCGATGATTTGGTTGGAATAGCGGAAATCGTGTGAGGATGGTTTGCCTCGATATCTACGATCCAGGCCAAGTTGCGGGATATAGAGAAGGCGGCATTTTTTGCCATCGGGCGGCGGCCATCTCAGCCATCCCGTCGCCGACAAAGAAGCGAAGCCGACGATGGAATCGTCGGCTTCGCAATGACGATAAATCCAGACTGTGGTCCCGTGCTTACCGATTGAGTCGATGACGTCTGAGCCACAAATCCACTCGGTCGCTGCCCGAGACCATGCTTCATCACCGCAATCCAGATTGGCCAAGAACGGCAAATCGTCAGGTGTGAACTCATCCGCAAACAGCGCCTTGTCTTCAGGCTCGGGCAATGTCTACCGTCCCGCTCGCGAAGGCAATTCTCGTGTCTTGACCTGCGCAGGCCGTTGCGAAAGGGCTGTGCCCAACGCTTCGGCTTGAGCAGCGGTAAGTTCTCGGTCGTTGGAGAACTCAGCAGTCGAATCGAGGATCGCGGCGACGTCGAGGTCCGGCCACAATGCGGTAGGTTCAACGTTGAGCGCGGTTGCCATTTTGAGAATCGTCTTTCGCTGCGGTCGCGACTTGCGAGAAAGCATCTTGGAGACCGCCGACTGAGTGCAATCGATTCGCTCCGCAAGTTCTTCTTGGGTGAGGTTTTTTTGCTGCAAAATTGCTTTCACGCGATCAGCAAATGTGGATTCCTGAGAATCCATTTGTGCGTGTCGATCAGCAACGATCGGTCGCCAAGCTGGGTCTGGATGCTTTGCAGCGATCTCGGTCTGCGACTTTCGGAAGTCAAGACCATAGCTACCGTGCCCTTCCTCTGGGTTCAGATGCAAGGCGTCCGCGATCGTCGCGAATGCTCGATGTCGATCGTCATCGGTCGTGTGTTCGCTATCAATGACCGCGAACATCGAACGGACGACGGATTGAACCTCGTCGCTGCATTCCATGTACTTGTGAATGAAGTCTCGTTGCTCGGCACTGATGCTCAGCACGGCTCGGAAAGCGTCGCTTGGAATTTCATTTAAGCTGGATATCGACATCTCGTCACCTCAATCAGCACGCGCTTGGACGATCGTGCTGCGGCCTGAATAAATTGCGTATTGTAAACTGCCAAAAGTTTCGTCAGACCGCATCCCGCCGAGAATCCACAGAGTGGGAACGGGCGGATTCGGGGAATGCTCGAAGAACAGCACTCGAACGGTATCGACGACGCCGTCATCGAGTTGCACCAGCAGTTCCGCCAAACCAGTTGGCTCCACGCGATTCCACTGCAAGTCAATGACCAAAGGCTCATTGGGATCCCACCAGCGAAGTTTGTGAAGCTGTCGGTTCAGTTCCGAACGAACGCGATAGCGGGGCAAAAGGCGCTGAAAGTCCTGAAATGCGGGGCGACAGATTCGCAGCCGCCACTCTAAGTCCTCAAATCCAGTTATCGGCTTGCTCATGACAATACTATGACAAAGTTATGACGTGTCAAGTTCGGTTGTTCGGATTTTCCGAGAAGCTGATTCGTAAGGAATTAATTCATAACGCTTTACGTGTTTCCGCGAGTGTTTTTGGATCCACCACAAAACCCCGAAATCTTCAGTTCCCCGACGAAGAACGGCGGCTTAATGCCAAAACTTTCCCGGTTCGACCGACTCCCCGTACTTGATCCGTTTCGAAGTTTTTTCGGCCCACCGCCCCTGGAATTCCAGGTTCTGTACCAGGTATTTCGGGAAGGACCCAGAGTTGCCGTCCGAGGTATCCGAGGCCGCATCGATCTGCCGGCATCAGGGATCCTCTTTCCAGCCGTTGACCAGCCTGTCGTCTGTAGCCGCCACACAGTCCAAAACGAGGCACGTTCGACAATTGGTACTCGTTGGCACTTACGGTCGCTTCGCCATCAAACTGCCAATGCCGCTCGGTAGCTGGAGGATGCGTTGGATCTCTTGCTCGGACAGTGCTTTGTTGAAGACGGCCAGGTCGTCTAATCGGCCGACGTAGTAGATGCCGAGCATGATCGCCAGGCGGTCGTCGCCCCAGGTGATTTGTTGTTTGCCGCGGAGGCTTCCCTGGGGCTTGCCGTCGAGGTAGAGCGTAGCAAGGCCGGATTTTTGTTCGGCATTCATGTCTCGGAGCGTGATAGCGACATGGGTCCAGCGGTCACGTGAGAACGGTGGCTCGTCTACCGTGACGAGCGGTCGCTCTTGGGGCGGAATCGCATCCCATTCGCGGTCTTGTGGATTCCAGAATTGATAGTCGGAGAAGACGCCCAGGCGAAACTTGCGGGGCAGGTCCTTGGTGAAGTCGACAAACAGCGAGGCGTCGTTCCAATTCTTGTCGGTGATCTGGATCGGGTCGACGTATCCTGGCGGCAAGTCCGTGGCGGGTGAAAGACGCATCCAGAAGAGAATCGATCCGGAGAACGGCCCATCCGTAGAAGGCAGATTATCCTTCCCCGTAAAGTAAATGATTTCTTCCACTTTCTTCGTGAAGGCCAGGGCCCCGCCGTAGCGGCCCGACCGTGGATCCAGGCGCACGCCTGGCGAATGGAGACCGGCTCGGACCTTGTCCCGTTTGAGCGACGTTGCCGTGTATATGCTGGAGTCGCCACTGGCCACCTCCGCATTTGGCGAATCGTCAAACGATGCGTGCAGCAGCAGCGCCTCGGCCAACCCGGCCGGAGCACGTGACGGCTCGTCAGCCGCCAGGGCAAACGTTGCAGATAGCAAGATTCCGAGGGTGGGAATTATACGCATCGATCTGTTCTCCGATTGGTGGTGGTTGTGAACGCCAGCGGTTGTATTGCTGCCCTTCTTCCATCTGCTAGTCGCCGACACGTTCGGTCATCAGGGGGCCAAAGTAACTTCGCACATCAACGTTTCAATGTCACACGCCGGCCGCGTGGTCAGACCGTTCAATGCTCCATGATCCACGCTCGAATGTCGTCGACCACCGTGCGGGCAACATTGCCCGCCAGTTGATACTCGGCCGGGGTGCTCGGCCCAGCACCGGGAATGAAGAGATGGTTGAGCCTCGGGTAGCGTTTGAACCGTACGTCCGGCCGCGACGTGAGGCCGTCTTTCCAATTCTGGAAATCTTCGTCGGTGACCTGGTAGTCCCGTCCACCCTGGAGGACAAGCATGGGACGTTTGACGCTTCGTGCCTCGATTGCCGGGCGATAGCCGCGCAGGTCGAGCCAGTAGCCCGGGCGAGCACCGAGGATGGGCCGATCGGCCGGCGCGTCTGGCAGTGCGTCGCTCTTCAGCCGCTCAATCTCCTGCTTCAACTTCGCGAGTTGCTCTGCATCCGCAGGTGACTTTTCACCATCTAACGCGAGAATATAGTTCGTTTGCTCCCACATCAAATCTTCCGTGGGACGTGTGCTGCCCGCCAGGATCACATAGCCCGCAATCAACTCGTCCAGGTCGTGCGCAGCGATCCGGGGGACCAGGTATCCGCCCAGGCTGTGCCCGGCGACGAAAATACGTGACCTGTCGATCTCTGCGTGGCCGCTCAGCAGTTTGACGGCGTGCAAAGCGTCTTCGACCGTCTCTTGTTTCACCGTCAGTGGAGTCTCCTGCGCCAACATCTTCGCCCCGTGAACCAGCGTCCGTTTGTCATACCGCAGAACGGCAACGCCTTGCGACGACAACCCTTCCGCCAGATCTCGAAACGGCTTGTTGGCGCCGATGGACTCATCCCGATCGTTGGGGCCAGAGCCGTGCACCAACACGAGGGCTGGAAACGGACCGTCGCCCTGGGGAGTCGTCAGCGTTCCCGGTAAGGCCCATGCTGATGAGCCGACGGTGACCGCCTGTTCTCGAAACGCATTGGCGTCCACATAGGAGGGTGGCTTGTACTGGCGGTCGGCCAAGGGGGGGACGAAGAACAGACCGGCGATCTTCATTTCGCGGTCGAAGACAAGCTTCAGGTCGAGCGCGGCGTTGGTAAACTTGCAAGGAATGTAGACGACATCGTAGCGGCCCAGCTTCTCATGGTAGGCCGACCCACGTTCCGTCAAGGGACCGTGGGCCAGCAGGATGCGTTGCCACGTCAACTTCATGGTGGCGGCCGGCATCACGCGTGCCATGGTCGTGTCGAAGTCAGCGACCGCCGCGTCAAATTCGCCCTGGCCGAGATCATCAAGGAACCGGTTCGCGGCGGCAGCGCGCTGATTGTCGGCGACATGCCGAGCCGGCAGTTCGTCGGCACAGGCGAGCCGGTTCGGACCGGGAACAAAGATCAATGCAATCAGGACCACAAGTCGCGACATCCGCGGGACCTCCATCATGAATATTGCTCGACGCCGCCAACTCGATAACGGCCTGCGGGCATGCGGTGCATGCCCCCGGGATGGAGTCCGCCGCGCGATGCTTGTCGTCAGAATCTGGCCGCCAGAACGTCGATTGTAGTATGATTGGGAACTGGATGAGCAACGTCGATTGCCATCACGCCCTACCCAATCCAGCCCAACGCCAGGGGCGGACCGCTTGTCGGCGAGCGATCGCACCGACCCGGCCCACCCGCATCGGTCCCGCCAGATTGCCACAGGAGAACTTCGTGCGACGAATCGGCTGCGTCTCGTTGGTGATGGTTTCGTTGTTCCTGTGTGGGTTGCCGCTGGAATTGCCGGCAACCGAGGATGGTCCGGGCAAGGAGGCGGCGCAATTCTTCCAGGAGCAGATCGAACCGATTTTCCAGGAGCACTGCTTCTCATGCCATTCCCATGCGGCGGGGGAAATGTCGAGCGGTTTGACTCTCGATTCACGTAGCGGCTGGCGCGAGGGGGGGGATCGCGGACCGGCGGTGATGCCGGGCAAGCCGGCCGAGAGCCTGTTGATCGTCGCCGTGCAGGGAGCCGATCCCGACCTGCAGATGCCGCCCGAAGGCCGATTATCGGCAGACGAGATCGCACGGTTGATCGAATGGGTCAAGCGGGGGGCTCCTGATCCGCGCACCATGAAGGTCGCGCGGCCTGAGACGCGTGATTCATTGGATTGGTGGTCGCTGCGTTCGCTGCAACGCCCTGCCCTGCCGGCCGCCGGGCCCGACGACTCGGAAGCGGTTCAGGCGATCGATGCCTTTATCAACGATCGGCTACGCCAGGCCGACCTGACACCGATGGCAGTCGCTGATCGGCGGACCTTGATCAAGCGGCTGTATGTCGACTTGCACGGCATGCTGCCGGACCCGCAGGCGATTTCTGCGTTTGTGTCGGACCCCGATCCGCGGGCCTACGAAAAGCTGGTGGACCGGCTCTTGCAGTCACCCAGATACGGCGAGCGTTGGGCTCGTCATTGGCTCGACACCGTACATTTCGCCGATTCACACGGTTGCGAGCACGACGTGTTTCGGCCACACGCGTGGCGCTATCGGGACTATGTCATTGCGAGCTTTAATCGTGACACGCCTTGGGATCGAATGATTCGCGAGCAGTTAGCCGCGGACCACTTCTTTCCGGAGAACGCTCGGCTGACGGCGGCGTTAGGATTCATCGCCGCCGGTCCGCTCGAGCTGAGCCGGGCCGGCACGGCGCCGGTGACGTTCGACTACCTGGACCGTGACGACATGGTAGCGCAAACAATGGCCGCATTTGCCAGCACGACGGCCAATTGCGCAAGGTGCCACGATCACAAATTCGACCCGATCTCGCAGGAGGATTATTACTCGCTGCAGGCCGTCTTTGCCGGGGTAGGCAAGGGAGATGTTGAATTTGACATGGACCCGCACGTCGGCCAGCAACGTGTCTACTGGCAGCAGATGTTGGCCGCCGCGACCTCGGACCGCAGTGATAAGCTGTTCTCAGCAGAATACGCTTCCTGGGTTGCCGCTTGGGAAGCGGAGTTCCTCAAGCGTCCGGCGGCCTGGACTCCCCTGGTCCCAGACACGTTTACGGCCGTGGAGGGTTCCACGCTGAAGCTGCTCGACGATCATTCTCTGTTGGCTGTGATGGCTCGGCCCGAGCAGGAGACCTATCTTATTACGGGACCGATTGTCGGCTTGAATACATTAGCCGCCATTCGCCTGGATGTGTTAGCAGATGATTCGCTGCCGCAGCGAGGTCCGGGCCGGCAGGACAATGGCAACCTCCACCTTAGCGAGTTTGAAGCCTACTTGCTCGAACCTGGGGCTGCGGAGCCTGAGCGATTGGCGATCGGATCGGCGGAAGCGGACTGGAAACAGGCAGGCTGGACGATTGCCCACGCGATTGACGGCAACCCGGCGACCGCCTGGGGAATTTATCCCCAGGTGGGAATGTCTCATCACGCGGTCTTCCAGCTCAAGGAATCCCGGCCGTTGATGCCTGGCAGCCAGTTGCGCGTCATATTGAAGCAGCTCCACGGGGGCGGCCATTTGATTGGCAGGCCGCAGCTCCATGTCACCGAATCCGCCGATGTGGTGGCGGACGTGTTGCCTCAAGCGGTCCACGCTGCCTTGCTGATTCCCCGTGATGAGCGGTCGGATGCGCAGCGGATTGCGGTGGCCGGCCACGCATTGCGGAAGACGGCCGAGCAACACCTGGCAGCCCTGCCACCGCCGGAGCTCGTGTACGCCGTTTCGTCTGGCTATTCGCATGCCAAGAAACTGCCCGAGCCGATGCCGCCCAAGGTCGTTCATGTCTTGCGGCGAGGCCAGATCGATCTGCCGGGCGAGGTTGCCCAGCCAGGCGCCCTGTCCGCCCTGACCTCATTACCAGGTCGATTTGCCTTTGACGACCCCAACGATGAAGCGTCCCGCCGGGCAGCGCTTGCTGATTGGTTGGCTTCGCCGGACAATCCACTTACGTGGCGTAGCGTCGTCAATCGTGTCTGGGCATATCATTTCGGCCGCGGCCTTTGCGAGACGACCAATGACTTTGGGCGGATGGGTGGTCTCCCCTCGCATCCCGAATTGTTGGATTGGCTCGCCGTTTGGTTTCGCGATGATGCACGGGGATCCTTGAAGCGGCTGCACAGGCTGATCTTACTTTCTGCTGCCTGGCGTCGCCAATCCATCGTGACCGCTCGCCGGCAAGGAATCGGCGACGCATCGGCTGGGGCGCTCGAACGTGAACGAACCGTCGATGGTGAGAACCGGCTATTGTGGCGAATGAATCGCAGACGGCTGGACGCGGAGACGTATCGAGACGCGGTGCTGCAAATTGCAGGGCGTATCGACTTGGCGATGGGAGGGCCCGGGATCCAGCAGTTTACGCAGTCTCCCGGAGCACAAGCCACGCCAACGCTGGACTATGCGGCATTCGACTGGAGCCGCCCCTCGGCCGCTCGACGCAGCATCTATCGGGTTGTCTGGCGGGGGATCGCGGATCCCTTCATGGAGTCGTTAGATTTTCCCGACCTGGGGATTCTCGCGCCCCAACGTGGTAATTCCGTCTCGGCCCTGCAAGCCTTGGTGGTTTACAACAACGACTTTGTCTTGCATCACAGCCGGGTCATGGCGGAACGCGCGAGCCGGGACGGCGGGCCGCTTGACCGCCAGATTGCTACGGTGTTTCAGTGGATCCTGTTGCGGGAGCCGACGGACCGCGAAGCAGTCATGTTGACAGGCTATGCGAAACAGCACGGACTGGCCGCGACGTGTCGCGTCCTGCTGAATAGCAACGAATTCTTGTATGTCGATTGAGGTTTACGGGAACAGCAACTTTGGGTGTTCAGCGGTCTGCAGGCCGTGTGGGCGCGCCGCGTTCGGCGAGCGAAGAGTGACAGCAACTTTGTGCTGCCCGTCCTAGAGGTGGCAAGGCAACAGCCTCACAGGGAGCGAGTTGGCACGGTCATTCATCAGCCGTTGGGCGTTAGCCCCGGTTCTCCTGATGGCTGAGCAGACCGGACGCTAGCGCGTTTCGGCTGATGTGCGCGGCGCTCGGGGGCACGTTCACCGCAAAGATTCGCCAATATCAACTCCCTGCGTGTCGATGCCGTTTGGCGACGGCAGATCGAGGCTCGATTTCCGGTCCCTTGGAAGATATCAAAGGAAACCGCTCATGTTCAATCGCCGCTCCTTTCTAGCGAATGTTGGCGGAGGCTTTGCCGGGCTGGCTGCAACCGAGATGCTGCTGCGGGATGGCCTGGCCGCCGCGGGTGAGCAGTCGTCCGCGGCTCTGCTTGGCGGTCTGCACCATCCGGCCAAGGCACGGCGTGTGATCCAGCTGTTCATGACCGGTGGCGCGAGTCCGATGGATACGTTCGACTACAAGCCGGAGCTGGATCGGCTCCATGGCCAGAAGCTGGGTCCGGAGAAGAAGCCGGAAGGCTTTACCGCCATGCCGGGGGCGATCATGAAGAGCCCGTTTAAGTTCAAGCAGCACGGGCAGAGCGGTCGCTGGGTGAGCAGTGTCTTTCCCGAGCAGGCGAAGGAAGTGGATGAGATGGCCTTCTTGATGGCGATGGCTTCGAAGACGAACGTCCACGGTCCCGGCACCTACATGATGAATTCGGGGTTTCTGTTACCCGGTTTCCCTTGCATGGGGGCCTGGATCTCGTATGGATTGGGGAGCCTCACCGACGACCTGCCGACGTTCGTCGTGCTACCGGATGCGAAAGGGCTTCCTTACAACCAGAGGGGTCCGTTCACGGCCGGTTTCTTGCCCGCCGTCCATCAGGGAACGGTGATTCAAGCCGGTGCCCCGAACCCGGTACCCGATCTGTTCGCCAACGCACGGTATGAGTTTGCGACAGGCCAGGCGGACCGTGATGGTTTCGAGTTGCTGCGGCGGCTGAATGTGTCGCATGCCGACGATCATCCCTTCGATTCCCAGCTCGATGCCCGCATCCGCTCGTACGAGTTGGCAGCGAAAATGCAGCTGTCGGCGCCGGAAGCCTTCGATCTGGGCCAGGAGACCGCGGCCACGCGGAACGCCTACGGCGTGGAGGAAAAGACGACCGAGGATTTTGGCAGGCGGTGCCTGCTGGCACGACGGCTGGTGGAGCGGGGTACACGGTTTGTGCAGGTGTGGAGTGGCCCGCAGGGGGCGACAGGCAATTGGGACAACCATGGCAGCATTCCCAAGGAGTTGCCTCCCATCGCGGCGTCCGTCGATCGGCCGATTGCCGCGCTGATACGCGACTTGCGCTCGCGGGGCCTGTTCGAAGACACGCTGTTGATCTGGACGACGGAATTCGGACGGACACCGTTTGCCCAGGGCGGCGAAGGACGGGACCACAACGGAGGGTCATTTGTCACCTGGCTCGCCGGCGCCGGCGTGAAGGCTGGGACGAGTTACGGCCGGAGTGACGATTGGGGCTACCAGGCCGTCGAGGGCAAGACCTATTGCTACGACTTCCATGCCACCGTGCTTCACCTGCTGGGGGTCGACCACAAGCGACTGACATTTCGCCAAAATGGGATCGATCGACGGCTCACCGATGTGCACGGCCATGTTGTCAACGAGATCCTGGCGTGAGGCTCCGTCTGCGGCCACTCCGTATTTTTTTTGGCGGCTCGAAGGTTTGGCAACGGGTGGCCGAATTGCTATGTTGCGGCACAGCCGCCGCGGGGGAGGCGGGAAAAAGGGGGATGCCGGGGTGATCGGCCGGCCTTCCGGCCCGGGTTCGTCTGCGCCGCCGGCTCCCGGGTTGCAGTCACGATGTGTGTCACACGCTTGCCGGACCGGTGTGCCATGACGGTTTCGATTTACATCGCGTCGACGCTGCGAACCTACGTTCGGGAGTCCCGAGCCGAATTGACGTCTTCCGCCGCGACGGTACAGGAGGCACTCGACCAGCTCAAACGCGAGCATGCGTCGCTCTACCGCAGTGTGTGTGACGAGACGGGGGCGGTCAGGCGCCACGTCCATCTGTTCGTTAACGACGATTTCATTCACGACCGCGCAGGGCTGGAGACGCAACTGGCTCCCGGCGATGTCCTCGCGATCATGCCCGCCGTTTCAGGAGGTTGAAGATGGCCGAACGCGTTATTCTCTGCATTGGTACCAAGAAAGGGCTGTTCGTGGCGGAAGCGGCCAAGGGGCGTCGCCGCTTCGAGATGCGTGGTCCGTTTGGGTCTGGCGTCGAAGTCTACGCGGCGCTGATCGACCGCCGCGGCAGCCCGCGGATTTATGCGTCGAGCTGCAATGCGTTTTTCGGCATGAAGATCCTGCGTTCGAACGACCTGGGCAGGAAGTTCAAGGAGACGAAGTCGGCGCCGGCGTTTCCCGAAAATGACGGGCGGGCCGTGGCCAATATCTGGTCGCTGGAAACCGGCAAGACCAAGAAGGAATTGTGGTGTGGGGTCGAGCCGGCTGCCTTGTTTCGCAGCAACGATTACGGCAACACCTGGGAGATGATCCTGGGAATCAGTAATCATGACCATGCGCGGCAATGGCACCCGGGCAACGGCGGTCTCTGCATGCATACCATCCTGCGAGATGGAAACCGGGTGCATCTGGGAATTTCGACCGGCGGTCACTACCTGAGCGAGGATGGCGGCCAAACGTTCGCGGCCGCCAACGAGGGGATCGGTGCGGGGTTTGTGCCGGACCCCTACCCCGAGTTCGGCCAGTGCGTCCACAAGATCGCCGGTCACCCCGATGTGCCGGGCCGCCTCTACATGCAGAATCACGGCGGCTGGGAAGAGCGGCCGGGGATTGGCGTGTTGCGGAGTGACGACCATGGACACACCTGGTATTCGATTGCCAAGGGCCTCCCCTCGGACTTTGGCTTTCCCATCATCGTCCACCCTCACGACCCCGACACGGTCTTCGTGATGCCGCTCGACCCGATGACACGGACCTGTCCCGATGCAGCGCCTGCCGTCTGGCGCAGCGAAAACGGCGGGTCGTCTTGGAAGCGACTGGCCAAGGGGTTTCCCAGGAAGGAGACCTTTTTTACCGTCTTGCGGGATGGAATGGATATTGACGATCTCAAGAAGCCGGCCCTCTATTTTGGCACGACCACCGGCCAACTCTGGATGGGACGCGACGGAGGCGAAGAATGGACATGCCTGTTCGACGCCTTGCCACCGATCAACTGCGTCAAGGTCGCCGTCGTGTGACCATCGACCGGGGTTGGTATTTTGCTTGAATTGTAGTCTTAACGCGGCAACATGTTTGCAGTTCAGTCGCATTACATACACCGCGATGTTGACAACCTGCCTCGTTGGTCTGAAGCGTAACTTCGCCAATCATCAGCCGTTGGGCGTTACCCCGGTTCCGTTGATCGCTGGGCAAACCGGCGCTCCGGCTGATATGCGCGGCGCCTTGGGTAAGTTCGCCACAAACGACGGCGACGTCGCGCTGTGCCTGGTTTCGTTGTTCATTCGGCGGTAGAGTTCGGGTTCGTGGCGTTGCGTTTTTCGGGCCGTGCTCCCGTCATGCTCGGCATTCGAAAGCTATGTTTGCAGAGGGCGGTTCTGGAATATCGCAACTCTGAGACACCAGCATGAAAAAGCTACGCATCGCACCACCCTTGTGGCTGTGTTGGTTTACCGGCATTGGCGGTCTGGCGACGTACTTCCTGGCGAAAGGGGACATCGTCACATCGGCAGTCACTTGCTTGATCGGCCTCACGAGCATCATTGGCTATTGGCTCGGCAAAGGGGCAATCTCCGTCTTTCTCCTGGCATTCGTAACCAGTGCTTTCTTCGCGGCTCGCGTGGTCGAAGCATTCGGACCGCCCGTCAGCAGTGTGTTGGGCACCATCGGCATTCTGAATAGCCTGCTGGCCGTCTGCATCGGTTGCGTGGTGCTCGGCGCGGCCGCCATGGTGACCTACGATCTCGTCTGGAATCGGCTGATGGGGAAACGGGGAACGCTGAAGCCGTTCGACCGGGGTATTGCGATGGTCGTCGGAGCTATGCAAGGCGTCGCCATGTCGCTTGTGATTCTGGGCGCCATCCAGGTCGCTGAACCGTACGCGAGATTTGCTGCCAACATGCATGTTGCCAGCGTCCGCGGGTACCTCGGCCGGTGCACGGCCGACAGTGTCGTCAAGATCGGACTCGCATCGAGACGCACGCCGCTGCGACCGTTCCTGCAGGCGTACAATCCGTTTGAACGGTTGCCCCAACTGCGCCGGCTGCACGCCTCGCCCATCTATCGTTTCGTCGAGCATACTGCTCGGCCCGGTGCGACGGCCTGCGCGAGGCGGCCCGCGACAGGTGCCCACCGGGTTTAGCGTTCGGCGCGGCAGTCCGCCGTATTGGTGTTTGGCAGTCTTACGGCCGAGCGTTGCAGGCGGACGCGTGTGGACGGAAAGGTGCTGAACGGTCTTGCCGACCGATGTTGCGTCATGCACCGCATGACCTGCGAATCGTTCGCCGGTCGAGCCGCGGCCTGCGGATTAGCGGGCGGTTATCTACAGCATGACCTGCTCTTGCTGTCCGGGTCGAAACGTCATGCCGGCCATCACGCAACGCGGACCAACCCTGCTACAATCGCACCGTCCGCCGAGTCTGTCAGTGCGGTATCGATGTGCACCTGCTGCAGCTTGGACCCGGGTGGCACGATCCTGTCTCGCCGGATGGAGGTCGAGCAACCGCAACTTTCAGCCACGTTTACGATGAAACCACGCGACGAAGAGTCAACCACTCCGCAGATTGCCACGGACGTCGCTTGCACGGTGTGTGGATGTGTCTGTGATGACCTGGTGCTGCAGATCGACGCGGCGCGGGTGACGGGCATCTCTCCCGGGTGCTCGCTGGCGGAACCTTGGCTGCTGCGGCAATCCACCGTCGACATCCCACCCGCTCGGGTTGCAGGCCGCATCGTTTCGTTGGAGAAAGCGGTGGAGCGGGCGGCGGAGGTCTTGCAAACCTCCCGCGCCCCGTTGATTTACGGCCTGTCGCGGAGCAGTACGCCGGGCCAGCGCTCGGCGGTCCGCCTGGCCGACCAATTGGGCGCCACGATCGACACGACGACTTCCACCTGCCACGCGCCGTCAATCATGGCAGTCCAATCGGTTGGCGAGAGTACCTCATCGCTGGGCGAGATTGGAAACCGGTCCGACCTGGTCATCTACTGGGGCAGCAATCCATTGGAAAGCCATCCCCGCCACCTGGCCCGCTACGTCGAGGCACCAGGCATGTTTGTCCCCGGCGGGCGAGCCGATCGCCATCTGGTGGTGGTTGACACCGTGCGGTCGGCGACGGCGGCGGCGGCGGATACGTTCATCCAAGTGGCGCCGGGCGGCGACTTTGACGTGATTTGGGCCTTGCGAGCGCTCATCCGCGGCATGCCGGTCGAAGTTGACCGGATTGGCGGCGTCGACCGCGACTCGCTTCTGCGGCTGGCCGACATCTTGAAGACTTGCTGCTATGGGGCCGTTTTCTTCGGGCTCGGACTTACCCGCCACGGCGTGCCGCACGCCAATGTCGAAGCCCTCCTCAATCTGGTAACGGATCTCAACGCCCACACCCGTTTCGTGGCCCGCAGAATGCGCGTGCCGGGGGACGTGGCCGGTGCCGACATGGTCCTTTGCTGGCAAACGGGGTTCCCCTTCAGTGTGAATCTGGCCCGCGGATATCCTCGCTACAATCCGGGTGAGTACACCGCCAACAACTTGCTCGAACGCGACGAGGTTGATGCCGTCGTGCTGGTCGGATCGGAGGGCGTCGCCAAGCTTTCGGCCGCCGCCCAGGCGACGTTGCAACGAATTCCCGCGGTCGTTCTGGATTATCCCCAGGCGGATGTGGGCGTCACTGCGGCCGTGCAGTTCACGACGGCCGTGTACGGGATACACCGGCCGGGGACCGCGTATCGCATGGATGAAGTTCCGATTCCACTCCGCAAGGTGCTGGACTCCAGCCTGCCTGCCGATCATGAAGTGCTGGACGCCATTGCGACCAGGCTGCGGACGTCGGAGGTTCACGATCCGCTCGATCCGCGCTGAAGATGCGACCTGCCTGGAGTTTCACGCGCTGAGAGTTTATGCTGGCCTCATCGTCCCGGCCCTGCAAAGAGCACGATAGAACAACTTCCACGACGCGTTTGCGAGAAGAACTCATGAATTGGCATCCCGCGTTTCAGCTTGGCACCATGCCAATGCTCAAGTACCGCTCGACTGCCCAGGCTGGCTGGTGCCTCGGCGTGGCGGCCATCTGCCTCGTATTTACGGCGTGTACGCCGCCAACGCCGCTGGCAAGCGGAACGGCCGATACGTCCAGCAACACAACCAACTCCCTTCCGCCTGAAAGCGAGCCAGCCGACGTGCCAACAACTGCCCGCTCCGACGAGTCCGACGACACGCCCGAGTTCGGTCCGGCACCGGCAGGGAAGGTCCTGCGGCACGCCGTGTTCTTCTCGTTCAAAGATTCGTCGAGCGAAGATGAGATTCAGCAAGTGGTCGATGCATTTCGTAATCTGCCGAAGGAGATTCCGGAGATCATAGATTTTCAATGGGGCGTCAACAACAGTCCGGAAGGTCTTAACGACGGACTGACACACTGCTTCCTGCTTACTTTCAAGGACGCAGCCGGCCGTGCCGCTTACCTGCCGCACGATGCCCACAAGGCGTTTGGCGATGTGCTCCGGCCACACAATGACAAGGTCTTTGTAGTCGACTACTGGGGTGATGCGGACGCCAAGCCGCTGGAAAAGGAACTCAAACACGCGGTCTTTTTCCGCTTCAAGAAGGACGCGGCGGAGGACGCCGTCCAAAAGGTTGAAGCGGCATTCGCGGCACTGCCGGAAAAGATCGACACGATCAAGGCATTCGAATGGGGAACCAACAACAGCCCGGAACGGCACGCCCAAGGGTTCACCCACTGCTTCATGGTCAGTTTTGATTCGGAAGCCGGCCGCGCCGCTTATCTGCCGCATCCCGACCACGAAGCGTTCGTCGAGATTCTCAAACCGGTCCTGGATGCGCCGCGGGTTCTCGATTTCTGGGTCCAGCGGTAGCCGCGGCCGGCTTGGCCCGCACTGGTCAGGCGAGGATATCCGAGATCACCTGGCCGCGGTCAATATCCAGCCGCTTGCGGCCCGGGACTTCCAGGCGGGTGTTATCCAGTCCCAGCAGGTGCAGTACGGTGGCATGGAGGTCGGTGACGTAGTGCCCGTCCCCTTGGGCGTGATAGCCAAGCTCGTCGGTTTCGCCGTGCACGTAACCTTTCTTGAGTCCCGCTCCAGCCAGCCAGACGGTGAAGCCATTCGGATGATGGTCTCGCCCCGTGGTTCCGCCTGATCGCTCTTCGAGCCCCGGCGTGCGGCCGAACTCCGTGCAGAAGACGACCGCCACATCGTTCATCAAGCCCCGCCTTTTCAAGTCGCTGAGCAGGCCTGCGATTGGCTTGTCGACCGACTTGCACATCTTGCTGTGGTTCTCCTTGAGTTTGCGGTGCGAATCCCACGTGCCATAGGACGACGGGAAGACCTGGACAAAACGAACGCCCCGCTCGACCAACCGCCGGGCGGCGAGCAACCGCCGGCCGGCGACCTTCGTTGCGTCGTCATCGATACCGTACAGGTGGTTTACTTCCGCAGTTTCATTCGACAGATTGGCAACCTCTGGCACGGCCATCTGCATACGGTACGCCAACTCGTAGGACTTGATCCGGGCCAACAGTTTTTCATCACGCGGGTGGCGGTCGACCGAGATCCGGTTGAGTTCCTCAATCAACTCGAACTCGTTGCGCTGTTGGGCGGCCGTTTGGCTGCTCTGACGGGAACCGAAGCGAAGCGGATTCTTGGGGTCCAATTTCAGTGGCACACCGGCGTGTTCCGGCCCGAGATAATACGAGTCGATGGACGCACGCGTGTTGGAACGCGTCGGCCCCCCCAGCACGACAAACCGCGGCAAGCTCTCGTTGATCGACCCCAGCCCATAGTGCGCCCAGGCCCCGATACTCGGTTGGGTTTCGTCCAACCGGTGACGGCCGGTGTGCATCTGGTTTTCGGCCGCATGATCGTTGTCCGTTGTCCACATGTTGCGGACGAAACTGATCTCGTCGACGCATTTCGCCAGGTGCGGCCACCAGTCCGTGATCTCGATACCACTCTCGCCCTGCCGGGAAAATCCGACCTGCAAGGGATAGATCTTGGGGTACACATCCCGGACGTTGATCTCTGCCGCCGCGACACTACGAAACCGCTTCGCATGCAGGGGGGAGTCGACCGGATTGGGAAAAGGCGTCTCTGCCAGCGTCTTACCGGCGTACTTGTTGAGCGCCGGTTTCGGATCGAACGTCTCCAGGTGGCTGTAGCCGCCGGAGAGAAACACCCAAATGATCGACTTGGCACGAGGCGGAAAGTGGGGTTCGCCGGCGGGCAATGTTGCCGCTTGCGTCACGCCCTGGTCGGCCAACATGGCGCCCATGGCGAGTCCCGTGAATCCCATTCCAAAGTCGGCCAGAAAATCGCGGCGATGCATGGCAATGTGCCCTTGTAACGAGGGCGATGTGTCGGCAGGCGCGCCGGCCCTGGCCCTCAAAGAAATCTAGCGAACGGTAACGAAGTCGTTGTGGTTGAACAGAACACGCACCAGCCCTTCCCGCACCAACTGCTCGTCGTCCGTGATCGCCCGCTGTTTGTCGAGAAACCGTTGCGAGGCGGAAGCTTCCCTGTCGGTCGGTGGCCGGGACAGGACGGCGAGGAATGCGCCGCTGATGAACTGGCCGTCGCCAGTGCCGGTCTGCTGCGCGATTCGCCGAGCTGCCTGGCGGCTGCAACGATGGATGATCGAGCTATTGCTGAGAGCCAGCGCCTGCTGCGGCACAATCGTGCTGCTACGGCGAAAGCAATCGGTCGGATCGGGCGCATCGAAGATCTCGGCGAGCGCGTCACTGCCGCCATTCTCCGGAAAGACCTCGTAATACAGGGTGCGGCGATTGGTGGTCATGGCCTGTGAGTTCAAGAGGACCTGGCCTCCCAAGGTGGCATCCAGGGCCCCTGAAATCGCCAGGACACTGTCGCGCACCACTTCGGCTTCCATCCGCCCTTGGTTCATGCGCCAAAGTAGACGGTTGTCCTTGTCTTTCGCCAGGTTGGACTCCCGTCCGGCCGCAGACGAACTCATCCGATACGCGCGGCTGGTGACGATCAGCCGGTGAATGTGCTTCATGCTCCAGTTGTGATCCCGCAGCTCGACGGCCAACCAGTCGAGCAATTTCGGATGCGAGGGCGGTTTGCCGTTGCGTCCAAAGTCGAACACGCTTTCGACCAGTGGAACGTGGAAGTGTCGCAACCAGATATGGTTCACGGCGACACGCGGTGTAAGCGGGTTCAGCGGGTCGGTAATCCAATGTGCCAGCGCCGAACGCCGGCCCGTGCTCTGTTGTGAGCTGGTGGGGCTCAACCTGGTGTATTCGGTCGAGACGGGCGCGGAACTTTGTTTGGCGCGGGCCGCAGCCAGTTCCTGCCGAGCTTGCGTCAACGTCTTCCCGGCCGCAGCGATCTTCTGCTGGCGGTCCTTGTCGGTGGCTGGAATTCCGTTCGCCTGCAGCAGTTCGACCTCGGCATTCAGGGCGTCCGATTCCGCTCGGGCAATCGCCGCGACAAGCTGTTTCGAGTAGGCCTCTTGGGCCAATTTCTCGAAACGGGCGGTTTCCTCGAGCGTGGCAGGCGATTCCGCAAGGAATCGATCCGCAGCAATCGTGGCCAGCAGGCTGGCTTGCCGATGTTGGGCTGCGACTAACGTCTGTTCCGCCGCGGTGGCGTGCAACGTGACTTCGCGGAGTGCGGCTCGAGCCGCTTGCCACGCGTCGTAACTCTCCCGAGCCGATTCACAGCCGGCAATCAGGGAAACGACCGAGGTCGCCGGGGCAACCGAGAGGGGATGGACCAGCCAGCCGTCGATCCCGTCAACGTCCTGGTCGTCTCGGAAATCGGGGGCCTCGAAGTCCCACACGAATCGTTGCTCGCCAGCCTCGACCACGACCGCATCGAGCAGTGCCCGCGTCCCGGTCCGGCAATCGAACGTGAACGGTTGATTTGGATTGCGAGTTGGGTTCCATCCGTTCAGCGCAATCGGTTGATTCTCGACCAGGACCGTCTCGGTGCCGTGGAGCGTCACCGTCAAGTCAGCCTGATCCCTGTCGGGGTGAAGCACCAACCTGACATCAAAATGCTGTTGGCCATTCGCGAACTGGTAGGTGCCGACGGTCGCTTCATCGAACCCGCCGGGCTGGTAAGCGCGGATCTTGCCACCCACAAAGCCGACATAGAGTGCCGTCAAATGCTTGACCGCATCCCGGGCCAACTGGAAGTTGACATGGTTGTCTTGGAGAATTCGGAGCTGGAAAGAGATGGTCGTTCCTGCCGGCAACGTCGACAGGCGGGGCAACGTGTTCTGTACGATTCTTCGCCCTTCAACGGCATCGAAGGAAAGCGACTGTCGGCCCACCAGGGCACCGGCTTCTCCGGCCTCGATCGCCGCTTGCAGTGCGTCGTCGAACGCTTGTCGAGCGGTGGTGACCCGCGTCTCTTCTTCCGTCGAGTTCGCCGGCTGCTTTTCGATTGCCTCCAGCGCTTGCTCGGCGGCGGCGACGGCTTCCCCAGCATCGACGACCAAGGCCTGTTGCACCTCGGGCCGCGCGCCGGGATACCAGCCTTGCGTGGGCAACTCAATCGGTTCGATTTCGCGCAGCGGCACTCCCAGAAACGATGGGACGCCCGGCGGGATGCTGCCCCGTTCAGAGACGCGGTTTCGTTCATCCCCTTCCGTGTAGAACCAGGTCGGGGCCTCGGGACGCTCGTCATAGATGCGGACCATGCCTTCGCGTATCACTTTTCGTGAGCCGCCGTAGACATAGACTTCAAACGGCGGCGGCTCGGCCTGCCCCGCGACGCGATCTTGGCGGATACCGATCGGCTCGAAAAACGCACGCAGCCGAAAGTAGTCGTCGTGCGCGATGGGATCGTACTTGTGATCGTGGCAATGTGCACAATTGAACGTCAGGCCCAGAAACGCCTTGCCGGTGTACTCGACGTTGTGTCGCATCCATTCGTTCGGATTCAATGAATAGTAGTTTCGCACCAGGTAACCCGTCGCCGGCCAGGCGGAGTCATCGTCAGCGGCCAGTTCGTCGGCGGCCAGCATCTCCTGGATCATCCTGGCGTAACTCTTGTCCTCGTTCAGCGAATCGACAATCCAATCGCGCCACCGCCAGATCTGCGGCGCGCTGTTGCGGACATCGTTTTGGCTGCGGCGACCGTACCAGTCCGAGTAGCGCCAGACGTCCATCCAATGCCGCCCCCAACGTTCACCATACTGAGGGGCGTCGAGCAGTTCGTCGACTATCCGCCGGTAGTGTGCATCGGACGGATCCGCCATGAATGCCTGCAGTTGGACGGTCGTGGGCGGCAGGCCGATCAAATCGAGATAGAGACGACGCAATTGTTGCGCAGGCGACGCATCCGCCGTGGGAGTCAGGCCATGCCGATCGTACTGGGCGTGAAGAAAGTGATCGACCGGATTGCGGGGCCAGTCAGGCGCAGAGACCGAAGGCAACGCTGCCTTGCGGGGAACTTGGAACGCCCAATGTTCGCGCGGGTCAGCTTCGGGTTGCTCGTCGGCCGGCGAGCGGGCGCCGGCTGCCACCCAGGATTGCAGGAGCTGTACCTCGTGCTCATCGAGCGGTTTCCCGTCCGGCGGCATGCGGTCGAATTCGGACTCCGAGCGAACGCGTTCCAGCAACGTCGACTCGGCCGGCGACCCGCCGGTAATGACTGGTCCGTTCTCGCTGCCCCGGCGTGCCGCGGCCCCCGTATCGAGACGCAGGCCCGCTTCCTGTTTTAGCGCTCCGTGGCATGCATAGCAGCGGGCTTTCAAGAGTGGTTTGATCTGCGACTCGTAGTCGACTTCCGCGGCACCGATGGCCGCAGTGCAAGTGAGCGCGCCAAGCAGCAATGCCGCAAACAACCGGGAAATGGCCATGGTCATGGCTGGGGGAGTGAACATGTGCTCCATTCTATCGATTCGCCCGTTTTGCTGCAAAAACGGACCATCGAAAATGGCCCGCGGGCCGAACTGCCGAATGTGGCCGCGGAGTACTTCGCGTTGCCTCGGTCCGGTGTCCCCAGCGAGAATCGCAAGGGGTAAGATAGACACTTCAGTTTCTGCAGCGTTGGATCAGTATCTGCAAGGTCGGAGTTGAATTCATGTTATGCCGCCGCGTGCCCCTGATCCTCATTCTGTGCCTGACGGCGACGACGGCCGGGGCGGCTCAGCAGAATGCGACTGACCCAGCCACGGCGGAGCCACCGGGCATCGGCGAGGCCACGGGCGCCGCGGAGAATACTGCAAACAACGATACCGGTGCGGCTCCGGGTCCACTGGGAAGCCCGCGCCGAGCGTTAGAATCGTTTGTGGTGGCGATGGAAGAAAAAGACTATCGGCGTGCCATCGCCGCGATGGATTTCTCTGCGCTCAATCCGGCGCCGGATGCGTTTCAGCAGGTCGCGCTGGCGCAGAAGTTGAAAGCGTCGATGGATCGCTTGTCGTTGGTTGATCCGGACAGGATCAGCGACGACCCGGCGAGTCCCCCCGTTCCGCTTCCGCCCGAAAAGCTGGATTCCGAGATCGTTCTGCGACCGGGCGACGACGGCCAGTGGAGGTTTGCGTCGACGACCGTTGTTGCGGTCGAGTCGCTGTATCGTCTGCTCCAGCAGACCGCACCGGTCGATCAGGGCGCCGAACTGCCGGCGGCCGTGACTCAGGCTAAGCCAAGTATTGACGATTCTCAGGAGGCTGCCGGGGACGCGCCGCCGGAAACCACGCCCGCGCCCATGGTACCCGAGGGACTCAAGAGTGCTCGCCGGACCCTCCGCAGCTTGATGGACGCGTTTGAAAAGAAAGACTACGGTCTGGCAGTGACAGCCTTGGATTTTTCAAAACTGGAGGAACAGGATCCCGAAATGGGGCCGTACGCGAAACTCCAGACGGCTCGGCACCTCAAGGAGGTCCTCGAGCGGTTGGCAGAGATCGACTACGCTGCGATCAGTGACGATCCGGAAGGGCCGCCGTGCGGCTTTCCACCCGAGTCAACCAGCCCGCCCATCTTGATCGTTCGCAGTGGGTCGCCTGCCTGGCGTTTCTCTGCGGACACGGTTTCGCGAGTTGATGATCTTCACGAGATCTACGGCAACCGGCCCGTGCTGAACGTGCCTGAGACCGACAAGGCCTGGTACGACCGCGAGCTGCTGCTGGGCAATGAAACGTGGCGAATCCTCGCTCTCTTTGGCGCGATCTTTACCGGGTTGCTCGTTGGTCAGATTCTACGTGCCGTACTGCGATGGCATGCTGATCGCCTGGAGGGACGAGGTCGCACCATGGGGTCGTTTGTCGCTCGAACACTGGCCGCCGCCGCCGTGGGTGTCCTATTTCTTGCCGGCCTCACTGCCGGCATGAGAGCGTTGGTCCTGGGGCACGAGATCGAGTCACTGGTCACAACCGTGATCCATGTGATTTTCGCCTTGGTTGTCGGATACATCTGCTTTCGACTGGTTGATGTGGCGGTCGAAATGTTGCGGGAACTGGCGACGCGAACCGGTAGCACGCTGAACAATATGCTGGTCCCGATTGTCCGCACATCGCTCCGCTTGACCATCATCGTGCTGGTGGCGTTGGACGTTGCGACCGCCGTCAGCGAACAGCCACCCTCTGCCGTGTTGGCCGGGCTGGGTGCCGGCGGACTGGCAATCGGGCTCGCCGCTCAGGACACGATCAAGAACCTGTTTGGGTCCGTCATGATATTCGCCGACCGTCCGTTCGAGTTGGGTGATCGGATTGTCATTGACGGCCATGACGGACCGGTGGAACAGGTCGGTTTTCGGTCGACGCGAATCCGCACGCTGGACGGCCATCTGGTGACCGTCCCCAATGCCGAGATGGCCAATAAGACGATTCACAACATTGGCAAGCGTCCGTTTATTCGCCGCGTGGTGGACCTTCGCGTGGCACCCGATACCGGTCCGGAGAAGATCCAAGAGGCGCTCAACATCCTGCAGCAATCCCTGACTGACCACGAAGTGCAGCAAGCGGACTTTCCGCCGCGCGTCTTTCTGCACGACTTCCTCGATTCGGCGATCAACCTGCGTGCCATTTACTGGTACCACCCGCCCGCCTATTGGGATTACTGCGAGTTCAGCGAACGCTTCAATCTGCAGGTGATCGAACGCTTCCGAGAGGCCGGGATCCGTTTTGCCCTGCCGACCCAACGCGTGTTGCTAACGAACGAGATTGACGCGTCAACCACCAGCCAATCGCCACGTCCCACGTAAATCATGCGATGCGTGACATAAACACGGGCCAATCAGTGTGGGCGGAAGATACCACCGAAGCCCCGTGTTCCATGCGCTGCTCGACGCCACAGCATGGGCCGTCATGCCCTCAGCGATCGCGGCAACGCGCATCGCGCGTCCGACGTTGCAATCGCAGGCCCTGGCGCTTTACAACAGGGAAACCGATTGTCAGTACACCGAGTCGATAAAACGGCGCCCGATATGCGCCGTCTCAGTAACCAAGGCGGAGCGAACCAATGAGTGGTAGATACAGCCAGTGGGGCCTTGCGGCACTGATTTTCATGGTTTCGTTCATCGGCGGCCGCGACCAGCCGGCCCTGGCCCAGCCCGCACGCACCAATATCATTCTCTGCATGGGTGACGACCACGGCTGGGACGAGACCGGCTATAACGGCCATCCGCATTTGCAGACCCCGGTACTTGATGCGATGGCGGCCAACGGCCTGCGGCTCGACCGCTTTTACTCCGCCCATCCATCCTGCTCGCCAACGCGGGGCAGTGTGCTGACCGGTCGTCACCCGGTGCGCTATGGGACGTTCGCACCCAACTACTCGATCCGGCCCGAAGAGATCAGCATCGCCCAGTTGCTTGGGCAGGCCGGCTACGTTTGTGGGCATTTCGGCAAGTGGCATCTGGGACCGGTGAAACAAGCTTCACCGACCAGTCCCGGAGCGATGGGGTTTTCCGAATGGCTTTCCCACGACAACTTCTTTGAACTCAACCCGACGTTTTCGCGGAACGGCGCGGCGCCGCAGAAGTTTAACGGCGAGAGCTCGGAGATTCTGGTCGCCGAGACGATTCGTTTCCTGGAAGCGGCGACATCCAGCGATCGTCCGTTCTTCGTAGTCCTCTGGTTTGGTTCACCACACGAACCGTATAGCGGCCTCCGCGAGGACCTGGATCGGTACGCCGACTTGCCGGAACACTACGCAGATCGGCAGGTCTCCCTCACTTCAAACGAAACTGGGCGGCCAACCAAACGTCCACTCCGAGAGGTCCTTCAGGAACGCTACGCCGAGATTACGGCGATGGACCGATCGATGGGGACGTTGCGAACATGGCTGGCGGAAAACGGCCAGCAAGACAACACGTTGCTCTGGTATTGCGGTGACAACGGGACCCCAGGCGATGGCATCGTGACATCGCCGTTCCGCGGCAGAAAGGGAACATTGTACGAAGGTGGGATCCGCGTTCCCGGCATCATCGAATGGCCGCATGGCATCCCGGAGCCTCGTCAGACGGACGTGAATACGGTGACGAGCGACATCCTGCCGACGCTCTGCGAACTGGCGGGCATTGCCCTCCCGAACCGGCCGCTCGACGGGCTCTCACTGCAACCGTTGCTCAACGGCGAATGGGAAGTTCGCCCGACACCGATCGGGTTTTGGGAATTTGATCGCTCCGGTGCGGGAAACGCCGAACCCTACTTGCCGGCGACGTTGCAGTCCGGCACGACGCCGCTCGTCAAATTGATGGCGGGCTTGCCGACTCGGAATTTTCGCAACTTCCATCACCCGGACATTGCCGCACGCGACTACGGCGGTCAGCGAGTGCTGCTCGACAATCGGTACAAACTCCTCGTCAAAGGGCTGGGAGAAAAGACCCGTGTCGAACTGTACGATCTGCGACGTGATCCGGCCGAACGGGAAGACGTGGCGGCAGCCAAGCCCGCCGTCGTTACCCGCCTGCAGGATGAGCTTCGAGATTGGCAAGCGTCCGTTCTGCGCAGCTTGACGGGTGCCGACTACCGATAGCAGGCCACGCCGTCCGGGCGACGGCGGTTCCAGCCAACGCGCGGCACTCCTTCCACGGTTCCGAAGGTCATGCTGGGCATGACGTCAATCGGTCCAACGCCGCACGGAAACGCGTCATCAACAACGTTGTGCCGTTGCCTCCCAATGCGTCATACGCAGCGACCGCGCCACCCGGAAGCGATGTTTCGCTCGCTCCGTTGTTTGCCGCGATCCTTACTGCTGTTCGCACGTCTTCATGGCGCGGAAGCCGGCATGGGTCAGCGAGTAGGCGCCTTTGAAAGTCTCTTTCACCAGGAAGTCTTTCTCCGTCAGTTGCCGCAGGGCCGCTTTGTGCCGTTCCAGGTTGGGCCCGAAGAAACAGAGCATCTTTCCCGGTGTGACCAGGTATTCACTGAACGTACGCAAGACTCGCTTCTCGGATGGTGTCAACAAGGTTCTCTCCCGTTCGAAGTCTTGGTGAGTTGCTTCCGAACCGCGGAGTGGATCGGAATACGATAACAGTTGCTCTCGGTTGGATCGATTGGTTGCGTATGGGGGACGACGTCGAGCTTCCCGGGTTCGCTCGAGCAATGTGACCCTCCCTGGCTGTCGGCACCGGACCTCCCTGGGGCCCACTGCCTGGCTGCAGCGGTAAGTCCGTGATCCGGCGTGAAACCCCTGCGGCCGAAGGGCATTCACGTGCCGTCTTGATTTCGTCTATTTACGCTTGTCGGTTGCAGACTTGGTAAACCTCCGCCGCTTCGCCCCGGTTACTTTCCCCGTGGCGGTCGCCGGCCGTTTCGCTCGGCGCGAATTCCCCTGCTTGGCCGGTCGCTTGCCACCCGTGTGAGGCTCGGTTCCGTCGCTTTGATTGGTGTTTCCATAACGCATCTGGCCCGACCCCGCGCTTGAGCCCCTGCCCGACTCTTGTTGCTGCCCGCCCTTCCGGCTCCGCTTGTTTCCTGGCTCGGTACGCTCTCGCTGCGCGTTGGGTGACGGTGGACCGGCAATCTTCCCGGTGGCGACCGGCGGTGATTTCTTGACCGGCACTTTCCGTCCCGTCAACCGCTCGATCATCCGCAGCAGTTTCCGCTCGTCGCTGTCGCAAAACGAGATTGCCTGGCCTGCGGCGCCGGCCCGCGCCGTGCGGCCGATGCGATGAACGTACGTCTCCGGGACTTCCGGCAGATCGTAATTGATAACATGCGAAATGTCGCTGAAATCCAAACCGCGAGCTGCCAGGTCCGTGGCCACCAGCACCGGGGGCCGGGGCCCGTTGAACTCGCCCATCACGGCCGTTCGCCGGGCTTGGCTCTTGTTCCCGTGAATCGCCAGGGCGCGGATCCCGTCTCGCTCCAGGATCCGAGCGATCTTGTCCGCTCCGCGCTTGGTGCGTGAGAACACCAGCGTCTTCGAGCGAGCGGTCGTCTGCAGCAAGTGGCTCAGTGTCGCCGCTTTCGCGTGTCGTTCGACAAAGAACACCGATTGTGCAACACGGTCGGGCGTGGAGGCGACCGGTGCGACTTTGACTTCCACCGGACGTCGCAGCCACTGGTCGGCAAGCTCGCGAATCGCAGCCGGCATCGTGGCGGAGAACATCAGCGTTTGTCGTTGCAAGGGCACCTTGGCCACGATCTTGCGCAGGTCATGGATGAAGCCCATGTCGAGCATCTGGTCGGCCTCGTCAAGAATCAGGATCTCCACGTGGCTGAGATCGATCAGGCCTTGGCCCATGAGGTCCAGCAGCCGACCGGGCGTCGCCACCAAGGTGTCAATTCCGGCTTGCAAGGCGCGGACCTGCGGTCCTTGCCGAACGCCGCCGAAGATCACCGCGTGCCGTAACCCCGTGTGGCAACCATAGGTCCCCAGGCTGTCACCAATTTGACCCGCCAGTTCACGCGTGGGGGTCAGGATCAAACACCGAATTACTCGACGACCCGATCGCTGCCGTCGCCGCTGAGCGCCCGACGGACGCGCCGGGGCGCGCGACAACCGGTGCAGCGTGGGAAGTGAAAACGCGGCCGTCTTGCCGGTCCCGGTCTGGGCGCAACCGATCAAATCTCTACCCTGCAATACGTGCGGGATGGCCTTCGCTTGGATGGGGGTTGCCTTTTCGTAACCAGCCTCCTGGAGACTGCGGAGAAGGGGCGGGGAGAGTGCAAGTTCAGCAAACTTCATCAAAATAATCTGTCTTCCGATTTCCGAGACGGTCAGGCACGGGCTCCGATTGCTACCGGCAACGGCTGAGCGCTTGTGCGAAAACTCGAAGCGAACGAGACGCCAGAGAGCCTTGCGGCGGCTCGACACCGTCGCACTCTCCCGAACCGCTTAGGCCCTGCGTCTCCGCAGTCGCCGCTCCGGGAGAGGAGCAAACAAGTCACCGGTAAGAAGGTCTGGAGCGAACGCATCCATTGCGGGCGAGAGAAAACACGACGCACCCCGCCAGTCACTCGGCAGGGCCAGTCACTCGGCAGGTGTCCCAATTACCGCAATCGTGAAGTGAAGCCGGCAAGATTTGCCGGTCACGCGACGTGTTATGCAGCCACTGTAGTGTAGCAGATCCACTCGCCTCGTCAACGGCCGACGGGCGATGCACTCGCGCTGCCGCCAGGTACGGTGCAGTGCTTCGTGATGCACGGGCGCCCAAGCGAGACGCTGCCACGGTGCGGCGAGCCATGCGGACGCTGATTGCGCACTCAATCGCTGCGGTTGTCCTCAATGACACGCCGGGCCGCTATATTGCAACGCTGCAAACGCATCCCTGGTTCCGTCTGTCACGAACGTCGCCGGCCGACGTGGTTGCTTACGAACAAGGTTTCCCAAGCCGACGTGTGTACGTTACGCTTGCACGATCACGCTACGTGCAGGCACTCCCACAACGGGCATTTTCAACAGGAGTCATCAATGCAGATTCACCCCCTGGTCGGTTACCTGGCAACATGTGCGGTGCTGGGAATGTTGGTTTCGGAGTCATTGGCCGACGTTTACGAACTGCGTACCTACACCACCAACCCCGGCAAGCTCGACGCTCTGAATGCCCGCTTTCGAGATCATACCGTCAAGCTGTTCGACAAGCACGGGATGAAATCGGTCGGCTACTGGGTACCGACCGACGGCGACGAAGCCAAGAACACGCTGATCTACGTCATCAAGCACCAGAGCCGCGACGCTGCCAAAGCTTCCTGGCAAGCCTTCCTGGCCGACCCCGCCTGGCAGAAGGTGGCGAAGGAGTCTCAGTTGGATGGGCGGATACTGGCGAAGCGTCCCGAAGCGGTGTTTATGGAGAAGACGGAGTACTCGCCGACCTGGAATGAGGGACCGAAAGCCGACGATGGGGTCTTCGAATTGCGGATCTATCAGGCCGCCCCCGGCAAACTCGGCAAGCTCGACGCGCGGTTCCGCGACCACACAATCCGGCTGTTCAACAAGCACGGCATGAAATCGGTTGCCTACTGGCACCCGACCGACGAACCTGATTCGAAGGACCACCTCATCTACATCATCAAGCATGCCAGCCGTGCCGCGGCCAAAGAGTCCTGGCAAGCATTCAGCGCGGATCCCGAATGGAAGAAGGCGGCGCAGGAGTCGGGGGTTGGACGGCTGGCGGAACGGCCCGAGTCCATCTACATGAAGGCGACGGATTACTCGCCCATCAAGTAAACGTCGCCAACAGGATCATGCGAGCGGACGGTCTGCGCGAACCATTGCGGTTTGCACGAGGGCCGGCGCCGCGCCACCGTTTCTCGCGGCGCGTGTCGCAGTGCTCTTACGGCGCGACCGGCGATGGTGGCGATGGTGGCGGTCACCGGCCGCGCCATCGCGCCGCGATTCCGCGCGGACCGCGGCGTTACTTGGTTTCGCTCCATTCGAGCACGCGAAACGAACCATGCGGGTCGACGTATTCGTATGCGCCGACTTCAAATGCCTTGAAGGACGGTCGCGCATTGCCATCCAGATCGTTGGCAACCTGGCCACCCAGATCGAGCCCGATGTTGATGGCAGGAGAACCGACGGCCAGGTGGAAGTCGCCCCCAACCGCATCGACAAAGCGGGGTGACTTCAGCAGTTCCGTCGCATCCGCAACCGTTCCCTCGAAAGGTTTGCTGAAGTCGTGCAGTAAATTATACGAGTGAGCCAGGGTGGCCTTGTTGGCCTTCATCAGCCCCACACCCGTGCCATCGCCGGTGAGAATCGAGTTCTGCACGGTGGCGTCGCCTTCCATTGCATAGACGCCGAACGCGGCGGCATTGGCGATCGTGGCGTTGACGACGGTCGCATCGTCTGCCGCCGCAGTCGTCGTTAGAAACACGCCCCCCCAGAACCCGCCGATGACGGTATTTCTGATCGTCACGTCGCCACCATAACGGACGACGCCCCACCCGGGGACGCCGCTGGCGACAATCCGCGTGGCGTCGATCGTCAGCCCCTGGTTGGCTCCGTCCGCGAAGATGCCATGCGGGGCGACGATTGTGCAACCCGACAGGGTTAAGAGGCTGTCGATCGCCAGCACGCCGTACGACGTACTGTCTTCAACCGTAACTCCGTTGAGGGTCAGCGTGCTCTTGACCGAGCTTATGTTGTAATTGTTGCGAACCACTTGCCAGTTGTTGGTCGCCTGGTCTCCGAAGGTCAGGTTGCCGTTGATGAACTGCAGCCCCTTCTTGTTGTTGTCTCGAATCGCTGAATCCACCAGGGTGAGATCGCCGGTGCCGCCGTTGATGAGTGTGACTCCGTTGTCATTGTCGTGCAGATCGCAGCCGTCAAAGGTGACGTTCGCGCTGGCTACCGAACTGGCATAAATGATCGATGCCCAGGCGGAATTGTTCTTCAGTTCGCTGTCGGCGACATAGACGGACGCGTTTTCATGCAGGTAGAGCCCGACGGTGTTTCCGGAGACACTGCACGTGTCGAGCGACAAACCGGCGCTACCGCTGACGCCGAGGCCATACCCATTGTCCGTGAAGGTTGTATTCTGGGCTGAGAGGACGCCGCCGCTGGCCAGCACGCCGGCAACCGCGCCGCCACGGAAGGTCAATCCGTTCAAGGTCAACTTGCCGCCCGACATCGCCACCACGTGATCGCTTCCGGAAATCAGGGCAGGATTCAGCGAGCTGCTGTCGAAGGTCACATCACAATCATCGAGATAGATTCCGTAGTCGACGTTGTCTGACAGGCCCAGATCGACGAACTTGAAATCGCCGTCCTGGTACGCGGTCAGCCACAGTCCGCCAATGCCGTTGCCGTTGACGGTGCAATCCGCCAGGTCGCAGGTTCCGCGGAGTGAAAGGCCCCATTCGAGGTTGCTGTTGTAGACCGAATCAACTGACTTCAGTGACTGGGCCGTCTCCATGTGGATGCCGCGGCTGTTGTCGTTGACCGTCGAATCGTTGACTTCGAGATCCGCCGTCGCAATCGCAGACCAACTGGATGGTGGAGTCGGCTCCGAGTTCCCGTTGCCGCCTTGCAGGCCGAAGGCGTATCCGGTCAGGGACACGTCGGCGTGGATCGCTTGGCCGCTCATCACGATCTCGTCCCCGACCGCCATCCCGAACAATTCGACCGAACCGGTAATCGTAATCCTTGCATCGGGCGCGTAGATCGCAGCTTGCACAGGACTGGTCCCCTTGAAATTCACCGACGGCCCCATCACCAGGATCTTGCAGTCGATCGGCTTGCCTGACGGATTGATGATCGTCCCGCCGCTGCTGTTGACATCGCTGACGACGTAAAACGTCGTTGGCCCGCTCAACTGGATCGTGCCTCCCGTCAGGGCCAGCTTGTTCAGATAGTACGTTCCCGCGGGCAGGGTCAGCACGTGGCCGGACGGGACCGTCAGGTTGCCGCCCGAGAGTGGATTGATGCCGAGATCCGTGTTGGGGATGCTCGCATTGTTGTTATTGGTGGCCGCGTCGCCGGGATCGATGGGGTCCAGCGAGATTTCCCGGGGCATCTGGATCACCGACCCGGTCAAATTGGGCGCGCTGGCGCTGCCGCTCGGCCCGTAATACACGTCGCCATACACAGGCACGGCTGCCCCCAGCGTGACTGTATTGTTGGTGTAAAGGTCCGCATCCGAACCTGTATTGCCGGGACCATATGCGCCCAACCCGGAGTCATAGCTGTCGAACGCTCCGCCACTGGCCAGGATCGCGTCTCTGCCGACGACCAGCCGCGGGCCGGTCGGCAGCGGAGCGGCGCCGGCGCCCCCATCGTCGATTGTGCCGGCCAGATGTTCGACTTTAATGCCGTCACCCGTGTTCTCTTCGATGGTCGTCCCGGTGACGACGACGCGCGCCGTCTTGCTGATCTCAATCCCCTCGCCCCCGCATCCCGAGATCGTGGAAGCAGAAACCGTGACGAACGCCTCGCCGTCCACGTAGATGCCATCACCCGCGAAGTCGGTGATCTCGCATTGGTCAAAGGTGACGTGCCCGTCCTTGATCAGCAACGGTTCGGCCCCTTCGTCAAAGACACAGTCCTCAAATCGCCCCTCGTAGGCCCCCTTCCAGACAAGGGGCCGCGTGGCGCCACGGAACGTGAAACCGTGAAATCCGACATAATTGCAGTTCACCACGGCCAAGGATCCGGAGATCACGACATAGCCGGCGTCCCCGGTCTTGGTCCCCAACGGATCGGCGACAAACGTGGTGACATCGGTCGAGCCGAGGATTCCGTCGATCGTGACGGCGTCCCCGTAGGTTCCTCCGCCGACGTAGATCGTGTCGCCACTGGCGGCGACTTGGGCCGCGCGGGTGACGGTGGCAAACGCCTGAGTTGCCGAAACCCCAGGATTCGTATCGTCCCCGCTAACGCGCACGAAATACTCGGCGGCGAACGCCTTGTTGGCCCCCAGCCCCATGAGGTGCAGCATCATGCATGCTAAGACGATCAGACGCATCGGTGGGCCCTTCTTCGCATCATCTGTGGAGTTACGATCGGCGATGCCGGTCCAACCCGAGTGCCGCCAGGAAACGCAATGCGGTCAAACCGCAACCGCCGAGCCGGCGCCCCGAGCAACGGAGACTGAGTTCGTGGCACTACAAGCGTAGGTCACAAAACCGCACACTGCCCGCTGTTTTCTTGACTTTTTGTGCTTGGCGCTGTCGGCGCCCAGGCATGAGGCTGGACTGTGGAGTCGCGCGGGTTTGGCCAGCATTCCCGGCTCCAGGCCGCCCCGCATCGAAGTTTGCTCGGCGTGCCGGTCTCGTGTGGTGCGGTCTGCACGTTCCTGCGGATCGGCCGGGAATGCATGGCTCACGCATGTCTCTGAATCGTGGCCTTCCGGCCGGGAATCGTTGCCGCATGCGGTGCCGCGACGGTTCTTGAGCGTAACGGGCCCTGTCCGCTAGGATGGGGCACTCGGCCACGTGCGACGGCACTCGAGCAGGTCCACGTCGATTGCGACTTCCAAACAACTTTCACGGAATGACTGAATTTCCCATGCCCGCTACCCGTCCCAAGTCGACCGTTGTCTATACCGGAACTGACGAGGCACCTGCCCTGGCGACCTATTCCCTCTTGCCCATCATTCGAGCGTTTACGGCGTCAGCGGGAATCGATTTCGAGAAACAGGATATTTCGCTAGCGGGACGCATCATCGCCAGTTTTCCAGAGCACCTGACAGAAGATCATCGGCAACCGGATGCCCTGGCCGCACTGGGGGAAGCGGTCAAGCGGCCGGATGCGAACATTATCAAGTTGCCCAATATCAGCGCCTCGATTCCCCAGTTGAATGAGGCGATCCGTGAACTCCAATCGCACGGCTACGCGGTCCCCGATTATCCGGCGGATCCCCAGAGCGACGCGGAGCGGGAGATCAAGGACCGTTACGCCAAGATTCTGGGTAGTGCCGTCAACCCCGTCTTGCGGGAAGGCAACTCGGATCGACGCGTCGCAGGACCGGTCAAGGAATACGCCAAGAAGAACCCGCATTCGATGGGCCCTTGGACTGCGGAGTCGAAATCGCGGGTCGCCCACATGGACCACGGCGACTTCTTCGGCAGCGAACAGTCGCACGTGACGGCCGCGCCCGGTACGGCACGAATTGAGTTGACCGGCACGGACGGCGCCGTCACGACACTGAAGCAGGAAGTCGTGCTTCAGGCGGGCGAAGTCATCGACGCGGCAGTCATGAGCCGCAAAGCGCTCCGTGAATTCCTGGCTGGCGAAATCGAGTCGGCGCGCCGGCAGGGCATCCTCTTCTCGGTGCACCTGAAGGCGACCATGATGAAGGTCTCCGACCCCATCATCTTCGGCCACGTCGTAAGTGTCTTCTTCGCCGACCTGCTCGGCAAACATGCCGCCGCGCTGGATTCGGTCGGGTTCAACCCGAACAACGGGCTGGGTGCTCTGGAGAGCAAGATCAGTGCCTTACCTGCGTCTACCCAGGCGGAGATCAAAGCGGACTTGGAGGCCGCCTATGCCCAGGGGCCGCCACTGGCGATGGTCGATTCAGACAAAGGAATTACCAACCTGCACGTCCCCAGCGACATCATCATCGACGCCTCGATGCCGGCAGCCATTCGTTCGTCCGGCCAGATGTGGGGCCCCGACGGCAAGCTGCACGATATGGTGGCGATCATCCCGGACCGCAGTTATGCAGGCGTCTATCAAGAGACCATCACGTTCTGCAAAGAGAATGGTGCCTTCGATGTCACGACGATGGGCAACGTCTCCAACGTCGGGCTGATGGCCCAGAAGGCCGAAGAGTACGGCTCACACGACAAGACATTTGAGATTCCCCATGCCGGCACAGTTCGGGTCATTGACGCGGCGGGCCAAACGTTGCTGGAACATCAGGTCGAGGAAGGCGATATCTGGCGGGCCTGCCAGACCAAGGACGCGCCGATTCGCGACTGGGTCAAGCTGGCTGTCGGCCGAGCACGCGCGACCGGGTCGCCGGCGATCTTCTGGTTGAACGAGCAGCGGGCACATGACGCCAATCTGATCACAAAGGTCAAGCAGTACCTGGGCGACCACGATACCACGGGACTCGACATTCAAATCATGGCCCCCGAAGATGCCACGCGCCTAACCTGCCAGCGTTGCCGGGACGGCAAAGATACGATCTCGGTCACCGGCAATGTGTTGCGTGATTACTTGACGGACCTGTTTCCAATTCTCGAGTTGGGAACCAGCGCGAAGATGCTGTCGATTGTGCCCCTCCTGGCAGGCGGAGGGCTCTTCGAAACCGGCGCCGGCGGATCGGCACCCAAGCATGTCCAGCAGTTTGTCGCCGAAGGCCACTTGCGGTGGGATTCGCTGGGCGAGTTCCTGGCCCTGGCCGTTTCCTTGGAAGATCTTGGCACCAAGCAAGACGATGTCCAGATTCGGGTGCTCGCCGAGACCCTGGATCAAGCGACCGGGAAACTGCTCGACACCAACAAGTCGCCCTCCCGCAAGGTCAACGAACTCGACAATCGGGGTAGTCATTTTTACCTGGCCCTTTACTGGGCCCAGGCTCTGGCTGCGCAGACGGAGCACGACGGGCTGCGGACACAGTTTGCCCCCTTGGCGCAAACGCTGAGCGACAACGAGACCAAGATTGTGGATGAACTTAACGCCGCCCAAGGGCAGGCCGTCGACTTGGGCGGTTACTACCATCCTGACCCGCTCAAAGCGGAAACCGCGATGCGTCCGAGTGCCACATTCAATACCGCCCTGGAGTCGCTGCAGACCACCGCCGGTTCGTGATCGCCCGGATCGTTAGTGATCGCCCGGATCTCGGCCCCCCGGCCGGTACTACGGTTCAGTAACCACCAGCTCGCCATTCATCACCAGCCAGTGCCCTGGGAACGTACAGAGGTACGGATACCTTCCGGGCTGCTGGGGTGCATTGAAGTAGATCGTGAAGTCACTCTGGGGCAAGACCACGTCGGTATGCGCCAGTACGTCGTCGGACTCGGGAATGTATTGTCGAATTGCCGCATCCGGATCCGAGATCAAACGATTTGCGAGCTGCCCGACGCGTCTTAGTGTTCCCGGTTTGACAAGGGCCCAATTGTGCGGCACGACGTCGGGGTTCCGCAACGTCAACTCGATCAGCTCTCCGGGGCGGGCTTCCAGCCGTCGAGTGGCAAAGGAGAGGTTGCTGCCGGTCGCGATGTCGATCTTACGCCCCCCTTTCCGGCGTTTCGCGAACGGATTGGGAACACTCCGTGTCGCCAGCTTCAAGTCCGTCAGAATCGGGTGGGGATTGACCACCTTCCCATCCAGCGGATGCAGTCCGGCGGCATCGAGGAAATCGACTGCCTCCAGTCGGTGCACCGTCATGAACAGCTCCCGCGAATCCTGCGCGTCGAGGGCGACCCGCAGGTGGAGTTGATTGACGGGTTGCAGTTCGGGGATTTCGAGAAACAGGCCGCGACCGTCGTCGACCAGTCGCGCCGCGGTGATCGGCAGATGATCGTGACCTCGCATTCCCGCATGCCGGGTCGAAAACTCTGGTGATCCATAGGCACTGCTGTATCGGTAGTTCCAACACTGGGCAAAGTGGTTGTTCGGCTGCTCGGCGACGTCGGCCTCGAGGGGTGCCGAGAAACGGAGGAGAATTCCGTTGCGATACGCCTTGAATGCCGTCGGCAGGCGAACCTCATCCCCGGTGTACCGTACGCGTTGGAAGCAGCCCGACTGCGGCGTATAGGATCCCCAACCCTGCATCCCGGTAACGTAAAGCTGTCCGTCGTGCGGCGAGAACCGTCCACGATGGGTGCCCGACAGAAAAGCGCCCGGGAGCGGCACCACGGCCCCCTGCATCTGGCCGTCAACCTCGTCCCGAAGCACCAGGAAGTGGGCTCCGGCACCGAAAGAGAAGTGCAAGAGTTGGTCCTGGAGCGGTCCCCAACGGTCACTCGTAACGACCTGCTGGCCGCCGGCAGAATTGTCGATCCCGCGGGGTAGATAGACCAGCGGCAGTTCCGGTGGTTCGTCGCCGCGCGGTCCCGGATAACCGAAGTAAGGGACAGGTTGCTTGACGCCGCTCGCCGGTTTCCGAAAAGCGCAGATCATCGTTGCCGGGGTCCAACTGCCTTCCGAGCAAGGGACGGTGACCACTCCGTCCGAGGTCAGGCCGATCCCGTCCGGATTGCGGAAGCCGGTCGCGACAACGTCCGCCTGGCGGCCGTCGGGCGAAATACGAACGATTCCCTGATTGCCGGAAGCAAGATAAAAATGTCCCTCGGCGTCGCGTTCCAACCCGCAAATGAAGTCGTGCCCCGCAGGTGAAGTTTCGTAAGCGTTGCTGAAGCACTCATAGAAATCTGCTTCGCCGTCCTGGTTCAGGTCGTGCAGTCGAGTGATCTGATCCCGACCCAACACAAAGATCCCGTCACGGTCCACGAACAGGCCCTGGCAGTGATGCAGGCCGGATGCGAAACGCGACCAGGTGGCTTCCGTTGACGGGTGCTGGTAACCGGTCACCCGCCAGACGTCACCGTGCATCGTGCAGAGCAAGGCCGAGCCATCCGGCAGGAAACCGAGCCCGCCGCCGAAGAGCGGAATCTGCCACCGGTTGTCGAAAGGCATCTCGATCGTATCGACGGCGTACGGACGTCCTGCGCCGGGCCGGACCGGAGTGACAAGTTGGTCCGGCCATTGCCGCGGCAACGCATCGAACTGCCGGCTTAGCGGGTGCTGTGAAAACGGCGCGACGTGGCGGACGAACTTGCCGTCCTCGACCCAGGGGGCATCCAGGTACCGGGTGTCGCCAATCCGGTAGGCAAACGCGACGCGGGCACCGATTCGATAGAGTCCTTCGTAGCGAACCGTGCGATTGTTTCTTTCCCTGCCGATCGATCGGGCGGCTTGGATCGGCCTGCCCCGGTCCGCGATATCGACCGGCTTGCCGTCCATCGACAGCCCATGCATGAAGCCGTGCCGGACCGATGAGAAGCTGACGAATCCGCCTCGCCAGACGGCTTCGTAGCCCAGTGTGTCCGGATTGAAGCAGGCTGATAATTCGCCGGATTCGCCCAGTTGCAGACAGACGGCCCGTGGTACCGTCAGACCGGCACCGCGAAAGATTCCGGCCTGCAACGAGCCTAACTTGACATCGTTCCAGGCGTTGCTGGCCCACGTCTCTTCGCTCTGGTTGCCCCAATGGCCCAGGGTCCCGCCATCGAGGCCGGGAAACGGCATCAACAGGGGCGGCACGCGTTGGCCCTCACGCGCGAGACCGCGAAAAAAATCGGCCTGCTTCGCATAGAAATCGTACAGCCGATCACGATTGACCTCGGCATCCCAGTGTGGCCAATCGGCTCGCCGCAGCGGTTCCTTCGTAAGGGGAAATTCCGCAGGGCCGTGCAGATGGGCTGTGGCGTGGTGCAGGACATGACCAATATCTGCTAACGGCAGGCCATCCGGTTGGCCCAGTCCGGCCAGGAACTTGACGAGGTCATGAACTTGCTGGCCGGTCATCGCCGCCGTCAGTTGTTCCGGCATCAAGGACCCCCGCTCCCTTCGCACCTCGATTTCGTTGACGGGAATCACCAGCCGATGGTCGGTGCCTCGGGTCGGATCGCGGAGCTCGATCTGGTTTGGAGTTTCCTTGATGATGTAGCCGGTATGTGTGGTGCCGGCGGTGGTGACGACCAGATGCGCCAGATGTTCTGGCTTGACCTGTCGCTTCGGCCAGAGCACGGATTCGACGATTTCCGTGAGCTTCCGTTCTTTGCCGATCGATGTCAGCGGCGGGCCGACCGTTCCTCCGTGCGTTCCGACCCGATGGCAACTAAGACAGGCCGCTTTCGCATCAGCGAAGACGAGGAGTCCCCGCGCGGCATCCCCATGGCGCAAAGCGGCATCCCGGACCGCCTCCACGCGGCTGGGCGAGTACTCAGGGGTTGGACCGAAGCGGTCGGTCGGTTGCCGAACATCGTCGGTCGGTAGCGAAGCCCCTGACGACGGTCGTTCGCTGACCCACAACAACCGGGTCGCCTCATCACGTGGTGGTGCGGTCGTCTGCCGCCAGGCAGGCAGGTCGTCGCCCGCGGCAATCCGCACCCAATCAATGTGGCCGCTGCAGCCAAGCCGCCCCTCCACGAGTCGCCCGATCGCCAGCCCGCCCGGGACGGCGGGACGCCCCTTGCCCCGAACCGGCTGGTCGGCCACGACCTGGCCGTCCACCAAGAGCCGCAGCCGCTCCGGCTTGAGGATCATCCCGACCAGGTGCGGCTTGCCATCACACAGCATCACTTGCGAGCGCGTGTGGTCCGGGATCAAACCGGGCGTGTAGGCCGTCAACAGACCGCTTCCTGCATCCGTAAAAATCTCCCAATGCGCACCTGATTGCTTGGTGTCACTGGCAACGAGAATGTTGTATCGATCACGATCGGTCAGGGTGGCACGGCAGGCGACGGTGAGTGGCGGCGAGCGGAACTCGGCCTGGCCGGGTAGTACGATTCCCTTCGGTAGAGACGCGGAACCGTCCGTGGATCGCTCGGGAGGCGACCAGGTGCGGGGCGTCGGCTTCTCGCCCGCCTCGCGGCCCTCCAGTTGGGCACGGATCCAGGCGAGCCCCTCCAGGTTGTCGCGGAGCCGCAATTCAACGTCGTCCTGCGTGTGCCCAATGACGCCGATCCTGCCCTGGTATCCGGAATCCTGGATGGCCTGCAACAGCTTCACGTCCAGCTCGCCTTGCCCCAGGGGGAGAATCTTCTGACCGCGCTGGTCTCCGTGATGCGTCATACCGTTCAGGTTGAGGCAAAGCAGATAGGGCTTCATCAGCCCGATCACTTGGGCAAAATCATCGGTGTGATTGTGGGCATGGTGCTGGTTGTAGACGATGCCGACGTGGTCGGCGCCATGCTGCCGGTGGAGCAGTTTGCAGACGGCGACCAGATTCTCCGGTTCGCCGCCCCATCCGCCGTGATTGTAGAGCCCCAACTGGCATCCTAGTTTTCTGGTGCGCTCGACCAGCGGGAGTAACTGCGTGGCCGCCGCCTGGGCCCGCGCTGGCGGGGGCGTTTCTGCGGGCACGGCCAGCATTGTCCAGATCTGCGGATGCAGGTCGTACTTTTCGAACAGCCGGAAAGCCTCGTCGTGAACACCCCAGAAGGCGAAGTATTCCAGGCCATGCTTCTTATATTCGAGGATCTCTTGCTCGAACGTCGGGACATGCTTGGCCCGCCAATCGTAGGCCACGCGTTGAAAGCCCAGTTCCGCGCACATGGCAGCCCGTTCCGCCGGTCCGCGCTGCTTGCCGTCGAAAGGGACGATGCACCAGGCGACCAGATTTTCCATCGCAAAAATGCTCGGATCCTGGCCGGGAGCCTCGGCGCTGCACACGGCGGGCGACGCAGACCAGATCACGGCGAGCAGCAATCCCCAGATCAGCCCCCCGTGGACGACCGGCACCGACGAATCCGCGTCGCCGCGCGTGGCCCGACATGCGAAAGCAGCACGCCACCCGGGCGACAAGTTGAAGTTCCCCATCACAAAATCTCCAGCACGTGACTCGTTGGGCGCGTCGTTTCGCGGCCTTCGCCGGTGCGATACAATCGACGGCCGCGTGGCACCAACGGCGAGGAAGCATGGTTGATGTTCACGCTTGAAATGGCCTTCTGGTGCGCCGAGTGAGCCTGCGAATGCACGGTCCCCCGCCAGTCACCTGCGCGGCCAGGATGGCGCAGCGTTCGATGAAACGTCGAATTCATCATTGAAACACAACCCCGTCGGTGGAACAAGCAAATCGATGAAAAGCGCAGTTGGCACGACGGTGATTGCGAACGGGCAATTGGTCGACGGAAATGGAGGCGAACCGATCCCAGATGGTTGCCTGGTAATCGAGCATGGCAGGATCGTTTTCGCAGGCGAGCGTGACGCCGCGCCGACCGTGCCGGCCGACGCGACTCGACTTGACGCCCGCGGCGGCACGATCATGCCGGGTCTGGTCGAAGCGCATTTCCATCCCACGTACTTTAACGTGGCGGCATTGGAAGACCTGGATATCAAGTATCCCGTCGAGTACGTCACGTTGCTGGCGTCAGCCAATGCGAAGCTGGCGCTGGAGTGCGGCTATACGGCCGCTCGCAGCGGCGGCAGCCTGTTCAATATTGACGTTTGGCTAAAGAAGGCCATCGAAGAGGATCTGGTACCCGGCCCTCGGTTGGCGGCCAGCGGCCGGGAGATCTGCGGCGCGGGCGGGTTGATGGACTGGAATCCCGAGTTCCGCAAGATCGGCATGGAGGGTTTGATTCTACTGGTCAACGGTGCCGACGAAGCCCGTAAGGCGGTCCGCAAGCTGGTAAAGGACGGCGTCGAATGGGTGAAGACGTACCCGACCGGTGATGCGGCTGCCGCCGAAGTCAACGACCACCATACGCTCTGCATGACCTTCGAGGAGATGCATGCGGTCGTCCAGACGGCCCATAATCACAATTTGAAGGTAACGGGCCATTGCCGCGCGACAGCCGGCATCAAGAACGCCTTGCTTGCCGGTTACGATTCACTCGAACACGCCACGTTCATTGACAACGAGACGCTTGACCTGCTCCTCGAGCGCGACGTTCCCTCGGTTCCGGCGCTGTACTTCGAGCAGGCGAGCGTCGAGCTCGGGCCGCAGTATGGAATGTCGCAGGCGGTCATCGACGGTCACCAGGAAACGCTGGAAGGGGGCGCTGAGTCCGCGCGACGCATTCTGGCCGCCGGCGGCCGACTGGGGATGGGAGGCGACTATGGATTCGCCTGGAATCCACACGGCGACTATGCCAAAGAACTGGCCTTTTTCGTCGACTATGTCGGCCTCAAGCCGCTGGAGGTTCTCACCTGTGCCACGAGAACCGGGGCGGAAATCCTGGGGCGGGGGGACGAACTCGGCACGCTCGAGCCAGGCAAATTGGGCGACGTGCTCGTGGTCGCCGGCGACCCCGTCACGAACATCGAAATCTTGCAGCAGCGTGACCTCTTCCTGGCCGTCATGCAGGGGGGGGTGATCAAGGCAGGGCGTGAAACCGGCGAACGGAAAGAGTAAGCTGGATGTGGACATGAGTCCGCGGGCGGCGGTCGGGCCTGACGATCGGCCGGTAAGATGAAGTCGGAGGACGCCCCGCCAAAGCGCCATGGACGCGTTGTATTCGAGGAACGCGAACCGACAATCCTCGCACCACGCTCGGGTCGTCGCGCACCCGGCAACGAAGTGAGAAGCCAAGCGGCGTGCCGCGGAAGAAGCGATTCACGCGGCTCCCAGTACCCATGTTCGTCCATCGTTGGTCCCTTGAAGGAAGCACACATGCATCGCCGAATGAAGGTCTGCCTGACCGCGATCACCGCGTCGTTGTTCACAGTCGCCGCCGCAGCACAAGCCATTGAAAAGCCGCCTCGCGTTGACGTCGACGGCAAGATTTCTTGGGTCTACGATTATGCCGAAGGGCAGTTGCTCAGCCAGGCCAGCGGCAAGCCGATGTTTGTCGTGTTTCGCTGCGAACGCTGACTGGACTGCTCGAATTTCGACGGGCAGGTTGTCCGTCAAGACGATGAAATCGCCGAACTGGCCACCAAGTTCGTCTGCGTGCGGATTCAGTCGATGAACGGCATGAATCTGAACCAGTTTCAGTTCGAATATGATCTGACCTGGATGGCCTTCTTTCAGAATGCATCCGGCCAGACTTACTTGCGCTACGGCGGCCGCCGGGACGCGGATGCGGAGACGTATATGACGAAGGCATCGCTGGTTCGTGCCATGCGGCAGACGCTGGTGCTGCACGAACAGGGGGCCGCCAAGCCAAGCAGCCGTTACGAGCCGGTTGCCGAGCGGGTGAGGACGCCTGCAGACATTCCGCCGATGCGGGGCATGATCAGCCGTCGCAAGGTGAGTTGCATCCACTGCCACGACGTGAAGGTCGCCGAATTACGTCATGCCCGTGACCAGGGAACCCTCCGCAAGGAAATGGTTTTCACCTATCCTGATCCTGCGAACCTGGGAATTCGCTTGGATCCCGACATTCAGTACCGAGTGGCCTCCGTCGCGCCCGCCTCGTCGGCCGCCGCGGCCGGTATCCGTGTGGGCGACCTCGTCCGCCAAGTTGAGGGGCAGCGAACACTCACGTTCGCAGATTTCACGCGGGTTCTCGAGTTGGCGCCGGCGAGCGGGACGCTGGGGATCGTCGTCGAACGGAACGGCCGTCGGCAGGACGAGATGCAGTTGCAACTGCGCCCCGGGTGGCGCAAATCAGCCGACCCGTCCTGGCGCGCATCCGGAGGGGTCGTCGGGCCGAACGCCGGGTTGTGGGGCGTTCCGGCAGACCAGGCTCGACGCCGTGAAATCGGCCTGACGGCGAACGATCTGGCGATCAAGGTCACTTTCATTCACAAACCCTGGTCACGCTCGGCCGGCATTCGCTTGAATGATTACATCCTCTCGATTGATGGTCAGTCGAACCACATGACGACGCGCCAGATGCAATCCTACCTGCACCAAAACACGGATTGGGGGGACACGATCGAACTGGTCCTATATCGAGACGGAAAGAAACGCACTGTGCAGATGACCTTTCCAGACTCACCGCCCGAGTAGCGCGGGCCGGCCAACCTGAACCGGACCAGATCAAGCCGGGCCTTCTACGTGCAAATGGGCTGGTTTTTTGTGGCGGCGACTGCCTGGGCGAGCGGCCGCTGCCGTTCTGTGGCGGACCGAGTCATCGCCGGCGCTGGCAGAACGGCGGAAGTCATTCATTAGCCGTCTTTTACTGACAGGAACCGTTCCGTGAATCGGGTCGTTTCGGTTATACTGGTGGGTTCGGTGCGCGGGTGCTCCGTTGCGGCGAGCCGTTACCGGCCGAAAGCAGTTGACGCCGTGAGCAGTTGAGGAACGGGTCGCCATTCGCAGCCGGTCAGCGTCCGCCCAGCGCGGCGCGGGGCCGCCGGAAAACGCAGCGTCCGGTTCGCTCGGCGATCTACGGCACCGTGGGCGAACGCCCCACGATTGATGGACCCCACGATTGATGGAGCAGCCGGGTCGGTACACGACAACTTTTCGGAGCATTCCGTGATTAGCACGCGATCGATCCAGTGCAGCTCGATGGTCTTTCTCTCGCTCACGATGGGAGTTGGCCTGTCGACCTTTGGCGCCGATGATGGCCAGCACGTCCAGTTCTTCGAAACGCGCATTCGTCCGGTGCTGGTCGAACACTGTTACGCGTGTCATGCCTCGACGGGCGACGAGGTCAAAGGGGGACTGGTCCTTGATTCCCGTGCCGGCTTGATCAAGGGCGGAGACTCGGGGCCGGCGCTGGTGAAGCATCAGCCGGATGCGAGCTTGCTGATTGAGGCCCTGCGCTACGAGGGATTGGAAATGCCTCCTGCCGGCAAATTGCCGGACGAGGTGATTCGCGACTTCGAGCGCTGGATCAAGCTGGGCGCACCGGATCCCCGTTCGGAAGCATTGGGGCCGCGCCCGGCAACTCGCACGATCGACATCGACGAGGGGCGTCGGTTCTGGTCGTTCCAACAGCCTCGCCGCCACGCACCGCCGCCAGTCCAAGCCGCGGACTGGCCCCGTAACCGAATCGATCACTTTGTTCTTGCCCGGCTCGAAGCGGCCGACGTGAGCCCCGTCGGCGACGCCCCAACGGCAGCCCTGATTCGCCGCATCTACTTCGATTTGACCGGTTTACCGCCCGCGCCGAGCGAACTGGCGGCGGCATTGCACGAGGAGGGGGACGCAGCCCTGGAGTCGCTCGTCGACCGGCTGCTCGATTCGCCTCAGTTCGGTGCGCATTGGGGAAGGCACTGGTTGGACGTCGCCAGGTATGCCGACTCCAACGGCAGTGATTTCAACGCAACCTTTCACAATGCTTGGCGCTATCGCGACTACGTGGTCAACGCCATGAACGGCGACAAGCCATTTGATCAGTTCGTCCGCGAACAGATTGCCGGCGATCTCCTTCCCTTTGCTTCGGACGCTCAACGGGCGGAGCAGCTCATCGCGACCGGGTTCTTGATGCTCGGCGCCAAGATGTTAAGCGAACGTGACAAAGAGAAGCTGCAGATGGACGTGGTGGACGAGCAAATCAGCACGGTTGGCAGCGCCTTCATGGGCATGACGTTGGGGTGTGCCCGATGTCATGATCACAAGTTCGATCCCATTCCCATGCGGGACTACTATGCCTTGGCGGGAATCTTTCGCAGTTCACGGACGCTGCACGGCGAGAGCCAGAAATACGTCTCCACCTGGCGGCGCCGCGGGCTCCCCGCCGATCCAGCCCATCTGAAAGCGGTCCGCCGGCACGAGCAAAAAGAGAAAGAGTTGGGCGCGGCCGTGGCCGCCTCCAAAAAACGGTTGCAGAAGCTGGAGCGTCAACTGAATGGGCTGGCCGCGACAGCCAACCCGCTGTTGGTCGACAATGTTGCTGCCAAACTGATGGGCTCCTGGAAGTCATCGACGCTGGTCCCCAGTTTCATCGGTCCCGGTTACCTTCACGACGACAAGCAGGGTAAGGGATCCAAGTCGGCTTCCTTTACGTTCTCGCCGCCGGCGGCCGGTGACTATGAAGTTCGCGTCTCCTACACGTCCGGTTCGAGCCGCGAGAAGCGGGTTCCGATCACGATCCTGCACGCGGAGGGACAAGCACAGGTCACGCTTGACCAAAGTCGTAAGCCGCCCATCGAGGGACTATTTGCCTCTGTGGGCACCTTTCGCTTCGCCATGGATCGCCCGGCCACGGTGACGATCTCCAATGCCGGGACAACCGGCCACGTCATAGTCGACGCGGTCGAGCTGGTGCAGCTTGACGCGGCCGGCGCACCGGTCGCGGCGGCGGCACGGGAGACGACGGACGCAGCGACACCGATTCGGACCGAGATGGCGGCGGTGAAGAAAGAGATCGCAGACCTGGAACAACAGGAAAAGGAGCATGCGGATGCCGCTCCCCCGCCGCTTCCTCAGGCAATTGCCGTCGCCGAGCTGGACGAGATCGATGACTGTGCGATTTGCATTCGAGGAGAACATCACAATCGGGGCGAGCTCGTGCCGCGCGGATTTCTCCAGGTTGCCTCGACCGGCGCCCCTCCCACGCTGCCCGACGGGGAGAGCGGCCGCCGACAATTGGCGGATTGGATCGCCAGTCCGGACCATCCGTTGACGGGGCGCGTAATCGTCAATCGCGTCTGGCACCATCTCATCGGCGCAGGACTGGTCCGCAGTGTTGATAACTTTGGACAACTGGGCGAACGTCCCTCGCATCCCGAGTTGCTTGACGATCTGGCTGCCCGCTTCGTCTCACCCAGTGGCGACGGCGGTTTCGCCTGGTCGATCAAGCAACTTGTTCGTGAAATCGTGCTGAGCCGGACGTATCAGCTTGCCAGCGACCATGACGAGGTATCGTGGACGGCCGATCCCGAGAACCGGCTGTTGTGGCACGCGCATCGAAAGCGTTTGCCTGCCGAGTCGATTCGCGATTCCATGCTGGCAATCAGTGGTACTTTGGATCTCAGCCCGGGCGGATCCCCCGTCGAGGGATTGGGTACGCTGGTCAACAACAACAGCGCTTCGGCGAAATCGTACCGATCGGAGGAGACCAGCAAACGGAGCCTCTATTTGCCGATTATTCGTAACGAGTTGCCGGCGGCGTTGACCGCTTTTGATTTCGCGGATCCGGATCTGGTCGTCGGCCGACGGCCGGTCACGAACGTCCCTGCGCAAGCGCTGCTGTTGATGAACAGCCAATTCGTGATGGACTCCGCCCGCCTGACGGCAGCCGCCTTGCTCCGCGATTCCGCCATGACCACCGAACAACTGGTCGCGGCGACGTACCGGCGCGTACTGGCACGCGATCCGACGCCAACCGAGGTCGAACAGGCGGTCAGCTACCTGCAAGTCGCGCCGCCTGGGGCGACCGAGGGGCCAACCGACCTGCCCGTTCGACCAACGGAGACGCGTTTGGGCCGCTTTGTGCATGTCCTGTTCGCTTCAACCGAGTTTCGCATGCTAGATTAAGGATCCCCGCCTGGCCCACCCGAGCAACCGCGCGATCGAGGAGGCCGCCGCGACCGGACCGTGTCCCCTGCCCTATTCATCCTGTTACCCCCGATACCGTTCGATCGGATTCCGCACTTCCGCAGGTCATGGCGTGCATGACATTCAGTACTGCGACCGAGCGACATGCACGGAAGCGCTGCTCGCTCATGATGAATCCGCACTGAGTTTCCCGGAGAAATGTCGATGAGAACGCGACGTTCGATTTCACGCCGCGATGCCATGTTGAGAACGGCTTCCGGCTTGGGCGGGCTGGTCCTGGGAGGCTTGCCGGCTCAGGTTGGCCTGGCTGGATCCAGCCAGACGAGTGCTCGGCAGCCCCACCATGCGCCGCGTGCCAAGCGTGCCATCTTCCTCTTCATGCATGGCGGCCCGAGCCAGGTCGATACGTTCGACTATAAGCCTCGGCTACAACAGGACGATGGTAAGGAACTGCCGTTCGACGCGGCCAGCAACATCGACGCCGTGCCCAAACTGATGAAGTCTCCCTGGAAGTTTGCGCAACACGGTCAGTCGGGACGGTGGGTCTCCGAGTTGCTACCGAATATCGCTCGACATGTGGATGACCTGTGCGTCATTCGATCGATGTACAGCCGCGGTCAATCCCACGGGCAGGCGGTCAGTATGCTGCATACCGGGAGCGACAACCTGGTACGCCCATCCGTCGGGGCCTGGGTCTCCTACGGATTGGGCACCGAGAATCCGGATCTGCCGGCCTTCGTCTCGATCAGTCCTGCCAGTGGACACGGCGGTCCCCGGAACTACGGTTGCGCCTTTCTGCCGGCCGCGCATCAGGCGACCGCGATCGGAAATTCGGGAAAACTGGGCGATGCGAAGATTCGCCACCTCGGCAACACGACCATTCCTCCGGAAGAGCAGCGCGAGCAGTTGGATTTGCTCCAAGCGATCAACCATCGTCATCTCGAACGTGCCGGTCGAGACAAACAGATTCGCGGGGCCATCGAATCATTTGAGCTGGCGTACCGCATGCAGGCGGTGGCGCCGGATGTACTCGACCTTGCGCGGGAAACGGAACAACTTCAGCGGGCGTACGGCATCGGTGCCAAAGCGACCGACAACTTTGGCCGCCAGTGCCTGTTAGCTCGGCGGCTCGTCGAGTCCGGCGTGCGGTACGTGGAAGTCTCGACGGGCAATGTTTGGGACCAGCACAGCAACCTGAAGAGCGGGCATGAAAAAAACGCTTTGGCCACGGACCAACCGGTCGCCGCTCTCTTGGCGGACTTGAAGGCACGCGGCCTGCTGGAGGAGACGTTGGTCGTGTGGGGCGGCGAATTCGGTCGAACGCCAATCGTCCAGGGAAGCAATGGACGGGATCACAACCCGCAGGGCTTTACCACGTGGCTGGCGGGCGGCGGCGTCCAAGGCGGACTAGCTTACGGCAATACGGATGAATTCGGCTACTACGCAAGGGAAGATCGCGTTCACATGCACGACTTGCATGCCACGATGCTGCACCTGCTGGGGCTCGACCATACGCGCCTCACCTACCGCTACGCGGGACGCGACTTTCGCTTGACCGATGTGTACGGAGATGTCGTTCAGGACGTAATCGCAGGTTAGTGCTGCTGGAAGAAGCCATCAGCCACTTCCTGGAGCAGTACGGTCGCCGGATGGAGGCATGAGGTTTACACCATCGGGCGGCGGTTGCAAGCGGTGGCGTGTTTCCATTGCGCTTGTCGCCGGGCAGCGTGCAGGCCGTGACATGCGGCAGTTTCGCACCCGCCGCGACCCGTGAAACGCGGACATACCCGTGGGTTCATCCTCAAAGACGGAAAGAGACAATCGCCATGCATGGGAATTGGGCAGGCGGGCTAGTCGCCACATTCGTTGGACTTTCGGTCGTTGCCGGCAACACGCACTTACATACGGCGACCGCTGAACAACCGACGCTGCGTTGGGAACGCGTCACCGAGGCAGCCGATTGGCAACCTCGCGACTCGCAAGGCGAACTTGTTTACGACAACCGCCTTTGGATTTTCGGTGGGTGGTTCCAGTCGTTTGAAGCCCCCCCGCGCGATGTCTGGAGTTCTCCTGACGGAAGCGTCTGGACGGCGGTCACGCGCACCGCGCCGTGGAGACATAGTGATCTTTCCATGGCGATTACCTTTCGCAATCGGATGTGGTTTATGGGCGGTTGGTATAACGGTCGTCTGCCCGGCCACTCCGCCAGCAATCACGTCTGGTCGTCCCGGGACGGAGCCGAGTGGAAGCAGGCAACGGCCAACGCGGGTTGGTCACCACGACTTGCCGCCGGGCTGGTCGCGTTTCGGGGGAGAATGTGGTTGCTGGGTGGGACGGAGAACTATTATTTCGGTGATCAACAGAGCCTTAAAAGCGACGTCTGGTCCAGTGCCGACGGCCAGACGTGGAGACTGGAGACGGAAGATGCCGGCTGGTCTCCCCGCGCCTACCACCAGGCCGCCGTGTTGAACGACAAGATCTACGTTTTCGGGGGCGGCAATTACGTGCCCGAGTATCACGCAACCAATGATGTCTGGTCGTCGTCCGACGGCGTTCATTGGAAGCAAGTTACGGCCAAGGCACCCTGGCATCCGCGACTCTGGTTCTCGTCGGTTGTCTACCGTGATCGAATCTGGGTCCTCGGCGGCTGGTCCAACAACCCGTCACAGAACTGGGGTGACGTCTGGTATTCGCGGGACGGGCGCGAGTGGCATGAACTAAAATCGGACTTCGTTTGGAAGGCCCGCCACGAGCATTCGGCGTACGTCTTCCAGGACAAGATCTGGGTCGCCGGGGGACATGCTCAGCCTCTATCGAGTGAGGTCTGGTCGCTGCGGGTTCCGCCCGAGTGGTTTGACGATGACGGTCGTTGAAAGCTGCGGTCGCTCACGCGGCGTTCGGGGCGGACCCTGCGTAGTTCCGGGTCGGCGCCTGGCGAAGCGAAGCCAGGTGTACTGTGTTAAGCTGTTGCCTCGTCAGCAGGTCAATTGTGAAACCGCGAAAAGGGGCCAACCCATGCGAGGATCAGGCCGTATGCAATTCGCCAGCCATTTTGCCGCCGACTTCTCAGGCGCGTCCGCGCCGATAGTGTCCTGCGGTCCGGCAACGAGACGGCTCCACCCATCCCCCGTGCGGCTCGCACTGCTGTTGATTGGCCTGGCAGGAGGATTCTGTGAACATGTGGCCGCTGACGACGTGGCTTCCGATCGAGGTTCGATCAAGGTTGCTGCCGTACAGATCAGCGGGTACGACAAAGGCGACCTGCCGCGGGACGGTTTTGACCCGGTTGCGTCCCTGATTCCCTACATTCATCGTGCCGGTAAAGAGGACGCCGATTTGGTTGTATTTCCCGAGTACGTACTCGGGCACATTCCCGTTCCCGGCGATTCGACGAAGCGAATTTCCGCGGCCGCCGCCGCCAATCGAATCTACGTAATCGTCGGATGCTGGGAAACTCTGCCGAACGACGCCTACGCCAACACCGCGCTCATTTTCGATCGGGATGGAACGATCATGGGAAAGTACAGGAAGACCCATGCGGCAGTCGATTCCTTCGATCCGAATTCGCCGCCCTGGGTGAAGCCACCCGCAGGCAAGAACCGGGAATGGTTCAAGTCGCATGACCCGGAATGGGCCATGGAAGCGGGGACGGAGTTGCCGGTTTTCGAGTTTGATTTTGGGAAGGTCGGGATCATGACCTGTTACGACGGTTGGTTTCCCGAACCGGCGCGCGTCATGTCTTTGCGGGGCGCCGAACTGATCGTGTGGATCAACGGCCGCGGCGGCCGCGTGGAAGACTTCATCGTGAAGTCAATCATTTTTCAGAGCCATGTGGCGATGGTCGCAACCAACCAGGCCTACGGCAGCGGAACCATGATCGGGGATTGGCCGGCACGCATTATCGCACGCGCCCCGGACACGTCCGAGGCTTATATTACCGGCACCATCCATCTCGCCAAGTTACGGCACGTCCGCACTGCGAGCCGCAATTTCCGCCAGCGGCGTCCCGACCTGTATGGCGAGTTGGTCGAGCCCAATCGTGATTCAGAACACGACCCGCAGTGAGACACCATGATGCAGCGAATCACATTCCCCATGAGCCTGCTCGCCCTGGCGACCATTACCGGTGGGATGTCGCCGACCGAAGTTCAATCGGCGGACCCGCCTGTCGACTTTGAGATCGACCGGACGGTCGCCCGACGCGGATACGACGGCAAGATGTGCTGGGTCCATGCGCGGGCCGGCGCGATTCCTGCGCATGGATCGCGCCCGTCGCCGCTGGTCGTCATGACAATGCAGCCGCTTCAGATCACGGGCTCGGACGTCTTCTACGCACTGAACGACTTGACGTCGGCCGATCTGGGGGCAACCTGGACGACGCCGGTCGCACGTGAATCGTTCGCCCGCAAGAAGATTGACGCCCGCACGGAAATGACCGTCTGTGATTTCACACCCACCTGGCACGCCGCCACCGGAAAGCTTCTGGGGACGGGTCACACCGTGTGGTACAAAGACAATCGCGTCATGCATGTTCGGCCCCGCGCAACCGCCTATGCCGTCTATGACGAAGCGAACGGCCGGTGGTCGAAGTGGGAGGAGTTGGAGTTGCCGGACCGGCCGCAATTCAAGAACTGCGGCGCGGGCAGCGTCCAACGCTTCGACCTACCGAACGGCGACATCTTGTTGCCCGTCTACCTGAAGGAGCCCAAACAGACCCAGTACAGTGTTTCCGTTTTGCGCTGCGGCTTTGATGGTAAGCGGCTGTCGTATCTCGAGCAGGGCAACGAGCTGACGGTTGCAGTGAAGCGTGGGCTGTATGAACCGTCTCTGACGAAGTTCGGCGAGCGGTATTACTTGACGATGCGGAATGACGATCACGGTTACGTTTCCACGAGCACTGACGGGCTTCAGTTTGCGGAGCCGCGCCGGTGGATGTTTGACGACGGCCGGGATCTGGGTAACTACAATACGCAGCAGCATTGGGTCACCCATAGCGGCGGCCTGTTTCTGGTTTACACGCGAAAGGGTGCGGACAACGATCACGTCTTTCGGCATCGGGCACCGCTCTTCATCGCGCGGGTCGATCCCGAGAAACTGCATGTCGTGCGGGACACCGAGCGGATTCTCGTGCCGGAGCGCGGTGCCCGCCTGGGAAATTTCGGAGTCGTCGAGGTCAGCCCCAGTGAGACCTGGGTGACCGTCACCGAATGGATGCAGACCTGGGGGCCGAACTATGTCCTGCCGGTGGACAACCAATATGGTGCCGACAACAGCGTCTACGTCGTCAAGCTCAAGTGGAATTCGCCCAACCGTCTGTTTCCGGCGCGGTAGCGCCCATATGGCGAGCGGGCGACCAACTTGCCGGCCCGCACCGCCGGGTGACACAACATTGAGGAAGTCGCCATGAAGACCGTCGCTCAAGTCATGACCGAACTGGAGAAATTGGGGACGGCGCAGACCCGCAAGGTCTTCTCACGGCACGGCGCACCGGATGACATGTTTGGCGTCAAAGTCGGCGATTTGAAGAAGGTTGCCAAGTCGATCAAGGGCCAGCAGGAACTGGCATGCGAACTCTATAAGACGGGGAACGCCGACGCCCAGTACTTGGCGGGGATGGTTGCCGACGGGTCGCAAATGACCAAGCAGGAACTGCAGAAGTGGGCCAGCACCGCCAGTTGGCAAATGGTGGCCGAGTACAGTGTGCCGGGCGTCGCCACGGAGAGTTCGCACGCCCGCAGCCTGGCACAGAAGTGGATCCAGTCGAAGCGGGAGTCGATCGCCTCGACCGGTTGGTGCACCTACGCCGGCATCGTCGCCATGCTTCCCGACGAAGATCTGGATCTGGCGGAGATCAAGGAACTGCTGCAACGCGTTGTCGAGTCGATCGAGGCCGCGGCACCGCGCGTCCGCTACACGATGAATGGTTTTGTGATCTCGGTCGGCTGCTACGTTAAGCCGCTCCTGAAAGAGGCCAAGGCGGCCGCCAAAAAGTTGGGTGTGGTCGACGTTGATATGGGAGAGACTGCCTGTAAGGTGCCTCTCGCCACCGAATACATCAAGAAGGTCGAGTCGATGGATCGTGTCGGCAAGAAGCGAAAAACGATGAAGTGTTGACGGCATCCCCTCGGTTCGCCACGCGTTGCGCGGGCCGGTCTGCGGGCCGGCCTGCGAGCGATCGGCAGCTGTGTGCAAGTCGCCGTGGCATCGCCGTGTGCGATGAGCTTGCCCAGAACGACGCGGACATCAGACCAGCGCGCGTTCGGTTGGTGCAGGTTTCGCCTGAACCGGGGCTAACGCCCAGCGGCGGGTGGAGGACCCGGGTGTAACGCCCAACGACGGGTGGATGATTCGGGTCAGCATCCGGTATTGTCGGACATCAACGGAACCAGCAGGCTGACGCCCGCCGGTGGATAAGTGGTCTGGGATCGCTGGAATGTGGCAGCGAGTCTCGAGTCATCACGTAGGGGAGCATTTGGTGAACGGTGTAACTTCTGGAACGCTCGCAATACTGCTGGCCGTCGCCGCGGCCAGTTCCGAAACAAGCGCACTGGCGGACGAAGCCAGGCCGAATGTGCTCCTGCTTTGCGTCGACGATCTCCGGCCGGAATTGGCATGTTTTGGCAAGTCCTACATCCATTCACCTCATATCGATCGCCTGGCGGAAGCCGGCCGCGCCTTCCATCGGCACTACGTGCAAGCACCAACCTGCGGTGCGTCCCGATACACACTATTGACCGGACGATACGGCGGTGCCGGCAACGGGGCATTATTTGACCGGGCCAAGAGGATCGCCCGCGACGCGGCCGCGGTGCCGCCGAGTATGCCGGCCTGGTTTCGAATGCACGGCTACACAACCGTCTCGGTGGGAAAAGTGTCGCATCACCCCGGAGGGCGAGGCGGCAAGGACTGGGATTCCGATCAAGACCTGGAGATGCCGCACTCCTGGGACCGCCATCTCTTGCCCGCCGGTCCCTGGCAGCATCCACGCGGCGCGATGCACGGTCTGGCCAATGGAGAGATCCGCGTCAAGGCGGGTGAGATGGCCCTGTTCCAGTCGGTGGACGGCCCCGACTCGATCTATCCGGACGGCTTGATCGTTGACGAATCGCTGCGCCAATTGGAATCCCTGGCAAAGGGCGCTCGTGACGACCAGCCGTTCTTCCTGGCAGTCGGGATCATTCGACCTCACTTGCCGTTTGGGGCCCCCGCCAGGTACATGGCGCCGTATCGCGAAACTCGACTGCCCCCGATCCCCCATCCCCAGAAGCCGTCAGGCAGGACAACCTGGCATCGATCGGGCGAGTTCATGAAGTACCAGCGCTGGAATCGAGATCCAAACCAAGATTCGCAGTTCGCAACCGAAGTTCGCAAACACTACGCAGCCTGCGTGACCTATGCGGACGCCCAGGTAGGGCGCGTGTTGGCGAAGCTCGATGAACTCGGTGTCCGGGAGAACACCATTGTCGTCCTCTGGGGAGACCATGGTTGGCATCTGGGTGAACACGCGATCTGGGGTAAGCATGCGCTGTTCGAAGAATCGCTCCGTTCACCGTTGATTATTCGCTATTCCGGCATCCCTGCTCCCGGCAAACCGTCGGACGCAATTGTCGAGACGCTGGACATCTTGCCAACGCTCTGCGAACTGGCGAACCTGCCGCGTCCGGAATTTGTACAAGGTGTTTCGCTGGCTCCCATCTTGCGGGAGCCGTCGGCCCCCGGACATCACGCTTTCTCGTACGGCCGAGGACGGACGATTCGGACCGAGACCCACCGCCTGATCTTACATCGAGACGGCTTTGTCGAACTGTATGACCATACATCGGCCGACAAGGAAACGCGCAATGTCGCAGCCAGCCATGACGATCTGGTAGCCGCACTGAAAGGCGAATTGCTGAATCGTCTGCCGTAAGCACATGGGAACCGTCGAGTCTTCTCTTGCCGGGCCGACGTCCGGCCGATTCGTGGAGCAGGCGGCAACCATCACCGAAGGATTCGATCTCTCGTGCGTTGCGACTCGCGACCGCCACACCTGCCAAGTGATTCATCGAGACAGCACCTGGGGACACATCATGAAACTGCACGCCGTTCAGCTATCCTTTCTGACCGCCTGCCCGGTTGGCCCGACCGTGTTCGCCGGCAGTCTGCTCGCCTGGATCGTCCTCTTGTCGCCTGCCGCGGCCGAGCGAGATCCGATTCGCCTGACACACGGCCCGATGCTGGGGAAACCGACGGCTCATTCGATGTCCGTCTGGGGGCGCACGTCGGATGCGGGCGAGTTCACGGTTCATTACGGCACCAACGCCAACCGGCTGGACCAGGTCAGCCCACCGGCCAAGACGAGCATTGACCATGACAACACCGGCGTGGCGCGGCTCGCCAAGCTGCAGTCGGATACCGTGTACCACTATCAGATCTGGGTCAACGGGCGGCCGCACGGATTGCCGGGGAGGTTTCGCACGCTGCCCAGCGCTGCAGACACGCGTCATGAAAAATACAATCCCGACGGACTGTTCAATTTTCGATTCGAAATCGGTTCCTGTGCCAATCAGAATCCGCTGCATGGGGTGGGGCACCGAACGCCCACCTATGAGAACCTGAATCGAGACTGGGCGGAGAAGGTCCACTTTCACATCATGAACGGGGATTGGCTTTACGAAGAGCTCCGTGAATATCCGCCGGAAGCCTGGCGACTGACCCAGGGTATCCAGGAATACCCCTTGGCCGTCCAGGTCATGCCGACATTGGTTGGCGTCTGGGAAAACTACAAGCTCTATCTCAGCCGAGGTACGGAGCTCGCAAAATGGCATCGCAACGTCCCCAGTTACTTCACCTTTGATGACCATGAACTGGTCAATGACATCTGGGGCGCGTCGGAAGCGGGCAAACGTCATCGGCGAACGGTCTTTCGCGATATCGGCACGTATGCCTGGGGGGACTACCTGGGGTGGGCCAACCCCATGGAACACCACCATCCGGTACACTTCGGACGCGGCCGGATGAAGGCGGGCAGCGACCGGCTTGTCGATCCGGATACCGACTTTACCCGCCTGCCGCTGGACGAGATGTTGAATCTGCACGTCCATTGGGGCACACCGGAGGCCGGAGCAAATGACATTCGCTATGACAACGATGACGGCAACAAGAATTCGTACGTCTATGACATTGTCGAAGTGATCGACCCCCACACGCTGCGGCTCCACATGCCGGCCAAAGTCGATGACGACGTCAGCTATTCGATCGGGCGGCGAAGCTACGGTAAGTTCCGCGTCGCCAACTGCGAGTTCTTTCTGATCGATACACGCGGTGACCGTGATATGCACGACATTCGCGATCGAGGCAAAGAAGGCGTCTCGATGCTCGGCCGACCGCAGCGCGAGTGGTTACTGCGATCGATGCGTAAGAGTGACGCCGACTTTTTCTTTGTTATCTCCAGCGTGCCGTTCATGATTCCACACAGCGGCGCCGGTGGCTTCGAGGTTGATGCGGCCAATAAGGAGGAAGCCTGGACCGGGTTCTTTCATGAGCGGGAATTGCTGATTGACGCGTGGGAGAAGCTGGGCAAGAAGGTGTTCGTGATGACCGGCGACCTTCATAACAGCTTTGCGATCAAGGTCACCGAAAACATCTGGGAGTTCTGCTGCGGGCCGCATAACAGCGTCAACCATGTTCCGGCACTGGATGAAAGTGATCGGCCCGCCACCGGAAAATGGACGTTCGGTCCTCGCGAATGCGACATCCGTTGGAGTAGCTACATCCTTCCCGACCTGCCTCGGCTGGAACGACTCTATCCACACTACTGTATTGTGCAGGTCAACAATGTCTTCAATATGCCGCGACGATTGGGGGACACGCGATGGGTGGCCTACCCCCACCCCCAGATTGTTTTTCAGTACTTTGACGGCCGCACGGGAGAGCTCGCCTATGCAGAGGCCGTTTCCCTGAACCGCGAACCTTATCGACGGCTGCGCGGCAAATGAGCCTTCGGCAAGCAACGCGCGGCCGTATATCTGCGGACTCCCGTGGGTCGTCCTGGTCCATACGCTGCGCAAGTATCAATAAAACTCCCAGAATGATCATCTCAAGCCGATGAAGCCCCAAGCCCTGATTTTTGACTGCGACGGAACGTTGCTCGACTCCATGCGAGCTCATTTCGTTGCTTGGCGCGACACGCTGATGTCGTACGGTATGCAGTTGGACGAACAACGTTTCTATTCCTACTCGGGAACCCCATCCCGCCGCGTGATCCCAATGCTGGCCGCCGAGCAAGGAATTCGGTTGGATTTCGAAGTAGCGAACGATGCGAAGGAAGCGGCGTTTCTTGACGCCGTTCACCTGCTCGATCCCATTCTCCCCGTGATTCAAATTGCCCGGGATCATCAGGGCAAACTCCCCATGGCGGTTGCCAGTGGTGGAGTTCGCCGAGTTGTGCACGAACAACTGCGGCACATTGGGGCCTTCGACTGGTTCCAGACGATCGTCACCGCGGAAGACACGGAACGGCACAAGCCGGACCCCGATGTGTTCCTGGAGGCAGCTCGGCGCCTCGGTGTTGCACCCCGATCGTGTCGGGTCTATGAAGACGGAGACCCGGGAATCGAAGCCGCCCGCCGGGCCGGGATGGAGTGTGTCGATGTCCGCGTGATGCGCGCCGAGTGACCGCTCGAGACGCGGGCTTCCCGCGACGCGGCGAGGTGTGTGGTGCGGGCGTATTGTTTGGTACGGTTAGCAATGTTTGGTGCGGGTGGCGCTGTTCGGCGCAGATGGCGCTGTTCGGCGCAGCTGGCGCTGCTCGGTGCAGATGGCGCTGTTCGGTGAAGGTGGCGCTGTTCGGCGCAGGTGGCGCTGTTCGGCGCAGGTCTCCCGACCTCGCCGAAACCGTCGACCGCAGGTCTCCTCCTTGCGGCGGAATGGTGGGGAGACCTTGCGGTCAGGGGCAGTGCGGGGTCTGAGACCCGCGCACAACAAATTGACCCGCGCACAACAAACTGACCCGCGCATCGCAAACTGACCCGCGCAAGACAAATTGCCCCGCACACAACAAACACAACAAACACAACAAACACAACAAACACAACAAATTGACCCGCGCATCGCAATTTGCCCCACACACAACAGATTGCCACCCACAACAACGGCGCTACTGCGGACATGCAAGCGCCCCGCAGGCCGGCACGCTCGGAGAACGGTGCGTGGCAAGAACCTCACGCGGCGACCGGCGACCGGCGACGTCGATCGAGCTGGATCGTCTTTACAGAATTGCCGGAATCGCACAGAATGTGGGTTGAACACGACAACACTTCGCGACCTCCCAAGTTGGAGGTCGCCTTTTTTGCTAGCGGAGAGATCTTATGTCGCAGCGCGTCCCGATGACCCAGGAAGGCTACAACAAGAAAAAGGCTGAAGTTGACCGAATGGAGAATGTCGAGATGCCGTTGATTGCCGAGAAGATCGCTGCTGCGCGGGACGAAGGCGATCTCAAGGAGAATGCGGAGTACCACGCGCAACGGGAAAACCAAGGCATGTTGCAGGCGAAGATCAATCGCCTCAAGGCCGATTTGGCGAACGGGTACATCATCGACCCCAAGGACATGCCGCGGGACGAAGTCGCTTTCGGCGCAACGGTCAAAGTCAAGGATCTCGACTTTGACGACGAGGAAGTCTACACACTCGTTGGGTCTGGCGAGGAAGATTACGACACGGGAAAGATTCTCCTGACCAGCCCGATCGGCCAGGGATTGCTCGGCAAGAAAGTCGGCGAGGTTGCCGAGGTCGAAGCGCCGAAAGGCGTATTCAAGCTTGAGGTTTTAGAAATCTCTTACGAGTGATCCGTGCCAGAGATCTTTCAGCCGGTGGTCATGGATCGATCGAGACAGGATGAATTGGAATCAATTCACTCTCGACGACCACGGACCGCGAGTGCTCTGAGCTTTCCGGTGTCGGCAAATCGGCCAATTGCTGCTCATCGATCAGTTGACCGTCTTCGGCCCAGATCTTCCACGTCCCTTGTTTGACGTCGGCGTAGAATTCGCCTTCCTCCTGTTTGCGTCCGTTCGCATGCCAGCGGGTCCAGCGGTCCACGCGTTCACCGTCTTGGTAGCGGCCGACCAGTTGTTTCTGGCCGTTCTCATGCCACCAGACGTGATCGCCGGTCGGCTCCCCGTCGCGGTAGCTGCCGGCGAACCGCTTGGTTCCGTTGGGATACCATTCGGTCCAACGTCCCACACGGACGGGTTCGCCCACGGTCGGTTCGCGGTTGATCTGGAGGATCCCATGCCACCAGTCGATCGTCTTATGCAGGGTCACTTCCGCGGTCTGTGTCCAGCCTTCCGCTTGCTTCTGTTGCTGCGGTACGTGCCACGTCACCACGGGAATCAACTCGCGTCCATCGCGAAAGTACTCCCGATTGGCGACCGACCCCTGCAAGTTGTAAGCGACAACTTCGCCATCCAGCCTTCCCTGCTGAAAAGTCATCTCGCGCTGGGGCTGGCCGTTGGCATACCAGTAAGTGACCTTGCCGTGGAGTTCGTTGTTGTCGAATTCCCAGCTGCCAACCGAACGTCCTTGGCTGTCACTGATCGTCCAGGTACCGTTCAGCTTGCCGTCGACAAAGTTTGCTTGTGACGTGAACGGAGGCATGAAGGACTCGCCGCCCGTACCGAAATCCGACATCAGGCGCATCCAGGGACCGTGTTGTTTTCCGTACCGAAAATCGCCGTGTGCAACCAGGCGCCCTTCCGGATCATACATCTTCCAGGGACCGTGATTTACGTAGTTACGTTCGGCGTCCTGCACCACCTGCCGCTCGATCTTGACCTTCCGATTGGGATAGTTTTCAGTAATGGTCTCCGGAGCAGAGAAGGCACGAGGCGGCGTGAGGGTCTCCACTTCCAGCTTGGGACTGCCGATTCGCAGCACCGGCAAGGGAGTGGGCAGCAGCTCGTCGGCCTGGACGCTGGCAACGAATGACAAGGCCGTCAAACTGAGAAGGGCAGATCGCATCCGGTCAATGCAGCAGAACATGGATTGTCTCCAAGCGGGGAGTCAGGCATCCATGCGGGCAACGTCCCGTGCGTCCAAGCCAGACGGACATTGCAACAAAGCAATATCCGGCTTATCGGCGGAGGCGACCGGGAGAATTCAGTGAAGGCCGGCGCGATCCACTGACCACTACGGACCGCGTAAACGGCACACGACGCGCGACCATTCAGAGTGGGGCAAACGACAACGTGGTAGCAACCGGTCAGGGTGATTCGGCAAGCCGGTTCGCCACCTGCTCCGCTCGTTCCATGACGCGGAGGATATTCCCGCTGCAGATCAGGTCGACTTCTGTTGCCGTGTAACCCCGATTGAGGAGTTCCTGCGTAATTCGGGGGTAAGCGGCAACGTCCTCCAACTGCCGGGGAACAACGCTGACACCGTCATAATCCGACCCCAGCCCGACATGGCGAATGCCGGCAACGCGGACAATGTGATCGATGTGGTCGACCAGATCGTGAATCGTCCCGGGTAGAATCGGGTTCTTGGCCCGCCAGGCGGCACTGGCTTTGGCGCGCGCATCCTTGTCCACCGGGTGCTCTTCGCGAATTTCGCGGAAGGCATCAAACATGCGGGACATGCGGCGAGCCGATTCGGGGACGACAAAGCCGGAAAAGAAGTTCACCATGACGACGCCCCCGTTGTCGGCCGTCAACCGTAGCACGTCATCGGGGACATTCCGTGCATGATCAGCGACCGCCCGGGCCGACGAATGCGAAAAGATGATCGGGGCCTGCGAGACACGCAGCGCATCTTTCATGGTCGCAGGCGAGACGTGCGACAGGTCGACCAGCATTCCCAGTCGATTCATCTCCCTGACCACCTCTTCTCCAAACGTCGACAACCCGCCGTGCCGGGCCCCATCGGTGGCAGAGTCCGCCCAATCCAGCGTATCGGAATGTGTCAACGTCATGTATCCCGCGCCGAGCCGATGCAGGCGGCGCAGGTTTTCCAGCGAGTTCTCGATCGAATGCCCGCCTTCGACACCGATCAGGGACGCAATCTTGCCGGCCCGTTGGATGCGCCGCACATCCGCAGCCGTCCTGGCGAACTCGAACACCTGCGGATACCGCTCCACCATGGCGTGCACCAGGTCGATCTGCTCCAGCGTCTGCAGCAACGCCTCACCTTGCTTGCCGGTCTCCGCGGGGACATAGACGGACCAGAATTGAGCTCCCACGTTGCCCTTTCGGAGCCTGGCAATATCCGTGTGCAGGGTCGGCTGTGGTTGGCTGATATCCATCCGCTCGAACGACGATGACGCATTGCTGCGAAGTGCCCAGGGGAGGTCATTGTGTCCGTCGAACACAAACGTCTCACGGTGCGTGTTGTGGGCTGCCGCACCAACTTTTACCGTCGAACGTCGTTCCGGTTTTCTCCAATACCCGGGCCCGCGCACAACCTGGCCCGGTGTCTCACCAGTCGGCTCACCGTCGCGGAGAACGAAACGCCCGTTGACCAGGACGTCACGGATCCCGGTCGCGAATTGATGCGGGGCATCGAAGGTGGCCCGATCGCTGACCGCCGCCGGATCAAAAACGACAACGTCGGCAAAGTAGCCTGGTTGCAGCAGCCCACGGCGACGAATCCCCAGGTTGCGCGCCGGCAGGCCCGTCATCTTGTGAACCGCCTGCGCCAGCGGTATTACCTTTTCGTCACGAACATATTTTCCCAGCAGCCGCGCGAACGAACCGTAGGCCCGCGGATGCGGGTTCGACTTCAGAAACACGCCTTGCGGCGCGAGCGAAGCCGAATCGCTGCACAGGCTGACCCACGGCAAGGCCACCTTCTTCCTGACGTTCTCTTCGCTCATCAGAAAATAAATACAGCCGACGCGACTTCCGTCCTCAACCACCAAATCCATGGCCGTCTCCTCGGCCGACTTTCCCCGTTGCCTGGCCACCGCGGCCAGCGTCTTACCGGTCAGGTGTTTGAGCTGGGCGCTCTTGAACCCCACCAACAGTACTCGCTCCGCCGACCCGGCCATCAACAACAGGTTTTCCCAGTCGTCCGTCGGCGCCTCCATCTCGCGCTTGACCTTGGCTCGAATCTCCGGGTCGCGGAGACGATCCCGCCAGCGATCGAATCCGCCCTCTTGAACCCAGGGCGGCATCGCCGCATTCAATCCCGTCGCGCCCGCCGTGTACGTATACATATCGGCTGTGATGCGCAAGCCTTCCGCCCGCGCCGACTCGACCCTTTCGATGACCTGATCCAGTTTCCCCCAGTTCTGTTGGCCCGCCGCCTTGAGGTGGTAGATCTCGGCCCCGATGTTGGCCTGACGCGCGATCGAGATGAGTTCATCCACCGCTTCCAGCAACTGGTTCCCCTCGCTGCGGATGTGGGAAATGTACATCCCGTCATACTCGGCGGCGACCTTGCAGAGGGCGACCAGTTCCTCGGTTTGCGCGTAAAATGCCGGCGCGTAGATCAATGACGAACCGACACCCAGCGCCCCATTCTCCATTTCTCGCCGCACCAGATTGCACATCCGATCGAGTTCTTGGGCCGTTGGAGCGCGGTCCTCGAATCCCACTTCATGAATCCGAACGGTGGTCGCGCCGACAAACGAAGCAACATTACAGGCGACACCCTGTTCGACGAGATGCTCGAGGTAGCCGCTGAGCGTGCGCCAAGGGATGGCGTACTTGATATCGCTTTGGCTCGCCAATTCATTTCGCCGCATCGGTCCGTTCAACGGCCCCATGGACCAGCCCTCGCCAAACACCTCCAGCGTCACACCCTGGCGGATGTCGCTCTGGCTAGAGCCATCTTGCAACAGGGACTCGGTGGCCCAACTGAGCATGTTGATGAAGCCGGGAGCGACCGCCATGCCGTCGGCATCGCGGATCACAGCGGCCGTCTCGCCACTCAAGTCTCCGATGAATGCCACGCTATCGTCGCGGATTCCCACATCGGCTGCCCGCGGTTCGCCGCCCGCTCCGTCGATCACCAATCCGCCACGGATGATGACGTCGTACTCTGGGTCGGCAGCGATTGCCTGGGAGGCCGCATGCAAATGCCAGTTAAGACATCCCAGTACAAAGTACAGAACGAGTGTACGGTCGATCCGTCGTCTGACGTGCTTCATTGCAACTCACTCCCGACCGCGTGGCGGACAGGTTGAAGGCCATCGTTGAAAAACCGACGTGTGGTAACCATCGCCATGACATGGACTGTGTCACCAACCGCCTTGGCTGATTTATAATGCACGCCCCGGTCGATTCCAACTCGGGACGACCGTTTTGCCCGTCTTCACTCATTTCGGAATTCACCATGGCTGGTAAACGATTCTTGGTAGCGTGCTTCGTTCTGATCTCGATGTTGTCTCTCGCCGGGCAGCCCCGGGCCAGAGGCCAGGAAAATGATACAGAACGCCTGCACGCCCTGATCGACGAGGCCTGGCAATTCGGTCTCGAAGAAGCGCCCGTCTTCGCCACGCGCGTCGGCGACCACCGTTATAACGATCGCTTGAGCCAGCAATCGGTGGCGGCTCACCGGCGTCGTCTGGCGAAGACCGAAGAATTCCAACGCAGGCTGCAGGCGATTGACCGCAACAAGTTGACGCGACTGGACCAGATCAACGTCGACGTGTTTGGCCGGCTACTCCACGACGACCTCCAGGAAGGCAGATATCGGTCCTATTTGATGCCGATCACCAATCGCTCGGGTTTCCACGTTTCGTTTCCACAGTTGGCCAATCAGGTTCCGTTCGGGACGGTGGCCGATTACGAAAACTACATCTCGCGTTTGAGCCAGTTTGATCGCTACGCGACCGAGCACATCGAGCTGATGCGGGCCGGCATCAAAGCGCAGTTAGTGCTCCCTGCCGTGGTGCTGGAAGGTTATCGCGATGCGGTGGATACCCACATCGTGGATGATCCTCAACGGAGCCTCCTGTTTGCACCGTTTCGCGACTTTCCCGACCAGGTCGAACCGCCGCAACAGGAGAAGTTGATCGCGGCGGGAAAAGATGCCATTACCAACAGCGTCGTGGTTGGCTATCGCAAGTTCCTCGAATTTATGGAGCAGGAATACTTGCCCGCCTGCCGGAGTTCCATTGGCGCGTCCAGCCTGCCGGAGGGGCGCGACTTCTACCGGCACCGTGTCCGCCGCTTCACCACGCTTGACGTCACCCCGGAACAAGTGCACGCAACCGGGCTCGACGAAGTCAAACGCATACGAGCCGAAATGGCGGAGGTGATCGAGCAAGTCGGTTTCGACGGTGATTTTGCTGCCTTTGTCGCGCACTTGCGGACTGCCCCCGAGTTCTATCCGGCGACGGCAGAATCGCTGAAGAAGGATACGGCGTACGTGCTCAAGAAGATGGACGGCCAGTTGCCGCGCCTGTTCCGCACCTTGCCGCGAACGCCGTACGGGATTCGCGAAGTGCCGGCCTACATCGCGCCGAAGACGACAACGGCCTACTATCAACAACCGGCCGGGGATGGCAGCCAGGCCGGTTTCTACTACATCAACACTTACAACTTGAAGGCTCGCCCGCTGTACGGTGTCGAGGCATTGTCACTTCACGAAGCGGTTCCCGGACACCACCTGCAGATTGCCCTCCAGCAAGAATTGCAGGGCTTGCCCGAATTTCGGCGGTTCGCCGGAATCACTGCCTTCATTGAAGGTTGGGCCCTATACGCCGAACGGCTCGGTCTGGAAGTCGGATTCTATCAAGACCCGTACAGCAACTTCGGTCGCCTCACCTACGAAATGTGGCGAGCGTGCCGGCTGGTCGTCGATACGGGCATGCACCACCTCGGCTGGACGCGACAGCAGGCAATTCAGTTCATGGCCGACAACACGGCCCTCTCGCGGCACAACATTGCCGCCGAGGTAGACCGCTACATCTCCTGGCCGGGACAAGCGCTGGCCTACAAGACGGGTGAACTGAAGATCCGTGAACTTCGCCGACTTGCCGAGCAAGACCTGGGAGCGGCGTTCGACATTCGCTCGTTTCACGACGCCGTGCTGGAACACGGCGCTGTCCCGCTGGACGTACTGGAAGAGAACATCCGGCGCTTTATCAGGAAGCACCAATAAACAACACATTGCCAACCACGTCCTGGCCCGGAGCCAAGTGGGCAGGCATTCTTCCGCTACCCGAAGGTCATGCTGTGCATGACTGCATGCTATCTACGTGATGCCGCCTGGTTCACGCTGATCCCATCACGCTGATTGTTGCCGGCTTGCTCGACGCAGGAGCGCACCTTTCGCCGAGCACAAGGCAACGTCACTTCCAAGCACGACCGAGACGCCCGGCTAATTAGCCGGGCGGAGGAACCAATCGCCAAAATTGAACGGCCGCGGATCGGGTGGTGGGGATGCTTCTCCGGTGAGTTGCTCGATAGCCCAGTAGGTTGCCCGTTTCGGATAGCCGGCATCGACGACGGCAAGTTGGCGCAGTCGGTTCGTCGCAAACTGGCTGTTCATCCGGCCGATGCTGATGGCGCTCATCTGCCGGACCACCGGCGCCTCCGGTTCAAAAGACATCGTGTCGGCCAGCCTGGCCAGCAACTCCTTTGTCAGGTCTTGAGGCGCTTTGTTTTCATTGAGGAAGCCAACGGCCCAGACGGCAGCGGCACGGGCATAGGCACCCAGCGAATGATCCTTAGGAACATACTTTCGCAGCAGCGGTTCGGCGTCAGCGAAGTGCCCGTGCCCAAACGCCATGAACAGTTGCGCAATCTTGAATTCGGCGCCCGCCGATTCGAACGTCGTCGTTCCCTGCTGAAAACCGTCGTAGACGCTCTGCGCATGTTGCAGCATCGCCGGCAGATGCTCGGGTATTGCCAGCCGTCGCAATCCCCATCCCGCGACATGCATGACTTCGCCGCGCGGAAAGGACAACAGTTCGACGAGCCGGCTGCCGGCCGGTTTGTGCTCCAACAGCACCAGGACGACGCCGGCTTGCTCCAATCCCCGCCACTGGTCGCCAGCCAACATCTCGCTGGCCCGCACGATGACTTCATCGTGCAGGGCGGGTTCGTCGGCGAGCTGCACAAGGGCCATGGCAACGCGTCGGCGGAGCGTTGGATTGACGTCATCCAGCAACGTGGCCAGGGGGGCGATCAGTTCGAATTTTCGCTGCAAGATCAGCGCTTCTGCGCCAATCGACCTGACGACGGAATCCGGGCTGCCAATCGCCTTTTCGGCGAGATCATACACGTGTTTGGGGTCGATCTCGAATAAGCGGCGCATGGCGCCACCCTGAACTGCCGTGTTGGAATCCGTAGCCAGCCGCCGCAACAGCTCGATTGCGGCCGCCCCGTCCTCGTGCTGCAACAAGGCGACCGCCAACGTCGAGTGCAAGACGGCCGGCTGTGAGGAGTCCTCCGCCATCTGTTTTGCCAGGTCAACTACGTTTGGGAACTCGAGCTGTGACACGGACCGGGCAGCAGCCAGGCGCTCGGCCGGATCCAGCCCGGGGTCGGCCACGAGCACACGCAGCCGTTCCGCAGCCTTTCGCTCGCGGACTTCGCCCAACGCCTCGATGGCCAACATCCGTGCGGCCCGGGCCGAGCGAGGATCTTCGATCCGCGCCAGCCATGCTTCGCGCATCACATCGGACTTCCATCGAGCAAGTGCGGGCTCGACGAGCAGGGCGAGGTGCAAGCCGCCGCGCCCGGCGGTCTCGGCAAGAAGCGGTGCGTAGTCTCGGGCTTCTAATTCGATCAGCGCATGGGCTGCGGCCCGTTTCACGGCGGCATCCTGGTCGGGGGCCCTCAGCAGTTCGGCCAGCGGTTCATAGGCGTCCTCGAGATCGCGCAAACCGCGTTGGTGAGCGAGCACGAACGAATCGGCCGCCAGACGCTGGAGCTGCACTTCGGAACGTGCCATCGCCCGCAGCCAAAGCTCCTTGAGGCCGTCCGGCAATTTCAACTGCGGCTCGGACAACTCAAGCGTCGGATCATGAAACATGACCTGGTCAATCACGTCATCCGCCAGCAAGCCGGCCGCGTATTCCTGACCGTGGGCCGGCGCCAACGAGGTCCAAAGGCAGCCGCAGGCAACCAGCAGGTGGCCTGGCCGGAAATTTGCTAGACAGCGCGAGTAAGTCGCCATACCTGCACACCAAACACGAGAAACATGAAGCCTGAAACTGCGCCCGCCACCCACCAGGCAGCCGGCAAGAGATCGTAATTCGTAAACCCTGGCGACTCGATGACACTCAGCGCCGCACCGACCGGATTCAGCAAGAGTACCGTCTCGACCGTCTCGTGCCCGAATGGCGCATCGCGGCCCAGCCAGACAAGAAACGGGATCAGGAACAGTGACATCACGGTAACGTAGGACGTGGTCGTGGCAACGGCCGTATTCCGGAACAGGCTGCCGACGGCCGCACCCACTGCCAGGGTATAGACGGCCGTCCAGGCGAGGCAGATCAACACCAGATTCACCTGCAGCCACATCACCGGCTTGATGTAGATCATCACGAGGTAGCCCGGCAGCGTTGCCATCAGCACCAGCAGGAGTGTCCAGACGACGCTCAGCAGTTTGCCCCGTACGATCTTGAATGGCGAAAGCGGTGTGATGCGAAGAAGTTCCCAACCGCCACTATCTCGCTCGCCGCTGATCAGTCCCGCCGTTAAGCTTGGTGTCAACACGACGACCAGGATGACTTGCAGAAACACCATCAGGCCGCCGATCGTCTCCACGCCCCAGGAAACGACGCTCGTGGCTGCAGCAAACGTCAGCAACATCGAGACCAACGCACATCCGGCCACCAGTCGGAGCAACCATTGGGACCGTCCGAAGCGGCGGCAACGAAACTCCTTGACCATGACCGGATTCAGATACCACGGAATGCCCGCCTTGCGGCGTTGGGGATCGACGACAAACAGCAGCCGGCGGGCCATCCGCGACGAGAGCTGTCGATCGTCGGTCATCACGCCCTGGGCCCGCGACCGGTCGTAGATCCGATAGTTCAGCCGAGTCAAGGTTGCGATGCCAAAGACCAGCCAACTGCCGATGGTCAGGAAAATGAACTCCAGCGTGCCGCCTCCACCCTCCATCAAGCCCCGCGATGCCAGCGACCCCTGTCCCATCGTTCGCATGATAACGGGGAGCGGAGAGAGGTAGCGCAGCCACTGCGAGATCTCCGCCATCCAGCCGGTCCCGCCCTGATAGAACGCGTGCGGAACCAGGGTCAAAAAACACAGGCCCAACACGATGCCGTACGTGATCCGCACACCCGCGTCCGCAGACTGAACATGGCTACTGACGAACAGGCCGAGCGTGGCATATTGCACAACCAGCAATGCCAGGACTAGGTAGAGGAGCCCGATCCCGCCAACCAGGTCGACTCCTCCCATGGCATAGCAGGCGGCAGCCGCCGGGAGACTTGAAACCAGCACTAAGAGACTGAACAGCAAGACTCCCGCCAATTTGCCGACGTAGATGGAAACGGGGGTGAGGGGTGAATTCAAGAGCAGGGCCAACGTCCCACTGTTCTTCTCGCGGACGATCGACGAGGCGGGAAAGGCGGGCACAAGGAAGACAACGCCCGCCAGCAAGCCATAGCCGAACACTCGGAACACGCCGATTGACTGCTCACCGCTCAGGTCAACCTTGGCATCCGAAGGCCACCGCATCAGGACGGCAAGGGAGAATGCCACGGTCAATGCGAGCAGCGCCGCGAAGGCCTTGGGCGAGCGTAAGATACCGAAGAACTCGCGTTGAATCACTGGGTTCATGACGATGCCGCCTGTTCTTCGCTGCCGGCCGGTCGCTCATCTTGATCCGCTGTGTCTGCGGTTGCCGTCGCGGGCCCGTCGTCGTGCTTGGTCACCGAAAGGAACGCATCCTCCAGGTCCGACGTCACCTCGCGATACTGGGCTACCGTCTCACCCTGTTCGATCAGGTGTGTCAGCAGCGGCGCTAACTCGAGGTCGCTCAAGCTGGTTGCAAAGCGAACCATCGTTTCGGCGGGCGCGACCGTAACATCTTCCGGCGGCGCAGACAGATGGGCCGCCACCAACGCGGCCACCCGGTCAACCTGTTCGACATTCACCAGCTGAATCTCAAACGTTCGCTTCTGACGAATGTCCCGCATGATCTCGTCAAGCGTTCCGAAAGCACGTAGCTTTCCCTTGGTGATGATCGCCACCAGGTCGCAGACTCTTGCCAACTCCGGCAAGATATGGCTGGTGACAATCAAGGTCTTGCCCATCTCCGCCAGCTTGAGCAACAGGATCCGCATGTCGATCCGCGCCTGCGGGTCCAACCCGTTTGCCGGCTCGTCCAAAATCAAAACCTGCGGATCGTGGAGCAGCGTGCGGGCGACACCGATTCGCTGCTGCATCCCGTGACTGAGCGCCTCCACAAAGAGGTCCTTCATGTGCGTGGCATTCGAGATCTCCAGGACCTCGGCAATTCGCCGGGTCCGTTCCCGCCGCCCGATTCCGTAGGCGGCACCGAAAAAGTCGAGGTACTCGGCGACGCGCATATTATCGTAGGACCCGAAGCGATCCGGCATGTAGCCCACCAGTCGCTTGATCTTGCGTGATTCCTGCAAGCAATCCGCACCGCTAATGCTGGCCGTCCCACTGGTCGCCTTGCTCAACCCGACCAGGATTCGAATGGTTGTCGTCTTGCCGGCCCCGTTGGGCCCAATGAACCCCAGGATCTGCCCGGCGCCGACCGAAAGAGACAGGGAATCCAAAGCAGTGAAGTCACCATACCGCTTCGTAAGTTGTTTAATTTCTACTACCGGAGACGCACTGGTCACTTGCTACTCCCAGCCTGTTAAAGCTCGCCGAACGCAGCGAGGTTGACTGCCCGCCGCTTGCGTTTACGGTGCCGATAAATCGTCAAAAAGGTTGATCCGGATTTCGGAATTGTGTGCTGCGGCGTAATCGGAGCGAGCCACTCCATCCGGCCTGTCTCTTTCGGCGGCCCACTATTCGGGAATTTCACCCTGAACATCCACGCGCACGAAATCGATCTGCCACGTACTGTTGTTGAAGGCCGTCTTGCTCATCCCCCCTGCCCCCAGGGATTCGACCGGCGCCCCGTCGCGCTGTATCTGTTCCTCGGCTGTCTCGGTCACCACAATCGTGAGACGCAGCCCACCCTGGTCGTCCACTTGGAGCGATTCCGGACGATCGACCACAAATCGGAGCACGCCGTTGGGATTGTCGCGTTCGTGAAGCACGGTTGACTCGCCGTTCACCATGCCCTCAATCTTCAACGTCCGGGAAGGGGCGTTGATTTTGATCGTCACCGTCGCCTGCGTAACATCCAGTGGAACGAGTGACTTGGGAAGGAAGCAATGCAACTGGCTGCGAGTCGCCTTCGTGGCATTCTCCAGCCATTCGCCCGTTCGTTGGTTAAAAATCGACGACGTCCCTTGCCGGCCAACGAACGTTCTCAAGGTGATAAACGACGCCGGGATGCGGACCTTGGTCCCTGCCGCCGGCCGTTCGATCTGCAAGGGGATCGATACGAGCGCCGAACCAGTCTCCTCGAAACCCGAGTTGAATCGGACACCCATATCGAACGGCGGCGTCCAGGTGAGCAGCGAAAGGTCGTCCGAAAACGGCGATTCGCTGCTGGAATGCAACAAGTCCCTCAGCAGCAGTTGGCGACTCCGCTGCTGGTCGGTAAGCAAGGCGGCGGAAACGTACTGTTCCGGAGCCAGCACATCGTCCGGTCCCACTGAAAACTGGCCGTCGTCGCTGAGGGAAACCGTGGCGGCCGGAGCGGGGGGCGCGGCGATCACCGGGTCCTCGCAACGCGCCGGATCAAGGCCGGACAAGCGGGCTTGAAAACCGTTTTCATTGAAGGTCCCGATGACCGTGGGCGGCGTACCCGGATACACCACTTGCTGGGATTCGACGCGACGGATAACGCCGCGCGGCACGGCCAGATTCATCCAGTGTGCTTGGCCGTCATCGTCCCAGACAATGCGTTGAATTGCCCCACCGGCATTGCCACCCTCGATCTCAGCCCTCGCCCCGGAGGCGGCAACCAGCCCCAGTTCCACGGACTCCTGGGAATAGACGGCTGAGACCCCCGCCACATGCGCTTCATGAGATGCCGTGAAGACGCGCACCAGTTGGCTGGCGGCGATGGTCGACGGCACGGCGTCCGTGCTCCGACTGCCAATCAAGAAGAAGACGGCGGTCGCGGCCAACGAGACGATGGGCACGAACCACGCCAATCGTTCCAGCCGCCGCTGGCGGGCCCACCAGCAACCAAATCCCAGAACCACGAACGTGTTCATGCCGAGCACCCAGGCGGCAAGACTGCGACTGGGAATCCGGTATCCAATCTGATCATTGAGCAGCGGTTCGATCGCATCGGCATCGACTGCCGGTTCCTGGTTGGGTTGAAACAACCGAGTTGCCAGCGAACCCAAGGCGCGCGTCGGCGTCCCGTCCTGTACCCAGCCGGCCGGGCCGATCGTTGTAAATAAGACCTCACCGTCTCCGACCTGGTGCCAGAAGGCGACGGGCCAGCCGTCGACACGGCACTGAATGTCATCGGTACCGGCAAACACTCGGACCATGTCCACAGGGGTTTCCGACGACCAAGATTCCTTGCCGGATTCCTCTTCGGCGTCCTGCACTTGCGCCATGGTTTCAATTTCAAAGGCATTGACTTCCACTCGATCTACGATCGCCAAACGGGCCTCGTTCCCCAGCAGCGCGTTGACGGTCTCCAGGCCGGTGGTGTCGAGCATGATCCAGATGCGACCACCCCGCTGCAGCCAGCGGCGGAGATTTGCCAGGCCCACGGAATCGTTCAGAATTCGGTCGCCGCTGATGATCATTTGATCAAGCGCATCCAGGGCCATTGGGTAGGGAGGAATGAAGTCCGTTCCGAAATCAATCAAGATGCGAGATCCCAGCGCCATTTCCCGCGCCTTGTACGCCACTTCGTAAGCCATCAAGTCTTCCAGCCCTGCATCGGGCTTGTCCGGCATGGACCGCCGAAACAGAATCCCCGATTTCGTCTGCTCGTGATCGAGCAGCAACGGCTGGCTCGGCACGTTCACATGCTCGCCATCGTTCTGGTAGGTCTCGGCATCCCCCGGATCCTGCAACCGCATGTAGAATGCATCAATCTGTGACAGGGGGCGACCGGACGGCGCGACGCGAACATCGGGAATCCGGATCGGCAGAAAGGTTTGGCGCCGAGAACCGGCCGGCAACCAGAACTGCCGCGCATACTGCAGGCCCGCATTCCCCTCGCCAACGTAAACCGAAAGAAACTCTTCGGAATCCTCCGAAGTCTTGTTGGTTCCGCTGACCGACAGGGTCGACCACATTCCAGGTTCGTACCGCCGCACACCGGCCGGCGCGATGCTCAGGGCCGTCGAGTCCTCCGTCTCGCCCGCCTCCTGACCGAAGCCCGCGGCTGGGGTGGCAGCCAGTGCCACGAACAAAAGTCGACGAAGAATACAGCTTGCCATGACGCTACCGACCCTTGGTTCGATCTGACGTGAACCGACAGCGTACACAACCTGCGGCACACATACAATTCAGGGTCAACCCCGGCCGAGAATCCGTGTGCCGCGAGCAAGCCGCGGGGAGAGCGGCCGGTCAGCGGCCCGGCAATCTGCCCCGCCGGCAGAAGCACAAACGGCTTGGCGACCTACCCGCTCGGCGCGATTTTGATTAAATTTCGAGGCACAAACACCTGCGGACGAGGCGACAACGTCCGCAACCCGGACTGCAATGGTGAGGCCTGATGGATACCCGTTCCCGCGACTTTCTCCAACAACTGCTGCTTACCCCCAGCCCCTCGGGATACGAGCGCGCCATTCAAGACGTGGTGCGAGAGTACGTCGCCGAGTTTGCGGAACATGTCGAATCTGACGTTCACGGCAACCTGATCGTGAGCCAAAATCGGAACGCGCAGCGGCGCCTTATGCTCGCCGGCCATTGTGACCAGATCGGCCTGATTGTCTCGCAGATTGACGCAGAGGGGTTCATCTACACACAGACCATCGGGGGCTGGGATCCGGTCCAACTGATTGGCCAGCGGATGACCGTCTGGACCAGCGGCGGAAGCGTACCCGGCGTGATTGCCAGAAAGCCGATCCATCTGCTTAACGAGGAAGAGCGGAAGGCGAAGATCACGACGGACGAGTTGTGGATCGACATTGGGGCCCGCGACCAGGAGGATGCCGCCAGCGTCGTCCGAATCGGCGATCCCGTGACGCTCGAACTGGGCTATCGCGAATTGCGCAACAACCTGGCGAATGCACCAGGCATGGATAATCGAACAGGACTCTGGGTGGTTATCGAGGCACTCCGCCGGGCCGCGGCGAATTCCCTCGACTGCGGCCTGTTCGCCGTCTCCACCGTGCAAGAGGAGATCGGGCTTCGCGGGGCCAAGACGAGCGCCTTCGGTGTGGATCCGGATGTCGCCATCGCCGTCGACGTCACCCACGCGACCGATTGTCCCACGATCGACAAGCGACAGCAGGGTGAAATAACGCTTGGCGGCGGACCGGTGATTTATCGGGGTCCCAACATGAATCACGGGGTGACAGAGAAACTGATCCGGTTGAGCGAAGAGAATTCGCTCGCCTTTCAATTGGCAGCGAGCGGCCGCGCGACGCCGAACGATGCGAACGCGCTGCAGATTTCCCGAGCCGGGGTCGCGACCGGCCTGGTGAGCATCCCCAACCGCTACATGCATAGTGCCGTCGAAACGGTTTCATTGGACGATCTGGATCGGGCCGCCGATCTGTTGGCTGCCTTCGCGACCGATCTGCGCGACGATGACTTCACCCCCTAGCAACAGTCAAGCACTCGCTCCAGCGGAATTGTCAACGCGTTCGTGGAGGCAGCCCTGAGCGTCCAATTCGCTCGACAATCATCGGAACCAGGAGCGCTCGCCCGATGGCAGTTGAATCATCCAGGATAGAACGCCCGCAACCGATGTTACGCGACCTGCACTTCGGCTCACTTTCGATCGGTTTCCCGGTGGTCCAGGCCGCCCTTTCCGGTTACAGCGATTGGCCGATGCGTAACGTGGCGCGCCAGCAGGGCGCACGCTACGCGCTTTGCGAAGTCATGCTCGATCAATTTCTCGTCGCCTTGAAGAACCGACAACGGACGGGGCATTTTCTTCACATCGGCGATGAACAGCGGCCCGTCGGTGGCCAGTTGATGGGGGCCGAACCGGAGCAGTTTTCTGCCGGGGCCATCAAGCTGGTCGAAGCCGGCTTCGATGTCATTGACATCAATTTTGGCTGCCCCGTCAAGAAAGTGCTGGGGCGCTGCCGGGGTGGCTTTCACCTCAGCCAGCCTGAAGTGGCGATCGAGATTATCCGCCGGACGCGCAACGCCGTCCCCGCGGAGATTCCCGTGACCGTGAAAATGCGCCGTGGTATCGACGATCGCGCAGAGAGTCGCGACAAGTTCTTTCACATCCTGGAAGCGGCGTTTGCCGCCGGAATCGCCGCCATTACCGTTCATGGCAGGACCGTCGAACAACGCTACAACGGCCCCAGCCGCTGGTCATTTCTTCGCGAGGTCAAGCAATTCGCCGGTGACCGGGTCATCCTGGGCAGCGGCGACTTGTTCACAGCCCAGGATTGCCTGGACATGATGGCACAGACCGGCGTTGACGGCGTCACCGTCGCACGGGGTGCCATCGGCAATCCGTGGATCTTTTCCCAAGCCCAGGCGCTGGCCGCTGGTCGACCGTTGCCGCCTCCACCGAGCCTGTTTGAGCAACGTGAAGTCATCCTCCGCCACTATCAACTGGCCGAGCAGTTGTACGAATCGCGGCGCTGCGGCCAGATCATGCGAAAGTTCGGGATCAAGTATGCTGCCTTGCACCCGGAATACGAGCTCGTGCGGGCCGATTTTGCCAAAAGTTCAACGCGCCAAACGTGGGAACAAGTTCTCTCCAAATGGTACTCGGAAGACCTGCCCGGCCAGTATCCCGACCCGGCACTCCACCGATCGCAAAGCGAAGGGAATTGAGCGAACGCCATTCCATGGAGGGAACCGCCAGTCATGCGGATGATAACGCTGGCACACGCCCGAATTGAACCCTGGAGCGGCACGCGTAGATCGATCGAAACCTTCCCGCGAAAGTGCCTTGGCACCTTGAGCGAGCCCACGCGGTATTCGTGTATCAGAACCCGAGCCCGGGACCGACCAGTTCTCCCGTCTTCACGGTCCCGTCGGTGATCTCGAACATCCCGGGGTACTTCCTGCTCATCGCCTCGTTTCCTGCCGGGCAGTACTGCCGGCCGTTGCCTTCGATCGCAGCAACGGTGGGGATCCGTGCCGCGAGACTTGCCGAATGGAGGAATGACGTGCCGACACAGGTCAGGTCCTGGACGCAGAGAAACAGGCCGTATTTTTGGGCGGCGGCTCCCATCAAGAGTGCTTCGCTGTGCCCCTTGCAAGCTTTGAGGGCCACGCCGGAATAACCTTGCTCCCGTGCCAGCAGCAGGCTCTCCAGGTCGACCAGCGATTCGTCGATCACGACCGGCTTGATACGGGCCGCATCATGCATGCGGTTCTCTGGATTGGCACGCAGGTCGCGATGAGTCGGCTGCTCGATGTACTGGACGCGCTGGAGTGCGGTCGCCGCACGTTCCTGCAGGTGCGCCAGGAAGTCCAACACGTACTGGACATTCGCGCATTTCTCATTGAAGTCCAACGAGTAATGCCAGGCGCTGCATCCGCGTGCGGCCTGGGCCGTTGCGGCGACACGCTCCACCGCCACCACCCGCTCGACGTCCCACTCCAAGTCGTCACCGGCGAGCTTGATCTTCAAATGCGTCAAGCCGTCAGCCGCAATCCACTCGCCCAGCGTTTCGGGCAGCCCGTCATCGACACGTTCCGAAATTTCGCCGTCGGTCAACGGGTCGAGTGCCCCAACCAGGTGATAGAGGGGCATCGTGGCCTGCGGCGTGCGCGAGGTGTACCGATCAAGGTATTCATCGGCAAAGTCGTCGCCCAAATAGGGCTGCAGGTCCGTGTTGACGAATTCACGTCCCAGCAGGTTATACGAGTTCCTACCGCAGGCCTTGCCGTGCGCGTCATAGATCGCGGCCTCCAGGGGACTTGCTGCAACCAATTGTGCCAACCGGGGCATCGGTTCGCCAATCCCCGCCTCCCGTTCGACGTCCGCCACGATGGCAGGGTGATCCGCGGCCAACTCGTGCGTAATCTCCAGCGGATGTGCGGTGCTCGAACAGCGATCCGCTGCCTCTGCCAACTTCCGCGAGAGCCGAATCATGGCGGCCAACGACTCGTCAACCGAGACAACCTGGCTGGGCCATGCCCAGACGTTCCCGACCGGCATCGACCCATGTCCTACCGCCCGCTCGCCGGAACGTGAGGTTACTTCCACGCGAACGTTGAACAGGACAACATCGTTCACCACGCGTCCGCCAAACTTGATCGGCGTACGGTAACCGATCTTGGTGGTCGACGTGATAATGTCCGTGAGGCGAATATCTGTTGATTGTGTCATGACAGTCCAGCATCAAGGTCGGATTCGAGACACGCGCGCCTCCCGCGGGCATCGCTGTCTGGCCCATTGTAGCGTTTGCGTCGCCCGCCAGGGTGCGGCTACGCCAGGGTCCTGCGCACCGCCCAAACCGCGGCTTGCGTGCGGTCGGTAACGCCGAGTTTCCGGAGGATGTGCTGCACGTGCTCCTTGACCGTCTCGTAGCTGATGTGAAGTTCTGTCGCAATTTGCTTGTTGGTCAAGCCCTTGGTCAACTCTGCCAGAACTTCACTCTCCCGCTGCGTGAGCGGGGCATCGATCTCGATTGTCCCCTCTTCGAGGTCGCCGGTCTGGGCAGGCCGGCGGGGTTTCTCTCGAACACCGGGCAGCTTTCCTGCTGCCGCGTGACGAATGGTCGCGAGCAATTCGGAAAGCGGCGCTTCCTTGTGAACATAGGCCGCCGCACCCAGCCGACTCGCCCGACCGGCAAACGTCGAGTTGAGGAAGCCGGAACAAAGAATCACCTTCACATGGGGCTGCTCTTCCCGCAACCGGCTGAGGGTCGCAAAACCATCCAAGGTGGGCATGACGACATCGATCAGCGCCACGTCCGGCTGCGTCTCCCGGGCCAGGCGCAGCGCTTCCACGCCATCACGGGCCTCGGCAACAATTTGAATGTCCGACTCCGCTTCCATCAGTAAACGGATACCGGCGCGGACGACGTCATGGTCGTCGCTGACTAACAGCCGAATTGGCATTGAAGTGAGCCTCTCGTTCGATCGCCGGCCAAACAGGGAAGAAGCGGGCGACCAGATGCCTGAATAGGTTTGCCGCAATATTGCAAAACGACCCCAGGATTGACATGGTTCCATCTGGGGGCATGCGAGAAAAAAAGATGTTTTTCCGGCAAAAAACTACACAGCTGGCGGGGTGCGAATGGCATGAAACGACGCGGACCGCGCTTCAGTTCGGTTGCCCCACCCCACTTCCCGCCATCAACGTGGGGGGGAGTCGCCCGGGCCGTCGTGCAGGTTCAGGCAGTAGTGAATCTGCCGGGCAACCTCGTGAAAGCCGATCGCCGGGTAGAGCGATTGGCCGATGGAATTCTGATCCAAGGTCTCGATCCGCGCTTGGGTCATCTGATGCCGGCGGAAGTGATCGAGTGCCCGTTCGATCAGACCTCGACCGATCCCTTGCCCACGACACGCTTGATCGACGGCCAAATTGGGGATAAACCCCTGCCCCGCTCGACGGTCCATCCATGTGGACACATAGCCAACAATCTGCCGCTCAACCTCGGCAACCAGAATCGTTGCCTCGGGACGTTTTAGATCGGTATCGAGATGCCCCGCTTTACGCTCCTGCCATGACAGCCGGGCGACGGGGCCCAACAGGTCGTCAGTGTTGCGGTCGATCGACACGCCGTCGAAGGCTGCCACCGTAATCTCCTTGATGCGGGGCAGATCCTCGCTGCAATACTCGCGGTAAACGACGTCCATGGGTTGTTCAATCCGAGCCGTATTTGCGAATTGTAGTGCAGAGCAGTGCAAGTGGCCCTGGTAGGCGACGGTCGTGCGGTTACTCCTGGCGCACCTCGATCGCGCTCAGATGCGGCAGCGATTTTCCCTTCGAGGCGATCTCCAACAGCAGGTCGTCCTTGACCGTGACCCCGGTAAACTCCTGCACGTGGACATTTCCGTTCCCATTGAGCGCAGCGCCGATATCCAGCGAATCGGCGACCTCGTTTCCCTGAAGCCTCACATCGCACACCACTTCTCCCGGACCGCACTGGTCGAGCTGAGCGAAGTAGAGCTTAACCGTGTAGTCCGCCGGCCGGTCATCCTTACCACGGAGGGTGATCTGGCAGCGATCCAGTCCACGGTACCCGCTGGAAATCACCCACGGCGTATCAGCCCCTTCAATCGCCTGACTTTCGATGTTGAACGCGTAAGTGCCACCCCCTTCGGCCAGTTTGGGCTTGATATCGAACGTGTACTCCAGCCGCCCGACCGTCTTGGGGCGAGGGTAGGCGAGCCACAGGGTTCCGAACCCGTCGCGCCGGTCGCCGGGAGCACCGAGGTTAATCGCCATGTGCTGCACGGGCGTGCCGGTGTTGCCCAGGCTGGCAATCTTCCAGGAATCCGCATCCGCCCGCGGCTCCATCACGATCGTGGCGGCGATCGAGAACTGGCAGACACATCCGGCGCTCGCTTCAGGCACCATCAACAATCCGTTGCCGGGAATGGCATTGACCCAGCATCCCATCCGTTGGCCGGCAAAGTGGCTGACGCCGCTGTCCGAATAGAGATCGTAATAGCTGGTGAAGCCACTGCGGAAGAAGAGCGTATTCGGTGTTGCCGTGATCATGCCACAATGGTGTCCGGGTCGGCTGAACTGCCATTTGGCGAGTTCGCCGGTCAACGGATGCTCGCGCTGTTTCTCTGCACCGGTGTGCAGATCGAACGACCACGGTTCGGCGATAATCTGTTCTTCCACAATGATGGGCCGGTGTCGGTAATTGGCGTCCTTGGCCCACAGCTTGTCACCGGTCTCCGCTTCCAGCACCAAGAGCCTCCGCTTGCTGAATTGGCCCGAAAGGAATTGCCGCCAGTAATGGCCGTTGGCATTCGCGCCGCAAATCAGCACGTGTCCGTCCTGATACATCAGGGTCAACTGGCCGCCACCGATTCCTACGTAGCTGCAGTCGGTGACATCGACCGGAACCGACCACGCCTGTTGGCCCGTCTCGGCATTCAGGGCAACCGCCAGGCGAATGTCGTACGCTTTCAGCTCGGCTTCTTTCCGCTTGGCCTCTTCCGGCGGCAGGTCTTTCAGAGCGGTTTTGTCTTCGCGGAGGAGCGCATCGCGTTGCTGCTGCGAGATCGAGCTGTCGATCATGAAGACCTGGCCGTCACCGACGGCAATCGTAACGTGCAGAATGTTCTTGCCGCGGTAGATCCAGCGCTGTTTTCCGGTCGCCACGTCGATGGCGAAGATCGCGTGCGTCGTGTTCGCGACCGTGTGGCCGCGGCGGCGCAACGAGCGTTCCAGTTCCTTGCGAACCGTGCTGGTCCCGAGCAGGAGTCCATTGTAGTAGCCGACATAGCCCCACACGCGCGGGACGCCGTCGTCCGCTTGAGGTGCTTTATGCACGCGCCGCACCTTTCCGGTGGCCGCGTCGATTTCGGTACAAACATCGTCGGTGGCCACGAACAGCGCTTCATCGCTGGCCGCCAGGTTACTGGTTTCTTCGTTGTTGAACACGCCCGTCCGCAGCGCACCGGGGTTTTTGTATTCCCAGAGGAACGTCCCGTTGTACGCGTCGTAACAGAGGATGCTCTCAATGCCTTGGATGAACATCCGGCCGTAGGTCGATAACGGGGCAGCCGCCGCCTCATGGCGGTTGACCATCGACGCCGGTCCAGGATCGCCGTACCATAAGACCCCCATGCCGCCCTTGACCCGGTAATCCTGACTGGTCGATGTGTTGGCGACGTCTCCGTACTGGTGCGACCAGTTGCCGGCACCGGGCAGCGCGCCCCGCGTGGCGACCAGGTAGTGGTCATCCTCGACTGTCGCCTCGGTGCGGATATTCAGCTTTTCCAGCCAGGGCTGCAGCGTGTCGGTCGTCCAGCCAGCCGAGTAGCCGGGCGCTGTCGAAGGGCCGCCGAAACAGAGCACGCCGCCGCAGGGCTTGATCCGCCGCGCCACCTGGCCGGGACTGACGGGAGGTTTACCGGTCAACAGCAGTGAATCCGAGACAACCAGGTTCGCAAAATAATTGGAGACCGGCATGCGGGCCGGATCGGCGTGTACGATCAGCACCCGGTTTCCATAAATGCCGGCCCGATCCAGGGCCTCCCGAGCGGCCCGTACTTTCTCCGCCCGGGGCTCGATGCCAACAATCTTCAGATTCGACTTTCTGGCCAGCTCGTAGGCCAGGCGTCCCTCTTCGCTGCCGACCACCAGGCAGAAGCCGCGCGTGATCTTGGTTCGTGCGAGAATCTCCTCCGCCGCCGTTGCGTACATCGACGTCAGCTCGTCCTCGGCGAACACCGGCTTGTCGTCGGTTGGCGGCAGCGTAGCGACTTCCGCGGGCGAGGATTCTTCGCGAGCCCCAAAGGCGTAGATCTTCCCGTGCGACGTGCTGACAAACAGCCGACCACCGGCCGTCGCCAGGCCGCTCGCTTCGCCGGCCGTTTCCGCCTCCCAAAGCCGCTCGCCACGTTCCGCCGACAAGGTCAGCACTTTTCCGTCACCGCCAACAACGACGACGTTACCAGCGACGATCAAGGACGAGTCGGCATTCGAGTTTGTGCTCCAGAGCGTGCCAACCTCGGAAAGGGCCGCAATCTTGGCGGTCAATTCTCCGTTTTGCTTATCAAACTCGGCCCGCTTCATGCTGCTCCGTTTCCGAGACAAACTGTATTGCTGCAAATTGAGCTGCTGGCGTTCCACGGTAGCTGCCGTGTGCTTGCCTCGATCCAGGGCGGCAACTCGGGTGCCGGTCGCAACGAAGCCCCGGTTTCCCGAGATCGCCAGTTGGCGTCCGTCGATCCAGGCGTGCCCGGTTGCACCCGTCTTCTGATCCAAGGCCAGAAAGTGGTGCGGACCGGACGAGTAGATCTGGCCGTCCGCGAGGACCGCCTTGTAGCCGCCGACAACACCGCCCGCCGTGGTTCTCCAGCTATGCGTGCGGTGGTGAATTTGTTCGCCGGTATGCTTGTCGAAGGCCGCCGGCAGGGCACGGCCGGACGGTACGAACAGCAGTTCGTCGTTGCAGAGCAGCGTCCCCTGGGGCGAGAGCGGATTTCGGCCCGCGTCCTCCTGGCTGATCCGATCGTTCTTCCAGACCAGTTCGCCGGTGACAGCATCCACCGCCATCAAGTAGACCGTTTCGTGCGGAAACACGCCGGCGCCGAAGTAGGCCACACCATCGTCGACCAGGACGCCAGTGCGCACCGGCCAGCGTGAGATCATCTGGCCGCGTGCCAAGAGACGCTCGTCGCGCGGACCGGCGCGCAGGGACCAGATCGGCTGTCCCGAGTCCGCATCGAGGCAGTACACAAACCCGTCGTCCGATCCCACGTAAACACGATTGTCCCAGACGGTTGGCGGCAGGCGAATCGCCCCGTCCGTGAAGAACCGCCAGACAAGTTTGCCGGTTGCCGCCTCCATGCAGCGGACCTGATGGTCCACGGACGAACCGAAGTAAATGCGGTCCCCCACCGCGACCACGTCGAGCCCCTTGTCGTAGGCGACGCGGTTGCGCATCAGCTTTCCCTCGATCGGCGCGTCGCGGGGCCCCGCCCACGCCAACTCCGGTCGGGCGGGTGCCGAATAGACCCATTTCAATTCAAGCTGGCTCGGCAGAGACGCGTCGGTCGCCCCGGTCCGAGCATTGTCGCCAAGCTGTGTCGGCCAGTCGGCCTGAGCGGTGGGGGTGAGGGCCAGGCAGACCAACATCACAATCAGGCAGCAGGGAATACGCATTGCGAAGTCCTGGGTTGACGTGGAGGGAAAAATCGATTGTCGGCAGGAACGTCCGGCCCGCATTCTAGCGAACCGGGGCCGGTGAGGTAAATCAATTTCCTGCCGCCCTTGGCGCAGCGGCCGGGCAATTCGAAACATGACGCATGATCAGTGCAGGACAGGGCAGACATCGAACCATTGCCGGCCGTCCGCGGCCATCCACTCGGTGCACCCTGACGGGCCCCACATCCCCAGAGGATAGCTCTCCAGGGGCGGAGCGTCGCCTGCCTGCCAGGCGTGAATGAACGGATCAATGACCCCCCAAGCCAGCTCCACTTCGTCGCTGCGCGCGAACAGGCTGGCATCGCCGGTCATTGCATCGAGCAACAAGCGTTGATAAGCGTCCGGGATCGATTTTGAGAACTGGTCCGCAAAGCGAAAGTCCAGGTCGGTCGTCCGCAATTGCATTCCGGCGTCCGGAATCTTCGTCTGAAAATGCAGTTGGATTCCCTCCGCGGGCTGGATCTGAATCACCAACTGGTTCGCATCCATCGTCTGCTTCGTCCGGTTGTTGAACAACACGTGGGGCGGCCTGCGGAACTGGATCACGATCTGCGTGGTTCGGCATGACATCGCCTTGCCGCTGCGGAGGTAGAAGGGAACTTCTTTCCACCGCCAGTTGTCGATGTGCAGTTTGAGCGCGGCGAACGTGGCGGTCCGGCTGTCGCTCGGTACACCCGGCTCGTCCAAGTATCCTTCGTAGCGGCCTCGTTGCGACGATTGGGCAAAGGTGCCCGGCGCCACCGGGCGGACCGCCTGCAAGACCTTGACCTTTTCATCGCGCACGAATTTGGCCTCGTAACGAACGGGCGCCTCCATCGCCGTGATCATCATGAGCTGGAGCAGGTGGTTTTGGAACATGTCGCGCAATACGCCGGCCGTGTCGTAGTAACCGCCCCGCCGCCCGACCGCGACCTCTTCGGCGACCGTGATTTGCACATGATCGATGTAGTTCCGGTTCCACAGCGGTTCGAAGATGCTGTTGGCAAAACGCAACACCAGCAGGTTCTGCACTGACTCCTTGCCCAGGTAGTGATCGATGCGGTAGATCTGATCTTCGTCGAAGACACCATGGGCGACGGCATTCAGCCGTTCGGCCGAGTGGCGATCCGTGCCGAACGGTTTCTCGATCACGATTCGGCGAGGATGCTCGTTCTCGTTCGCCAGTCCGGCGACACCCAGGTGCTGGATCGCCTGCGCGTACAAGGATGGCGCCGTCGATAAGTAGAAAACTCTTGTGGCGCCCGTTTCCCCTTCGAGTGAATTCAAGAAGTCTGCCAGCCGCACGAAGTCGTCGGACGCAGTAATGTCCAACGTCGTGTAGTGCAGACACGGCGCGAACGACGACCATTGCTCGGCGGAAAATGCGTCGCCCAGGTACTTGCGCGTTGATTCCTCGAGCGAATGACGCCACTCCTCATCGCTGAATTCGGTGCGCGCCAGCCCGACGACCCTGGTGTCGGGGGGCAGCCGTCCCTTCTGGAAAAGTTGAAAAATCGCGGGAATCAGCTTTCGACTGGTCAGGTCGCCCGATGCACCTAAGATCGCGATTGTATGTGCCATCACTGGACTCGAAATGGTGGGGGCCGCGAGGTTCGGTTGCCAGAACTTGCTCGACAACCGACAACATATTCGGCCAAATTCGGCCGCACGCTGATTTTAGCCGAGCGGCCGGGAGAGCCACACCCGGCAGCAGATGGTCAATTTTCGACAAAAGTGAGAACCATTCTCCGTCCGCCTCGTCTATCTAAGGAACGCGGGAAAGATGGAGTTGTCTTCTTCCTCGCGCAAACGCCGCCGGCCGCCGTTCGTTCCTCGATCGAGGCGTGCTGCGACGGCACAACTGAGGTCTTGCTGGTTGCCGTGTTCCTAGAGAATGCGGGAGCACCACCCGCCCTGATAGCTGGCATCCCAACCGTCCAACCGTGGAGAACCAATGTCATTTTCAGAATTGAACCTGAAGGCAGGACTTCCACACGCGTTGGTTGCGGAAGACAGCTTGATCCATCAACGGCTGGCCAGAAGTATCCTTGCCCAGCGAGGCTTTCTTGTGACCGTGGTGAACAACGGCCACGAAGCCGTTGTGGCGACGCGCGGCGTTAATTTCGATCTGATCTTGATGGATATCGAAATGCCGGTCCTGGACGGTTGTGCCGCTGCGCGTCAGATTCGTTTCCAACAAGCGGCGAACCAACCGCGAGTGCCGATCGTCGCCGTGACGTCGCTGGACGATCGTCAGCGGGTCCTCGCTGCAGGGATGGATGCCCATCTGGCAAAGCCGCTGGCGGCAGACCGGCTCGACCGGGTGCTCGAGGAACTGGTCTGCGATTCCGCGTGCACGCAACAACGAGGCAAGGACGTCCGCACATCCGCGGGGATGCAATGTGTGGGTGGCCGCTGAGGTCTGGTTCGCATCACAGGGCCGGTGGCACGACAACATGCACAGCATGGCTTACCGGACTTTCGCTCCGCGGGCGATTCGCGCCGACGTAGCGTGGTGGCTGTCTCGCCGGACAGGTGTTGTTTCCGCGATCAGCAGCCGATAGCATTCGTGGCAACCTCCAAGGTGGAGGGCGCCGCGGCGACGCACGGCGTGCCTCGGTGATGAAACGCAACTTTACCAAAGCGTGCCGGCCCCATGACTGATTTGCCCGAACCTGCCTGGTCCATTTCCGAGCCGGATCTGCCATCGATCTTCGCGAAACACGCGGCGCCTCTCGATGCGCTGGCTGCCGGCAAGGTGCCGGCATTGGTCCTGCGGCAGGCGTTTCCGCAATCGGCCTGCCAGCGGCTGGTTGCCAAGTTGATTACCGACGAACTGCTGTTCGATCCGCACCAACCGGTCCCTGCCAAGTTCGCCGAGCAGGCGGTTCCGGAAGGATATTTTCGCGAAGGTCGCGAAGGGGACGGGGAAAAGGTCTGGCAAACGGCGACCTCTGGGGCGAAAAAGCGGATCGATATTGGTAGCAGCCTGGGCTACCGGGGCTCGAATCGGGAAGCCTTTTTCGCCCATGCGGATCAGACGCGCCGATTGTTTCGCACGTTGTTTGCCCCAAATGAAGACCCGGTCGAGTTGCTCTACGCGACATTGACCGCGTTGTCGCGAAACAAACGCGCGGTCACGGCCTACGAAGCGGACGGCCGCACCTACGGCCCGGCGATCATTCGCGCCCACTACGGGGGCTACGAATACGCGCCCCATTTTGACTCGGTGCGTCTCCGCGAGAAACGAGTCGACTATGCCGTCCACGAATTCGACCACCAGTTTGCCGGTGTGCTGGTGCTGCAAAACACACAGCTCGACGATCGCACGGCCCAATGCGTGCTGCACCGCTGCCTGTGGGAGCCCGACATCGATCCGCATCTGCGGAAGGGGACCTTTCATCAGTACGCCGCCGAGCATGACATCGATCACGTCCAGGTCGTGCTGGAACCGGGCGACCTGTATTTCTTTAACACGCGCGCCATCCACGAAGTGCCCGGCGTGGCGGGTGACTTACCACGCATCGTCGTGGCGACCTTCATCGGCTACAGTGCCGACCGCGATGAAATCTTCGTCTGGTCATAACGGACCAGGGCGATGTCACCGTGCCGTCAGGCTCACGTCGCACCTGGCCAACGGCGTCCGTTCCGCAGGCGTCATCCGGCCGCTGCAGACTGGGCCGTCCGGCAGCGAATCAGCCTGGTGAGTCAACCCGCGGGGCGATTGGTCCGACGCAGGATCATTCGGCCCGGTTGCCCCTCCGCAGAAACGCCATCAGGTCGAGGACTTCGTCCTTCGTCAGGGTATCGAGGAGCCCGGCGGGCATAAATGACTGGGGCGCCGGACTGGAAGTCTCAATTTCAGCTTTCACAATCTCTTCCAGTCGATGGGGAGCAAGCGGATCGGTGGCCAGCTTGAGCACCGGTGATCGATAGTCGCCGCTGAAGATTATTTGCCCTTCGTAGACTTTGCCTCCCTGCGTCACGACCCGATGGCGGCCGTAGTTCTCGGCGATGGTCGCTGACGGTTCGATCATTTCCCGTAATAGATCGCGGGGGGCAAATCGTTGTGCCACCGATGTCAATTCCGGCCCCAACATGCGTCCTTGCGTTCCATAACGGTGGCATCGAGCACACAACGCGGTCGTGAACAGGTGCCGACCCCGTTCCAGATTGCGGTCTCGATCTTCGTCTCCCAGGGAATCGACAAAATCCTCCATCCGCCACTGCTTCACCAACGGGCGGGGCGGCCCGCTGAGTTCTGCGAGATCGTCTCCGCGTGGCTCGACCAGCCCGCCGAGCTGCTGCACTTCTTCCGCACTCAGCGTGGCCCGAGCATCGCTGCGGATCGATTCGATGAAACCGGGCATGCCACGCCCGCCGAGATAGTCGTCACACTGACGGAGGGCCGAGAAATACTCTCGCCGAAACCGCATGCTCCAGCCTTCGCGGGCCAGCCGGAGAACGTGCAGACACTGCATCTGTTCGCTTTGGCTTGTCGAGCCGGTCAGAATGGCGAGCGTCTTTTCCACCACGGATGGCGTCCCGTGCGCGACGAGGATCTCACCCACGATTCGATTCGTTGTCACATCCGCGGTGGGATACACTGCTTCCAGGCGTGCAACAGCCCGCCGGCGTGCCGCGGGCGTGACTCCCCGCTCGCCCTTCAGACAGAGTTGGTACGCATAAACAGCCGCCTGTAACTCACGGCGTCCAACCCCGCTTATGTCGAGGGCATTGAGCCGGGCCACCATCGCCGCTGCGCTCCCTTCCTGGTCGGCCCGGGCCAGCGACAACATGGCATGGATTGCCGCCCGCGGCGAAGTCTCTTCCAGTGCCCGGCGTCGCCAGGTCTGCAGCGGTTGGTGCTCGATCGCCATGCGGGCCGCATGGACCAACTGCGGATCGGGATGGTCGAGCCAGGGCCAGGCTTGCTCGACGGCATCCGCACCGAGCGGACGGAGCAGGCCCGCGAGCTTCCGCCGCGCGCCGCGCGCGTGCGCCGCCGCACTTTGGCGGGCCGCACGATGAATCGGTCCGCGGTTTTCATCCGCCGACTGGCCGTCGGACGCGGCGGCGGTGCCGCGCCCTCCGACGAAGCGGACGCGGTACAGGGCAGACTGCGTCTTGCGTCCCCCGGTCACTAGATACATGGCACCGTCCGGTCCGAAGTCGAGGTCGGTTACATTCAGCGGGCGGCCGCGTAGAAAGGGCTCGGCCCGCCCAAAATAACCGGCGCCGCGAGGCGCCAGGTGAACGGCCAACACGCGCCCGTAGGCCCAGTCCAGAACGTACAGCGCCTGGCGATAAGTTTCGGGAAAGCGGCTGCGGTAACCGAACTTGACCGCGGTGGGCGAGCCTTTGCCGATGTCGAGTGTGGCCGGCCCGTTGTCCGGATGGTCGGGAAAGTAAGGCGGCCAACTGCCGGTCACGCCGCGCCAGCCGTAGTCACTGCCGGCGACCAACTGATTGACGCGCGTCGGACGGTACCACGGCGCCCCCATGTCATGCTCGGCGTCCGCATCGTACGTGAACATCTCTCCATCCTGATGAAAATCGATGCCGAACGGGTTCCGTAACCCGGCGGCCACCACCGTCACCTCACTGCCATCAGGACGTAGCCGCAGCACGTGGCCTTCCGACGTCTTGGCTCCCTGACGATGCTCACGGGAGGGCGACGTCAGATCGGGACCGGATGTCGGCAGATCCACCGAGTCACCATGGATACTGTAGATCAAGCCATCGGGGCCCAGTGTCAGGTCGTTGCGGCCGTGCCCGACGCCGCCGGTGGTTGCCAGAAGCAGCTCGCAGGTCTCAAACAGATCGTCGCCGTCCCGATCCTGCAGACGGTAGAGACCCTTCGAATTGTTTGCATTTGCGTACAACGAGTCGTGCGCGAACACCAGACCGCGGCATTCCTGCAATTCTTGATTGATGGTTTCGACCTTGGCGACCGCTTCACCGTTCTCGTCCAGCGTCATCCGCAGCAGCCCCTTGTCTTCGCGCGCGATCACGAAGCGACCGCGAGGGTCGACGGCCAGGCTGACCCATGATCCCTCGTCCGTCGCCGCGGCACGAATCAGACGTACCTCGAACCCCGGCGCCGTTTGAAACTGACGATCATCGGTGCCCGGCGCGGCGCCCAGCGCTCGCTTCCATTGCGTGTAGTCGTCCAGCGGATTGATGTCGATCGCCCGCGGCGAGATCAACCAGGGGCGCCGCGCCACGCGACCAAGCGCGACGGTGCGACCGCCCTGCGTTCGCCAGGTCGTATCCGAAACCAGCTGGCGGGGACCGTCGGGCGCCGCGTATCGCAAGCGGACCGCGATCGCCGGAGGTTGCTGCCAGGAAGTGATCTCGATGCCGATGCGGTTGTGCCCCTTGCGCAGCGCCGCCGTGACGTCGATGTCGAGCGGATCGTCAAACATCTGGCATTTGCCGACCTGCCGATCATTCACCGAGACCGTCACGGCACATTGGTCGGCGATTACCAGCAATTGCGCAGAGCGGACATCCGCAGGAATGTCCATCGTACGGAAGAAGGAGACATGCGCGCGGGCCTCAATTGGCCGATCCGTCCAGATCCAGAACGGCCGATCATCGGCCGCGAGCAGCGGATGGACTGTCGCCGCAGCGAAGGCGCCCCACAGGAACGTCAAGTGGCGGAAGCAGGGAAGCAAGCGTGTCATGGCAACCGTCCTGGATGTCGAGTAAGCTCGGGGCAACAACGGTCCCTGCCCCTTCGTCAAGAACAACCAAGAACATACGCGATGCCATCTCAAATCGCATCCCAAGCGGCCTGGCGTGGAATGGAATTGCTGAACCGTCCCGGCGTCGAGCGGACGCTTGACGATCGCGCCGTCCGCGAGATTCGCGCCGCCGTAGGCGACGTTATGTCGCATGTCGCGACGCCCGGCGATGTCCGTGCCGACCAGTTCACATTGCCAACGCTCGCACCGCAACTAGCCCAGATTCAGACCGACCTCGAAGAAGGATCGGGAATCTGCATCCTGCGCGGCATGCCAGTGGACGAATTCACAGCGACCGAAGCTGCCTACGCATTCTGTGGCATGACGGCCCACTTGGGGACTCCGGTACCGCAGACGGCCGACGGCCAGACGTTGTTTCACGTGCGCGACGAAGGGTTCGCGCCGAGCGACCCCAAGTCGCGCGGCCCCAGTTCTCGAAACCGCCTCAGCTTTCACAGCGACCGCTGCGATGTGATTGCGTTCCTGTGTCTCCAGCAGGCCCGCCACGGGGGCGAGAACTACGTGGTCAGTGCGGTGACGTTGTACAACGAAATGGCGGCATCGCGCCCCGATCTGGTCGACGTGTTGTCACAGCCGTTTTACTACCAACGGCACAATGTCGATCCGGCGAACAAATTTCGCTTCTACCAGCAGCCGATCTTTTCGATCCACGAAGGGCACTTCGCCTGCCAACTGTTGCGCGTGCTGATCGAGCGGGCGTACCAGTCCGGCGAAGTCCCGCCCTTGACCGACCTGCAGCGGGAAGCGTTGGACACGCTGGAATCACTGGCGGAAGACCCCGCGTTGCATGTGTCGTTCCGGCAAGCACCGGGTGATATGGTGCTGATCAACAACATGCTGTTGCTGCATCGCCGCTCGGAGTTTGAAGACTTCGACGACGTGGAACGCAAGCGTCACCTTCTCCGCCGCTGGCTGGCGACGCCCAACAGCCGGCCCTTGGATCCGATGTTCGCCGCCAGCTACGGAAGCACCGCCGCAGGCGCAGTCCGCGGCGGCATGCGCACCTAGAACGACGATCGCGCCGCGCCAGTCAGCGCTCGGCGCCAGTCAGCGCCTGCACTCGGCGCGGGTCCGTGCCTGCACTCGGCGCGCTTGCGCTCGGCGCGGGTCCGCGCTTGGCTCGGCGCGCTTGCGCTCGGCGCGGGTCTCCGACCCCGCCGAAACCCTCGACCGCAGGTCTCCCCACATCACATCACATCACACCCACCCCTTAACCACCCCTCAATCCCCACCCTTGACCACGAGACACTTCAAATTCCCATCCCGGTCCTTACAGTAAAAACGCCCCTGGGCGAGCACCACATGGGGCCAGGCATCTCGGCGGAAGAGCCCATTGAAACGCGACAACTCGGTGTACGCTGCGGGCGAGCGTCTGGCGGTCTCCACGAGCGAAAGGTTGCCGCGATCGGCCCAGACAACCAGCCGGTCATCATCAGTCACCAGGCATGAACCGGCAGTACCAACCCGATCGCCGCGCCAAACTTCTTTCCCGGTCTGCCAGTCAACGCAATGGACGCCCCGCCAAGCCCAATAAACGTGACCGTCATGGATCACCGGGCTACAGACTCCGGACGGCTGGTCCGACTCCCACACCTTAGTGGCTCCGCGCAGGGTCACGTCGAGCCGGCACATGGCGTAGCGGTTGTAAGCCGTTGTGATCAGCACACTGTTGCTCAGAACCGCCGGCGTGGGAATGTTGTTGGCGAAATCGGTCGTCCACGGATAGGTCACGATCGTTTCACCCGCGTGTTGATCGTCCGTCCGCATGATCACCAGATTCCTCATCGTGAGGATTGCCAGGCAGGGTACGCCGTCAACCGTAATCGGCACGGGCCCGCCGGAATGCCCCGCTTCGTCTTTGACCTGGGAGCTCCATTTCAGGCTTCCCGATCGCCGGTCGAACCCTTTCACGGTACCCGCCCTCACGTCACCAACCTCGACGATCAGCGTATCGCCCAGGACCAGCGGTGACGACGTGTAGCCATAATCGCGTCGGCTCTTGCCGCCCCGTTTGCCTCCGACGTCTGGACGCTGAGGGGCGCCGAAGCGGTCGTACAAGTTGATCGACCAGACTTCGCGTCCCGACCGCCGGGTATCCCAACAACGAAGATCTCCATCGATTCCCAGCGAATACAGATAGCCGGTCGACGCGTCGTATTCGGGGGTCGAGGACGGACCGCTGTAGATGCCCTTGTCGCCGATACTGTGTCGACCGTACAGCGGCGCCGCTGTGCTCTGTTGCCAGACGACGCCGCCGTTGCCCGCATTCAGGCAGGACAAGGTCTCAGCGTTGCCGTTCGATCCCAGGCAATAGAGGCGGTTGCCGATCACCAGCGGCGAACTGGATCCTTCCCCGACGTTGGCGGTCCAGGCATCGTCGAGCGGCCATTGTTGACCGTCCCAGCCTGACGGTTCCGAGACGTGATCGTTACGCTGTGGGCCCCGCCAGTGCGGCCAATCGGCGGCTGTCGTTTCGACCGTCGCCAGCCGAAGAAAGATCCAGCCAAGCAGCCAACAGGCGGGAAAGACAGTCGGTCGAGCCATCACAATTCCTCGGTTTGCCGCGAGGCGGCCCGTCGTCAGGCCGGCGTCGGCCAGACCTTGATGAAGCGATCGAAGCTGGCCGAAGCGACCGACCGACCATCCTCCGAGAAGGCCACGTCATAGACCGAATTGGCATGCCCGCGGACCGTGGCCACTTGCTGGCCGCTGGCCGCGTCCCACCAGCGGAGTGTTCCATCCTGTCCGCCGCTGAGCAACCGCTTGCCGTCTGGTGAATAGGTAACGCACTTCACGACTCCCGTGTGTCCCGTACACGTCGCCAGCAGGCGACCGCTCGCCGCGTCCCAGGTCCGCACCGACTGGTCTCCCAGTGCCGCGGCCAGGGTGCCGCCATCCGGACTGAAGGCCAGCGATTCCACGACTCCTGAGTGTCCTTCGAAGGTGCGCCGGACCTGCCCGGTGGCGACGTCCCACAACTGCAGCGACTGGTCTTCACAACCGGTTGCGAGTTCCGTCCCAGACGGCGCGAAGGCGACGGCATAGACAGGGCCACCGAAGCCGCCAAGCACCTGCAATGTCGCTCCGCCCCGGCGTTGCCAGATCCGCGCCACGTTGTCGAATCCCCCGGTAGCAAAGAGCGTTTCGTCGGCGGAAACCGCAAAGCTGGTCAAGTAATTCTGGTGCCCGCTCAGCGAGGCCAAGAGTGTACCGCTGTCAGCGGCCCAGATTCGCACCGTCTTGTCCAGGCTGGCCGTCGCAACCTGTTTGCCTTCATCAAGGAACTCGACAGCACAGACCCCATCGCCGTGCCCGCGCAGCGTGAGTAACTCGTCACCCGATTCGAGGCTCCAAAGCTTGGCTGTATTGTCCAGACTGGCCGTTGCCAATCGCTTGCCGTCCGGAGAGAACGCCGCACCGTAGGCGGCATTGGGGTGACGAAAGATATGGGTTGGTTCCATGGCGGGCAGGTCGTTGGTCGTTAGAAGGCTCGTTTCGTCGGTCTGGCTGCAGAAGCAGGCCGCCATTTGCCCTGGGCCCGTGCTCTAGACCAGTTCGGGCATCGGCTGGTAGAGGCTGTGATCGACCAGGTAACGCGGTCGCCCATGAAAATCGTTCACTGTTGCCCGATTCACGTCGATTCCCAGATTGCGATACATGGTGGCGAGCACCTCCTGGAAATGTACCGGACGCGTTTCGGCATGCTCGCCCAGCCGATTGGTCGAGCCGATGACCTGCCCGGCGCGGATCCCGCCTCCCGCCAGCAGCGCACACGAGACGCGCGGCCAGTGGTCGCGGCCGCCCTTCTTATTGATGCGGGGCGTGCGCCCGAACTCGCCCCACACCAACACGGAGACGTCATCCTGCAGTCCCCTCGCCTGCAGGTCTTCCAGCAGGGCCGAAAGGCCGATATCCAACTGGGGCAGGTGGTCGCGCGCGTTCTCAAAATTCGTACCATGCGGTCGACCGTGCCAATCCCACCGCCCATAGGCCAAGGTGACAACCCGGACTCCCGCCTCGACCAGCCGGCGAGCGGCCAGGAAATAGTCATTCTGCAACGGACCGGCGTCGCCATAACCGGCATTCACATTGTCGCCCCGCCCATAGCGGTCCCGAAGCTTGGGGTCTTCGCGGTCCAAGTCCAACGCTTCCGCCAGTCGATTCGACGTGAGAATTCCCAACGCTTGCTGGTGATACGCATCGAGGCCGGCAATCTCGCCACTGCTGTCGACCTCGCGCCGAAGTCGATCCAGGTTTTGCATGAGGGCATTGCGATCCCCTAGCGTCTCCAGGTCGATACCATTCAGGGTCAAGTTGACTTCGCCGCTGGCGTTCGGTGTAAACGGCGCGTGGGCCTGACCGACGAAACCGGCCTGCCCGGGATCGGCCCAGGTGGCGTTTCGCATTCTGGGAGCCAGGCCGACGAACGGCGGCGTGCCGGCAGCGGCCGGCCCCTGCAGCTTGGACACGACCGCACCAAACGAAGGCCATCCGCCGGCCGGTTGTCGCTTGACAGTCTGGCCCGTCTGGCACTGGAAGGCGGCATGGCGACCTTCCGAACCGACGATGGAGCGGATGGGAACCAGCTGATCCATCATGCCTGCCAGGCGAGGCAGGTGTTCGCAGATTTCGATCCCGGGAACGGACGTGTGGATCGGTCGAAATTCACCCCGAATCTCTACCGGGGCATCCATCTTTAAATCGAACATGTCCTGATGCGGGGGGCCTCCCGAAAGAAACACCATGATGATCGATTTGTGCGAACGTCCCACCCCCGCCGCTGCCTCGGCACGCAACAGTTGCGGCAACACCAGACCACCCATCGCCAACCCGCCAACCTTGAGAAACGAGCGACGAGATATTCCATCACAAAAATGGCCTCGACGGCTGCCAACCAGATTCAACATTGGGACGGTCCTGGGGAAGGGGATGTGGTGGGCCAATGCATGCCAGCGAGCCGGGTGGAGTGACGGACAGCAGTCCAACGACAGCACCTGGCGATGCCACCGCAACGGACGACACGGCGATGCCAACCTGCGACCGAATTCATTCCACCGGGTCTCCAGCGACATCCGGCATCTTACCAGAATGCCGGCAACGGTGACAAACTGAATCGGCCTGCCGAGCGGTCCGACAGGCCCATCGCGAATGGGACGCCATGATTGTGGGGAGACCCGCCGCCGCACGCGTCACCCCGCTTCAGGCAATCGCCGTACATCATCAGCGGCAATACCAAGGCGCCGCCGGCTGGCCGATTCACGACCGCACGATCTCAAAACTCTGATGCTTGCGACCCGATTTTCGCACGCGATACAGCGGCCGGGCGGCAAACGCTGCCGCGATCGCGTCGGCCCGTGCGGGGTCGCAGGCCCCAGCGTGCGCATGAAGCAAGTAACGCAGCGTGAGCGGGCGTGCTCGGGTCGTCGAAATGGGGCCTTGCATCCCGGGAGACGCCCCCATCCAGCCGTCTTCGCGAACGTGCCAGCGGACCGGTTCGGCTGCGTCGTTGACGCTCGCAGTCGTGTCGTCCGGTGCCGTCTGCCGGTTGTCCGGGTGATCGAAAAATGTCACGCCTTCGGTCACCACCGCCGGGCCGTCCGTGGCGAGCCGTGTCGTGGAGCGGCCGACCGCCACCGGCCCACTGTAGTCCATCCAGTGGGCCGGGTTGCCAAAAATGGCCCGCTCGCCCACCGCCCCCTCGCTATTGGTCAAACGGCCCCCACCGAAGTGTTCCGAGATTGACTTGGCAACACGTACCGCCAGAAAGCCGAAATTCGTCTTGCCAAACTCGAGTGTCTCCGCGCGGGGACGGAAGGTCGACTGCAATTCCAACAACGTCTCGCCGTCCGCCGCGGGCCGCACGACGGCAATTAATTCGTGTTCGATCAGCTCCGCCGGATCATGGCCGTCATACCAGCCCAAGAGAACGGCCATGACCGCCTCCCGATCTCCATCTTCGTAGCACAGCCAGTCCTTCTGACGGATGGTCGCCGGCGAGCGATTGTTCCAGAAGCTGATTCCCAGCACCCGGTCATGGGCAAACCAGATCGATTGATGATGGTCGTGATTAGGGGCGCCCGGATGCCCCATCCGCGTTAACGGCTGCCGCGACGGTCCCAGCAGGGGGAAGAAGTAGGGACGAGGGTAGTCGCCGCCAACGTGCCAGCGCAATCGTTCTTCGCCGTCAATCCGAAACGAAACCTGGTGGCCTGCCAGCGGCACAACCTGACAACGGGGAAAATGGTACGCCATCAAGGATCATCCTTCTTCTGATCGGTCGGTTCCGCGTCGTCGCCGGCAGCCATTGCATCCAGATCAGGGTGCTGCAAGTGATGGTCGGTCGCCTGCTGATACGCATGGGCGATTGCCAACAAATCGGATTCGCCGAAGTAGTTTCCGGTAAACGTGATCGCCGTCGGCGTCTGCTTGTCGTCGTGCATGCGAAAGCCGTTGGGGAGGACCGCCGTGGGGTGGCCGGTCATGTTCGTATGAACCAGGTCGTTTCCGCCCACATAGGCATCAACCTGCGACATCAACTTCTCCATTTTGCGAATCAAGAGCGTCCGGACTCGATTCGCCCGCAAATACTCGACGGCCGGCACGAACTGGCCTTCGCGAAAGACGGGCGGCCAGCGGTTCAGTCCGGCGGTGACATGATTTCGCGTCAATTCGTCAAAGACCGCGGCCGCTTCGGTATCCAGGATCAGGGTGAGTGCGCCGACCGGGATGTCGTCCGGCAACTCGATTGGCACTAGCGTTGCGCCGAGCTCCCTGAGCACATCCAGCACGGGCTGAATCGACGCGGCCTCCTGTTCGACGTACCCAATCGTCATGTTCCACACGTCACGGTGAGGCGGCCAGGCGAAGGGCTGGTCGACAGCGGTCCCATCCAAACCGTCGTACCCATGAATGGCATCAAAGACGAGCGCACAATCTTGCACCGAGCGACAAATGGGGCCGATCTTGTCCATGCTCCAGGCCAAGGTCATGCAACCGTGGCGGCTTACCCGGCCAAACGTCGGCCTCAGGCCGCTGCAGCCGCATCGCTTGCAGGGGGACACGATGCTTCCGAGCGTCTCGCTGCCCAGCGAGAATCCGACCAATCCGGCAGCCGTGGCCGACGCCGATCCGGCCGATGAGCCGCTCGATCCCTGCGCGACATTCCACGGATTGCGGGTCATCCCCCCAAACCACTTGTCGCCCCAGGCCAAGGCGCCGAGCGAGAGCTTTGCCAACAGGACCGCGCCGGCCCGATCCAAGCGCTCGGCGACGGTCGCCTTGACGTCGAGTTGCTGGTTTTCAAAGGGCGTGGCACCCCAGGTGGTCTTGTAGCCGGGATACGCGATCAGATCCTTGGCGCCCCAGGGAATTCCGTGCAACGGACCCCGATAGTGGCCGGCGGCCAACTCGCGATCCGCCCGGCGGGCTTGCCGCAGCGCAAGATCGTCCGTCATGCTGACGACACAGTGAAGTCGCTTGTCGTAGCGATCAAGCCGATCCAGGTAGATCTTCGTCAGCTCGACCGACGAAATCTGGCGTGTTCGTAACAGGGGGGCCAGTTCGGAGACCGGCAAGAAGGCCAGCTCCGTCGCGGAGGTAGGGAGCTGCGGTGCCGTCCAATCGATGGGCCGCGCATTCCGCCGCACGGCCGGGTCCCGTGCCGCTTCAGTCGCCGCCGGGCGGAACAAGAGCGCGGGAGGCACATCGTAACCCACGTCGACCTGACGCAGTTGAGCAAAGCGGCCCAAGGCGGACTGGACGGTTGCTGCCGTTGTTGCCCGGTCTTCGTCGCTCAGTTCGAGCCCTGCGATCCATTCGGCTTGCCGAATCATCTCGCCGGTGACCTCTTGCCCGTGCACGATCTGCGCCGTCAATGCGCGCTGGAACGCTATCGTGCCGATGCCTGTCGCGGAAAGGCGCCGCAGCATCTGCCGCCGACTAACGCGCGCAGCGGACTTCCCTCGAAGTCCCGGCGCCGGACATTCCGCCGCCGCGCCGGCAATGGCATCAGCGTGCGCGCGGTTTGGTCCGGAAGTCGGATGCGTTGATCGCTTACCGTCCGGACGGTCTGAGGCTGGGTGTTGAAACGTCACGCCGACCACTCCCAAGCACGAATCGATCGCGGCCACGCGGGTGTTTCGAGCTGACGCTCGCACGGTGACCACCGGCTGCCGATGGCCGCTCGACCATGCTGCGAAGCCCAACCGGTTCGCTCGCTCAACAAGGCCGGCAGCCAGGCCCCACTATATGCGGAACCGCGCGGCGTTGCCAAGCAATCGCCTGCGCCTTGTCGCAAATCACCGCTGAGCATGACATACCGCTGAGCATGACATCATGCGGCCTGGCATCGTGCAGCAACGTGTCGGCGACTGCGTTGCGCACGTCCGCACCGCTGAATTCACGGAGGTTGGAACGAAACTGGGGCGAATGACTGTCTTGCGCTGCCGCACGTGAATAGTCGGCGCGACGCGTCGTTAGCGAGCGGGCGTTGAGGGAGCTGCCTTTCGCTTGGAAACGACAACCTCCGGCTTGCTCAACTCGCGTCGTTTTTCCTGCGGGAGAAACTCTCGTTCCACCAACTCGGGATCGTACTGCGTCCACGTCTCCCGCATCATCTTGGCCACCACTTTTCGCAACACGTCCCGCTCTTTGAAGTCGTGCCAGACGGCCACGTAGTCGCGATCTTTCCAGTTGCGGACCGGAATTTGGGCAGGCGTTTTCAACAACCGCCAATCCCGCACGTTGTAGCGCTTCTGGACATCGCACCAGTCATAGAAGATGAGCTGGTCAAAGACGAGACGGCCTTGCTCGTCAAAGAAGTGGTTGATCTCTACGAGATCCACCCGGTCGACCTTGGCATGTTCGGTCGGTGTGAGGCCGAGTATTACGCAGACGACAGCTGTTGGCATGGCTCCCACCGCTCTCCTCCTTGAGTTGGGGTGTTCGGAGCAACAATGCGCCGGGGGCGCGTCGCATCAATCCTTATCGGCGAGGTACGTCTGGAAGGTAAGTCGATTTACCTGATTACGGAAATCGCGAGGATCTGTCCAGAGCGATTCGCAATCAGCGAAGGAGCGGACCGGTAAGCAGATACGTGGTGTTCCCCGTGGCTCTTGCTCGTGACGATGCCGAGGTTGCCGATCAGGTTGACCGTTGCGTTGACCGTTGCTTGTCGCGGCATTTCTCACGGTCGCTCGTCGCATTCAGTACGCGAGACCGGCCATACCAGGGCTCCAGTGGTGCTCGGCGCGGGGCTCGAGTCATGCTCGGCGCGGGGCTCGAATTGTGCTCGGCTCGGGGCTCGAGTCATGCTCGGCGCGGGTCTCGAATTGTGCTCGGCGCGGGTCTCTGACCCCGCCGAAACCGGCGACCGAAGGTCTCCCTGCCGCCATTTTTGCAAGAGGTCCATGCAGGTGGTTATTCGCGGGGAGACCTTGCGGTCGGGGCGAGTGCGGGGTCAGAGACCCGCGCACAACAGGGATCAGGACCCGCGCACAACAGGCATCAGAGACCCGCGCACAACAAGAAGCCATCCAAACCAACAACAATCGACACACAACGAAAGCACACCCCACACACCAACCACCCCACACACCAACCACCCCACACACCAACCACCCCACACACCAACCACCCGAAGACGGTCGATTGTGCAAACGGCCAACCTGGCAACGGCCGCTCCGAGTCTGCCTCACGTCACCCGCTACCCAGTTGTTTGCCAAACACGCCGTCCTGGCAAATGCCGGCGAACTCTTCACTGAACCTGGGGGGCGGGTCGGTCGGCGGCCAGAAAATCTGTTGACGCACCTGCCGGACAACGTCGCGGGCCACCTCATCGGCACCCGCGAGTTCTGTCTCTGTCCAGCCTGCCAACTTGAAGCCGGCCTGCGTTGTATCTTTGGGGAGCGTGATGAAGCCCAGCTGCACGTCGCCGGTGATCCCCATGGATCGGGCCAGATGCCGGTAGAGAGGCAATTGCAGATCGGTCCAACGGCCCGCTTGCTGATGTGTCTTTTCCGGCGTGTCGCCTCCGTCCGACGTCTTGTAGTCGAAGACGACGCAGCCGCCAGTTTCCGGATGTACGTCGATCCGATCGATCCGTCCGGCCAACTCGAACGGTTGCCCGTCGACCTCGATCGTTGCCGGATCGTGCTTCCCGTTGGGTACCTCGGTGTGCTGAATTCGCCATCCCTCCGCCACCCATTCCACCTGCCGCGCGGCAAACGCGTCCAAGCGAATTCGCAGTTGCTCGATCTGCACACGGACGAACGGCAAGACATGTTGTCCGTAAACCCTGCGGACCTCCGCGTCGAGCTCATGCCGGAGAATGCCCCGGACCTCTGCGACGTCGCTTGACTGACGCCCGGCACTCTCGCCGAAGCGGCGGAGGACGTCGTGAGCCAGGTTGCCGAAGGCGAGCGGAGTCAGCTCGCGGTCAGCGTCGTCCTGCGAACGCAGTTGCCGCACGTGCTTGAGGTAAAACCTGTAGGGACAGGCCAGGTAGTCTCGGAAGCTGGTCACCGACATCCGACGAATCGGCTCGGCCAGCGGTTGCGGGTACGGAACGTGGAGCGTTGAGGGGGCCGCGGGTCCTGTGCCCGGTTCCGCGTGCTCAGTCATCCTGCGGCTCGGCGACGCGGGAGGGGAGAAGAACGTCAGGGCCCGCTCCGCGACGGACGTGTCGTCGCCCGTAAACAACAACCGGCTGGGAACCAACGGGTCCCCGTCCCGGCCTCGACGCCCCACCAACAGATGTAATTGTTCGCGCGTTTCCAGGAGGGCGCAGAGCGCGTAGGCATCACGAGCGTAGCGGCGCGTGTTGTCCATCAGTCCCAGCCGGTGCCGCAGGCTGTCCGGGAGGAATAGATCAGACGTTACCGATGAGGGAACGTAGCGCTCATTGAGGGTCGTTACCACCAACGCCGGCGCGTCGTCGAGCGGCAGCTCCAGCCATCCCAACAGTTCGACGGCCACCGCTTCGGTCGCTTGCGGGACCGGCTGCGCGGCCACGAGCCCCAGCACGAGGCGAATCGCATCACAGGCCGACAGCCGAACGTTCAGCGCCGCGGGAATCGCCTCCAATTCCAATATCGCGTCTCGGATCTGGCTACATGCCGAAAGCGTGGCCTGATCGGTTTCCACGTTGCGATCCAGCTCCCGATCACCATACACCTCGCGAAAAAATCCCAACACCGCTGCGGACCATTGGGACGGGATCTGTGGTTGTCCGCCGAGCTGCCGGGTGACCTTGTCGACCGCTTGCTGGATCGCAACGAGCTGCGGGTACTTTTTCGCCGCGCCCAGCCAGCGTTCCGCCAGGCGGCCCGGCAGATGCTGATTGTAATACTGGTCCATCTCCGTCAACGCCGTCGCTCCGATTCCCTGGCTGTGGAGCCACGATTGCACATCAGGATGGCGCGCCAAGGCCGCCAGTTCCTGAAAACGACCGCGGTCGAGGTATCCGGCCAGCGACTCCAGCAACAGATAGGGCCCGGTCTCCCCCAACATGCGGCCCGGCCCCCACCGTGCCGGAACGTCGTGCTGGACCAGGACACGCTGCACGTCCGGCACCAATTGTTCATCCGGGAAGCCGACCGTAATCTCATCGGCCCGGTACCGGCCGGCGTAACCGGCTAGTGCCTGGGCAACCGCGGTTGCCTGCTCCGACGGACCGTCGCACACCCGGACTTGAGCCTTGTCCAACGGCACGTCAACCTGCTTCCAGCGGGCGGGGAGCAAACAGCCGTGCGCGTCGAATCGATCCTGCCACGGCGTTGGCGCGATTACTAAAGCAACCACTTGATCGGCGACCTGGTCGAGCATCTCGCGGATGGCGACGTTCATGTCGACCGCGCCGATCACGACAATGTCCCGGTCCGTGGCACACTCCCGACGCTTGATCGCTTCCAAACGAGCCGTTTGGCGATCCCAGAGGCGGAGATCGTCGAGCTGCCGCAAGTAGGCGGCCTGCAGTTGAGCCAACCCTTTCCACCGTTGTTGATCGGGATGGCTCGATGCGGCAGCCCGGGCAGTTTCCGGCCGATCAGACTCGCCGCCGCGAGGATCGGCCAGGTGCCGCATGACGTCGGAAAACGCCAACCCGTCGCCGGCCAATTCGACATGCAACTGGCGAAGCATCGCAGCCAGTTCGGCCCAGGCCAGCGCATCGTCGTCGTCCGGCGGGTGCGGGACCACTGACCGCAGCGTCTCGGGAGCCAGACTGCGGAGGGCGGCGGACCAGGCGAAACGCTGCGTCAGCTCGTTGGCGAACGGGCGCTGCGGTGGATAGAGCTGCTCGGGGAGACGGCCGACCGTTTCGATCGTCGGTGGGGTCAGGACCAACTGCCGATCGCTCGCCGATTCCACCAGAATCTCCAGGAGCCGGCGACCGGCACGGCCCGCCGGTGTCACCACGATCACTCGCTGCAGGTCCCAGATGGTACCGGACCGATATCGGTCGCAGAGGTAATCCGCTGCCAGCTCAAGCGCGGGACGATCAAAACCAAGAAACGTTCGTGTGATCGGCATCGCGCGGCCCGCATTCAAAACGAGGTGAAATTCCCACCGGGGGAAGACAGAACTCCGAGGAGTCCGCGTGCCGCCTGCAACACGCTCCAACTGCCGACTGCATGGCTGCATTCGCCGGGAGTGGCAACGTCGCGGCACGCCCACCGTCGGCCCGACTCCGACCCCCGTCGGTCACCGGATTACCTGCGGGATAACAGCCCGAGGCAAGATTGTCAATTCGGCCAACCGGGCTGGAGCTGTTGTGCGCGGGGCTCCAAGCTGTTGTGTGCGGGTGACTGAGCTATGGCGCGCGGGGCTCCAAGCTGCTGTGTGCGGGTCTCCAAGGTGTTGTGCGCGGGTCTCTGACCCCGCACTCGCCCCGACCGTAAGGTCTCCCGGCGAATACCTGCGTGCCTGGAACGCGCGAAAACTCGTGTTGCGAAGGAGACCTGCGGTCGGCGGTTTCGGCGGGGTCAGAGACCCGCGCCGAGCATGATTGAACACCCGCGCCGAGCATGATTGAACACCCGCGCCGAGCATGATTGAACGCTCGCGCCGAGCATGATTGCACACCCGCGCCGAGCAAGATTGAACACCCGCGCCGAGCCTGTCACACAGCGCGACGGCGAGTTTCCAGTACGTGTCGATAGACCTCGGCAACGCCTTCCGCGAGACTCCGGTCAGAGAAACGGGCGGCATGGGTCTGCATCGCGTTCTCACGAAGCATCTGCCAGGTCGTGACGTTGTTTGCGACGCGACGCAGGCTGCGTGCCAAAACATTCACATTGCCGGGAGGAACCAGCAGGCCGTTGCAGCCGTTCTCAATCGCTTCCGGAACCCCCTCCACGCAGCTCGCCACAACCGGAACTCCGGCAGCCATCGCTTCCAAGACAACCATCGGCAGGCCTTCGCCGAATAAACTGGGCAAGGCCAGCATGTCCATCCGAGCGAGCTCGGCCGGAACATCCGTCGTGAAGCCAACCCAGTCAACCTGGTCGATGATCCCCAGTCGTGCGACGTGGTGCATGATCTCTTCCCGGTACCCATTGGTTTCGAACGTCCCCACGGCACGCAGGTAAACACGCATGCCTTCCGCTGCCAACTGGGCGATCGCCTCCAACAAGACCTCCAGGCCCTTCCGCGGCCGGAAGAGGGCGACCGTACCGATGGTCCAATCGCCTGCGGGTGGCGTCGAGCTGCGCATTGTCTGGGGGGTCGGCACGCCGTTGGGAACGACGAACACCTTGGAATCTTCGTGTCCCTGGCGGCGCAGTTGCCGACCCAGGCTTTGCGAGACGGCGATCATCGCGGTTGCCCTGCGAAGGCTGAAACGCTCGCTGAGATCATTGACGCGGTTGCGCCAGCAAGAGGTTGAGTCGCGGGCGGTCGGACTGTGAACGTGATAGACGAAGGGCACACCGGTCAGACGGGATGCCATGCTACCCACCAGCGCGCTGCGCGGCGTATGGCAGTGGATCACATCATGTTCACCTTCCGCAACCAGACGTGACAGCTTCAGCACTCCCCGCATATCCAGCCGACTCAGCATCGGCAATTCGTGCAGCGGTGCGTGCGAGCATCGTGCGTCCGGAAAGTGACTCGGCTTGACACAAGCAAACTCGACTTCAAACCCAAGTTTCGGCAGCCCGCCGGCCAACAGGTCCTGAACTCGCTCGGCGCCCGCATAGTGCTCCCCGTTGATCACATGGAGCACTCGGACCGGTGCCACCACCGGGCGGGCCGGCTTGAGGGGAGGCGCGACGTCTTGAACCACGGACACGTTTAATTCGGTGTCCTCCGGGCTGGCAAGTCCGGGAGAAGGAAACAGCGCGGCGGGCAGGTCGGTGGACATGGCGGGCCTAGGGGCGAGGAAAAGTCACAAAAACCACTCCCAACCGTACCTTACGTCCCTGGCGTGCGATTTCTCCCGGGGGACGAATTCGCCCATTTCCTGCGTGCATTGGCGAAATTTCTCGATAAACTAGGAGCGTCGCACCGGCACGACCGGTATAAGCCGCATGATCGGCTCCCTGGATTGCAAGGTGGTTGCATGCCTCGCAACGACTGCCAGCGAGCCGGCGGCCGACCTGGTGGACCCAACCAACGTGGCGAAAAAGCGATGCAGCGATTCGTGCCAATTGGATTGATGATCTTCAGCGTTGCGGCGGTCGCCGTCGAGGCCAGCGACGCCGTGACCAGGCGATCGCTGACCACCGCGACGACGGTCAGCGACGGCTTTCGCCGGCAAGTGAGGCAAGCGTCCCTGACGATTCCCGACCGGCTTTGGCTGCACGTCGAGCAGTCCGGTTGGGAGGTGCGGATGGCCGAATTTGTTGTGGATGCGGCACCATCGTTGCGGAACCGCCGCCCTCGAGGTTGGCCACAGAGTGCAACGTGGAACCATTCGGACGCGGTCCATCTGCCCGAAGCGAAACTGCTTGTCCTGGCAGAAAAGCGACTCACGTCCAACGGCCAGATCGTGCCGAGCAATCGCATCCCCGGGGTACTTCGCCACGAATTCGGGCATGCCTTCGACATTGCCGCCGGCGGCACACGCGGTGCCTACTCGACGTCGTCTGAATTCATCGCCTGTTATCGCCGGGATGTTAACGCACTGCGGGTCGAAGACGAGCCGTTACTGGGATACTACCTGCAGGACGAGCGGGCCGGATGCCAGGAAGCCTTTGCCGAAGCATTCGCCATCACCTTTGGCGGCGGTTCCGACGTCACACGCAAACAGGAGTTCTCCCGAGCGTTCCCGCGGGTTTTGCAACACGTGAAACGGTTGCTCCAACCGAGCGACGTTGCCGCCCGGTAAACGATCCACGCCCGGCTGCAGCGGAATCTCGCTCTAGCCTCGTCCGACATACGCCTGCTGGTGGGGAAGTACGATCGACTCCAGCATGGCCACCTCGGGAGGCAGCGTCGCCATCAGGGCGGCAACTTCGGCGATGCTCTCAACCGAGATCATCGGCTCGTCATCTTCACTCAGCCCGGTCCCCTCGCGACGTTCGACCAGGATGTTGCCGGGATGCAGGCAACCACAGGTAATCCCGAACTCGCGCCCCTCCAGGGCGGTGACTTGGGTCAGTCTCCAGAGGCCATGCTTGGACGTCGAATAGGGACCGGAATTCGGGCGGACGCGCTGCGCGGAAATTGACCCGATATTGATAATGCGTCCAACACCTTGCGGTTTCATGATCCGCATCGCGGCTCGAGTGCACAAGAACGGTGCGCGGAGATTGGTGGCCATCACGTGATCCCAGGCCTCCACAGAGAGCTGGTCGAGCGGGCCGCCGTCGAAGGCCCCGGCATTGTTGACTAACAAGTCCAGCTTTCCGAACTGTTCGATTAATGCTGCAAACAGGCGTTCGACGGCTGCCTCGTCGGAAACATCGGCGGCCTGTGCGACGACCGTCGCGCCCGACTCGGCGAGCTCCGCGCGGGCGTGCTCCAAGGTGCCGGATGTTCTCGCGGTAATCACCACGGAAAAGCCTCGTGCGGCCAACGCACGGGCGATGCCCAGGCCGATCCCCCGGCTGGCTCCGGTCACCAAGGCGACCTTGTTCGGTTGCGTCATGCTGGTCTCCTGCTCAGACTGCGGCGTCTCCATCGGTTTGCTTCTCCCTGAGTCAAGTCTCGCCTGGAAAACGTATTGCCGTTATGATAAGCGTTCCGGGTCGCCAGGTAACCGGTTGACGCTCGACGGCTTGTTGCGGCGAGTCGACGATGCGTTTGCCGGCTTGAATGACCAACCCTCTGTTGCCCTCTCATGGAGACCTTCGATGAAACGACTCTTCGCCGTCCTCTGCGTTTTCGGCGCGTTGGCCCTCAGCGCGATCGCCGTCTCCGGCCTGCGAGCCCAAACCGAAGCCCGCCGGCAGGCAGAAATCAAAGGTAAGCTGCAGGCGATTCACCAGAAGATTGCAGCCTTGAGAGAGCAAGGCGAGCTCGAAGAAGCGGAAGAACTCGAGGAAGTCGCCGCCGACCTCCGCCGCGCCGCATTCGGTGCGGCAGGTCGATTGCGCGAGAATGCAGCTGACCAGGAGGTCGCTCAGTTGCGACGGCAGATCGGCATCATGAAGCGCGAAGGCCGTCACGAGGCGGCCGAGATCGCTCAACGCCGACTCGACGAACACCTCAGACGAAGCACCTCACGCAGGGGCTCGGAGCGGGCGATGTCGATCGAGCAAAAGATCGACGAACTGCGGAAGAACGGACGCCTGGAGGAAGCCGAAGCGCTCGCTCGCGAATTACGACAGCACCTCGCCCGGGAACACAATGCGCGTCGCGAACCCGGAAGAGAAATGGCCGAGCGGGAACGGCAGGAGATGGCTCGGCGCGAGCGCGAAGAGGCGGAAGCACGCCGCCACTTGGAGCGCAGGGAGCACCCGCACGAAGGCCGGCCACCCCATCCGGGCGACGCACATGCCGAACGCGTTCGCCACCTCAGGGAAGCTGCCGAACATCTGCATGCAGCCGGCTTTCCTGAAGAAGCCGAACATACCATGAGAAATGCGGAACGTCTGGCCCACGAACACGAAGGGCATGTGCGGGCCGAACACTTGGAACGCCAGTTGGAAGAAATCCGCCACCATCTCCGCGAACTGGCGGAACGCCTCGAGCGGCTCGAAGATCGCGTCGCGCACCAAGGCAAACATCACGAGCACGCGCATGAGCACGACGACGACGATGATGATGACGACGATGATGACGATCATCATGAGCACGATGACGATGAGCACAACGATCGACGGCGCGACGACCGTGATGAAACGCGCGAGCCGGACGAGGATCGTGATCGTGAATAGGAAGACCGGGCGGTCGTGCGGTGCGGCCCCGCCCCGTGCGGCGATTTGGGAACAGGTTTTCAAGCACTTGCTGCATCGAGCCGGCAGTTGCTCGAGGTAGCCGCCAGCCGGTGAGCACCAGAAACGTCCTCAGGGAAGGACCGCCTGGCGACGGCCGCTGCCGCCGAAATGCGCCGTTGCTCTCTCACCAGATCGCAGGCGTTGTTCCGCCGCTTGCGGCGCGTATGACGGCATGCCGCCTGTCACGGTGCAAGCATGGGCCACCAACACCTTCCCGCGCGTGCTGTCGCACAGCGGATGGACTCCGGGCCATCAGTCGCGAGGTTCGCGACGGAGGCCAAGCCAATCCGTATGGAAGGTACCTTCGCGATCCGTCCGCTGGTACGTGTGAGCTCCGAAGTAGTCGCGTTGTGCCTGCAGGAGATTGGCCGGCAGGCTTTTGCGGCGGTAGCTGTCGAAATAGGCCAGGGCCGTGCTGAAAGCGGGAACCGGGAGACCCATTTGGGTCGCCGTGTTGATGACACGTCGCCACGAGGCTTGCGCCCGGTTGACGGCTTCGGTGAAGTAGGGGTGCAGCAACAGGTTTTCGAGCTTGGGATCCGCGTCGAAGGCCTCTTTGATCCGGTCCAGGAACTGGGCGCGAATGATACAGCCACCCCGCCACAGCATGGCACAATCTCCATAGTTGAGGGGCCAGTCGTATTCGTCGGCGGCCGCTTGCAACTGCACGAATCCTTGGGCGTAGCTGCAGATCTTGGAAGCGTACAGGGCCTGCCGAATGTCTTCGATAAACTCCTGCTTACGACCCGAGTCCGCCGCCCGGCTCAGCGATTCATTCCAATCGGCATCCCAACTAAGCGTTTCGGCCTCCCCGTCGGCACGGTCCAGCGGGCCGCGCAACAGCTTGGCGGCTCGAATCCGCGCCTCCTTGAACGAGGACAGGGACCGTGCATAGACGGCCGCTGTGACCAGTGTGCTGGGCACGCCCAGATCGAGGGCTAACTGGCTCATCCACTTCCCCGTTCCTTTGGCGCCGGCAACGTCGAGCACCTTATCGACGAGGTCACCGTCCGCCAGTTCGTCCTTGACACTGAAAATGTCGCGGGAAATCTCGATCAGGTAGCTCTCCAACTCGCCCCGATTCCAATCGTCGAACACGTCATAGATTTCGTCGTTGGAGAGCAGCAACGACTCCTTCAACATCAAGTAGGCCTCGCAGATCAACTGCATGTCACCATACTCGATGCCGTTATGAACCATTTTTACGTAATGGCCGGCGCCGCGCGGTCCGACCCATTCGCAACAGGGGATGTCGTGATTGGGGCCGACTTTCGCGGCAATGGCCTGGAAGATCGGCTGCACATGCGGCCAGGCAGCTTCCGTGCCGCCCGGCATCATGCTGGGACCTTTCAGGGCGCCTTCTTCGCCACCGGAAACACCGGTTCCCACGAACAGCAGGCCTTGACTCTCGACGGCCTTCGTGCGGCGTTCGGTATCGGCGAAGTGGGTGTTGCCGCCGTCGATAATAATGTCGCCGGGCGACAACAGCGGAATCAATTGCTCGATCAGGGCGTCGACCGCCGGGCCGGCTTTGACCAGCATCATCACCTTCCGGGGGGACGCGAGGTTCTTGACCAGCTCTTCAACGCTGTGACAACCGACAAAGTTCTTGCCGGCGGCCCGCCCCGCCATGAACTCGTCGACCTTTTCGGTGGTGCGATTGAAAACGGCCACGCGAAAACCTCGACTCTCCACGTTGAGCGCCAAGTTCTCGCCCATTACCGCCAGACCGATCAAGCCGAAATCGCAATCACTCATCAAATCGTGCTCCACGCCCACGCGTGTCCACGGGGCGACATGTTCATCAAACGACGTTCCGGAAACTGCGACTTCGCCGCCGGTTCCCGCAAATCCAAGGACGCAAATGCCGCATCCGGGGGATAGAAGCAGACGGAGCGAATCGGACGAGCTCGCGCCAGAGACCCGGAGGTGACCAGCCGTGGAAAACCGGGGACGTCCTCCACGTTCCGCGTCAGTGACGGTTGGCGAATTGCTGAAAAACAGCCTTCCGATCCAGCGGCAGGGGCGATTCTAACGCCCCCATTCACTGCTCGCAATGCGGTGCCTGGAGCGACGGTCCGGCAGGCTCCGAGGCGAGAAAGTAGTCCGGCCGGCAAACGCTCGCAAGCCACGCGCGGGCCGGTGCGGCGGCCAGAATTGCGCGTCGGATTGCGAGCGATCTTCGCAATGGCGGGGCGGCGGTTAGGCCGCTTGGCGCCGTGTGGCCGGTACCGATCGTTGTGCCATGGCGTGAGTGACCGTCCGGCAGACCACCGTGTCCAAGGCCAAAGCGTAGACCCGCGCTGGATTGACGTGAGCCAGATTCTGCTGAGCCGCCGCCACTTCGATGCGGTCACTGACAACCACCGCAGCTCGCGCACGCGTGTAGCCGCGCGCTTCCTCCAGAGTCATCCCGATGACATTGGGATAGACCCGTTGCCAGACCGAATCGACGCTACGTGCCGCGACATCCTCGGCCAACTCCGTCACCTTGGCCTGCTGGGTCCAATCCCGAATCTGCTGAATCCACTGCATCTGAACTCCCTTTCCCGCGTTTTTCCAGGTGTCAACGGTGCGGCCTTGAATCGGCCTATTCCCTGCCAACCGCATCCGGTGGTGACACGCGCTGGTAGAATTAGAAATCGTGTGATCGGCGCCCGTTCTTCAGCGATGCCGCCGGGTGTCCACATAACTTGGCTAGGCAACTTATACGCCGGGCTGTTACAATCGGAGCAATCGGGAGGATCGACCATCATTCGGCCTGGCCCCTCAGCTTTGCCTCACGACTGGTCTGGTCCAGTACTGCCCAGTTGCTACAATACGCCCAATCGTTACAGGTTGATTGCTTGGCGAAACGCCGCCCATCCCGCCTGGACGGTCTCGTGGCGCCGTGCCCAAGTGGCTAAGGGGGCGGATTGCAAATCCGTTATTCACCGGTTCGAATCCGGTCGGCGCCTCTCAGCCCGCAGCTTCACCGCTGGCGGGTTTTTTTCTGCGCCAGCCTTACTCAAGGAGTTTTCCGCGGTACGTTGGGGATTGCCGCCGAGCGACTTGCTTCACTGTGAAGGCGGGGGATCATGGGCAGCAGGTCAGAAAACAGGTCGTCGGCCGGTTCCCTGCCGGTCGCGGCGGCTCGCACCAGGCACTGTTGATCCAGCAGCAGGCAACCGGGTACCAGTTCGCGACTGGCGGCGGTAACCAGCGCCGGGGTTCCTCCCAGGACCAGTTGATTCGTCTCGTGGTTGACGCCGAAATGCCGTTCCCACTCGCGCAAATGAGTTGCGGATGGGGCGGCCAGCCGATCGTCGAAGAGGATCAGATGCACGATCACCACTCGCGGGTCGTCCGGTCCGAAGTTACCGAGCTGGCGGGCGTAGTCGGCCAGCGAGCAAAGACCGGCATGCGGCTCGATTCCGTCAAACGCACCACAGCGTTTGCCGCCCGCCAGGGCAACCGACGTGCGGCATGATGTCCCGACGATGTGCAACAGCACCACCCGCCCACGGAACTCGGTAAGTTTCCGCGGCTGCCCATCCGAGTCGACCAGGGCCACGTCGGGAAACGGCTGCCCCCGTCGTGGCGGCCATTCCGACCGGCCGGTCGGATGCAACGCGCGCCACCCTTCGCGCTGGACCACGCTCAACAGGGGATAGCCGAAGGTCGTACCGAGGTAACCCATCGCGGCAATCATCACCAGGGCGAAGATCGATGCGACTGCCGGCGTGGGCTTGATCGCACGCAAGGCGGCCGTGCGGCACCACGCTCGAGCACGGTTGTTCAGTTGTTTACGAATCACGCCTGCTCCCTTGCTCGGCAGTACATGGCCAGCGTCTCCTTCACTCGCGCTGGCCGCTGATTGAACGCCGTCGGCATCGGCGCGGCTCCGACGCCCCAGGACTGGCCGGTCCCAACCGAATTCGGCTTGCTTCGCTCACCGACATCACCACCTGACCCGGCGACGATTTCCCACCTGGTGACGGCCGTGAGCTTGGATCATTCAACTGCCGCTGGGCGTTCTCCGACAGTTCCCTTGATGGCTGAGCAAACCGGAAGCCAACGCGTTCCGGCTGATATGCGCCGCGCTTTGGGTAAGCTCACCGACATTGACGACGACACGACGCCTTGGACGGAATCGCTGTCTGTTCATGACGCATCCGGGTTGGTGTCAGGCAGCGGGTTATCGGCGGTTGTCAGGCATGTTGCAGGGCACCGCGAGTTTCACGGATGTGCAACAAACGTGATTCGAAGATGCTCTGGTCCCGCACCAGGCTCAGCGCCTCTTCCTGACTGATCAGGCCGAAGGCGTGCAGGTTGGCCAACGATTGCTCCAGCAGCAGCATGCCTTCCTTGTTGCCGGTCTGCATCAGCGAATAGATCTGTTCAAGTTCGCCGCGGCGAATATTGTTGCTGATGGCCGGCGTGACAAACATGATCTCGACCGCCGGAACGCGGCCACCCCCTTCCGCTCGCTTCAAAAGTCGTTGCGAAACCACGGCGCGGAGCACGCGTGAGAGCTGGTTCCGAATCGCGTCTTGCTCTTCCGCGGAGAAGACGCCGATCATCCGGCTCACGGTGCCGACGACGTCGTTCGTATGCAAGGTCGAAAACACCAGGTGGCCGGTCTCGGCCGCCGTCAATGCGGCCCGCATCGTGGGCAGGTCCCGCAGTTCGCCCACCAGCAGAACATCAGGATCTTCACGCAGCGAAGCCCGCACTGCTTCGTGAAACGAAGGTACGTCGCAATGCAGCTCACGCTGTCGCACGAGGCTCATCTTATTCGCATGGATGAACTCCAGCGGGTCTTCGATGGTGATGATATGCTTCGGATGCGTGGCGTTGATCTTGTCGATAATTGTCGCCAGGGTTGTCGATTTGCCGCTCCCCGTCGGCCCGGTGACGAGTACCAGGCCGTGATGAAAGTCGGCAATGGAGAGCACCTGAGGCGGCAGCGTCAGTTCGTCGACCGAACGAAATTCATCGTCCAGTCGGCGAATGGCCATCGCGATCGTGCTCCGCTGCCGAAACACGTTAACGCGAAAGCGGGTGCCGTTCTCCGAGAAAAAGGCGAAATCCAACGTGTGTTCCCTGGCAAAGATTGCCCGCTGCTCCTCCGACATCAGGCCCATCGCCATCTGCTCGACCTCGTCCGCCGACATCGGCTCGGTGGTGGTCGGCTTCATCGCGCCCTGGAGGCGCATGTAGGGCGGGACACCACTGGTGATGTGAATGTCGGACGCCTGCAATTCGACGCTCGTATCGAGGATCGCGTGAAACCGGTTTCGCATCGAACTCTGCATGAGACTGCCACCATCTATATTCTTGCGACTTGATCATTGCCTTCGCGCACCGCGTACGCGTCTTCAGAAAAGATAGGTTGCGATCGAATCGGGGGCTGATCGCGGTCGGAAAATTCGTTCCCCCTGACGCCGCAAGACCCGTTATCCATGACTTGCGAGGAGCAGCCGTCGCACCAGCCCCGCCGCGTGTTGTGGACGACGGGGGCAACTCGCCGATGCAGCTCACATAACGGTCACAATCGCTACCAGCCCACCCGAGCAACCGGAGCGGGTGGCGGGCGCCCGTTCCGCCGGTGACCTAAGCTTGCGAACCAGCCGGGACCAAACGACCGTCCGATGGTGGATGACGAGTCCGGGCTGATATTCTGCCCGCTGTTGGAATGCGGATGCGTGAGAGGGCCTCCCGTGTCCGAGCCGCCGGAATGGGCGGGCCATGCCCCCAACGAGGAACCTTCGATGCCCGATCGGCCCCGTCCCTGGATGATCCTCTGGTTCGCTCTGGCGACACTGCTGAGCGCCTTTCTGGTCTTTCAGGTGCAACCCGTGATCAGTAAGACCGTGTTGCCCTGGTTCGGCGGCAGCCCGGCTGTCTGGACGACCTGCATGCTGTTCTTTCAACTACTGCTGTTCGCCGGCTACGCCTACGCGCATCTGCTGACACAATGCCTGACACCTCGCTGGCAAGGCGCGGTCCACTTCTGCTTGCTCTGCCTGGCACTGCTGGTGCTGCCGATCACTCCCGCCGAGTCGTGGAAGCCCGCGGGTGACGAAAATCCGGCCGGCTACATCCTGCTGATTCTGCTGACGAACGTTGGCCTGCCGTACTTTATTCTGTCCGCAACCGGTCCCTTGATTCAGGCCTGGTTCAGCTTCGAGCCCGCGCAGGCTTCGCCGTACCGGCTCTACGCGCTCTCGAACGCCGGTTCGCTGGCAGCATTGCTCACCTACCCGTTTGTCGTCGAACCTCGCTTCAGCACCTGGGACCAGGGACGAATCTGGTCCATCGGATTCTGTCTCTTCGCTTTGCTCTGCAGCTACCTGGCCGCCCGGTTGTGGCGTGCCGAGCAGCAGGCGGTGGAACGGCCGGGTCACGGCGGCTGCTCAAACACCGCTCCAGGTTGGTCTGCGCGGATCATCTGGATGGTCTTACCTGCCCTGGCATCGGTGATGTTGCTGGCGATTACGAACCATGTTTGCCAAGATGTCGCGGTCATTCCGTTTCTTTGGGTTGCCCCGCTGAGCCTCTACCTGTTGACGTTCATCATCAGCTTCGACCGCGAGTCCTGGTACTCACGCACCTGGACGACCGGGTTGGCGGTTGCCTGCATCGTCGGGCTGTGCCTGCTGATGCGTCACGTGCACAAGCCGCTGCTGCTCGTCGAGGTCGGCCTCAACTTTGCCACCCTCTTCCTGGTCTGCCTGGTCTGCCACGGCGAACTGGTTCGAGCCAAACCCAGCCCGCGCTACCTCACCGGCTTCTACTTGATGTCCTCGGGTGGCGGCGCGCTAGGTGGCGTCTTCGTGGCCTTGCTCTGTCCATGGCTGTTCAATTCACATGTTGAGCTGAGCGTGGCGCTGGTGGCCGCTACGATCACCGGGCTGATCGTCTTCCTGCGCGAAGCGCGCCGCGGATGGCTGGGTGTATCCACCCGGCGGCAACACATCGGCTGGCTGGGCGGAACGGCGGTCCTCCTGTTCGTCGGGCTCTCGCAGTATGACGAATTGCAGCGCGACACCCTGGTGACGGCCCGCAACTTCTACGGGGTGCTGCACGTCGAACGACCGGCTGGCTCACGGGGCAATATCCTGGTTCACGGCCGCACCGTTCATGGCTTCCAGTTCGACCACCCGACGATGAAACGTCGCCCGACAACGTACTACGCCTACGAGAGCGGCATCGGTCGGTTGTTTCTGCAACAGCGTTCGGACGCACCGCGGCGAGTGGGGGCCATCGGTCTGGGAACCGGCACGATCGCTTGCTACGGCGAGGTCGGCGACCTGATTCGCTTTTACGAAATCAATCCGGCCATGGTCCGGATCGCGCACGACCACTATTCGTTTCTCCGCGACAGCAAGGCGGACGTCGAGATCGTGCTCGGCGACGCAAGACTGTCGTTGGAACGCGAGCCCGATCAGCATTTTGACGTGCTGATCCTGGATGCCTTCAGCAGCGACTCGATTCCCACGCACTTGTTGACCCGGGAAGCGTTCGCGATCTATTGCCGGCACCTCAAACCGGGAGGGATCATCGCGGTTCACGTCACCAACCGGCACTTGAACCTGGAACCGGTGGTCGCCAAACTCGCCAATTCACTGGACATGGAATGCGTTCGAATTTGCAATCCAAAAGATCTGCGGCGGGGTGTGCTGGCGTCCAAATGGATCCTCGCCACGCGCTACGCCGAATTCGTTCAGCATCGGGCGATCGCGCCGGTCGCCGAGCAAATCCGGGGGCGCGACGACGGTCGCGTTCCGCTCTGGACCGACCAGTACAACAATCTCTTTCAGATCATGAAAATCTATTAGTGTGGCGGCGCGGCGAAGCAACGGCATCGGTCATTCACCCGGATGCGGTTCCGTGCGAGTCCGGTGATCGCATCCTCGACGTGTTGAATGACATCGCGATAAGGGTGCTGTCCGGCGCCCGCGGTCTTCCCGCTACCATCATTGGAAGAAAAACGGCCTACGAAATCCGCTTGAACGGTATGGCGCTGAGGGAATTCGCGAAGTACCGGAGATACCGGAATGTCATGCAAAGCATGACCTACGGAAGGGCGGAATGCAATTGAACGGGATCGTTCATGAACGAACCAACAGGGAGGGCACGTCGCTGCACTCTGGTCATGGGCGGTGAACAGCCCCACAGCGCGCCCTGCATCGCAGTCGGCACGCGTTTGCGTCCGGTTTGCTCGGCGATCAACAGAACCGGGACTAATGCCCACCGGCTGATGAACCAACCGTGCTAGCGCCGCGATTTGGCCGCTGCCACATCGGCGCGGGCCTTTTTCTCCTCGGCTGCCGACAGCTCCGGGTTCGGCGTCGCGTCTCCTTCCGCGACGCCCAAGATCCATTTCATTCCTCCCAGCAGCGACGCCTGGTAGGTCGGATTGCTCCATACATCTTCGCGATGTCCCAGGCTCATATGCATGACGCGGCCCTGCCCATACTCCTTGACCCATAGCACGGGCACGTGATAGGGCTCCTTGAGGGCGGTCTTGGCCATGTTGAGGCTCATCAGGACACGGACCTTTTCCGGTTGCCAGTTCTTGAATCGATAGATTTCGTCTTTCAACGTCACTTCGTCTCCCCACGGCTGGCTGGCCGGATGGTTCTTATCGTGAACGGTCAGCGTCACGGTCGAACCGGAACCCCAGGGATGGCCGTTGAAGGTTCCGCCAATCATGTCCCAATAGGGTTCGTAATCCTTGTACGTATCCGCGGCAGCGTGGGCTCCCATGAAGCCGTGCCCTTTCTGCTTCAACCAATCGCTGAGGAAATAATCGAGGTCCTCCTTGGCGATTGGCAGGTTGCCCGACGTATAGAAGAATACGACGTCATAATTCTGCAAATTCTCTTTGGTGAAGTCCTGCGCACAGTCTTGCGTGCAGTCCACGCGGAACAGGTTACTGGCGATACCGATTTCCGTTACGGCTCGCTCGGCGGGCGCCAGTTGGCGGTCCTTCCGCTTGACGGAACCGTGGACGAATCCGGCGCTTTGCGTCACCATGAGCACCCGAGCGGCCTTGGGTTGGTCGGCCGCCGACGCCATCGTCAGCGGGCACAGCAGGACAAGCGTGGCGGCGGTCAGTAACGTTCTCATGGTGGTTCTCCTGGTGGTCAGTGGTCGTGCCGGCGAAAGAACTGAATCAAGCCTGAATGCCGTCGACATGGCGGCCGTCGCCACGTGGTTCCCGGCCGGCCCCGCCGTTTGGCGCCCGTCGCGAACCGCGAATCGCCGACGTTATTCCTGGTCGGCCCCCGGCGACTTTCTTCTGACGTGCAAAATCACCGGTAAGGTGGCCTGGTTGCCATCGGCGCGAGCCAGCAAGTGGAAGGGGCGGGTTGTCTCCCGGACCCATTCCGCGGCGGAGAGGAAGAACGTGCGTTCATCTCGACCCTCCACGATCAACAGCCCGTTGAGGCCTATGTTATCGACGTAGACGCCGTGCGGCAAATTGCGCCCCGCGTCCGCGTTTCCAAAGCTGACCCGCCCTGTGAAGCCATTTCGCTCGACGACCACCTTGGCGGTAATCGTCTCGCCGGGCGCAATCGTCAACTCGACCGGCTCGTCGACGGACGCCAGCGATTGACCCGAGTCCGGATCGGGACCGATTCGCACCAGCAGTTTCGGTTTGGGTGCAAGCTTGATGGTGCCGAGCGTTCCGGCCGGCTTGCTCACCTGTCGGCCGAACACGGTCGCCGTTGCCGTCAGCTTGCTGGCTTGCGCCGCTTCGGCCGCTGGTTCCATGGCATCCGCCGCGGCGAACACGGTTCCCAGCGCCTGATTCTGTCCCGCTTCGATCACCAGCGGTGACGTCGCATGGAAGCCGGGCGGCAAACCGTCAATCTCGACGCGAATCTCGCCATCGAAGCCGTCAATTCGGTCGACGTTGAGTGTAAATTCTTTGGCCGATTCGGCATTCACGGTCAGATTTCCGCCGGCCACAGTCACCGCAAAGTCAGGACGGCGGGGACGGATAGTGAGGTCGTAGGCGAAGTCGCTGCCGACGAATCCGCGGGTGTCCGTGATTCTGGCGATGTAAGTCCCGGTCGACGGTACCGTGAACGTCAGGCGCGAGTCGGTTCCCAGTTCGCGTTCCCCGTCATCGTCATTCTCGAAGTATACCGGGAACACCGGCAAGCCGTTGGGAATCAACGGCGTCCCGGGAACACGCGGTTCCACGATATAGCAGGGAGATTGCAACGGATGGGCCGCCGGCGTGGTATCGAAGTACGTGTAGCGGTTGCCACGGCCTGGATAGAGCATGAATCCCGAATCCGGGCCGCGCGGGTAGTGCCACAGCTTGACCACCTCGCCAGACGCATAAAGGTACTGGTTCAATTCCATCTCTTCCCAATTGTGCAGCCGAAATCCGTCCGATGTCGACGAGTTCTGTCCGCGAAAGGTGAAGTAGGAATCACGGACCGCCTGCAGCAACACTCGCTCGATCGGTTGCCCGCGTTCGTCGAGCACTTCGATGCGGGAGTCCAAGGGCGACTTCTGCCGCGCCGCATTGACTTCCAGGACCCACTGTTGTCCTTGCTCGGCGTGAAAACGAAACAAATCTTGATCTTCCGACCGGCCAGCCTGATGAGGCTGGATGAGCCCTTGGATGACGGCCGGCAGTGAAACGGGCTGGGCGGCTGCCACTCGATCATTCGGCTCAAGCTCGGCGATCTGTTCGGGAGCCGTCTCCGGCATGTCGGCGAAGCGATTAACCATCGTCTCCGGGGCAACTGGCTGGCGGGGCGCCGCTGCCGGCAACGAGTAAACCTGCCGCGTACCATCCAGTCGGCCCACAAGTATCCGCGGTTCGCCTGCCAGCCATGTCAGTCCGCCTACAACGTCCACCTGCCGCTCGAATGAGAAGGCTTGCGAGTAGTCCGAGGTGTCCCACATTTTGAGCGAGCGGTCTTCCGCCGTTGATACCAGCCGGCTGCCATCGGGGGAGAAGGCCAGCCCGATGACGGCACCTTCGTGAGCGAAGCGGGCATACACCAGCGGATTGATCCGCTGTGTCTGGCGGGAGACAAACTGCCACACGCGAATGCGATTGTCAGCGCCGCCAGCCAGCACGAACTTGCCATCCGGACTGAAAGCGACGGCATACTGTTCCGCCTGGGGTTGGCCCAACGTATCGAGACGCTCGCCACTACCGACGTGCCACAGCTTGACCGTTTCATCCCCACTGGCGCTCGCCAACACCGAGCCGTCCGGGCTGAATGCCAAATCGTAGACTGCGTCGTTGTGCCCTTCCAAGGAACGCAACCGCTTGCCCGATTCGCGGTCCCAGAGCATGATCCGTTTGTCATAGCTGCAAGTTGCCACAACCTGGCCGTCGGGACTCAGTTCCGCGTCGAACATCGTATCGCGATGGGCATCGATACGAAGTAACGCTCGACCCGTCTCCAGGTCCCAAAGGCAGGCCTGGCCGGAAAGGCCGCTGATTCCGGACGCGGTGACAAGCGTCCGGCCGTCGGCGGAAAAATGGACCGCGTTCACCTTGCCTGGGAAGTCGGTGAACGTGTGCAGCAGACGCTCTTCACCAACCGCTCGGACTTCGACCCGGCCAAACCGAGCGATCGCGATCGTGTTGCCATCCGGGGCCGCGGTAACCGACGTGATTCCGGCAGGCTGTTGATGACGGGGCACGATCTTGGGAGTCAGCAACCGCTTCCGGTCCGGCTCCATACCTTGCGGCCCTTTGGCGCCGGCGTTGATCCAGGCGGACAGCAGCGCCAACTCATCGGCCGTCGGCGCCTCGTTCCCTTCCGGCGGCATCCGCTGCTCGGAGGTCGCTTCGAGTAGCCGAATCAACCGACTCGACTCGGCCTGCCCCGGCACGATCGCGGGGCCGTGATCCCCCCCCTCCTGCAAGCTGGCGAACGAATCCAATGCCAGACCGCCCTCCGCATCGTCTTCGTTGTGACACCCGGCACAGTACCTGGTCAGAAGCGGCCCGATGTGTGCTTCATACGTTGGAGGCGTCTCGGCGACCGCCACCGCAGTCGTCGCGCAGACGATTAGGAGGGCCATCGGTTGCACCGTCCGCACGATCCAGGTCCACCCTGTTCCGCGCGGCATGTTCAGGAAGCAGCCCGGTAAATGCAGACCGCGGGGGCGGGGAGCAAATCGTTGTCCCCGCTCTCTCAGCCGAGCGTCGGGTTGGTTCGCAGCGATCCTCGTGTCTTGCATCGGTAAGCTTCCGACAGGTTGAGGGTTGTGATTCTGGCTGGGGAAGGCAATGTGCCGAGCGGGTTGTAGTACCCGCGCCGAGCGGATTGCGGGGGCTGCGGTGAATGGCGTTGTCCAACGGATGGCTGACTAATGATTGAAGAGAAATTCGCGGCTGCTGAGGATACTCCAAAACAAGTCTTCGATGACCAGTCGCCGCGAATCACTGCCGGCTTCGTTCATGACGCCGAGCAACCGTTGCATCTCCTGGTCCGTTGGCCTCCGTGACAGGGCGAGCAAATACGCGTTCTCGATCATGGCATCGTTGGGGGCGTCGGCAGCGAGAAACTGGCTGACTCGGCTCCCTTCGCTGCGCAACTTGCGATTGATCGTATCCCCGTTGGAGAGGTGCAGGACTTGGACCATGCTGGGCTCATCCGACCGCTCGCATTCGCAGGTAATCTGCCGCTCATTGCGTCCAAACGTGCTCAGGAAATACGATCCGACGGCGGCATCGTAAAGCTGAATGGCGCGCGTTCCCTGTGGATAGAAGTCCGTTTTCTGACGGTCGGCTCCCTTGAACGCGACCTCGGTAAACGGGGTCGGAACGTCGGTCACTTGCGAGATCGCATCCAGCAAGACTTCCGCCATCAGACGGCGCGGATAATATCGCGAGTAAAAACGGTGCTCGTCCCGATTCTCGGATAGCGGCTTGCTGCTTCGCTGGTAGGTCTCAGAGCGGAGGATTGCGCGCATCAGCGCCTTGAGATCAAAGTCGTGTTCCACCAGGTAATCGGCAGCGGCCTGCAGCAGCCGCTCATTACTGGCCGGATTGGAAGTTCGCATATCATCGACCGGTTCGACAAGCCCGACACCGTAATAATTGGCCCACACTCGGTTGGTAATCGAGCGGGCAAAGTACGGGTTTTCCGGTGACGTCAGCCAGGCTGCCAGATGGACGCGGCGATCCTCGGTCGCGTCGAACTCCAGGGGCTCGCCGTCCAGCGGGGCCGGGCGTTGGGCGACTCCGGTGAGCGGCTGGATGAGCTCACCCTTCTCGACCACGTACACCGTTCGTTTACCGTCACCGCTTCGCGCGTCCCCACCCCAGCCCTTTGCCCGCACCCGAGAGAAAAGGTTGGCCATGGCGTAGTACTGGTCGTTGGTCCACTTTTCCAGGGGATGGTTGTGGCACTTCGCACACGCGATGGAGAGCCCCAGGAAGGCCTGGCTCACGTTCTCTGACATGCTCTCCGGATCCTGGTGAAGCGAATAAAAATTGGTGGCGCCGTTTTCATACGTGCTTCCCTGGGCGGTCACGATCTCCCGAACGAACTCGTCCCAAGGCTGGTTCCGGGCAACCCGCTCGCGAACCCATTGGTAGTAGGTTTTGATCGGTTCGGGGCGGAGGTTTTGACCGCTGAGCAGCAACATGTCGGACCACTTGTATGTCCAGTAATCCACAAACTCGCTCCGCGACAACAACGACTCGATGAGCCGATCCCGCTTGTCGGGGCCTTCATCGGCGAGGAAGCGGCGCACTGCATCCGTCGTGGGCAGCGTACCGATCGTGTCCAGGTGAGCGCGTCGCAGGAACTCCGTGTCGGTGGATCGGGGGGACGGGGGCAGATTCAATCGCTGCAACTGCGTCAGCACCAGGTCGTCGATGAAATTCCGTCGCGGTGCCTCTGCAAAGATCTCTGTGGGCACCTCCTGGGCATACGGCGACGTCACTCGGGCAATCGCAATCTTGCTGGAGAACCAGGCGGTGACAGCCCCTTCGCCGAAGCCGCTGACCGTCAGCCGACCTGCCTTGGAGACGGTCGCCACCGCGTCATTGGTCGCGGCAAACTTGACGAACGGTGTCACATCGCGGATGTCTCCGTCGGAATAGTGAGCGCGGACCAGGTATTGCTGCTCGCCGCCCGGCTTGAGCACGACATTCTGCGGCAAGATCTCCAGTCGCTCGAAACGGGGATCATCCGAAGTTGGAGGCGGAGCTCCAGCGGCGATCCATTGAGTGAGAATCCGGTAGGCGCGCGAGTCAACGTCAAACCGCAATCCGCCCTTATGCGGCATCGCCCCGGACGGTTTGGCGACCAGCAGACTGCGGCCGGGATCGGCCAGTTCGATGCGGCGTCCGCGGGCCTGCCGCGTGATGGTCTGCCAGTCGCGATGCGTGTCGTAGCCCCGCAACGAGAGTTTCAAGCCGCCCTTCCCGGCCAGCGCGCCGTGACATGCGCCCGAATTGCAGCTCATCTTCGCCAAGACCGGCTGCACGTCGTGGCGGAATGTCCACTTTCGTTCGACCTGCATCGACTCGACCGTCACCGACGCCGTTGCCGTCGCCCCGTCGACCGTGGCGGTGATCGTCGCCCGGCCGTTCGCCACGGGATAGAGCTTGCCACCACGAATCTCAACGATGCCCTCGTCGCTGGAATGGAACGTAGCGGCATCGTTGAGCTGCCGCCCGAAGTCGTCGCCTAATCGGGCTTGGACCAGTACTTGATGGCTCGACTGCGGCCCCCGCAGCGTGATCTCGGCGGGGAGCAGGCCAATCTTCTCGGCAGCGACAGCAATGCCCGTCACTGCCGACAGGGAAACGGCAAGCGAGGCCAAGCCAACCAGAGACCTGGTCGCCAGTGACTGAGAGCTTCGGGGAGAGGGCATCTGTGGACTCCATGTCGCGCTGTTCAACCGGCCAGCTTGCCCGACAGTCAGCAAGCGTCGAGGGTGGGGCAGGACGAGCCAGCACTAGTCTGCATCAAGGGCAAGAGTCGTTCAATTTGAGTCACGTTCAAGCCCGGCCTGTCCACCCGCCGTTAGGCGCTGGCCGCCGGTTCGGTTGATCGCCGAGCAAACCGGACGCTAACCCGGTTCATTTATTAGCCGTCGGGCGTTAGCCCCGGTTGGGTTGATGGCAGGGGAACCGGACGCTAGCGCGTTCCGGCGGATCGGCCCGGCTAGGGGCTCCGGGGCCCATCACGCTGCATTTCAGAATAACTCGTCAATCTCCTTCGTGCCGAAGTCGACCAGTGGAAACGGGCGACCTGCCGGACCGGGAAGGTGGGTTTCCAGGTCCAACCCGAGGCTGCGGTAGATCGTGGCAATGATCTCTGCCGGTCCGACGGGCCGCTCGGCGGGCACGCCGCCAATGGGATCACTGCGTCCAATGACCCGACCGCCACGTACTCCGCCGCCGGCAAAGTACGTCGTGAAACACTGGGGCCAGTGGTCGCGCCCACCCGCTGGATTGACCCGCGGCGTGCGACCGAACTCGGCCAGGTTGCAGACCAAGGTTTGCTCGAGCAAGCCGCGTTGGTCGAGATCTTCGATCAGCGCACTGTACGCCTGGTCGTACATCGGTGCGACGATATTCTTCATTCCTTCGATCGAGGTAAACGGCTTCGATCCGTGAATGTCCCAGGTGATTTCGTCGAAGACGGTCAGGAACGTATTCAACGTCACGAAGCGGACCCCGCCTTCGATTAAACGTCGAGCCAGCAGGCAGCACTGGCCGAACCGGTTCATCCCGTAGCGCTGCCGAACCGACTCCGGTTCGCGCTTGAGCTCGAACGCTTCACGCGCTTGCGGACTGGTCATCATGCGGTAAGCGGCCTGAAAATTGTCATCGAGCAACTGCGCATTTTCCGTGGCCTCGAAGTGGTCCAGCGTCTGGTCAACCACCTCGCGCATCCGGCGACGGCGATCAAGCCGCGCGGTGCCGATCTCTGGCGGCGGTAGCAGGTCGGGGACTTTGAAATCGGCTTGCGAGGGATCAGCCATCAGCGAGAACGGATCATGGGCCTTGCCGAGAAACCCACCAGCCTGGCCGTTCGGAAGATTTCCGCCGCCCCGCCCCATGGTCTCAGGCAACACGACGCTGGCCGGCAAGTCCGACTTGCGCCCGCGGAGGTAGCTGAGCACAGCCCCGGCATGAGGCGTCTCGACACCGCCGGCGAACAGACGCCCGGTCTGCATCATCTGCCAGCCTGCGTCGTGCACCGCCGCCCCCGTGTGGTAGCAGGATCGAACGAGCGAAAACTTATCGGCGATCTTGGCATGTCGAGGGAAAATCTCGGAGATCTCGATCCCAGCGCAGTTGGTCCGAATGGGCTGGAAAGGGCCGCGAATCTCGCTGGGCGCGGCAGGCTTCATGTCGAACGTATCGACGTGGCTCGGCGCGCCCAAATTGAAAATCAGGTTCTTCCGGAAACTTAATGGGTGATTTTGGATGGTAGGAGGTCTAGTTTGCCGCAGTAGAAGAGGATTCGTGTGCGGTAGTTTTCAAACGCTCGGAATCCTCTG
>JAUIGN010000070.1 GCA_030430075.1 bacterium
CAACATCCGCGTCCTTGACTCGTTCCTTGCGCGCCGTCATGTCCCCAAGATGACAACTTGCGCAATCGCTAGCTAGCCCAATTTCGAGAAAATTTGGCTAGCAATTCTCGTGCCGAACAGGATTGGGCATGTCGAGAACCTGCTGGGCTTCGCGCGGCGCAACTTTCTGGTGCCGCTTCCTGAGGTCGAAAGCTTGGAAGCGCTCAACACGCGGTTAGCCGAACTCTGTCGCCGTGACCTCCAGCGAAAGGTGCGAGGTAAGCCGGGGCCGAAGGAAAGCCTGTTGGCCGAAGAGCAACCCAATCTACTGGCAATTCCCAGTCAAAGGTTCGAGGCTCGCCGGGTCGAAACGCCCAAAGCGAATTCGCTTTCGCTGGTCCGCTTTCATGGCAACGATTATTCGGTCCCCACCGCCTATGCCCACCATCAGGTGACGGTGATCGGCGGGATTGAAGAAGTCCGCATCGCCGTCGGCAACCAGTTGGTGGCTCGGCATCCACGACACTGGGGCCAGGAGCACACCGAGTTCAATCCGATTCACTACCTGGCTCTGCTAGAGCGTAAACCAGGGGCTTTTGACCACGCGAGGCCCTTGGAAGACTGGAATCTGCCCGGCTGCTTCACGGTGCTCCGCCGCCGCCAGGAGGGTGTCTTGAAGAAACTGGCCACGCGCGAGTTCATCAAAGTACTGCGTCTGCTGGAGCACGCCACGCTGCCGCAGCTGACCACTGCGGTGGACTACGCCTTATCAATCGGCGCGACCAGCTCCGATGCGATCGGCCTGATCCTTCGCTCTCAGCAAGAGCGTCCGGTCGATCTATTTAGCCTGGACGGTCGCCCTCAGTTGCAGGGCGTGCGTGTACCACTTCCGAATCTGCAAGCCTATCGAGCCTTACGCGTGGGAGCTTAATCATGAAACCTCAAGAGACGAAGAGCACGGTGTTACTGAAACATCATCTGAAAGCGTTGAAACTGCCCACAATGCACAGCGAGTGTGAGAAAGTTGCAGCCCGTTGCGCTCGCGAGAATGTCGACCATCTGGGCTTCCTGCTGCAACTCTGTGAATTGGAACGGATCGATCGTGAGAAGCGGTCTGCCGACCGGCGCCTGAAGGACGCCAAGTTCCCTAACACGAAAACCCTCGAAGGCTTCGACTTCACCGCGCAGCCGTCGATCAACAAGCGCCTGGTGACAGAACTGATGCGTGGTGCCTATCTCGATCAGCGTGAGTCGGTCATCTTGATTGGTAACGCCGGGACCGGCAAGACGCACCTGGCAACCGCTCTGGGCGTCCAAGCCTGCGGCCAGGGACGGAAGGTTCGCTTCTGGCAGGTTACCGAACTGATCACGCATTTAATCGAGGCACGAGAAGAACGGCAACTACTGCGTCTGAAGAACCAGCTCGCCAAGCTCGATCTATTGATTCTGGACGAGCTCGGGTACGTGCCCGCCAGCAAGCTGGGAGCCGAACTGTTATTCGATATCATCAGCACGGCGTACGAGCGGACAAGTCTGATTGTGACGACAAATCTGCCCTTCGAGAACTGGACCGAGGTACTTGGCAGCGAGCGACTCACGGGCGCTACGCTCGATCGGCTCACCCATCGCTGCCACATCCTCGAAGCCAGCGGCGAGAGCTACCGACTCAAGGATGCTCAACGCCGCCAAACCCAAAAACCTTCTCAAAGTCGCGCGAAAAAAAGCGGTGCATCTTCTCTGAACCCAGAGGCTTAGCAAGCCACTGCGTCCGCGCAAGCCCTGCGAGGGGGCTTGCGGGCCGCTTGGCGCAATTACAATAGTAAAACCACATCGGGCGCTAGCCTTTTCAACCGCCCAAGCGCTTGCGTTTTCAAGCGGCGTTCACAACACCGTGCTGGCAACGCCAGGCGTAGCGATCGCTCGCGGCGCAGCGTTGCGTGAAGCGTGTGCCTTTGCAGTAAAGACGGCGTCCGAGCAAGTGTCGCGTTTTGGAATCGCGCCGATCGGTGGTGCCGCATGATCGACAGAATCGTTGCCATCGCTCGCTGGCAACGTCTCAGCAGTTTTTCGTCAGCAACGGAAATAATTCGGCACCCAGGCGCATCCAGTATTGAGTCGCCCAGAGCGACGTTTTTTTCTGTGAACCTTTCAGGAGCCTCTGCCGTCTAACCAATCAGACAAACGGCCACAGGTGGTCGTGAGCAGAACAAGGACACCGACAATGATGACTTTACGATCGAGTTTCATATCCGAACGAAGAGGGAAAGGTAGTTTCGCCTATCAACCGGCGAATACCCCCGCCCTCCGTTTGCGCTTGTGACTCGATCGAGTCTTCACGGGATCAATTTGAACCCGGTGTCACAAGTGCAAGTGACACCGGGTTTTTTCGTGCCCGGACGACAACTTGGGCTGGTAGCTGAGACGCGGGCACCGACGCTTGCGTTGGTCGGCGGCGGTCTGAAGAACCGCAGACGAGGGTTCGAGCACCTCCCGGCCCACTTTGCGCTCAACGACCGCGCACAACACGGCCCGTTCGACTTCGGGTGAGGTCATCGGTCTTTCAAGCCGAGTAGGTTGGGTTCGACTCCCACACGGGCTGCTGGAAGGAACAACACATTCAGAACGTGGCGAAGCCTGGTTATCGCGCGTGGTCGGGGGCCACGAGATCGCAGGTTCAAATCCTGCCGTTCTGACTCAAGAAGTAACAACGTGCATCGGGTACAGGTGCAGATGGGAGCACGCCTGGTTTGGGACCAGGAGGCGACCAACCTGCGGTCGGTGCCCGGGTTCGACCCCAAGGTGCCCGACTTGAACGGTAGTCGAGGGCTGGTTGCCCATACTCGGCTGATAACCGGGTCGCGCTGAGTTCGATCCTCAGGGCTACCACTGAACGCGAAACGAACAGGAGAACAACGATGCACGCTGTCCGCTTGAAACGCATACACCAGGCCGATCACAGGGTCGTGGTGTAACAGGCAGCACAGCAGACTTTTAATCTGCACGGTGTGGGTTCGATTCCCTCCGGCCCTACTCGCTGGCGCGTAGCTCAGCGGTGAGAGCGGTGTCCTTATAAGACACAGGTCGTGGGTTCGACTCCCATCGCGCCGACTGAAGACAACAACATGGGACTAAGGTGTTAGCGGCAGCATCCCCGGCTCTTAACCGGTGAGGTCAGGGTTCGAGCCCCTGTGGTCCTACTGACAATTTGCAAGCACTGGTCGTCTAGCGGCGAAGACTCCGCACCCGTAATGCGGCGACGCCGGTTCGAGTCCGGCCCGGTGCTCTTTGATCCTTGACAATTCGGCACACGCAACAAGCGCCCATGATGTAGCGGCAGCCTACTGCCTTGCCATGGCGGAAGTGCGGGTTCGACTCCCGCTGGGCGCTCTGACTGCAGCAACGCTGCAGCAGTTTCAGGACGTGGGAAAGTCTGGCATTCCGCGTGCGTCGGGAGCACGAGATCGCTGGTTCAAATCCAGCCGTCCTGACTTGATGAACGATTGCGGTGGGACCCGTGCTGGTACGGGTAGGCGGCTGTTAACCGCCCTGACGCAGGTTCGATTCCTGCCGCCGCAGCTGTGAACATGAAAACGGAAGGGCAAGCCAACTGGCGATGGCAGCCGCTTCGAAAGCGGTCGAGCGATGAGCCTTGAGGGTTCGACTCCCTCTCCTTCCGCTGAACGACAAACAACGTGCTCTTGGCCGAGCGGCAGAGGCTCCAGGCTTCCAACCTGGCGAGGCGGGTTCGATTCCCGCAGAGCACTCTTCAGATTGATTGGGGCGGTAGCTCAGCGGCAGAGCAGGTGCCTGTTAAGTACCAGCGACCAACGCTACGCGTCGGTGCCCGGTTCGAGTCCCGCCCGTCCCCCTGTGAAACGATGCGGGGTAGTCGCTGCTGGTAGTGATGCCTGGCTTTGAACCAGGAGGCGTAGGTTCGATTCCTACCCCCGCAGCTCAAGGCGAACCATGCACGAGCATGAGTGTCGTTTGAAACACACGCAACGACTATTGCGGGACAGTCGCTGCTGGAAGAGCAACTGAGGCCGCCGAGCGATTAGCGAGGATGAAGGTCGAAGGCGGTAGTGAAGTGGAACAGACAAACAATACTGCGGGATCGTCGCTGTTGGTAGTGACGCCTGGCTCCGGGCACCGATCGGCGAAGCCGGTTGGTCGTGGAGGTCGTTGGTTCGATTCCAACTCCCGCAGCTCAAAGGACGGAAGTCATCCGGCTGCGGCCACCCTTCGGGCAGTGCCCGGGAGCCTGGTTTGAAAACAGGTGGCGACGCGAGTCGCTTGTGAGTTCGAGTCTCACGACTTCCGCTCCGAAAGATGGGCTCATCGTCCAACAGGAAGATGCTGGCGTCGCATGCCAGAGATTCGGGTGCAATTCCCGATGGGTCCACTTAACAAAAACCGTCCTGTGGCCTAGCGGCGAAGGCAGCTCTCTTACAAGGAGCGGATCGGGGGTTCGAGTCCCTCCAGGACGACTTCAGCGACGCGATGCCCAGATACGCCAATCGGCAGAGCGGTCCGGCTCGGGCGCATACGCTCCGCGTAGGTCGCCGGACGTTTGCAGGTTCGAGTCCTGCTGTGGGTACTGCAGAAAAACAGATCGACGGCTCGGTAGGCAATTGGCAGACCACCTTGGCTCGGGCACCGACCGAAGGTTGGTCGCCGGGATGCTGTGGGTTCGACTCCCACCTGAGCCACTTGCAACAACCAATTACGTCCTCGTGGAGCAGCGGAGTGCTCGCCTGCCTGTCACGCAGGAGATCGTGGGTTCAAATCCCATCGGGGACGCTCGAACAAGATGGCGCGGTACGCAAACCGGTAAAGCGGCGAAGCTCAAACCTTCGTGATCGTCTGTGGGTTCGACTCCCACCCGTGCTACTGAATGGGTCGTGCTCCTCGCGGCTGCCTGTAAAGCAGCTGTCCGAAAACAAGCGAGGTGGACGACGAGAGGTTCAATTCCTTCACGACCCACTGACAACAACACGGCCCGTTCTTCTAACGGCAGGATGCGAGCCCCTCAAGCTCGCGATACGGGTTCAAGTCCCGTACGGGCTACTGACACAGCCAAGTGGCGGAACTGGTATACGCGCGACGCTCAGACCGTCGTGTCCGCTTGGACATGCGAGTTCGACTCTCGCCTTGGCTACTGACATTGCAGGTGCGGCAGGTGCCCAGTCGGGTTTCATAAGCCCGACGAGCCCGGCTCGATACCGGGACCTGCAACTTGACATGCTGCGGGTGGGCCAGTGCTCATTCGGGCCTCATAAGCCTGGACCGCCGGGTGCGACCCCCGGACCCGCCACTTTGAAGTGTGAAGAGTGAAGGGAGAAGTGTGAAAGAAAACCGGCCGGGTACGCAAACAGGCAAAGCGGCGAGGTCGAGAGCCTCGTGAATTTGTGGGTTCGACGCCCACCTCGGTCACTTGACTTGTTTCACCCTTCACCCTTCACGATTCATCCGATCCCGTGGTCCAACGGCGAAGACGCCTGCGTGACATGCAGGAGAGTGCTGGTTCGATTCCAGCCGGGATCACTTGAGAGAAATGGTCTGTAGGTGTTCCGGCAGCACACGTCCGTGGTAAGGACGGAGATCGGGTTCGACTCCCGAACGGACCTCTCGATGAACGGGCCTGCATGCCGATGGAGGCGACTGATCCTTGCAAGATCGGTGTGATCGGTTCGACTCCGATCAGGTCCACTGATATTCGGGCTGATGGTCCAACGGGACGACACCGCCCTGGCGTGGCGGAAATCCGGGTTCAACTCCCGGTCGGTCCACTGACACTGGAAAACACACGGAAGGTAGCCGGATACGGCTCGCCGGGCCGGTTTGCTAAACCGTGCGACCTTCGGGTCATGTGGGTTCAAATCCCATGCCTTCCGCTGACAGCTCGATGGTGAAATGGACATCATGCCTCGCTTCTAACGAGGAGTTCCGGGTTCGATACCTGGTCGGGCTACTGATTGAAACACAGCGTAAAACGGAAGGGCTACCCGATTGGCGACGGGAGCCGGTTGGAAGCCGGTTGAGCGATAAGCCTTGCGGGTTCGACTCCCGCTCCTTCCGCCTGTACTGAGCATCGTATTTCGTTTTCGGAGGACCAACACATGAACGCGTACTTGATTGAACGACATTTCGCCAAGATCGGTGCGCGCGCCACGGTTCACCCGGAGACGCGACGTGGCCGTACCGGCGTGACGATCGATATTGGCCGCGACGGTGAAGGCGAGTTCTTCGACATTGCACTGGCGCAGCCTCGGCTGGCCGACGTGCGGGTCGTGGATACTCAGCCGCGGATTCGGCACCTGCTGCTGATGTCCGAGCAGGAAGATGGAAAGCACAAGTTCCTGTGCGGACACGACGAGCGGCACTGGTTCGTCGCGGCGGTACCGGAGCGAGCTTCGGTATCGAACGTTAAGACAGCGTTCGAGGCTCTGAAGCCGATAACCGTGCGTCAGCGCGAGGACCGGCTGAAGGTCAAGTCGCGGAAGCGGAACCGCCGGCGCAACGAGGCCTTCATCCGCCAGGGTGAGTGGTTCTTCGTGGCTGTGCCGGATTGGCTTCGCGTTGACGAGCGACTGGTCTTCCGCAACGAGCCGATCGCACGTGGGGCGGAAAGCCTCACATGTGCGAGGAGCTGGTGCGGCAGGGTGGTGAGCTGGTCTACGTCAGCCCGCAGCATCCGCAGGGTCTGACGGAGATGCAGCACCGCCGGCTGATCAGCCGCAACCCGAAGCTGCGAAACCTGCAGTGGGTCGTGCAGCGTCGCAACCCGCTGGTGTTCGTACGCGGAAAGGTGCGTCACGCCGATCACAAGACGATTGTCCTGGACGGCTGGCACCAGGTGCTGATGAACACCGAGACACAGTCGGTGGCCATGCGGCACGTGGCGTTTATTGACTGACAACTTCAACCTGGGCCGTCGCACTTCGGTGACGGCGGCCCACATTTATGGTGTCCGTGGTGTACGCGGTAGGCACGTCTGCCTGTGAAGCAGAAGGTACGGGTTCAACTCCCGTCGGTCACCCTTCGGAATAGAGGAAAGGAATCGATCATGGTAGCAACGATGCTGGAGCGGCCGGCGCTGGTACTGAACCGCAACTGGCAGCCGGTGAACGTCGCCACCGTGGCGCGGGCGCTGGTGCTGTTGTGGAACGAGTCCGCGCGAGTCGTCGATCCGTCCGACTACCAGACCTACACCTGGGAGGACTGGTCGCAGCTGCGGCCCCGCGGCGACGAGCGGTTCATCCAGGCCGTGCGGTTTCGGCTGCGTGTGCCGGAAGTGATTACGTTGACCGACTTCGACCGGTTGCCTTCGGCGGCCGTATCGTTCAGCCGGCGAAACATTTTCAAGCGTGACCACTACACGTGCCAGTACTGCGGCCGGCAGCCCGGCAGCGAGGAACTGACGATCGACCACGTCGTGCCTCGAGCCCAGGGTGGTGAGTCGCGGTGGGACAACTGCGTGCTGGCTTGCTTGACGTGCAACCACCGCAAGGCGGACCGCACGCCACGGCAGGCGAAGCTGCGACTCCGCAAGGAGCCAGCTCAGCCGAAGTGGAACCCGCTTTACACCGCACACGAAGTGCGAATGGAAAGCTGGTCGAAGTTCGTCAGCGAGGCGTACTGGAACGTCGAACTGGCGAATTAAGAGGACAACGATTGCTCCCGGTTCCAGTCGCCGGGAGCTTTTTACCCTACACGAGTGTGCTCCTGGGAGAGCAGCCAGCCTCCAAAACTGGCGGACGGGGTTCGACTCCTCGCGCTCGTGCTTGATTGCCGACGTGGCTCGACTGAGAAAGGCACCGTTCTTGACTGTGTTGCTTTTTTGGGGCGGTTGATGCTGGTGCGAATCCAGTCGTCGGCTCTGGATGGACGAGACGTCCCGATGGTGTAACGGACAGCACAAGACCGTCCTCAGGTCTCAAGACTCGTACGACGCTGGAGCCAGACGGGAAGGCGGCTGCCTGCAAAGCAGCTTTCAGCGGGTTCGACTCCCGCCGGCGTCTCTTCCAAGCAAGGTTCCGATGTCGTCTGGACCAGCGGCGCCCCGATTCATCCGTCGGGATTTGGATCGGCGTGTTCCGGACATGGATTATGACGATGGCGATGTCGTTACGGTTAGCTCAGAGGGTAGAGCGCCAGACTATGAATCTGGAAGTCACGGGTTCGACTCCCGTACCGACCACCACAACTGTCGGCTGGTAACCGACGCGAACGCCGACAACGGCGTTACCCAAGAGCCCGAGGGAGGCGGGCGTACGTAGGATCCGCCACCGGTTTGCTTGTCACACCTGGCAGCGTTGGAAACGCCGATCGGCTATGCCGAGACGCGAATCTGGCAACGTCATGTGGGCAACGGCCGGCGGCAGCATGAACGAACACCCTGTAGTGCGTGGATACCGCTTTCGCCCGCTGTCGGCGGACGGCTGCCGGTGCGGATGAGCGCCGCGACGGGCTGCGGCCCGACGCGAACTCATCAGCCGACGCATTCGAACACCGGCCGCGGTGACCGCTCAAGCAGCACTCCGTGTTTCTGCATGTGATCCGCGAACGTTCCGCCTTCCAACGGCGTCTCTTACGAATCAATCAACACCGATAACAATCGACACATACCGAGCCATTTGAAACAGAAAGGAGGGCAATCCGATGATGCTGTTCAAGCGAATCAAGATCCGCAGCTACGAGACGGGGTTGTACTTCCGTGACGGCGAGTTCAAGGGGCTGTTGAGCGAAGGTCGGCACTGGCTGTTCGACCCGCTGATGAAGGTCCGCGTCGATGTGGCCAACATGCGCGACGCGTGGCTGGCTCACGACAAGCTCGACATGATCGTCAAGTCGGGTGTCCTGAAGGACCGCGCGGTCGTGATGGACCTGAAGGACCACCAGCGTGGTCTGGTCTGGATCGACGGCCGGTTCACACACCTGCTGGCGCCGGGCCTGTACGCTTACTGGCGCGGTGTCCGCGACGTGCGCGTCGAGGTGATCGACGTTCGTCAGGTGCGGTTCGCGCACGAGGACTTGAAGGTCATCGCCAAGACGCCTATGGCGATGCAGCTGCTCGACATCTGCACGGTCGACCGCGACCGCGCCGGTGTACTGTTCATTGACGGACGGTACGTCGACACGCTGCGGCCGGGTTTGTACGCGTTCTGGAAGGGCGCGGCGACCGCCCGGGTTGTCGAGATCGACATGCGTGAGACGACTGCCGACGTCAGCGGTCAGGAGATCATGACGTCGGACAAGGTCAGCTTGCGGATGAACGCGCTGGTCACGTACCGCATCGCCGACGCGCGGAAGGCGGTCAGCTCGACGGACGACGTCCGCCAGGCGGTGTACCGCGAGACGCAATTGGCATTGCGGGCCATTGTCGGCGCACGCGAGCTCGACGCGTTCCTGACGGATAAGGACGCCGTTGCGCAGGAGATCGAGCAGGCGGTACGCCGCCGCGCTGGCGAGCTGGGTCTGGAGATCGTATCGGCCGGCATCCGGGATGTGATCCTGCCGGGCGACATGAAGGACCTGATGAACAAGGTTACGGAGGCCAAGAAGGCCGCCGAGGCCAACCTCATCTCGCGCCGCGAGGAGACGGCCGCGATGCGCAGCCAGGCCAACACGGCCAAGCTGCTGGCCGACAACCCGACCCTGATGCGACTGCGGGAACTGGAAGTCCTGGAGAAGATCGCATCGACGGGTAACCTGAACGTCGTGCTCGGCGAAAAGGGACTTGCCGAGCGCGTGGTCAACTTGCTGTAACCTCGATGCCCCGGGTTCGAGTGATCGAGCCCGGGGCTTTTTCATCCTGCAACCGACATCGCCCCATTTCACGCGTGGCTACCGCCGGCAAGCTCATCGCGAGGCGTACTTGACGAACACGGCTTGAGTTTCTTCGGTGGTGGTTTGACTTCGCTCTGCCCAAACTGACAACTCGGGCTTTGCCGTTCCAGTACACCACGCGATCATCCGGCAAATCGCAACGTCGGTCGTTGCCAGGTGAAGACGCGCGCTATTCATCGGTGCGCAGTATCTTCTCCATCTTTTTTCCCTTGGCCAACTCGTCGACCAACTTATCCAGGTACCTGACCTGTTGAATCAACGGGTTCTCCAACTCTTCAACTCGGTATCCGCAGATGACGCCCTTAATGAGGTGGGCATTTGGATTCAACTTGCATTTCTTGAAGAAGGCCTCAAAGGTCACTTCGTCGGCAATGATCGATTGCAGTCTCTTCTCATCGTAGCCAGTCAGCCATTCGATGACTTCGTGCAATTCCTCCTTGGTTCTGCCTTTCTTTTCAACTTTTGCAACGTAGTGAGGGTAGACTGACGCGAAGGTCATCTTCGCAATGCGATCTTCTGTGCCGGGGGGTGGCTTCTTCATATCGATTCACAATTCCGTCAGTTACTAACAGGTTGGCGACAAGTCAAACGCGAGCGGGAATCATGACAGCGGAACCGACGCGCTCACCAACGACTTGAACTCCGACAAGCTTCTTGTCAGCAGTTCCTGCTCACGCCACGGTCAGGTCGAAATTCCGTATTGCGGATCGATCGGCGAATGCGTGCCGACGTTGCCCTCGCGCCACCTATGATACCCCATGCACATGGCACCGCCATCCGATCCCGCCGACCGATTCCCCACCAACAAGCACGTTGGCCCACTCGGCACCGGCTACCGCGAGCGTTTCCTACTCGTTCGCATGGGTTTCGCCCGTTCTGCCGGCTCGCATCATGGCAATCAACGATTCGCGCTCCGCCGGCGACGGCACGCCATGGTTGCGTTCGTAATGGAACAGCTCGGCCAGGGTCGCTGAGCCGAAGCGGTCGTCCAGGATCTCTAAATGTTCGGCTGTCACCAATGCCGGATGCTCGACGCCACACGCACGGCTTAACGCCAGCACCTCCTTGCGGAGCGTCACGATATAGTTGGCCAACCGATTCGCTTTCAGTGTCGGCACCAGTCCACGCATCAGCCACTTGTTTTGTGTCGCGACACCGGTGGGACAATGGTTTGTGTGGCACTTTTGAGCCTGGATGCAGCCGATCGCCAGCATCGCCTCGCGAGCCACATTGATCATATCGCAGCCAAGTGCGAACGCCATGAACGCCGACTCGGGGAGCCCGACTTTGCCGGAACCGATGAAGACGACGTTATCCCGAACCCCCGCTTCCACGAACAGGCCGTGGACACGGGCAAACGCTTGCTTGAACGGCAACGCGACGTGATCCGAAAAGACCAACGGCCCCGCCCCGGTGCCACCTTCCCCCCCGTCGATCGTGACAAAATCGACGGCCCGAGTGCCGCTCGACATCTGCTTCGCCAATTCGCGCCAAAAGCGGGTCTCTCCCACCGCCGATTTAATGCCGACCGGCAATCCCGTCTGTTCGGCGATCGATTCGACGAAGTCGAGCAAACTGTCGACATCGCGAAAGGCCGAGTGGCCGGCGGGGCTGATGCAATCGCGGTCCATCGGAATGCCACGGCTCTCCGCAATTTCCGGGGTGATCTTGGCTTTGGGCAGGATACCGCCGGCCCCCGGCTTGGCCCCCTGGCTCAACTTGATCTCAATCGCCTTGACTTGCGGATACCTATCGAGCGTCGCCCGCAGCCGCTGCATGCTGAACCGGCCATCCGCGTCGCGACAGGCGAAGTATGCCGTACCGATTTGCCAGACGAGTTCGCCGCCTAGGCAATGGTACGGTGAGATGCCACCCTCGCCCGTGTTTTGCAGGCATCCGGCAATCTGGCAGCCACGATTCAGTGCCTCGACCGCGGGGCCACCCAGCGAACCAAAACTCATGCCGGACACGTTGACGATCGACGCCGGTCGGAACGCGTGTGTTCGCTTCCGCGCGCCGCCCAGGATATGGGCGCACGGCGCGCGATGCTGTGGGTCGTAGTCCGCGTCGCCCGGGTGTGGCGCGCTTAACGGAAAGGCACTGTGCTTGATGATCAAGTAATTCGGCTCCAGCTCCATATCGTTGTCCGAACCGAATCCGAAATAATTGTTCGCCAGCTTCGAAGATGCGTAGACCCAGGAGCGCTCGTCGCGGCTGAACGGCCGCTCTTCGTTATTCGCCGCCACGATGTACTGTCGCAACTCGGGACCGATGCTTTCGATCCAATAACGGAAGTGCCCGATGATCGGGAAGTTGCGCAGGATCGCGTGTCGTTGCTGGAGCAAGTCATAGACGGCGACGGCCGTTACGAAGAAAACGGCACAACCGCCCATCACCAACGCTGGCCACATCGATCAAAGCCTTTCCTGGTTGAGCTCGTCGGCGCCAACCCACAGTAACGTCACCGCCAGAATCGGGCTCGATTCGATGATCTCCGATCACCTGCCCGATGGGGAACATCAGCGATCATTCTATCTGATTCTGGTTCGTGCGGTCTTCGCGGTCCACATCGACCCGCGCTCCAGTCGCGGCCCTTGTGACGCATGCACCGGTCGTGGCGTGAGGCCTGAACGTGTTGGGGGAGACCTTCGGTCGTTGGTTTCGGCGGGGTCAGAGACCCGCGCCGAGCCCGTTGGGAACGCGCGCCGTGCGCGTTCGACACCCGCGCCGAGCCCATTCGAGACCCGCGCCGAGCCCGTTCGAGCCCTGCGGCGAGCCAGGGCGATGCAGTCAGTGACCCGCGGCGAGCCCGTTGGAGCCACTGTTGCGAGGCCCTCCGGAACCGCTCCGGCGGTACCCGCGATCGGCTCGTTTTTTTTCTTGCGTTTTTTTGAGTGGATTCGTGTGCGGCTGGGCAGTTTCACTCTCAGCCAACCAGCCGGGAAGTCTCAGGATCCTGGCTGAAAGTTTCCGGAACAACTCGTTTGTCGGCTCCTCTGCGTTCCTCCGGGGCTCCACACGGCTGAAAGGTTTTTCTTTTTTTCGCCATTAGGTTCTAGGGCTTCCGGCGGAATGAACTTACGAGCCGTTGGCTGCGGCCGACGTAATCCAACCACACGCAACAGGTAGACAAGGAGAATCGACCATGAAACGAAGCAAATGGTTTTCAGGCGGAAAGGCGAAACGCAAGCAATCCCGTCGCGATCCCCGGCGTCGACTGAGCGTCGAACCCCTTGAGAATCGCAAACTGCTGGCAGTGGTCGCTTCTTTCGCCGCCCAGACCGGCCAATTGACTGTTATCGGCGACTCCGAGGACAACGTCGTCACCTTCTCCCGTGCGAATGATGGAACCATTCTGGTCAACAATGGCGACGTTGCCGTCCAAGGCGGAACTCCGACGGTCAACAACACGAATACCCTTGTCGCGCTCGGACTTGGCGGCAACGACCAGTTGGCCCTGAATGAAACAAACGGCGCGCTGCCCCGCGCCTACCTGCTCGGCGGTGCCGGCAACGACATGTTGATTGGCGGGTCTGGCGAAGACTACCTGTCAGGAAGTTCCGGCAACGACTTGCTCCGCGGCGGCGACAACGCCGACCAACTCTTCGGCGGGACGGGCAATGACACCCTTCTCGGCGATCGCGGCAATGACGACGTTGAAGGCCAGGATGGTTCGGACCTGCTGATTTGGAACAACGGGGACGGCAGCGACGTCATGGAAGGAGGCGCCGGATTCGACTTCGTGCAGGTCAACGGTGCCAACGGTGCCGGCGATGACTTTTCCATCGACCCGAATGGCGAGCGGGTACGGTTCCAACGCAACAACCTGGGCCTGTTTACGCTGGACATCGGCACGACCGAAAACCTGGACGTGAACGGTCAAGGCGGCAGCGATGTGATCATCGGTTCGGTCGGGCTGGTGGGTTTGATCGACCTCGACCTGGACGGCGGGGAAGGGAATGACCTGCTGATCGGTGGCGATGGCGTCGATGTGCTTCGCGGCGGAGCCGGCAACGACACCTTGATCGGCGGTCGAGGCAACGATGTCGTGCTGGGGCAAGATGGCAGCGACCTGCTGATCTGGAATAACGGGGACGGCAGCGACTTCATGGAAGGAGGCGCGGGCTTCGACTTCGTGCAGGTCAATGGCTCCAACACGGCCGGCGACGACTTCTCCATCGATCCTAACGGCCAGCGGGTGCGGTTCCAACGCAACAACCTGGGCCTGTTTACGCTGGACATCGGCACCACCGAGAACCTGGACGTCAACGGTCAGGGCGGCAGCGACGTGATCGTCGGCTCGAAAGGGCTCAACGGTCTGATCGGGCTCGACCTGGATGGCGGCGAAGGAAACGACCTGCTGATCGGCGGCGATGGCGTCGACGTGCTCCGCGGCGGAGCCGGCAACGACACCTTGATCGGCGGCCGCGGCAACGATGTCATGTTGGGGCAGGACGGCAGCGACTTGCTGATCTGGAACCACGGTGACGGCAGCGACTTCATGGAAGGAGGTGAAGGCTTCGACTTCGTGCAGGTCAACGGTTCGAACACGGCCGGCGATGATTTCTCCATCGACCCCAACGGAGAGCGTGTGCGATTCCGTCGCAACAACCTCAGCCTGTTCACGCTGAACATCGGCACCACTGAGAATCTGGACGTGAATGGCCAGGGCGGCAGCGACGTAATCGTCGGCTCGACAGGGCTCAACGGTCTGATCGGGCTCGACCTGGATGGCGGCGAAGGAAACGACCTGCTGATCGGCGGGGACGGCGTCGATGTGATTCGTGGCGGAGCCGGCAACGACACCTTGATCGGCGGCCGAGGTAACGACGTCATGCTGGGGCAGAACGGCAGCGACCTGCTGATCTGGAACAACGGCGACGGCAGCGACTTCATGGAAGGAGGCGAAGGATTCGACTTTGTTCAGGTCAATGGTGCCAATGGTGCCGGAGACAGCTTTCGGGTCGATCCGAACGGCGAGCGTGTACGATTCCGGCGAACCAACCTCGCCTTGTTCACGCTCGATATCGGCACGACCGAGAACCTGGACGTGAACGGCCAGGGGGGAAGCGACGTGATCATCGGTTCGACGGGACTGGTCGGCTTGATCGGACTCGACCTGGACGGCGGCGAAGGCAACGATCTGCTCATCGGCGGTGACGGTGCCGACGTGCTCCGCGGGGGTGCCGGTAACGACACGCTGCTTGGGGGCCGCGGCAACGACATTGTCTTGGGTCAGGACGGCGACGACCTGCTGCTGGTCAACGATGGAGATGGCTCCGACTTTCTGGAAGGGGGTGCAGGCAACGACACTGTCCAGGTGAATGGCTCGAATACCGCTGGCGATACGATCCTGGTCTCTCCCAACGGCAACCGCGTTCGGCTCGAGCGGACCAACCTCAACCTGTTCACTCTGGACATCGGCACGGCTGAGACGATCGACATCAACACGCTGGCGGGCAACGACCGTGTTACCGGCAGTGCGGGCCTGGCGGGCTTGACCAAACTGGACATTGACGGCGGCATCGGTATCGACATCCTGACGGGCGGCGATGGTGATGACCGGATCAACGGTGGAGCTGACACCGACCTGATCCTGGGCCGGGACGGTAACGACACGCTGATCGGCAACCAGGGCAACGACTTCGTATTCGGCGAGAACGGCAACGATCTGATCGTTGTCAACGAAGGGGACGGCAACGACCTGATCGAAGGCGGCCTGGGACGTGACACGGTGCAGATCACCACCGCGGACGGCAGCAACGTCAGTGGGGTCGCAAGGGAGTCCACGACGGACGCGACGGACGCCCTCGCCCGGGAGCATGGGCTGGACCCCGCCGAGCTCGGTTGGCAGCCACAGGACGACCGTCCTGCTCCTGAAAAGGTGCCTGCCGGGCGGTCGCAGGACCTCACGGCGCTGACCAAGGGACTGGCAAACAACCAAGGCAAGGCCAAGGCGGCTCGCGTTTTGAAGGAAGCAGCCCGGTTGGGGTTGGACCAGGGTGCGGTGGATGAAGTGTTCAAGCAACTCGGCTCCCTCAACAAGGTTCGCAAAGAACGCTCCGACCCGGGTGAGGACCCGGCCGATCCCCACCGTGCCGCCGCAGAATCCACAGCCAGTACCGCCTCGGTCACCGATGCGGCGGCTGGTGGTGATGAGATCAACATTCGAGCCAACGGGCGCGTAGCGCGTGTGGAGCGAACCAATGGCGATGTCTTTGCGTTGAATATCGGGAGTTCGGAGGTCATCGATCTACGCACTCGGGGTGGCGACGACCGCGTGACGATTGAAAACTTGACAGGCGTGCAAGATCTGGTGACGCTCACCGTCGACACCGGCGACGGTGACGATGTGCTCAATGCATCGAACTTGACCGATGCCGCCTTCGCACTCATCGGCCGCGGCGGCGAAGGAAACGACATCCTGTTTGGAGGTGCAGGCAACGACGTCCTCTTGGGCGAAGAGGGTCGTGACATCATCATCGCGAATGACGGCAACGACTTCGTCTCGGGTGGTGTCGGCAACGACATCCTCATCTCCGGAGATGGGAACGACGTGATCGTGGGCGGAGACGGAAACGACGTTCTCTCTGGTGGTGCCGGCAATGACATCCTGCTGGCCGGCGACGGCAACGACACGCTGAACGGCGGTGCCGACATCGACTTCCTGGACGGGGGGGCCGGCGAAGACTCGGCCATCAACGGCGAGACCGTCATCAACGTTCCCTAGGCGAGCTGATTGGCGGGATGCTGCCAAGTCGCGGGGCGAAGTGCATCTTCGCCCCGCGATTGCGCGCTGGATGCACCTCAGCCGTGATTCGAGATGGCACCAGCTCCGTGGCGGGTCAACACGTGTTGGCGTACACTGGCGTCATGACCGAGGTAACCGTATTGCTGAACCAGATCGACCGGGGTGATTCGGGCGCCGCCGAGCAACTCTTGCCGTTGGTCTACAACGAATTGCGGTCGCTGGCGTCGAACAAGATGCGTCGAGAACAACCGGATGTCACATTGCAGGCGACCGCGTTGGTCCATGAGGCGTTTCTTCGCCTGGTCGGTTCTCAGGACGACGGAGGCTGGAAGAACCGAGCGCATTTCTTTGCCGCGGCTGCGGAATCGATGCGGCGGATCCTCGTCGATGCGGCTCGCCGCAGGTCGCGGCTCAAACGGGGCGGCGATCGCCAACGCGAGCAGCTGGATGATATCCAGATCGATTCAAGCCTCGACCCGGATGAAATTGTTTCTATCCACGAAGCGCTCGATAAGCTCGAAGCCGTTCATCTTCAGGCCGCGCAACTTGTCAAGATGCGGTACTTTGCCGGCTTCACGATCAACGAGTCGGCCACGATGCTCGATATCTCGCCCCGCAAGACAAATCAGCTCTGGGCCTATGCGAAGGCCTGGCTGCTGGACGAGATCGGCGACTGGGAGAATTCACGTTCGTAGCTCGAACTCGCCGGCAACCAATCCGAGTACGCGAAGCCGGCTCTGCGGACACTCGGCGGGCCGCCACACTCGCTCCTGGCAGACGGCCGACGGCCCCGCGCCGGTCGACTCACGGCCCAGCGCCGGCTGCCGGCAACGACCGTGGATGATTGACCGTGTGTTGCGGGTCCCATCCTGCGGCGATTGTGGTTATGATTGGAGGGCTCCGGCGGTGTTTTCCACCGTGTTGGCATGCCGACTGGACGGGCGACGTTCGGCCTCCCGCCTGGGCAGGACCCCGCAACCATCGTGAGACCACGCCACCTGCAAGACGTTGGCTCGAACATCGAGTCACCTCCTCACGACGAACAGAAGAGCAACAACTTTCAGCATGTAGCTGAAATGAAAACAAATCACTCTTGAGCCGTCCCATTGGGCCCCGTTTCGCGATAAGGACTTGCCATGACCAGAACACACCACACATCGCGCCGACGCTTTCTCCAGGGAGTCGCGGCTGCCGGGACCGCCGCGATTCTGGCGCCGTCGGCGAACCGTGCCCACGGATTCCAAGCGGCCAACGATCGTCCTGTTTTTGCCACGATTGGACTGCGGAATCAGGGCTGGGCGATCACGCAAAAATCATTTCGGTTTGCCGACTTCGCCGCCCTGGCAGACGTCGACGCCAATGTGCTGGCGGACAATGTGAAGAAGACGGAAGAGAGACAAAAGAAGAAGCCCGATGCCTACAAGGACTATCGCCGCATCCTCGATCGCAAGGACATCGATGCGGTGATGATCGCCACGCCTGACCACTGGCACACCAAGATTGCGATCGAGGCCATGCATGCCGGCAAGGACGTCTACTGCGAAAAGCCGCTCACGCTGACGATTGACGAGGGAAAGCTGATCGAGGCGGCGGTCAAGGAGACAAAGCGTGTGTTTCAGGTCGGCACGATGCAGCGGACCGAGTCCGGGCAGCGGTTCCTCCAGGCCATCGCGCTTATCAAACATGGGCGTATCGGAACCGTCGAAAAGGTGACCTGCGGGATCAATGGGATGAGCGCCTCGCCAGTGATCCCCGTCGCGCCGGTCCCGGAAGAGCTCGATTGGGAAATGTGGCTCGGCCCTGCACCGAAGGTCGACTACCGGGCCCTGCCGGAAATGCGGACGGGCTACGGTGGCGGCGTCCCACTGTACAGCAACTGCCACTACGCCTTCCGCAACTGGCACGAGTACTCCGGGGGCAAGCTGACCGACTGGGGCGCGCACCATGTCGACATCGCCTGCTGGGCACTGGGCGCCAGCGATACGGGTCCCAGCAAAGTGACGCCGCTGGATTACTCGCTACCGGTCGAGTACAAGGATGGGCATCCTGTCGTCCACGACCAATATAATGCGGCCACCAAATTCAACATTGGCGTCGCGATGCCTAACGGTGTGGAGATGTTGATCACCAGCGAAGGTGATAACGGCATTCTCTTCGAAGGCACCAAGGGCCGTTTCTTTGTTAATCGCGGCAAAATCGTCGGGAAACCTGTGGAGCAGCTCAAGGAAAATCCCCTCCCCGACGACGCCATTGAAGAGGTTTACGGCGGCAAGGTCAGCGAAAATCACACGGCGAATTTCATTGAGGCGATGATGTCGCGGAAGCAGCCGATTTCAGACGTCTGGTCGCACAACCGGATGTTGGAGATCTGCCACCTCTCGAATATCGCAATGCGACTCGGTCGCGAAGTGAAATGGGATCCGGCCAAGCGCGAGATCGTCGGCGATGAGCAGGCCAACGCATTCCTGTCGCGTGAGAACCGCCAGGGCTACGAGATCAACGTTTAAGGATGGCCGGGAGCCGCATGAAAACAAGTGCGTGGCGAGGTTCTCCGCCGAAAGCGCTCGGCGCCGGGGTCCTACCAAATGCGCGGCGCGGGTCTCCCAGGAAAGCGCTCGGCGCGGGGCTCCGACGAAAGTGCTCGGCGCGGGTCTCCCAGGAAATCGCTCGGCGCGGGTCTCCGGCGAACGTGCTCGGCGCGGGTCTCCGACCCCGCCGAAAGGGCCGACCGAAGGTCTCCCTCCCCACCCCGCTCGTGAAGCCGCGTTGATTCAACTGCGGAGGCATCCGGGAGCCCTTGGTGACTTGTGCAGCAGGACACAAGCCGGTATCCGATGATGCGCAGGATAACGCTCGACATGGCGAGTGGACGACGACCTCACTTCGCGTTGAGCGCGCGTGGATTCCGGCTTTCACCATCTGGCGACCGTCGCTACGCAGGAGGAGTCATTGATGCCCAGTTCCCGGAAGCTGCCATCCCTTACGATCCTTCTTCGAGCCTCTTCACGTAGGCGTAATAGGTGCCGATCGTCGACCCGTCGGATAGCACGAAGCGACCGCTCAACCTGGTCACGCCGGACTTCAGTCTCAATGTGAAGACGACTTCGTCGGCGTTGGGTGGGACCTCCCGGCTGGCGTCGTGCTCACCGATGCTGAGGGTCGCCTTGACGACGTCGACGGCTTTTCCGGGACGGGCACGGAAGGGAGTCGCCCCGGGTACGTCTGCGCCGGGCGGCAGCGGTGCGTCCAGCGCCGCGCCGGTCTCGACCGGCCAGCGGCGAAGGCGAATTTCGTATTCGCCGTCGGCGACGACGTTAACGTTCCAGTAGCCCGTATTTGCCGCGCCGCCCATGGCATTGCGGACCGACGCCTGGTTCCAGGGCGTCGACCCCGTGGTGATCCAGTCATGGCACGTCAGTCGGGCCGGATTCTCTTCAGGGTGCCCCAGGTAGAGCGCGCAATCCTGGTTGAACGTCGGTTCAAGTTCCTCCCACCAGGCATCATAGAATTCTCGCAGTCGCCGCACGGTCGTGGAATGGCTGGCCGCCACGTCACGTTGTTGGCCAGGATCTGCCTTGATGTCGTAAAGCTGCTTTCCATTGATGAGCCGCCACCGGCTCGTCATGACTGCCGTCTTCCGCCACTTGATCGGATCTTTGACGCGTTGAGAATCAGTCACCAGGATTCGGTCCGGCCATGGCTCGACTTCCCGATCCTCACCATTCAAGAGCGGCCGCAGGCTGCGGCCATCAAACTGAATGCCGGCGGGAGCAGGAAGCTGGCAGAGATCAATCAGCGTCGGCAGCACATCGACGTGCGCCGTAATGGGATCGACATCCCGGCCTCCGGTCAGGCCACCGGCCGGCCAGTGAACGAAAAAGGGGACGCGGTGGCCGCCATCGAACTCGCTTCCTTTCTTACCACGCATTCCAGCATTGAACACTCGGTCGCCACTGCTGGTCCCATTGTCGGTGGTGAAGATGAAGATGGTGTTATTCGCCAGACCTTCCTCCTGCAGAAAACTGCGGAGCTGACCTACGTTCTTGTCGATATTGGCAATCATGCCGAGGAAATTGGCGACGTTCGTCCCCAGGTGCTTGTATGGCTCACTGGCCTCCGGCGGCGAATGCATGGGGCCGTGCGGCGCGTTCGTGCAGATGTAGGCGAAGAAGGGCCGCTGACCGGCCTGCTGCCGCTTGATGAATCGCCTGGCATAGTCAAACCAGACGTCGGTGCAAAATCCGTGAACTTTTTCGGGCTTCGAGTTGTGAAAATAAACGCCGTCAAAGTAGGCATTGTCCCAATAGTCAGGAGTTTGCCCCACGCCTCCGCCACCGTGCCGCATGACCTCCTGGTAGCCCCGATCCTCCGGGCGAAACGGGTAATTGTCGCCCAAGTGCCATTTTCCAAACATGCCGGTGGCGTAGCCGCCGTCCTGGAAGACCTGACCGAGCGTCGTTTCATTTTCGCGCAGCAGGGAGCGGCCCATGATGGTGTGCCAGACCCCCGTCCGATCTGTCCAATGCCCTGACTGCAGGGCCGCTCGGGAAGGCGAACACGTGGGTGCGACGTGATAGTCGACCAACCGCACCGATTGGCGATACAGCGCGTCGATGTGGGGAGTCTTGAGGACCGGATTGCCATGGCAACCGAGGTCACCGTACCCCTGGTCGTCCGTAATGATCAGGATCACATTCGGCCGGGCCGCCGCCAGGGGCGCAGAGATCATCTGCACCACGGCGGTCGTCAGGGCCGCCAACCCCACGGCCCAGGCAACGGAACGAAACGCCCCTTTCGCCGGCCAACGCCAACCACGCCCAACGTCCTCGCCGCCGGCGAGACGGGTCAGCGGCGCGGTTCGAGTGATGGCTCCGAATAGGGCTCGGCTAGTCAGGGTGGCGAATGCAGTGAAGGGAGTCAACACGTTTGATTACCTCGTCGGGAGATTCCGTCATGATGGTCAAGCGAATCGAATCGGCAAGCGAATCACGGGCGGTGAGCGCGGATCGTAGCCGACGGGCCGCATGCGGCGACGCTCGGCCCGTTGCACCAGCTTCCGCCCCGTCTCGCCGCCCGGCCCGATCATCTTGGTCGATCGAAGTCCGCTTCGCAATGCAGCCTGGCGTTGCGCGGGACCATACGGCAGGCCGTTGATTGCTCGACGCCCAGGACGTGACCCTGACGCAGCGGATTCAGATCGAGCTGAGCTTTGCCAGATTCACGCTGACGCCAACCGGAACGACCCCATAAACGCCGCGCGTAAAGACAAGGTTGATGAAGTCATCCATGAGCAGCACCGGTGACTTCGGCACGAGGATGACGTCCGAGTCGCGCACCCAGATCTCGTCAGAAGGGGCCGGCTTGGCGCCCAGCAGCGCGCCGCGGAGGTCGAGCTTCGTGGCCATCAACTGCCAGTCGGCAGTTCGGCGAAAGACCACGATTTCTCTCAGGTTGCCGCCGTTGTTCCATCCGCCCGCCAGGCTCAACGCCTGCATGACCGTTGTCGCCTGGCGGAGCGGGTACTGGCCTGGTGCGGGCACTTCGCCCAACACGTAAACGAAGCTCGGCGCGCGCTGAAGCAAGACGGCCGTAATCTCGACCCCGTCCCCGATCCGCTCGAGGTAACGCTCTTCGATCTCTTGCTCCAGTTCGCCTAACGTCAACCCGTGTGCCAGGACGGAACCGATGGCCGGCAACTGAATCGTACCTTCCGGAGTCACGTTCGCCTGGCGTGCCAGGCCGCCTTGCCCAAAGCGGTTGTCGACGGATGACCGCAGGCTTTCGAGTTGGGTGTTCGTCTTCAGCGGGGTCACGGTGATGGCCGGGTCGGTGTAGTACCTCAAGTAACGTTCGTCCAGGTCCTGACGAATCTCGTCGACCGTCCGGCCGGCAACCGGAACCTGCCGCACCAGCGGCAACGTGATCGTTCCATCCGACTGGATCTTCAGCCCCCGCCCTTCGATCAAATCGCCCTTGTTCAGCTCAGGCGCCGTCAGCGACTCGATCATCAGTTCATCACCGACCGAAAAGCGATACGGCTCGGCGCTTGGCTGCTGCGTGAAACGATAGACGAATTCAAGCTGATCGTTGGGCCGCAAGTAGTATGCGTCGACCCGCGGCGTCCGCTCCGGGCCGATGTATTCGCCCTGGCCAAAGACTTGCCAGGGAAGCGGTCGGCGCGCCGACCAGTCCGCCTCGCCGCAGTCAACATCCTGGCTCTGGACACCGACCAACGTCCGTTGGCGAAACTGGCAAAGTTGCACCAAGCGGGTCGTCACGCGGTCGTCGCCTCGTGGGGCCAGGTGAACTTCGACCGCCTGCGGGTAACCAGGCACTGCCGGCACGACGGACCGAGGGCCCCGCCTTGGACTCGCTGTCTCGGCCCGTTTCGCCGGAACAACCCCGCTGGGGGCAGCCACCGGCCGCGGTCTGATCCTCTGCCGGTCCCTCCAGCCGGCCAGGGCAGCCAGAACGATCAGGCAGGCAGCGACCAGGATCCCGCGCGGGGTGATGGAACGCGTCGTGGTGAATCGCATTGTCGATGTCATAACGAAGCTCTCGCCAACTTGTTGGTACGCTGCATCTGAATTTGCTGAGACGAGTGCGGTCGGCACATCACGAGCGCCAGGGCCAGATCGAAAATCCTGTCGGCCGATTCGCCGTCCGCGACGTCGAACTCGGAGCACCGGACGCAGGCGGGCGGGGAGCGGCGTGCGGCGCCGGCCTCGTCGCGCCCGGCGGCCCGGCGAATGCCGCAGGAGGCACCCACTGCACACTCTCGGCGCCGGCTGCCGGCAGCCCGGATGTCTGTGTCGAGTCGCGTTCCCAGGCAGCTCGAGCCCGCGCGGCCAACAGGTCTTCCCCCAGCTGCCGGTGAACGATCTCCAGGTTCTTCCACGTCTCGGGAGTCGGCTGAATTCGCGCGCTATGCCGCAACGCCTCGCGAGCCTCGTGCAGTTGGCCCAGGCGAGCCAACATCACACCAAGTTCATGGGCGGCAGCGTATTGGCGAGCGTCTACCGCGAGCGAAGCCTGCAGGAACGCCATGGCCTGCGCGGCCCGCTGTTGGTTGTCCATCTGCGGTTCAGTCTCCGCCATTGCCATGTGGAGCTTACCCATGGCGTAGAAGGCCGAGGACGCAATCGGAGCACCGCCGGCCGCGGCCACCAGTCGCTGCTCTGCGAAGGCGTAGTAATGCTGCATCGCTACCAGAGCAGGCATCCCCGCCGTGGATGCCTCCTTCAATACGGGCGTCTGATGGGTCCCCACGATCTGCCGTACGCGATCTGAGCCGCCCGAAGGATCCTGCGCGAAATCCTTGGCTTCCTGCATCGCTTGCAGTGCCTCCCGAATCGCGCTGCTGTGGCTGGTGACGCCGTGACGAGCGTCCAGGGCTTCGGCAACCATGATCATCGCCTTGCGAAATTGAGCCCGAGCACCGTATAGAGCTGCCTTCGCTGCCAACCGGTAACCCGCATCAATCCGCTGCGCCGCACGCTCGGAAACAGCCCGCAAGCCGGCATCTTGCGGGTCCCAGCCAAAGCCAGGTTCCGGATCCGGGCTGGATTGCCGTACCGGAACGGCGCTGGCGGATCGGTTGGTCGCCGGGTAGTGTGACCACCGTGGCCGTGCGGCACTTCCGGGCGGTGTCTCTTCGCCGGCAGGCAGATGGTCCGCCGGAGCCGACGCTCGAGCCGCCGGCGGGAACGGCTGATACCCCGCATTGGCTGGCGTCAGGTTGTCGGGCCGATGGAACCATTGCGTCCTGGCTGCGGCAGTCCGAGCGCGAGCCGCCGGTGAAGGAGCATCCGTCGATGGCAGTCTCTGAAGGGAACCGCCGGCCGAGCGGGGCAGGAACATCGCCGGTCGGTCCGTTTGCGGATAGGGGAAGCTGTCGAGTGCCCCCGCGGGACGATCATCCCGCGCCACCCGGGGTAAAGGAGATCCGGTCTGCGCAAGAGTGATCGAGGGTTGCATCCCCAGCAGCGCGCAAGCGAAGGCGAATGTCAGTCGTCGATCCATCAGGCGTCTGTGTCGTTCCGTCGGAAAGATTGCAACTCCAGGGGAAACGGTATCGCGCACTCCTCGCGCGATTGGAGCCATATCCCACCCCTTCCATCATCGTCTGGCCGGCGAATCATGAATCATCCAAAGGATCCATTCGCGACGCGGGCCGGCCGGACCGGCCGAACAGCCGTCACAGCCCAACTCGACCGATCAGGACGTTTCTTGGATATGACGCGCTCATGCCGCGCAACCGGCACAACCTGCCTGACCGAACGGGGCGCAGCACCCGATCACCCGAAGATCGATTCGTCGCCATGCCGCCCAGCGCCGGCGCAACGGACGAACGGAGGGGCGCAACGGACGCACGGAGAAGCAAAGGACCAACGGAGAGGCGGACCTCACTCTCGGGCAACGCCGGCGGCCGTCGCGGCAAAACGTATCTCGCCAATTCTACCTGCCACCAGCCGACGTCATCGATCACATCGAGCGGGGAAGCGAATCAGGCATTGGCGGCTGCCATCTTGCCCGGCTTGGCGAGGCCGGCGGCCTCCCAGAGTTGATCGTAGGCTGTCCGGCACTGTTCAAGGATGGCGTCTCGTTTGAGATCTCCAAAACAGCTTGCATGCGGAGTCATCGTGACCGGACCGGCGAACGCCGAGTCACGCAGGACTTCCAGAATCGGGACGATCTCGACAATCCCCTCGTCGTGCGGCATCACACGCATCTCGTCGGTCAACCCTTCCAACGTCGTACCGGGGCGGGCATCAGCAATCGAGCAACGGAAGACCCGTTTTGGATCGAGCGCGGTGAGCGTCTCCGTGGTTCCGCCGCCGAAATGCCAATTCCAACAGTCGAGTGCCAATCCGACATTGGGTGAGGCAATGGCCTTAATCAGCAACACCATCGCTTCGGCGTCGGCGATGAACTGGAATTCTCGACCTTCACGGTGTGTGGGTGCCACGAGGAAGTCGAGTGCCAGTTTGACGTTGTGCAAGGCCAGCACATCCGCGATTTCGCCCAATCGCTTGCGATGAAGCTCGAAGTTTTCGTGATACGGATAGAAATCGGTGGCGGGGAGAATGGTCGCGTGGCAGAGTTCGACACCGGCGGCTGCGGCAATATGCGCGCTCGCGGCAATGCTGCCGAGACTCGCCTTGAATGTTTCCTCGTCCTGACGCCAGGCCTCAGGAAGCCGGAAACCGTCGATTTTTAGCTGCGCACTGGAAAGGAAACGCGTTGCCGCATCGACCCCGCGCTCTTCTGCTCGCTTGAGGAGCTCTGGAAAATCCAATACGAGGCCGTTGAACCCGTAGGTCAGGGCCAATTCGATAATCTCACTCTGGCGGCCCGAAATTCCCAACGCTGCGGGGTCGAAACTTCGATACATTCAGACAAATCTCCTGATGTTAGTGCTTTTCCCCTCAGAATCGGCCCACAGGCGGTGCGACGCCCCTGCTGCCCTTAGGTTACGGCTGCCCTTAGGTCACGGCCCCCCCTGCGAAGCATTATTACAGAAGCCACAATAGGGGTACAGGGGAGAGGGCTCGCCGCACCGGCGAACTCGTCTTGGTGTCCGAGCAGGACTCCGTTAGAGTCTAGCTGCGTCACGCGAAGCTGCGATGCGCGCATCTTTCCTGAACGACCATCAGGAGCCCACCAAATGCTGGGGCTTCTTCCTTGGGTGTGGTCCCGCCACCCCCGGGTTGGCACGGTCGATTCCCGTGGATTTCCGGCCCCGATGCAATTATCCCTGTTCGAGATCGTCATGCTGGCCGTCGTACAGGGGCTCACCGAGTTTCTGCCAATCAGCTCGAGCGGCCATCTGGTCATTCTCGCCCGGTTTTTGACGCGCCAGGGCGAGGCCGGATCCTTGGACATCAACGATCTGAACATTGTGCTGCACGCAGGAACGCTGCTTTCAATTCTGATTGTTTATGCTCGGCGCGTTTTGAGGCTGCTTGACGAAGACCGTCGGTTGATCGGCCGGCTGTTGGTTGCCACGATTCCCGCCGTCCTCATCGGGGTACCGGTCAAGTTCCTTGCGGAGGGCCTGCTGGAGAGCCCTCTGCTGGCCGGCGTGCTGTTGATCGTGACGGGATGCCTATTGTTGCTGGTGGCACGCCTGGGTCCGGGGAAGGCGGACTACCGCGATCTTTCGTATGGGCAGGCTTTTCTGATTGGACTGGCCCAGGCGGCGGCGATTCTTCCCGGCCTCTCCCGCAGCGGTGCGACGATCTCCGCCGGCTTCCGCGCGGGTTTGTCTCCCTCTTCGGCAACCACGTTTTCTTTCTTGATGGCCATCCCGGTCATCGGCGGTGCCGGGCTGCTCGAATTGATATCGCTGGGGCGGGGCGCGCCACTTACGACTCCCCTGCTGCACCTCGTGGTTGGTGCGGGGGTCGCTTGCCTGGTTGGGCTGGTTGCCCTGTGGTGGATCATTCGCTGGATTGAGCGGGGCCGCCTGCAGTGGTTCGCGGCCTGGTGCATTCCAATCGGCCTGGCCGTCATCGTCTGGCAATTGGCTGGCTGAAATGATGCGGCCAGAGAGACGGCAGCGCGGGCCTTTGCTGAAGCGGGGAGGATCGGTTGCGAGCAAGTGTCCAGGCAGTCCGTTGGGGGGACAGAATTTTTTTTGGTTTTTCGGGGGAGAGGATCCGTACTGGGCGGCAAAAGGCTACGAGCGGGCCACCGGTGGACGTGTGGCGCGAAGAGAGACCGGCGCTGGCGGGTAGGTCGACTGAGCGATCAGGAAATCGCCGTTCCCTCATGGAATTCCCATTCTTGCCGGCATTGGCTAGGATAACTGGTGTGGTGGCCTTTGATTGGCTGGGTACGATGTTGTCAGCCGATAGTTGCCAGCCGATAATAAGAGGCAGACGGTGAACCCATTGCACAGAAGCGTGTCACAGGTTCGATGAGCACCCGAAGAGAGACTCCGTGATGACGAGAATTCCGGGATCATGAAATTCCGGGATATGGAATGATGAGACGTTTTGGGGGGCGAACTGGATTCGACCGGGTAGCCTGAAACGTGAGTGGCGTGTCGTGGTTGATCAGTGGGCCACGTTAAAAGCTGATCAAACATTTTAATTGCTGAGGAAAACCTCGCATTGGCCGCCTAGCATAGGCGTCCCCGGCTGCGGGACTTTGTCGGAGAGACCCAAAAGCCGGTTGCAATTCCGAATCGCCGCGAGTCACGTCTGGCACGCTTGCGGTTAAACACCGTTCCAGGATAGCCCGAATGGGATCGCGTCGATTCGAGCCCATTAGGGTGAAAACCAAATAATCGACTACACACGTAGAAGCTCACGCGGAAATGCCGCGGGACGCGGGTTCGATTCCCGCCGCCTCCACTACAGAAGCCATCTTGTTCCTCTGAGCAAGATGGCTTTTTCATTGGACTTACAGCGATTTCCCTCTCTCAACTGCCGCCCCTCTATGGGACAAAAGTTGCCAATTGTCCCATAAATCCAGGGTTCGGTTGTCCCATTGTTCGGGCAAAACTGTCCCATAGACAGCCGCCGAACGACTATTCCTGCCCTTTCTTCGGCAGGTGGCGGTACACGGTTGCGACCGAGCATTTGACCCGTTTGGCAATCTGTGGAACCGGAATACCTTCCGCCGCCAACCGCTTGATCATCCGGCGGCGTTTGAGAGACAGGCCACCACCGCCCAACTTTCGTTTCTCCGGGAAGGGGTCATCAGGAGTCGCATCCCACACCGGCTGGAGTTTCGCTTCCAACCACTGGAGAGCCTCGAACAGTTTCCCAAAGGGTTTGTTTGTGTAGCACTCAATAAGGCTCTTGGACCCAATCGGTGCCCCGTGGGACAGAAACACTTCGGCGATCTCGCCACTGAACTCGCCTCGAATCCAGTTTGCCGCCGTGTCCCGTAGGGCTTCGTGCGGTAACCACCGGAATTCTGGTTGATCTTCTCGGACACGCCTCAACAACCGATTCCAAGCGTTCGTGAGTTGGTTGTTGGAGTTTCCCTTTTTGGTCTTCTTAGTGAATGAGTGGCCTGAATCGTTGAGGAAAAGAAGGGCGTCTGTCGAGTAAGGGATGGGAGTTCCGGCCCCTTGCCCTTTGACTATCACCGTCTGCTGCTTCCTGCGTTTAAGTACCCACTTGAGTCCTTCGACGGTTAGCCGCCAAAGATACCATTCGCCGAAAACTTCCGTTTTCGTGCGGAAGCGTCGAATGAAAGACTCAGTGCCATCGAAGTCGAAATTCAAGAAGTCAGCGTGGGGATGTGCCCTCACGATGGACACTTCACCGACACGTAGTGTGGCGATTTCCATCCGCTTGAAGCCGCAATTCAGCCCGCAGAGCATAATGAATCGTTCGTGTGGAATTGCGTACTGGTTGAGAATGACAAGTTCCTCGACCGTGAACGTCTCAACCTGTTGCCCGCTCGTAATCGGCATGGCTTTCTCTCGGTCAGACTTGCGAATGCGGAGTTGCAACTCGTCGAAGTCGAGCGGTTTCTTCCAGTCAAAATCATCGCTCTTGGACAACCATCGGAGGAATTCCTTGATTCGCTTCGCATGCTCTCGGCAAGTCTTTACGGCCATCGGGCCGCTCTTGTCTTTCCGCATGGGGCGTTGACGCCAGACTTCCAGCATCTCATCGCAACCTTGATAGGTGAGTCGAGAGATGGGCCAACCCATTTGATCAGAATTGATCTGCTTGATTCTCTTGAACTGTCGAAGGTAACTGACGGCGGTGTCCGTCAACCGTTTTTCCGCTTCCAATCCTTCTTCGGCATCCGGTATCACTGTCATAGTTCTTTTGATGAATTCCTCGTACTCCTCAATCGCCTCGATGACTGTCGGCTGGCTTCGGTCTACAACCGTCAAGCCCACGAGTCGCATTAGCGAGTCACCCTCATCAGAAATCCTTTGGGCAGTGCCCTTGAGCTTAGCTTCGCCATGATCGAACAAGTCTTGATCGGCCTCAACGGGCACCACGTTCACCATCGAGTAGCGACGTTGGAGTCCGCAGATTGCAGTTGCGAAGAACGTCGCCCGGCATCGTTGGGGTGAGTCAACCGGAAACACTCTCAAAAGGTCTTTGGGAGCAAGTTCATCTGCCGAGAACATGACGACTGCTTTCCCCTCAGCGAGGGCCTTGGCAACTTTCAGGCTGCTATCGCTCCAAAGACAATCTGTACCGTCCTCGTCAACAGTTTGATCCCACAACTCTTGAATTCGATTCTTTCGTCGTTCTGACTCCCTTTCGTTCTGACTGAAGCGAAACAAGTGCCCATCGAAATTACCGCTCGGCATACGCTTCCGACCAAGTTTGGCACAGTACCGTCCCGTTCGTTCGTCCCAGCGAAGTCCTGTCTTTCGAGACTTGTTCTTGGTCATGTCGAGTTTGATCTGTTCGGACTGCATTTAGACGCATCTACTTTTGGAAGAACAGATGAACCGGCCAGCGAGGACGGAATATTTCGACGAATTCGGTTCCGCTGAACGGCTATTTGCTTGCCGTTAAGCGTTGCGATAAGAGGATTCAGCGGCTCGTGGATACAGAGAGAACGAGGTCGCAAAAAGCGTGCGACCAACACCGTCTGACAGAAATTCGGGGCTTGAGCGAATGTTTTCCCAGGCGGCTGCGGCTTGCAGACCGCCTAAACATCGTCACGCTCGACTTCCGCCGCCCGGTTCACAGCATCCAACAGGTCTTCGGGAGTGGTGGGATTTGAATGGTGGTTGTCCCAGGACGAGTAATACCCCAGAAGAATCGTGATGATGCGGGGGCACACTCCTGCCACCAGCAAACGACGATAAAACGAATAGCGGTAGTCCTTGAACACGATGCCTTCCAAGCCACACTTTTGGAACACTTTGTGAAGGGCGTGCCGCAAGCTCATGTAGCTCCAGCGGTTTCCATTTGCACGAGTGAATAGGGGAGCCGAGTTCTTCCGTTCTGCCATAAGCCCCAACACGCTTTCCGCCAAGACAGCCGGAATAGCAATCGGATTTCCATAGCCCATCTTGTCCACCGGGCGATTCCAGAACATTCCTTCAGGCCGATCAACAACATGCTTAATGTCGAGATTGATCAGTTCGCTCGTGCGAGCGCCAGTGAAGTAAAGAGCATCAAGCACGTTCGCAAGATCAGGATCGGCTGCATCGACAAGCCTGCGGTGGGTTTTAGAAGAAATAAGATTTCGTCGTTGACGGCGTTGAGGGATGCCAATCGAGACATCGCACGACCATTCCGTCTCACGAAAAGCGGCCCGGACAGCTTTAAGTGCGTTGGACTTTGTACAGGGCGACCAATTGTGTTCGTCGAGCCACTGTTGAACCATCTCGGACTTGAACTCATGGACGAACACGTTTCCGTGTCGCTTGGTCAAGTCGGTCAGGTAACGAGCGACCTGCATTGCATGGTGAGATGCGTTCGTTCTCTGGAGAGTCTTGAGAGTGTGGGACTCGCAGATTTCTCGGACGGTTTGAATGGCCATTTGATTCTCCTCGAAGTTGGTGCGCAACGTGGGCGCACGAGTACCTGGGACTGGAATAGAGCGGCCAGCAATGGCCGGTACGCCGCCGCAGAGAATGTTGTTACGGCAGATAGAAGTAAGCGCGCACCAGAACCGTCATTGACGAGTGGCTTAGGCTGGAGATTTTGGCCCATTTTCTGTAGCAGGAGCCCAGTATGTCGCGTGGATCAAACCCGATGAAAGTCGCCGAATGGTCGGATC
>JAUIGN010000097.1 GCA_030430075.1 bacterium
CGTCGCGAAGGTACGCTCAGCCAAACCAAGCTCAGCCCCATCGCACAAGCGTTACATGGCAAAGTGAAGGAGCGTGTTCCTCCTCGCCCCCGTCGCAAAAGCAAAGAACGACAAGCCCGCCTCAAATTCAGCGCGTAAGTGGCGCCGCCGCCCAACGCTGAAATCTCGCCAGCCGGACGCCGACCGAGACCCCTCGTCGGTCTCGCGGTCTTGGCTCAGGTGCGCGCCCCCTCCATCCGCGCGCTTGCCCTTTACTGCGCAACTTTTACCCCCCCCATTCGCCTGCTGCCGCAAGCGCGACCACAACGCAACCGGCTCCGATGCCAGAATCGACAAAGCCAATTGGTCGGGGCGGACGCCAATGGTCGTCACACCCGCGATCAAGTACGAGTTGTCCGACAAACAGCAGGCCATTTCGGCCGGGGGCCTCGGCACCATCATGCAGCTCATCGGGCAACTCGATCTGCGAAGGACCATCAACGAAGCGATTCCTCTGTTGAAGATCCACTTGCCCTATGATGAAGCCGATCACGTGTTCAACATGGCCCTCAACTTGTTGGCGGGCGGGTCGTGCTTGGATCATCTGGAATTGCGGCGTACCGACGAAGCCTATCTCAACGCCGTCGGTGCCGAGCGTATTCCCGATCCCACCACGGCCGGCGACTTCTGCCGCCGCTTCGGGCAGGCCGAGGTGATGCTGTTAATGCAAGCCTTCAATCGCGTGCGGAACAAGGTTTGGCAACAGCAGCCGGACGAGTTCTTCGACGTCGCGATCATCGAAGCCGACGGCACGATGGTCGAAACGTGCGGCGAGAAGAAGCAAGGCATCGAGATGAACTACAAGAAGCAGTGGGGCTACCATCCGCTGGTGGTCACGCTGGCCAACACCGGCGAACCCCTGTACGTCGTCAACCGCAGCGGCAACCGCCCCAGTCACGAACAGGCTCCCTTCTACGTTGATTTGGCGATCGATCAGTGCCGCAAAGCCGGGTTTCGCAAGATCATCGTGCGTGGCGACACCGACTTCGCGTTGACCGAGCACTTTGATCGCTGGGATGCGGAGGGAGTGGAATTTGTGTTTGGCGTCGACGCCATGCCGAACCTGGTGAAGATCGCCGATTCCCTGGAAAACACCGAGTGGAAGCCGCTTCGCCGCCGCCACAAGAGCCCGCCTAAGACGGCGCGTCGCCGGAAGCGCCCCAATTACAAACAGGCGATCGTCGAGGAAAACGGTTACCAAAACAAGCGACTCCAAAGAGAAAGCATCGCGGAGTTCGACTATCAGCCAGGCAAGTGCGCCCGCAGCTACCGGATGGTCGTGGTCCGCAAAGAAGTAGAAGTCACCCGCGGACAGCAGAAGCTGTTTGATGACGAACCGTACTTCTTCTACGTTAGCAACGCGACGGCAAGCACCAAGTCGGCTCGCCAGATTGTGTTTGCAGCCAACGACCGCTGCGATCAGGAAAACACCATCAGCCAGTTGAAGGCCTGCGGTGCGCTGGCAGCGCCGCTGGACAACCTGGTCAGCAACTGGGCGTACATGGTGATCACCTCGCTGGCTTGGTCATTAAAGGTCTGGTCCGGCATGGTGATTCGGCCGCGCGGTTCGGCCAAGGCGCAACAACAGCAGGCCGAGACGAAGCGGCGAGTGATTCGGATGGACTTTCACACGTTTCGCCAATGCCTGATCCAAATTCCCGCTCAGATCATCAGGCGTTCCCGGCAACTCATCTATCGGCTGTTGAGTTACCGCGTGTCGATGGAGCCACTGTTGTTAATCCATGCCAACCTGTGTCGACCCCTACGCTGTTGACGAAGTTCCCCTGAAGCCGGAGTCCGGATGCTCCGGTCCGCCGCCACGCCTAGCCCCAAAAGACACCTGCCGATGCTCAACCAACAATTCGACTTCCCAACAAAGGCGAGCCGCCTGAACGCTCGCCCTACGCGCCGACCAACACCAGCCTTCAGCGGCCGGGCGAACGCTTGATTAGGGTCTAGTGGCTTCGGTTAGTCGAACAGTTGCCCCTGGCCTTTGTCCCAGTGCTCCTGTTCGCGAATGTACTTCCGCACCGTTGCCTCATCGCGGCCAACGGTGCTCACCCAGTATCCAGGTGCCCAAAAGTGCAACCCTGTCATGCGACGTTCATTGAGCAGTTCGCGATGAATCCGAACCGCACTCTTCCCTTTGATAAACCCAACGATGTACGAAACTGCATACTTCGGTGGGATCTTCAGGCACATGTGGATGTGATCCACCATGGCGTGCCCCTCAAGAACCTCCACCTTCTTCTGCTGACACAGATCTCGAAGGATCCTTCCAACGCCAGCTCGCAGCTTCCCGTAAATCACCTTTCTCCGGTACTTCGGAATGAATACAATGTGATACTTACACTCCCATCGCACGTGCGACAACGACTCGAAATTTTCCATACGCTCTTTCTCCTACAGCCTGGCAGGGCTTTCCAGAGGAAGAGCGTATTCTATTCACGCCGCACCGGCATAGCCTTTCTGGGTCTCACGGCCAAAGGCCGTGGGTTTAGCACGGACTAATACCAATGCCATGTTCCTGATTCCCCAGGGCCGACGTGCCGAATCGATCCGTCCCCAGAAAATTTCCTTCAATCACGTTATCACCCGGCCCCAGGATTTCGATGCCATCGCCCGCAAAGCTGTGGATCGCCAGGCCGCGAATTGTTGTGGAACCGGAGACGATCTGCAGGCCATTGCCGAGCCCGGCTTGGGAACCATCGAGTTCGATAAGGCGCGGCTTGAGAGGAAAGGTGTCGGCGCCAGGCTGAGTGAAGCCGTCGATGACGACCGGGTCCGTGATCGGTGGCAAGGGTGACTGCGGCCTGATCGTCAAATCGGGCTCCGGGATCGCGAACTCGATTCGATCCCTGCCAGGCTGCCCGTTCGCAGTCTCGATGGCTTCCCGCAACGTACATTCCGCCAGATCGCAAACACCGTCTCCCGCGTCGCCAACATGGTTAACAACGAGCGTCTCGTAGCTCCTGGTCACCAACACGTCATCGATGAATGCGGTGGAATTGCCGGCCGGCTGAAACTTCACTGCAGAAAAAACCGTGCCGGCAGATGTGGCAAACGGAATCGCCTGTGCTACGGTAACTCCGTCGATGCTCAAGTCGAAGTGGTTCGAATCAAGGTCGAGGTCGAAACCAACGTCAACCCATTCGTTCAGGGCATACGACCCTGGGTGAGCAATCGTCGTGAAAAGGCCGCTCATGCTGTCAAACGATTCAACAGAACCATCCGCGCGAAAATTCAGATTGAACATGCTGGCGCTGAGCGACTCGCCACCAGCCGACGTTTGACCAATCAGGACCTTGGTCCCCGCTGATTGGCCCGTGGGGGACTTGTGATAGAGCCGATACTGCAGCCGCGCAGCCCCGTTGTTCACACCGTGCGTCAGCGTCGGGAACGCGGCGGCACAATCCAACACGCCTGATTGGCTCGTGTCTTCCGTGACGAGCGCGCGATACGGCGCTGCACCTCCACTGAGCGATCCGAATACAATCCCTTGGTCCTTGCGGCCGGTCTCATCGCGTTTGTTGAGAACGACAATCGCGTCCGCCGGCGGATCCGCTTTGATCCAAGCGGCCGTCGTGAAGTCGTTCGTCGCCAGATCGAGCGAGCTATGGTGGTCGACGCTTATATAGTCGTCGCCGTCAAAGGCGAGCGAATGCGAACTGAACGCCCCCGGCGTGTCCGGCGACCACGTTGGGTTGTCGACCAAGACACCATCGTTTGAGTTGCCCGACGCGTCACTGGCCGTTGTTCCTGAACCTTCGTCGAAAGTCCAGTGCCCGACAAGACCGGCGGCGAGTGGATCGACCAACGATCGGTAGGCGGCGAGAATCTGGCTGTCAGTTCTGGCGATGTTGGAGATCCGAAACTCGTCGAGACGCCCTTGGAGGAAACTGTGTTCGTTACCGTGGTAATTCGCCGCTCCCCATTGGGCGCCGTTGTATGTTCCCGAAACGACGCTGGCGCTACTCAATGAATTAGGGGCCGTTCCGGCGAGCTGGCCATCGATGAACACCTTCGTGGGCTGCCCGACGGCGGCCGTCATCGCGACATGCTGCCAACGATCCGCTTCAAGTGGCTGAGTGCTGACGGCAGTCGAATGTGGCGTAGGGTTCAAGCTGGTCGGACCGTTCCGAAGCCCTACCAAATGCCCTGTCGAATTAATGTGTAGCGAGACGTTTTTGTAGGGGTTCCAATCCCAGTCCCGGTAGATCATCTGATTGGAACCAGAGGTCGGGTCTTCAACGTAGACCCAGCCTTCGATGGTCATCGCAGGACCATAGTCGGCACCGTCGAGCTGCACATTGAGATATTCATTCGCACCGGTGAGGGCGTAACTTCCGGCGGCAGTCCCGTCAAAACCGGGCGCGGCCGCCGTGGAGACTCGGACCTCCGTTAGATCGAACGCGCTCGAACCTGCGGCATTGTCTCGTTTCGCTGACGAGCCAGTGGGGCCGTCCATATGCCACAGGGCGATCGTGTGCTGATCAATCGGATAAGCAGCCAGCAAGCGGCGGTCTTCCAGTGCCTCAAAGAACAAACGCCGGCGCCGCGCGCGGTCAGCGCGTGTGGCCAGCGGCGAGCGGCGGTGGGTGGAAGCAAGCGGAGAAGCGGCGGACGTGGTCATTGGGAAGATCCTCGAAGAGGCGGGAAGAAGCCGAGGAGACGCCAAGCGAAAGCGAGTACGTAAACGCACTCGTCATTGCAGAGCGGGGCGCAATGCGCAACGCGGGGCGGCTCAACGAAGCGGCGGACGACTCTGCGGGAGTCCACTCACATGCCTGATCGCCTGGCGCACGTGGCACGCCACTGGTACGCCAAAGGCCCAAAAGCATGCGGTGGCTCCGTGCCAGAGCGGAAAGACGGGGAGGAAGAAGTGAAAAATGAGTGCGTTTCACGTCACTGAGTTTCGACGAGCGACTCATCTTATCCCTACAAAGAACCACCTTGATTGGGGTGTCATTTGACCTGCCAGCAACCGGCATGTCAAGCAGCGAACCCGGGTGACGAGCCGGTTGCGTTGTTTGTAAGTTGTTTGATTCGAATCGGTTGGAACTCGTCTAGATTTGCCTTCCCCGCAGACAGGCTCGCGGTTTCCGATGTTTGAGCATGCTCGGTGGCGAGAGAAATATTTT
>JAUIGN010000098.1 GCA_030430075.1 bacterium
CATACCGGGGACGCGCTACTGCGGCCACCCCGAGGCCTGGGAAGGGCCTCGGGGGCCGCTGTTCCCGCCCCTCGGGCCCAACGGAAATAAGCAGTCGGACTGTCCTAAAAACCCGACGCACCTCAGAGATCCTGAACAACCCGCAGGGCGATAGTGGGGGAGTTGTTCGAAAGCGATTCAGCGGTCTTCTCGGAGCAATGTCTCGCCACCACGAGAAGGCAGGCGATCTGCAAGACGCCATGGGGCACTTCGTCAAAGTGTCTCGTAGCTACTGGCCCGGTCTCTTCCACTGCTACGATGATGCCGACTTGCCGCGGACCAACAATGCGCTCGAACAGCAATTCGGCAGCTACCGTTGGCACGAGCGTCGGATCACTGGCCGCAAGACGGCTTCTCCGGCGATGGTGCAGCGTGGCCAAGTTCGCATCCTCGCCTCGACCGCCACTCGTCTATCCCCGTCGACTGCCAAGCAACTCTCCACCGCCGACCGCGACGCATGGTCCACCCTGCGCGAGCAACTCGACAAACGGCGCGAAAAGGGGCGGCAGCGTACCCGATTCCGACGGAACCCCGAGAAATTCCTCAGCGACCTGGAAGGGCAACTCATCCAGGCAACTTTGCCACCCTAGTTTTTTTGCGCGCGAAGTTACGTCAAGACTCGTGATCTGAGTTCTCACTCCTATTAAGTCGATAGTATCCATCCCGGCCAACCCGAACGTACTCGACCTTCCCGCGACGACTCATTTCGGCCAAGTCGCGTTTGGCCGTCTTTTCGGCAACGTTAAACTTGTGCTCCAGCATGACTCGCTGCAGCTTGACGCCGATGTCGAGTTGACGGAGTGCCCATTGCTGGCGTTCGTTCAACTCGCTCACGGGGGCATCTGCGCGGACTCCTGAGACATCGGGCACAGACGCAGCGACATCGCCCACATCGTCGCCATTTCGCACGACTATCCATGGGCGCAAATAGTACCCCTGCTCGTCGCGGCAGATCACGTCTTTGGGTCCGATCTCAATGTTCAGATACTTTCGCAGGCGGTTGACGATGTTGCGCCGGAGGCCGCGGATGCAGCCAGTGATCGTGTTGACATCCGGCACACCCAGGATCCCTGCCAGTTCTTCGGCGGAGATGGGCACGTAGCGGTCGCCGTTGAAGCGTGACCGCAACTCTCGCAGCAGCCCGATTGTCAGACCCGCGCCACGGTCGCTGATGATCTTCACGCCAAGCAACTCAACGTGGTCGTCGAAATACACCAGCTCGCCACCCGTAAAACGACCCGTGCTCGCCGCAGAAGTTGAAGCCGCTCGCTTCGCCTGACGCTTCAGCACGCCACGGATCAAACGTGTCAGGGTGCGGCCCTCCGTTGGAAACGGCTTGGCGATGAACTCCGTGGCCCCCTTGTCGCGAAACTCAATGGACCGGTTGAGACAGTACGCCACGTGTCCGGACATGATGATCACGGGCAGTTGTCCGGCGCCCTTGACTCGCTGGATGTCTTCCAACAGCAGGGAGCCGTTTTCCTTCGACGCTCGCGCGAACCCGCGGATTGGTTTCGTGGGAAACTCCAGGTCCAGCAATACATAGCCAATATCCTGTGACTCCAGCGCACTGCGGGCGTCCTGCAGGTTGTTTGCCCAGATATATTCGTGGTCGAGCGAATACAACGAATCTTCAATTACCTCAACCGCTCCCGGGTCGTCTTCCACGACCAAGGCTTTCGTGTTCATCGTTTCTCCTCATCTGTTGTCAACGGTAGCGTGATCGTCACGCGTGTTCCTACGCCTGCGCAACTTTTCATTTCCAGGTGCCCGTCGTGCGCCGCAATGTTCCGAGCGGCAATGGGCAGGCCGAACCCCGTGCTGGAAGGCTTGGACAGATTTCGTCGCCCGGGAAGAAATGCTGTCACGACAGCCAGGTCCTCCTCCGCCATGCCGGGGCCATTGTCGACCACTGTGATGGTCACCATGCCGTCATCGATGCCTACGTCGATTCTGATCTCGGCATTTCGTTCCTCGTTGCGGTCAATCGCGAACGCCTCGCAGGCGTTCTGGATCACGTTAGTTAGCGCGATTTGCACCAGGTGGCGAGCCATCGGCACCACGATGCCGGCGTTCATTTCCGCCACGATTCGTATAGACGGCGTCTCAAGACCCGCCTTCGCCATATTGCTTTGCGCAGCTTCGATTGCTGCCTGAACCACTTCGGCCATCCGTTCGTCGCGTTTCTCGATACGCAAGGGCTCGGAGAAAAACTGCAGATCTTCGGTGAGTTTTTCAAACATCGAAAGCTGGGTCAGCACCGTATTGGCCGCACGGGGCCGTAGGTCGCCACTGGCCGCGACTAATTGATAACAGGCAGGTTTCAGGCGAGTCGCCAGTGCCCTCAGATCGTGGGCCACCTGTGCGATCAACTCCTCGCCATGCTCCCGGCAAATCCGCCCGACTTGTCGTTTGGTGCGGGATTCAAGTTCCTGGACCCGCTTCGCAACCCGTTCGTGTTTTTCCCGGCGGTGTGATTCCGCCCGAACCTCGCGTCGCCGGGCATCGAGTGCCCGGTGAACGGCGCGCTGGACGTACGCATTCGGGTCGTTTATCAGACGTTCGACGAACCATGCCAGGTGATTGTTTGGTAGCCTGACAATCGCCAAAGCGACCTCATGACGAACTTCCCAGTCTGCGTCCTCGGCCAGTTCACGGAGTTGGACCACCGCATCGTCCTCGTCCAAGCGATCCAGCAAATGACGGACGACCTCGCATTTGTTTTCGTAACAAGGAGCAATCCGTTGCTCGCGGCACTTTCGGTTGTTGGCCGCTGAATTGCCCATGAGCTTTGCCTCCCCTTTAGTACGCATAGCGCGTCTTGCGGGCCTTGAACGCGTCCTCGCCGCCCTCGAGCAGCGTCACAATGTCCGGTTTCACTTCGTCCACAGAACCTTCGCAGGCCTTACGCGCGGACGAACCGTTCGAGTCCAGCACGAACACGCGCTCCGCGTCACCCAACACGGGGATATTTGGGTTGTGGGTGACGAAGATCAGCTGGCGTCGCAGACGTACCTTGCGGATGCTGTCGACAATCGCCTGAAAAATGAAACGGTTGTCCAGGTTGTCTTCCGGTTGGTCGACGAGCAGCGGGTTCTCGCTGTCCAGAAGTAGAATCGGCAGGATCGTGGTGCACTTCTGGCCGGTGGAAAGCGAGAGCGAGTCCTTATACGAATCGCCGTCTTTCAGCTCAATCCGCGGCGAGTCCAGCAACTCGACGGCCTCCAGCCGGAACAGCAACGCCGGTTGCGACAACGCAGCCAACACCTTGCCGCACTGGTCGGTATTCAGTTTGGCTTGCTCGACGAGCGCCGCGGCGTCCCTCTGCCGAACGAGCCGCGCCAACTCGGCCGGCCAGAATGCATCCACCAGCTTCTGGGCCACGACCAGGTGCCGGACGTGAGCGGAACGCAGTGCGCTCTCCAGCAGGCGCTGGTACCGCTCGGGGTTGGCGAATTGCGTGATCGCGACGCGAATAGCCGGCGCGAGTCGCGCGCTGATACGCTGAGCGACCGATTCGCGGATTGCAAAACGCTCGTCCTGAATTCGGCGAAAACGTTCCAGCAGCTCAGACCGTTGCACCGCGAGTCCAGCCAGCTTCTCCTCCAACCGTGTCTTTTCTCGCTGCCTTTCCATCAGTTCGTTCCGACGGCGCTCGAGTTTCACACGCTCGGCGGCCGTTGCCTGGACATGGTTGTGTTGCTCGATCAGGCTGCGAAACTCCAGCTCCTGCTCGGCGTGCGCGTTGTGCAGTGTTCGCGTCAGCGCGGCAAGCTCCGACAGTGATTCCACGACCTGGTTGGTCGCTTGGTCCAAAGCATTCTCAACCGCCTGTTTGCACCGTTTTACCTGCTGCCCCATCTGCGCAACGATCGCAGCGTTTGGTCCGTTGGTGATATCACGATCATCAATCGCATCCCCAAGGTGCGCCAGCCTCTCTCGCAGCGACGAAACATCGGTGGCGCCTTGCCGCAGGACCTCCCGCAAGCGTGCCGCCGCGCGTTGCTCTCGGTCACGCACTGATTTCCGGGCGTGTGCCTCGTTGATGGCGGCCGAATCCTGATCGCCGGTATCCGTGAACTGCTTGAGCCGCTCCTGGACTCCATCCAGCGTCACCAATTCCTCGCTCATCGCGTCGATCTGCTGCTGGAGCGGCAGCATATGATTGGCGCTGGCCTCGAGTTCTGCCTGCAACCGTCGAACCTGAACGTTCGCCTCGGTAATCTGCTCCGCCTCAAAATTGTCGATCACGCCAAGTTGTGCGGACGTGACGTCCGCGATCGTTTCCACTTCGTTCTGGCTGTAGATATCGGCTCGAAAGCCGCCGCTGGACCGCAGCGAGATACCAGTTGGTTTGCCGTCGGCGGTCAGCACGATTGGCTCTTCGCCAGCGGAGCGCGTCACCACGTATTTCAGGCTGTCTTTCGTGACAATCGTCAACTCGACCCGGCCACCAGCCAGGTTCTTTTCAACGAGTGACTCGATGCGCCGTCGCTCGGTGGTTTGAGTTTCGCTTGAGGGGATCGCGTCGAGTACAAAACGGATCAACTCGAATACGGTCGTTTTCCCGGTGCCACGCGCGCCGATAATGCAATTCAGCCCGTCGGAGAACTCGAATTGGGCTCCGTCGAGAAACCCGCCGATGATCGCCAGCCGGAGAATCCGATGTGCGGCGCCTGCCTCCAGTAGTTGGGGGTCAGTTTCAATGTGAGGGATGGTCGTCATGATGCAGCTCCTTCAATTCCCTGGAAGTTCACTCGTTTTCGCGGCGGCGAAAGCGCGGATTGCGACCGCGATTAAGCAGATAGTTCCCGGTCAGTGCGCACCGCAAGGCGGGCACAAACAACCAGGAAAACAAGAAAGAAACTCGGTCAAAGATTGTAAGCGCGCACCAGAACCGTCATTGACGAGTGGCTTAGGCTGGAGATTTTGGCCCATTTTCTGTAGCAGGAGCCCAGTATGTCGCGTGGATCAAACCCGATGAAAGTCGCCGAATGGTCGGATCG
>JAUIGN010000071.1 GCA_030430075.1 bacterium
GATACTCGTGGATAGCTTTGACCATTATCGCAACCTGGGGAGAACAAGGGGCGGAAATCGAATACCGAAGAAGAATAAAATCACGACATCGAAAAACCGCGTCAACCCCAACTTTTTGACAGCCCAGCGTTAGCCCCGGTTCCGTCGACCACACGCAAACCGGCCGCCAACGCATTCCGCCGAATACGCCCGGCATCCGGAGTCGATTCACCACGGAAGACAACGACACAGCGACTTACCCCGAACTACGGTTCGGTCTTCAATGATCCGAGCGAACGCTTGCCACACGTCCGCTCGCCCCTTGTCGGTCGCCAACTCGCGACTCGGATTGTCCGACGTTCGCCTGATCCGCAGGCGAGCGCGAAGAAAGGGCATCAGGAACTACGAAATTCCGCCAGGACGGCTGCGGCTTCTTCCGCTTCGCTTTCCGGAACGACGACGGCAACCTCGCCCGGAGCCTCGGCGCGGAAGCCAGCCGTGGGGCCTCCGACAGCCATCGCTTTGAGTCCGGCCGCCTCGAGGGCAGAGACAATCACGGCTGCCTCGAATTCGGTGGGGACACGGGTGACGACATGCGGGCGGTTGGGGTCGGAGTTCATGATGCATCATTTTCCCATGGTCCTCGAAACAGTCGCGATATTGTAGGCTGTGGACCGGTTCTGTGCATGCGGAACGCCCGGCCGTCGGTCGTGCACTCTGCCTGGTGCGCACGCCGGACGCCTCTGAAACGGACAGACACAGGTCGAGATCTCGCCCGCCATGGCCTTTATTCACTTGGATGCACTGCCGCCGCAAACCACGAAGGGGACAATCCTCCGGCTGGTGATTCAAGTTGGGCAACTGGATCGCCAGTGGATCGGCGCGATCGAAGTCCGCGGCCGCGGCGCGACGGTGGAAGTACCCGATTCACGGGGCCATCGGGTCGCCCGGGCCCTGGATGGGGCGAACCTGGCAAACCGCTTGATCCGTGCCTGGTGCGAGACGGCAGGCGGCAGCGATCAGGAACACGCACACCTGGTCAACTTGATGCGGCTCTTGGACTTGGAGGGCGAAGCGGAAGCCGAGCAGATCCGCCGCCAGCGTGAACGGCTTTCGCCGAACGACGCGGAGCGCTTTGGAATGAGCCTGATCAACTTGACGATTCGCGATCAGGAGTCGGGCCTGGGTGGTCGTTTCCTGCTGGAACTGTGCAAGCGGGGCAACCCGGCGCCCGCCCTCCCTTGGACGCAATTGGGTATCGGTTCTCCGGTGATATTGAGCGAACGCGACCAGGCGGAGCGGACGTGGCGCGGCGTGATCAGCAACCGGTTTGCCACGGCGGTTCAGGTCGCCCTGAATGCGGTACCGGAATTCGCGGTCGACCGCCCCATCCTGCGTCTTGATTTGGCCAACGACGAGATCGGCCGCCAACGCCAGCGAGTTGCGTTGCAGCGAGCGTGCCACGCACAGGACGACCGTTTGGCTGAATTACGCCAGGTCTTGTTGGGAGACCAGCCACCCACGCATTCGCCGACGCCGCCTCCCGACGGATGGACGACAACCCTCAACGACGCGCAGCGGGCCGCCGTTCAGTTCGCCCTGGATGCCGAGGACCTGGCCATCATCCACGGGCCGCCAGGGACCGGCAAGACAACAACCGTCGTCGAGCTGATTCGTCAGGCCATTGCGCTGGGCAACCGAGTCCTGGTTTGCGCACCCAGCAACCTGGCCGTCGACAACGTTTTCGAACGCTTGTTGGCCGCGGGGGAACAAGCAGTCCGCTTGGGGCATCCGGCCCGCGTGCTGCCTGAACTGCGCGAGCACACGTTGGACCTGCTCGTCGATCGGCACCCCGACGTGCGGCTGGCCAGAAAGCTGGTTCGGGAAGCGTTTGCTCTCCGAGAAAAAGCCAGCAAGCATACGCGGGCCCGGCCGGCAGCAGGCGCGCGGCGCGAGATGCGCGAGGAAGCGAAGCAACGCATTGCGGACGCCCGCCGCCTCGAAGCGCAAACCGTCCAACAGATCCTCGATCAATCAACCGTCCTCTGCGCGACACTGACGGGCCTGGACACCGAGGTGCTCGGTGGACGGAGATTCGATCTGGCGGTCGTCGACGAGGCATGCCAGGCAACCGAACCAAGTTGCTGGATCCCGGTGCTACGGAGCGACCGTGTCGTTCTGGCGGGCGATCACTGCCAGTTGCCGCCGACGGTCGTCTCGCGCGACGCGGTTCGCGAAGGCTTCAATGTCAGCTTGCTGGAACGACTCGCCGGGCGATACGGCGGGCAGGCAGCCCGCCGGCTCACGGTTCAGTATCGTATGCACCGTTCGATCATGGAGTTCTCCTCGGACGAGTTTTACGAAGGAACCCTGGTGGCCGCTCCGCACGTGGCCGAGCATCGACTGTGCGACCTGCCGGAAGTCGAGTCGAACGACTTCACCAGCACGCCGTTGCACTTCATCGACACCGCGGGCGCCAGCTACGATGAGGAAGTCGAACCGGACGGAGAGAGCCGGCTGAACCAACAGGAGGCGGCACTGGTGGCCACGAAAGTGAACCAGATGTTCGAGATGGGCGTCCGGCCCGACCAGGTCGCGGTGATCTCGCCCTATTCAGCGCAGGTGCGGTTGCTGCGAAAACTTTGCCACACCGACCAATTGGAGATCGACACGGTCGATGGCTTCCAGGGGCGCGAGAAGGAGGTGGTGGTGATCTCCCTCGTGCGTTCCAATACGGCGGGCGACATCGGGTTCCTGGCCGATGTGCGGCGGATGAACGTGGCGCTCACGCGTGCGCGCCGAAAATTGCTCGTCATCGGCGACAGCGCCACAATCGCCAATCATCCATTTTATCAACGATTGCTGGATTACTTCGAACTGCTGGCAGCCTATCATACGGTCTGGGAGGAGTGATCGCGGACCGAGCAACGCTGGCCTCCCCGCCGGCGACGATGCCTCCTGCCCCCAGTGAAATCAAGAGTTGGAGCGACGAACATGATCGATCGAACGGTAGCAATTCGCCTTGTGATCCTCACCGTTTTGGCGGGATCGGTCGGGGGCCTTGGGCCGCAGTCTGCGGCTCAACCACAGGCGGCCGGCGGTCCTGGCCAGGCCAATACGGACAAGTGGGAGAAGTCGATCGCCGCGTTTGAGAAATCCGACCAGGCCAACCGGCCACCGCAGCAGGCATTGTTGTTTGTGGGAAGTTCGAGTATCCGAGGTTGGGATCTCAACGCATCGTTTCCTGATCGGCGGACGATCAATCGGGGCTTCGGCGGGTCGGAGCTTGCCGACGTCATTCGCTACGCGGATCGGATCATCTTGCCCTACAATCCGCGTGTGGTCGTCGTCTATGCCGGTGACAATGACATCGCCCACGGTAAATCGGCGGCGACCGTTTTCGCCGACTACCAACGGTTGACCAGGAAGATCCACGCCGCGCTCCCCGAAACGCGGATCGTGTTCATCGCAATCAAGCCGAGCCTGAAACGCTGGAAGCTGGTTGCCGAAATGCGGCATGCCAACGAACAGATCCGGAAGATGGCCGCCCAGCACGCGCACCTGGACTATGTCGATATCGATACGCCCATGATTGGCGAAGACGGCAAGCCGCGCGGCGAGTTGTTCAAGCAGGACGGACTGCACCTCAACCGCCAGGGATACGCGTTGTGGGCGAAGCGCATCCGACCCTATCTGCGTTGACCGCAGTGGTTGCCTCGCCAGGCCGCCAGGCGAATCATCTGGCGGACGTGCCCGGTCGTGCGGCGACCCGGCCGATCTCTCCCCCTTCGTAGATGCTGAACTCGGCCCAGACCGGCAGGTGGTCGGAGACTTCAAGGGCTTCGTCGATGGTCAAGTTATACTCCCGCATGAAGTCGAAGACGCCCGAGCGTCCCATGTATTCGCGGGTCGCATTTCCGAAGAAGACCAGATTGTCGTATTGCTTCGTCCCCCGTGTGTTGGTCGGGATGCCGGAAATCGCCCAGCCGACCTGCGGCAATCGGCCCAACTCGTCAAAGTGCCGATCGTCGGCGTTCAAGTCGCCCAGCAGGATCACGTCATCCTCGTTGCGACCGTCGTCGCGCACCACGCGCATGACGTCGTCGAGCACGTTGATTTCTTCGTCAACTTCATCCGGATCGGTATGAATGTTGACCAGCGAGAATGTGAACCCCTGCTGCGCAGGCGGGCCCCGCACGCGGAACCATCCGACGAGCGGCTCCCGGTGCAGCAGGTCATCGGGGTCGTCCAGCGTGTAAAGTTGCTGGCGATCAATCTCGATGCTGGCGCGGTCAAAGACAAACGCGTACTGTTCCTTGCTTGACGATCGCCCCAAACGGGGGCCAATGGCATAGTCATATTGCCGCCCGCCGGCATTAATCGCTTCGACGAAGAGGGGCAGAATGTCCTGATCCTTGGAACGGATTTCCTGGATCGCGACGACATCAAACTGGCGTACGATGCGGGCCAGATAATCGACGACGATCGGCTTCTCGATCTTGCTCCGTCCAAAGACTTGAATGTTGAAAGCCGCAATGCGAATCGTCTTGCCGCTCCGCACGACGGGAGGCGCGTTGGCGGCGATCGGCGTCGTCCCATCCGCGTCGGTCCCACCCGCCTGATTCCGCGGTACGACCTTGACCTGATCGAGCCCGTCCAGGCTGAAATTCTGATAGAAGAACCAACCGCCGATCGAAACGATCGCGGCGACGAGGGCGATGGTGGATCTGCGCACGAGGCCCCTCCCTGGGCGAAATCGGCGTCCTGCCTGATTCGTTCAGCAATCGGGTGGGGAGACTAGCGAAAACCAGAATTTCGCCCTAGACCAATTTGGCACGCCGCGCTGGAATCCGGCCTGAGCGCGAGCCTAAGATGAAAGGAGGCCTTGCCAGGCACCAAGCCGCGCGATGCTTGCCCGTCAACTGAGAGTTTCCCTATATTGAATGCTGACGGCGTCCTCTCGGCCGCTCGGCTGGCCGCAACTCGAGACCTGCCTGGGAAATGGAATCGCGGAATCACCCCATCTCGAAGCTCGCCCCCACGTGGCCGGGCCGCAGCCAAGCCGGGAGCGTGCCGGCGTCTGGTTCGCTCCCGCTGGTCGCTTCGGATACGAGCGGCCCCCGTGCGGAACGGTCCCAAGGTAGGCTGCGATCGCGGTCGCTCGCCCAGCGGGCCGTCTGCTCGATGATCGTCTGCCTCCCTTGCTGGCTTCCGCCCTGGGGGACCGTCTCGCCGCTGCGGGCCGACGTCTTTCATTTGTCGAGCGGCGCCAGGGTGCACGGCCAGCGGCTGAATCAGGAAGAGACAGCCGCAGAGCAAATCGTCATCCGGACGCCGGAGGGCATTCGTCTGACCCTGCGTTCCAGCCAGGTCGCTCGGACCGACCGGGAAACGCCGCCCGTCGGGCAGTACCGGCAGATTTCACCTCAGTTCACCGACACCGTGAAGGACCAGTGGCGGCTGGCCGAATGGTGCCGAACGCAGGGACTGAGCGACTTGCGGGCCCGCCATCTTCGTCGGGTCGTCGAACTCGATCCGCAGCACGCCGCCGCCTGGTACGGGCTGGGGTATTCGCAATTGAACGGCGAGTGGGTTCTGCGGCGCGAGTACCTGCAGCGACAGGGGTATGTGTTTCATCGGGGACGCTGGCGGCTTCCCCAGGAAATCGAAGTCATGCAGTCGCGCGAGCAGGCCGAGTTGGCGGCCAAGGGGTGGCGTTCCAAGCTCAAGACGTGGCGAAATCAAATTGACAAGGGCCAGGCGGATAGCGCGGTTCAAAATATCCGCGCGATCCGCGATCCGGCCGCCGTTCCGGCACTCGCCTACTTCCTGTCGCGCGACCGTTCACGCGCCATGCGACTGCTGTACGTGGAAGTACTCGGCGGGATTGACGATCCGCGGGCAACCAAGGTGTTGGTCTCCGCCTGTCTGGAAAATCCTGACATCGAAGTATTCCATGCCAGCCTGGACGCCGTGGTTCCCCGCAAGTCGCCCGCCGTCGTCAAGGTGTTTGTCAAGACACTTCACAGCGTTGACAACCAGCAGGTTAATCGGGCAGCCCACGCGCTGGGCAAGCTCAACGACCCCGCCACCATCGTTCCCTTGATCGACGCGTTAGTCACCAGCCACGTCGTTCCCAACCGGGCCGCCGGCGGAAAACCGCCTGGCACGACAACAACCGGAATCGCGTACGGCCCCAATGACCAACAGGGAACACCATTCACCCAGTTCGGCGCTCCGAAGCCGGGCCGCGTCCAGGTTCCCAATCACGAAGCACTGGCCGCCCTGGTCGAGATTGGCGGTGGCGTCAGCTTCGGTTTCGACCAGCAAGCATGGCGAGACTGGTATTCCGTGTTTGAGAAACAGCAACCGCCACAGCTCAATTCTCGCCGGGATTGACACAAGTCGCCAGCGGGCAGCCGCATGCAGGTCGATGGCGCAGCCCGGCTTTCGTTTCACGAGCGTGACGTTGTGGCGTTCCTTTTCGCGAAGCACGCGGCACACGATGCCACCGTGGTTGCTCGTCCGATCGACATCCCGGCGGCAACACGATTCTGCGTGCCGCTCGGCTTGAGATGCCCCGAGGCGACTGGTACGCTGTCGGCTCGACCATGCCTGTTGACTCGACGACAAACCACGCTGGCGGCTCACCGGTTGCCTGCCATCGGTGGGAACAACCGGCCGGCGACGGCAACCGACAGTTCGCGCCAACCGAGTCCTGGCCGCCACCCACCAACTTTCCTGCCTACCCGAATTCACTCTCAGAGCGGAACCATTTTCATGACCGTCACCCAAGCGACGCTGGACAAACTGGCCAAGTTCGACACGCCGACCATCTGCAACGTTATCGAGTTGTTTGACGTACGCCCGCGCAATGTGGGCTACATGGACGGCAGGATCAAGTGTGATTTCCCGGAACTTCCGCCTATGGTCGGGTTCGCATCGACGGCCCAGTTTCGTTCCGACGCGCCGCCCTCGGGTGGCGACGCCTACGGCTCGATTCAAAAGCAGCTCGAACAGTTTGCCGAATTGCCTGGTCCCGCCGTGGTCGTCTTTCAGGACGCCGATGATCCCGCGGTGGCGGCCGTCTTCGGCGAAGTCATGTGCTCGACATACCAGGCGTTCGGTTCGGCCGGGCTGGTCACCAACGGTGGTGGGCGCGACCTGGAGCAAGTGCGCGAACTGAAGTATCCCGTCTTCACTGGAAACACGATTTGCTCGCATGCATATTGCCACATGCTGCACCTTGGCCTGCCTGTTCGAGTCGGCGGGTTGATGGTCAACCAGGCGGACTTGTTGCATGGCGATGCAAATGGCGTTACCAACATTCCCCCGCAACTGGCCAGCGAAATTGCGGACGTGGCTGACGAGTTTCTCGCTGCGGAAGCCATCATGCTCGACTACGTCAAGGCGCCGGGCGAGAAGAGCGTGGCCCGGTTCAACGAACTGCGTGAAGAGTTCCAAGCCGTCGTCGGAGAGCTGAAAAAACGACTGCAGAAGTAGCGTCGCCGGCGAATCGACGTCAACGGCTGCTGGTGATGCCGCCGGTTATGCAGTGCATGACATCGTCCGGCCTGGATGGGGCCTGGATCGCGTTGTCAACGAGTATCCGGACAGCGGACCGCCGAGTTGATGGGCGTTGGTCTTGGCGCGGTCCGGAGAGCGCCGCAGACGATTGGTGGTGGAGACCTACGGTCGGCGGTTTCGGCGGGGTCGGAGACCCGCGCCGAGCATGTCGTTGGCGATCCGCGCCGAGCATGTCGTTGGCGACCCGCGCCGGGTATGTCGTGGGCAACCCGCGCCGAGCATTTCGTTGGCGATCCGCGCCGAGCATGTCGTTTGGCAACCCGCGCCGGGTATGGCGTGGGCAACCCGCGCCGAGCGGGTGGTGCCGAGCCGTTTTGATTGCTGCTCTCGGGCAAACCAAAAAAAACGCCCCGGGAAAGCAGTGCTCCGCCGGGGCGTTTGGTGGGTGGTGTTCGATCGGAGACCCCCGATCGACTCCTGTTCGTCGGATGCCTTACAGCATGGCACCCATTCTGGCGACGAGGTCGGCGGTGCGGCAACTGTAACCCCACTCGTTGTCATACCAGGAAACAACCTTGATCATCTTGCCGGTTCCGCCCAGGACTTGCGTCCAGTCAGCGGCGAAGATCGAACTGTGCGGGTCGTCGATAATGTCGGTGGAGACAATGGGGTCCTCGGTGTAGCAGAGAATTCCTTTCATCGGCCCGTCAGCCGCGGCCTTGACGGCTGCGTTGATCTCTTCCGCGGTCGCTTCTTTGTTGAGATTGGCCACCAGATCGACCACGCTGCCCGTGGCGACCGGCACGCGCATGGAGATCCCCGTCAGCTTGCCGTTGAGATCGGGAATCACCAGGCCGACCGCCTTCGCGGCACCGGTTGTCGTCGGAATAATATTCTGAGCGGCCGAACGCGTTCGGTAGAGGTCCTTGTGAGGCTGGTCCTGCACGTTCTGGTCGTTCGTGTAGGCGTGCACCGTGGTCATCAAACCGGAATCGATGCCGAACGTCTCGTGCAGAATCTTCGCGACCGGTGCCAGGCAGTTCGTGGTGCAACTGGCATTCGAGACACACTTCATGTCGGCGGTGAGCTGGTCGTCATTGACACCGAAGACCAACGTGAGATCGGCACCGTCTTTGGCGGGCGCGCTGAGCACGACCCGCTTCGCGCCGGCATCAAGATGCGAGTCGTAGCCGGCTTTATCGCCCGCTTTGCGGGCCGTGAAAATGCCCGTGCTCTCGATGCAAACATCCACGCCCAGGTCACCCCAAGGCAAGTCGGCCGGATTGCGTTCGGCCAGCGCCCGCACGTTCTTGCCATCGACGATCAAGTTGTCGTCGTCATACGACACATCGCCCGGGAATCGCCCGTGAGTACTGTCGTACTTCAGCAGCGTGGCCAACGTCTTGTTGTTGGTCAGGTCGTTGATGGCGACAACCTCGAACTCGTCCGGGCGGCTGAGCAGGTTGCGGAAGGTCAGTCGACCGATTCGACCGAAACCATTAATTGCGACTTTGATCGCCACGATTCTCTCCTCCCGTCTTATGACGGCGTCATGGTGGGCATACGAATGTCTTTTCGATTCATTGTGAGCCGGGCATTATACTGCCGCGTCAAAACACCGACAACCGGCGCCCAACCCGGCAAAAACGGTGCGAATCGGCCGCGATTGGCCCACCCGCGGTGGGAATTCTGCGCGGTGGCCCCGGCCTGAAAACCGTCCAACCGGCAGCCATCTTTGCGACCAAAAGAAGACGCCTTTTTGCAGGTTTTTTTCTGGCGCGGCGGGTCGGCTGGAAGCAGGCGAATTTCCTCGCCTCAATCGGTCGAGCCGCCTGTTTTGTGCGGTCTCTGGATCGACTAAGATGACAGGCAAGTGCTGCCGGAAGGTCGCCGATACCATGCGGCCCGATCGATGCTGTGCGAACCTTGACCTGCGATCTCATCAGGAACCCAAGATGACTCGACTCACCTTGCCCACGAATCTGTCCCTGCTGGCGGCAGCGCTGCTTTGCCCTGCGCTGGCTGCCCGACCTGCTCACGCCGATCCCCCGGCTGACCTGCAGTCCGCGCTCGAGACGCTGCGCGCCGTTCAACCGAAAGGCCAGGGCCACCGCGGCGCCATGCAAGCCTGGAAGACGATCTCGCAAGCCGACGCCGATCAGTTGCCGATGATCCTGGCCGGTATGCAAGGTGCAAACCGCCTGGCTGATAACTGGTTTCGAGCGGCCGTCGAAACGATCGCGCAGCGGCACCAGCAGGCGGGCGGCAAGCTGCCGGTCGCGGCCCTGGAGAAGTTCCTGGCGGACACCACCCAGGCGCCTCGGGCGCGTCGGCTGGCGTACGAATTGATCGCCGGCGTTGACCAGACGGCGGAGACCCGTTTGATCACCCCTTTGATCAACGACCCCAGCTTGGAGCTGCGCCGGGATGCCATCGCGTTGGGACTGAAGTCGGCGGAGGCCGAATTGAAGGACGGTGATCCCGATAGCGTGGCCGGTCAATTCCAACGCCTGTTTGCCGCCAGCAGAGACCTCGATCAGGTCAAGGCGGTCGCGGAGAAGCTGCGAGACCTGGATCAGCCCGTCGATCTGCCCAAGCACATGGGATTCGTTTTGCGCTGGCATCTGGCCGGTCCTTTCAACAACGCCGACGGCGTCGGCTTCGACCAGGCCTATCCTCCTGAAGACGGCGTCGACCTCGAGGCGACCTATCAGGGCAAGGTCGGCGACGTCCGCTGGCAAGAGTACACCACCGCCGATGATTTCGGCATCGTAGATTTGAATGAAGCCTTCAACCGTCCCAAGGCCGACAAGGGGAGCGGCTATCAACTGACGACCGAACACAAAGGGGCGGTCGCTTACGGCTACACCGTGTTCGATTCGCCCGAGGCGCAGCCGGCCGAATTCCGCATCGGTTGCATCAACGCCAACAAGGTGTGGCTCAACGGTCGCCTGCTGACTGCCAACGAGGTGTACCATTCGGGGATGGAAGTGGACCAGTACGTTGCCACCGGCAGGTTGAAAAAGGGGCGCAACGAAATCCTTGTCAAGGTCGCACAGAACGAACAGGAAGAGAGTTGGGCGCAGCGGTGGCAGTTCCAGCTTCGCGTCTGTGACCACCTGGGAACGGCCCTGTTGTCACAGGGTCGGACCGCCCGCCGACCGTCCGCCACGGACCTCCGCTGAGTCACCAGCCCGGGCGTCCCCGGGCACGCCTCACGGGGCCCTCCCCGTTATCGTACGACGCAACCCCTCCTCGAAAACATCAGAAGAAGATCCATGCAACGAAAAACTCTGCATTCCGCAGTCGCATCCTGGTCGGTCATCGTCGTGGCATTGGCCGTCTGCGGCGCCGATTGGCTGCAATTTCGCGGCACCAACGGGGCCAGCGTTGCGCTCGGTCCCGCACCTCCGGCATCTTGGGAGGAAGACGAGAACGTCGCCTGGAGGGTCAACTTGCCCGGCAGATCGGTCGCCAGTCCGATTGTTGTGCAGGGCAAGGTCATTACGACGTCTTCCAGCGGTGTTGACCAGGACCACCTCCACGTGCTGGCGTTTGACGTGGAGACGGGCGAGCAGGCCTGGCACCGCCAATTCTGGGCGACCGGGCGAACACTGACGCACCCCTTCAGCGCGGTCGCCGCCCCCACGCCGGCCAGCGATGGCGAGCGGATTTTTGCCTTCTACTCCTCAAACGACCTGATCTGCCTCGACCTGGATGGCAACCTGCTCTGGTACCGCGGACTGGCGTTTGACTTTCCCAAGGCCGGCAACGACATCGGCATGTCGTCATCGCCGATCGTTGCCGATGGAACCGTGGTCGTGCAAATTGAGAGTCAGGGTGAGTCGTTTGCCACGGGCATCGAAGCGGCCACGGGAGAGACTCGGTGGCGCGTCGACCGTGCCCGCAGTCCCAACTGGGCTTCCCCCATGGTGATGCCGGGTCGGCCGGGCGGCAAGACGACCGTCATCCTCCAATCCGGATCCGGCGTGGTGGGCCACGACATGGTAAGCGGCAAGGAACTGTGGAACTTCGAATTACCCTGCCAGACCACCCCGTCGCTGGCCGTCCACCAGGATCGGATCCTCGTTCCTACTTCGGAAGGCCTGACGGCGCTTGACCTGCCTGCGGCCGCCACTGCCCCTTCGCTGGCCTGGAACTCCAGCCAACTGAACCCGTATCCGGCGAGCCCCGTTGTGGCGAAGGACCGGGTTTACGCCGTGAACAGTTCGGGCGTCCTCTCCTGCGCCGACTTGAACGACGGGAAACGACTGTGGCAGGTCCGAATTGGTGGACGGCACTGGTCGACACCGGTCGTGGCCGGGAATCGAATCTTCTGCGTCAATGCCGACGGCCAGGCCAAGGTCGTTGAACTCGGCGAGTCCGGCACGATCATCGGAACCAGCGATTTCGGCGAGGCAATCAAGGGGTCGCCTGCCGTCGCTGACGGCGCCCTGTATGTCCGCAGCGACAACTACCTCTGGAAGATCGCCGACAACTAGCGAGGCAGGGCCTCGGACCAATAGCGAGCTGACGCTCGCGGCATGTTAGTCCGCTCCCGTTGGTCGCTCAAACTTGACTCATTTGTAAGGCTAGACCTGATACAAGCCATCTAGCGAGGCAGGGCCTCGGACCGACGGCGAGGTTACGCTCGCTGCGAGTTGGGCCGCTTCCTTCGATCGCTCAAACCGGACTCATTCGTAACGCGAAATCCGATACAAGGCTTCTCGCCGACTCACTCCGCCGTGTTGGCGGCGCAGTCGCAGCGGGCGCGAAGCCTGCCCCGTCGCCGCCGGCAGGCTCCACCTGCCGCACCCCGATGGACCACTTGCCCGGATGCCCCGGGGATGGAAGCAATTTTTTTCGCGAGGGCCAGGCCGTCCGTGGGCGAACGCATCGAGATCCAACCAACCGGTCCCCTGAACGCCGTTGTCCGGCCGCCGGGATCCAAGAGCATCACGAATCGAGCCCTGGTATGCGCCGCGCTGGCCGCCGGGACGTCGCAACTGACCGGCGTCCTGGACAGCGAAGACACCCGGGTGATGGTCGACTCGCTCGAGCAACTGGGACTTTCGATCGACCACGACCCGCAGACCGCCCGCTTGAAGATCGGCGGGGGCGGGGGCCAGGTGCCGCAGCGCTCTGCTGATCTCTTTGTCGCCAACAGCGGCACCACGATTCGCTTCTTGACCGCCATGCTGGCCGCTTGCCAAGGCGTCTATCGGTTGGACGGCATCGCCCGGATGCGCGAACGGCCGATTGCCGATTTGATCGAAGCACTCAATCAGTTGGGCGGCCATGTGATCAGCGAGTCGGCCAATGGCTGTCCCCCGGTACGGATCGACGCGAAAGGGTTGGCCGGCGGTGTCGCTCGTATTCGCGGAGACATCTCCAGCCAGTTCCTCAGCGGCCTGTTGATGGCGTCGCCGGCTGCCCGGGGTGACGTGGAATTGATTGTTGACGGCGAATTGGTCTCCAAGCCGTACGTCACCATGACGTTGCAGGTCATGCGGGCGTTTGGTGTGGAGGTTGAGGGCGGCGATCTTTCACGATTCCTGATTCCCGCAGGCAGCGCCTATCGGGCAACTGCCTACGCAATCGAACCGGACGCTTCGGCGGCCAGCTATTTCTGGGGCGCGGCCGCTGTCGCCGGTGGGACCGTTCGTGTCGACGGCCTCACTCGTGATGCCTTGCAAGGCGACGTGGCGTTCTGCGACTGCCTGGCCGCGATGGGATGTCAGGTGGAGTACGAGGCGGCGGGAATCCGGGTCACCGGCGGTCCGCTGCGGGGGATTGACGTCGATATGAACGCGATCAGTGACACCGTGCAAACGCTGGCCGCCGTGGCCCTCTTCGCCGAGGGCCCGACGATCATCCGCGGAGTGGCCCACATTCGTCATAAAGAGACCGACCGGATCGGGGATCTGGCCCGCGAACTCAGGCGCGTGGGGGCGGAGGTCGACGAATTTGCTGACGGCCTGAAAATTACCCCGCGTCCACTGCACGGCGCCGAGATCGAGACGTACAACGATCATCGGATGGCGATGAGCCTGGCCCTGGTGGGGCTGCGGACGCCGCACCTTGTGATCCTCGATCCGCAGTGCACCCGGAAGACGTACCCCGACTTCTTTCAAGACCTGCAACGCGTCACTGGTGGCTAGAGAATCGTCTCTCACCCTAAAATGAGAAGGTGAGAAGAAGAGGGTGCCGGCAGCGGGGTGAGCCTCCCTGTGTGCATCGGACTCGCTGTTGGCCGGCCTTTGATTGTTGCCTTGACCAAACACGAGGTGTCATGTTCGCCCATCGCAAAAATCCGCTCGATCCCGACGCCGCTACGGAAACGCCGGAAGCGGTCTTCTTGAATCGCCGCAAGTGGCTGGCCGCGGCTGGACTGGGCTTGGGAGCGGCCGGCATCGGCGGCTATTGGGGCTGGCGGAGATGGCGCGGCAGCGATGAGGAAGTGATTGCCGGCGGGGAAGTCGAGACGGTGCCGGTTCAGGCTGCCGCAGGCCATCGCGAGGGAACAGACGAAACACCGCGGCAGAGCCTGCACGATGCCTTCCCCGCGCCGCGTGATACCCGATTCAGCTACGGGCGTGCGGAGACTGACCGCGCAGACGCCGCCCGCTACACGAACTTCTACGAGTTCAGCAGCTTGAAGAGCACCTGGCGGTACGTCGATGAGTTCCAGCCCTACCCCTGGACCATTCAGGTCGGCGGACTGTGCCGCAACGCCTTGAAGTTCGACCTGGACGAATTCCACGGCACGTATTCCGACGAACTGGTCGAACGTCAGTACCGCCACCGCTGCGTGGAGCGGTGGGCCATGGCGGTCCCCTGGACGGGCATCCCGCTGGCGCGGTTGCTGCGGGATGCCGATCCACTGCCGGCCGCAACGCATGTCCGCTTCGTGTCGTTCTTTCGTCCGGATGAGGCCTCGCAACAACAGTACACGGAGTATCCCTGGCCCTACGAAGAAGGTCTTACCATTGACGAAGCAATGAATGACCTGACGTTACTCACCACTGGCGTGTATGGACGGCCGCTGCTCAAACAGCACGGCGCACCGATTCGCCTGGTGGTACCGTGGAAGTATGGATTCAAGTCCATCAAGTCGATCGATCGGATCGAGTTGATCGACCACGAACCGGCCACCTTCTGGAGCACGCTCAGCCCGGACGCGTATCCGTTTCAATCGAATGTCGAGCCGCATGTGCCGCGGCCGTGGCCGCAAGACGAAGAGTGGATGCTGGGAACCAATGAAGTCTTTCCCACCAAACTCTACAACGGCTACGCCGACCAGGTGGCCGGCCTCTACCGTGCTTGACCGGCGGGATCCAACATCGCGGTTGGTTCGGCGAACGGCCCGCCGTGACGCCCCGCCGGCGGACCACATCGCAACACGCCCTCAGCGAGCGGTCCTTACCCCGTCACCCGCAACAGGGCGTACCGCTTCTTACCCGAACGCAGGACAATCACGGTTTCACTGGCAAGATCGGCAGCGGTGAGCCGTTTCTCAGGATCGGTCATTCGCCGGTTGTTGACGTAAATGCCACCCTGTTGCAGCGACCGGCGGGCCTCTCCCTTGGACTTGGAAAGTCCCGCTTGCACCAGTGCGCCCAGGATCCCCAGGCCTTCGCCCCGGATCGTCTCCTGGGCGATCGTGGTGCTGGGGACATCCGGAAAGATCTCGACCAATTCGCGGTCGGAGAGGCCGCTGATCTCGCCGCCAAAGAACACCTGCGTGGCCCCCTCCGCTGCCGCCAGCCCGGCCGGTCCGTGGACGAGCCGTGTCAGCTCTTCAGCCAGGCGACGTTGGCTCGCACGTCGCTGCGGTTCATCACGGCGGGCCTGATCCAGGGCTTCAATCTCTTCCCGGGAGAGTTCGGTGAGGAACCGCAGGCACTTACCTGCATCCTCGTCAGGCATATTGATCCAGTACTGGTAGAACAAGTAGGGGCTGGTTCGCTGGTCGGACAGCCAGACCTTGGTGCCGCCCTCCGTCTTGCCGATCTTCTTGCCCTCACTGTCGGTCAGCAGCGGAGAGGTGATGCCGTACAATTGAACACGACGCATCCGCCGGGCCAGATCGATACCGGCCGTGATGTTTCCCCACTGGTCGCTACCACCGACCTGCAGTTCGCAGCCATGGTGTTCATGCAAGTAGACAAAATCGTATGCCTGCAGCAGCATGTAGCTGAACTCCGTGTAGCTCAAACCGGCATCGGACCTTTCCAGCCGCCCTTTGACCGAGTCCTTGGCCAGCATCACGTTGACCGGAAAGTTCTTGCCGACGTCACGGAGAAAGTCGAGGTAGCTGAACTTGCGCATCCAATCGAAGTTGTTGACCAGCAGGGCACCGTTCTCACCGTCTTCAAAGTCCAGAAAGCGGCGCATCTGCGATTCGAGCCCCACCACGTTGGCGCGGAGCGCGTCAACCGACAAGAGGTTGCGTTCGTCGCTCTTGCCGCTGGGATCGCCGATCATGCCGGTCGCTCCGCCAACCAGGGCGATCGGCCGATGGCCGGCACTTTGAAACCTCCGCAGGAGCATCAACTGCAGCAAACTGCCGACGTGCAGACTGTCAGCGGTCGGGTCGAAACCGATGTACACGGTACGCGGCGTGCCCAGCCATGCGGCCAGGTTCGCGTCGTCGGTCGTCTGATGGATCAGGCCGCGCCACTGCAAGTCAGCAAAGATATCGAACTTCATGGAGAGTACGCTCAAACTAGGAATGGGTTGACGGGGTCGTCGTGAGGAACGGACGACGCGACGGTGCGGGTCGTGGCGGCCAGGAGGTCACAGGCGGCCGAGCGGATCCAGTCCGGCAGCGTTCCGGCGAGATCAACTTAGGAACGGGTCAACAATAACTTCCCCAACGTAACATTCGTGAGTCGTTCGATTCCGTAAGTCATGCTGTGCATGACGTCTTGCGGTCTGGCGTGAGGCAGGGACACGTCATCAACGAAATCCCGCGCCACCGTACCGTCGAGTTGATGGAAGTTGTTCTTGACGCGTTCCCTAGCGGAACAGATTGTCATCCGCGAACGGATGGGCCACGCCGGGCAGTTTGGGCTTCGGCAGGGCGTTCAGGGCGTGGGCCGCCAGCCGCAGATCTTCCTTCGTGGTGATTTTCAAGTTGACCGGCGAACCTGGTACGACGGACACCGGGTGGCCGGCACGCTGGACCAGTTCCGCATCATCGGTGGCCGGCTCGCTGCCACGTTGGGCGTACGCCTTGAGCAGCAACTGGCGCCGAAATACCTGTGGCGTCTGCGCCTCCCAAAGGCCGTCGCGAGGAACCGTTTCCTGAATCACATCTTTGGGACCGACACGCTTGACGGTTCCAGTAATCGGGATCGCCAGCATGGCCGCTCCAGTCGTGGCTGCCTTGAGGAACACTCGGTCGACCCACTCCGGCGCCAGGCAGGGCCGCGCGGCATCGTGAATCGCGATATAGTCCGCTTCTTCGCAAACCCGTTCCAGGGCATTGGCCACCGAGTCAGTACGTTCCTTTCCGCCTTCGACGACCTCGACGCCGAGTATCGCCACGTTGGCACCAAACGACTCCATGAATCGTTCGCGATCTTCCGGAGCGATCACCAGGATGACCTGGACCACGTCGTCGCGATTGATGAAACGGTCGACGCAATGCAGCCAGACAGCGCGGTCCTTCAACGGTGCAAACGGCTTCTTGTAGTGATTGTCCTGGAAGCGGCGACTCTGGCCGGCAGCGGCCAGAATGACAGCGAACTTGGCCATGGTTTCTCTCTCCCCTCGGCTGGCAGCCCGTCCTCAACAACGCGACGAATTGGGGACGACGCGACGATCCTGGGGTCCATTGTTTGGCAATTCGCCCGTTCGTCAACCTGGAGACGGGAGGGAAGCCCGGATTCCGGGCGGGCGATGCGATGCCGTCCGGCCGGCTGGGGCCCTGGAGAAATGGGTCGAGCGTAACGAGCGGCCTTAATCGACGGAACCGGGGCGAACGCCCATGCCGTTCAATTGGATCTCATCGGTGCGGAATGTCATGCCCAGCATGACCTACGGAAGCGCGGAATCCGAACGTGTGGAATCAGCTCATGCAGCAGTTGCATGGCCACCATCACCGAAGGGCCCGCGTCAGCGAAGTGCCACCCCGGGCTCGTTCGGGTCGACGGCGGGTCGCCAAGCCTGGGCAACCAGGGTGACGATCCAGTACGCCAGCAGCCCGGTCGCCGTGCCGCCGACATCAGCGATCCAATCCCAGACATCGCAGTGGCGGCCCACGAACAATTGAGAAAACTCGTCAAATCCGCCGTACAGCGCGCAGGCACTCAACACGACCAGGTAAGCGCGCCAGGTGGGGTGGCGGCCTCCAATGCCGACCGACATCAGGAAGGCCAAGCCGGCAAAGGCCAAGAAATGGATCAGCTTGTCGCCATGATCGCCCATCCCCTTCCCTGACAAGGGAAGATGCGTGCCCAGGAACAGGGCCAGCCAATAGATGCTCAAGACGGTAATCGCGACTCGGCGCAGTTGTGATACCATGCGTGACTCGAAGATGCCGGCGAAGGGGATTCGCATCAGGCCTGTAACGCGCCTGCCGCCGAGCGGCTGATTCTGGCGGGAAATTCGTTCGACGCGACGGAGGATCCGCGGACAAGTGATTGCCAAAGTGTATACCTCGTGGTTACGATCAGGCAATTGAGAAAACCTTCGTGACCGCCCGTTTTTGGGAACCTGTGATGAAACGAGCCCGTCAGCCGATATTCCTTGCCCAAGTCGTCATTACGCTAGCGTTCCTGGCGACCGCAGCGGGAGCCGAAGAAACCGATCGTGCGGATCGCAACGAAAAAAACGTCCAGTGGCGGAGTCTGTTTGATGGCCGAACGTTGACGAATTGGAAAGCGACCAACTTCGGGGGCGAAGGCGATGTGACGGTGACGGATGGTGAGATTCATCTCGATTTCGGCTCGCCGCTCACCGGCATCACCTACACCGGCAAGGGATTGCCCAAAACGAACTACGAGATCACCCTGGAGGCGAAGAAGGTCGATGGCGTTGATTTTTTCTGCGCCCTGACGTTCCCTGTCGAGAAATCACATTGCAGCTTCGTGGTTGGTGGATGGGCGGGTGCCGTCGTCGGGCTCTCCAGCATCGACGGCAAGGACGCCTCGGAGAATGCGACGACGCGGTACATGAATTTCGATTCCGACCGCTGGTACAAGATCCGCGTTCGCGTCACACCCGCGAAGATCGCCGCCTGGATCGACAACAAGCAAGTGGTCGATCAAGGTCTCCCGGGACACAAGATCACGACCCGGGGTGAGGTCGACCTTTCGACACCCCTGGGGATCGCCGCCTTCGAGACCCTCTCCGCCCTCCGCAAGATTCGCATTCGCGACCTCGCGCCTCCCAAACCGTAATCTGGATGCCGGCACTCGCCGAGCGTTCTGGTCGCCTCCCGGCACGAAGGTCGGTTTGCACATGCACGAAGTTTATATGCGGATGGCCCTGCAACAGGCCGAGCAGGCCCGCGCTGAAGATGAAGTTCCGGTCGGCGCCGTGATTCTGCACCAACAGACGGTGATCGCAGCCGCCTACAACCAACGTGAGATGCTGCGTGACCCGACCGCTCATGCAGAGATGATCGCGATCACCCAGGCGGCCGAAGCGCTCGGCAGTTGGAGACTCGAGGACTGCACGCTCTACGTGACGCTCGAACCTTGCCCCATGTGTGCCGGTGCGATCGTGCAGGCGCGAATTCCACGCGTCGTGTACGGCGCCACGGACGCCAAGGCCGGGGCCGTCCAATCGCTGTTTCACCTGCTGGACGACTTCCGGCTCAACCACCGGGCCGAAGTCACCAGCGGCGTGCTGTCCGAACCGTGTGGTAGCATCCTGTCGGATTTTTTCGCGGAAAAACGGCGGCAAGGGAAGAAGTGACCCGGTAGCCGTCCGAGCGCCAAGGTGCGAGCACCGACAACTTCCCTGGACGCCGCCACCATCTGGCGGCGGTGCCGAATGCCGGGGAACGGTGTCGCTCCGGGAACTTGCTGATTTCATCTGCCAGCGGTGATCCCGTCTTCCTCAGTGCGTGTGGAAGCCGGACTCCAGTCGGCGCCGAGCCGGTCATGCGTTGCCGCCATGACTCGCTCAGGCGGTTACTGGTTGACGTCGCTTTCCTTGAGGATGTAGGCGCTATACGGCATGTCAGATCGGTTGTCCCGCAGCGTCAACAAGGACTGGTAGACATGGTAGGCGACCTTCTCGGAGAGAAACTTGGTGCTCCCATCCGCAAATGCAGCAACGACGCCACCCGAATGCATACTTGAGGGGCGCACGTGCTCTGGCCCCAAGATCGACTGCACCGTCTTCTTGTTGCCGTTGATTCGCGCATCTGCAGGGACGGGAGTTGGGGCGATGACCGTCTTGGTAATCCAGTTCGGCGTGACCGGGACTCCACTTTCGTTGGCGTAGAGCCAGACCATGCCGGTCGAGATATCACTGGTGGTATCCCAGTTGCCGGCAATCAGGTTTTCGGAGAAGAGGATCGTGTTACTCTTGCCGTCGCGCATGTCGGTCGAAGTCACCGTCAACTGCTGCTTGGGTACATTCCAGTTGTTGACCGTCGCCGAAACCCGATCAACAAACGGTCCGTTTTCCTTACGGTGAGCGTCCCAATAGTCGTATCCGGCGACCGGCGCACGAACTGCGATCCCGCCGCTCAAGTGCGAACCATCTGCCGCTCGAGGCCAGTACCCAAAATTGGCGATGTAACTGTTCGTAGCGACCGTGTTGTCGCGCCCCGGGCGACTGGGACAGTACATGATTTCCAAGAACGGCCGCAACGATGCGGTCGCTAACGGAACACTGCTATCCGACCACGCGTCGTACAATTGCTGCTGTTCCAGATCGGGCAGCATCGGTACGAGCCAGTTGGCCGGCTTGTTACCGACAACTTCCATTCTCCCGGGAAGCCGCTGTTTGCGTGCTTCAAAGCCGGAGGCCGCCAACGACAGTTGACGCAACTGGTTCGTACATTGGGAACGTCGAGCCGCTTCCCGAGCGTAGTTGACTGCGGGCAACAACAAGCTGGCAATAATGCCAATAATGGCAATCACAACCAGGAGCTCGACAAGTGTAAACGCGTTGCGTGACCGAATCATGGCGGTCCCCTCCTCAGAAAAGAATGATTGGACAGTGAACGAGGCTGGGAAGACGAGATGAATATGCCGTTCATGTTCGCAAAAATGACGGCAAATGTCCACTACTTTTGCGGCCGAAAAAGTGCACTTACGAAAAGACGTCTTGCCTGTTATCGCGCTCCTTGGCGGTCCACCTTCGTTCGGATAGATTTGGAGGTCAAGTCGTTCCGCGGAAGATTGCCCCACCCCCCAGCCGTGGCCCTGTTCGCCGGGCCGGCGATCCGCACCTCGCCACGCAGAGTCCTATGGCAGTTCGAGTTGTGACAATGCGACGCCAGATCGGCAACGGTCGCGGTCCGCTCCGCCGGATCTGGTTCGGCTACATGACCAGCAGCGTGACCCATCTGGCCGGGGGTCTCCTCCTGGGGTCGATGTGGGGTACCTCCCTGGTCCAGCTCGTCCCGCCGCCGCAAGGGACCAACGCCGTCGATCTTACGGCCCGCCAGACCATCGCCATTGATGCGACGCGAGTCGATGTCGATCCGATACCGGCGATGGCGGTCACCTCGTTCGGCGTCGAGACCGCGACCGTGATCCGGGGCAATCTGCAGTCGACGCGACACCTGGTCCGCTCGCAGACCGGCGAAATGCCGCCGGCCGGGGTCCCCACGGCGCGCCGCACCGAAGATACCGACGCGACGCGGGGAATTGAGTCCGCGCGGCGGCTTGCGCCGCGGTCCCGCCCCGCGCATACCTCGCCTCCCGCTCAGGAAGAATCGGTCAGCGAATTATTCCGCATGCCAAAACGAATGGTACCGGATGCACCTCCCGCCACACCGATGACCGCGTCGGCGCCGGCTTTGCCGTCGATGCGTCAACAGGGCCAGGATGCCCGGTCGCCGCAAACCGTCTACAGTCCGGCCCCCGCCTACCCGGCAACCGCGCTGCGACAGCAGCTTACCGGCCGCGTCGTTCTGCGCGTCACCGTGGATCGCGATGGGACCGTGAGCGCCGCCCGGATCCTGACCTCCAGCGGGCATGACGAGCTCGACATGGCCGCCCTGGCCGCCGTTCGCAAGTGGCGGTTCGAGCCGGCACGCCGCCTGGGCGTCGCCATCGAGAAAGAGATCGCCGTGCCGATCACGTTCCGGATCGCGCCCGACGCGTTCTGATAGGTGAACCGGAGGACGACGGCGGGACGTCGCCTGACGCTGCGGATGGAGGTTGGGGGAATGGCGAAAACAATCTCGCGACCACATGCGCCGACGACGTAACCCCAACTTTACCAAGAGCTTCTGGTCACGTTACTGTGAGAGCTCTTACACAATCAGAATCTTTATGAGCACCTTAGGAAAAGTCGGGACTCAATGTGGTGATTGATGCCACCAAGGGTGCTCGCTTTATTGAGCGACTGAAACGAAGCTGTTGTATGGTCACGTCCGAGGGACTTCAGCCGGAAGTGCAACCCGTCGTTACTCGCTCACCCAGTTTCTTCAAACGGCCGGTCTCAAGGTCCATGCCGAATTGATCTTGGAGCCGGGCTTTGATCTTGTTGCCAAGGCGGCGGAACCCCAGTTCGCGTGAGGTCAGCTTGACGAGGTCGTCGAGTGTCATCGCCCCGCCTTGAGTCAGTATAGAGTGAGACGCGATGTGGATCGCCTGATCAGGTACATCGTCGATGTTGCCAAAGTACTTCGGTGTCTTCTCTGGGATACTCGGCTTCTCAATGAACTGAGGTTCCAGCCCTAATTCATCGTCAGCCTCTTCGTCGTTTTGCGCTGAGGGAGTGTAGCGTGGCGGTGACATACTCACGGCCGCGTCGTATTCTCCAAGGACGCGGTCGATCTGGCGATCAGGGTCACGTATCCAATCGGTCGACCAAATGCGGACAATTCGCCAGCCAAGGTTTTCTAGGATCGTCTGGCGAATCCTATCGCGATCCCGAGCGGTGTGAGACGAGTGGTAAGTCGCCCCGTCGCACTCCACGGCGAGGCAGAACTCACCCGGCCGGTCCGGGTGTTTCAGGGCGAGGTCGATCCGAAATCCGCCGCAACCGACTTGCGGGACCGGTTGGAGACCCCTGCGGATCAGAGCGGCTGCAACCTCCTCTTCGAACGGGCTGTCGGCCTCCGAAGCGAATTCGTCCATCACCAGTCCAAGTGTATCGACGCCTTTCTCGGCATAGTTCAAGTAGGCCTTGAGCAGGTGAGCTCCCTCGCTCTTGCTGCCGCTGAGATCCATGTCGGCGGCACGGACGGATGAGACAAACACAAGTTCTTCCCGCGCCCGAGTGACGGCTACGTTAAGTCGCCGCTCCCCGTTCTGCTTGTTGATCGGACCGAAGTTTTTGTTGAACTTTCCAGCGTCGTTGAACCCGTATCCCATCGAGATGTAAATGACGTCTCGTTCGTCACCCTGAACGTTCTCCAAATTCTTGATGAACAGTGGTTCGTCGACACTGCCGAAGTAGTTGCCCCCGTCGAACAGGGCATCAATCTCCCGGCGTTCGCGTTTCAAGTCATAGAGCGCATCTTCGATGGCCCTCTGATGGCTTTGGTTGAGAGCGATGACGCCAAGCGACTTGTCCGGCCGTTTCTGGACATGCTCCACGATCATGTCGACGACCCTCTGAGCCTCCGTGATGTTTTTGCGTTCGACCCAGCGGCCTTCCGGCACGTGTTCAAGTCGTACGCCGCTGTCCGCGTGAACACTCGGGAAGGTCACCAACTCTCCGTCGTAAAAGTGGCGATTTGAGAAGGCGATGAGTGGCTCGCGACGGGACCGGTAGTGCCAGCGTAACCGCTGGTTGGGCATCCCTATCGACTTACACAGTGACAGAATGCTCTCGTAGTCGCCGATGTCTTCTTCATCGTCGTCCGACTCGGCGTCGGCCCGATTGAAAAAGTTCGTCGGCGGAAGCTGCTTGTCATCGCCAGCAACGATCAGTTGGCTTCCGCGATAGATCGCCCCGAGAGCGTCCCATGGGAAGACCTGAGAGGCTTCGTCGAAGATCACTAAGTCGAACTGAATGTCGTCCGTTTCCAGAAACGTGCTGACCGAAAGCGGGCTCATCATGATGCAGGGCTTGAGCCGTTGAAGGACGGTTGGAATCTCTGAAAATAGTCGCCTCAGAGGTTTGTGCTTCCTCTTCTTGGCAATCTCCTTCTGCAGGATACCCAGCTCACTTGATTCTGCCCCTAGAAAATTGCTCGAAGGTCGGTCATCCCGACCTAGCTGGTACTGGCGGATGCGACTGGCAGACGCCTTCACCTCCCACTGATCAAGAAAACGAAAACGCTCTCGGACGCGCTCGTGTTCATCGACATCGAAGTGCCCGATAGCACGGTCTGTTTCCGCTAGATGATCGAACAATTGCCGGTAGAATTGAACGGCCACGACATCAGCCGTGTCCTTCGCCTCGTACCTCCCGGCGATTAGTTCATCAACGACCGCCCCGAAGCCAGCCTCTGTGACGTCAAGTTTCCAGCCAGCAAACTTGAGCCAGTCATCGAACCGAGGTAACTGTGTGACAAGCCACCGAAGCTTCTCGCCGAGCTCTCCAAGCGGCGTCTCAGAGATCACAAAGCCGTCGGAAATTTCTTCGCTCAGCTCGAACAACGTCTTAAGAAAACTCCATCCTTCTCTGAAGCCGGCGTTGTCAAGTATCGCCTTTCCCTCGTCAAAGGCCTTGCCAATCTGCTCCCGCGTTTCTTCGTCCGAAGCAACTGCCTGCACCAACGGGTTAAGTGAGTCGGTGGCGACCGTTTCGGCAAGCCACGTCGCTGCTTCGAGATCGTCGGAACTGACGCCCGTGATGCCCAGGCCGTCGAGCGTGTGGTTAGCTTGCTCGATAGCTGCCCGAGTCTCTCTCAACTCCGTGATGCGGTCGGCCAGTCCGGCGAGCTCATCAATGGTAATGTCTTCGTCCAACCGGATTGTGTCAGATAAGGTCGATAGGTGCTTCTGCTGAGCTGTCATTCGTCCGGTCGCATTGCCAACTTCCGAAATAGCCTGATGCGCGGGGGTTATGACAAAATCAAGAGCGGCAGTCTCGACAGCCTTCTGCGCCTCCGCAGCGGCGTTCTCCAAACTTGAGCCAGCTGCGGCCCACACCGCTGCCTCTTGGCGAAACGCACTCGTACACCACTTTGACTGAATGACTCCAAGGTCATCGCAGACGTCCCTGAAGATTTCAGCTGCGGTCACGCCATCCTGCATCGACTGCCACGGCGCGGCCGATGTCGGGTCGGCATCTTCCGGCATCCAGTCGGAATACTTCTCGGAAGCGGCCTGCAACTCGACGTGACGCTTCATGAATTTCGTAACAGCTGCGACTAACTGACCGAGCCCCGTGACCGACAGAACGGGCCGAAGTGTGAGGACATCGACCTCGTTCCAAGTCGCATCGCACGACTCAATACGCGTCGTTTGATCGTCGACCACCTGCAAAACGTCGACCACTCCGCCGTCGAAGGACGGGAGGTCGATGTTCGACTCGGACATCAGCGCGTTGTATTTGCGTGTTGCGGCTACAAGGCTCTCGCCCGGACCGGTCAGTTGACCCGATGTCATTGTCCGCGTGCCATCGCGGATCTCGCCGACGAGATCCGGCCAGATGGCTGTCAGCTCATCGAGTGTAGTGACGCCAGCTTTTATTCGTTCCCAGGACGATACTTCACCGGCGACGAAGTCCTGCGGCAGATGAGACTTCAGTTCCTCGGCAGCGTCCTCAACGTCTCGGATCCGTTGGTGGAACTTCTGCAGTGTCGTCATGTCGGCGACGACCTCAGCTCCCTTCGGCACTCCTCCACTGTATAGATCCGCGACTTCAGTGCGAAAGGCCCCGAAGCCGCCGAACCATCGCTTGAACGCAGATGAGTAGGCCGTGCCACGCGAGACCAAGTTCCTGGCCGAATCCCGGAACGCACGGTGCGAGAGTCGGTCACTCATGAACTCCCGAACGGTCTCGGCGTCGGACAGGTCGCCGACCGCGTCGTCACATGCCCGCTTCACTCGGTCCCGCACAGAGGAGTCCCGCCAAGAGCCGCACAAGACTCCGGCTTGCTCAACCTTGCGAAGCATATCGCACAGCTGATCGGGTAATTCGGTCGGAAGCGAAACTTCACGATCGGATACCGGTCGTCCAAGTGCCTCGGCGAGCTGCGTGCTAGCTTGCAACACACAACCGACAAGCTCCCGCGCCTCAGTTAGTATTGTCTGCGCGGCATTCAGGCCGTTCCGGTCGGTAACGCCTTGAGAAGCCACGGACGAGAGACGCTCTGTAAGATCACCGTGTCGGGCAATCTGTTCAGCCAGAGTGGGAATCTGCTCGCGTGTAACGACATCACTAAGCTGTTCGGCAAGCGTTTTGTTCTTGTCTACAAACGTAAGGGCCTTCTCGGCCAATGACTGGATTGACTTGCAGCGAGTCGGGTTCAGCCAGGCCTGACGAGCCGGTCCCGCCGCCCCAGCCAACCGTGTTGCTCGGCCAAGTTGTCCCAATTGCTCGACCCGAAGGCTGCTTTCGGCTGCCAAGCCTGTGCCACGCGCATACTCTTCCGTACTCGTCTCAAGCTGACTAAGAGCACCGGCTACTGGGGCAAGACGTTCCAGCTCGGTGGTCACTTCGGAAAGTCGTTCGCGGACCGTTCGGGCAGATGGAGTCAGGAATCCCCGGACCGAACTGGTCGGAACATCGTCGTCGCCACTGGCGATCGCTCGCGCTGCCTCGACCGAAAACACTTGCTCAACATCATCAATAAGGCGATCAAGTTCACCGAAGATGGTCGCTTGGGTCGCCTGTGCCGTGAGCAAACAGACTACCGCTTTGGCTGTTTCCGCAGGGCTTTCAAACCAAACACGCGGTGTCTTAGGACTAGCGAGAGCTTTTTCAAAAGCCTTCAGAGTGTCGCTGAGATTCTCCGCCAGAACTGGTTCTAAAAGATTGCGCGAGACGAGTAGAGCGAACAGATCCGAAACCCTGCCCAGCCGATCTGTGATCGTTCCAAAGTGATGCTTGATGTCGTCGTGGATCGAGAGTGAACGGCCCGTTTGTTTGCAGCCACGCCACGGGTGCTCGTCGTGCTCAAGTATGACGGCTTCTACGTCGACGGCTCGCCCTAGAAGCCTCATCCAACGATCAAAGGTCGCCCGATCAGCCTCAACCAGGTTGGGGAGCCTACATCGTGTGAGTTGGGCTAACCCTTGGCTTGTGAGGCGGCTCACTCGTCCGAACAGTTCGAAGGCTGAAAGCCCTAGCGGGTCGCGCGGCTCATGAATCCGCCGCACGTAGTCGTTCAACTGTGATCGCTGATCGGCCAGTTCGTCGAGCTTTGGACTCGTGTCCTGGTAGACCTCGGCCGGTAAGTTGAGGCACCGTTCCAACTCGAAAAGAACCGCCCGGCGGTTGGCCTTGTCTGAGTGACACTCCAAGCAGAAGTCATCGAGCTGCCGATCTTCGAGTCGCTGCTTCACGACTTCGAGTGCAGAGATCTTCTCGCTAACAAACAGGACGGTCCGACCAACAGACAACGCATCGGCAATGATGTTGGCGATTGTTTGGCTCTTGCCCGTCCCGGGTGGCCCGTCCAATACAAAGCTGACCCCTTTCCGGGCCGCGACGATCGCTTCGAGCTGACTGGAATCGCAGTCGAGGATCGACTTCACCTCGCCAGGTAAAACCTTGTCATCGAGTTCTTTCGATGGCGGGACATCGTCCACTGGCCCGAACGACTCGACCCCGATCACTTTCTCGTCACCGCCGAGGGCTCGGCAGAGGGAGTGCTCGATGACCGACGCTTTATGATCACCCAAGTCTTTCCACATGGCAATCTTAGGAAAGGCAAACCGGCCTATCACGCACTTGTCGACGACCTCCCATCTTTCGTGCTTCTCAACCGCATGACGTACGGCCTCCAAGAACGTCAACCGAGCTCCCTCTTCTTCGAGCTCGTTGATCTCTGGCAACGCAGGCAGCTCAAGTTTGAAGTCTTGCCAGAGCCGCTGACGCAGGCATAGGTTGTCGACCGCTTCGTCCTCGGCTTCTGTTAGTTCCCATGGGGCACTTGTCGAATCACGTGACAACGTCACCGGCACAAGCATCAGCGGGCTGAACCGCTCTTCCGCTGAGTCGACCGACTCGAACCACTTCAGGAAACCGAAGGCGACATACAAAACGTGGACGCCCTGTTCGGACATCGCCAGCTTGGCGTGATCGTCGAGGTTACGGAGCTTCCGATCGAGCACCTTGTCGGTCTTGTCGACCAACAGATCGTTCGACTGGAGGAGTGACGATTGACGACACTCCTCCAGTCGCGGATTCCACTCCCGACGCTTTCGCTTCCGGATCGTTGGTATCTGGCCGACCTGGCCATTCACGGCAACGTCATCTTCTTCGTCCTCGTACTCCTGCCAGTCCGGCGGAGGCGGGACGAGATCTCGCCGCCAAGGAAACCTCATCGGATCTGCCCCGGCCTCCGATTCGGCCGCCAGCTTCTCCCAAATCTCCTCGGTCGTCGGTGTATCGAACTCGATCGTTGTACTACGTTCCGAGAACCTAGTGTTTATCAGCGCGTTGCGATTGCCGAGATCAAGCAGCCGATCCCGCCACAACTCGACCTTGTCAGCTAGGATGTCTCCAGCAAATTCATCGCAAGCATTTTCTGTGAAGCCGGTCACGACGGTGTGTGAGTTTTCAGAAGTCATGTCCCCGCCCGTTCTACTATCTTCCGACCGCTGCACCACTACGGCCACATACGCTGTCACACGAAATCAAATACCTACTGGTCTGAGTGTTTCAAGTTACTCGACAAGTAGACAGATTGATAGCATCACGTTGGTGACAATGTCAGAGGTAGTTGAAAGCAATCGCATACACGCTTTGGATTTACACGACGCGAGCACACCTCTCTTCCTCAACTCGGTGCGAAGAGGTATAACCGAAAGTTGTGGATGAGGGCTTGAAAAGGGCGGCGTACTTTGGGTGAAATTTGTTCGTCAAAAACACTCAACCCAAGGAGTACGCCAC
>JAUIGN010000099.1 GCA_030430075.1 bacterium
CCCGAGGCCTGGGAAGGGCCTCGGGGGCCGCTGTTCCCGCCCCTCGGGCCCAACGGAAATAAGCAGTCGGACTGTCCTAAAAACCCGACGCACCTCAGCGGGCTTTCCCTGAACACGCGTGCAACGTTACTGGCCGGTGGCGAAAGTGGTCCGGCGGCCGTGTCCGGCAAAGGAACTCGCAGCCTGTTTCTGCAACGTGTGACGACGGACGACGAGACGATTCGAATGCCGCCGGAAGGTCCGCGCGTGCCGGCGGACGACGTTGCCGTCCTGCGGGCGTGGGTTGACCGCGGCTTGGACTGGGAGGCGGGCGTCACGCTGGGAACGGTCGGCTGGGAACCTCCTTTGCGGCCTCGCGAGGTAACACTGCCGACCGCGCGTGCCGGTCGCGAACATCCGATCGATCGGCTGCTGGATCATGCCCTGGCCGCTCGCGAGCAGCCGTTGCCGCCTCCGGCCGCCGATGCGGTCTTCCTCCGCCGCGCGTCGCTTGACGCCATCGGGCTGCTGCCCTCACCCGAGCAACGACGCGTCTTCTTGGCGGATTCCGGCGCCGACAAACGGGCGCGCGCCATCACCCGTTTGCTGGAAGACGACATCGCGTACGCGGACCACTGGCTGACAATGTGGAACGACCTTCTGCGCAATGACTACACCGGTACCGGTTTCATTACCAAGGGCCGCACCCAGATTACGACCTGGCTGTACGCTTCGCTGCGGGCCAACAAGCCGTACGACCAGATGGTTCGCGAATTGATCGCGCCGACGGCCGAATCCGCCGGCTTTATCAATGGAATCAAGTGGCGTGGAGAGGTGAATGCGAGCCAGTCACGGGAGATCCAATTCGCGCAGAACGTATCGCAAGTGTTCCTCGGCATCAACATGAAATGCGCCAGTTGTCACGACAGCTTTATCGACCGCTGGACGTTGTCCGAGGCGTACAATCTGGCCGCGATCTACGCGGAACACCCGCTGGAACTCAACCGTTGCGACAAACCGATCGGGCAGATGGCCACGCCGCGGTGGATCTTCCCCGAACTGGGAGATGTCGACCCGCAGGCAGCTCAGCCGCGGCGGCTTGAACAACTGGCCGGGCTCATGACGCATCCCGACAACGGGCGTTTTACCCGGACGCTGGTCAACAGGATCTGGCACCGTCTCATGGGGCGCGGCATCGTGCATCCGGTCGATGCGATGCACACGCGTCCCTGGAACGAGGACCTGCTGGACTACCTGGCAGTCCGGTTTGCCGCTGACGGCTACGACCTTCGCCGATTGATTTCGTTCATCATGACCTCGCGGGCGTACCAGTCCCGATCGATCCGCTTGGAGGAAGCGCCGGGCGAAGACTACCGCTACGCCGGGCCCTTGGCGCGACGCATGACGGCCGAGCAGTTTTTGGATGCGACCTGGCAACTCACCGGCACCAACCCGCAGCAGCCTGCTGCCAAGGTGAATCGGCACGCCGAGCCGAGTGCGGCGCCGGAGCCGCCCGTCTCGGTCGCGGCCGCCTGGATCTGGTATCCCGGTCCGTTGTTGAGCAAGGTCCAGTTTCGACGGACAGTGACGCTGACCGGTAAGCCCCGACAAGCACGGCTGATGGCGACTTGTGACAATGCGTTCCGCTTGCGAATCAACGGGACCGAAGTCGCCGCCTCCAAGAATTGGCAGCAACCGGTCTACCGCGACCTGGCCGGCCTGTTCAACGCGGGAGAGAACTTGATCGAGGTGGATGCCGAGATGTTCGGCGGCGCGGCTGGGTTCATTTGTCAAATCACGCTGGACAGCGGTTCGCAGCATACGGTCGTGGCCACCGACGGCACATGGGAAGTCCGCCCGCCGGCAGGTGAGTGGACCACGGCCGAGGTGCTCAAGCCGCACGGCGCGGCGCCCTGGGGCGAGTTGCTCGATCCTGCTGCCGCCGGACGTCGCGGGCCGCCGGTCCGCGCAGCCCTGGTTGAGAACGACTTTCTGATGCGTTCCCTGGGCCGCCCACATCGCGACCAGGTCGTGACGACCCGGCCCAGCGAACTGACGACGCTGCAAGCCATTGATTTGTCCAACGGAGACATTCTGGCTGGTTATCTGGCGCAAGGCGCGCAGCGCCTGGTTGCCCAAGGCAAGTCCGCCGATGACCTGGTGACCTGGTTGTATCGGTTTGCACTGTCACGTGACCCGACCGTTGCCGAACGGGCCGTGTTGCAGGACATCGTCGGCCAAGGCCGCGATCCCGTCGCGGTGGAAGACCTGTTGTGGACGGTCATCATGCAACCTGAATTTCAAATGATTCGATAAGGATCCTCGATGAACATGCCTCAGCAATTGGTGCGGCGCGAGTTCTTGCAGAAACTAAGTGCGTCAGCCGTGGCCGCCTTGGCCAGCCCGGCACCGCGCGCCTGGGCGGCTGACGTGCAGCCATCGAGCGGAACGTCGGCGGCCCATCCGCCGGCCACCGCGGATGCCTGCATCGTCATCTGGTTGGCGGGCGGGATGGCTGCTCCGGATACGTTCGATCCGAAGCGCTATTTGCCCTTCGAGAAAGGGTTGGAAGTCGAACGGATCCTCAGCACCTTTCCTGCCATCGACACGACCGTCGACAACATCAAGATCACGCAGGGGTTCGAGCAGATTGCTCAGGTGATGGATCGCGGGACCCTGATCCGCTCGGCGGTCCAACCGGATCTCGGCCACATCCTCCATTCCCGTCACCAGTACCATTGGCATACGGGCTATGTTCCGCCGCTGACCGTGGCGGCGCCGCATCTGGGGGCCTGGATGGCAAAGGTGCTCGGCCCGCGAAACCCGGTCATGCCGCCGTTTATCAATATTGGACAACGGTTGGAAGGCGTCGGCGAGAAAGAGGAACTGAAGGCTTTTACGACTGCCGGCTTTTTCGGATCCGAGTTCGGGCCGATGAACCTGCCCTATCCGCAAGACGCGGTCCGATCAGTGCAACCCCCGCCCGGGATGAAGCCGGGACGATTCAGCAATCGGTACCGCCATTACCGGCGGCTGATCGACGCGCATCCGCAGCGCGATCTGATGAGCGATTACCAGCAGGAGTCGATGCTGCGAGCCCTCGATGCCGCTCACCGGCTCCTGCAGTCGGACGAGCGACATGCGTTCGACTTGACCCGCGAGCCGGCGGAATCCCGCCAGCGTTACGACACCGGCCGGTTCGGTCGAGGTTGCCTGCTTGCCCGCCGCCTCGTCGAGGCCGGGGCCCGCTTCGTTGAAGTGACAACCGAATATATTCCGTTCATCCACTGGGACACGCACGAGAACGGCCATGCGACCGTCGCGCGGCTGAAACAAGAAGTCGACGGCCCGATCGCCCAGCTTGTGCTGGATCTCGAATCACGCGGGCTGCTGGATCGGACCCTGGTCGTAATCGCCAGCGAGTTCAGCCGCGACATGATGATTGAAGGCGTACCCGGTTCGTCGGCCCGCGATCAGTCGAGGGCGCGTACCAAGACCTTGCAGGAATCAAAGCACTATGGTCTGCACCGCCACTTTACCGGTGGCACCAGCGTGGCCCTCTTCGGCGGCGGAGTGAAACGCGGCTTCCTGTACGGCCGAACGGCGGACGAACGTCCGTTGTTGGCGATTGAAGATCCGGTGTCCGTCGAGGATCTTCACGCGACGATCTATACCGCCATGGGGATCAGCCCCCAGACGGCATTCGAGATCGAACAGCGCCCGTTTTACGCCACGCGCGACGGCCATGGAAAGCCGGTCCAGGAAATCTTTGCGGTGTAGGGCATGCTGTGCATGCCGAGAATTGAGACCGCATTTCGTCACGCACAGCGTGACCTACGGGATGTAGGGCATGCTGTGCATGCCGAGAATTGAGACCGCATTTCGTCACGCACAGCGTGACCTACGGGATGTAGGGCATGCTGTGCATGCCGAGAATCGAGGCCGCATTTCGTCACGCACAGCGTGACCGACGGGATGTAGGGCATGCTGTGCATGCCGCGACCAAGAACCGTAGAATAGGACCGGCCTGCTCTGCATGCCGAACATACCAGGCAGAAACCCCCGCGCCGTAACGCATTGCCCAAGCCGAACCCCCACCATGCCCAACTATTGTCGTGCGCACGTTCCGGGCGGTTCATTCTTCTTCACAGTGGTCACGTATCGTCGCCGCCCGTTGTTTAACGACGCGCTCGCGGTGCCATTGTTGGGTAGTGTGTTGCGGCGATGCCGAATGCGTTGGCCGTTTACGATCAATGCGATCGTCTTGCTTCCCGACCACCTGCACGCGATTTGGTCACTACCGCCGGGCGACAGCGGCTATTCCAAGCGATGGGGGTGGATCAAGAAGGAGTTTACCAAACGATGGTTAGAACTCGGTGGATCTGAGCAAGTTGTTTCTACTGGGCGAGAACAGCAGCGGCGGAGAGGAATCTGGCAGCCGCGGTTTTGGGAGCATGCGTTGGAGGATGAAGAAGATTTTCAAGCTCATTTCGACTACATCCATTGGAATCCAGTCAAGCATGCGTGCGTTCAGTTTCCGTTTGAGTGGCCGCACTCGAGCTTCCATCGATATGTCCGATTGGGCGTCTACGAGCGGCAATGGGGAGGTTTTGCCGATCAGGGGCAACGCCCGCCATTCAACATTCGTGCCATCGAGTCCAAGGCGGGCGAACCAGGAGGATCGCCGCGCTGGTGCTCAGAGTGTTGACCGAGATGCGGCACATGGTGTTCGCTTGCCCGCGTTGGAGACCGCATTTCGTCACGCACAGCGTGACCTACGGAAGGTAGGGCATGCTGTGCATGCCGGAACGATCGGTGGTGATCGCTCGCGGCGACGGTGAACGTCCGCATGGATGCTTGTCCGCGTTGGAGACCGCATTTCGTCACGCACAGCGTGACCTACGGAAGGTAGGGCATGCTGTG